>CAVPZP010000074.1:0-66970 GCA_963710215.1 Lewinellaceae bacterium | reverse complement strand
ACGGTTGAGGAGTTTTACTCCGATGAGGAGCTATGCTCTGACCAATCAATACCCTCTACCATTACCATACTTCGGGCGTGCCCGTCCGCCTACCGGCGGCCTGTTGGGCTGTCCGGCACTCTCTGCGCTGTGCTTCGTTCAGACAACGCCTCCCATTCCCCCCCCCGCGTGAGGTGCCTGGAAGGGCCGGTCCCGCAGGGCCGGAGTGCGTAGCACCGAGCGAACAGCGAGCCTGGAAGGCACCGACCCTGCCGCTCGGCAGGGGCACGCCCGAGTGCTAAAAATGCAATTATGAGACAAGGGCATTAACCAATCAGCCGATTGCCGAAGAGGGAATGGAGGGGCACAGGGATGGTGCGGAAACAATAGTTCGTTCCCTGGCACTAAATTTCGCCTGATATACGCTAGAAATTAACCTACCTACTCACACCCAATATCCTCCCTACTCTGCGGATCGTTATTCGGCATGCAGTTACCGGATAACACCGAAGCGGGCGCGTAGCGGGTCAGGTCGGGATCGTGGAGGGCCTCGGAGAGGAAGGCTTCCAGGTCGTCCATCTCGTCGGCGGTCAGGTTGAGGGGGTGGAAAAAATCGCTGATGTTCGCATCGGGAACGCGGGGGTTCTCCTTAATGCCGGCATTCTTATACTCGATCACCTCGCGCAGGCTGGTCTTGGAGCTGCCGTGGAAGTAGAACGGCATATCGCGCGTATTGTAGACTTGGGGTACCTTGAACTGGTAGAGTTCATCGGGGCGACGGGTAAAGTCGCCGCGGCCCAGGTTGCGGGGGTCTTCCAGGCCGGTGCGGATGGCACCGCCGGGCACGTCGCAGAGGTCGTTTACGCCCAGGGCCTCGAAACGGTTACCGTTCAGGGCGGGGCCGTTGTGGCAGCGGTAGCAACCGGCCTTGCCGAAGAAAAGCAGTGCGCCGCGGGTCTCCTCCTCGTTCATGGCCGTCTTGTCGCCGCGCAGCCATTTTTGCCAGGGGGCGCGGTCGGGCAGGATGGAACGGATGTAGGCGGACAGCGCGAAACTCATGGCCACGCGGCCGTAGCGCACGTCGCCGGCGGGCCAGTCGTAGTAGGCATCGTCGAACATTTCGCGGTAGCCGAGGGTGTCCAGCAGATAAGCGTCGGTGCTCATGCGGTGCACGATGGTGCCCTCGATGTTCTGGGCTTCCAGACCGTCCAGGCCCAGGTGGTTCACTTCGGTAGAGGGGTCGAATACGCCCCACAGGTTTTCGGTATCGGCATTATTGAAGCGGGCACCGAAACGGCCGGCCCACATGGAGTTTTGCACGTACGCCACGCCCAGCATGGAGAGGGGGCGGGCACCCTGCGCGTCGGCCAGTTCCTCGGGGAAGTCATCCATCAACCGGCGATCGGAGCCGAGGGTGCCGAAACCCACGCCGCCGTCGGCAATGCCCTGCGCGGCGCCGGCCGTAAAGGCGGCTTCGGGCACGTGGCAGCTGGAGCAGGAGAAAGTACGCATCCCGCTGGGCCAAACGGCGTCGCGGCCGAGGGCCGTTTCGTAAAAGAGCATCTTACCCAGCTTGACCTTCTCGGCCGTGATGGTATTGCCGATGCCGGCCGGAATGGCGGCCAGGGTCTTGCCGTCGGGCAGGATATAATCCTGCAGGGTGCCGGAAGCACTGAGCCGCAATAATTGTCGTTCCAGATCCTGGTCGATAGGGTCGGCTACCTGATCCTCTACACAGGAAGAGAACGAGCATGCCAGGAAGAACAGGAGTAGTACGGACGCGGCCTTCCCGCAACGGGACAGGCTCGGGGCCGGTTGGTGATGGAGTAGGGGTCGCGAATACATGGAGATTACTTATACAATGTGACACAGCAGGCAAGTGTATCCGACTGGCGGACACGCTTCTGCTTAAAACGGTATAATCGGCGTGGTGTGCGTAGACTCTCTAAAGAAGGCAGTGGTAAGTAGGAGGGGGAGCTTCCCGTGGTCGTAGATCAACTCTAATTAGACATTCTTACCCACAAAGATAATCAAAGTCCTCATATGAGAAAATGATCCGCGCACTTTGTCGGCCGAATAACGAAAGGCGGCCGTTATTTACCTAGTTTTGGCCCCGGAAACTACGACGACATGCTAAGAATAGGCTTAATCGGTGCCGGCCACCTCGGGAAAATTCACCTCAAATGCATCCGGGCCGCTGCGAAGGAACTGGAATTCGTGGGTTTTTATGACACCGATCCGACCAACGCGGCCGCCGTGGCCGCGGCATCGGGCGTCCGCTCTTTTGCGGACCCGGCCGAGCTGATCGCCGCCGTCGATATCGTAGACGTGGTTACCCCCACCCCGAGTCACTATGCGCTGGTCAAGCAAGCACTGGAAGCGGGCAAGCACGTTTTTGTGGAAAAGCCCCTGACTCACACCGTGGCCGAAGCCGCCGAACTGGTTAAACTGGCCGATGAGCGCGGCCTGTTCGTGCAGGTGGGCCACGTGGAACGGTTCAATCCCGCCCTGCTGGCCCTCAAAGACACGGCACTGCGGCCATTGTTCATGGAAGCGCACCGCCTGGCGGTATTTAATCCGCGCGGTACGGACGTGAGCGTGGTGCTGGACCTGATGATCCACGACCTGGACATCGTGCTGCACCTGGCCCAGAGCGAGGTAACTGCCGTGCACGCCAGCGGCGTGGCCGTGGTGAGCCACACGCCCGACATTGTGAACGCCCGCATCGAGTTTGCCAACGGCGGCGTGGCCAACCTGACCGCCAGCCGGATCTCGCTCAAAAATATGCGCAAAATCCGTCTCTTCCAGCCCGATGCCTACATCAGCCTCGACCTGCTGGAAAAAGAAACCCAGGTGGTGCGTCTTTACGATGCCGACCAACCGCCGACCTTTGCCGACGACGCCCAGGTCTTTCCCCTGGATACCGCCCGCGGGCCGCGCCTGATCCACGTAGACAGCCCCGACGTGGAGCCGGTCAACGCCATCCAGCTGGAACTGGAAACCTTTGCCCGCCATATACGCGAAAAGCGTACGCCCGCCGTTTCCATTCACGACGGCTACCGCGCCCTCCAGCTGGCCCAGCGCATCTCCGATGCGGTAGCTGAATCGGCCGCCCGCGCCGAAGCCACCCTGCGGGCGAACCGGTAGACCGGCCGCTTTCGGCCGTCGTTTTGCGTTCTCATCTCTATCACTTTCCGCCGCATATGGTTACGTCAAATTCAGCTATTTCTTTTTCGGGTCTTTTTTCGCTGCTGCTACTCATCCTGCTATTCGGCAGCGGATGCGACCCCGATGAACCCACCCCCGCCATCCTCCTTATTCCCCGTCTCACCTTCACCGCCGGTGCCGACCAGGGTTCCGCCTCGGCCGACATCCGCGAGGCGTGGGTGACCGTAGACGGGGTCTTCCTGGGGGCCTACCCCACGCCCGCCCGGGTGCCGGTGCTGGCTACGGGCACGGCCCGCGTGCGGGTGCAGGCGGGTATCCGCGAGAGCGGGGTCAGTACGCTGCCGCAGATTTACCCCTTCTACACCGAAATAGAACGCGACCTGGAATTCGCCCCCGGCCGGGAAACCGAACTCGGCACGGGTGCCATTACCTACCGCTCCGATACCCGCTTCGCGTTCATCGAAGACTTCGAGAACGGCACCGGGCGGGTGTTTACCAGTCCGTTCGTGGGTGCGGCCAACTTCGAGCCGACGACCGAAGACGTGTTCGAGGGGTCGTTTAGCGGCCTGCTGGAACTGGACACCGCCCAGGTAATCGCGCAAATCGCCACGGAACTAAGTTACAGCGGTCTGACGGACAGCCCCCAGCGGGAAGTCTACCTGGAAATGAATTTTCGCTCCGAACGCAACGCGCTCTGGGGCATCATCGGCCGCCCCGGCCTTCAGTTGCAGACGCTCTACGATGTCGGTTTCCGACCCCGCTCCGAGTGGACGAAGATCTATTTTAATCTCGGCCCCACCATCATCGTCTCCAATTATCAGATCTACGGCATCGCCGTTCAGGTCCCGGACGAAACCGGTGTGACGGGCGGCAAAGTGTTCGTGGACAACATTAAATTACTGCACTTCTAGTGGATACCCGCCGACAGAGACGGATCGATACGTACGGGTACCGGCTGGCCGATTTCGGTTCGGCCCTGCTGGCGTGGGTGCTATTCTTTGCGTGGCGGTCGGCGGGCGAGCGGGGTTCGTTTAGTTTCAATCACTTTAACGACGCCAACTTTTTGCTCGGCGCCCTGCTTATCCCCACGGGATGGTTGCTGTTTTATGCACTTTTCGGCCACTACAGTGACATTTACCGCCTCAGCCGCCTGGCCACCCTGGCCCGTACGCTCCTGCTTAGCTTTTTCGGCATTTTGGTGCTTTTTTTCACCATCCTCATCGACGATGTAGTCGCCAATTACCAAGTCTACTACCGCAGCCTGCTGGTATTATTCAGCTTGCACTTCGTGCTTACGGCCACCGTGCGCATGATCATCCTCACCCGGGCCACCCGCCGGCTCAAAGCCGGTCTGATCACCTACAACACGCTCATCATCGGCGGCAGCGGTAACGCCCGCGAACTTTACCTCGACATCTCCAGCCGGCAAAAAAAACTCGGCTACCGTTTTGTCGGCTACGTGGACGCCAACGGCGGCAAGGAAAAAGACCTGCTCGAATTTCTGCCGTGCCTGGGCCGCGTACGCCAACTGGCCGACGTGATTGAAGAGCACGGCATCGAGGAAGTAATCGTGGCCATCGAAACGAGCGAACACAACCGCCTGCGCGAAATCCTCAACGTCCTGTTCGATTTCGGCGACCGGTTGCTGGTCAAGATCATCCCCGACATGTACGACATCATGCTCGGCACCGTCAAAATGACGCATCTTTACGGGGCCGTCCTCATCGAGATCAAGCGCGGCCTCATGCCCCGCTGGCAGCGCATCATCAAGCGCACCATCGACGTGCTCGCCTCCGTCTTTTTCCTGCTCCTGCTCAGCCCCCTCTTCGCCTACGCCGCGCTGCGGGTGCGGCTGTCCTCGCCCGGCCCCGTCATCTATCGCCAGACCCGCATCGGGCGCGGCAACCGGCCGTTCAGCATCCTCAAATTCCGCTCCATGTACCTCGACGCCGAGTCCGGCGGGCCGCGCCTCAGCAGCGATTCCGACGACCGGTGCACGGCCTGGGGGGCGGTCATGCGCAAGTGGCGCATCGACGAACTGCCGCAGTTCTGGAACGTCCTCATCGGCGATATGTCGCTCGTCGGCCCCCGCCCCGAGCGCAGTTTTTATATCGAGCAGATTGCCCGCCGAGCCCCCCATTACCGCCAGCTGCTGCGCGTGCGCCCCGGCATCACCAGCTGGGGGCAGGTCAAATACGGCTACGCCAGCAACGTAGACCAGATGATCGCTCGCCTCAAATTCGACATCCTCTACATCGAAAACATGAGCCTCGCCCTCGATTTCAAAATCCTGTTCTATACCATCGTGGTGCTGCTGCAGGGCAAGGGTAAATAGGGTGGGGGGGCGTGCCGCCTCGGCTATCGCCTCGCCGTCGGTCCCTTGCGGGGTTCGCTATTCGCTCCGTGCTGCGCACCCTTCCTCCGGGCCGGGGCAAGCCCCGCCCCCGCGTCGGCCCTCCAGGCACCTCACGCAACAACCGCAAAACGCCTTACCTTACCAAAAAAAGCTAGCCATGCGCTCCCTTTATTACTCCTTATATATACTACTAACCATCGGCTGCCTCAGCTGCTCCCCCCGCATACCGGTCCTGCAGCCCTCCTTCGATCACTACGCCATCCTGGTCGAAGACCTGGCCGTATCCGCCCGCTTCTACCGCGATGTGGTCGGCCTGCCGGAAATCTACGACGGCACCGAGAAAGACAACATCCGCTGGTTCGACCTCGGCAACGGCAGTGCCCTCCATATCATCCAGGCCGACCGCTCGGCCATCGCCACCGCCAAACCGGTCCACCTCTGCATGAGCGTCAGCAATTTCGACGGCTACGTGGAAAGCCTCCGCACCAACGGCGTCGATTTCGAGGACTGGCCCGGCAACCCGATGGTCTCCAACGTCCGCCCCGACGGGGTGCGCCAGGTTTACTTCCAGGACCCCGACGGCTACTGGCTCGAACTCAACGATGCCCGCAATTTTCGCAAGCAGTTCGCCAAATTGCCCCGCCCCGCCGCCAATGATTGATTCCCTGTTACCCGCCTGGGCCGTGGGCCTGCACTGGGCCGAATGGTCGGCGGTGGTCACCGCACTTGTATACGTCGGTTTGGCGGCCCGGTCCAGTGCCTGGTGCTGGCCGTTCGGTTTTGTCAGTGCCGTGCTCTGGGCCTGGACCACCTATGCGCTTTACGGATTGGTTTCCGATGCCCTGTTGCAGGTTTTCTACGCCGTCATGGCCGTAGTGGGCTGGTGGCAGTGGCAGCACGGCCGCACCACCGCCTCCGGCCGCACCGCCCAGCTACCCATCACCACCCTGCCCCTGCGCGCCCACCTGCTCTGGAGCGGTCTGGCCGCCGCTCTGGCCCTGGTCCTCGGCTTCGGCTTCAGCTACCTCGCCACTGCCGTCGCCACCTACCCCGATGCGTTCACCACCACTTTTTCCGTCCTGGCCACCTTCCTCCTCATCCGTCGCAAGCTCGAAAATTGGCTCTACTGGGTCGTCGTCGATCTGGCCTACGGGTGGCTCTATTTCAGCCGGGGTGCGGTCTTATTCGGCTTGCTCATGGTCGTCTACGTGGGCATGGCCGTATACGGCTACGTGACCTGGCGGCGAGGTTATAAGGGTCGCGATCCCCGGATCGCGTAGGCATAGGGTCGCGATCTCCGGATCGCGCCCGCTTGGGCCAAATCCCGTATGGCGCAGACGTTATTGAAACCTTCCAGGTCTGGGAACCGGGACCCTTAGTAGAGGGTCGCGATCCCCAGATCGCGTAGGCATAGGGTCGCGATTCGGAGATCGCGCCCGCTTGGGCCAAATCCCGTACGGCGCAGACGTTATTAGAACCTTCCAGGTCTGGGGACCGGGACCCTTAGTAGAGGGTCGCGATCCCCGGATCGCGTAGGCATAGGGTCGCGATCCCCGGATCGCGGAGGTACAGGGCCGTGATTCCCGGATCGCGCCCGCTTATGCCAAATCCCGTACGGCGCAGACGTTATTAAAACCTTCCAGGTCTGGGGACCGGGACCCTTAGTAAGGTCTGGGGACCGGGACCCTTCAAAAACTATCTTTTACGTGAGGTGCCTGAAAGGTTTGTACAGAGCACGCGAGCCAGACCGACCGTCGGGCGTTAGCCCGGTGGGCACGCCCGACTTCCGCCCCGCCCCCAAATTAAAATCCCTCCACCGCCGGTGGCGGTAGAGGGACAAGTTCTTAAGTTACTCCGGGTCGATGAGAGGCTAACCTATGCACGTTCGCGCATGGCTTCCTCGTACATCTTCTGGAGCTTTTTACGGGCAAAAAAGATGCGGCTCTTGATGGTACCCAGCGGGCTACCGAGTTTCTCGGCGATCTCGTCGTACTTATAACCTTGGTAAGCCATCAGAAAGGGGACACGGAAATCTTCCGGCAAGCGATCCACTAACTCGTAAAGTTCCTTAAAAGTGACGAGGCTTTCGCCATCGTTGCCAACCGTTTTATCACCCGAATTGATGTAATAATTATTGGGCGTCTGGTCGATGATCAGATTGCGGCGCACCTTTTTGCGGTAATTATTGATGAAGATATTACGCATGATGGTCACCGCCCAGGCCTTGAAATTGGTGCCGGGGTTATATTTCTCGGCATTGGTCATGATGCGCAGCGCGGTGTCCTGGTAAAGGTCCTCGGCATCGTCCATATTACCGGTCAGTTTGAGGCTGAAGGCCCGCAGACTGTTGGTTATTTTTGCGAGTTGGAGTTGAATGTTCTCCTGAATTACATCGACCATGAGAGATAGATTTTGGGAGCTTGTAAAAAATTTTGACAAAAGTAGGGGCTTTTACCTTCCGGTGCAAGTCTTTCCTTGGATCATTTGCTACTTTATGTACAATAACTGTACCATAAAACGGCTGAAAGGGGGGTGAATTTTGAAGCAAATGTTAATATTTTTTACAGCTTTCAACCATCGCGGCGGCTCAAGCGTAAGGGGAGTGTAAATTTAGTCAACTCACTACCATGGAAACCGTAAGCTCACCGGCCCGAAAAACCTTACCGCAGGCCTTACCCAACTTCCTGGCAAAGAACCTGCGCCGCCTGCGCAAGGAGCAGGAGTGGTCGCAGAGCGAACTGGCCGAACGGGTGGGCCTGAATCGCGGTAATATTGCTTCTTATGAGTCCGGAACGGCCGAGCCGAAAATTTGTAACCTCCTTAGGATCAGTAACCTGTTTGAGGTATCTACGCACGATCTGACGCGGCTGGATTTGACCGACGCGGACAATCGTATCCTTGCTCAGGGTAATTATCAGGCCGCCGACGGCAGGCTGACGGTAGACGTGGAAGCGCTGGAAAAACGCACCGAAGATATTCGCGGTTACGTGGAATCGGTCCAGCAGTGCTATTCCTTTAGAATGGAAAAGTGGCAGTCAGGGGATAAGGACCTCCGCACTCTCGCACATTATTACGAGCAGATGCATGAGGCTACCCAGCTATTGCTGAAGGAGCAAGCCGAGATTCTCCAACTGCTAAAGTGTCGCTGTTGACCTGACACGCTGGCGGGTAGGGAGGATGCAACTTGGCAGCTACTTGCCGCAGTGGTCTGATGGATGAAGTACGGCGGGGCGGTTATAGATAAACAAGGCGAATACCGTAGCTTGCGCCCCGTCCACCAACCAGAGTCGCCATGTCTTCTTCCTCATTTTATCTCTTTTCCATCCTCTTGCTGCTCACGGCCTGCGGCACTCCGCCCGTTGCTGAATCCGAAGCGGAAGAAATGACGGAGGCTGCCATGCCTTCGCCCGCTGCCATGACGTCGGACAGCCTGCCGCCCGTCCTTCCGGCCGAGGTCGATTCCGCCGCCCTTTTCGGCCCCACCGCCGAGTTGGACTACCTGCGCGGTCGCTTCGAGCCGTCCGGCCACCCCCTTTTCACCGCCCTGGCGGCAAAACTGACCGACGGCGACGGCACCTATTACCTGCGCAAGGACGCCGCCGCCGCCTTTGCCGCCATGCAGGATGCCGCCCGGGCGGATGGCATTTCATTACAAGTTATTTCCGCCACCCGCAATTTCGAACGCCAAAAGGGCATTTGGGAAGCCAAATGGACCGGAAAACGCCTCCTGGAAGGAACCGAGAAAGCCGACGAAGTCTACCCCGATCCGGCCGAGCGGGCGCTGGCTATCCTGCGCTACAGTTCCATGCCCGGCACCAGCCGCCACCACTGGGGAACGGACATAGACATCAATCAACTTACTAATGAGTACTTCCGCTCCGGCAAGGGCGCACGAGAATACGCGTGGCTGACGGCCAACGCCGCCGAATACGGTTTTTGTCAGCCCTACAGCACTAAGGTCGGCCCGGCGGGCCGCCCCTTCGGCTACGAGGAAGAACGCTGGCACTGGAGCTACCTGCCCGCCGCCCGCCCCCTCACGCGCCGCGCCGCAGCGCGGCTGCGCGATGCGGATATTGCCGGTTTTGCCGGTTCCGAGGCCGCCGCCCGCATAAAAGTGGTGGAGCGTTACGTGTTGGGGATCAACCCGGCGTGCAAAACATCCGCAGATTAAGTAATATTTATCCGAGGGCGGCGCGAACCCCGGCGAAGGTTAAACCTTTGCATCAAATGGGGAAAGCCTATCTTGGCCCCCGCAAGCCCGGAAAACGGGTGGATATGCCCTTATTCGGTTGCATCCACCATCCCAAAATCCGCAAAAAGACCACTATGAACCTCTACGACATCAACCGCTACGCACTGGTTGTCCGCCCCACCTCTTACCTGCTCAGCTGGGCCATCAAGGAAGACCCCCAACTAGCCGATGACGTTGACCCCACCGATAATGAAGACCTGGCCACCGTCTTTTTACTGCCCGAATTTACGGACATGGACCAGGCCGAGGAGTGGCTGGAGCAAAACTTCCGCTATCCCCTCGAAAACCTGCTCGAAGAATGGGTGTCCGATGATTCCAAGTGGCCCGATCTATTGACCTTCGATCACTTCAACCAGTACGCCGAATATACCATCACCGATATGGTCATCGACACCCTCGATGCGGACTATGACGAGGAAGAGGACGATGACGACGATGATTTCGATGACGACGAGGATGAATAGTCTCGTTCATTAAATGATCTTTTGGGCGTGTCCCCGTCCCGCAATCTTGCGGGCCGGTGCCGGTCCCTTACCGGCTCGCTGTTCGCTCGGTGCTACGCACTATCCGCTACGCGGAATACCGTTCAGGCACCTCACGCAAACCTGTGAGCGATGCCTGCGTTCCGGGGCCGGGCTGATTTCACTCTTATTATTTATTCGCAACCGTTAACCGACCAAAACCAGCGGCTCGGCCGTCCTATTTATGAAGCTACAGGACCTCAGTGTTAAAGACAAGAAAGTACTCGTACGCGTCGATTTTAACGTGCCGCTCAACGGTGATAATAAAGTTACCGACGATACCCGCATCAGTGCCGCCGCCCCCACCGTCAAGTACCTGCTGGAACACGGCGCGGCCGTTATCCTGATGTCGCACCTGGGCCGCCCGCAGCAGAAAAAGTCGGCGGACGGATCGGTCAACCGCGAGAAGCTGACCCTCAAGCACGTTGTTTCCGTTGCCGAAGAGCATTTCGGTGTGCCGGTCCGGTTTGTAGCCGATACCGTCGGCGAGGCCGCGCGGGAGGCCGTTGCGGAATTGCAGCCCGGACAGGTGCTGCTACTGGAAAACACCCGCTTCTATGCCGGTGAGGAAAAAGGAGACCACGATCTGGCCAAATCGTTGGCCGATCTGGCCGATGTGTACGTCAACGACGCCTTCGGCACCGCCCACCGCGAACACGCCTCCACCGCCACCGTCGCTCGCTTTTTCGAGAGCGGTAAGAAGGCGATGGGCCTCCTGATGCAAGCCGAAGTGGAGGGAGCCGACCGGCTACTCAACGATCCCGAACACCCGGTAACCGCCATCGTGGGTGGGGCCAAAGTATCGGACAAAATCCAGCTGCTGGAAAAGCTGATGGACTTTGCCGACAACATCCTCGTGGGTGGGGCCATGGCCTACACCTTTTCCCTGGCCCAGGGTGGCAAAGTAGGTAACTCGCTTTCCGAACCCGATAAAGTAGACCTGGCAAAGGAGCTACTAAAGAAGGCCGAGAAGCGGGGCGTCAAACTGATCTTACCGGTGGACACCAAGGTCGGCAAGAATTTTAGTAACGAGACGCCCTCCAAAATTGTCGCCGCCGGACAGATAGAAGACGGTTGGGAAGGGCTGGACATCGGACCCAAAACCATCGAGCAGTTCTCTGCCGTAATTAAGGAGAGCAAGTCAATCCTCTGGAACGGGCCGATGGGCGTATTTGAGATGAGCAATTTTGCCGGGGGTACCAACGCCATTGCGGATGCCGTGGCCGACGCGACCCAGCAGAACGGGGCTTACAGCCTCATCGGAGGCGGTGACTCGGTATCGGCCATCAACCAGGCGGGACTTGGTGACAAGGTAAGTTTTGTCAGTACCGGCGGCGGTGCCATGCTCGAATACCTGGAAGGAAAAGAGCTGCCGGGAATCGGTGCCGTGACCGAATAAGTTGCATGGACGACCGTTTGTCGCTATATTTGTACCGTATCCTAAACAAAACGTCACGTATGCGGTTTATTTGCTATCCGTAGTAACAAAAGGATCAACTATCCGTACACGTTTTTGATAGGATATGGTCTATCGTACGATCGGCTGACTTTACCCCTCAATGGCGGTAAAATTTTGCCAATCTGTTACGAAGTTCGGAATCATGGGATTGAAAAAGGCTGGGTCGTTAGTTTTTCCTTAAAAAGGTAAAAACTCGTGACCGGAAATCGGGTGGACCCGTCAGAACTGGAGAAGTAGTTAGTACTGCTCTTTTAAATGGCGCAACCGCCCGTGTTGTATGTATCGACCACTTTTTCCCTACGGTCGATTTTTAAAATGTCATCCTAATGAAACGACTTCTATCCACCCTGGCCGTGCTATGCATGGTCACTGCCCTATCTGCCCAGGTTACCGTTAATTTGCGCCCGGGTGCTAATGACGATCACTGTGCCGGCTTCAATGACGCGAATATTGCCGTCATGGAAATCGCTTATAACCCGCCCTTCCCGCCTTCCTCTACAACCGTCGTCGAGTATTACTGGACCGTAGAGCATGAACTCGGAACGTGGGCCTGGCAAACCGATCGGCCCGACCGGGAATTTTTGATTCCTTTCATGGGAGAATATACGATCAAGTGTAAAGTACTTTACGTACAGCAATCTACCCGGCTCACTTACGCCGCCTTCCAATCCAATGTAATGATCGTGGACGGTAAAAACTGCTAACCTGGTGGGCAGAATTTGAAACGCCGTTGCAGGCCGAGCCGCATTTAGCCGGAGTTACACCCCTGACTATCCGTGCCATTCCGCACACTAATGCGCCCTGCGAGCGATTAGCGTGCGGAACTGTTTTATATTAACCGGGCGAAATGTATCTTTGCCGCCCATTCGGAGGAATGGCAGAGTGGTTTAATGCACCGGTCTTGAAAACCGACGTACTGAAAGGTAGCGGGGGTCGAACCGAGCGTTAGCGAGCTCACGCCGGCGTTAGCCAAGTCATCCCGATTCCTCCGCGTGATTGTTGTTTTCCATTCGGAGGAATGGCAGAGTGGTTTAATGCACCGGTCTTGAAAACCGACGTACTGAAAGGTACCGGGGGTCGAACCCGTTAGCGATTCCTCCGCGTGATGTTTTCTTAATGGACAGAGTGGTTTGCACCGAGCTAGCGAACTCACGCCGACTACGTCCACAGTGATTGTTGTTTTCCATTCGGAGGAATGGCAGAGTGGTTTAATGCACCGGTCTTGAAAACCGACGTACTGAAAGGTACCGGGGAGTTCGAATCCCTCTTCCTCCGCTAAGCAAGTAAACGCCCGCCGCGAACCTTATTCTATCGTGGGGGATAAAATCCACCTTCCCCATGGGACGCGCATTCGAATACCGCAAGGCCCGCAAAATGAAACGCTGGGCCAGCATGGCAAAGACCTTCACCAAGGTCGGCCGCGAAATAGCCATTGCCATTAAAGAGGGTGGGGGAGACCCCGAGTACAACCCCCGCCTGCGCATGGCGATCCAGAATGCCAAGGCCGCCAATATGCCCAAGGCCAACGTGGATGCCGCCATCAAACGCGCCGAAAGCAAGGATGCCGAAGACTACGATGAGGTTATCTTTGAAGGCTATGCGCCCCACGGTGTGGCCCTGATCGTGGAATGCACGACCAATAATAATAACCGGACGGTGGCTAATATCCGCCACATTTTCAGCAAGTACGGCGGCTCGCTCGGCGTCAGCGGTTCGGTGGATTTCATGTTCACCCGCAAGGGCGAATTCAAGGTCCTGCGTGAGTCCATCCCGGGCGAAGTGGAAGACCTGGAACTCGAACTGATCGACGCCGGTCTGGACGAGATGAAAATGGATGAAGACGAAATCATCTTCTACACCGCTTTCGAGGATTTCGGCAGTTTTTCCAAAGCCCTCGATGAGCGCAACATCGAGATCGCCGGTGCCGAACTGGTCCGCATCCCCAGCCATTACAAGGAACTGTCCGACGAAGAAGTCGAAGATGTCATCAACCTCGTAGATAAGATGGAGGAAGATGATGACGTGGCCAATATTTTCCATAATATGGACATGGAGTAGCGGCGGAGCCGCTACGTACTTTACCTGCGGTGATCGTCGCAAGCTCCTCGGAGTTAGTAGGCGGCTTTGCCGCTGGTAATTTTGTACTTTGGTATAAGCCTATACGTATATGGGGGGCTTTGCCGTACTTTGCCTGCGGTGATCGTCGCAAGCTCCTCGGAGTTAGTAGGCGTACGGTGTATACTGATACTTTACCTGCGGTGATCGTCGCAAGCTCCTCGGAGTTGGTGTTTTAGGATAAGATTATACGCGCAGTACCCTTATGAAACCTACCGACGTAACCACCGCCTTCCAGACCATCACCGGCCGCGCGCCCGAACGCCTGCTGCGCAGTCCCGGCCGCATCAACATCATCGGCGAGCACACCGATTATAACGACGGCTTCGTGCTACCCGGGGCCGTGGACCGCGCCATCTACTTTGCGCTGCGGCTGAACGGCACCAACCGCTCTAACTTTCATGCCCTGGATATTGATAAACGGGCAACCGATCTTGACCTGACCGACCCCCGGCGGAGCGGGGAACTATGGCTGGACTATCTGCTGGGCATTGCCGATCAATTTCGGCAGCGGGGGATCGAGCTTCCAGGGATCGACCTGGTATTCGGCGGAGATCTGCCGGCGGGGGCGGGTATGTCTTCTTCGGCCGCGCTGGAGGGGGGGATGGCCTTTATCTGGAATGACCTGACCGGGGCCGGAATTAGTCGGCCGGAGCTGGCGCGGCTGTGCAAGGAATCGAGCAATACCTTTCTGGGAGTTCCCTGCGGAATCATGGACCAGTTCGCCAGCCTGAACGGCCACGCGGGCGAGGTACTATTGCTGGATTGCCGCAGCCTGGAGACCGAACGGGTAACGAGCGAACTGGGCGATTACAGTTGGTTGCTGTTCAACTCCCGGGTTACCCACGAACTCGGTGCTTCGGCATACCCCGTGCGGGTGTGCGAGTGCGCGGAAGGAGCCGCTGCCATTCGCACCTTATATAAGGATGTGGAAAAACTGCGCGATGCCGCCCCCGCGCAGGTGGAAGCAGCCCGCCACCTGATGACGGATGAGGTCTACCGCCGCTGCCGCTACGTGACCGGCGAGCAGGAACGCACCCAGGCCGCCGTGGCCGCCCTACGCACGGGCGATATGCCGGAATTGGGCCGCCTACTGACCGCCACCCACCGGGGGCTGCGCGATGACTACGAGGTGAGCTGCGCCGAAATTGACTTCCTGGTGGACGAGGCATTACGGCAAACAGGGGTGCTGGGTGCCCGCATCATGGGCGGGGGCTTTGGGGGATGCACGCTGAATTTGGTTCGCACGACTGAATCGGAAACAGTAATAGCCCACCTAACCAAAGCCTACGAACAAGCTTTCGGTATCGCGGGCGAAGCCTATAACCTGAATCTGGTGGATGGTACGGACTGGCTAGTGTTAAAATAGTCCTAAACCGGTCAGGATAGTGGGAGGGTAACCAACCATAGCGGGGGTAAAATGCTTTTTAGGGAAAGACAGCAGGGCGGCATAAATTAATTTGGTTTACCGCGTGAGGTGCCCGGACGGGGCGGCCCGCCAGGGGTGCAGCCCGCAGGGCCGAGCGAACAGCGAGCCGGTAGGGGACCGGCCCCGGCTTTCGGCCGGGGACACGCCCTGATGCCGCACGACCCTGGTTGTCAAGAATTTACCCTGAAAAAGAAACCATGAAACAAGTAGCTATCATCGTACTGGCCGCCCTGATCGGCGGTTTTACGGCCCTGGGCACCGCCCGGTATTTTAATTTATTTACTACGGCCGCGCACGTCCGATCCGAGGTACCGGCGGCCGTTCAATTTACCAATGCCACCGCCGCCGCCACGAGCGCCGCCCCGGTAGAGGGTTTTACCCTGGCGGCTGAGCGCGCCGTGCCTGCCGTGGTGCACATTAAAGCCGCCAAACGTGCCGAACGCGGCATGAGCGGCCTGAATTTGCGCGATCTTCCCCCCATGTTTCGCGAGTTTTTCGGCCCCGAAGGTTTTCGCGGGCAGGGAGATGGGGAAGATGGCGAAGCGCCCCTGCAGGAAGGTAGCGGGTCGGGGGTTATCATCAGTAGCGACGGCTATATCGTGACCAATAATCACGTGATCGAAGGGGCCGAAAACCTGGAGGTGGTGCTGAATGACCAGCGTACCTACCCCGCCACGCTGGTGGGCACCGACCCCAGCACCGACGTGGCCCTGATCAAAATAGACGCCGCCGATCTGGCGACCATCCAGTTCGGTAATTCCGACGAGGTGCGGGTGGGCGAGTGGGTCGTGGCCGTGGGTAATCCCTTCAGCCTGACCAGCACCGTGACCGCCGGTATCGTGAGTGCCAAGGGCCGCAGCATTGACATTTTGCGCCGAAAAAGTGACGCGGCAATCGAGTCATTTATCCAGACCGACGCCGTGGTAAATCCCGGTAATAGCGGTGGTGCGCTGGTGAATACGGAGGGCCGGCTGGTGGGCATCAACACGGCCATCAGCTCGCCCACGGGTGTATACGCCGGTTACGCGTTTGCCGTGCCGTCCAAGATCGTGGCCAAAGTGGTGGCCGATTTGAAGGAGTACGGCGTGGCCCAGCGTGCCTATCTGGGTGCCCGCATCCAGGAAATTAATTCCGCCTTCGCCCGCGAAAACGACATCGATCGTGACAACGGCGTGTACATTGGCGAGGTAACTGCCAACAGTGCGGCCGAGGCAGCCGGGCTGAAAAAAGGCGATATCGTGCTGGCCGTGGACGGCGTGCCGACCCTGCGCAGCAGTGATCTGCTGGAACAGCTGGGCCGCAAGCGACCCGGCGACCGCGTGGAACTGACCATCCTGCGCGACAAGCGGGAGCAAATGGTGCCCGTCGTGTTGCGCAATCGTTCCGGTAATGAAGATATTGTGACTGCCGCAGTGGCGAGTAATGACGTACTCGCTGCCCTGGGCGGTGAGTTCAAGGAACTATCCCGCGAGGAAGCCAATCGCATGAACCTGCGTGGCGGGGTAGTCATCGATCGGGTCAACGAAGGTTTTTTAAAGGACCAAACCGAAATCGAACCCGGCTTCATCGTCACCCACGTAGACCGCCAACCGGTGGCATCGGTGGAAGACTTTGAGAAAATGGTCAAGCGCCACCGAGGAGACGGCGTTTTGTTACAGGGTCGTTACCCGGATAGCAGCCGCAATTACTACTACGGCATCGGCTTGGATTAAGTGTTCCGGCCCGCCTAGATAAATGCTAACCTCCTGTTGCCGTATGGTGGCAGGGGGTTATTTTTTTGGGCGTGCCCCCGTCCCTGGCGGGCCGGGGTCGGGCTATCCGGCACTCTCTGCCTTGCGGGGCGCATCGCATTCGCCGGGCGGGCAAATGCCCTTGGGCGAATGCGATGCGCTCCTACAGTCCGTTCAAACAACGCCTCCTATCCCTCACGCAGGGGTATTTGACGGATGAAAAGAAATCTTTAAAAAAACGGGTTCTCCTCGCGCTCTTCCCCTACCGTGGTGCTAGGTCCGTGGCCGGGGTAGACCACGGTTTCATCCGGTAACGGCAGGAGCTGAGTGGCGATGGAACCGAGCAGGGTGGCGTGATCGCCGCCCGGCAGATCGGTGCGGCCGATGGAGCGGTGGAAGAGTACGTCGCCCGCGATGACGTAATTTTCGGCGCGGTTGTAGAAACACAGGCTGCCGGGCGAGTGGCCGGGGGTAAAGAGCAATTTAAAAGTGGCATCGCCCAGCGTGAGAGTATCGTCTGCGTGTAGCGAGTAACTGGGTGTCGGCAACGGGTTCATCTTCGGCAAGCCGTACATCTCGTTCACTACCGGTGCGGAAGTGTAGACGGGCGTTTCCAGCTCGTGTAGCTCGGGGGTGAGACCGTGGGATTGGTGTACGTAGTGGAGGCCGTAGATATGGTCCAGGTGGGCATGGGTAAGCAAGAGCCGGACCGGTTTGAGATCGTGCTGTTTTAGATAAGCGGCGAAAGTCCGCTCCTCGGCCGTCGTCTGCATGCCGGGGTCGATGACCCAGGTATCGCCGGTTTCCGAGTCGGAGATCAGGTAAGTATTTTCCTGGAAAGAGTTAAAGGTGAGTTGATGGACTTGGGTCATGGAAGCGGATTGATTAAGACGATAATAAGGAATAGTCGAGCCGATAAGTTGTGGGCAGGTTCTGCCGATCAATTAGCCCGACGTAGCATTACCGAAAAAATAATATCGTTGGAAAACAATCACCCGACTAACGAGTTTCGTTGCAAACGCAACTAATTGGACCCCGACGTTCATCCCTACGAGAGCCTGGTTTTCCTGACCAACCGGGTGGGCCGGCAACTGAGCCGTTGCTGCCTGAGCCATGCTGTAGGCCCCAACGGCTGGCAGCCCCAGCCCACGCAGATGGGCCTGCTGGCTGATTTAATGAAAGAGGACGGGCAGACCCAGCAAGAACTTGCCATCAGTACCATCAAAGACAAAGGGACCGTAGCCCGAGCCCTAACCGGCCTGGAAAATGCCGGCATGGTACGCCGTAAACCCGACCCCCGCGACGGCCGGAACAAACTGATTTACCTGACCCCCGCCGGCCGCGAATTTATCGAAACCATGATGCCCGTTTTGAACAACGCGGCCCACCATGCTACGCGGGGAGTCGATCCGGCCGACCTGAAAGCTTGCCTGACAACCCTCAACCAGATCTACCATAACCTTCACACGATACTTTCTCCCACGGAACAATCCGATCGACCATGACCAAACTGACCAAACGAAGACTGATTAGCGTAGTGGTGGGCCTGGTGCTCATTGTGGGTGCTTTCTTACTGTACGGCGTAATTGCCGGCATGAAGGAGGAACCGCCCCGCAAGGAAGAAGTAGCCCGCAAAAAAGAAGTGAGCGTGCGGCAGGTAAGTAACGGCCGATTGGCCACTACCCTGGACGTGGAGGGACAGCTGCGGGCTTATAACAAGATCGGCATATTCACCGAAGTCGGCGGCGTACTGCTCAGTACCGGGCGGCCCTTCAAGGAGGGTACTTACTTTCCCAAGGGCAGCATACTCATGCGGCTGGACAATACGGAAAACCGCCTCGCCATTCAGGCCCAAAAAGCTACGCTCCTCAATAGCATCGCCCAAATCATGCCCGATCTCAAGATCGACTATCCGGATGCCTTCCCCCGCTGGGAAGCCTACCTGGAAAACTTTAGCGTGGACGATCCGATCGAAGCCTTCCCCGAGCCGGCCAACCGCGCCGAGAAGTTATTCATTGCCGGCCGCAACCTGCAATCGCAGTACTACCAGATCAAGCAGGCCGAAGAGCGGCTGAGTAAGTTCACCGTTTATGCGCCCTTTAGCGGCGTGCTTACCAGTGCGCTAGTGGACCCCGGTGCCGTGGTGCGGGCGGGCCAGGAAGTGGGCCAACTGATGGCCACCGGCAATTTTGAAATGGCCGCTACGGTACCGTTATCCGACCTGAGTTACCTGGCCGTGGGCAATAAGGTAGCACTCTATAGCGAAGACGTGGCGGGAAAATGGGCGGGCGAAATCCGCCGCATCGGCGAGCAGATCGACCCCGGCTCGCAGACCGTGACCGTCTACGTGGGCGTAAGCGGCAAGGACCTGCGCGAGGGCATGTACCTGCGCGGCGAGGCCGCCGCCAAAACCCTGAGTAACGTGATCGAGATCGACCGTAATCTCCTGATCGACGAAAAAGAGGTCTACGTGGTGGAGCAGGACAGCATCCTGCGGTTGCTACCCGTGAGCGTGGAAAAATTCAACCGCACGACGGTGATCGTGAGCGGCCTGCCCGACGGTACCCCACTCATTACCGCCCCCGTAGCCGGTGGTTTCGACGGGATGCGCGTGAAAATGAAGACCGTTAAAGCGGCGGAAATGCGGGCCGATTCGACCCTGGAACCCATCACCAGCCTAAATTAACCGACCGTGCGAGGATTTATAGCTTATTTTATCAAGTATCCCGTTGCGGCCAACCTGCTCATGTTCGCCCTGTTGGTGGTGGGCGTAATGAGCCTGTTGCGGATGAAGTCGACCTTCTTCCCGGAATATCCCAGCCGTAACATCAGTATCCAACTCGTTTATCCCGGGGCAAGCCCCGAGGAGATGGAGGAAGGGGTGGTGAACAAGATTGAGGAAAACCTCAAGGGAGTTACCGGCATCGAGCGCTACACCAGCGTGAGCAAGGAAAACTCGGCAACCGTGAGCGTGGAAGTACTGCGGAATTACGATACCGATCTGATCCTGCAGGACGTCAAGAACGCCGTTGACCAGATCAGCAGTTTTCCCGTGGGGATGGAACCGCCGGTGGTGTACAAGCGCGAGCAACTGGGCCGGGCCATCACCTTCGCCTTGGCGGGCGAGGGCGTGAGTTTGCAGGCCCTGAAGGACATGAGCCGCCAGGTAGAAGACGACCTGTTGGCCATGGACGGCATCTCAAAGGTAGAACTATCGGGTTTTCCGGACGAGGAGATCGAGATCGCCTTCCGGGAAGATAAGTTGCGGGCCTATGGGCTGACCTTCCAACAGGCGTCCGAGGCCGTGCGCCGTACCAACGTCGATATTACCGGCGGTACCATCAAGGGCGATGATGAGGAACTACTGCTGCGCGCCCGCAACAAAGCCTACTACGCCGATGGTCTGCGCGACATCGTGGTGACGACCACCCCCGCCGGCGGCGTGGTACGGCTCAATCAGGTGGCCGATATTCGCAACCGTTTTGCCGACCAGCCCAACCGGGCCTTTCTGGACGGAGCGCCCTCGGTGAGCATCAATGTGCAAAACACCCTGGAGGAAGACATGCTCTCGATTACCGATAAGGTGAAGGAGTACATCGAAACCTGGAATGAGACCCACCCGCTGGTCAAGGCAACGGTGGTAAACGACGCCAGTATCACCCTGCGCCAACGGATGGACACCCTCAAAACCAATGGCCTGCAGGGGTTCATCATCGTACTGCTCCTGCTGGCCGTATTCCTGCACTGGCGGCTGGCCTTCTGGGTAGCCCTCTCCATTCCGATCAGTTTTGCGGGTATGTTCATTTTGGCTTCGGCCATGGGCATCACGCTCAACGTGATCTCGCTGTTCGGAATGATCCTGGTGATCGGCATCCTGGTGGATGACGGCATCGTGATCGGGGAAAATATTTACTCCCTGCACGAGAAGGGGGTGCACCGAACCGAGGCCGCCATTCGTGGCACGGTGGACGTACTGCCGGCCGTATTTGCGGCCATCCTGACCACGGTCATTGCCTTTTCCAGTTTCCTGTTCATCGACGGGCAGTTGGGCGATTTCTTCAGTCAAATGGCCCTGGTGGTGATTTTTTCGCTCACCTTTTCGCTGGTAGAGGGAGCGGTTATTTTGCCCACCCACGTCTCGCACTCCAAGGCACTGGACAAGAACGTAAAGCCCAACTGGGTACAACACCAGTTCGACCGCTTGATGAACCTGTTACGCGACCGGATGTACGCGCCCCTGCTGGAAGCGACGGTCAAGTACAAGTTACTTACGGTGGCGGCCTGTTTTGCGGTGCTCATCCTGAGTTTTGCGGCCGTGGCCGGGGGCTTCGTTAAGACCACCTTCTTTCCTAACATCGAGCGCGACGATATTTCCGTGAATCTGCAGATGCCCGCCGGCACGCCGGAAGAGGTGACCCGCGAGGTACTGGAACGCATAGCCGCCGCCGCCGAACGGGTGAATGCGAGCATCAACGATTCGGTATTTAACAACGAACAGGAAATAATCGAGCGGGTGGAAATCAAGGTAGGGCCGACCACCTATCAGGGATCGGCCACCGTCTCGCTGTTGCCGGGGGAGGCCCGGGGCGAGGTACGCCTGCGCGACGTGGCCAACGCCATCCGCAGCGAAACCGGTGCGGTGGACGAGGCGGAAGTACTGACCTTCGGCGGGCAGTCCGTATTCGGCAAGCCCGTTTCGGTTTCCCTCGTAGGCAGCAACATCGAGGTACTGGAAGAAGCGACCCGTGCCGTAAAGGCCGAGCTACAGGGCATGAGCGAACTGGCCGACGTGGTAGACAACGACCAGGAGGGCCTGCGCGAGATCAACATCAAACTAAAGGACAAAGCCCGCTATTTGGGCATAGATTTGCAGGACATCCTCGGCCAGGTGCGGGCGGGTTTCTTCGGCTCCGAGGCACAACGGTTGCAGCGGGGCGAGGACGAGGTACGCGTCTGGCTGCGCTACGCTGAATCGGACCGCAAGAGCGTGGCCGACCTGAGCCGGATGCGCATTCGCCTGGGTAACGGACAGGAATATCCCGTGTCCGAACTGGCCGAACTGATTCCCGAGCGGGGCGTGATCGCGATCAACCACGTGAACGGACAGCGTGAGGTAAAAGTGGAAGCCGATGTGTCAGATAACTCCGTTTCGGTATCCGACGTAACTGCAACGATCAATGAAGAAATCCTGCCCCGCGTGCTGGCTGATTTCCCCGGCGTATCTACCGTGGCCGACGGGCAGGTGCGCGAGCAACAGAAAACGGCTCAGTCATCCGCACTGGTTTTTCCGGTGGTACTCTTTTTGATGTTTTTCGTCATTGCCGTTACTTTCCGGTCCATTATGCAGACGGTGGTGCTTTTTGTTCTCTTGCCGTTCGGCATGATCGGGGTCATCTTCGGGCACTGGCTCATGGATGCGCCCATCAGTCTGTTTTCCGGTCTGGGCGTGATCGCACTGGTGGGCGTGATCGTGAACGACGGGCTGGTATTCATCGCCACCTACAACGACAATTTGCGGTCGGGTATGTCGATGATGGACTCGTTGCACGACGCGGGGCACTCCCGTTTTCGGCCCATCATCCTTACTTCGGTCACTACTTTTGCCGGTCTGGCCCCGCTACTGTTCGAGAAGAGTTTGCAGGCGCAGTTCCTCATTCCCATGGCCATCTCGGTGGCCTTCGGGTTGCTGGCGGCCACGGTTATTTTGCTCATCATGCTGCCATCGCTGCTGGTGATGCTTAACCGGGGGCGCTACTACCTCCGCCTGTTCTGGTACGACGAGAAAATCCGCTTCCGGGAGGTGGAACCCGCCTACCAGGAAACCCACCACGCGGTGGAAGAAGACATCCACGAAAACGAACCCGCCGAATGAAACCGATCCGCATCGTTATCGACATGGACGAGGTGATGGCCGATACCTACGCCAAGTTCAACGACCTCTACACGGACCGTTTCGGCAACCGCCTGACGCCCGAGGAATACCACGGCAAGAAGATCTACGAGATGGAAGGGGCCATGGAACTACGCAACCACCTCAACGACCCCGGCTTCTTCCGCGATCTGAAGGTGATGCCCGACGCCCAAGAAGTTGTCCGGGAACTGTACGACGAGTACGAAGTATTTATCGTGACGGCGGCCACCGAATTTCGGCACAGTTTCCTGGATAAGTACGAGTGGCTGGAGGAGCATTTTCCGTTCATCCACTGGTCGCGGATCGTTTTTTGCGGCGATAAAAGTATTGTCCACGGCGACTACATGATCGACGACAAGGTGAGCAACCTGGAGCCGTTCAACGGCGAGGGGATTCTGTTTACCGCCTCGCACAACGTGAACCACGACCACTTTCACCGCGTCCACACCTGGCTGGACGTGCGCGAGTTCTTCGCCGCCCGGCGGCGGAGCCGCCTAGCCATGGAAGCCTGATGCACCGAACTGAACCGAATACCGGCCCGGCGCAGCCCCCGCGTGAGGTGCCTGGAAGGGCCGACCGCAGGGAGGAGACGCGTAGCGGCCGAGCGAACAGCGAGCCTGGAAGGGACCGACCCCGCCGGCAGGCGGGGGCACGCCCGAAACCTATCTGGAAAAAGATCTGGCAATTCGGGTGGGAAAAACTGCCCTTCGCCCTCACCGGCCTGGTATCCACGGGTATCAATTACGGCCTGTACCTCTGGCTGGTGGACCGTTATTTGCCGCCCCTGCCCGCGACGACTATCTCTTACGCCAGCTCGGTTTTGATCAGCTTTTACCTCCAGCGTTACTTCGTTTTTAAGCTCAACCGCTCTTTCCGCTCGGCCTTTATTTTGGCCATGCTGGTTTCCCTGGGTGGTCTGCTGCTGGACGCCGCGCTGGTCTACGGTTTCCACTTTATCCCCTGGTTGGCCGCGCGCGAGTGGCTGCTGAAGGGCCTGGCCACCGGCCTGGTGTTTTTCTATAATTTCTACGGCAAACGGCGGGTCTTCGAGGGTAAAAGAAACACGCCGAACCGGCCGGCTATACCTTCCGCTCTCGATCCTTCCACGCTGCCCACAGCGGATAAAAACCGCTAACGGCCCCCGGCCGCCTCAACCTCACCTTATGCGATTTCTCCTCCTTACGCTGCTTTTGCTCGGCACCCTCGGCACCCTCTGCGCGCAGACCGATTACCTGACGCTTTCCGAAGCCATCCAGCGTGCACTGGAATATAACTACCAGATCCGGCTGGCCGAAAACCGGGTGGACGTGGCCAGGAGCAACGACGACTGGGCACTGGCGGGCCGCTACCCCACCATCAGCCTCACGCTGGGGTCGAATAATACCTACGTCAACCGTAACGACCCCACCAGCATCGTTACCAGTACCTCTATTTACGGCACCGGAATTGCGCCGGGCGTGGCGGTTAACTGGACGCTTTTTAACGGCTACCGCGTGCGCGTCACCAAGGAGCAACTGGAAACCCGGGTGGTATTGTCCGAGGGGCAATTGCAGTTACAGGTGGAAAACACGGTGCAGCGCGTCATTCAGGCTTACAACACCGCCCTGGTGCAGCGCGAGCAGGTGGAACTGCTGGAAATACTGCTGGAGCTGGACCGCGACCGCGTGGCCTACGATGACGTGCGGCGCGAGTTCGGCCAGGGTAACACCTTCGAGGCCCTGCAAACGCAGGATGCCTTGCTGGCCGATTCCACCAACTACCTGATCCAGCAAACCAGTTACGAAAACGCGCTGCGGAATCTGCTGCTGGCCATGGGCGAAGAGACGCCGGACATCAGTGGCCTGGACCTGGCCGATACCATCAACTTTAACGACAATCAGTACGACCGCGCCGCCCTGGAGGCCGATCTGCTGGCCGCTAACCAGACGCTGGAAAACTTGCTGGTCAACCGCGAACTGGCCCGGATCGGTACCGAATTGGCCGAAACCGCCCGCTACCCGACCGTCACCTTGAGCGCGGGCATCAACTACGACATCGGCCTCAATTCCGGGGTACAAACCTTCAACTTCGGCGGCATGCCCGACGAGCGCGAGGTACCCGAGGTGGCGGTCAAGACCTTTTCCGGTCAGGTTAATCTCTCCGCCAACTACCTGCTATTCGACGCCGGTGCGCGCCGCCGCCGGATCGAGACCGCCCGCATCGAGGAACTCGGTGCCCAACTGGATTACGAGGGTAACCGCCAGAACCTGGTCCAGACGCTGGCCAATACCCTGAACACCTACGAAAATCAGCGTGCCCTCATCGCCCTGTCCGACGCCCGCCTCACCAATGCCGAGCGCAACCTGGAGATCGCCGCCGAACGCCGCGCGGGCGGCACCATCAACAGTTTCGATTACCGCAATATCCAGCTCAATTTTCTTAATGCCGGTCAGCAGCGCCTCAATGCCTTGCTCAATCTGAAGAACACGGAAACGGAACTGCTGCGGTTATCGGGACGGATCGTGCGCTAGGAAATAGCTTGGTAGTAGATAGTATTTCTCCCTCCTTGGGGGTGCCGGGGGGGCAACCAAGACAAGCGCACTACCCACTAAAGACCGGGCGTGTCCGTCCCTTAACGGGCCGGCCGGTCCCTTGCGGGCTTCGCTGTTCGCTCGGTGCTAACGCACGCTAACGCCCCTCCAGGCACCTCACGCGGGTGACAAGGAATGAAATTTTCAGGGAATGAAGGCTGTCACTTATTATCTGCTTATTCAAATAAGCTTTTCAAGGTCAGACGGATAATTCATGGGAGGGTATTACCTGGATTTCCCTTATTTTCATCCCCATGAAAACACGTTACTACCTGCTGGCGGCCGCCCTGTCGTGCGGCCTTGCCGCCTGCCAATCTCCCGCCGCCGATGAACCCGCCGCCACCGCTGCTGACGGGCCGGACCTGATCGGCTATCACGACTTCTCGGATTCCCCCGCCGAACAACTTAGCGGCGGCGCACGCATGATCCCGATCACCACCCCCGTGGGTGATTTCAGGGTATGGACCAAGCGCGTGGGAAACAACCCCGACATCAAGGTGCTGCTGCTGCACGGCGGTCCCGGTGCCAACCACGCCTACTTCGAGTGCTTCGATAGCTACTTCCCCGGCGCGGGCATCGAGTACTACTACTACGATCAACTGGGTAGCCGCCTCAGTGACGTGCCAACCGATACCAGCCTGTGGACCATCGACCGCTTTGTGGACGAGGTGGAGCAGGTGCGTCAGGCCCTGGGCCTGGAAAAGGATAATTTTTACATCCTCGGCCACAGTTGGGGCGGTATCCTGGGTGTGGAATACGCCCTGAAACACCAGGACAAAATGAACGGCCTCATCATCAGCAATATGATGATGTCGGTGCCCGATTACAATAAGTACGCCGACGAGGTGCTGGGGCCGAAACTGAATCCCGATACCCTGGCCGCGATCCAGGCCTACGAGGCCGCCGAAGACTATACTAATCCGGGCTACATCATCACCATCGTGGACAACTTCTATCCCGAACACGTTCTCCGGATGCCGCTGAAGGAATGGCCCGAACCGGTCAACCGCGGCTTCGATAAATTGAATCAGCAGATCTACGTCGGGATGCAGGGGCCGAGTGAGTTCGGTATCCGGGGCAACGCTTCCTTGCGTAATTGGGACCGTACTCCCGATTTGAATAAGATCACCATTCCCGTGCTCACCATCGGCGGCGAGTACGATACCATGGACCCCGAACATATGCGCCGTATTGCCGAGGATTTTCCCAATGGTAGTCACCTCCACTGCCCCGAGGGTAGCCACATGAGCTTTTACGACGACCAGCAAACCTACTTCACCGGCCTGATCGAATGGTTGCGCAAAACGGAAGCGGGAGGAGGGCGGTGAGCTTTGGCTCACCGGTAAGTAGGTAGTGGATGGTAGGTAGTATGCCGGGCACGAAGTGCCGCTACTACTTACTAGCAGAAAATACCTACGACCTACTACCAGACTATCTACTAAAAAAGCCCCGCTCGTCTTGAGACGAACGGGGCTTTTTATTTCAAACAAACAGCAGTTTTACTGCCGCACGAAGCGCAGCGCCTGCTGCTCGCCGCCGCCCTGGTAGAAGAGCGTGTATAGACCTGCGGGAAGGCTATTCACATCGAAAGTCATTTGCTGGGTACCGGTGCCGCCGGGGAGCGACTCGGTATGCCAGACATTACCATTAATGTCGATGATGCTAACCGTACCGGCGGCCAAAACACCGGTGGTCTGGCTACTCAGTTCCACGTTCATCTGCCCGCCCGTGCTGGGGTTGGGGTAGCTTTCCAGTAGAATAGCTTGCTCGGGCAGGGCGTCGACCATTTGGTTCAACTGATCCGAAGCGGGCGTACTCAATCCGTCGCTCTCAATTCGGGTAACGAGTACGAAGTCATCGGAAAGGTCATTGCAATCGTCGCTGAACATCACGGTATCCGCCTGCTGGCCGATCACCATATTCAGGTCACCTACATAGGAGACGCCCCAAACGCGGCAGACACCGGCACCGGCGTTGTTGAAGTTCACCTCGTCATCGGTAGTGATGGAAAGGATCACATTGTCCAGGTCCGTTACCACGTAAGCATAGGGCAGGTCTTCCTGACCGCTATTGGCAAAGGTCAGGGTTGCGTCCTCGTCCGTGCTCAGATCGAGCGTAACTTCCGTCTCGCCGTCTTCGGTAGTCACCGAACCGCCCTCGGGCGTGTAGCGGATCACGGTGATGAAATTGAGACTCAGTGCGGCGCAGGAATCGCTCAACTCGACGTTGTTGATGTTCTGACCGAAAAAAGCCAGAATATCACCCGTGTAAGAGAAGCCATAGACCCGGCAGACACCGGGGGTTGCCACGTCGAAGTTGATGACGTTGTTGCTGATTGCCGGTACCAGGATGTTACCCGCTACATCGGTTACGACGTAGTTGTAGGGTACTCCAGTAGTTGCTCCTGCATTATTGACCACCAGCAAGTCGGGTTGGCCGTCCATGGGGCAAACGTAGAAGGTGTCCAGGCCGTCCATCGTGCTGAGGGTGCCGCCGTTAAGTTGGGCACCACGCTCTACCTGGATAAAGGAATCAGTCAGTTCCGCACAACTGGTCGCCAGGGCATCCAGTTCCAGATTCGTTCCTACGACTACTAGCAGTTGACCGGTATAGCTCAGGCCGTAAACCCGGTAGGGTCCTGCGGCCAAGCCGTTGAAGTCAGCGGCACCGCTAGTCGAGACGGAAACAACGATGTCGTTTTCGTCCGTGACGATGTAGGCATAGCCGGCCTGCGAAGTACTGCTTGTCGTAATCTCCAGGTCCGTATCGCCATTGAGAATGCAGAACAGGTCTTCCGTTTCTTCATCCGTGCGGCTGATTTCTCCGGACTCGGGTTCGTCCACGAATACGGTGATACCGTTCTCGGAGATGTCGAAACACTCGTCACTTAGCTGGGCCGTCAGTAGCATGGTGCCTACCGACAGGTTGAGGGTGCCGGTGTACGATACGCCGTAAATAGTTACGGAAGGTACGGGCAGGCCGATAAAGTTAAAACTGTTGCCGGTCAAGACCTGAAGCACCAACCCATCGCCCACCGTAGCCACGTAAACATAGTCATCGATATCCGCGTCGCCGTCGTTACTGAAAGTCAGCGTGCCGGCGGTCAAGTTGCTGGGGCAAATGAAGACGTTGCCCGCCCCCTGGTTGGAGGTAATCGTGCCGCCGTCTACCTGCGATACATTGACCGTGATAAAGTTGGATGTCAGGTCGTTGCAGCTGGTCGACAGGTTGCCGCCGAAAATGTTATCACCGGGGATAATATTCAGCGTTCCGGCATAAGCTACACCGTAAACCTGGTAGGTTCCGCTCACGGCATTCTCAAAGTCGAAGTTAGGGTCGGTAAATACCCCGGCCAGGAAACTGTCCTGCACCACTAGCAGCGCAAAATTGCCACCCTGGGCATCCAGGAACTCGAAGGTGTTCATCGCGCCCATGCCGTCGCCGGCACAGATGTTGATCGTATCGCCCAGCGTACTACTCAGCGTACCGGCTTCGGGCACGATGCGAATCACTTCGACAAAGTTGTCGGAAAGCGAGAAGCAGCCGCTAGCCAGATCCACGGCAGTAGCCGTATCGCCGATCATCGCCAAAACATCACCGGTATAAGTAAGTCCCCACACGCGGCAGGTACCCGTACCCGCATCCTCGAAATCAACCGCGTCACCGGGCGGTACACCCAAAATGACGTTGTTTGAGTCAGTAACTACGTAAGTGAACTGACTGATGCCGGTAGTAATGGAATCGAAACGAATAATATCGGCTACTCCGTCACCGGGGCAGGTGGCAACCATGGTCATTCCATCTTCGGTACTGACGGTACTACCCGCAATGCCGTTACCGCGATTGACGGTGATGAAGTTATCCGACAGATCGAAGCAACCGTCGCTCAGAGCAACTGAGGTAGCGGTGTCACCCACCATAGCCGTGATGTTGCCCGTGTAGGCAAGTCCCCACACCCGGCAGATGCCGAGGCCGGAGTTCTCAAAGTCCAGTTCGTCACCCACGGGCAGGCCCAGGATAACGTTATTTGTATCGGTGATAACGTAGGTGAACAGACTCTGGGAAACACCCGTCGAGTCGAACATAACCACATCCGCTACGTCGTCATTAACGCAGATGGATACTTCCGTTTCACCGTCTTCCGTGCTTACCGTGCCGCCGTTGGGGATTTGGCGAACGACCGTGATAAAGTTACTGGAAAGGTCGCCGCAGCCGGTGGCCAGTGCGGGATTAGCCGTAACGTCATCGCCGTTACCGAGCAAACGCGTACCCTGGAAAGCCAGGCCGTAGATCCGGAAAGTACCGGTACCGAAGATGTCGGTGTTGATCTGGTCACCGGAGGGTACACCGATCACAATTCCCTGGTTGTTGGTAACCACGTAAGTGTACCGCTGACCGGCCGAGCCGATGGAGTCCAGGCGAATCAAGTCAGGAATACCATCGCCGGGGCAGGCGAAGAAGGTAGTCTGACCGCCGGTGCCCTGAATGGAAACCAGACCGCCCTCGGGCGTCTGGCGGATCACGTTGATGAAGTTGTCGGAAAGATCGAAACATCCCGTTGCCAGGGCAGTGCCGGGCTGGATAGTATCGTCCACGCCAACCAGTAGTTCGCCGGCATAGGCCAGTCCCCAGATGCGACAGTTGCCTTCTCCGGCATCTTCCACGTCCACTACGTCACCGCCGGGTACTCCCAGGATGACATTGTTTTCGTCAGTCACCACGTAAGTGTAAAGCGGAGCGGAAACCCCCGTGGAGTCAACGCTGATCAAATCGGCTACACCGTCACCGGGGCAGGTAAAGATTTCCGTCTGGCCGCTCGGTGTGGAGACCGTGCCGCCGTCAGCCTCGATGCGGTTTACGGTGATGAAGTTGTCCGACAGGTCGAAGCAGTCGTCACTCAGTGAAACCGTGTTGAGTACGTCACCAGTTTCAGCAACCAGGTCGCCCGTGTAGGCCAGACCCCAAACGCGGCAGACGCCTAGTCCGGCAGGAGCCAGATCAGCCGAATCACTGCCGGGAATGGCAAGGATCATGTTGTCGGCATCCGTAATGATATAGGTAAAGCTCGGGCCGAATGTGCCGGTGGAGTCGAAGGTAAGAACGTCCGATAGTTCATCACCGGGGCAGAGCGTAACACTGGTGCCGCCGCCCTCCAGACTTACCGTGCCTCCATCGGGCCGTTGGCGGATCACGTTGACGAAGTTGTCCGATAGGTCAAAACATTCATCGCTGGCATCGACGGCGGTCAGGGTGTCACCAACTTCCAGAGTCAGGTTGCCCAAGTAAGAAACACCCCATACATGGCAGTTGCCGATACCGGATCCTTCAAAATTAACCGTATTGCCTTCAGGAATAGTAAGGATCACATCGGCCGAATCCGTTACCACGAAAGTAAATTGACCGACAGTGCCGGTCGTGTCAAAACTTACGTTGTCGGGCTGACCGTCACCGGGGCAGGTAAAGATTTCGGTCTCACCATCAGTAGTTGTTACCGTGCCGCCGTCGGGTTCGACGCGGAAAATGCTCACAAAGTTTTCGGATAATCCGGCACAACCCGTAGACAGGTCTCCCTCACCGAGTATGTCGCCGGCCATGATTACCAGATCGCCGGTGTAGGCAAGCCCATAAATACGAATTACGCCCGTGCCTAGTCCGGAAACGGAGATGAGGTCAACTGCGTCCACCCCGATCACTAAGCCGTTTTCATTCGTCAAAATGTAGGTGAAGGAATCACCACCGGCACCAATCGAATCTACCCGAACGGTGTCTTGATCCACGCCCGAGCAGAAGGTCACTTCCGTTCCGCCGCCTTCCAGGCTGACGGTACCGCCGGGAGGCGACTGGCGGGTTACGGTAACGGTATTGTCCGAAAAGTCAAAGCAGCTGGTGGCTACGTCGGCCGTCGCAATATCATCGCCGATACTCAGGAGCAAATCGCCCTGATAAACCAGGCCGTAGATCAGGCAAGTACCGACACCGGCACCTTCCACGTCTACTACATCGCCCGCGGGAATGCCAAGCACGATACCATCGGAATCAGTAACTACGTAGGTGAACGTGCCACCCGAGTTGCCGCCGAGCGAATCCAGGTTAATCAGATCGGCCAGTCCGTCGCCGGGGCAGGTGTTCAGTTCGTTTTCGCCGTCTTCCGTACTTACGGTTCCGGCGTCGGGTACGAGGCGGATAGTTTCTACGAAGTTGTCCGACAGATCGGAGCAACCGGTAGCGAACGAGTCATCGGGGGCGAGGGTGTCACCCACCATCACGGTCAGGTCGCCCTGGTAGGCAATACCCCAGATGCGGCAATTACCCTCTCCGGCGTCTTCTACATCCACTACATCCCCGCCGGGAATGCCGAGTACGACATTATTGCCGTCGGTTACTACATACGTGAAGAATTGACCCACTACGGCAGTCGAGTCAACGCTGATCAGGTCGGCTACGCCGTCGCCGGGGCAAGTGAGTACTTCGGTCTCGCCATCTTCCGTGGCGATCGTGCCGGCATTGGGTACTTCACGGATGGTCTCCACGAAGTTGTCGGTCAGGTCGAAACAGCCGGAGGCCAGATCGACCAGGGTCAGGGTGTCACCGGCGGTTACCAGCAAATCGCCGGCATAGGCCAGGCCGTAAATGCGGCAGTTGCCTTCTCCCGCACCTTCCACGTTTACCACATCACCGGCGGGCACGCTCAGTACGATGCCGTTACCGTCGGTTACGATGTAGGTATAATTCAGACCACCGGCACCGGCGGAATCCACGCGAATCAGGTCGTCGATTCCGTCGCCGGGGCAAGTAAAGACCACGTTTTCGCCGTCTTCGGTGGCAATGGTGCCGCCCTCGGCCGTAGCGCGATTTACGGTCACGAAGTTGTCCGATTGGCCTTCGCAGGAAGAAAACTCAATATCGTTGAAGTTATCACCGATCATGATCGTCGTGCCTACGGAAGTCGTAACGGCATATACGCGGCCGACCCCTTCGCCGGCATCTTCAAAGTTGAACGAGCCGTCGGGGCTTACCCCCAGCACGATCCCGTCCGAGTCCGTAAAGACGTAGACCACATTATTGTCCGTGTCAATGGTAAATGAAAAGACATCATCCACGCCGTCGCCGGGGCAGGTGCTTATTTCGGTCGCTCCATCGGCAGTGGTGATGGTAGCACCGCTGAAGGGTGCGTTGTTATTGACAAGCACGAAGTTCGTGGTCAGACCGAAACAGGGAACGGAGAGCTGCGCATCGGAGAATGTTTCTCCCACGGATGCGGTAATGAGTCCCAGGTTAGAAAAGGCGTACACCCGTAGGGTGCCGGCGGGCAGCATCTCGAAGTCGATAAAGTTGCTGAAACCGATCGAAACGATGATATCGTTAGCATCCACTACCACATAACCAAAGGCCATGTGCAGAGAACTGGTGCGGAACCGGATGCGGTCCATGACGCCGTCGCCGTTGCAGGTTGAGATTTCGGTTTCGCCCGTGAAAGCGACTTCCACGCTGGCCGAGTCGATACAGGCATTGGCCAGGGCAAAATAATTTTGCGCCTGCAGGTTGCCGACCGCCAGGGTCATGCAAACCATCAGGAAACTGAAGGAGAGATATAATTTTTGCATAAATGGGTGCTGTTTTAACGTAGAAAATGAGATTACGTACTGGATGTCGGTCCAGTAGCCGGTTAGAAAATACATCGTACACGCCGGCCGCCCGTAAGACGGTACAAAGGTCGCTAAAGTAAATCGACCGCCCCTAAAAAAATGGCGGATCCTTAGTAGGCTAACCAACTGATGCCCTAAAGATAAGAAAGCTTTGACAGCCGGCCGGGCCGACCAGGCGGGTCAACCGGAGCTAGTGCGCGAACGGCGGGGAGGCTCGTTCGGCAAAGCTTTGCTCATCAGTCCATTGGGTAGTAGGGAGGTGGCCGATACGGCGCGACGGCTCAAATATAAGTCATTGCGACCGTCAAAATTAAATTATTGCGATATGTACCCGTAATTTAACTTCAAATCGTAAGTTTGGGGACCGATCCGCCCCGTTTTGCGCTCGGATCCCACCAACTATGTCGCTGCCCCGAAACTTATTTCTCGCTTTGTGTCTGTCACTTCTAGTGCTGCCGACCCCTCTGAGCAGTCAAACCTCCATTATCGGTGACCCCAATTGGACGGCCGAAACGCTGGTGCAGGAGGTTTTTGCTTCCGGCACCTGCGAAACCATCACCAACATCAGCAGCGTAGGTGCTGCTTCGGGCCTGGGTTATTTTACTAACGGGCAGGCGGCCATCGGTCTGGAGCGCGGCATCATTCTGTCCACCGGGCCGGTACAAGCCTGCGCGGGGCCGAACAACTTCATCGACGCCGGCCAACCGCTTCAGGGTAGCAGCCCCGATCCGTTTCTCGGTTCCATGGCCGCCAACCCGCTTTTTGATCGGGTCGGTCTTAAATTCGATTTTGTGCCGCTGGATAGCGTGGTTCGTTTCCGCTACGTTTTCGCTTCCGAGGAATACTGCGAATTCGTGGGTTCTGCTTACAACGACGTGTTCGGCTTCTTTATCTCCGGCCCCGGCATCAACGGACCGCTACCCCAGGGAGCTAAAAACGTAGCCCTGCTGCCCGGCACCGGCCAGCCCGTTTCCATCAATACCGTGAACCACACGGTTGCGCCCGAATACTACCGCGACAACACCCTGCCCGGCGAGCGCATCCTGTGCCAGCTGCCGCCCGTACCCCCGCCGGCCACCCTTCCCCTGATCGAGTTCGACGGCTTCACGCAAATCCTTACCGCTACGATCCAACTAATTCCCTGCGAGACTTACACGATCCGCCTCTTATTGGCCGACGTCAACGACGTTAATTACGACTCAGCCGTATTCCTCGAAGCGGGCAGTTTCGACATCGGCGGTTCCGTGCGGCTTACCGCGCTACCGCAAGACACCCTGCCCACCGGCACGCCCGTAGTGTATGAGGGGTGCCCCGGCGGCGGCTTCCGCTTCACCCGTAACCCAACCGCAGCCCTGGGTTTGCCCCAGACCATTCGCTACCGTATCGGGCAAAACTCCACCGCCGAGGAAGGAACCGACTTCGAGCCGCTGCCCGGCCAGATCACTATCCCCGCCGGCCAGGGATACGTTGATTTGCCGCTGGTAACCCTTGCCGACACCCAGGACGAAGGCATGGAGGACCTCTGGCTCATCCTGGATATTCCTTGTGGCTGCTACACCGATTCCGTCCGCCTGGAAATCCGCGAAACCGAGCCGATCCTGATCGGACTGGAGCGGGCTGAGTACTGCCCCGACGAAGCCGTTACCCTCCAGCCCGCCGTCAGTGGTGGCCGCCCACCCTATAGCTATCAGTGGTCGACCGGCCAGACCGTAGCGCAGCCGCAACTTACGCCGCCCCTGCCGCCCACTTTGTCCCTGACCGTAACCGACGCCTGCGCGCAACAGGCCCAGCGACAGGTACCCGCCCTGGTAGTGCCGCCGCCAAACGGGCTGCTTTTGCCGGATACCGTCCGCGCCTGTATCGAAGACGGGGCCGAACTGCGATTACAACTCAGCGGCACCCCGCCCTTCACCTTGGCCGCCCGCCGCGATAACGGTCCGCCCCAGACCTACACCTTTAATAGTACCGGATTTCAACCCTGGCCACTCTCGCAGAGCGGCCGCTACACCCTGACGGACATTAACGACGCAAATTGCCGGGGAGCCGTCTCCGGTGAGGCGCGGCTAGACCTGCGCGGCCCTCGTTTGGGGCCGCCCGAAATTGCCCTGCCGGTTTGTGCAGACGACCAAAACGGCCGCATTGCCGTCAACCACCAGGCCGGTTTTCCTCCTTACCTATATATATGGAGTGACGGTTCGCAGTCGGACACACCCACGCTGGATGACCTGGGCGGCGGAACCTACACCCTTACCGTTACCGATAACCTGGGCTGCCGGGATGAAGCTACTTACCGACTAATTGCCCCGCCGCCCCTGCGGGGCATTCAGATCGACTGCCGGGAACTGCGGCGGCCGCCGCTGGTGTTGCAGGCGGCGGGTGGGCGCGGCCCCTACACCTATAGTACGGATGGCGGCAACAGCTTTTTTCCTCCCGAAGATTTTAGCCTCCTCCAATCAGGTTCGGTCTACAACCTGCTCGTGCGGGATGCGAGCGGCTGCACCCTGCTGCAACCCGACTGGCTGTACCCTACCATCGTGGACCGGTTTGCCCGCCTGCCCACCTTCATCGACAAAACACTGGGTCGCAATTACCTGCTGGAACCGATCTACCTGCTACCGGCCGGGCAGCGTGCCGCCGTAGAATGGAAGCCCGCCGCCGCCGTTGATTGCGCGGGCTGCCCCCGGCCGAATCTGGTCACCAACGAGGCCCAGTCCATCAAATTGATCGTGACGGACATTTACGGCTGTCAGGACAGCACCACCACTTGGGTGGGTATTAACGGCCGCGTGCCGGTCTATGCCCCCACCGCCTTTTCGCCCGATGGCAACGGCACCAACGACCTGTTTTTTTTGCAGGCCGATCGGTCGCAGGTCACGCGGATCCTGCGCTTCGGGGTGTACGACCGCTGGGGCGCACAGGTGTATGCCCTGGACGAGTTTTACCCCGGCCGCACCCCCGCCGGCTGGGATGGCAAAGTGGGTAGCCGCCCGGCACCGCCCGCCGTTTATGCCTGGACGGCCGAAGTGGAATTGATTAACGGTGACCGGTTTCCGTTGCGGGGCACGGTGGTGCTGGTGCGCTGATGTTCTTTTGGGCCCCGGCCCCGCCTGCCGGCGGATGCCGCCGGGTCGTGCGTGGCTCCGCTTCGCTCCGGCCGCTGCGCGTCTCCCTCCCTCCGGTCGGGCCCACTACCACCCCTGGTCCGGTTGTTATGTTCTAAGAGCGTGTCTAAATTTTTACTTCCTGAGAACCAAGCATTTAAAAACCTGGCGTCACAAAAACTAATTTGCGTAACCCGCTATGCGCGTGATTTTTTGTCTAGCCAGAACCTTAAATCATTGATCCTCAGTTCTTAAAAATTTTAGACACGCTCTAAGCTCAGATTTTCCCCGGCCCTTACCCCGAAAGATCGTTTGCGATCAAGAGAAGCAGCGCAGCAATCCTTCGTTCTTCGCCCGCTGCGTGAGGTGCCTGGAAGGTGACGACCGGAGGGAGGAAGCCCGCAGGGCCAAGGCGAATGCCGCGCCTGGAAGGCACCGACCCCGGCCCGTAGGCCGGGGGCACGCCCAAAAAACGGTTTGCCGGGAAAATAGCCGCATCGGATGGGCCTAATTCACGCTTCGGCTAAACCTATGACCGGCTGGGCGGTATTGATAGAAAATAACCACGCAGCAATGGACCAGCAACTTTTTGATTTCGGCATGATCGGCCTGGGCGTCATGGGGCGCAACTTCCTTCTTAATGTGGCCGATGACGGTTTCGGTGCCCTAGGGGTAGATATCGACGAGGAAAAGGTGGCGGCCCTGAATAGCGAGGGCCTGGAGGGCCACCGGGTGCGCGGGGTGAACACGCAAAAAGAATTTGTGAGTCTGCTGGCGCGGCCGCGCAAAATTATGCTGCTGGTGCCGGCCGGCAAGATTGTGGACGGGGTGATCGACAATCTGCTGCCGCTGCTGGACGAGGGCGACATCATCATGGACGGTGGAAACAGCCACTACGACGACACGGCCCGCCGCTACCAGTACCTGGCCGATAAGGGCATTCGTTTTTTGGGCGTGGGGGTGTCCGGCGGTGCCGAAGGTGCCCGCCGGGGACCGAGTATTATGCCCGGCGGCGATGAATCCGCCTGGAAAGAGGTGCAGCCGATTCTGGAGAAGGTGGCCGCACAGGTGAACGACGAGCCGTGCGTGACTTACATCGGCCAGAGCGGGTCCGGCCACTACGTGAAAATGGTGCATAACGGGATCGAGTACGGCCTGATGCAACTCATTGCCGAGGCCTACGATATTCTGCGCCGGGCCGGCGGCCTGAGCCAGGAACGCCTGGCGGAAGTTTTCGACACCTGGAACAAAGGACGATTGAACAGCTATCTGATTGAAATTACGGCCGATATAATGGACCACCGGGTGCCCGAAGGTGAGGGCTACTTGCTGGACTTAATCCTGGATAAGGCGAAACAGAAAGGTACCGGCAAGTGGACCAGCCAGAGTGCGATGGATCTGGGTATTCCGCTGCCGACCATTGATGCGGCGGTGACGATGCGGGCTATTTCTTCGCTACGCGAGTTTCGCATGGATACCTCTAAGCTCTATTCACACGTACACCCCGACGAGCAGCCATTGGCGGGTGAGGCACTGGTGGAGCAGATGGAAAAGGCCCTCTATTTCGGGTTTATCGCCTGCTATGCCCAAGGTATGCATCTGCTGGCCGAAGCGAGCGAGGATAAGGGCTATCGACTGGACCTGGAAGGTATTGCCCGCATCTGGCGCGGCGGCTGTATCATCCGGGCGGAACTGCTGGAGAAAATTCGCCAGGCCTATGCCAAGGAGGGAACCAAAAATATGATGACCCGCTCAGAGTTTCGCGATGAACTGTACGACTGCCGTTCGGCGGCGGCCGAAATCTCGCATTTGGGTACCGAGCGGGGTATTCCGTCGCTCTGTCTCACTACTGCCCTGCATTACTTTGATGCCTTCCGAACGGAGCGGTTGCCGCTAAACCTGGTGCAGGCCCAACGCGACTACTTTGGTTCACATACGTATGAGCGGATCGATCAAAAGGGGATTTTTCACACGGAGTGGAACTGACCCGATGCAGTAGTGGCACATCTCGGCAAGACCAATTTTTGAAGGGTGCAGTCTTGTCAAATTCTGCCCATTAGCGGTGCTTTTCGCATCTACCGATTTTAGGAGCAAAGCGATCTCAAAATTGCGGAGCAACACGTGAGACAGGAAATATAAAGGTAAAAAAGCAGCTTTGGCGATCCGCCGGGGCTGCTTTTTGCTTGTTACATTATAAAGCTGATACAGAACCGGACCCCGCTGAAAAATGATTTAATACCTTATCATATAGTTAAATAGAACCTTTGAAGAGAGTGGGGCAGTACTTATGAGTTGGAAAAATATATGTCACGCTAAGGTGTCTGAGCAATAGATTCAGCCGTAAAATCTTCCTATACAGTCCACTTAAGTAATATAATCGTCTATATTTGTGATGCATTCTTCTGATTTTTTTTGGAAAAATGCGCAAAAGCACTACCGACCAGTAGTGCAGGGATAGCCATAATCGAATTGAAAAAATTGCAAAGCTTGATCTGACTTGTTCAACACAAGTCCGGTTGTTCATTTGTCGGTTTCTTTTCAGCTGATGGAGTTCTTGCCTACCGTATCTAGTGTTAATTGGATAGACCTGGAGCAAGAATAATCTTATGAATTGGAACTGGAAAGACGTTAACGGCCACAAGTCCGTAACTTCATATCAAAAAGGAACGGTTGGTTCCTTACTAAAATCAAGTCGTTTGTCCTCACGGGGGCAGGGGGCTTTTTCCAGTTTGTGCTCAAGAGAGAAGAAAAATTGCCAAGGAAGTTTTTGGAATAGTTTCAGCGAAAATTTTGTTTTTGACAAATCACTAGATCACATGAATTACACATTTACACCGCACTTTTTGAATCTGACTAACCTAGCACGGCGATCTGCGATGATGCTAATGTTGGTAGCGGGTTTCGTTTTTTCCGTTCAAGCCCAAGTTGTTATATCAGCGACGGGTTCCTGTGATGGACCTGCCGGAGCGATGGCGGCGCAGGGGCAGTACTATGTAGAGGTTACCGACGTGACTAATGCCGGTGCTACCGTTACGGATTTTACCGTATCAATTGGTACGGATACCCGTACGTTCGAACCGGGAGATGCTCCGCTAATCTTCGGACCCTTCGCCAATAATGCACTGGGCGGCGGTGTGCAGGTAGTGGAGGTAACCGACAATAACAACGGTGGGCCGATGACTTTCCGGGAAATACCGGAACTGCTTTGTGGTTATACGACTACGACCGGCGTTGTAGCGGGCGGCACAACATCCACTCCCGGCCTGAATGCCGCAGGTGCATTTTGTACTGGTCCGACGACCGACCCAACGGTTATGACGGGTGCCGTAATCGTTCAATCCGCGCCGGGCAGTTTCATGTCCGGTGGTACTAGTGGACAGGTACAAGCCTATATATTGGTGCGTAACGATATCATTGTCACTTCGAACATGACGGGCTTATTCACCGGCCTTTCCAGTGATGAGTACGAAGTTTATGCGATCAACTACCGTTCTGATGAGCCGATTGCGGGCTTTCTAATTGCCGGTGAAAGTATTGTGCCCATCTTAGAAGGTGTGGATAGCGATCCTGGAAATAGCCCACTCGATGGATTTTGCTATGTCGTGTGTAACATCGGCCAGGAGATCATGGTACCTGTCAATTGCATGAGTATCGGTTCGACGGTTTTTACCGACTTAAACAATGACGGGCTTTTTGACGAAACGGCGGGTAGTACCGAGATGGGTATTCCCAGTGTGACGATTGAGTTATATGCTGCCGGTGCCACACCGGGTACCGATATGCCCCTGGCCACCACGATGACGGACGGCGACGGAAATTACTTTTTCGGCGGGTTGGAGCAAGGCGGTTATGTTGTTTATATCCCTACTGCCCCCATGGGTTTCACCAGTAGTTCTACCCCGATGGATGGAGAGGCGGACGATATGGTGGACGGTAATGACAATGGTATCCAAGCCACCCCGGGTGCGCCGGTTACCAGTTCGGTCATTACACTGACTGCTCAGACGGAGCCGACGACGGCGGAAATGGGTAGCGGAAGTATGCAGGACGACAACGTTGCCAATGCGGATGGAAGCATGAGTAATGATGACGCTAACGGCGATATGACCGTTGACTTTGGATTTACCCCTACCATGAGCCTCGGTTCCACCGTATTCTACGATACGAACAACGACGGTGCGCAGGATGCGGCCAATCCCTTGGAGTACGGCATCGCCGGGGTGACCGTGACCTTATATATGGATACGGACGGCAACGGCGTTTACACGCCCGGCACCGACGTGCAAGTGGGTTCCCCCGTGCTGACGGACATGAACGGCGATTACTTCTTCGGTAACCTCGCTCCCGGTGACTACATCGTGGGCGCATCGGCACCAATGGATGCCTCGGTTGCCTCCACCAATGCCGTGACTGACCCCGACGATAATGTGGACGGTCTGAATGACGGTACGCAGGCGGCCGACGGCGACGTATCTTACTCGATGGCGATCACGCTGGTACCCTTGATGGAACCGGATAACACCGTAGAAACCGCTCAAGGTAATATGCAGGACGACGACATGGACACCAATGGTAACATGACCGTTGACTTCAGTTTCCAGCCTTCGGGTAGCGTCGGATCGACTGTCTTCTTCGACTTTGACAATAACGGTATGCAGGACGCCGCCAACCCCAATGAAGCGGGCATCGAAGGCGTGACCGTCCAACTCTTCGCCGATCTTGACGGTGACGGCACCCCCGAGACCCAAGTGGGCGAGGTGATGACCGGATCGATGGGCGAATACTACTTTGGAGACCTGCCGAACGGCACGTACAGCGTGGTCATCCCCACCGCTCCGGCGAACGCGATGACCAACTCAACCGGCCAGGATGCCGGAAGCACGGATCCCGACCTGGAAAATGGTGCCCAAGCCAGCCCCGGTGACCCGACGAGTTCGGCACCCTTCATGCTGGTGGCGGGTAATCAACCCATCGGTGCCGATGAGGCAAACACTAACGACGCTCAGGATGACGGCACGATGAACAACCCGGACGAAGATGGCAACATGACCATCGACTTCGGCTTCATCCCCTCGTTTAGCCTCGGTTCGACGGTCTTCGCCGATCTGAATAATAATGGTATGCAGGATGCCGGCGAAATGGGCCTACCCGGCATTACGGTTACGCTTTACGAAGCGGATGGCGTAACGGTCATCACGACCGATGTGACGGATGCCAACGGTGACTACTTCTTCGGAGAGCTGGCACCGGGCGATTACGTGGTGGGCATCCTGCCGACGGCGGAGCTTCCGCTGTCTTCAACAATGGATGAAGTCAACCCTAACGACGACGTTGACCTGAATGACAATGGCCTCCAGCCCGGCGGATGCCGGCACGCCCATTCTCTCCGGCGTGGTCACGCTGGGTGGAACCACCCCCGAGCCGAGCGGCGCGGCTGAGATGGGTACCGGTGGCGCGCAAGACGACGCTACTCCCACTTCCGATGCCTTTGGTAATATGACGGTCGCAGCCTCGGATCAACCGTATTCGCCGACCTGAATAACAATGGCATCCAGGATGCCGGTGAGTTAGGGTTGGAAGGAATCACGGTTACGCTTTACGAGGACGACGGCGTAACGGTTATTACAACCACCATGACAAACGGAAATGGTGACTACCTATTCGAGGGCCTATCCCCGGGTGACTACGTGGTTGGAATCTTGCCTACGCCAGAGCTTCCTTTATCATCCATTATTGATGAAATAGACCCGAATGACGATGTAGACCTGAATGATAACGGTCTGCAACCGGGCGGAGCCGGTACCCCAATCTTTTCCGGCGTGGTAACGCTGGGTGGAACCACGCCGGAGCCTACCGGCGCGGCTGAAATGGGACTCGGTGGTGCGCAAGACGACGCTACTCCCACATCGGATGCCTTTGGTAACATGACGGTCGACTTCGGCCTGTTCCCCGGTCTGTCGATCGGTTCGGTAGTCTTTCTGGACGACAACAACAACGGGATGCAAGATGCCGGCGAGGCCGGTATTTTCAATGTCCCCGTTAATCTGGTTGATCCGTTGACGATGAACATTATTACCACCGTATTTACGGATGTGAATGGTATTTATCTGTTTTCAGGGTTACAAGAGGGCAATTATCTCGTGCAGATTCCCGTGAGTGCGTTTGATGCCGGTGCTCCTCTTGAAGTGGCTAACCTTTCCAGTGAAATAACTGATGAGGTAGACAATCAAGAAGATGGCGATGACAATGGTATTCAGACAGCCGGTCAGGGAGGATTGGTCACTTCACCAATTATTAATTTGACCATCGGTGCCGAACCGGCTGGTACGGCCGAATTCGGCCCCGGTAACGCACAAGACGACGCCTACGACGCCAATGGCGACATGACGGTTGACTTTGGTTTTGTAGCACCCATGTTTGACTTGGCCTTAACCAAGGTACTTGCACCCGGCCAATCCGATCAGGTAAATCCCGGCGATCTAGTAGTATTTACCATTAAGGTATACAACCAGGGTAACATCGCTGCGGACAATATTGAGGTAACTGATTCCATTCCAACGGGCCTCAATTTCAATATTGCTAACAATGCACTCTGGACCGGTGGTACTGCACCAAAAGTGAGTACGACCCTGACGGACTTTACCGTGGGAGGAGTTACGACTACGAGTTTGGCTCCCGGTGATTCGGTGAGCGTGAATATCACCCTGATGGTCGATGTGCCGCAAGGTGCCATGATGACGCTGACCAACATTGCCGAGATTAGCGACGCTACCAACCAGTTTGGTATGCAAATCGATGATGTTGACTCTAACCCTGACGATAATCTCGGCAACGACGTGTTCCTGCAGGATAATGAAATTGGCGGAAATGGTATAAATGGAGAAGACGAGGATGATAATGATCCCGCTTCCGTAGTTACCAACCGCTTTGACCTGGCACTCAAAAAAGTACTGGGTATTGGCCAGGATATGCTAGTAGAACCGGGAGATAATGTTGTTTTTGACATTGTTGTCTTTAATCAAGGTTCTATTCCGGCGGACAACATCGTGATTTCAGATTTCATTCCTTCGGGCATGACTTTTAATCCCGCACTGAACGCGGACTGGACCGAATCCGGCGGCGTGGCCACCACGACTCTGACCGTTGCTGACGGCGACCTGACGGCGGGCGGTTTGCAACCAATGCTATCGGACACGGTATCGATCATCTTAACGCTAGCGTCTCCGCAAACGGCGGGCATGAGCCTACGTAACGTAGCTGCTATCCAGAGTTCAACGGATCAGAATAATAACGTCCAGATAGACGACGATTCTGACTACACGGATATGGACATGATCGCCGACACGGACAACGACGACATCGACGGCGACGGCCAGAACGGCGGCGACGAGGATGAGTCGGACTTCGAGACGGTAGTGATCGAGATCTTTGACCTTGCGCTACAGAAGCAACTGGCTCCCGGTCAGTCGGACATGGTCAACCCCGGCGACGTGGTGACCTACAACCTGGTGATCACCAACCAGGGCATGATCACGGCGGACAACATCGAGGTGGTGGACTTCATCCCCTCGGGCATGACGTTGGTCGGCCCTGCGGACTTCACCTTCGACGCTGCCACGGGCACGGCTTCGGCCACCTTCGCGGCGGGCGCCGCCAACGGCGTGATCCCGACGGGCGGCTTGCTACCCGGCACTTCGGCCACGGCGACGATTCAACTGATGGTGACCGCTCCGGTGGCCGCCGGCACTTCTTTGCGTAACGTAGCCGAGATCGGCGACGCGACCGACGAGGCGGGCAACCCGCAGGAGGACGTGGACTCCGATCCCGCCGACCCGGCCAACCCGGACGATATTGATGACGACAGCGACGATCTGATCGGCGAAGACGGCACGAACGGCGGCGACGAGGACGAGTCGGACTTCGAGACCGTGACGGTCAACCGCTTTGACCTGGCGCTGCGTAAAGTGCTCAGTGCCGGCCAGTCGATGACGGTGGAGCCGGGCGATGACGTGTCATTCGACATCGTGATCACCAACCAGGGCGACATCGCGGCGGACAACATCGAGATCGCGGACTTCATTCCCTCGGGCATGACGTTCAACCCCGCGCTGAACGCGGACTGGACCGAAACGGGCGGCGTGGCCACCACGACCCTGACGGTTGCCGACGGCGACCTGGCGGCGGGCGGCTTGCAGCCGACGCAGTCGGCCACGGTCACGATCGTGCTGACGCTGGCCGCTCCGCAAACGGCGGGCATGAGCCTGCGCAACGTGGCGGAAATCCGCGACGCGACGGACGACAACGGCGTCGAGCAGATCGACGACGACTCGGACTACAACGTGGACGGTGATGACCCCGACATGATCGCGGACACGGACAACGACGACATCGACGGCGACGGCCAGAACGGCGGCGACGAGGATGAGTCGGACTTCGAGACGGTAGTGATCGAGATCTTCGACCTTGCGCTACAGAAGCAACTGGCTCCCGGTCAGTCGGACATGGTCAACCCCGGCGACGTGGTGACCTACAACCTGGTGATCACCAACCAGGGCATGATCACGGCGGACAACATCGAGGTGGTGGACTTCATCCCCTCGGGCATGACGTTGGTCGGCCCTGCGGACTTCACCTTCGATGCTGCCACGGGCACGGCTTCGGCCACCTTCGCGGCGGGCGCCGCCAACGGCGTGATCCCGACGGGCGGCTTGCTACCCGGCACTTCGGCCACGGCGACGATTCAACTAATGGTGACCGCTCCGGTGGCCGCCGGCACTTCTTTGCGTAACGTAGCCGAGATCGGCGACGCGACCGACGAGGCGGGCAACCCGCAGGAAGACGTGGACTCCGATCCCGCCGACCCGGCCAACCCGGACGATATTGATGACGACAGCGACGATCTGATCGGCGAAGACGGCACGAACGGCGGCGACGAGGACGAGTCTGACTTCGAGACCGTGACGGTCAACCGCTTTGACCTGGCGCTGCGTAAAGTGCTCAGTGCCGGCCAGTCGATGACGGTTGAGCCGGGCGATGACGTGTCATTCGACATCGTGATCACCAACCAGGGCGACATCGCGGCGGACAACATCGAGATCGCGGACTTCATTCCCTCGGGCATGACGTTCAACCCCGCGCTGAACGCGGACTGGACCGAAACGGGCGGCGTGGCCACCACGACCCTGACGGTTGCCGACGGCGACCTGGCGGCGGGCGGTTTGCAGCCGACGCAGTCGGCCACGGTCACGATCGTGCTGACGCTGGCCGCTCCGCAAACGGCGGGCATGAGCCTGCGCAACGTGGCGGAAATCCGCAACGCGACGGACGACAACGGCGTCGAGCAGATCGACGACGACTCGGACTACAACGTGGACGGTGATGATCCCGACATGATCGCGGATACGGACAACGACGACATCGACGGCGACGGCCAGAACGGCGGCGACGAGGATGAGTCGGACTTCGAGACGGTGGTGATCGAGATCTTCGACCTTGCGCTACAAAAGCAACTGGCTCCCGGTCAGTCGGAGATGGTCAACCCCGGCGACGTGGTGACTTACAACCTGGTGATCACCAACCAGGGCATGATCACGGCGGACAACATCGAGGTGGTGGACTTCATCCCCTCGGGCATGACCTTCGTCGGCCCTACGGACTTCACTTTCGACGCTGCCACGGGTACGGCTTCGGCCACCTTTGCGGCGGGCGCCGCCAACGGCGTGATCCCGACGGGCGGCTTGCTACCCGGCACTTCGGCCACGGCGACGATTCAACTAATGGTGACCGCTCCGGTGGCCGCCGGCACTTCTTTGCGTAACGTAGCCGAGATCGGCGACGCGACCGACGAGGCGGGCAACCCGCAGGAGGACGTGGACTCCGATCCCGCCGACCCGGCCAACCCGGACGATATTGATGACGACAGCGACGATCTGATCGGCGAAGACGGCACGAACGGCGGCGACGAGGACGAGTCTGACTTCGAGACCGTGACGGTCAACCGCTTTGACCTGGCGCTGCGTAAAGTGCTCAGTGCCGGCCAGTCGATGACGGTTGAGCCGGGCGATGACGTGTCATTCGACATCGTGATCACCAACCAGGGCGACATCGCGGCGGACAACATCGAGATCGCGGACTTCATTCCCTCGGGCATGACGTTCAACCCCGCGCTGAACGCGGACTGGACCGAAACGGGCGGCGTGGCCACCACGACCCTGACGGTTGCCGACGGCGACCTGGCGGCGGGCGGTTTGCAGCCGACGCAGTCGGCCACGGTCACGATCGTGCTGACGCTGGCCGCTCCGCAAACGGCGGGCATGAGCCTGCGCAACGTGGCGGAAATCCGCAACGCGACGGACGACAACGGCGTCGAGCAGATCGACGACGACTCGGACTACAACGTGGACGGTGATGATCCCGACATGATCGCGGATACGGACAACGACGACATCGACGGCGACGGCCAGAACGGCGGTGACGAGGATGAGTCGGACTTCGAGACGGTGGTGATCGAGATCTTCGACCTTGCGCTACAAAAGCAACTGGCTCCCGGTCAGTCGGAGATGGTCAACCCCGGCGACGTGGTGACTTACAACCTGGTGATCACCAACCAGGGCATGATCACGGCGGACAACATCGAGGTGGTGGACTTCATCCCCTCGGGCATGACCTTCGTCGGCCCTACGGACTTCACTTTCGACGCTGCCACGGGTACGGCTTCGGCGACCTTTGCGGCGGGCGCCGCCAACGGCGTGATCCCGACGGGCGGCTTGCTACCCGGCACTTCGGCCACGGCGACGATTCAACTGATGGTAACCGCTCCGGTGGCCGCCGGCACTTCTTTGCGTAACGTAGCCGAGATCGGCGACGCGACCGACGAGGCGGGCAACCCGCAGGAAGACGTGGACTCCGATCCCGCCGACCCGGCCAACCCCGATGACATCGAGGACGCCGACGATAACGTGATCGGCGAGAACGGCCAGAACGGCGGCGACGAGGACGAATCGGACTTCGAGACCGTGACGGTCAACCGCTTTGACCTGGCGCTGCGTAAAGTGCTCAGTGCCGGCCAGTCGATGACGGTGGAGCCGGGCGATGACGTGTCATTCGACATCGTGATCACCAACCAGGGCGACATCGCGGCGGACAACATCGAGATCGCGGACTTCATTCCCTCGGGCATGACGTTTAACCCCGCGCTGAACGCGGACTGGACCGAAGTAGGCGGCGTGGCCACCACGACCCTGACGGTTGCCGACGGCGACTTGGCGGCGGGCGGCTTGCAGCCGACGCAGTCGGCCACGGTCACGATCGTGCTGACGCTGGCCGCTCCGCAAACGGCGGGCATGAGCCTGCGCAACGTGGCGGAAATCCGCAACGCGACGGACGACAACGGCGTCGAGCAGATCGACGACGACTCGGACTACAACGTGGACGGTGATGATCCCGACATGATCGCCGATACGGACAACGACGACATCGACGGCGACGGCCAGAACGGCGGCGACGAGGATGAGTCGGACTTTGAGACGGTGGTGATCGAGATCTTCGACCTTGCGCTACAAAAGCAACTGGCTCCCGGTCAGTCGGAGATGGTCAACCCCGGCGACGTGGTGACTTACAACTTGGTGATCACCAACCAGGGCATGATCACGGCGGACAACATCGAGGTGGTGGACTTCATCCCCTCGGGCATGACCTTCGTCGGCCCTACGGACTTCACTTTCGACGCTGCCACGGGTACGGCTTCGGCCACCTTTGCGGCGGGCGCCGCCAACGGCGTGATCCCGACGGGCGGCTTGCTACCCGGCACTTCGGCCACGGCGACGATTCAACTGATGGTAACCGCTCCGGTTGCCGCCGGCACTTCTTTGCGTAACGTAGCCGAGATCGGCGACGCGACCGACGAGGCGGGCAACTCACAGGAAGACGTGGACTCCGATCCCGCCGACCCGGCCAACCCCGATGACATCGAGGATGCCGACGATAACGTGATCGGCGAGAACGGCCAGAATGGCGGCGACGAGGACGAATCGGACTTCGAGACCGTGACGGTCAACCGCTTTGACCTAGCGCTGCGTAAAGTGCTGAGTGAAGGTCAAGATATGGCCGTTCAGCCAGGTGATACCGTATCATTCGATATCGTAATCACGAACCAGGGCGACATTGCCGCTGACAATATTGAGATTGCGGACTTCATTCCATCAGGTATGATTTTTGATGCAACGCTCAATAGCGACTGGACCGAAGTAGGCGGCGTAGCCACCACGACCCTGACGGTCGCCGACGTCGACCTCGCGGCGGGCGGCTTGCAGCCGACGCAGTCGGCCACGATCACGATCATGCTAACGCTGGCCGCTCCGCAAACGGCGGGCATGAGCCTGCGTAATGTGGCCGAGATCCGCGACGCGACGGACGACAACGGCGTCGAGCAGATCGACGACGACTCGGACTACAACGTGGACGGCGATGACCCCGACATGATTGCCGACACGGACAATGACAACATCGACGGCGACGGCCAGAATGGCGGCGACGAGGATGAGTCGGACTTCGAGGAAGTAACTATTCAAATATTTGACTTGGCACTCGCCAAGGTGCTGGCCCCAGGTCAGTCATCTTCGGTACTTGCCGGTGACACGGTTGCTTTCCGAATTAATATCTACAACCAAGGAGATATTGCCGCTGATTCAATCGGTCTCGTGGACTACGTGTACAATGGAATGTTCGGCTTCGAGCCATTTGATCCGACCATCCCCGGTAACGAGGGCTGGACTGCCGGTGTCACTACGTCCGGCGATACCACGCTAGTTACGGCACTGCTTACCATTACCGACGGGGATATCCCTGCCGGCGGATTTGTACCCGGAACCGGACCGCTGTTCAAGGATATCTTCCTAGTCATTAGCCCACAGATGGAGCCGACGATGACCATTACGAATGTAGCGGAAATCACCGGAGCAACGGATGAGAATGGCAACCCTCAGCAGGACGTCGATTCACAGCCGGATTCTTTCCAGAATGATAACTTCCTGTCTGACAACAATATTGACGGCAACAGTAATACCGGAGGCGACGAGGATGACTCCGACCCGGAAACATTGACTATCGGTGCATTTGACCTGGCCCTATCCAAGCGTCTTGCTCCCGGTCAATCACTGGTAGTAAGTCCCGGTGACAACGTTAGTTTTGTAATCGAGGTGATTAATCAGGGAGCTATTCCTGCCGATTCAATCCTGATTACGGATTACGTGCCTGCCGGCTTCCTATTCAATCCAGCCCTTAACCCGGACTGGACGATCAACGACAACGGTGATCCACAACTATTACTGGTTCGCGGTGAAGGTCTCGGATCGGTTGACGGCCTTGAGTCCGGTGAATCACAGGAGGTGATCATCGTACTGACCGTTGCCGGACCTGAATTACCTGATTTTGCTACCGGCGATCCGATCGATCCCGCCGGCGTACTGCCCGGTGATACACTGGTTAACTTGGCCGAGATCACTTTCGCTACCGATACCAGTGGCACCATCCGTCAGGACATTGACTCCACGCCGGACGATATTGCTGACAACGACGGTGATGTAGACGATGACGAAGTAAATGGCGACAGTAACCTCGGCGAAGACGAAGACGATAGCGATATCGCTTTGGTGATCGTAGAGTGCTACGCTGACCCCGGCTTTGACAATACAATCCAGGTTTGCCTGGGCTGTGACGAAGCGGAGGTAGTAATTAATCTGTTTGAATCCCTGGGGGGGTTACCAAATCTTGGTGGATTCTTCACGGTACTCGCTCCCGGCTTTATCGACGACAACGGTGACCCCGTGGTTGTTGACATAAGTGACCCGACTAACGTGGTCATTCCGGGCATTCTGGATCGGAGCATGGACTTCCGAATTCGCTACACGATTCCTGCCATAAATGCGTGCCCCGCACGTTCGGCAATCATCACAATCGACATCTTCGACATTCAGAACCTGCCCTGCGAAGGCTTCACGAACATCTCTTTGGGAGAAGATTGCGAAGCCATTATTACACCGGACCTGATCCTGTCGGGTAACTTGACCTGTGCGAACTCCCTGACGGTAGTTCTGATTACACAGGCCGGCGATACTATCCCGAATGCTACGGTCAACAATGACCATATCGGTATGGAACTCTTCGTCAATCTGGTTGACGAGCAGTGTGATAACAATTGCTGGGGTACCCTGCTGGTCGAGGATAAGAAGAAGCCGATCATTGACTGCCCGGACGATGCTGACTCCTTTGACGGTATCGACTTTATCTGCACGGATCTCGATCTGATCCTGGGTGTACCCGGATCGGTAACGAAAACGGGAAGCCCCATCTTCACGGACAATTGTGCTCCGATTGCGGACCTCGATTTGATCTTCAACGATGTGTTGTTGCCGACTTCCGACCCACAGTGTAACCCGCGCACGATACTGCGTACTTTCACAGTAACGGATCCCAGTGGTAATTTCAACCGTTGCACGCAAGAAATCACGGTTCGTCCGGCCACCCTGGCTGACGTCACCATTGATAGTGATGCCGTGGAAATCAGCTGTGGTACCACATTTGAAACATTACCTAACGGTAACCCGACAACGGCCGTAACCGGTGAGCCATTCGTAACGACGGCTTGCAGCATCCAGCCGCTGGTTGGAAACGGATCGTACTGCAGCATTGGAAACAACTTTGTAGACGGACCGCGGACAACTACCTGTGCCAATACCTACAAGTTCTTCCGTACCTGGACGATCTTTGACTGGTGCGATCCCGATGGAGACCAAATCACCTACACACAATTGATTAAGGTTGGCGACTTCGAAGCACCCACGGTGGTAGCTCCTACGCAGGATCTTAATTTTGACGGTGTAGCGGATGACGGACTGTTCTTTACAACGAACGCCCTGAATTGTGAAGCCCTATTCATTGTCCCTGCTCCGGTTGTTAGCGATAACTGCTCCGCGACTTTCAATGTAGTTGCCAATATCTACCCCGGTCAGGATACCACGGCAACGCCGATCGGTTCTTTCCTGCCCGGTCAGTTGACCTCGAATATCCCATCCGGTTTACACACCCTGCGCTACACGGCAACGGATGCCTGTGGTAACGTAACCAACGTGGATGTAGACCTGCTGATTGACGACGCTACCGATCCGGTAGCCAAGTGTGAAAATGGACTCAACATTTCCCTGGGCGGTTCCGCCGATAATATGGGAATGGCGATCCTAACCGCGCTGGATGTCGATCAGAACTCCTACGATGAGTGTAGCAACGTTACACTTGCTATTGCCTGCATTGACTCGGTAACGAACGAGTTGATTGACCCCGTACTGGGTTATCAGCCCTCAATTACGCTGGGTTGTGATGATCTCGGAACCAAGCGGATTAGTCTGCGAGCGACCGATGCAGCCGGCAATGTGAATTACTGCTGGTTAGATGTACTGGTGGAAGACAAGAATGCTCCTCTATGTATCCCGCCATCTGCGATGACGGTGCTTTGCTCGGATATTCCTTTTGACTTCCCGGCAAACATCGGTACTGCTTTCGGGCTGGATGCCGCGAACGTCGGTGCATTGCTGAACGATCTGTTCGGTACGGCCAACGGACTCGATAACTGCCCCGGTGCAACGGTGGAGGACTTAACCCCCATTGACCTGCGCGATAACTGTGGTATCGGTACGGTTACCCGCCGCTTCCAGATCACGGACGTTCAGGGCTTGACCGCTCCGGTCTGTCAGCAGATCGTTACCGTTCTTGAGCAGCACGACTATACCATCAAATTCCCCGGTGATTCCGATTCGGAGGACTGCGACCAGGATCCCGTCGAAATGATCGGGTTCACGGAACGTGCCTGCGATCTGATCGCGGTATCGGTTCACCCCGATACTTTCCAGGCCACGGCTGATGAGTGCTACAAGATTCGTAACACCATCGAAGTGATCAACTGGTGTGAGTATGACGGCATTGCCGACCCCATTACGCTACCGCGTGATGCCGATGGCGACACCAACTTGACGGAAGACTTTTGGCTGCACGTGATTCCTTCCACTAATCTGGGAAGCATCACGGATGACCGTGCGTTTCTCGACAGGGATGGTAACCCCGACAACGGAGTGCCTTCCTTCATTGGAGATCTCTCAAGCTTCCCGACAACGCAGGTTACCACCTACGGTACGGACGCCCGCCGCGGTTATTTCCGCTACGTCCAGTTCGTGAAAGTATACGACGCTGTTGCGCCGACGATCGACACGACGGGTAACCAGAGCGACTTCTGCTCCTTCGACGGTGCTCTTTGTGCCGGAGACGTAGACCTGACCTTTACGGTGGATGACGCCTGCTCGCCCAACGCCATTACGGTAGTGAGCGTGACGGTCGATCCTTTCGTAGTGGACGCCAACAACGACGGTATCATTACCGCAGTTGAGTTCCAGGCCGGTTCGCTGCCCACGACAGCGAGCATTGCCACGAACTTTGCCGGTAACGTACTGACCATTGACGCGGATAACATTCCGATCGGTCGCCACGCGATCCGGGTTGAAATCCTGGACGGTTGCGGTAACCGCGCTGCGGTGATTTACGTCATCAATGTGCTGGATTGCAAGGCTCCGACACCCATCTGTATCAACGGCCTGACGGCTACGTTGATGCCCGATGGCAACGGCGGTGGCATGGCGGCTATCTGGGTGAGTGACTTCGTTGCCTCCGGTACCGATGATTGCACGCCCGAAGTGAAGTTCACCCTCTACCGTTCGGCTGACGCCAACGTGAACGGCTTCTTTACTAACCCGCTAGACACGGGGCTGATTCTGACCTGTGATGACCTCGGTCTGCTACCGGTCCGGGTTTACACCACGGATGGTGCTAACCAGGAAGATTTCTGTGAGACGACCCTGAGTGTTCAGGCTAACGATGCTACGGTGTGTACCGGTAGTGGAGTGGCCGGAATAGCGGGTACCATTGCTACTTTCACAAACCTGACGGTAGAAAATGTAGAAGTGAATCTTTCCGGAACGACAACGGCCGTAGCAACGACCGACGCAAATGGTACCTACCAGTTTACCGGTATAAGTGCGGGTGGTGACTACACGGTCACTCCCGGACGGGACGGTGATGACATCAACGGCGTTACTACGCTGGACATCGTTATCATCTCCAAGCACATTCTCGGTATTCAGGAAATGGACAACCCCTACCGCTTGATTGCGGCGGACGTTAACCGGTCTACCTCTATTACTACGATTGACCTGGTACAAATTCGTCGCCTGATCCTCGGACTGGACGAAGAGTTTACGCAGAACACGAGCTGGCGCTTTGTTGATACCAGCCACGAGTTTGCCGTACCGACTAATCCATGGAGTGTTGCTTTCCCGGAGATCAGCAACTACAATAACGTAACTGCGGGCATTGCCGACGCCGACTTCGTAGCCGTCAAGGTGGGAGACGTCAATGGTACTTCCGTAGCCAACGCCTGGCAGCCGGCTCAGGAGCGCACCTTCCGGGGTGACCTCCAGTTCTGGATGAACCAGACCGACCTGAAAGCAGGCGAGACCTACGAAATTCCCGTATATGCTTCCAATCTGGATGAGGTACAGGGTTACCAGGCCACGCTGGAATTCGATCGTCAGTCCGTGGAGATCGCTTCGATCGAACCCGGCCTGATCTCGGAAGCCAACTTCGGCTGGCGATTTGCCGAGCAGGGACTGGTTACTACCAGCTGGAACTGGCCGAACGGCCGGGTACCCGCCGATCTGAACGGTGATGAGGTCCTATTCACTCTGGTACTGAACGCCAAGGTAGACACCGAGCTGAGTGAAGTAGTTACCGCCGGTAGCCGCTACACGTTGGCCGAAGCCTACGGCCTCGCTACGGGTGATTTGATGAATATTGCCCTGGCTTTCCAGCTGCCCGAAATGCAAGTGGAAGGGTACGTACTGTACCAGAACATTCCTAACCCCTTCCGCAAGGCCACGCTGATCGGATTCGACCTGCCGGCTCCGGCCAGGGTTACCGTTCGGATATCCGACCTGGAAGGCCGCACGGTTCGTATCCTCACGCAGGATGGAGCGGCCGGATACAATAGCCTGCGCCTGACGCGCCGTCAGCTCGGCGGCAGTACCGGTACTTACTTCTACACGGTAAGCACCGACGACTGGCAGGCCAGCAAACGCATGATTATGGTGGATTAAAAACCGCCGTTAACGACGAGTCAAAACGGCTCCGGACCACAAGTCCGGGGCCGTTTTGTATTTTTGCGCCGTGGGAAGATTACTCGCCATAGATTACGGCAGCAAAAAGACCGGCCTGGCCGTATCCGATCCGCTGCAAATCGCGGTTTCGCCGCTGGCAACCGTGCCCACGGGAGAATTGTTGGGCTATCTGGCAACCTACCTGGAGCAAGAACCCGTCGAACGGTTCGTCATAGGCGACCCCCGCCACAAGGACGGCACCCCGGTTACCATTCACCAGGAAATTGTCGGCCTGGGACGAAAACTGGCCAGGTCTTACCCCCATATCCCGCAGACGATGCAGGACGAATTCGGCACCTCGCAGGAAGCGCGGGAAATGATCCGAAACCTGGGCGTCAGCCGAAAAAAACGACGCGATAAACAATTGGTCGACCGTGTGGCGGCCGTTCTGATCTTACGGGCGTATCTGGATGAGCAACATCCTTTTTCGCCCCCAATAACCTGACATGATTCTACCTATTTATGCCTATGGGCAGTCGGTGCTGAAGAAACAAGCAGTTCCCATTGACGCTGATTACCCGGAACTAGCTACGCTAATCGAAAATATGTGGGAGACCATGTACGGTGCCGAAGGGGTGGGCCTGGCCGCGCCTCAGGTCGGCCTTTCCATCCGCTTGTTCATCATCGATTCCACGTTAATGATGAAGGAAGGTGAGGAGGACAAAGGCTTCAAGCAGGTATTTATCAATGCGGAAAAAATAGAGGAAACCGGTACACCCTGGACTTACGGCGAGGGATGTCTGAGCATCCCCGATATTACCGGTGATGTAGAACGGCCCGCCGAATTGCGACTACGCTACCGGGATGAAGATTTCGAGACCCACGAAAAGACGTTTATCGGTATGAACGCCCGCGTGATCCAGCATGAGTATGACCACATTGAGGGGACGCTGTTTACCGAAAAACTCAAGCCGCTGAAGAAACGCATGGTGCAACGCAAGCTGGACAAGATAAAAAAGGGTGAGATCAAGTCACGTTACCGAATGCGCTTCACGGGACGTTAGAATAGCGAGTTTGTTTTGGCGTGCCCCCGCCGAGAGCGGGGTCGGCGTCTTCCGGGCGCGCCTGTCGGCTTGGTGCTGCGCACTGTCTCGTTTCCGGGTAGGGGCCAAGCCCTACTCCTACACGCGCCACCCTCCAGGTGCCTCACGCGATTATAACCGATGTAGTAGATCAACCGACAAACCTAGCCTGCCACTCGGGGCGGGGGAGGCGACAAGCTTCCTCCCGACCAAACCAGCGGTAGCGGTTGCGGGCAATGAAGCGGTATATTCCATCGCGGAGAAAACGGGGCAGGATGCGGAACACGCTTAACAAACGGTAGCCTCCATCTAAAAGGGCGGCCGTGCGCAGGGCGGCTTCGGAATAGGTATAAGCTCGGCCATCTTGAATCAAAACAACAGTATCTAAAAGTTCGGGTTCCAGATCGTGCTCACGCAAGACAGATTGCCCTAACTCCGATTGTAAACTCGCAAATCGAAACAGATTGCGCTTATCATGGTCGATGATGAACTGAACCGCCCCATTACACAGGTTGCAAACACCGTCAAAAAGGAGCAACGGGTGGGAGTCAGGATAAGCAGACATGGAGGGCCGGTTTTCTAGAAGAACAGCTTGGCCGGTAACGTAGTTGCATAGATGGTGTAAGTGGGTTGTGGTCTCTTCATGAAAGGAAAGATGAACCGATTATTTTGCTGAAGATGCTAATTGCCGGCTATGGTTTGATGCCTTTCAACTCAGGCGAATATTAGTGATCTGAAAAACGGTTGTCGTCCGATCAGAATAGCCGGAACCCGATTTGGACAAGCGATGGGAGCGGGGCCGACCGGAGGGAGGCAGCCCGCAGGGCCGAGCGAATAGCGAGCAGCGGACGCAGCGACCGCCCGGCCGACGGAGGCCGGGGGGATGGCCCCCGAAAAACACGCTGAAAAATTCTCAATTGATCCGCAGGTCCTCTTCGCTGATGTTGATGCCCATCTGGCGCATGAGTAGGGTGGCGTTGAAGCTTTTGCTGACGCCGCGCCGCAGCCGGTAGTCGAAATCGAGTTTGCCGCCCTCGGTGAGGGAGACCTCCATCGACCAGTTTTCGACGCGGCCCTCGGAGGTGGTTTCCAGGTCGGCCAGTTCGATGTCGTGGGTGGCGATGAGGCCCGCGCCGCGTGCCCGGATGAGCTGGCGGATGAGGGCGCGGCCGCCCGTATGCCGGTCGCGGGAATTGGTGCCTTTGAGGATTTCGTCGAGCAGGAAAAAGACGGGCAAGCCGCCGGTGAGGGCGGGATTTTCGGTGGCCTGGATGATGAATTTGAGCCGCTTGAGTTCGGCGAAAAAGGACGAGGTGCTTTCGGCCAGCGCGTCCTGCGTACGCATGCTGGTGTAGACCTGCAGGCGGGGGATGGTGAGGGAAGCTGCGCAGACGGGTAGGCCGGCCATGCCGAGGACGATGTTGATGCCGACGGTGCGCAGCCAGGTGGATTTGCCCGCCATGTTGCTGCCCGTAACCAGGTGAATGTGGCCGTTGGTGGACATCTCGATGTCGTTGCTGACCCGGCCGGTGGGATGGATGAGCGGATGCCCCAGGCCGACGGCCCGCAGCCGTGGCACGTCGCTGATGGCGGGGTAGTGCCAGGCGGGTTGGTTGAAGACCAGGTTGGCCCCGCTGACGAGGGCATCGAACTCGGCTAGCGCATCGAACCAGGCGGGGAGATCGGTGCCGTGGCGGCGTTTCCAGCGGTCGAGGCGGGCGCAGAATTGGAGGCTCCAGAGGACGGCGAACTCTAGGGGCAGTGCGAAGGCATTGTAGCGCACGTCGAGTTGGCTGACGGTGTAGGCTAGGTGGCGAATGGCGGCGGCGGCTCCGCCGCCGCGCAGCAGAAACTGCTGATTGCGGACCAGGAGGGGAGCGGTGAAAGTAGCCGATTCGAGTGCCGCCAGTACGGCCACGTAGCGGTGCAGGGTGGTGACCGCCCCCCGCGTGAGTTCGTGGGTGGAGGTGACGCGCTGACGGGTTTGGCGCAGGAGGAGTCCGGCGGGGATGAGCAGTAGGATGGCCAGCTGCCAGGGGATGAACAGGATTAGTGCGACCACGGCCAGCACCGAATAAACCGGGACGGCCCAGAGCGCGAGGCGCAGGCCGGGGCGGTGCAGAACCACGGGCGGCAGGGCCAGCCAGCGTTCCAGTTCGACGCGGTAGCGGGGTTCGTCGTCGAGATCGGCCCCGAGGGCGCGGAGGTGGTGGCAAAATTCGGGATCGGCGGCCAGTTCGGTAAGGGCGGCCTGGCGATCGGTGATCTGCTGGAAGGGGGCGGGAGCGAGGAGGTAGTCGGCCAGCCGCTGTTTGCCGGGGGCACTGAAGGCGCGGCAGATGAACTGGTAGAGGGAGGTGGGGCCGAACACATCGAGGTCGGCGGCGTAAGGGTGGTCGGGGGGCAAAAATTTGAGTCCGGTGGACCAGGCCCCGAACTCGTGATGCAGTGCTTCGTCTTCGGCGGCGGCCAGTGCGGCGCGGTGTTCGTGGTAGGAGGCTTGCCGGTCTACCCGCTGGTGGAAGCGTACGAAGGCGGCAAAACCGCCGATGAATAACAGTGCCCCGAGCAGGCCCGCGTACCACGCCACGCCCGTCCATAATAAGAGTACGGCCGCCGCGCCGGCCCCGAAAAGCAGGAGGCGCAGCCAGCCCAGCCGCCGGTAACGGCGGCGGGCGGCGGCCGACCGGTCGAGGTGGCGGCGGATGGAGTCGGCGTAGTAAGCGGCGCGCGTGTTGGGGTCATGGAAATAAATTCAGCGCGCAAAGATTGCCGAAAAATCCGTAAAATTGGGGCAGTCAAGCCGCCATGTCCGAACCCACCCTCAATTATTCCCAGCGCACGCCGCGCATCGCCACGCCCTTCAGTACCGGAACGGGCTGCCTGCTGACCGCCCCCGGTCTGGTGGTAACCACCGAGCACCTGGTGCGCGATAACCGGGAGGTGTCCGTCACCTTCGGCCGCCGCGACCGCATCACGGCCGCCGTGGTGTACCTGGACAGCTACCACGATCTGGCTTTCCTGCGCTGTGCCGTAGCCCCCGATGACGAACGCGGCCTGCTGCTGGCCGACCGCCCCGCCCGCGTGGGTGATGAGGTGCTGGCCCTGGCCTGCACTACCGGAAAGGAGTGCCGCTGGGCCAGAGGCATGATAACCGACCCGGAGCATGAATTTCACGAACTAAACTACCTGGAACACAATGCCCTGCTACCTCCGGGCGACAGCGGCGGCCCGCTGCTGGACGAGGCCGGAAGGCTGTTGGGGATCAACGTATTCGATCTGCGCGACCGGGCAGAACACGCCCTGGCCATTCCGGCGGCTACGATACGGCAGTGCCTGGACGATTTCATGGCGGGCGGCGGCCTGTCCGCCGCGCGCTGTTTCAACTGCCGCCGGGTGGTTTTCGAGCACCCCGACCGGGCGGTTCAGACGGATTGCCTTCATTGCCAGTCGCCCGTAATGTTGCCCGGCAACGTGGAGGAGTACGAGGCGAGCGGCGTGCAAGCCGGGATCGAGGAGCTGATCGAAGCATCCGGCCACTCCGTGCGACTGGCCCGGCGCGGACCCAACCACTGGGATATCGAGCAGGGCAGTGCGCGCATCCTGATCTCTTACCACGAGGAGAGCGGTCTGGTGACGGGCGATGCGCACCTGTGCCGCTTGCCCCAAAACCCGGAGAAGCGGGCGCGAATCAACGAGTTTCTGTTGCTACAAAATTTTACGCTGGATACCCTCGGCTTCAGTACGCACGAGGATGAGGTCATCCTTTCATTGCTAATTTATGACCGCTACTTTAGCGTGGAAACGGCGTTGCCGCGCTTTCAGCACCTGTTTCAGACGGCCGATGACTATGATGACGTGCTGGTGGAAGCGTACGGGGCGCGGTGGCGATGAGCAAGGAATGACGGGTGGAAGAATATGTCGGGGCACATGAGTACAGCAAACATCCCGCACCCCGGAAAAGAACCATTCCCCCGCCCTCCGGTTAAGGAGGCACCCAACCATCCGCGCATGAACTACCCCGACCGCTATTTGCCCATTGAAGACTACGGCCTGATCGGCAACTTGCACACCTGTGCGCTGGTGTCTATCCGGGGGGCGATCGATTATATGTGTTTACCGCGTTTCGACTCGCCGACCGTTTTCGGGCGTATCCACGATGCGGACCTGGGCGGATACTTCGGTATCGACGGGGAAGACCGGGGGGCGGTGTTCAAGCAGCTCTACCTGCCCGGAACGGCGATTTTGCTGACCCGTTACCTGGCCGAAAAAGGCATGGCGGAAATTACCGATTTTATGCCGGTGGTGAGTGACAAACAAAACTTTGCCGTTTTCCGACAAGTCAAGAGTATCAGGGGGTCGCACTCTTTTCAGATCACCTGTGCCCCGCGCTACCACTACGGAAAATATGCGGCCAACGTGGAAAAACACGCCCACGGCTACCGTTTTTCCGATCCGCAGGGAAAGGAACCTGCCCTGCTATTGATGACGGAGTTCGATCTGAAAATGGATAACGGAACCGTTTGTGGCGAGATCACGCTGGCGGAGCAAAAGCATACCTGTTTTATCCTCACCCTGGACGAAAAGGGAATCGACTTTAAGCCTGATTTCAACACTTGCTTCCAGGCTTGCCGCAGCTACTGGCACAAGTGGTCCGACCGTTGCAAGTATACCGGTGCCTGGCGGGATAACGTGAAAAGGTCCGCGCTGACCCTGAAACTGCTTACTTCAGTGCGCTTCGGGTCCACCATCGCGGCGGCCACGCACGGCTTGCCGGAAGAGATCGGCGGGGAACGCAACTGGGACTACCGCTACACCTGGATCCGCGATGCCGCCTTCACCATGTACGCTTTCCTGCGCCTCGGGTACCGGGAAGAGGCCGAACACTTTATCGAGTGGATCAAGGATAAGGCACTCCAGGGCGATCTACAATTGCTCTACGCCGTGGACGGCGAACGTGAGTTGCCCGAATCCAATCTGGATCACCTGGAGGGTTACCGGAAAAGCTCGCCCGTCCGCATCGGTAATGCCGCCTACAGCCAGACGCAGATGGATATCTACGGTGAGCTGATCGACACCATCTACCTGTTTAACAAGTCCGGCGGCAGCATCACGCAGGAACTCTGGAAGAGTATCTCCGCCATGGTCGAGTTTGTGATCAAAAATTGGCAAAAGCACGACCACGGTATCTGGGAAGTCCGGGATGAAAAACGACAGTTCCTTCACTCCACCGTCTGCTGCTGGGTCGCCATCGACCGCGCCATCAAAATCTCCCTCGACCGCAGCCTCCCGGCCGACATCGACCGCTGGCGCAAGGAGCGCGATAAAATCTACACGGATATCTATGACGGCTTCTGGAACGAGGACCTCCAGAGCTACGTCCAGTACAAGGGGGCCGACGTACTCGATGCCTCGGCTCTGCTGATGCCGCTCCTGCGCTTCGTTTCTTCCAAAGAACCCCGCTGGCAAAAGACCTTCGCTAAAATCGAGGAAAAACTGGCGGTCGACGTGTTAGTTTTCCGCTACAAGGTAGAAAACGGTGCCACCGACGGCCTCATGGGCGAAGAAGGAGCGTTCACCATCTGCTCGTTCTGGTACGTGGAATGCCTCGCCCGCCTCGGCCGGCTGGACGACGCCACCCTCGCCTTTGAAAAACTGATCGGCTACGCCAACCACCTCGGTCTGATGAGTGAGGAAATCGGGATGCACGGCGAGCAACTGGGGAATTTCCCGCAGGCCTTCTCACACTTGTCCATGATTAGCGCGGCTTTTCAGATCGATAAGCGGTTGGGCGGGGGTGAAGGGTGACATTTCTTGTTCGACCTCTCCCCCGGCCCGGCTACATGCCTTTTAGTTTCGCCTTCAACGCCAGCATCTCATCCCGGTACTGGGCGGCCTGAATGAAATCCAGTTCCTTGGCGGCGGTCTTCATCTTGCGCTCCGTTTCGGCCAGCGTACGTTCCACCTGGTCGCGCGACATGTACTGCATAACGGGGTCGGCGGCCAGCGAGACGACGTCTTCGTGTACGTAATCCGGGGTGGCCACGGCGCGAATGTCCAGAATGGATTTACTGCTCAAAATATCCTCCCGCGATTTCAGCACCGTCATCGGCGTAATATTATTCTCCTCGTTGTAGCGTTGCTGAACGGTCCGGCGGCGGTTGGTTTCCTCGATCGTGCGCCGCATCGAGTCGGTCAGTTTATCGGCATAAAAAACCACCAGGCCGTTACTATTGCGGGCCGCGCGGCCGGCCGTCTGGGTCAGCGAACGTTCGTTGCGCAAAAAACCCTCCTTGTCCGCATCCAGAATGGCGACCAGACTCACCTCGGGCAGGTCGAGGCCCTCGCGCAACAGGTTCACGCCCACCAACACATCGAACTCGCCCAGGCGCAGGTTGCGCAAAATTTCCACCCGCTCCATCGTATCCACTTCCGAATGGATGTAGCGCACCTTGGTGCCCACGCTCTCCAGGTAGCGGGTCAGTTCTTCCGACATCCGCTTGGTCAGGGTCGTCACCAGCACGCGCTCGTTCTGCTTGCGGCGGTTGTCTATTTCCTCCAGCAGGTCGTCAATCTGGTTCAGGCTGGGCCGCACCTCGATCGGTGGGTCCAGCAAACCCGTCGGGCGGATGATCTGCTCCACGAAAACGCCGCCCGTTTCTTCCAACTCGTAGTCGCCGGGGGTGGCGGAAACGTAGACGACCTGATTGATCAGGCTCTCGAATTCCGTAAAGTTCAGCGGCCGGTTATCCATGGCCGACGGCAGGCGGAAGCCGAAATTGACCAGACTCAATTTGCGCGCCCGGTCGCCGCCGAACATACCGCGCACTTGCGGCAGGGTCACGTGGCTCTCGTCGATGATGGTCAGGTAATCGTCCGGAAAATAGTCCAACAGGCAAAAGGGCCGGGTACCGGGCTTGCGGCCGTCGAAGAAGCGTGAATAATTCTCCACGCCGTTGCAATAGCCCAATTCTTTCATCATCTCCAGGTCGAAAGACGTCCGCTCGTGAATCCGTTTGGCCTCCAGCAGGCGGGCCTCGCGCTCAAAATAGCGCTCCTGCTCGTACAGCTCGTCCTGAATGTCATTGATGATGGCGTGCATCCGTTCGCGTGGGGCCACGTACAGGTTGGCCGGAAAAATAGCCGCCACCTCCATCGACTCGATCCGCTTGCCGCTCTCCAGCTCGATCTGGTCGATGCTCTCGATCTCGTCCCCGAAAAAAGTGATGCGGTAACCGTACTCCACGTAGGGCAGGTTGATGTCCACCGTATCGCCGCGCACCCGGAAAGTGGCGCGTTTAAAATCCGTCTCGGTGCGCGAGTAAAGCGCGTCCACCAGATCATACAAAAATCCGTTGCGGCTCTTGGTCATCCCCTTTTTCAGCCGGATGATACCCGCCTTATAATCCTCCGGGTTGCCCATGCCGTAAATCACTGACACCGAGGCCACGATAATAATATCGCGCCGCCCGCTCAGCAAATTGGACGTGGCCCGCAACCGCAACTTGTCAATCTCGTCATTGATCGACAAATCCTTCTCTATATAGGTGTCACTGACCGACATATAAGCCTCCGGCTGATAATAATCGTAGTAGGACACAAAATACTCCACCGCATTATTCGGAAAAAACTCCTTGAACTCACTATACAGTTGAGCCGTCAGCGTCTTGTTGTGCGTCAGCACCAGCACCGGCCGGTTCAGCTGCGCAATCATATTAGCCATCGTAAACGTCTTGCCCGAGCCGGTCACGCCCAGCAACGTCTGCGCCCGTTCGCCCTCATTTATTCCCGCCACCAACTGCTTGATCGCGGTCGGCTGGTCACCCGTCGGTTTAAAGGGAGAGTGCAGTTCAAAGGCCATAATTAAAGGTAGTTTTTTGGTTTTCTTTTATGGGGGCCATCCCCCCGGCCTAGCGGCCGGCCGGTCGCTGCGTCCGTGGCTCGCTATTCGCTCGGCCCTGCGGGCTGCCTCCCCGGAAAGGTGTTTCTCAACCCGTCTCGTTTTATCAAGGGTCGGCCCCACTCCCATCGCTTGTCCATTATAGCGGGATTGGAAGCGTAACTGCCAAATCCAGGTCGGGGTTAGGGGGGAAGGCGAAGATCGTATTTTTTAAACAAATGAGAGGAATCTCCTTCATCTAAAACACGCTCTTAGCGGCTTGTGCGAATTCGGGTCAATTTTTACTAGGTCGACCGCCGGTCCGGGGATGGTGGCCTGCGTGAGGGATAGGAGGTGTTGTTTGAACGCAGCGTAGCGGAGAGAGTGCCGGATAGCCCGACCCCACCCGGCCTTGGCCGGGTGGGGGCACGCCCAAAAAATACCCCGCCGGCTCACCCTTATTCCGCTTCCGGATCGTTTAGCAGTAAATCAAAACCTGCTTACACGATGCGCTACGCTACTTTGCTCCCGGTTCTACTCCTTATATACGGTGGCGTTGCGGCCCAGCGGCCCGGGCCGCTTCAATCGGAAGATCCGGTGGGCGTGCTGGCCAAGACCATTGACGGCTGGCACCGAGCGGCGGCGGTGGCGGATTCGGCCGCGTTTTTCGGCACCATGCTACCAGGCGCAGTCTATATCGGGACGGACAAGACGGAGCGGTGGACGCGGGAGGAGATGGCGGAGTGGGCGGCCCCGATTTTCCGGCGCGATACGGCCTGGGCGTTTACGGCCTATGACCGGCACGTGGAGGTGGACCCGGCCGCCCCGGGGATGGCTTACTGGGACGAACTGCTGCACACCTGGATGGGCGTTTGTCGCGGTTCGGGCGTGGCGCGGCGCGATGCGGAGGGGCGGTGGCGGATTGCGCACTACCACCTGTCGGTGACGCTGGATAATGACAAGATGGACGGCTTTTTGGAACTGACCAGAGAGTAATGTTTTAGCCCCTGCGTAACAACTTCTGCCCGTGAGATATAAACGGACGCAACGAAAAGCGTAGCCCTGGTCCGGAGAGTCCGAAAATTGCCTACATTTGGGTGATTTCGGGAAAATCCTTCCCGGACCTTGAACTGAAACGATGCTATGAGTAGTGATGCCGAACTGCTGGACGGCCTCCGGGGGGGGGACGAAAAAGCGGTGGACCGCCTGTACCGGGAATACCGCGACAAATTTTTTCAATTCGCCGGCTCCCGCTACAATTGCGGGGAGGAAGATGCGGCCGACTGTTTTCAGGATGCCGTGATCGTGGTGTATAAAAACGCCCGCGCCGGCAAGCTGGATGAGATGACGGCCAGTGTGCAGACGTACCTCTTTGCGGTGGGGAAGCACCTGGTGCTGAAGAAATTCCGGCGGACGAAGCGGGAGGTGGTCACCGATTTTGAGGACCGGCCCGAACCGACCCACGGAATGGACCTGACCATCTACCGCCAGATCGACGACGATCACCGCCGCGAAACGCTGGCCCGCGGGCTGGCCGGGCTGGGAGAGAAGTGTCAGCAAATCTTGCACCTCTTTTTCTACGAGCGTTACTCCATCGAATCGATTCAGCTCAGAATGGGCTTTAGCTCCCCCGGGGCGGTGCGCGTTAAAAAGCACCGCTGCCAGGAACAACTACGTCTTCTTTTGGGCACTAAAGCGCAGGAATGATCGCGATGAACCGGCCCGGTTCGTGGCTGGTTTTAACTACGTGGCTTGCCTCTCTCACACCCCCACAAGCTTTATCTGATGAACAATGAACTAAATGACCAGGAAAAAAGGGACCGACATCTCCTGAACCGTGCCGATGCCGCCGAGCGGGCCGAAATGAAAACCCACCTGGCGGAGGACGCCGAAATGCGCGCCCTGCTGGAGGCCGATACCGACATTGCCGCGACCGTGGAAGCGGCCGGCGATGCGAAATTGAAGGATCGCCTGCGCAAGCTGGAGTCCGAACTGAGTGCCGGCAACACGGGTGCTAAAATACGCAGCCTGCCCGGTGCCGGTGCCCGGCCGCAGGCGGCATCCCGCACCAAGTGGTACGCGATGGCCGCCGCCCTGGCCCTGTTGCTGGTGGCCGGTTGGTTTGTGCTGCGCCCCGCCGCTGCACCCGACTACCTGGCTTACCTGGATGCCTACCCCAACCGCGCCGTGGAACTGACCAAGGGTGCCGACAACGGCTCCGACCCGGCCGTGGCCGCCTACTCCACCTACGAGGCCGCCGACTACGAAAGTGCCGCCACGCTGCTGGCCCGGCTGCCGGAGACGCCCACCAACCGGTTTTACCGCGCCCAGTCGCTGCTGCAACTACGGCAGCCCGCCGAGGCGGCCGCCCTGCTGCAACCATTGGCCGGGGATGAGTCCTTCGCCCTACAGGACCGGGCCCGCTGGTACTATGCCCTGGCACTGCTGGGTAGCGACCGTGCCGACGAGGCAAAAGCACAACTGCGCGTGTCGGCTGCCACCGAGGGTGGTTTCATGCAAGCGGAAGCGGAAGAGTTGCTGGAAACGCTTTAGTGACCCGGTTTACCCGCCGGGCTTGCAACACCCCCCAACCGCCGGAGGCGGTTGGGGGGTGTTTGTGTAAAAAATTCCCACCGGAAGGTGTAACGTTCCCCCCGCCCACGGCACCAACCCCCGTTGTCCGACCACGTAAAGGCGGCGCAGCGGCTAACTAGTTGACTCAATGTTGATTACCTTCGCCGGTGCAATTCCTCCCTAAAAACGCGGTGGGCAGCGACGGCAAGGCTTCGGCCGGGCCGCCCCTTATTGCTCATCACACACACATCCCTCCGTTATGCCTTACCGCATTCTTACCCTGCTTTACGTAGTCGTCGCTGCCGCCATGCTCATCTTTTGGTCCGGTTGTGACCCGGACGATGATATGCCGGCCCCTGATTTTAGCTGTGCGAAAAAAATTCCCACGATCAACCCCAGCAAGCAGTACTGCAATCCCACGCTCACGCCGATAAACTTTCGGCAGCCACAGGAACAGCCGGACCTGCCCCTTGAATCTTACTGCTCCGAGGGAAAAGAAGAATCGGTACGCTACCTGCGCATTGCCAATCAGGGCGGCAATGTAGTATTACATCGCTACGCCAACTACCCCGGCCAGTTCAGCTACGACCTGCTGGCGGGCAACTGTAAGGACGGTTTCAGCAGCATCTTCTGCGTCCAGGAGGAGAGGGGCGTCGTAAGCGTCCATAAAATCGAGGACGTACCCGCCAGCAGCGATCTGATCATTCGGATTGTGGAAGAAAAGATCCTCTACGATGTCGATGAATACGAGGACGACCGCGTGGAATTTGCCGTCTTTTTTGACGTACCGCTAAACGTGACCACCGACCAAAGCGGCGAGCAAGTGGTTAATTTCGACTGCAAAAATTCCCCGCCCTCACGGCCCAGCCTGATTCTTTCCGGCGCGGATGGAGAAAACATCGACGTAGACTTTATCGCCGAAGCCCTCGGCCTGACCATCATCAAACAGTGTGACTGCGAACAGCAGTTGGTAGAACTGGCCCTGGATGTGACGGTGGATCCGG
>CAVPZP010000073.1:0-190617 GCA_963710215.1 Lewinellaceae bacterium | reverse complement strand
ATACCGTCGTTACCGAAACTCGCACGGGCTTCCTGTTTCGCACTGTCCCAGGCCGCCTCGAATTCCGCCGGTTTCCAGATCACGCGCATGCCCTTACCACCGCCGCCGGCCGTGGCCTTGATAATGACCGGGTAGCCGATACCTTCGGCCAGCTTGATACCTTCCTCGAAGGATTTCAGCAGGCCCTCCGAACCGGGAATAACCGGCACACCGGCGGCGATCATGGTTTCCTTGGCCGTGATTTTATCACCCATGCGCCGAATGTGCTCAGGGGTAGGGCCGATAAACTTGATCCCGTATTCCTGACATACCTCGGCAAAATCAGCGTTTTCCGATAAAAAGCCGTAGCCGGGGTGGATCGCATCGGCATTGGTAATTTCTACCGCCGCCATGATTTTCGGAATGGCCAAATAGGATTCCGACGAAGGCGGCGGACCGATGCAGACGGCCTCGTCGGCAAAGCGGACGTGAAGGCTTTCGCGATCGGCGGTGGAATAGATGGCAACGGTCTTGATGCCCATTTCGCGGCAGGTGCGAATCACGCGCAGCGCGATCTCGCCGCGAGGTTGGCAATCAGTATTTTCTCAAACATAGCTGGCGGTTGTAAGGCACGCAGGCAGCGATTAGCCCCTGGGGTCGACGAGGAAAAGAACTTGGTCGTATTCGACCGGCTGGGCGTCTTCGATCATCACTTTGACGATCTTGCCGCTTACTTCCGTCTCAATTTCGTTAAAGAGTTTCATCGCTTCCACGATGCAGACCGTATCGCCCTCGGCAATGGTATCGCCCACCTTCACGAAGGCGGGTTTATCGGGAGAGGAGGAGCGGTAGAAGGTGCCGATCATCGGAGATTTTACCGGGATCAGGTTAGCCTCCGAGTCCGGAGCGGCGGCGGGTGAGGCCGGCGGTGCGGCGGCGGCAGCCGGTGCGGGAGCAGCGGCCGGGGCCGGTGCGGCGGGAGCGGGGGCATAAGCCGGCATACCGCCGCCGGGCATGTTGATGATGCTGGGCTGGGTATTCATTTGGCGGTTGTCATTGCCAACCGCCTCGTTGTAGTTTTTTGGAGCGAATGTGCAATTGAAAATCGCCCGTCTTCATTTTAAATTCCGCCAATTCGGTGCGGTTGATCAGCTTTATCAGCTCCTGAATTTCCTTAAGGGTCATACCTGATGATTGGTTCCGTGACAAGATAGCAATTTTGGCGGTTTCGCCGGAGGGCAAGGTACCTTATTTTTTTACCCGCTCGACATAGGCTCCATTGCGCGTATCGATCTTGATCCGGTCGCCCTGATTCACGAACAGGGGCACGCGCACCTCCTCGCCCGTTTCCACGGTGGCGGGTTTCAGGGTGTTGGTGGCCGTATCACCCTTCACACCGGGTTCGGTATAGGTGATGTCCATCTCCACGTACTGAGGCAGGTCCAGGGTAAGGGCCGTGTTGTCTTCCGTGGAAAACAGTACTTCCACTTCGGCACCTTCCTTCAGCAGGCCGGGGCGGTCGATCAGTTCTTTTGCCAGGCGGGCCTGCTCGAAAGTCTCCGAGTTCATGAAGTGGTAGCCCAGGTCATCGTTGTAGAGATATTGCATTTTGTGCCGCTCTACGCGCACTTCCTCGATCTTGTGGCCGGAGGGAAACGTATTGTCCAGTACGCGGCCGGTGGCGAGGCTCTTCATTTTGGTCCGCACGAAGGCGGCACCCTTGCCGGGCTTTACGTGCTGAAACTCGACGACGGATACCACGTCGTTGTTGTACTTGAAACAAAAGCCGTTACGGATGTCGGAGGTACTGGCCATGGTCTTATCGGTTAGGTGGCCGCTGGGGCCGGTGGTGGGGCGGATGAGAATCGGCAACGACGGAAGGCCGCGCTTCGGGGGCCGCTCCAAGGTAGGTAGTACCTTTTCGGCAGCGGGCGCAAAGATAGCAATTTCGGTATATCAAGGAATGAAGGACGAAGGGAAGGAAGGATTGCAGGATGCGTCTTACCGATCAAAATACGGGTCGCTCGATCCAACTAAAACTCCTAAAACGGAATATCATCGTCACTATTCATCTTCGACCCAATTGTGATCGTACCACTATAAGGTGCGTCTTCCCCGTCGATCGTACCGGCCGGCAGCAGGCTGAAATCGGGATCATCCAGATTAGTGAATTGCGCAAAGCGGTCGATGAACCGTAAACGGATGTTGGCCGTGGCCCCATGACGGTGTTTGGCCACGATGACTTCCGCCACCCCCTTGTTCGAGTTCCCTTCCTGGTCCTCCATGATCTGGTAGTATTCCGGCCGGTAGAGGAACATCACGATATCGGCGTCTTGTTCGATCGACCCCGACTCACGTAAATCACTGAGCTGCGGTCTTTTATCACCGCCCCGCACCTCCACGGCACGACTGAGCTGCGCCAAGGCCACCACCGGTACATCCAGTTCTTTGGCGAGGCCCTTGAGGGCACGGGAGATGGCACCCACCTCCTGTTCACGGTTGCCGCGGCTGTTGTCGCCGCCGCCGGTCATGAGCTGGAGGTAATCGATAACGATGAGCTGAATATCGTGCTGGAGTTTAAGGCGGCGGCACTTGGCCCGCAACTCAAAAACGTTGATGGCGGGCGTATCGTCGATGTAGACCTTGGCATCGCCCACCCGCTCGATGGCCCCGTGCAGGCGGCCCCATTCGTCTTCGGTGAATTTGCCACTGCGCATCTTGCTGCCCTCGATCTCGGCCTGCTGGGAGACAATGCGGGTAGCCAACTGGAGGCTGGACATTTCCAGGCTGAAAAAAGCGACCGGCCGCTCGAAATCAACGGCGGCATTTTTGGCCAGCGAAAGCACGAAACTGGTTTTACCCATGGCCGGGCGGGCGGCAATAATGATGAGGTCGGACCGCTGAAAGCCGCTGGTGAGCCGGTCCAGATCGGTAAATCCGGTGGGGAGGCCGGTTAGTCCTCTTGGTATCCTTTAATTTTTCCAGTTCTTTGAGCAATTTGCTCGAAAGGGTGGTCATATCGTCCACCTGGCGGCCCATGTTCTTTTCGGCGATGGAGAATAGCCCTTTTCCGCCTCGTCCAGCAGGTCCAGCACATCGGTAGAATCCTCGTAGGCACTCTTGATGATCTCGTTGGACACCCGAATTAGTTCGCGCTGGATAAACTTCTGGGCGACGATCCGTGCGTGGTACTCGATGTTGGCCGACTGGCTGACCTTGTTCGACAAATCCGCCAGGTAAGCGGGTCCGCCGGCCAGTTGCAGGGCGTCCATCTTCCGCAGTTCCTCGGCCACGGTGAGCAGGTCGACCGGCCGTCACCGCTTCGAAGAGGTGCTGCATGGCCCGGTAGATCTGCTGGTGCGCATCGGAGTAGAAGGACTCCGGTTGCAGGATGTCGACCACTTTGGTCAGGGCCTCCCGTTCCAGCATGATGGCACTCAGCACCGCCTCCTCCAGCTGCGGGGCTGCGGCGGCAGGGTACCGAACAGGTAGGCCGACATATCCTCGCCGCGTTGTTTGCCCGGCTGTTTTTTGCCGGCGGTGCGAGTAGACTTGTCGGGAAAATCGGGCATAGGGATTGGAAATTTTGGGTGGGCGGGCGTCCTCGGGGCGGGGGGCAAAGATACGGATTATATAGGGCTTCGCGGGGCTTCGCCCGTCACTTTTGTAGGCGGCGTTGCCGCTGGTATTTTACCTGCGGTGATCGTCGCAAGTTCCTCGGAGTTCAGCCTATACGTACACTTCCCTACCCGGGCCTACCGGCCCGACCTCTCTGAAGGGAAGGTGGTCATCATGATCGGTATCCGCCCCTTACCCTCCACCACGAAAATTGCTAGCGATTGAGAGAAGCAGCGCAGCTAATCCTTCACTCCCCCATCATTCCATAACGCGCAAATGCCATGCATTCAGTCGTTCATTCAATCAATCAATCAGTCATTCAATCATGCATTCAATCAATCAGTCATTCAATCATTCACTCATCGACCTCCCCCGCGTGAGGGATGGGAGGTGTTGTTTGAACGGAGCGTAGCGGAGAGAGTGCCGGACAGCCGCCCCGGCCAAAGCCGGGGACACGCCCGAAAAAGCAGCCTTTAACCAGGTGCCACCACCTAAAAATCGTAGCCGAGCGAGAAGTGCCACTTGCCCTCGCCGCGGATGGCGGTCTCGGTGCCGAAACCATAGTCGACGCGAATGAAGTAGCCGAAAAGCGTGGTGCGCGCACCGAGGCCGTAACCGTAGACGATGGGGTCGCGGAAGCGGGTGACCTGGACGGAGACGGGCGAATTGTTGTCGATACTCGGGTCGGGGTAGGTGATGATGTTGGCGGGATTGTCGGGGCTGTAGGGGTCTTCACCCACCCAGGCGGTGCCAATGTCGAAGAAGCCGACGAGTTGGAAATCGCGGATGAAAGAGGAGCGAATGCGCTTGAAGAAGTAATTGAAGACCGGGATGCGTAGTTCGGCATTTCCGAGGACGTAGGTGGTGCCGTTGCGGATGTTTTGGTCGAAGCCGCGCAGGGGGTTGGCGAGGGCCTGGAAAGCGATGTTTTCCTCGGTGGGCACGGGGACGGCCTGCCCGAAGTTGGCTCCCAGTTCGTTATCGGCCCCGCCCAGGTAGTAGAGGATTTGTTGCTTGCCGAAGTTGGTGACGCCCGCGCCGCGCAGGGCCAGGATGGACCACTTGTCGAGCCGCTGGTAGTGGCGGAAGTCGATGCCGATAATGCCCAGGATGCCGGGGATAAAGGTTTGCTCGTTGGCGTCGTTGCCGTTGAGGTCGAAATTGAAACCCTTATAAACGTCGGTGTACACCTTGTAGCGGGTGCCCCACATGATGTTGGGCGAGACGGGGATGGTGTTGTCGAATACGTACTCCAGGCGCAGGCCCACGCGCTGATCGCGGGCGGGTTTGCTCTGTAAGGCGATGATCTCGGTGGGGAGGGACTGCACGCGGTCGCGGCGCAGGGTGGCGGTGGCGCGCAGGGAGCGGAACACGTCGAGCGGATAACGGACGCCGACCTGGCCGAGGAGGGTATTTTCGTCGATGCGGCGGGGGCCGAATCGCAGGTTCCCCTCGTCGCGGCGGCGGTTGCGGCGGTAGACGGCGTAGTTGATGTCCAGCCGCTTTTTGCGGTTATGATAGATCATGAAGTACTCGGTACCGTTGAAACTGGTGGGGATGCGCAGGCCGCCCTCGATGACGTGGTCCTCGAACAGGTCTTTGACGTTGCCCTTGAACAGGATGCCCAGCGGCTGTTGCGTGAATCCGTCGGGGTTGCCGGCGAAGGTATTGAGGCCCTCGAAGAGCGGATCGTTGTCGGCCGTGGTCCTGACGTAATCGACCCGAAACTGTGTGCGGTAGGGCGTGATGCGCGAGGGCAGGAAGCGGTACACCTCGTTGGGTTGGGCGTAGACCTGCTCGCCGCGCAGGCTAGGGTTGACGGGCCGGGGCACGGGCAGCGGATCGCGGGGCGTGGTTACCACGGGTTCCCTGCCGGGTTCGCGGCCCAGGGGCGGGGGCGGTGTATCGTCCTCGAATTCGCTCTGGAAGAGGTAATTATCCAGGTCTATTTTGGGTTCCTGCGGGGTGGTTTCCACGGTATCCTGCGCGGGCGGCACAATGGTATCCAATTCGGCCGGGTCGGGGGTAAGATTGACGGGCGGGGCCGTGGGCCGGTTGGAAGGTAGCGGGCGCGCCAGCGCGCCGGCGGTGCGGCTGCGCCGCCCCGTGAGCGTGGTTTTGGCTTGGGGCTGACGACGGTACTGGGCCGACCCCTCGCGCTGGAAACGGCCGAAACTGGTGGGGCGGGCCTCCACGATGGGTCCGACAGCCAGATTTTCCACAAAGATGCGCGGCTTGCCGCCGTCCACGTACAGGCGGGCCTGGCGGCCCGCGCGGGGCGCGGTGGCCTGGGCATGGATGTTGGTGGGCAGGTTGGTCTTGGGGTAGAGCACCGCCCGCTCGCGGATGATCGGTTCGATCACGATGGTGTCGATCAGGCTGGTGTCCAGGCTTTCCAGCGTGGAATCGGCGTTGAGGCGGATCTCCTCGCCCGTGGTGAGGGTAATGACCTGGTCGTAGTGGTGGATATAATCTTCCAGCCGCGCGGCGGTGGCGTTGTGGATGCCGCTTTCGTTGGTGACGAACTGAAAGTAGGTGGTGTCGATGGCACTGGGCAGCCGCTCGTCGGCAAAGGGGGTGTTGGTGATACGCACCAGTTCGTTGGAGCGGTTCTGCAGGTCGTAATAAAAGAGGTCGAAATTGGCGATGGGCAGAATCGTGTCCAGCCGCAGCGATTGGAGCAGCGTATCCGTACGGTTGGAGGCAAACACGATGCCCCGCCGCCCGCGCACATTGACGGCCCGGGCGTCCAGGTCGTCGTAAAAATCATTGGTAACGGCCTGAAACTGGCGGGTGGCGGGCAGGTAGGTGAATACGTTGGAGTAACCGTTGACCGTGGCCGTTATCACCATGCTGCCGGGGTCTATATAGTCCAGGCTGTGTACCCGTTGCAGGCCGGGGGCCAGTTCTTCCACTAGTTTTTTACCCGTGGTCAGGCTGTAGAGCAGCAGTTTCGGTTTGTCGCGCACCTCATAGAGCACGGCTATTTCCTGCCCGCTGGGGTTCCAGTCTACCAGTGGGTAGCTGTAATCGGTGGCCTGCAGGGCGTTGCGATTGCCGCCCTTATAAATGAGTTCGCGCTTGCCGGTGGCGATCTCCTGGCGGTAGACCTTCACCTTACCGATCTCGTTGAGGACGTAGAGGATATTCTGCCCGTCCGGGCTGAGGCGCAGCTGGGTAACGGGCGAGTTGCGGCGGTTCTTAAACGCCACTTCCTGCCCCGGCAGAGCCGGCCGTCCGGCCAGGTCTTGCTGAAAACGGCCCTGGTAAAATTCCTTCCAGTTGTAGAGCACCGTCTCGTAGGGGCTGCCCAGCACGTACAGAAATCCACTCTCCACGCTGCGGTTGATGCGCGTCAGGTAAAGCAGGTTAGACACGGTGGATTCGCCGTAGTTGCGGGCCACAAAAAACCAGAACGAGTGGCCGGCCAGCGCGGGATACTCCTCGGCCAGTTCAAAAAAATCGTCGTAGCGGCCGCTCGCCATCAGGCTGCGCAGCTGGTCGTCCAGTTCGGTGTTCCAGGGCTGGCCCATGTAAGACACCAGACCCTGCTTAAACCAATCGGGCAGGTTCATCAGCACGGCATTTTGCACCACCTCCTGGATGTTGCTGCCGTAAAGCATATTTTCCAGGTATACCCCGGCCACGGCCTCGCGCACCTGCCGCCGCAGGTCGGTATGGTCGCCGTTGAAGTACACAAATGCCTTGTTGCCCAAAAACTTGGCCTGCGACCCACTTACATAGCCGCTGCCGCGCAGCCGGTTCAGGTTGCCGCCGGGCAGGGTAAAAACCTCATCGGAGCCGATATTGCTCTGCTTCACGTCCGTAATGTCCGCATACACGATCAGCTGCACCTTCTGGTTCATGCGGTGCTCCAGCATCCCCTGGATGTAGGCAAAATCATATTCCGCCATCTGCACCACCGACTGCCCGATGGTGCGCCCCTGCCCGTACCAGTAGGTGATAAAATTATCGCTCTCGAAGCGCGACCACTCGTCAAAGTCCTGATTGTACTGCACACGGTTCTTGCCAAAGGTGACCTGCGAGGTCTGGGCAACCGTGACGGAGGCAACAAAAAGGAGCAAAATCAGGAGGGTAAGCTGGCGCATGGGCGGTAGTTTGATCGGCATATCGGCGGGTGGGTACCCATACCTACGATACATAACGGTACTAAAGCGGTTTATCCCCTGCGATTGTTGAAAAAGTTGGTGTTTTTGCCGTAGGGGGTACGTTTCCGGCGGGCGGGTTGGGCGTGCCCCGTCGCCTGACGGCTCCGGGTCGGTCCCTTTCAGGCTCGCTGTTCGCTCGGTGCTAGCGCACTGCCCCGCTGCGCGGGCCGCCTTCCAGGCACCTCACGCAGAGAAAACGATTGACTATACATCGAGAAGGGGTGAGTTGTGAACGGTAGTTTGTTATTTACTCTTCCAATTATCGGGGGTCCACGCTTGGCGTGGAGGGCGGAGGGCTACGCTGGGACCGGAGGTCCACTACTCCCTTCGCTAGGTGGTGGGGGTCCGCCCCTATCCGGGGCTACTTCGGGGGGGAGGGGGTTTTTCCATTTTCCGCTGCGCATAATTTAGGGTGCGGTTTTTCATCGCAACCCGTAATCATTTCCATCGTTAATATATTCGGAGGCCCGGGCAGGGCTGGATTTATTGCCTCGCGTAGGGAGTAGTTCGGACCGGCAGGTCCCGGAACGTAGCCCTACGCGGGCAGGGCTGGAGTTATTGCCTCGCGTGGGATATTGAACTTACTTCTCAAATTTGAGAAAAAGATTCTCCCCAAATCACTGGTCAGGTATATTCGTATCGACCGGCGGCGGAAGTATAGTATGGGATAGGCATAGATAAACTTCGGTGATGATTTTGCTCAAAGGAGCCACCCTCTCGGCTGGTAGATTTGAAATCTGGAGGTCGATTTTTACACGTTCCCCTGTTGAAAAACTGATTCCCTAACTACTGACAAACTTCTGCCTGCGCTCGGCGGAGCGGAGCAGTTGGTAGCCAATGGTGAAAAGGATGGCAAAGAACAGTAGCCCGCCGATAATGGTAGGAATTGGGTCTCCCTGGAAGGAAGGGTTGTCCTGACCATTTTGAATGGAGCGGAGGTATGATTTGTAAATATTTGAAAAATCCCAGAGCGAGTAGAAAAGGACCACTCCTAGAAACGAACCCGACCGGGCGTAGAGGCTGGCCATAAGCATACCCATGCTGAAGGCAAACATCATCTGATTGAAAACACTGATTAAATTCTTCTGCGTGAGTTCATGGCCGATGAGATTAAACACGTGAAAGACGCCGAAAAAGAAAGAACTGAGCAGGGCGGCTTTCATCAGGTCGCCCTTCTTTTTAAGTAGGTGCATGAAAAGGAGGCGACGGCAGTATATTTCTTCGAGGAGGCCGATGGTGAGGGAAACGAATAAGACCACCCAGAATATCTCGGCGTCGTTGGTGAGGTATTTTTCCGCGGCCGAGCCGATCACCAATAAGCAGAGGGCGGCAGGCAGTAGCGCAATGAAATAATTTTTGTGAACCGGAACGAGGATCTCATCCCGGTAACGGCGGAGCAGATAGTAGCCGACGAGAATTAGTGCCAAGCGAACGAAGCCGCCGGTAATTTTGCTGGAGAGGAAGTTATTCGACCCCTCGGAAAAGTATTGGCCGAGTAGGTTGGACGCTACAAAAACTGCGGCCGCCAGGCAAATGGCCGTGATCAAAGTGATGCGGTTGTCGGATGATTTCATGCGGAATGTGGATTAGTTTAGATATCCCAACCTACCTATTTTTCGCGTGAGGTGCCTGGAAGGTGACGACCGCAGGGAGGAAGCCCGCAGGGCCAAGGCGACAGCCGCGCCTGGAAGGCCCCGGCCGGCCCGCCGGGGCCGGACACGCCCAAACCCCGCCCCTGCCGATGTATCCGTTTAAGGGAACTATCCGTCCCCGCCCCGCGTACGGTACCATTGCCGGGTCATTGCTTATCTTCGCACCTCAAATCAGACCGCGCCCCATGGATTTAGCCAAGACTTACTCCGCCCAGGACACCGAGGACAAGTGGTACCGGCACTGGCTGGACCGCAATTATTTTCATTCGACCCCCGACGAGCGGGAGCCGTATACGGTGGTGATTCCGCCGCCCAACGTGACCGGCGTGTTGCATATGGGCCATATGCTGAATAATACGATCCAGGACATCCTGATCCGCAAGGCGCGGCTGGACGGGAAGAACGCCTGCTGGGTGCCGGGCACGGACCACGCCAGCATTGCCACGGAGGCCAAGGTGGTGCGCCGCCTGCGCGAAAAGGGCATTAAAAAGGCCGACTTGGGCCGCGAGGAGTTTTTGAAGCACGCCTGGGAATGGAAGGAAGAGTATGGCGGGAAAATACTGGAGCAGTTGAAAAAACTGGGTGCCTCGTGTGACTGGGAGCGGACGCGCTTTACGCTGGAGGACAGCCTGTACCGGGCCGTGATCAAGGTGTTTGTGAACCTGTATAAGAAGGACAAGCTGTACCGGGGCCTGCGGATGACCAACTGGGACCCCGAGGCGCAGACCGTGCTCTCGAATGAGGAGGTGCTGCACGAGGACGAAAACTCGGCGCTTTACCACGTGCGCTACCGCGTGGAGGGGACGGACGATAAGTACGTGGTGATTGCCACGCAGCGGCCCGAAACGATCATGGCCGATACCGGCCTGGCCGTGCACCCGGCCGATAAACGCTATGCCCACCTGCACGGCCGCCAGGTGGTGGTGCCGCTGGTGGACCGGGTGATTCCCATTATCTGTGACGATTACGTGGACCCCGAGTTCGGATCGGGCGCACTAAAGATCACCCCCGCCCACGACCCCAACGACTATGCGCTGGGCGAAAAGTACGGCCTGGAGGTGATCGACATCATCAATGCCGACGGCACGATGAACGAGGCGGCCGGCTATGCCGTGGGCATGGACCGCTTTGCCGCCCGCAAGGAAATAGTGAAGTTGCTGAAGGAGCGCGACTACCTGGTGGAGACCGAGCAGTACCGCACCCGGATCGGCCGGTCGGAGCGGACCAACAGCGTGGTGGAACCCCGGCTGACGCTGCAGTGGTTTTTGCGGATGGACGACTTCTCCGCTCAGGCACTGGCGGCGGTGCGGGAGGGCGAGGTACGGTTCCACCCCGAGAATATGGTGAATATGCTGAACAGTTGGTTGCGCCCCGAGGCGGTGCGCGACTGGTGCGTGAGCCGCCAGCTGTGGTGGGGCCAGCGGATACCGGCCTGGTACCACGGCGACGAGGTGTTTGTGGCCGAAACGGCCGAGGAAGCCCTGGAGGAAGCCCGCACCAAACTGGGCAAACCGGAGCTGCAACTGAGCGACCTGCAGCAGGACGAGGACGTGCTGGACACCTGGTTTAGCAGCTGGCTGTGGCCGATGTCGGTTTTTGACGGTTTCGAGACGCAGGAGGAACTGCGCTACTACTACCCCACCTCGGCCCTGGTGACGGGCTGGGACATTATGTTTTTCTGGGTGGCCCGCATGGTGATGGCCGGTTATGAATTTGCACCCGAACTGCTGGGCGAGGAGGTGGTACGCGAACGGGGGGCTTTCCCGTTTAAAGACGTTTATTTTACCGGCATGGTGCGCGACGAGAAGCGGCAGAAGATGTCGAAATCGTTGGGTAATAGCCCGGATGCGCTGGAACTGCTGGATAAGTACGGTGCCGACGGCGTGCGGTTCGGGATGCTGAGTAGCGCGGCGGCGGGCAACGACATTGTGTTCGATGCGCCCATCGACCCGGAAACCAGGCAGGTAATCAACGAGAGTAAGTTGTGCGAACAGGGCAGTAAGTTTTGCAACAAACTGTGGAACGCCCTGCGCTTGATCAAAGGCTTCGAGCTGGACGACAACGCCCCCGCCACGCCCACCGAAACCACGGCCGCCGACTGGCTGGAGTCGCGCCTGGCCCAAACCGTGACCGAGCTGGACGAGCAGTTCAAGACCTACCGCCTGAGCGAGAGCCTGATGACGCTCTATAAATTTATTTGGGGCGACTTTTGCTCTTGGTACCTGGAGGTAATCAAGCCGGAAGGCAAACTGAGCCGCGCCACCTACGACCGGACGATCGACCTGTTCGGCCGCATGATGACGCTGCTGCACCCCTTCATGCCCTTCGTGACCGAGGAGATCTGGCACCAACTGAAGGACCGCGCCCCCGGCGAGGATTGCGTGGTGAGTACCTGGCCCGCCTCCGGCAGTTTCGATAAGGATTTGATCGCCGATTTCGAGCGCTTGCAGCAGGCCGTGCAGGGTGTACGCGAGGTCCGCAATTCGCGCGGCATCAAGATGCGCGACCCGCTGCCCCTGGCCGCCGAGGACGCCCCTGCCGTGCGTTCCTTGCTGGCCCGCCCGGGCCTGCGCGATACCATTATCCGCATGGCCCACCTTGCATCGCTGGACGTGGTGAACGAGGAACCCGCCAATAGCGTGAGTTTCCTGGTGGGCAACGCCAATTTTTACCTGACGCTGGAAGAAGAGATTGACACCGAGGCCGAGCGCGCCAAAATCGAGGCCGAACTGACGCGCCTGCGCGGTTTTCTGGCCGGCGTGGAGAAAAAACTGGCCAACGAGCGATTTACGTCGAAAGCCCCACCCGCCGTGGTGGAGCTGGAGCAGCAGAAGCGCGCGGATAGTCTGGCGAAGATTGCGAGTCTGGAGGCGGGGCTGTAGGCGGCTGCGCCGCCGGTACTTTGGCATGACGCTGCGCGTCTGGTATTTTAGTATTTTGGACTACCTGCGGTGATTGTCGCAAGCTCCTCGGAGTTAGCGGGACGATTGGGCGTTCGGCACTTTGCCGGTTGCAGGATAAATCCATAGGGGGGGCGTGCCCCCGCCGGGGGGCGGGGTCGGGCTGTCCGGCACTCTCTTCGCTACGCTTCGTTCAAACAACACCTTCCATCCCTCACGCGCGAGGCCGAGGGGGGGGGATCCAGCCGATCAGAAGGTTCAGGGGGGCACGGCCTTGGAGACCTCACTTAGAGTCCCTGCCGTCCGCCAGCGCACTCACCAGTATTCCTGCCGCTACGGCGGCGTTCAGGCTCTCGGTCTTGCGGCCGGGGGCGCGGGGGACGCTAACCCAGTGGGTGACCAGTTTGCGGGTTTCGGGGCGGATGCCGGGGCCTTCGGAGCCGATGACCAGGCAAACGGCGGGGGGGCGTTCGGCGGAGGGGAGGGAGAAAATGCTGCGGCCGGCCATATCGGCCCCGTAGATGGGGTAAGCGGGGAACTGTTCGGCGAGTTCGGCTAATTCAGCGGAATACAGGTTGAGGCGCAGGAAGGAACCCATGCCTGCCTGCACCGATTTGGCCGCATAGGGGTCTACGGTGCCGGGGCCGAGGATGATGTCGGAGAAACCGAACCAGTCGGCGACGCGGAGAATGGCCCCGAGGTTGGCGGGCACCTGGAGGCCGTCGAGGTAGAGGCTAAAGCGGCGGTCCAGATCGTTAGGAATGGGTTGGGGCGGGGGGCTACTGACCACCGCCAGCACGGCATTGGGCGTGGTGAGTTGGCTGAGTTGGGCCAGCTCGCGTTCGGTGACGATCACGGTCGGTAAGGCGGCACATTCGGGGGCGGTGGCGGGCCATTCGGGCAGGGCATAGATCGTTTGTACGGTATAGCGTTGCTGGGCGGCCAGTTCGCGGACCATCTTATCCCCCTCCACGGTGAAATTATTATACTTTTGCCGGAACTTCTTCAGTCGCAGGCTCCGCACAAATTTACTCTCGTTGGTACTCAGGCTCATGCGCTCCCTTCTTCTACCGACCCACTCGCTCTCGGCTGCCGCCGGCGTGGCGGCCTGCCTGGTCGTGCTGGGTCTCTGTTCGTGCAATAGTACCAAATTTCTGGCGGAAGACCAGTCGCTGCTCGTGGATTCGGTCATCAAGATGGACCAGAAGAAGGTCCGTAACCGCAGCGACCTGCTTTACGAACTCAGTACCCTCGAAAAGCAGGAACCCAACACCAACATCTTCTTTCCTCTTCCCCCGCGAGTACATTTACCTGGCCAACAGCAAGGCCAAGGATACCACCAGTATCGACCGGTTCCTGCGCAACAGCATCGGCGAGCCGCCGACCATCTACCGCGACAGCCTTAGCCAGGTATCGGCGGATAACATGCGGACTTACCTCCGCTACCGCGGCTACTTCGACGCCGAAACCTTTTATGAAGAGGAAGAGCGTAAGCAGCGGGCCGAGGTTACCTACTATGTGGAGCCGAAGCGGCAGTACTACATCGACAGCATCAATTACTCCTCGCAGCAACCGGATATCGACAGTCTGCTGGAGCAGGGCCGGCCCGGTAGTCTACTGAAGACCGGCGGACCGCTCAACCTTAATGTATTCGAGCAGGAAAAAAAGCGGCTGGCCACCTACTTTCAGAATCAGGGCTACGCGTTTTTTACTACGGCGGCCTTTGGAAGAATGGACGTGGACACCTCCCGGCGCTCGGGTTTTGCCGACCTCTACCTGGAGATACTGCCGCCCGCCCGCGATAGTTTGCACCGTCGCTACCGCGTGGGCAAAGTGACCGTGCTACCCGACTACGACGCCCTGAACCCCGATCTGCCCATTGCCGTGGATACCACCGTGGAGGGCGTGGAGCTACGCTACCGAACCACCCGCCCGCGGGTGAAAATTCCCACGCTGGTTAGCAATATTTTCCTGCGGCCGGGCCGGACTTACCGCCTGATCGATTTTGAAAAAACCAACCGTCAGCTCTCCGCTCTGGGGATTTACCGGTTCGTGCGCATCACCCAACGCATTTCGGAAACCGAACCGGAGACGATCGATTTCCTGATTCAGCTCACGCCCAACAGCAAGATGGAAGTAGGCGTCGATTTCGATCTTAATTATACCAACCGTAGTATTGCCGGTACGGCAAATAATCTGATCGGTCTCAGCCTCAGCCCTACCTTCAGCAACCGCAACCTCTTCCGGGGGGCGGAACTGCTCACCACCAGCCTGCGCGGCGGGGTGGAAGTAAATCCGGTAGGTTTGGCCCGCGATACCACTTCGTTTTTCAACACCGTCGATCTGGCCGCGCAGGCCACGCTCTACCTGCCCCGTTTTCTGGATTGGGGTGTTTACCGGTGGCTCTACGGCATACCGTTTTCAAAAGACCGGCACTTGCTGAACGAGGATTTCTACACCGCCCTGCGCGAGAAGGCCAATACCCGTTTCAGTCTGGCCTATGAGTACCTGCTGATTCGCGGATTTTATAGCTACAATCAGTTCAATGCCCGCTTCGGCTACGATTTTAAAAAATCGGCCACTACGAGCTACCGGATCAATCACCTGGCCGTAGACATTTTGCGGCCGACCACCGAAAAACTCTTTGAGGACATCCTGGCGGGCAATCCCTTTTTGGCCCGCAGTTTCGGCGAGCAGTACTTTCTCAGTTTTCTGTTACGCGACGTCGACTACGTTCGTAGCGGCCGCGTCAACCGGCGGGGGCAATCCCTTTTCATCGACGCCCGCGCCGAGGTGGCGGGAGCAGAAATATGGGCCGCGAATACCCTCTCCAACAGCATCAATGACAATGACGGGGAGTGGACACCGCGCGATTCGGCCATCTATGCGCAGTATATTCTTCTCGAAGCCGATCTGCGCTACACCAAAGCCTACACACCCGAGCGCAGCCTGGTCACGCGTCTCAATCTGGGTTTGGCCCTGCCCTTCGGCTTTGCCGAAGACGTGCCCTACGTGAAGCAGTTCTGGGTGGGCGGGGCCAACTCCATGCGGTCCTGGGCACCCCGGGGCCTCGGTCCGGGCGGCTTGCTCGATTCTACCTCACTTGACTACTGTAAACGCCCAGCGCCGTTTTCAGACAGGTGACATCCTGATCGAGGGTAACCTGGAATATCGTTTTCCGCTTTTCGGACCCCTCAAGGGTGCCCTATTCGTGGATGCCGGTAATGTGTGGACCCGCCGGCGTGATTCCACTCGTTGTGGATCGCAGTTTTTGCTCGCTGAGCGCTCGGAGTTATGCGGCGGCGATAATTTTATTCACCAGCCTTTTTACCGGCAAATTGCCGTGGGCGGCGGTTTCGGTCTGCGGTTCGATCTATCCTACTTCATTTTCCGCCTCGATATGGGCTTGCAGTTGCGCCGCCCCTTCCCCAGTGAGCGGGCACCCGACGGCAGCGTGAAGGAGGCAGATTACTGGAATCGTTTCGATAGTTTCCGGTTGCGGGATATTGCGTTTCAGTTGGGGTTGGGGTATCCTTTTTAATTATTAATTTATTCGTGTTTAATTGCGTGAGGGGTGGGAGGTGTTGTTTGAACGGAGCGCAGCGGAGAGAGTGCCGGACGGCCCGGCCCCGACCTTTGGGAGGGGACACGCCCTGCGCCTTTATCTCCGGTATGGCTTTAGCGGAGAGGGGTGACGTTTTGCGTTCTGTTTATTGGACCTCTCCCCCGGCCCCTCCCCAGGGGGGAAGGGTGACGGGGCGTGGCTCGTATGACGCCGTTTCCCCTCACCCCCGGCCCAGCTATTCGTCTGGGTCCCCTTAACCCCAGCCGCCGCAGGGGAGAGGGGTGACGTTTTGCGTTCTGTTTATTGGGCCTCTCCCCCGGCCCCTCCCCAGGGGGGGAGGGGTGACGTTTATTGGCTCGTACCACATTTTCCCCCGCCCCCCCGGCCCGGCTAATCGGCTGGGTCCCGTTCGCTTCGCGGCTACTTCGTGGTAACCCCAGCCGCTGCCGGGGGGGGGCGGGAAAAACGCAAGTGCAAGTTGGGTTCCAAAGTACTAACTCCGAGGAGCTTGCGACGGTTACTGCGGGTAAATTATTAGGGGCACAGCCGCCTACAAAAGTATGGGCGAAACTCCCTATTACCTACGCGTACGGAACTTGCCGATCAGCTCTCCATCGCACTTTACGATGACCTCGAAGGTGCCGGAGGGGAGTTCGCTCAGGTCCAGGCGGGGCGAGTAGGGGCCGGGGCCCTGGCGGGGGAAGGGGAAGCGGCGAATGGGGCGCATGGCCGCGTTGAGGATGATGATTTCCACATCGCCACCGCGACTGAGGCGGTAGGGCAACTCCAGGCGGTTGAAATTATCGACGGGGATCATGCGCGATTCTCCCTGGACGGCGGGCGGGGGGGAATCGCGGCCGTAACCGGGGCCGGGTTGGGGCGCATCGGGCGGGCCGGGACGCACGGTGGAAGCGGGAGACGGTGCGTAGCCGGGCGGCGTGGCGGGCGGCGCGATGACCGCTTCGGGGCGGGTGCCGTAGCCGGTGGTCGGACCGACCGGGCGAGGCGGCGATGGGGCGGCTGCCGGTGGCCTGGCGGTTATATAAGGTGACGACGGAACCGTTGCTCGGTTCCCAGAGTTGGAGGCCGGGGGGAGCGACGAAGATGTTGGCGGGACTGACTTCGGCGAGGCGGGAAGCACCATCGGTCATGACGGTGCGCAGTTCCAGGCGGCCGGCGTCTATGAACATCCACTTGAACTGGTTGAAACGGCCGCTGTTGCGGGTCCAGCTTTTGTCGTCGTTGTTGTCGCGCAGGGGGGCACCCCAGCAGCCTTCGCCCACGAAAACGGTGCCGGCGGCATCATCGCGGATGAAGCCCAGTTCGCTGCCGGGTTCGCGGCTGGGACGGATGGGCCACGTTGTTTTCACCACGTGCACGTCGCTCTCCACGGCCACATTTACGCCGTACTGGTAGAAGAGGTCGGCCCAGGCATCCATCAGGTCGTCGCGCTCGGGTTTGCCGGTGGTGTGGGGGCGCATGGTGTGATGGTACTGCGCGATTTTCCAGATCACGTCGGTGTTGCGGCTCAGGTCCTGCTCCAGCCAGCGGGCCTGGGAGCCGCCTGCGGGGATGAGGGTATTGAGGGTGTAGATGCGCAGCAGATTGCCGCCCAGTGTCATGGCGTAATAGATTTCGGGGCCGGCGGTATCGAACAGGTTGTAGACCGTCTGGTTGGTCCGCTCGTGGTTGCCCCGGGCCACGATGAGGGGGTAAATGCGCCCGTCGCCGGAGATGGTAAGTTGCCAGTCGTCCAGCCATTCTTCCCACTCGGTGGGTTCGTCCTGGACGGTCATATCGCCGCCGAAGAGGACCACCGTGGGCCGCAGTTTGCTTACCGCCGCATTGGCGTCGCAGCGGGCGGCGCGGTTGTTGCGGCTGTCGCCCCCGGCAACGACGCTCAGGCGTGCATCCGGCCCCACGGGCGAGGTCTGGAAGGAGTAGCGCTTGGAGGTACCCTCGCTGTCCACCAGCACGAAGTAATAAACGGTGTTGGGCTGCAATCCTTTGAGGCGCACGAAGTGCGTCTGCATACCGTGGGCGAACTCGGTACGCTGCGGCCGCTCCACGAAACGGTAGCCGCCGATGTTGGTCTGCTGGTCGATCACGTCGTAATAGAGGCGGGCATCGCGGCCGCTGACCTGCTGGAAACCGATGGTCATGGTGGTGGCGGGGTCGTCGTTCCAGACGGCCCGCAGGCGGACGTTGCGGGCGGAGAGGTCCGGGGCAACGGCCAAAAATAATAACAACACCCCTACAAACGGCCGGTAAAGGAGGACGAGGGAACGGGCCGGAATGCGCATGAACGGGGAACTGAGTGGTAAATATAAGGTGAAGGGCGGCCTCGGAAAAGGCACTCATTAAATGCCGGACCCGCCGCTAATATTGTAACTTTGCGGCCCGCTAAGACTACTATAACTGTAAAGTAAGGTACGAACTTTAGACGCAACACTTTTTCCGCGTCACGGTTTTAGTGGCTCTAACTACCAAACCGGCCGTTTACCCCGCCATTCAATCCTTCCGCCATGACCCGCGACCCCCTCGTATTCGACCTTATCGAACAGGAAACCAACCGCCAGCGCAACGGCATCGAGCTGATCGCATCGGAGAATTTTACCTCGGCCTACGTTATAGAGGCCATGGGCAGCCCGCTGACCAATAAGTACGCCGAGGGCTATCCCGGCAAGCGCTACTACGGCGGCTGCGAGGTGGTGGACCGGGTGGAACAACTGGCCATCGATCGGCTGAAGAAAATCTTCGGCGCGGACTACGCCAACGTGCAGCCCCACTCGGGCGCACAGGCCAACGCGGCCGTTTTCCTGGCTTGCCTCCAGCCGGGCGACCCGATCCTCGGGTTCGACCTCAGCCACGGCGGGCACCTCAGCCACGGGTCGCGGGTTAATTTTTCGGGCAAGCACTTCAAGCCGCACTTTTACGGCGTGGAGGCGGATACCGGCCGGGTGGATATGGATAAGGTGGCCGCCCGCGCCCGCGAGGTACAGCCCAAACTGATCATCTGCGGGGCCTCGGCTTACAGCCGCGACTGGGATTACGCCCGCTTCCGCGAGATTGCCGATGAGGTAGGTGCCCTGCTGCTGGCCGATATCGCCCACCCCGCCGGTCTCATTGCCGCCGGATTGCTCAACGATCCCCTACCCCACTGCCACATCGTTACCAGCACCACGCACAAGACCCTGCGCGGTCCGCGCGGCGGCATCATTATGATGGGCAAGGATTTTGTCAACCCCTGGGGCCGCACCACCAAAAAAGGAACGCCGATCAAGATGTCGAGTATCCTCAATTCCGGGGTTTTCCCCGGGATGCAGGGCGGCCCGTTGGAGCACGTGATCGCGGCCAAGGCCCAGGCGTTCTACGAGATATTGCAGCCGGAATGGAAGGATTACGGTCGCCGCGTTATCGAAAATGCGCGGGCCATGGCCGAGGCACTAGTGGAGCGCGGTTATACCATCATCAGCGGCGGTACGGATAACCATAGTATGCTGATCGACCTGAGCAACAAGGACGTAACCGGCAAACAAGCCGAGGAAGCACTGGGCCGGGCCGAGATCACCCTGAATAAGAACATGGTGCCCTTCGACCAAAAATCGCCCATGGTCACCAGCGGTATCCGTATCGGCACGGCCGCCGTCACGACGCGTGGGTTTACGCCCGAAGATTGCCGCCAAACCGTGGCTTGGATCGACGCCATTATCCGGGATATCGACAATGAGGAGCTAATGGACCGTACGCGGAAGGAGGTTCATGAGCATATGCAGGCGTTTCCGTTGTATACGGGGGAGAAGGTGGGGGTGGTTTAGGGGAGGGGTGATATTTATTGGCTCGTATTGCGTATTCCCCACCCCCCGGCCCCCTGCCCCGAAGGGGAGGGGGTGACGTCGTTTCCCCCCTCCCCGGCCCCTTCCTCGGAGAGGGGTGTGACGTCCGCGCGCCCTCCCACCCCCGGCCCCTCTCCTCGGGAGAGGGGTGACGTTTTGCGTTCTGTTTCTTGGGACCTCTCCCCCGGCCCCTCCCTAGGGGGGATGGGTGACATTTTTTGGCTCGTATTGCGCGTATTCTCCAGCCGCTGCAAAGGTGAGGGGGTGACGTTTATTGGCTCGTACCGTGTCGCGCGACTTTCCTCTAACTCCCTTGAGGGGAAAGCTGATATTTGATACAACCCCTATTCCTTCGTTCTTTGACAAAAAAAGAGGTAGCGCCACCACAGCACCACCTCAGCCCTAACCAAATAAAACCAAATAAAATCTTGCCGGCCACCGAAGGTCCTTCGGATGGCTTGCTATGCAAATATACCCCCTTATTGTAAATAGTACCATTAGTCCCTCACCTAATTTTGTCGGCCCCGTGGAAGAGGGATTTGGAAAATCGGACGATTTTTAGTCGCTTTGCGCGGCCGGTGGGGGCAAATCATTTGTTTTGCACATTTGTACCTACACGTAAGATGCAGCACCGCTAGCGGCTTGTTATTTTGTGATTTCGGCATCTGCCGAATTATAAACGGTTTCACTACTTATTGAAAGTCTCATAAGTCGATTTCCCGTATCCGTTTTCCTCTTCCAACTCTTCTAAAATCGCTCCATATGTTGTCATCCGTTTCCCTTGCAAGTAGCTCAGCCGTCGTAAAAAAACTCATTTTCGTGATCGCTTTCGGGCTGATTTGTACGGGAATCGGGGCACAGGAGACTACTTCCGAGGACGCTTTCTTCATCAAATCCATTCACGATACCGCCCTCACACAGGGCCGCGCCTACGGCTGGCTGGAAATCCTGACCCAGGACGTGGGCGGCCGCCTGGCCGGCAGCCCCGGCGCGGCGGCGGCCGTGCAGACCATGTACCAGCTGATGCAGGACGAGCTGGGTTTCGACACCGTCTACCTCCAGCCCTGTACCGCCCCCCGTTGGGACCGGGGCGAACCCGAACAGGTGCGCATCGTTAACAACGACCGCGTCGGCACCCGCGAATTGCCCGCCCTGGCCCTGGGCAATTCTATCGGCACCGGCCCCGCCGGACTCACGGCCGAAGTGGTGGAAGTTCGCAGCCTGGACGAGGTGGATAAACTAGGCGCAGCCGGCGTACAGGGCAAGATCGTTTTCTTCAACCGCCCGCTCGACGCCACCCAACTCAACACCTTTGCCGCCTACGGCGGCGCGGTCGATCAGCGGGTCTTCGGCGCGTCGCGCGCGGCTAAATACGGCGCGGTCGCCGTACTGGTGCGCAGTATGACCACCAAAACCGACGACGTGCCCCACACCGGCACCCTCCGCTACGAAGACGAGTCGCAGCAGATCCCCGCCCTGGCCGTCAGCACCCGCGCCGCCGACCTGATGCACCAGCTCCTCACCGACGGCGGCAACCTGCGCATCTACCTCCGCAATACCAGCCGTAACCTCTCGCCCGTCCAGACCTTTAATGTCATCGGCGAGGTGCGCGGCAGCGAGTTCCCCGACGAGATTATCCTCACCGGCGGCCACCTCGACAGCTGGGACGTCGGCCAGGGTGCCCACGACGACGGCGCCGGTTGCGTACAGGCCATGCAGGCATGGGACGTGCTGCGCCAACTCAATTACCGCCCCCGCCGCACCCTGCGCGTGGTGCTCTTCATGAACGAGGAAAACGGCCTCGCCGGCGGCCGCGCCTACTGGGCCGCCAGCGATGCAGCCAACGAATTTCACCTCGCCGCCATTGAATCCGACCGGGGCGGCTTCATCCCGCGCGGCTTTACCGCCGAAGCCCGCGAAGACGTTTTCGTCGGCTATTTGCAGCAACTCAACGCCTGGGAAGACGTCATAAGCCCCTACGGCCTCACCTTCAAATCCGGCGGCTCCGGCGCGGATATCGGCGGCCTCAAACTCCAGGGCGGCCTCCTGCTCGGCCTCAACCCCGATTCGCAGCGTTACTTCGATTATCACCACACCGCCGCCGACGTGCTGGAAGCGGTCAATGAGCGGGAATTGCACCTCGGCGGCGCGGCCATGGGTTCTCTGGTTTATTTGATCGACACGTATGGGCTGGGGCAGTGAGGCGGGAGTAAGTAATCATATCTTTACGCCTCATACCTCATTCATGCTCCACCCTCCCGCTCCCCCACTGTTCACCACTCGCGAACTGTCGCTCCACTGTTTACGCGCCTGGGTAACTGCGCTCGCGGCAGGTCCGTTACTCGGACTGGTCATGTACCGCATACTGGAAGGAGAGTGGCTGATCAAATCGGTAACGGAACCAGATTTGCTACCCATCGCCGCCTACGTCTTCGGTATCAGTTTCCTGCTTTCCATCCCCAACTTCCTCCTGCTCCTCTGGATCAGTCGCGTAGTGAACCGCCAAAAATATACGTTCAAAAAAACGCGCTTTCTACTTGCGTTCGCGGCCCTTGCGCTCACTTTTCTACTGTTCACCATGTTGTGGATAATCATCTTTTACTGCAGCGAAGATATCCTCACCATTTACCACAGCCTATGGGTGGGCTACGGGCTGCCGTCCGTTATCTACTTCTTCACTTGGTTCCGGCAGCCGAAAACCAATACCCGCCTCACTCGCGATATACTCGACCATTTTGACTAGTGACTTTTGGGCGTGCCCCGGCCTGCGGGCCGGGTCGGGCTGTCCGGCACTCTCTGCGCTGCGCTCCGTTCAGACAACACCTCCCATCCCTCACGCGGGGGCCGGGCGGATGCAGGTGGTCGAGTGGTTCAAGTTACGTCGCTTTCTGCTCGGCCCCATTTAAGCACTCTTCCTTATCGGGCGCAAACCAATTTGTCGCAGAGAGAAATCTGCATATGATACAGAAGTGAGCGTTACCGCCCTATTCGCCCAACTTAAAACCATGTGGGACCGATTTTCAGGAATTTGGTGCGACAATCTGGTCTGCGCCCTCCTTATCTGCTATGACTACCGCTGCTTTAGAAGGCTCACGAAGGGTGAAGAGAGATGTCGCTTTTATAAAACGGACAAAAACGGGCCGCTAAACTTGTATAGCTGAGATGGCATGGCTTATCTTGGGGCGAGAAAGTGCAAGAGTAAACCCTAATTGGCCGGAGCACAGAGATGTAATTCCCATAGAACGACCGGCGTGACACGGTTTAGTTCAACAGGCAGGTAGATTTGTGAGTCGTTCTTGGCGGGTGGACGGATGGGCAGCTCGACGTTTGGCGAAATAGATTGCATTGATTAGTAGCGCATAAGTTATAGTTTAAATATTGATATCACCAATAATTCATAAGACTAAAAATATGAAGTTAACATTAGGGGAATATTACAAAATTATCAACCATGAAATTAAAGTTGAGAAGAAAGAAGTGTTCAAATATTTAGACACTCCTTTAGAGTTGGCGTGTAAAGAAATATACAGGGGGTACGGAAAAATACAGGATAAAAACAACGGAATTAAAAATGCAATAAGTTACTTTTACATATCGACTGACATATCTGCTAATGCAATGGCAGGAATAACTAATGGAAACGGAGTGATTAAAATTCATATTGGTTTGGTTAAATTCTGGGAAGAAATATTTTTTGATAATATTCATTTGAATCAGCATTTAAATGATCCAGCATTAATCAATTTGAATCAATCAATCAGAGGAATTAGGCAATTAATGTTTAAGGTGTCTTCTATTTTTACTTATTACCATGAGTTTGCTCACATAATTCAGCTTAAATTTTCAGGTAGAAATAACAACTTCCAAGAAATGTATCAAAATACTAAAAGATCTGATCACAATCAACAGTTAAGAGAATTTGATGCTGATTTTTACTCAACTATACAGATTACTAACCACTTGAGAGCTAATATACTTGAACCACTTCTAGAATCGGATGGACCTAAAGAAGATGTGAAGAGTATTATTGAATATATCCTGTGTTTCTCAATCATGTCAATTCAAGAAACAATATACAATTTTCAAACCATTCATTCGCCTATAGTTATTAACGGAAGCAATACTCACCCGCATCCTATACTACGCCTTATATTAATCTCATCCACGTTAATAGACGAGCTTGTAACATACCTTCGATGTAGTAGGGTAGAAATGAACTTAACTGAGGAAAAATTAGTAGAAATTGTAGAGAAAACAGCTAAATCTGTTTTTCCTAAGGAAAATATTTTAAAAAAAATTAGACTTAATGCTAAAGAAGTAAATTTTGATCCAGAATATTACCTATCCGATGTTTTAAGACTTATCAAAAGCGACCCAAAATTTGCTAGCTATAATATACTCAATTACAAACCACCACGCCAAAATAATTAATAATTCTACCAAACAAAAAACACAACTAATAACACTGATTCGTAAATTTGAAATGATAATATGAATTGAAAATTTGCAGACAAATCGCCATGTTTTCATTCCAAGCGAGGCGTGTAGACCGCGCACACTCCCAGTTCCCTTGAACCCGTATCTAGCAACCTCATTCCCCCCGCCGCCCCCGCTTACTCAATCATTCAATCATTCAGTCATTCAATCATTAACCCTCCTCCACACCTCCGACTGGCACCTGGGCCACCGCCTCTACAACAACGAGCGGCTGGACGAGCAGCAGCTCGCCCTCGACTGGCTGCTGGAAACCATGACTACCGAAGCGGTGGACGTGCTCATCGTGGCCGGCGACGTGTTCGACCTCGGTAACCCGCCCAACTATGCGCGGCGGATGTACTATGACTTCCTGGAGCGGGTAGGACAGACCTCTTGCCGGCACGTCAGTGATCACGGGGGGCAACCATGATTCACCCAGTATGCTGGATGCGCCGGGCGGGCTTGCTGCGGCGGCTGGGTATCCACATCATCGGGGCCGCGACGGATGACCCCGCGGATGAGATCATCGAACTACGTAACCAGGCCGGCGAACTGGAAGCCGTGGTGGCCGCCGTACCCTTCCTGCGGGAGCGCGACCTCCAGTACAGCCGGGGCGGGGAAACGGCGGGCGAGCGCGATAAACGGCTGCGCGAAAATATCAAAGCCCACTACCTGGATGTGGCCGAGCGAATGGCCGGCTATACCGACGTACCCCTGCTGGCCACCGGCCACCTCTACGCCTACGGCACCAAGGGTGCCGAGCACCAGGACAACATCTACATCGGTAACCGCGAAAACATCGCCGCCGAAGACTTCCCCGAACGGTTTGCCTACGTGGCCCTGGGCCACATCCACCGCCCGCAGGCGGTGGACGGTCTGGCGCGGGTACGCTACTCGGGTTCCCTGATCCCGCTGGATTTTAGCGAGACGGCGGATAATAAATCGGTGGTGCTACTAAAGTGGGAGGGCAACCGGATCAGTGAAACCCGCCTGCTGGAGCTACCCGTTTTCCGGCGGCTCAAATCCATTCGCGGCAGCTACGAAAAAGTAACCGCCGGCCTGCAACGGTTTGCGGCCAGGGGCGAGCGCGAACTCACGCCCTGGGTTGATGTAGTAGTGGAAACCGACCACCCGCTGCCCGGCCTGCACCACGACCTACAGGAACTAGTGGAGGACCATGACCTGCAGCTACTCGGCGTCCGCTACGACCACCATTTTTTCCGGGAAAACGACCTCGCCCACACGGAGGTAGACCTCGCGGCACTGGACGAGGGGGAAATCTTCTCCCGCCGCGTGGGCGGCGAGGAGGTGGCCGGCTATGCCGATCTAAGGGATACCTATCGGGGGCTGCGGGAGTGGATGAGGGAGGAGAGAGATCCGCAGTGAGGGAAAACGCCTACTGGTGGATAGTTGCCCCCCGCGTGAGGTGCCCGGACGGGGCGACAGTAGGGGCAGGGCTTGCCCCTGCCCGGACGGAGCAGCCCGCAGGGCCGACCGACAGGGAGCCGGTAGGGGACCGGCCCCGGCCTTAGCCGGGGACACGCCCAAACCCACCCCGCATTGACCGCCCGCTTCGTACCTTTGCCTTTATGCGCATCCTTCGCCTGACCATCCGTAATTTGAACTCGCTGCGCTGCGAGGCGACGATCGATTTTGACGAGCCGCCGCTGAGCCGCGCCGGTATCTTTGCCATCACCGGACCCACGGGCGCGGGTAAGACCACGCTGCTGGACGCCCTGACACTAGCCCTGTACGGCCGCACGCCGCGGGATAGCAAGGCGAACGAAATTATGTCTAACGGGAGCGCGGACTGCCTGGCGGAAGTGGAATTCGAGACGCCCGCGGGGCGCTATCGCGCCGCCTATGCCCGCAAACGGGCGCACGGAAAACCGGACGGTAACCTGCAGGCGGCGCAGCGCTATTTGGCCCGTTATGACCCGGAAACCGGTGAGTGGCCCTATCTGGCCGAGCGGCTGGTGCGGGAAGTGGACGAACAGATCGAATCGGTAACCGGGCTGGATTTCGACCGGTTTACGCGCTCGGTGATGCTGACGCAGGGGGATTTTGCCCGTTTCCTGGCCGCCAAGGCCAGTGAGCGGGGGGATCTGCTGGAGCGGATCACCGGGACGGAAATTTATAACCAGATCAGTCAGGCGGCCTTTGAGCGGCATAAGCTGGCGCGGCAGGAATTGGAAGAAGGGCGGCGGGAATTGTCCGGTCTGGAACTGTTGCCGCCCACCGAACGAACGGCCACCGAAGAGCAGGCGGCCGAGGCCAAGGAAGCGGCCGCGCGGACGGATGCGGCCCACAAAAAATTGCTGGCCCAGCTGGAGCAGTACCGCCGCCGCGAGCAACTGGCCGCCGATCTGGCCGCTACCGACGCCGCCCTGAATGCACTGGCCGACGAACGCGCCGAACGGGCGGAGGAACTGGCGATTTACGAACTGGTGCAACGCCTGCGCCCCCTGCGCAACGACCTGAAAACGTGGGAACGCGCCGCCGCCGATTTGGCCAACGACCGCGAGCGCGACCGGGAACTGGCCGCCGCCGCCGCCATCCTGACCGAGCAACTGGCCGCCGCCGCCGCCGATCTGGCCGCCGCCGAGACAGCCCTGACCGCCTGGCAGGAGCAGTTGCCCGCCCGCCGGGAAGCACTGACCCGCGCCGAAAAGCTGGACGAGCGGCTGCGCGGCCTACGGGCCGGCCACGAAGAAAAAGACCGTGATCTGCAAGCACTGCGCGTGCAACAGGCGGCCACGCGGCAAACCACCGCCGAACAGACCGCCGAGCGCGACCGGCTGGCCCGGGCCGCCGCCGCCGACCGGGAGTGGCTGGCCGAACACCGCCAACTGGCGGAGGCTGCCGCGCAGTGGTCGGACTGGGAGGTGAAGATCGACCGCCGCCGCGAGCGGCTGGGTCCGCTGCAAACGCAGGCGGCGCAGGTGACCGCCCTGGAACGGGAAGCGACCCGCCTGACGGCCGAGCGAGCGACGCTGGAAAAAGAACTGTCGGCATCGGCCGAGCGGGCGCAAGTACTTGAAACGCAGGTGAGAGCACTGGTGCCCGAAGAACTACTGCCGGTGGCGGCGGAGCGGATCGAGGCCCGCCTGCGCACCGCCGTAGAGGACCGCACCACCGAGATCGGCCGCCTGGAACGACTGGGGGGCGCACTGGATGCCTACCGGGAATTTTTGCAGCGGCAGGATGCCATCGACGAGGAGTTGGCGCACGTGGAACGGCAGGAAGAGATGCTGATTCCCCGCCTGTTTGCGGCCGAACTGGAACGGGACGATCTACTCAGAACGCGGGATTTTCGGCGCGAAACCCTGGAACGCCACCGGGCCGCTGCCGGCCACGAAACCCTGCGCCGCACCCTGGCGGCGGGCGAACCCTGCCCCGTATGCGGTGCGCTGGAACATCCACTGGCCGGCCGGCTGGAAGCGAGCGATTTCGTGGCCGAGGCGGCGGCTGAGTTGGAACGAGCGGAGGCGGCGTTGCAACGAACGGAAACCGCGCTGGCCGCCCTGAGCTACCAGAGCATCCAGCTAACGGAAGCAAAGCGGGCCACGGAAAAAACCCGCGAAGCGGCCGGCGACCCCCAGCGGCGGATCGAGCAGATGGAGGCGACTGTGGCCGCCCACCTGCCGCCCGGCGGGGAGCGGGCCGACCGGCTGGAGGAGGCCCTGCGGCAAACCCGCGAACAATTGGCCGCCTACCGCGCCGCCGAGCAACGGCTGAGCCAGCTGCGGGCGGGGCAGGGCGAGGAAGAGGTGCGCAGCCGCGCCGCGGAACGGCAGCTGACGACCAGCCGCGCGGAACTGGAAAACAACGCCGCCAACCTGACCGCCGCCCGCAAGACCGTGGCCGCCGGGCAGGAGCAACTGGCCGCTCTGGACGCTGAACTCACCGAACTGCTGCGGCAAACCGGAAGAACTACCGAAGCAGCCGACCTGACCCCGCAACTGGCCGCGCTGGGCAAGCTGATCCGCACCTGGAACGAGCGCACGGCCGCCGCCGAGCGCGCCGCCGTGGCGGGACAACTGGCCGCCGCCAAACTGGAACAAGCCGAAAAGACCGCCGCCGAGCAAGCCGCCCGGGCCGAGGAACTGCTGCGCCGCGCCACGGAGGCGGCCGGGGAACTGTCGTCCGGCAAGACCGAACGCGCCGCCCTGCTGAACGGCCGCGCCACCACCGAGGAACGCGATCTGCTGGAACGCACCACCACCGACCACCGCACGGCCCGCGAAACGGCCCGTACCCACACGGCCGCCCTGAACGAACGGCAACAGTTGCTGACCGAGCAGCAGCAGAACCTGCAAAAACGGCTGGCGGCCGCCCTGGAAAGCGAGGAAAAAATAACGGCCGATCTCATCACCCGGCTGCAACCCCTCGGCTTCGCGGATCCCGCCGTCGCGCTGGCCGCCCTCCCCTCCCCCACCGAGGAAGAACGCCTGACCGTTTATTTCCTGGCCCTGGAAAAACGTGCCACCGAACTGGCGGGTAGCCGCAAACAGCAAACGGGCCGGCTGGCCACACAGGACGAGCAACTGGCCGCCCTGCCCCAGCGGGCCGCTCTGGAAACCGAGGCCGCCGCCACCGAAAACCGGCTGACCACGCTGCGCGAGCAAGTGGGCATCCTGGTGGAGCGCCTGCGCGCCGACAGCGAGCGGCGCGAGCGGGCGGGCAAACTGCTATCGACCATCGAATCCCTGACGGCGGAAGAACACCGCTGGAGCCGCCTGAACGAACTGATCGGCTCGGCCAACGGCCGCAAATACGGCGACTTCGCCCAGGGCCTCACGCTGGCCAAACTGGTGGGCCTGGCCAACAATTACCTCAGCAAATTACACGGCCGCTACCTGATCGCCAAACAGGCCGGCACCGACCTGGAACTGGAAATCATCGACACCTATCAGGCCGACAACCGCCGCCCGGTCTACACCCTCAGCGGCGGCGAATCGTTCCTCGTCAGCCTGGCCCTGGCCCTCGGCCTGTCCGATCTGGCGGGCCGCCACACACAAATCAAATCGCTGTTCATCGACGAGGGCTTCGGCTCACTCGACCCCGCCAGCCTCGATCTGGCCCTCAGCACGCTGGAAAACCTGCAGGCCTACGGAAAAACCATCGGCATCATCAGCCACGTCGGGGAAATCAAGGAGCGCATTCACCACAAGATCGAGGTGGTCAAACAGCGCGACGGGTTCAGTAAATTGCGGATCGGGTGATCGAGGTTTATTAGCTTTTTTCGGGCGTGCCCCCTCCCCGGGGTCGGGGTCGGTCCCCTCCGGGCTTCGCTGATCGCTCGGTGCTGCGCACGCGTCCTGCGGCGGGGGCTGCGCCCCCGCCTCCGGCCGCCCCTCCGGGCACCTCACGCGAATACCGGTCAACCGTTTTCTACCATTTTACCATCCTCCCGGCAACCCGCTTATCGCCCTGCACGACCGTGTACAGGTAGACACCCGCCGCCCAGCCGCTACCGTCCACCGGTACGGACTGATCGCCGCGCCGCAATTCCACCTCCAGGCTGCTTACCCGGCGGCCCGTCATATCGTGCACCACCAGTGTGGCCGGACCGGAAACGGGAGCCGTTACCTGGATGGCCGTGGTAGAGCGGAATGGGCTGGGCACGGCTCCTGCCGTGAAAAGTGGTCCGACCGCCGAGAGAGCAGTAGCCGCTACATTGCCCTCTACGATCCACTGCAGCTGCGGCCCGTGAAGGGTCCAATCCGTCGCGTATAACTCGGAGGAGAGCACCTTATCGGCCGGCTCCAATCCGAACCAGTCACTCAGGCGACCGGATTTACGGACGCGGAACGTGAAGCGGATGATTTGCGAACCCGCCTGCTCGGCCGGGTTGGTAGCCGACCAGTTGAAGCGTATTGTTCCCTTGTCCCCGGCTTCGCCGCCAACGGCCAGGGTAGAAAAATCGCCCGCTTCGGTTGCCATCAGTTCAAGTGCAGCCGTATTCCAGCCGGCAACCAGCTGTCCGCCCATCAGGGGGGTGGCCGAGGGGATACGCAGCATAAGACTGACGACTTCGCCGGCAGTAACCGCCCGGTCGTCGGCTTGTAGGGCGAGCATGGGGGGAGTGCTCTTATTTTGTAGACCGCCAACCGAACCGGCTTGCTGGCCGGTAGGCTCACCGGTGGGAGGAATGTAGCTGCTATTCAAGTCACCGGTTTTGTAGCCGACAAACGTCTGGTTGTACGTACACTCCTGTAGATTCTCCAGGTAGATGTATTCGGGAATATCCAGCAGGAAAGGGTTTACCCCCGATATCCACTGGTAGCCGGAGGGCACGAAATGCCAAACCTTGTTGGAGGGCCACGCTTCGATCTGGCCGATAATCATGGCCTGCAGCATCACCACGTCCAGGGTGGTCAGTTGCTGATCGCCGTTTACGTCCGCCGCCAGAATGAGGTAAGGATCGACGAGTTGATTACCGTTGAGTAAGTGGTACTGCAACAGCAGTAGGTCGAAGGTGCTTAATCCGCCGCGCGGGTCCAGTTCATTGGCTACCCGGATGGTATAGGACTGGTCTCGGGGGACCAGGAAATTATACTGTCCTTTGGCGGTAGTATAAAAGGTATCGTCGGCCGGAGTGATCGTAACTTCGGTCTGGGGCATGAAGTAGGTACCGTTCAGCTTCCTCACCTTGCCCTCGATGCCGACCAGGTCGTCTTCCTCGCAGTTATTGCACACCAGGTCGGGGTCCTGTACGCTCACTGCCACCTCGCATACGCGCCAGTTCGGCCCGCCCATACTGCCGTCGGGCTGCACGGTGAAGTCGTTGTCGGTATTGTCCCATACGTAAACCTCCAGGGTAACCGAGTAGCGGTCCTGACAGTCGATCACGATGCTGTCGCGGTCGCGGTCGGCCGCCTCGCCCAGACGGTTAACCGAGTAGCGCAGCGCACCCGAGCAGTCCGGGAAAATGCAGTTCGCCAGTTCGTCCGCGTAGAGAATGGCGGCGGCTTCTTCCAGCAGCCCGTCCTCATCCAGATCGACGGGTTGCTCCAGTGCAAGCAGGTCGACGTTGATCTGGCCGAGGCAGAACAGCTCGGGCACGAAGCAATCGAAGACACTAAAGGTCTGTTGCAGTTCTCCCTCATTTCCGCATTCATCCGTGAAGGTGACATACAGGCGGTGATTGCCGGTCGGGAAGCGATTAACAAAGCGGTAATTGGGAAACGGTCCGGTCAGTTCGCCGCCGGTGATCGAATTACCTTCCACGCTGCCGTCGTCGTTGAGGTCCCAGGTTAGTTGCAGGCTACCATTGTTGCGGCCGCAGGCGTCGTCGATAACGAAGTTGAAAATCACTTCCGCCGAGCACAATGCCGTATCCGAGCAGAACGTATCCAGCGGTAGTAGCGTGATAACGGGCTGAAGCGTGTCAAAGAACTGTATTTGCTGCACGTAATTCCAGCGGCCCGTGCTGTTCAGGGTCCGCCAGTAACCGGCCGGGTTAGCCGCGCCGAATCCACAGTCATTACCGCGCTCACCGGCGGCGGGAGAGTTGTTGTAGACCAGGCTATCGGCATCCACGAAAGTCGTATCGGGTGTACGCAGTACCCAGAAGGAGGATTCTCCTTCCTCACCGTCACAATCCTCATCACGGCTCAGTTCCACGGCCGGGCTGACACCATCCCACTCGCACCAGTTAGTGACCGTATAAATGCGTCCCACCCGCCGGCATTCCGCACCGATGACCGGTAGGCTCACCTCGATGAAATCCACCGTGATCGAATCACAGCCCGAACCGGTGACCCGTACGCTGTCCAGGTCGTTTACGCAGTCCGTTGCCAGGTCGGCCGGTAGGTAGAACGCATAGTCGTGGGTACGGATCAAATTGATGGTCTGGGTGTAAATCTGCGCGGCTACGTTTCCGTGAATGTCCCGCGCCAGAAAGCGCCTAACGATCTGGTCTGCCGTACAGCCGTCACCGTTTAATAATGGTGTCCAGCTCAGTTGCCGTTGCGGGACAATTATCCACCACCGACGGGAAGCCGAATAGCTGCGCCAATAGGTTTGTATTAGTCGCCGAGAAATTATCGGGTAGTTCCGTACAGGCAATCGTCACGTCACTCAGACCCGTACAAACAGGGAGCACCTGATCCACCACGGAAACCAGGCTGCTGCAGTAATTGGTATTTCCCGCGCCGTCCACCATGCGTAATTCCACCTCGATGGTATCGCCCACGTCGCAGCAGCTAAAATCCACGAACGGACCCCACTCGCTGTACAGCACCGTATCCAACGGGCTGCAATCCGCCGGATCACGGCTGATGCGGCGGCGGAGGCTACGCTCCAGATCGAGATTCGCAATTATCGTAACTGCCCTGATCCACCTGCTGCCACCTTACCCGGTGTACGCCGCCGCCCGGCAGGCTGAGGTTGATGAAGCTTTTGCAGATCATCACCGGCTCGGTCACATCCGCCACCCGGAAGCGGCATAGCCGAACCAGGGTGATGTCCAAAATCGTATCTACGGCAATGTAACGGAAGAAGTACTCGCCCGCCGGAAATCCCGCTAGCAAACGATCGTCATCCGCAGTTAACGTATTTACCAGTACGGTATCACCCGTCAGGGGGTTCAGGGCCAGTATTTCGGTGGTGAGTACCCAGCTACTGGAATCACAGATACCGAGCAATTCGGGTTCCGGCACCAATACATCCGCCTCACAACCGAACTCGGCGGTCGTGAATAACATAATGTCTTCTTCCACGATGGGGCAATAGTGGTTGCTGATGGGGCAAATAAGTTCCGCGCTACCACCCGCCTGCCGGACAAACACCTGCCGAAACGTATCGATCGTGCAGGAATCGCTCACTAACCAGGTCCGCCGGATAACGGTGCTATCCGTATTCCCATCATTCTGATCGCTGTAGCTTACGGTCAGATTATTTTGCTGTCCGACCGCGAGCAGTTCCGTTGCTCCATTGATATGTAAGCTGGGATAGCCGGTGTAGTCGGGATCGGGATGGCCATTGGTCAGGGCGGGGAAAACATCCTGGCAACCGAAGTAGAAGTGGGTCGGCGGGCCGGCCAGTACGGCACGGTCCAGTTGATCCACCAGCCCGATGCGTTGCAAACATTCCGTGTCCAGGGTCGTATCCGCCAGGATAATCGAGAAATTACGCTCGATATGGGCGGAGTCGCAGGTAGTCGTCAGCAGGTCACCGAAGGTGAAGTCGATCAACCCACAGTCGTCCTCAACCGTCGGGAGGCCGAATATTTCGTCGGTAGGGGGAATATTGAGAATGAAGGGTATCTCGCTCGTCGAAAGCTCGAATCTCAGCAGCCGGTCGTCAAGATCGCTCACTCCATGTTCGGGCGCGGTAACCGTAAGATCGGATAGCGCAGCTCCGGCGATGATCCAGCGGTATCCGGCGTTCACATCCGCAAGGGCGGAAGTAGTCAGGAGCGCATACGCTTGTCCGGGTGATAGCAGGACACTGAAATGCTGGTAAACAACAGCCTCAGCGGAAGGGTACAGTTCTTCATCCGACCCCATCAGCAACGGTTGAGCGGTCAGTAACTCGCCCGTCTGGACGGGGCTGCCGATTTGGCGATTTTCGCAGCGCAGGGTTTCATCCGCGCCGCGTCTGAGCAGGGTTGCATAAACGGGTTGGTCCGCCGCCAGGTAAAAATGGTAAACCCGGGCCTGCGTTGCCTCGGCCGCCACCCCGATATCGATGCGGGTAAACGGACGCGCGGCGGCCGGCTCGTTGCTCGGTAGCCAGCAGTCACTCAGCTGCTGACTCAGGGGCGTACCATTCTCCGTATTACCATCCAGCAACCGGTAAGCCGCCGTCCGGTCGATGGTCGCTACGTCATCCGGGCAGTCCGTTACACTGGGCAGCGTCGGTTCAACCAGCAGGGAAGCGGTGCATTCCGTTTGATCGGCATCCGAAATTTGAACATTGAATGATTGAGCGGTATACGGATGATCGGCCGATACAAAAACGGTGCCGTAGAAGCCCGTGCTGCCGTCACTTCCCATCCACTGCGTAGCGGTGGGGTCGAGATTACTTACGATGAAAGAGTAAGAAAACTTACCGCCCTCCTCCTGCACGTCGTTCCCTTCCCGGCACGTCACCTCCAGCAATTCCACGGAAATACCGCAGGCATCCGAGCAAGCCGCCGGCACTTCCACTTGCACGGGTTGGGTACAACCCGCATCGCCCAGGTCTTGCATTACCAAATCCAGGTCACCGCCGGAAATGGGGTACGGGCCGAAGGTAACCGGTGCCATGCCGTAAGTACCCAACCCGTAGCCGGGCAGTAGCCACCCCGCACTGGTTCCGTTTACGGAAGTGGCCGTGATATCGAAGGTAAATAAATCATCGGTGGGGTCATAGGGCGTGTTGTTATTCAGGCATACAATATTGCTCACTACCGGCTCAAAATAGCACTCATCGGAGCAGCTACCGGGCGGGTCGATCGTGGCCGATGCACTGCAGGCGGGTAATTCACTATCCCGGAAGGTCCGCACCAGCAGCGGTCCGTCAGCATCGTAGGGGCCGAATTGGACGGGCACTCCGTAGGGTCCCGTGCTGCCGTCATCGGCGGTCCAGTGATCGGAAAGGCCCTGCCCGGTTATCGTGATCGTGAACGTAAACCGGTCATCATCCGGGTCTTGCAGCGTACCCATGTTCAGGCAGGTCACCTCACCGATCTGGATGGATTGCAGGGCGCAGGCACCGGAGCAGGTCGGTGGAGCCGCCAGTAAAAATGTCTGCTCACAGCACGGGAAATCGGCGTCCGTCACCGTGATCGTCCTATCGCCGTCCGCAATGGCAAACGGCCCTACGGTCACGGACTGGCCGTACGTACCAGTGCGGTCCGCATCGCCGCTAATCACCCAACCGGCACCCGGCCCAGTTGGCAATTCGATAACCGCCATAAAGAAATCATCCGCCGGGTCGGTATCGGTACCGTTATCATCGCATTCAATGGCCGCTACCAGTGCTGTCTGCGTACACACGACGGGTGCCACCGTATAGGATTCGCTAAAGCTACAGCCATTGGTTTCGGTCACGTTAATCGTATAAGTGCCGGGTTGTGTTACCGTGATCTCGGTGTCTGTTATTCCAGTGGGAAGTACCGTACCGTCCGGCCCGACCCATTCGATTTGAGTAATAGCGGAGTTAGAGGTAGATTCCAGGGTCAGGATAATCTCTTGACCCTCACAGCTGGTTGGTAGACTGGCGTTTATGCTGGCTAGTACTGTCGGCATATTGACGCGAACCTCACCCTTCGAACTGGCGTACCACCAGGTATTCAGGGTGTTTTTATCGCCGTAACCGGAGGTAGCACCGTCGTTAATTGCATTACAATTTTGTGTAGCGGCGTCGAAATTGTTCCACGTCCGGCAGTTATCCTCCGAGCAGTCGCAGCCCTCGCGGCCGTCTTTGGGCTGGCCGGTTCCACTGGCCTGACTAATATTCCGGTCGTCCCAGTGCAGCAAATTTGCCGTTTGCCCGTTGCAGAGCGGCCGAATAGTATTGATACAAAAGCCGCTCGTCATTTTTTCTCCATCAAACAACGCCCAGTGCTGTACCCCTTGGGTATAAGTTACGACCAGATCGAGTTGTTGATCCGGGGCGGGCAAGTTACCATTACCCAGTAAACCATTCCAGGGGAGACAGGCTTCCAGGTCATTTTCCGTAAAAGTATGGACTACCAACTGGTCGATACCTTCGTCGTATCGTTGATTACCATTAAAATCGAGAATTATTTCCGTTTGGCCGGGCCGGGTAACGGTAACGGGAAGGCAATAGGCTTCCTCATCGGAACACCGGAAAAATGATGCCATCGTTATTTCACCGCATTCGCCGTCGGGGAATAAAGCTATATCCGGTTCGGCGAGGAAGATAAAGTGTTCGGCCGAGCTATTGGTCAGGTTTTGGTTTTCCACCGACATGCGGTCCAGCTGTGCGTTTCCAGTGGTTCCGGGGCCGGTAGTATTAAAAGCGAGATTGAATGAAAGTGGTTGAAACCCGGAACTCGCGAAGTCAATTTCGGTTACGAATCCATCGGAAGTATAGGAATAAAATTTGCCCTTAAATTCCGCCCCCCACACACAATCCGGCAAAACGGGGTTCGTCTCCGGTACCCGAAATGCCCAGTTTTTGGAGTAGATCCGGCCCGGTTTTACTGTTCCGTTATTAACAATGGTAATATCCCATAAACCGATGAAGCGTACGTCCGTAAACTCAATATAATAGGTACCGGCGGCCGGTGCGGAGAAATGATATTCCTCGGAACTCACATCATAGCCCAGCGGGTTACCAATAAACCCGGGGCCGTTTAATAGATCACCGTACTGAGTCAGGTTTTCATTAGCGGCACTGACCATGTACGGACCGTGCACAACGGAGCCGTCAGCGGCGGAGCGTATCCTGAAATTATAGGAACCGAAATTTTCGGGGGTACCGTTAAAATTAAATTCACGGCTCAACCCCAGGTAAACGGTTTCTCCGGCTTCGGCGATACTGATATAAAGGCGGCTACTTTCCGGGCCGTCATATGCGGCAAAATTACCAAAATTAGAATCACCTGCCAATAACATGGTTAGTTCATCCGGGCCGGAAGCCAATTGTTGGGTTCCTTCGGCCGCAAGGCCGGACCAAGTTAGCAGGACCAGTAGGATAACCGATAAACCGTGCGGTTTCGTGTAAGGGTATAAAATAGCGTTCATAATGTATTTTTAGCGAGTTATTGGGGGCCGTAGATGCAAAGGTTATCCTGTTTCACGGTCGTGAAATCAGGAAATCAGAAAAAATCGGTGTTATTAGCTCTCAAAAGCCGGAATAGATCGGCATAATGCTCTAGTTATCAGCTGGCTAAATAACCAGTTGACGCGTAATTTTACCGTGATGATGTTGCGAACATACGGGTAGCTAATCGGATCAAACCGACGGACCCACGCAATGTGCCTGCCGAAGCAGCCTTGCGGAAATGAAACAATAATAAAGAGGGGGGAAGAGGGGGGATATCCGTATCCGATAAGGTGGCGGGGGATCGGATTTGGTAGTATTCAAACACGCCTTTTTGTCGGCGGATGCGGATAAATGGTAATAATGGATCGCAGGGAGGGGATAGGGGGATTCCAAATTACGCACAAATATACTTTATTTTAACGGATAACTAGTGGATTGTGTACATTTTTCATCCATATATCGGAGCAAATAATTTGCGGGCGTGCCGCCTCCCTGGCGGTCGGCGTCGGTTCCTTTCAGGCTCGCTGTTCGCTCGGTGCTACCGCACTCCGGCCCTCCGGGGTAGGGGCAAGCCCTACCCCTACGGACCGGCCCTTCCAGGCACCTCACGCATATGCTTCCTGCTTATTATTGCAATTCAGTACCGGGGTTCCAATCGGACAAGCGATGGGAGCGGCACCATCCGATAATCTCGGCGATCCATTTTCGGGGGGGTCCGATCGGACAAGCGATGGGAGCGGCGGCCGACCGTAGGGAGGCCGGCCCGCAGGGCCGAGCGATAGCGAGCCGCGGACGCAGCGACCGCCGGACGCAAGGACGGGGGGTGGCCCCAACAAACGAAAGAGGGAAAAGAACCGGTCGGCCCTCTCCCCTCTTGCTTGACAGCATTCGTTTTCGTTACTAACGGCCGATAATCATGGCGCGGGTAGCACGTTCGTTTCCGGCAGTGAGCGTATAGAAATACGTTCCCGGTGCAAAGAAGCTTCCGTCCAGACGCAGGCGGTGTGCGCCGGCCTCGTACTCGTCCGTAATTACCCGTAGCGTACGGCCGGTAAGGTCGGTAACGGTAAGGGTAGCCGAGCCGGCCCGGGGCAGATTGAACCCGATAAAAGTGTGCCCCCGGTAAGGGTTCGGCTCATTTTGTTCGAGTAACAATTTGTCCACAATCGGATTGATTACCTGAGATGCCGTGGGCTGACTGAAGGTCAGGTGCACGTCCATAGGCGACCAGGCGCGATCGTATGCTTCCGTAACGGTTGGCAGGTCACCCAGGCGGATGGCCTCGCTCAACTTCATGGTTTCGGAAACTTGCAAGCGTAGCGTAAAGAGTCTGGCGGTTCCGGCGGATATTTCCGTGGTCCGGTTCCAGCTTGTCGTCAGCTTGTTACGCAGCAGCGGGGTGGTGCCCAGCTTGTCCGCACCAAGTAGTGCGGGCGTGCCGGCCAGTATGGATACCCCTTCGGTAGCGGCTTCCAGCGTGAACTGGAATCCGGCAATGTCATTCAATTCACCGCTCATCACTGGAATCTCGTAGGTCTGACCGGCCTGTAACAGGCGGTCTTCCAGGCGCAATGACCAGCTTTCGCGGCCGGAACGCTCTTCTGCTCCCAGTGCCTGGGTGGCAGTGCCGAGCGTGGCCGAACCGTTCAGGTCACCGATCTTCACACCGGTGAACACATGACCGAACTGGCAGTGAACCATATCCTCGATCACGATGGATTCCTTCACGTTAGCGGGTAACTGCCCTCCCTGAGGATTAGTAGTCAGTGCTTCGGTGAAAAAGCGCCAGCTGGTATTCGTGGGGAATTCAGTGATGTTACCCAGTAGTACGCTGCGCAGGATCAACTCGTCCATGGTGGTGATAGCACCGTTGTTGTTCACGTCGGCAGCTACCAGTAAGTAGGGCGAGGTAATGGTCTGCATACCCAGGATGTGGGCGCGCAGGATGAGAATGTCCAGGGTGCTGAGACCGTTGGTGGTATCGTCATTCTTATGAGCCGACATGACATAATCACCGGAGACGGTCAGACCGGAGAATAGGAACTTGCCATTCTCCTGGCTGAGTACTTCCTTCGATTCGGTACCACTCAGGTGCATTTCCACTCCGGGGATGGCGGAACCATCGTTAAAGCGAATCACATCTCCGGCCAGATCAACCAGGTTGTCACCGGTGCAATCGTTGCAGACCAGGTCGGGGTCCTGAACGAATACTTGTACGACGCACATGGTCCAGTTAGGCCCTCCGATGGTGCTGTCCGGTTGGACGGCGAACGGATTGAAGGCATTGTCCCACATATAGACTTCGAGGTCCACGGTGTAGCGATCGTCGCAGGTCAGCGTAACGCTGGTGCTATCAACACTGGGCACCACGCCGATCCGGTTTACGGAAAAGCGAAGCGGTCCGGAGCAGTCTTCAATCTGGCAACTGGCCAGTACGGCAGCCTGAACGGTCGCGGCGGCTTCTTCAAAATCACCGTCTCCGTCTACGTCCGTTCCGGCGGGCAAAGCAGCCAGTTCGGTAATCAGACCGCTGTAGCAGGTAGCTTCAGGGATCGTGCAATCGACCACCGAGACCGGAATGGTCCGTGAACCGGCGTTCATGCAACCGTCAATGTAGCGCACCATGAGGTTGTGCTGCCCCAGGGGCAGTACGGTCTCGATGATGAAGTACGGGAAACTATCGCTTACCGCTTCGGTACCGGTCAAGTTCAGGTCGATGGAACCGTCGCTATCCAGGTCTACCAGTACCATGCAGACAGTCTGTACGCTGGTGCATTCATTAGTAATGAATACTTCGGCACGGATTGTTGCCTGGCAGTCGTCTTCCTCCGTAATGCAGGAAGGTTGGGGCAGCGTGTAGGTAATGACGGGGGCCGTGGTGTCAATCACCGCGATCCGCTGGACGTAAATCCAGGCACCGACATTAACCGCTGAACGCAGGTGACCTTGCGGGTTACCGCACTCGATGGCATTAAGTACCGGTACATTGTTGAATGCACTGGTATCCACGTCGATGTAAGTGGAATCACCCTGGCTGAGGGCGAAGACCTGCTCACCGAAGATGCCGTCGCAGTCCTCATCGCGGCCGATCACTACCGGTGCCGAAACACCGTCGTAGACGCAGCTGTTGACGATCAGGTAGGTCCGCTCGAACACATAGCAAGCTTCTTCCTCACCGGGCAGTGCCTGAACGAGGGTATCGGCAAAGCTGGTTTCGATCAGGGCGCATCCGCCGCCGATGATTTCCAGTCCCTGATCGATGTCGATGCATTCGGTCAGGGTATCAGCCGGTAGGCTGATGGCGAAGTTGTTGTCGGAGGTGATCGTGATCGTTTGCGTAAATACTTGCGTAGCTACGTTTCCGATCGCGTCAATCGCCAACCAACGGCGGGTAATGATACCCGAGGTACCACACTCGTCGCCGACATAAATCGGAGCAAGCTCGATCGCCTCGGCCGCGCAGTTGTCGATAACCGTGGGGAAACCGAATACCTGCTGGAGATCCAGCGTGTCGATCGGATCGAAGTCGAAGGGCAACTCCGTGCAGGCAATGGTCTGGTTGACCAGGCCGGTGCAGTAGGGCAGCGTATTATCGACTACACTGATCTGCGTCGTACAGTGATTGGCGTTGCCCGCAAAGTCTACGACTCGCAGTTCAACTTCAACCGTACTACCCGCATCCTCGCAATCGAGGGTTACGAAGTTTCCGTACTGACCGAAGATGGTCAGGCCGCCGAGTGTATCGACGCGACGTACAATGACGCTGTCGATGCCACAGTTGTCGTAGCTCCCCAGATTAACCAGGTTGGCATAAACACGGGCCAGGCCGAAGCCGCCGACGCTCACGTTGATGTGGCTGATACAGATGGCAGCGGGTTCCGCAGTATCCGCAACGCGGATGATGCAGTCGATCTGGTCACTATTGCCGCACTCGTCGAGTACGGAGTAGCGGACCGTGAAGTCACCCAGAGGTAGCGTGATCGTACGATCGTCTCCTTCGTTGATGGTGAACAGCGTATTGCCGTTAGCATCAATTATCACCGTGGTGATGGAGTAGCTGCTGGCGCATACGTCGGTTACCGTTGGGAAAGGAATAGTCAGGGTACCCTGGCAGTCGAAGGGATCGCTGGGGAAGAGCATGATGTTCTCCTCGATGATCGGGCAGTAATGATTGGAGATCGGGCACTCTAGCACGGGGGCCGAGAAGTCGCCGATGATCAATGTCTGCTGTCCGGTCGCTACGGTATCCACGCAAATGGAAGTTGCCGTCCAGGTGCGGGTGATGGTTTCGCCACCGCAACCACCGGAACTTACGTCCGTGAAGTCTACGGTAAGGAAGCCTTCGCAGTATTCTTCCGTGATGACAATCGTATCGAAAGCCGTGATGATGATGGGGTAGCCGGTCGTATCGGGGCTGGGGTAGCCGTCGATCGTCAGGGGGAACCCACTGGCATCACAGTCGAAAGTAAAGGTCTGGCTCGGGAAGATCACGTCGGTCAGTTCCGGCTTGCGGATAATGATCAACTGGGTATCCCGAACGATGGATCCATTTTCTCCGATGGCGAAGAACACGCGCTGAATGGTATCGGCTGCACAATCGCCACCGCTGAGGATGGTGTCGTCAAAGCCGGTGTCCTCAATGCCACATCCTTCCGTAAGTGCCTGGCCGGTAATGGCAAAGCTGGACTCACTATTGAAGATGGCAAGCAGGTCGGTACAAATCAGGTCCAGACCGTCAATGGTACTCGTATCAGCGGGTGCCGTCACTGTAATGGTCGGAGGCTGAACGTCAAGCGTGGCTTGCGCCATGCAGAATTCATTGTCCGCATCCATGAAGGTGATGGTAGTTGACTGGGTAAAGTCGGTGATAACAATCGTTACGGTTTCACCGTACTGACCGCCTGCACCTGTTGAACTGGTCCAACCCTGGGCCGATCCCCCGCCGTTGTCCGTTACGACAACCTGGATGGCATAGCCATTATCCGTGCAGACTGCCTCACCAATCAGCTGAGCGGTGATTTCACACTCGGTATCCGAGCAGCTTCCGCTGGTAGGAATGAGCAGAGTCACCTGACAAGCGTCGGTATCACTATCCTGGATAACAAGAATTACATCCTGCGCGGTAGTGAATGGTCCTATTACGGTCGGCTCGTTGTAGTTGCCCGTGAAGGCCCCGTCCTGCGTTATCCAACTTCCACCGGCGTTATTCGCTACCGTGATCGTTGCCGTGAAAGTATCGTCGTTTTCAGCAGTAGGGGTACCCGCATCATCACAATCCGTAGAAATTACGCTTGCTTCAATGTTGCAGGTCAATCCCTGACAAACAGGACCCTGAACAGTGGCAGTTGTGTTACAATCCGAATCTTCATTGTCAACGATGGTAAAGGTTACCAGTGAACCGGATGGTAATCCGGGGATGGTAATCGACTCACCGTACTCACCGGCAAACTGTCCGTCCGTTGTCATCCAGCCACTACCGGTATTGCTTCCCGTAACGGTAAGCGTAGCGGTGAAGGTGTCATCACTCGGATCAAAAGGCGTACCCTCATCATCGCATGAATTGAAATCAGCAGTAATAGTAGACTCAATTGTACAATTACCACATCCGGCGGGGGGTGCCATCAGAGTAATTTGTTGTGTACAAGTGGGGTCGGCAGCGTCCGTCAGCGTTATGGTAACGTTTCCGTCAGCGATCTGGAACGGCCCGAAAGTCGCTGTATTCACACTATACAAGCCGACAACCTGGGTAGCACCGTTGCTGAAGGTAGCGATGTATGCCGCACTTGATCCCTCATTTCCGGTAATCACTACATTAGCGGTGTAAGTATCATCCGCTTGGTTGGTAGTACCGGCATCGCTACAGTCGATCTCCACCACTTCGGCGGTGATTGCACAAGCAGCTTCACACGTAGGAGCGTCAATAGTAGCCGTGGCCACGCAGTTCATGTTGGCTAAACCTCGGACGGTTATGTTAGCATCCATGCCTGCCGGGAACGGACCGACAATGATTGTCTGGCCGAACGTACCGACGATAGGATCAAGCGTATTCGGAATGTTGTAAGTCAGCGTATACTGACCGTTCTGTCCCATCACCGTGATCTCTGCCGTGTAGGTATCGTCATTCGGATTATCGGGCGTGCCGTTGTCATCGCAGAACTTGTCACCGATCATCGCGATGATCGTGCATTCCTCCATGCAGGTGGTTGGCGCGTCGAGTACGAGCGTTGTTCCACAAGTGGGGTCTTCCACATCCGTGATAACATAGTCCAGCGTTTGCCCCTCAGCCTGCGCAATGTTAACAACCAGTGCCTCACCGTAGGTACCAGTAGTATCGATACCGTTTCCTATGATTTGGTAAGTGGTTGCCAAACCTTCATTAGTCACCAGGATGGTAACATTGAAGTCATTTTGATTAGGAGCAGGGTTGCACGTTACCGACTGTACCGAGGCAGTAAGATTACATGCCGGGGGGCATTCGTCCGGGGCGGCAAATTGAACGGTTGTCGTACAGTCCACATCATCACCCGCCGTAATCGTAAGGCTAACCGACTGACCGTTTGCCGTTGGGAAGTTCAGTACCAGATCGGTCCCGTAGGTCCCGAGAGTGGAGATACCCCCACCGGAAACCGTGTAGTTTCCTGCTTCTCCGGCATTCGTTACTTGCAACGTTGCGGTAAACTGACCTACCTGACCTTCAACACAACCAACTACCGAGATCGAGGCATTCAGATTACACACCGTAGGTGTACAATCGACGGGTGCTGCGAACGACGTAGTCGTGAAGCAATCTCCAGATTGATTATCCGTGATCGTAAGATTGATCGTTTGACCGGCTGCGTTGTCGAAATTCAGTATCAAGTTGGTACCGTATGTACCTGTCGTATTTACGCCTCCTCCTGATACCGTGTAGGTACCAATTGAAGCATTGTTAGTGACGGATAAAGTGGCCGTGTAGGAATCCGATCCATTATCCAGGCAGTTTACCTGTGATAAGGAAGCGACGATATTACAGCTACTCTCATTAGAGCAGGGAGCGGGGGCGTTCACCACTCGCGCAACGCGGCAGTAGATACTGGCAGCATCACGTACCTCAATTTCAAACTGTGTCGGGTTACCGTTAGTATCGAAAATCGGCAGCGGTCCTACAACCGTCGGTACACCATAAGCATACAGACCGCCAAAGACTACGTTGTCAACCTCAATTTTGTAAGCACCGCTATTATTAGCCCCTTCGTTAGCCACTACCGATACCGTAAAGGTATCGTCGGAAGGATCGGCAGGAGTTCCATTGTCATTACAAACCGGATTTCCAATCGTGCCGGTAATGGCACACTCATTCGAGCAGGGGAAGTCAGCCGGCTTGGTCACCGTCAGTGAGGCAGTACAGCTGCCTGATGGATCATTGCAGGAGAAAACCTGGATCGTCGCCACTTGAGAAGCGGTGAATGGACCAAAGATTACTCCACTGCCATTCGGATCAGTGTATGGAGTACAACCGAAGTAACCGAAAGCAGGGGCGTTCCAACCGGCAGAAGCATTAGCCGTAATAAGAACCTGTACAAAGTACAGATCATCACTAGCATCAGATGGCGTTCCGTTATTATCGCAGAAAGCATTGATTTGCTCCATATTGATAACACACTGATCGGAGCAAGGGAAGCTGATCGGTTGATCAAGCACTACTGTTGCAACACAGTTTCCGTCTACGGCATCTCTGATCGTGACGACCACTTCTTCGTCCTCCTGCTGAGCAAAAGGTCCGATTTCAGTTGGCGTCCCATAGAAACCACTTCCTACCACGTTACCCTCGTCGTCGGTAGCTGTCCAACTACCTCCCGTGTTCAGTCCGTTGACGGTTACCCTCGCAAAGAAGACGTCGTCGTCTGGATCAGTAGGTGTACCGTTATCATCACAGTAGGGCGAAGTGGTCACATCAGCACTGATATCACATAGGTCAGAACAAGTGTACGGACGAGTGATCTCTACTACGGCAGAGCAAGTAGGATCGACTGCATCAGTCACACCGACCAATAGGATCATTGGATCGTCGCCGTCGGCAGTGAAGTCAGTACGCGTAATGGTCACTTCCTCACCGTAAGCCGCTTCAATACCGTTGATGGTGGTCCAAGTGCTACCTGCGGTATTCGCACCTGTTACCAGGATGGTAAAGGTGTAGAAGTCATCCGTGGCATCAGATGGCGTACCGTTATCATTACAGATCGGCCCCTGGGTTATGGTTACCATGATTTCGCAAGGGAACTCAAGGTCACCGCAATCCTCAGCGGTTTGATCAATGGTTCCGTCACCATTTGTATCCAGAAAAGCCCGGTTAAACAGACCTTCTCCAGGTACGGGTGTACTCGATCCGTTCTCACCACAAGCATTGTAAACGCTGGATTCATCCTGACCGTCGGGAACCGTCAGGCTAACGATGTAGGTCAGGTTAAAGGTAGCAGTACTATTCGCGGCAATCACCGCATTGGTAGCAAGTGTAGTTGAGCCGGTCGTATTGAGAATCCCGGTGAAGGCTCCAGTATACGATCCACTTTCGATTACGATATCTCCATCAAATGAAGGCATATCGTTCAGCGAGTAGGCTCCAAAACCATCACCCGTATTGGTTACCGTCACCGTGAACCTCACGGTATAGGTGCCATCATTATTGGCTAGTCCACTAACAAATGTTTTTTCAAGTGTCAGTTCAGGAGCCAGCGGCGTAACCACGGCGTCATCGCCGTCATCATCGTCGTTGGGGTCCTGCGTGCCGTCGTTGTCCTGGGAACCGACTCCGTTGCCGGGGTTGTTGTCCGCGCCGTTGCCCGGGGTCGAGTCCGCGTCGTCCTCGTTGGCCGTCGTTACTTCCGCCAGGTTGACGTAAGTACCGCTAGCCAGTACGGTGGCCGTGATGTCGAGCGATATGCTCGCGCCGGAGGCGATCGAACCGATCGTCCAGATGCCCGTGCCGCGTTACGTAAGCTCCATTCGAGCTGACGAAGGCAAAGCCGCTCGGTAACTGGTCGGTAACCGTCACGCCCGTGGCCGTGCTAGGTCCGGCGTTCGCCACCGTGATCGTGAAGGTCACGTTCTCGCCCACGTTGGCCGTGGCGTTGTCCACTACTTTAATCAGGACTCAGGTCGATGACCGCGTTCGGCGTGACCACGGCATCGTCGCCGTCGTCATCGTCGTTGGGGTCCTGCGTGCCGTCGGGGTCCTCGGAACCGACTCCGCCGCCGGGGTTGTTGTCCGCGCCGTTGCCCGGGGTCGAGTCCGCGTCGTCCTCGTTGGCCGTCGTTACTTCCGCCAGGTTGACGTAAGTACCGCTAGCCAGTACGGTGGCCGTGATGTCGAGCGATACGCTCGCGCCGGTGGCGATCGAACCGATCGTCCAGATGCCCGTGCCGCTTACGTAAGCTCCATTCGAGCTGACGAAGGCAAAGCCGCTCGGCAACTGATCGGTAACCGTCACGCCCGTGGCCGTGCTAGGTCCGGCGTTCGCCACCGTGATCGTGAAGGTCACGTTCTCGCCCACGTTGGCCGTGGCGTTGTCCACTACTTTAATGAGTGACAGGTCGATGACCGCGTTCGGCGTGACCACGGCGTCGTCGCCGTCGTCATCGTCGTTGGGGTCCTGCGTGCCGTCGGGGTCCTCGGAACCGACTCCGTCGCCGGGGTTGTTGTCCGCGCCGTTGCCCGGGGTCGAGTCCGCGTCGTCCTCGTTGGCCGTCGTTACTTCCGCCAGGTTGACGTAAGTACCGCTAGCCAGTACGGTGGCCGTGATGTCGAGCGATACGCTCGCGCCGGAGGCGATCGAACCGATCGTCCAGATGCCCGTGCCGCTTACGTAAGCTCCGTTCGAGCTGACGAAGGCAAAGCCGCTCGGCAACTGATCGGTAACCGTCACGCCCGTGGCCGTGCTCGGCCCGGCGTTCGCCACCGTGATCGTGAAGGTCACGTTCTCTCCCACGTTGGCCGTGGCGTTGTCCACTACTTTGATGAGTGACAGGTCGATGACCGCGTTCGGCGTGACCACGGCGTCGTCGCCGTCGTCATCGTCGTTGGGGTCCTGCGTGCCGTCGGGGTCCTCGGAACCGACTCCGTTGCCGGGGTTGTTGTCCGCGCCGTTGCCCGGGGTCGAGTCCGCGTCGTCCTCGTTGGCCGTCGTTACTTCCGCCAGGTTGACGTAAGTACCGCTAGCCAGTACGGTGGCCGTGATGTCGAGCGATACGCTCGCGCCGGAGGCGATCGAACCGATCGTCCAGATGCCCGTGCCGCTTACGTAAGCTCCGTTCGAGCTGACGAAGGCAAAGCCGCTCGGCAACTGATCGGTAACCGTCACGCCCGTGGCCGTGCTCGGCCCGGCGTTCGCCACCGTGATCGTGAAGGTCACGTTCTCTCCCACGTTGGCCGTGGCGTTGTCGACTACTTTGATGAGGCTCAGGTCGATCACCGCGTTCGGCGTAACCACGGCGTCGTCGCCGTCGTCATCGTCGTTGGGGTCCTGCGTGCCGTCGGGGTCCTCGGAACCGACTCCGTTGCCGGGGTTGTTGTCCGCGCCGTTGCCCGGGGTCGAGTCGGCGTCGTCCTCGTTGGCCGTCGTTACTTCCGCCAGGTTGACGTAAGTACCGCTAGCCAGTACGGTGGCCGTGATGTCGAGCGATACGCTCGCGCCGCTGGCAATCGAACCGATCGTCCAGATGCCGGTCGCCGTCGTTACGTAAGCTCCGTTCGAACCGACAAAGGCAAAGCCGCTCGGCAACTGGTCGGTAACCGTTACGCCCGTGGCCGTGCTAGGCCCGGCGTTCGCCACCGTGATGGTGAAGGTCACGTTCTCGCCCACGTTGGCCGTGGCGTTGTCCACTACTTTGATGAGTGAGAGGTCGATTTGAGGATATAGACCTTGGTCAACAGAGGTAATGTTATCTCCATTATTTAGAATTATCAACTCCGTGAATCCTGATACAGGGTCACCATCGCTATCGTTATCATCATTGCCACCCTGATTTTGAGGGCTTGGCAGTAGATCGGTGGGGTAAACAAACTGTACAACGTAGTTACCTGGAACTAAGCCGGTAAACAAGTACATTCCTCCATTGGCAGTTTGCTGATCAGAGATCGGTGCTCCATTTGGATTTCCAACATCATCAGCCAGATAAAGATTAACGGTAATTCCGTCAATTCCTTCTTCGTTTCCATTTTGGATACCATCTAAGTCTTCATCTAAAAAAACAAGGTCTCCAATTGAGGCGCATTGAGTCGGATCAACAGTAACATCTACCGTATCAGCGAACATAACGTCTATGACGAAAATGTCGCCCTGTACCGGATCATTAAACCAAAGTTCTGCCATATCCATGGCGATGTTTTGATTACTCTCATCAAGGGTGCGAGTATAAGTCCATACAAACTCCTCACCGCATTCAAGCACTCCATCTCCATCATCGCTAGATAGAATGGAATTAAAGTCTTGGTCTCCCGGTGTAAGCATGCGCATGAAGCCGTCGCTCCCCATATCCTCTACGCTGATGTTACGCAGTTCTGAACCGGGAACACATACGTTATCACGGAAGCGAACTGTCAACGTGTAAGTGACCATTTCACCAGGGCAAATCGTAGTTTTATCAGCCACTTTCTCAACGTTGATTCCGAGATTCGTGACCATAGCACTGTCCTCATCATCGTCATCTACAGAATCGCCAAGATCGTCAGTATCAAAACTGACCATGGGGTCACTGTCGATGTCGTCGCCATCATCACCGGTAATTTCAATCTGATTAACCAGTTCTTGTCCAATAGGTACCGTAGCTTCAGTAGTATAAGTAATTCCAAAAGTAACTGACTGTCCAGCACCTAGTAAAGGAATGGTGAAGGCACCATTTCCGTTTGCCACTACGTTCGTGCCAGCAACGTTGGCTGTCATATAAGTAAGGCCCACTGGCGCATCATCCATTACATTGATGTTGAATGCATCATCCAGACCCTGATTAATGACAGTTATTCTATAACGCACAGGAGCATTTGTGGCAGTAATAGGTGCTTGCCCCATTGCCAATTGCTTGGTAATCGCTAAGTCATAGAGTGAAATATCACCACAATCGTCATCACTAGCATCCGGCTGGCCGTCATTGTTCGTGTCTAGTTCAGCCAGGTTATATAATCCCTGACCAGGCATTCCATTACTATTAGGACCACCTGTACCACAATAGGTGTAGGTGTCATCGCCGCCATCGGACGCGCCGTTGGTCAGGTCGAGGGTTACATTATAGGTTAGTGTAAACGTTTCCGTCGCACCGCCGGCAATCGAGTTGCCCGTGGTGAGCGTCGTCGTGCCGCTCGTAAGCGTACCCGAAGCTTCGCCCGTGAACGTACCACTGTTGATGGTCACGTCGTCGTCGAAAGAAGGCGTATCCGTCAGACCGTAGGTGCCCGTGGCACCGCCGCTGTTGGTCACCGCGATCGTGTAGACCACGTCGTACGAACCGTCCGCCTGGACCGTCGCGCTAACGAAGGTCTTCTCCAGGTCGATGCTCGGCAGGTCGCCGCAAGCGTCGTCGCTGGCGTCCGGCTGGCCGTCGTTGTTCGTGTCCAGCTCGGCCAGGTTGTAGAGTCCCTGATCGGGAGCACCGTTGCCGTTAGGTCCGCCCGTGGAGCAGGACGTGTAGCTGTTGTCACCGTTGTCGTTGTCGTTTGCATCACCACTCAGGTTCAGCGTCACGTTGTACGTCAGCGTGAAGTCTTCCGTCGCACCGCCGGCAATCGAGTTGCCCGTGGTGAGCGTCGTCGTGCCGCTCGTAAGCGTACCCGAAGCTTCGCCCGTGAACGTACCACTGTTGATGGTCACGTCGTCGTCGAAAGAAGGCGTATCCGTCAGACCGTAGGTGCCCGTGGCACCGCCGCTGTTGGTCACCGCGATCGTGTAGACCACGTCGTACGAACCGTCCGCCTGGACCGTCGCGCTAACGAAGGTCTTCTCCAGGTCGAGATCTGGTTCAGTTAAGTATCCAGCATCAATATCTAGTTCGTTCTCGCCGCTGGTACCGGGAGTGAAGATGCCGTCGCCGTTACGTCCAGGAATGCCAGATCGCCGATCGAGGCGGTCTCGATGTAGCCCGCGTCGATGTCGGTCTCGTTCTCGCCGCTGCTCAGCGTGATCACGCCGGTGGAACCGGTCGCGGGATCAACGTCCGAGTCATTGTTTTCCGCGTCGTCGGCCGAGCCGTTGACGTTCTCGATGGTCGCTTGCTGCGCGCCGTTCGGGTTGGTGAAGGTGACGATGTAGTCGCCGGGCACCAGGTTGGTGAACAGGTAGGCACCGTCGGCACCCGTGGTCTGATCGGCAACCGTGTTGCCGTCAGCGTCCGTGACCGGGTTACCGGAGGCGTCCGTCAGGCTGACGGTTACGCCCGCCAGGCCCTGGTCCGTGCCGGGGGTGAAGATGCCGTCGCCGTTCACGTCCAGGAAGGCCAGATCGCCGATCGAGGCGGTCTCGATGTAGCCCGCGTCAATGTCCGTCTCGTTCTCGCCACTGCTCAGCGTGATCACGCCGGTGGAACCGGTCGCGTCAATGTCCGAGTCGTTGTTTTCCTCGTCGTCGGCCGAGCCGTTGACGTTCTCGATCGTCGCTTGCTGCGCGCCGTTCGGGTTGGTGAAGGTGACGATGTAGTCACCGGGCACCAGGTTGGTGAACAGGTAGGCACCGTCGGCACCCGTGGTCTGATCGGCAACCGTGTTGCCGTCAGCGTCCGTGACCGAGTTACCGGAGGCGTCCGTCAGGCTGACGGTTACGCCCGCCAGGCCCTGGTCCGTGCCGGGGGTGAAGATGCCGTCGCCGTTCAACGTCCAGGAATGCCAGATCGCCAATGGAGGCGGTCTCGATGTAGCCCGCGTCAATGTCGGTCTCGTTCTCGCCACTGCTCAGCGTGATCACGCCGGTGGAACCGGTCGCGTCAATGTCCGAGTCGTTGTTTTCCTCGTCGTCGGCCGAGCCGTTGACGTTCTCGATGGTCGCTTGCTGCGCGCCGTTCGGGTTGGTGAAGGTGACGATGTAGTCGCCGGGCACCAGGTTGGTGAACAGGTAGGCACCGTCGGCACCCGTGGTCTGATCGGCAACCGTGTTGCCGTCAGCGTCCGTGACCGAGTTACCGGAGGCGTCCGTCAGGCTGACGGTTACGCCCGCCAGGCCCTGGTCCGTGCCGGGGGTGAAGATGCCGTCGCCGTTCACGTCCAGGAATGCCAGATCGCCAATCGAGGCGGTCTCGATGTAGCCCGCGTCAATGTCGGTCTCGTTCTCGCCGCTGCTCAGCGTGATCACGCCGGTGGAACCGGTCGTGGGATCAGCGTCCGAGTCGTTGTTTTCAGCGTCGTCGGCCGAACCGTTGACGTTCTCGATGGTCGCTTGCTGCGCGCCGTTCGGATTGGTGAAGGTGACGATGTAGTCGCCGGGCACCAGGTTGGTGAACAGGTAAGCACCGTCGGCACCCGTGGTCTGATCGGCAACCGTGTTGCCGTCAGCGTCCGTGGCCGAGTTACCGGAAGCGTCCGTCAGGCTGACGGTTACGCCCGCCAGGCCCTGGTCCGTGCCGGGGGTGAAGATGCCGTCGCCGTCAACGTCCAGGAACGCCAGATCGCCGATCGAGGCGGTCTCGATGTAGCCCGCGTCAATGTCGGTCTCGTTCTCGCCACTGCTCAGCGTGATCACGCCGGTGGAACCGGTCGCGTCAATGTCCGAGTCGTTGTTTTCCTCGTCGTCGGCCGAGCCGTTGACGTTCTCGATGGTCGCTTGCTGCGCGCCGTTCGGATTGGTGAAGGTGACGATGTAGTCACCGGGCACCAGGTTGGTGAACAGGTAGGCACCGTCGGCACCCGTGGTCTGATCGGCAACCGTGTTGCCGTCAGCGTCCGTGACCGGGTTACCGGAGGCGTCCGTCAGGCTGACGGTTACGCCCGCCAGGCCCTGGTCCGTGCCGGGGGTGAAGATGCCGTCGCCGTCAACGTCCAGGAACGCCAGATCGCCAATGGAGGCGGTCTCAATGTAGCCCGCGTCAATGTCGGTCTCGTTCTCGCCGCTGCTCAGCGTGATCACGCCGGTGGAACCGGTCGCGTCAATGTCCGAGTCGTTGTTTTCCTCGTCGTCGGCCGAGCCGTTGACGTTCTCGATGGTCGCTTGCTGCGCGCCGTTCGGGTTGGTGAAGGTGACGATGTAGTCACCGGGCACCAGGTTGGTGAACAGGTAGGCACCGTCGGCACCCGTGGTCTGATCGGCAACCGTGTTGCCGTCAGCGTCCGTGACCGAGTTACCGGAGGCGTCCGTCAGGCTGACGGTTACGCCCGCCAGGCCCTGGTCCGTGCCGGGGGTGAAGATGCCGTCGCCGTCAACGTCCAGGAACGCCAGATCGCCGATCGAGGCGGTCTCGATGTAGCCCGCGTCAATGTCGGTCTCATTCTCGCCGCTGCTCAGCGTGATCACGCCGGTGGAACCGGTCGCGTCAATGTCCGAGTCGTTGTTCTCCTCGTCGTCGGCCGAACCGTTGACGTTCTCGATGGTCGCTTGCTGCGCGCCGTTCGGGTTGGTGAAGGTGACGATGTAGTCGCCGGGCACCAGGTTGGTGAACAGGTAGGCACCGTCGGCACCCGTGGTCTGATCGGCAACCGTGTTGCCGTCAGCGTCCGTTACCGAGTTGCCGGAGGCGTCCGTCAGGCTGACGGTTACGCCCGCCAGGCCCTGGTCCGTGCCGGGGGTGAAGATGCCGTCGCCGTCAACGTCCAAGAACGCCAGATCGCCGATCGAGGCATCACAAATAATAATATTAACCTGTACGGAAGATGTGTCTCCGCAGGTTGTTCCATTTGCATCGGTAGATACGATTAAAAAATATTCAGAAATACCCGTATCTGCCGTTACTTCCAACGTTTCACCTAATCCAATAAAATCTCCATTATTAGTTGAACCCGCATACCACAGATAATTCAATGTTGCAGATGGATCGCTAACTGGCGAAGTACTCTGACTACCGTCAAGGATAATGCTTGAACCTTGACAATAGAAATCTCTATCAACCACTGCATCAGCTACAGGATTAAGATTGACATCTACAATAACTTGCACGTCATCAACCCTTTCACAAATACCCGTAGCATCCCTTACCGTTAGACGATAAGTGGTATTAAATAATGGACTTACTGATAATGTCTCTGACGATGTACTTCCGTCAACAGACGTCGGGTCTCCGGAGACTATCGTCCAATTGAAACTAGATCCTACCGAATTCGAGCCGTCAAGTACTGCATTGCCACCCTGACAAATAGCTTGATCCGAGCCTGCAGAGGCACTGACAGCTTGACGAACGAGAATAGAAGTCGAAGTGGAGATAGAGCATCCCTCACTTGAAACAGTAGTAAGTTCAATTAAATAAGAACCTTGTGTGGAGTAAGAAACAACTGGATTAGCTCCCGTTGCTGTACTCGGTGTAGCAGGTCCATTGAAGGTCCATTCGTATGTAGTCCCGTCCCTTACAGGAACAACTGAAAAAGTAGTGTTCTCATTAGCACATATCTCACTCGGTCCAGAAATAATTGTTTGCTGATCCGCGAATTCTGAAACAGTTGTGCTCGCCGTAGCAATGCAACCGTTCGCATCGGTAATGGTAACCGAATAAGTTCCCGGTCCTACGTTGTTAAGAGACGGAGTAGTTGCCGCGTTAAGGCTCCAAGAATAAGAATAGTCTGGAGTACCGCCGGAAGCAACCGCTGTGAGAATTACCGTCGACCCAGGGCAAACCATTTGATCGGGGTCCGTACTGGCAGTTAGTTGGGTAGGATCGGTTAAGGTCGCACTCGTTATTGCGATACATCCGTTGGCGTCCGTCACCGTAAAAGTGTAGGTGCCGGCCGGAAGATTGCGGAAATCGCGGGCGTTAACCACCGTGCCCGCTTGTGGGCTGATCATGTAGGTGAACGGAGCCGTACCAGTTGTCGTACCGGCAATCACTACGCGGCCCGTATTCGCGCCGAAACAGTCCGGATCAGTCGTAAACGAAGCCGAGGCCGTGGGTCCGCCAAGGTTATTGATCGTGATCGTGCCAATCGTGACCGGGCAATCCTGATTATCCCACTTCGCCGTTACGGTGTATGTTCCGGCGGCGACACCGTCAAACGTATAGCTGCCTGCGTCGGCCGCTACACTAATGAAATCGATCCCATTCAAACTATATTGAACTGCGGTTCGACTTGGGTTAGCGGGGAAGGTCACCGTGATCGTACCATTGTCATCACCGCAGGTCGCATCCGTCTTGGTCAGCGTACCTTCCGGCGTGTCCAGAATGGTAATTGTCGCATCATCATCTGCCGAACAACCGTTCAGGGTAGCCGTCAGACTAACCGTAGCGGAACCATTACCCAATTGATTGGCGGGTAACGTATAAGTCACCATATGCGGACCGGCCCCCATAGCCGTCGCCGGGTTGGCGAAGGCACCGAAGTCCCAAGTATAGCTTGTACCATCAGGGTTAGATGGAGCGATAAACGTTATATCCGATCCCGAACACGTTGAAGATGAACTGATTGTTGCATCTGGGCCGATCGTGATCGTTACCGTTCCCGAGCCACTGGCCGTGCAGCCGTTTGCATCCGTGACCGTCACCGTGTAAGTGCCGGCCGAAACATTACTGATGGTCTCCGTGCTTGCGCCGTTGCTCCACTCATATATGTAGGGAGCCGTGCCACCGCTCGCGGTCACCGTGGCCGAAGCCGTGCCGGTGCCACAGGTGACGTCCGTGGTCGTTACGTCAGCCGTGGGCGCGGGGTTAACCGTAACCTGAGCCGACTGCGTGGCCGTACAACCGTTCGCGTCCGTAATGGTGACCGTGTAAGTCGCGTCAGATGTCGGGCTGACCGTGATGCTCGTCGTGGCGGCGTTGTTGCTCCACGAATAAGTGTAGGGGGCCGTGCCCGCAAATCCAGTAGCCGTGATGGTCGTAGACTCACCCGCGCATAGGACCAGACAGCCGTCCGGCTCCGACTTGATCAAGCCGCCGGTGATAATCGTATTAATATCGTAATGGCCTAGGTTCTGTACTGCCGCTCCATTGGTTGGCTGGCTCAAAATCGTTGGCGACAGCCACCCCGAAGCACCTTCGCTGAACTCGCTAAATTGGTTTGCACCCGTACCTAGCTGAAATGCCGGACCCGCGCGCTTTAACGCAATCTTCAGACCCGCAAGATCACCTTGACCGATTGCGGTACCCGACACTTGGGTATAGTAGTACCAGTCGCTCGTATCCGTGTTGCCGTCCACGCAGTTAGTCGAAGCACCCAGTTCGGGACTACCCGCCGGGGCGGTAAAGGTGCGGCCCGATAAACCCAAGGTGATCGACATGCGCTTAGCCGGGTCGCAACGGTTGGCAACCGTCATCTTCAACAGTGCTGTTCCATTGTCGTTCTCCTCAAAAGAGGTTGCACCCGTAATCGACCACTGCTGACCTATGTTATAGTCCGAGCAGTTTCCGGGGGGTACTGAACCGAAGAAGGCGGCACCCGTCCAGAACGCCCCACCCGAAGGATTGCCGGCGGAACAACTCCGTGTATAATCGCTCAACGTGTAACTCTTTACCGGGTCCGACTCGCAGGTCACCACCACGAAGGGCTGGTCGCTGCTCTGTACCGTTCCTGCTCCAACGGCCGTACAGCCGTTGGAGTCCGTTATTGTCACCGTGTAGGTGCCGGCCGTGATGTTGGTGATGGTTTTGGTGCTCGCGCCGTTGCTCCAGCTATAAGAATATGGAGACGCACCACCAGCGGGGTTAGCCGTGGCAGAAGTCGTTCCGTCACCGCACTCTACATTAGTAGTTGCTACGCTCACGCTAGGTCCGTCGGTGCTCTGCACTGTACCCGCAGCCTGGGCCGTGCAGCCGTTGGCGTCCGTGACCGTCACCGTGTAGGTGCCGGCCGAGATGTTACTGATGGTTTTCGTGCTCGCGCCGTTGCTCCACACGTAAGTGAAGGGTGCCGTACCGCCGCCGGCGGTCACCGTCGCCGAAGCCGTACCGGCTCCGCAAGTTACGTCCGTAGTAGATACGGAGGCTGTGGGTGCGGGATTAACCGTAACCTGCGCCGACTGAGTAGCCGTGCAACCATTTGCGTCCGTGATGGTAACCGTATAGGTTGCGTCCGACGCAGGGCTGACCGTGATGCTCGCCGAGGCGGCGTTGTTGCTCCACGCATAGGTGTAGGGGGCCGTACCCGCAAATCCAGTAGCCGTAATGGTCGTAGACTCACCCGCGCATAGGACCAGACAGCCGTCCGGCTCCGACTTGATCAAGCCGCCGGTGATAATCGTATTAATATCGTAATGGCCTAGGTTCTGTACTGCCGCTCCATTGGTTGGCTGGCTCAAAATCGTTGGCGACAGCCACCCCGAAGCACCTTCGCTGAACTCGCTAAATTGGTTTGCACCCGTACCTAGCTGAAATGCCGGACCCGCGCGCTTTAACGCAATCTTCAGACCCGCAAGATCACCTTGACCGATTGCGGTACCCGACACTTGGGTATAGTAGTACCAGTCGCTCGTATCCGTGTTGCCGTCCACGCAGTTAGTCGAAGCACCCAGTTCGGGACTACCCGCCGGGGCGGTAAAGGTGCGGCCCGATAAACCCAAGGTGATCGACATGCGCTTAGCCGGGTCGCAACGGTTGGCAACCGTCATCTTCAACAGTGCTGTTCCATTGTCGTTCTCCTCAAAAGAGGTTGCACCCGTAATCGACCACTGCTGACCTATGTTATAGTCCGAGCAGTTTCCGGGGGGTACTGAACCGAAGAAGGCGGCACCCGTCCAGAACGCCCCACCCGAAGGATTGCCGGCGGAACAACTCCGTGTATAATCGCTCAACGTGTAACTCTTTACCGGATCCGACTCGCAGGTCACCACCACGAAGGGCTGGTCGCTGCTCTGTACCGTTCCTGCTCCAACGGCCGTACAGCCGTTGGAGTCCGTTATTGTCACCGTGTAGGTGCCGGCCGTGATGTTGGTGATGGTTTTGGTGCTCGCGCCGTTGCTCCAGCTATAAGAATATGGAGACGCACCACCAGCGGGGTTAGCCGTGGCAGAAGTCGTTCCGTCACCGCACTCTACATTAGTAGTTGCTACGCTCACGCTAGGTCCGTCGGTGCTCTGCACTGTACCCGCAGCCTGGGCCGTGCAGCCGTTGGCGTCCGTGACCGTCACCGTGTAGGTGCCGGCCGAGATGTTAGTGATGGTTTTCGTGCTCGCGCCGTTGCTCCACACGTAAGTGAAGGGTGCCGTACCGCCGCCGGCGGTCACCGTCGCCGAAGCCGTACCGGCTCCGCAAGTTACGTCCGTAGTAGATACGGAGGCCGTGGGTGCGGGATTAACCGTAACCTGCGCCGACTGAGTAGCCGTGCAACCATTTGCGTCCGTGATGGTAACCGTATAGGTCGCGTCCGACGCAGGGCTGACCGTGATGCTCGCCGAGGCGGCGTTGTTGCTCCACGCATAGGTGTAGGGGGCCGTACCCGCAAATCCAGTAGCCGTGATGGTCGTAGACTCACCCGCGCATAGGACCAGACAGCCGTCCGGCTCCGACTTGAGTGTGCCGCCGTTGATCGTCACGTTGATGTCGTAGTGGCCGGTGCTGATCAGGCCGGGGCCGTTGGTGGGCTGGCTGACGATCGTGGCATCCAGCCATCCCGAGGCGCCCTCGGCGAACTCCTCGAACTGGTTGGCTCCCGTTCCCACCTGGAAAGCGGGACCCGTGCGCGTCAAATTGATCAGCGCACCCTCAAGGTCGCCTTCGCCAACGGCGGTACCGGATATTTGCGTGTAATAGTACCAGTCGCTCGTGTTCGTGTTGCCGTCCACGCAGTTAGTCGTGGCTCCCAGCGCGGGACTGCCCGCAGGAGCGGAAAAGGTGCGGCCGTTCAGACCCACCGTGATCGCCAGACGCTTGTTCGCGTCGCAGTTATTGGCCACCGTCATCGTCAGTAACGCGGAGCCGTTATCGTTCTCCTCGAAAGTTGTCGTCCCGACGATCGACCAGCGGGTGCGGTCGTTGTAGGAGCAGCCTGCTCCCAGGGAGATGATGTTCGTCATCGCCTGATCGGTCGTAAAGGCCGCCACGGGATTGTAGCCCGCGTTGCAGCTGCGATCGTAATCGCTCAGCGTGTAACTCTTTACCGGATCGGACTCGCAGGTCACCACCACGAAGGGAATATCAGTGTTCGCTATAGATACACTCTCTGTATCTGTACATCCATTCGCATCAGTAACTGTGACCGTGAAAGTACCTGATACGAGATTATCTATAGTAGCAGAGGTTTTGTTGTTACTCCATAGGTAGGTGTAAGGCCCGGTTCCTCCGCTCACCGTAGCAGTGGCACTTCCATTACTCGATCCACAAGTACCATTATTAGCAGATACGCTCAGTGTAGGAGAGGCAGGTGCGGTAATGTCAATATTATTCGGCCAAATATCCTCACAACCAGTTTCAATGCTAATAATCGTGAACTCACTGTAGGTGCCAGCACACAATCCAGTGATATTAAATCCTCCCGTATAGGGGCCGGCCAATATTACCGGCTGACCGTTGAACTTATACTCGAATCGGAATGGCCCGGTAGTTAATGCAACTGAAGGATTAAAATTGATTATCCCATTACAAGGAGTTGAACAATTCGTGTTCTGTTGCACGATCGTGACCGCATCCCATTTAGCACGGTTTACCGTTACCGTCACCTGGTCCGTATCCGTGCAGCCGTTGGCGTCCGTGATGGTAACCGTATAAGTCGTGGTGGAAGTCGGCGAAACGTTGGCCGTCTGGCCGTTGCCGCCGCCGTTATTCCAGGCATAGGTATAAGGGGGAGTTCCCTGACTGCCGTTCGCGCTGAACGTGGCCGTTTCTCCCGAGCAGATGGTCAGGCAAGGGGCAGGGGAATCATCCAGTTTGTGCCGCTGAGGTTAATATTAAAATCGCCCTTGGAACCATTTACCAATGCAGGGCCGCTACTCGGCTGCTTTTTCACCACAATGTTAAACCAACCGCTTGCACCAAATTCACTCGCACTATTTAAATTAGCACCCGTTCCGACCTGGAACGAAGTCCCCGTAGGAGTTAGCCCTACAACTGCACCTGCAAAGGCATTGGTGCCTACGAGAGTGCCTTCAAAGTCCGTATAATAGTACCAATCGGAATTATTTAGGTCTCCAATACATTGAGTCGACTCTTTAGGAGAACCCGCCGGTGGGGAATAAGTGCGTCCACGAAAAACGACCGTATAGTTAAATGACCAACTAGCGTTGGCTTGACTAAATATTTGTCCGGTCAAGATAGCCGTTCCGTTTGAATTTTCTACGAACTCTGTATTCTGCACACTAGAGTAGTCATTGCTGGTATAGTTATTCAGCAAGTCATTAAAAAACATACCATAGTTTGGCCAACCGGAACAAGCAGGATCAGAATCGACTTACCGTCCGGCTCTTCAACGGATCGGCCGCACAAGTAATATTGGCCAACACGTTACAGACCGGCGCACATTCTGCAACCGATTTGATCGTTACTGTGACCTGATCCGTATCCGTACAGCCGTTGGCGTCCGTGATGGTGACCGTATAAGTCGTGGTGGAAGTCGGTGATACGTTGGCTGTCTGGCCGTTGCCCGCGCCGTTGCTCCACGCATAGCTGTAAGGTGGAGTTCCCTGGCTACCGTTAGCGCTGAAAGTCGCCGTCTCACCCGCGCAAATCGTCAGGCAGGGAGCGGGATCATTGGCCAGTTTGGTGCCGCTGAGGTTAATGTTAAAGTCACCCTTGCCCGAAGTCGTCACCAGAGCCGCTGCCACTGATTGGGCTGCTTCTTCACGTTCCACGGTTAACCAGCCGCTTGCTCCAAACGCTGTCGGCATTAATCAGGTTTGCTCCCGTGCCCACCTGAAAAGCTTCACCCATTCGGGTCAAACGTCACTACCGCCCCGGCTACCGCATCAGTACCCGTCAGTATACCTTCGGTCTCCGTATAGTAGTACCAATCACGTGTTATTGAGATCTCCAACACAGTGAGTGTTTTCCTTCGGCGAACCGCTGGGAGGGCTATAAGTACGGCCCCGAAATACGACCGTTGAAATCAAATGCAACGTTCGCGTTACCTATACTGGTCAATCTGACCGGTAAATACCGCCGTGCCATTCGAGTTCTCTACGAACGAGCCGTTTTGAACCGTGAAATTTCTGTTGGATGAATAATTGCTTAGTCAGATCATTCAAATACATGGCCGTCTGTCCGGCCGCCGCATGTAGACTGGCTGCTACGTAACCGTCCGGCTCTTCAGCGGATCGGCCGCACAAGTAATATTGGCCAACACGTTACAGACCGGCGCGCATTCCGCAGCCGGTTTGATCGTTACCGTCACCTGATCCGTATCCGTACAGCCGTTGGCGTCCGTGATGGTAACCGTATAGGTCGTGGTGGAAGTTGGTGATACGCTGACCGTCTGAGCGTTGCCTGCACCGTTGTTCCAGGCATAGGTATAAGGAGGAGTTCCCTGGCTGCCATTTGCGCTAAACGTAGCCGATTCTCCCGAGCAAATAGTTAGACATTGGGCAGGTGTATCATTAAGCTTAACTCCACTTAGTTTGATATTGAAATCTCCGTTATTTGAGTTAACATTGAAGCCCGCTCCAGAATTTGGTTGCTTTTTTACAGTTGTCGTAAACCAACCGCTTGCGCCGAAATCTAGTGCACTATAAGCATTCGCTCCGGTTCCAACCTGAAAGGACGGGCCGGTACGAGTAAGTGTCACAATTCCACCTGCTATATTATTCGTCCCGGTAAGCGTACCCTCCATAGAGGTGTAGTAATACCAATCAGAATTATCAATATTTCCGATACAGTTTTCATTCTCTTTAGGAGACCCAGAAGGAGGAACTATAAGTACGGCCGCTAAATACTACCCGTCCGTTAAATATCACGTTTGAGTTGCCCTGATTAATGAATGTACCTGTGAATACCGCCGTTCCATTTGAATTTTCCTCAAATGTTCCACTTTGGATAGTGTATCGCTGGTTAGAGGTGTAATTACTTGCTAAACCAGACAAATACAGTGCATTGCTCTGGCTGGAACAAGTCTGATTCGCATCAGTAACCGAACGACTTTTAAGCGGATCGGCCGCACATGTAATATTAGCCAACACCCCGTTTGCGCACGGTTGAGCCGAAATATCGGCTGTAAGACCGACAAAAATACACAGACTAAAAAGAGTGAACGTCAAGTAGAAAATACGAATCATCAGAGTGATATTTATAACTGGGACGATGACCGAAATCCGATCATCCTGGGAAGACCGGATGATTATTCCGGCCGTGAAATTTTTGAAATAGACATAGCTTGCCCCAAAATGCTGAATGCGCAATTCCGCCCGACTAAATCCGTCGAAAGAATTACACAGCATTTTAAGTGATGATCATTTCGCAGAGAAATAATCAAGCACGCAACGTGAAAACCGCCTTGGGGGGGGACCTGAGCAGGAATGAACCAAAATTAGCAACGGCCTATGTGGACGTCTGCCAAGTGGTTCGTTTCATTGCGGGGGCAATGAAAATAATAATAGAAGGGGGGATGGGGGGGGGGAGAAATTATAGTGCACCGGCTATTTTCTTGCCGGCGTTCTCCATGTGATGGCACAAAGATAGGAACGTTTTTTCTACAATTTAGTAAAATACTGCTTTTCCCTAAAGTTTTAGCCCTGTACAATCAAAATCGCTCTAAATTATGTATTCATCAACAAATCAACTTCTATGCTTACATATTCATAACAAGCAAGGGAGGCTGTTTTACCGGAATTTTGTTTGGCCGTGCCCCGGCCTACCGGCCGGGTCGGGCTATCCGGCACTCTCTTCCCTCCGCCCCGCAGGGGCGTCAGTTCGTTCAAACAACGCCTCCTATCCCTCACGCGGGGGCTGGGCCCATACTTTTGTAGGCGGCGTTGCCGCTGGTAATTCAGTACTTTGGACCAACCCATGCTTACTCTTCACCTCGAAAGATCATTTATGATCGGGAGAAGCTGCGAGGCTAACCCTTATTCCTTCGATCCCTCACCTCGAAAGATCGCTTTGCGATCGAGAGAAGCAGCGCAGCTAATCCTGGTTCCCTGCGTGAGGTGCCTGGACGGGGTTCCGCGATAGCGGACAGTGCGACAGCACCGAGCGAACAGCGAGCCGGGAAGGGACCGGCCGGCCCGCTCAGGGACGGACACGCCCGCTCATTAATAGATAGTAAATAGGAGGTAGCAGGTAGCAATTAGCAGGTAGAAGATAAAATATACGTACGGATTTTCCCATCTGCCGATGGGTAGAATCAGCGGACCATCACCGGTACAACCCGGCTACGCTCCGCGCTAACCACGTGCAGATAGCAGAGACCGGCCGCGCCGAAATCAGTGCGCCGGAAAGGTAGCATGGCCCGCCCATTGGCGTCGGTAGTCAGGGTTTGTACGCTGAGACGGCGGCCCAAGGGGTCTACCAGACTGACGGTAACGGACTGGAGCGGCGCGGCACTGATCCGTAGCTCGCCCGCACCGGCAACCGGGTTGGGATGGAAATCAGCTAACAGATCGCTTACTACCGGAGTGGAGACAGCCGGTCTGGTCAGCTGAATCGGCACAACGCTCCCCCCGCGGCGATAGACCTCCGGAGTCAGCCCCGGGCGATCGTAATTTGCTGCCGTAAGCAGGGTGATGGAGTGGTTAGTGGCAGCGAAATCAGGCAATTCAATGACTATTTTTGCCTCCTTACCGGCCGCCGTCTCCCGAACGATTATCACGTTCAGGCGGTCCTCCACCAGTTGGTGGTCTACTCTAATACCCGGTGCGGCAGATATTACCGGAACTCCATCGGTTTTCAGGGGGGGGAGTTGCAGGCTAAATTGTCCACCCCAATCGTCCGGTGTGAGGGTCAGTTCGAGTGAAACGCTTCCCTCGGTTGAGCGAACTTGTAAATCTACCGGTTCCGCGCTGCGTTTTGCCGCCATTTCACTACCGGCCCACTCGGCCAGCGCGGAAGAGACATCCCCCACCTTCAGGGCCGAGAAATCGAGCGATGGCATGGCACCCGTCATACCGGCTTCGGCCACCGAAATTTGGCGAGGTATCGCCGTATTCAGGATGTCCTCCACTCCTTCCAAATCAAAATCAGCCGGCCAGAACAAGTAACTGTCGTTATCCGGAAAGCCATCCGGAAAAGCCGAGAATGGCGCGGCGAATGTGTACCAGGTCCAGGGTGCTGATACTTCCCGAAGCATTGACATCGGCGGCCAGCAGGGCGCGGTTAGCGGTCAGTTCCTGGATGCCGAGGATGTGGCGCGTGATGAGCACGATATCGAGAGTGCTGACACCCACCAGCCAATCGTCAGCCTTGACGGGCAGGATTTCCCAGTCCGCCCCCACCCCGAGCTGGTCGAACATATAGGTGCCGGTGCTGGTGGATAAGGTATCGCGTTCCAGCGGCCCGACCAGATAAACAGCCGTTTGGGCCACGGGGCTACCGTCGGCCATCACCAAGTTACCACCTAAGTTGACGGAGGCATCGGGGCCGGGGCACCAGTCGAAGTTGTTATCGTCCTGAATCAGAATGTAGGTGGTGCAGTACTCGTGGTTGCGGCCGCCGGTGGTGCCGTCGGGGTTAACGATATAGGGATTATCGGCCTGGTCCCAGGCGTGGATTTCTACTTCCTGGTAGCCGATGTGGTCGCAGGTGAAGGTGAGTCCGGTCTGCCCGTAGACGGCCGGCTCCCCTACCCGATTGATGCTGTATTCCACGGGGCCGGAACAATCGGTCACGTCGCTGGCCACGAAGTCCTGCGCCCAGATGGCCACCGATGCCAGGTCGGGTGTGCCGTCGCCGTCGGCATCCGTACCCGCGGGAACGCTGCTGAGGGTTCCGGTCAGACCGGCAATACAAATGGGTGACGGACCGGTACAATCGACGACCGAAAAAGGAATATCGGCGATGGAAACATTGCCGCACCCGTCCCGAACGATAATCCTGATACTATGCTCGCCGATGAAAAAAGTATCGGTGAAGGTAAATTTGGGGTAAAGGGCCACGAAGGGATTGTTCTCCGTCAGGCTAAAATCGAAGATGCTATCGCGTCCCTCATCGAAGAGGATCTCGATCTCCAGGGAGTCGGGCGTACATTCTTCGGTGATGAAAAAACGGAACTCGATCTCACGCGAGCAGTTTTCCAGATCGGTGATGCAGTAAGGAAACTGTTGCGAGGTGACGATTACGGGGGGGATGGTGTCCACGACCTTGATGAGTTGGCGGTAGCGGTAGTAGCCCGTGGGGTCGACCTGCCGCCACATTCCGGCGGGGTTATCGCAACCCGTACCGGCGGCGGGAATCTGGTTGTCGATCAGCGAATCGCGGTCGATGGCGGTGGCAAAGGGGCGGCGGACCAGCCACACGGCCTCGTCGCCGGCCAGTTGGTCGCAATCCTCGTCGCGGCCGATCACCAGGGGATCGGAAAAGCCGTCGTACTCGCACCAGTTGATGACCTCGTAGGTGCGGTCCAATTTAAAACATGCCCCGGCGGCCACGTTGACGCGACTTTCGCTGACGCTCACGGCCAGCAGGTCGCAGCTGTTTTCGTAAACCCGGATCGAGTCCGCGTCGATCTGCCCGCACTGCCCCTCGCCGTCGGCGGGAAAGCGGATGGCGTAATCGTGGCGGGGCATCACGTTGATGATCTGCTGACAAACGGGACTCTGGTTGCCCGACGGGTCGGTGTAACGGAACCGGCGGATGATCTGACCGATGCCGCAATTACCGCGCTGATCCAGCGCGGTAAGCTCGGCGGGTACGCCGTCGGTGCAGTCCGTTCCCAACAGGGGAGCGGAGCCGAACAAACCGTTGAGTGAGGTCGTGTCGGTCACATCGAAATCGGTAGCCAGTGCGGTGCAGAAGATGGTCCGGTCCGCCGGTGTCTGGCACAGGGGGGCAATTTTATCCTCCACTTCCACCAGCAGCCAGCAGATGGCACTATTGTTCCGTTGGTCGGTCACGCGTAGTTCTACCATTACCTCGGAATTGAGGTCGCAGCAATCAAAGGCGACCGTGGGGCCGAAGGCCGTGGGTTCGGCAGTGGGCGTACAGTCACTGTCGGTAAAGAAGCGGCGCACGGCCAACGTTACGCCGCCGCAGCCGTCGAAAGAATTGACGTTAAAGTCGTTGGCTACTACCGTATTCGGACCGTTTCCGTTCAGCGAGACGCGCATTCCATCGGTGCAATTAGCCTGCGGCGGCTGGCGGTCCTGCACGATAAGGATGTAGGAAATGGCGGAGCGATTACCGCACTCGTCGGTAAACTCGTAAGTAATCTGGAGGGGCTGATTGGGCAGATCGGTCAGTATCCGGTTCTGCGGACTCAGGTTGACGCCCGCCAGCACGAAGTCGGGATCGGGGTCGAAGGGATCGGTCACGCGCACCTGGGTGGTCACGGTTCCGCAGTCGTCGGTTACCTGCGGCAGGGGGGCAAAAAGGCCCGCCCGGCAGTTGTTCCAAAAGCCTCCTATATATAAGGTGTCGTTACTGACCCGAAAATCCTCCCCCAGAGCGTTCGGCAGACCGCCGAAAACGGGGGCTGACCGGTCGCGCAATTCCACCAGTTGGTAGCGGCTGACCTGCACACCGGTCTGGCACCAGTCGAAGAAATTAAAAATGCGGGTAGCCCTTAGACCGTCACCGCAGGTTTCTTCCTGGGAGGAATTAATAACCGCCACGGCTAAGTTGCCGTAACTGCCGGTGAGGGGCGTAAAACCGGTGGGCGTAGGTACCAGCGGGAATATTTGCGCCGGGGCGGCCGGCACGCCGTTTTCGTCAACCGGTCCGGCATAGTCGCAGCCGTAAACCAGCCGCGCGGGTGGCAGCACCAGATCGCTCAGATCGGGGACGCGGGCTGAAAGTAGTTGCTCACAACTGCTTGCATTCCCGGCCTGATCGGTAAATACAAAGGTACGGCGTAGCACGGGTACGGCTCCGTCCGGGCAATCCCCAGGGGGCAGAAGCAAATCCGTAACACACACCGTGGTTCCTCCGCAAGCGTCCACCGGTCCGGGGTTGCCACCCTGACCGGGATAACCGGTGCGGCCCAGACGGTTCAGCAATTGTTGCTGGGCCGTGGTAAGGGGAGAAATAAGATTGCCGGTTTCGTCCAGTTCGTAGCAGGCCTCGTTCAAAGGTGCCTCACCGAAATCGGTGGTCAGCAGGGCGCGGCGGTAGGTGAGGGGCGCGAGCGGCAAACCGGCAATGCGGCCGCCGTCCAACCCACGCACACTCCACCGGTACTGCCCCTGCGCGGAGAGTTGGCCGGTCAGTGTAAGCAGGGTATAGCGTACGCCCGCCCGTAGGTACACGTTCAGGCGCGGGCGCGGCTGCGCCGCGCCCGCCAGTGGTGCCGAGGCGGTGGCAAACAGCCCCAGACAGGGATCAGCGGGGTTGAACGTACCACTGTAAACGGCACCCTGACCGCCGCCCCAGTCGCTGTCCAGTTCCAGCAGGTAGCTGCCGTCGGTATTCACAATAAAGGAGAGGGTATCGAAGGCTTGGCTGGGTACGATGGGCTGGTTGGGCGGCAGCACGCAGACCAGGGAGGAAGCACTGAGGGTGGCGGCACTGGCAGGGATATTACCCGATAGTATCTGCACATTCTCGGTTATGGTCAGACTATCGGTGGCAGCGGGGCAGAGCGGGGCCACCGGTTGGCCGTCGTCGTAAGCACTAACGTTGCCCCAGCAGGCCGGGGTGGAGTCGCCAGTGATGGCGTCTACGCTCAGTAGTTCGTAGATAAAATCTCCCGTGCCGTCGATCAGGCCGTCGGCCGGCTGCGAGCCGTCCAGTACGCGCACGCGGTAGTCGGTCCACTCGGCGCAGATGGGTAAAACCGGCAACACCATTTCGGGCACGACCAAGGCGTCGCAGCCGTCGTTCAGGGTAACGTTAATCAGGTCAACGCACACTTCCGTAGCCGGACCGGCGGGTTGCACAGCGGCATTGACGAATAAGGTAAGCGTTCGCTGTACCTGGTTGCCCGCCGCATCGGTTGCCGAGACAGTTAAAGTATACTGCCCCGCAGGGGCGGAGATCGAAAAGCGGGCGGAATCCAGGCGGGCGGTATCCAGATCGGCTCCGGCGGGGAGTTCCAGACTGGTGAGTAAGTTCAGGCCGCAAATATCGATCGCGGGCTGATTAAGAACAATAGTCACTAAATCCTCGCCGTCGCAAAAATCCAGATCCCCTACCAGTGGCGTGGCGGGGGCAGAGAATACGGGGGGCGGTCCGCCGGCTACGGGCGCACAGGTGGGTTGGCCAAAAAGAGAGGAAAGTGCCGGTAGACACAGGCACAAGGTCAGCACCAGGCTGACGAGGGCGGGCTTACACCTGCCGTGGGGGGGATAATGAGTAGAGGCCGTCATGTCCAAATCGGTTTCGGGAACCACGGCACCGGCCGGCCTCGGCCGATCCACTGCTCATGCTTCCACGTATGTATGTGTAAAATTATGGGGCTTGCACCAGTCAGAAATGACCGAGGCAGGCGAAGAAAGCATACGTAAAGCGAAGCGTAGCCCAGGCGTGGGCCACCGATGTGGATAGACTCTCAAAAGGGGAATTTCTCTTCCCGACGATTTGGATTGGCTGCGGCCGGATTAAATCTCCCGGCCTTCAATTGTATGATGTAAATATACGAAAAGCTCCCGTTAGTGTTTCTGAAAATACGAAATTTGTTCGTAAATATGCGAAAATTTAACCTTTGTTCAGTTAGGAAGCGGTACCCAAGGCCCAACAGATGTACATTTTTCAACCGAAACCGTGAAAATGACTGCTTCCCCCATTTTGCTGAGAAAGCGGTGGTAAGCCCGTCACATTAGCAATCACTTTTTCTCACCCTTCCTTAACGCTCGCGTTAAACATTGATTAAAGCTCACCTTTACATTAAGCAAACGCCCTATGTTTGGGTCTCTATAATTTACCACCCCTAACCGGTCAACCTTACTCGCCATGCTCCGCAACCTAGCTATTCCCCTCATCTTTGCCTTGATATTTCTCTCCTCCTGCGGCCCGCGCCTCAGCCCCTTCACCCAGCGACTCTACGAAGAACAGAACTTCACCCAGGAAGAACTCAAGGAAATCCAGTTTTACTTATCCGAAGACCTGCTACTCGTCCGCGACTTCAAGGACGGCGAGCGGCAGATCACTCGCGGCACGGTCAAGATCATCGATGGCCGCGAGGTCGAGCAGGTCATCATCAAGCGCAATACGCCGGGCGTGTTCGTTTTCAGCCCCAAGGAAAATCGCTTCGCCGTCTCCTTCGAGGATTCGGATGACGCCTACCTGATGTTCGGCCCCAATCCCCGCAACAGCAACCGCTTCTCCATCCTGGCCGGCGACTGGGACCGCCAACGCGGCGTGGGCACCGTCACCTATCGCGGCCTGGAATGGAAGCTGAGTAGCAGAGATGCCTACGCCGCTCTTCTCATTCCCATCAAGCGTTTGCGCAATCAGGAAACTACCGGCCGCGTAGCGGGGGGAAGGAAGGTTAATTAGTAGATAGTAGGTAGTTGGGTAGTGGGTAGTGGGTAGATTACTTGCCTCCCCCTTCGGATATTGTTACCATCTACTACTACTTACCTCCTAAATCACTACCCCCCTTCCAGCATATCCCGCAGCTCCTTCAGCTTCATCATGCACTCGATGGGCGTCATGCCGTTGATATTCACGTCCTGCAGGGCGGCCTTCAGGCGGCCGGCGGTGGGGTCGCTGGTTTCAAAAATGGAGAGTTGCAGGGCCTCCGCGCTCAGGGCCTGCGCGTCTACCCGTTTGGCCGCCACGTCGGTTTCGGCATCGGGGGTACTGCCCAGGTGTTGGCTCTCCAACTGCTGCAGCAGGGCGGTGGCGCGGGTTACAATGGCGGCCGGCATCCCGGCCATGCGCGCCACGTGGATACCGAAACTGTGCTGACTCCCGCCGGGAATGAGCTTGCGAAGGAAAATGATCTTCTTCCCCACTTCCTTGATTGCAATGCTGTAATTATGGATGCGCGGCAGCTGGTGCGCCAGCTCGTTCAGCTCGTGGTAGTGGGTGGCGAACAGCGTTTTGGGCCGCGCCGTGCCGTTGTTGTGCAGGTACTCGGCAATGGACCACGCGATGGAAATACCATCGAACGTACTGGTTCCCCGACCGATCTCGTCCAGTAAAATCAGGCTACGGTCCGTGATGTTGTTCATGATGCTGGCCGTTTCGTTCATCTCCACCATGAAGGTCGATTCCCCGCTAGAGATATTATCCGACGCCCCCACCCGCGTAAACACACGGTCCACCAACCCCAGGCGGGCCGCTTCGGCGGGCACGAAACTGCCCATCTGCGCCATCAGGCAAATCAGGGCCGTCTGCCGTAACAGGGCCGACTTACCCGCCATGTTGGGACCGGTAATCATCATGATCTGCTGCTCGTCGCGGTCCAGCAGCGTATCGTTCGGCACGTACTGCTCGCCCACGGCCAACTGCCGCTCGATCACGGGGTGCCGCCCCTGTTTGATATCGATGATAAAGGAGTCGTCAATCTCCGGCTCCACGTAACGCTGCTTGCGCGCCACTTTTGAAAAGCCGAGCAAACAGTCCAGCCGCGCCAGCAAGGCGGCATTTTTCTGCACCGGGCGGATGTAAGCCTGCAGGTCGATCACCAGTTGCTCGTATAGTTCTTCCTCCAGTTGCAAAATCTTGTCCTCGGCCGAAAGTATCTTGTCTTCCAGCACCTTCAGTTCCTCGGTCACGTAGCGCTCGGCATTGGTCAGCGTCTGCTTGCGGGTCCACTCGGCCGGCACCTGGTCCTGATAGCGTTTGGTGACTTCCAGGTAGTAGCCAAACACGTTATTGAATCCTATTTTCAGGCTACTGATTCCCGTGCGCTGCACCTCGCGCTGCTGTATCTCCAGCAGGCGGTCCTTGCCATTCGTAATCAGATCGCGCAGTTCGTCCAGGTCCTCATTGAACCCGTCGGCAATCACGCCGCCCTTGGTCAGGTTCACGGGCGGCTCGGGGCGCAGGCGCGTGGCAATGGTTTCGCACAGTTCAGGTAGCGGGTCCAGTTTCGTCCCGATGCCGGTCAGCCCGGGCGTGGTTGCGGCGGCCAAGGCTTTCACCAGCGGCTCCACCCGGCACAGGGCTTTGCCCAGTTGCACCAGTTCGCGGGGGTTCACCTTGCCCAGCGGCACCTTGGCAATCAGCCGCTCCAGGTCACCGATCTCGCGCAGTTGCTCGTCCACCCCGGCGGCCAGGGTACCGGATGCAAAAAATTCGCGCACCGCCCCGTGCCGCTCCCTTATTCCGGCGGCGTCCTTCAGCGGCAGCACAATCCACTTGCGTAGCAGGCGCGCACCCATCGCGGTCACGCAGCGGTCCATGATCTTGATCAGCGGCACCCCGGTCTCATGCGGGCTGTACAGTAGTTCCAGGTTGCGGATCGTAAACCGGTCCAGCCACACGTAGCGGTCGGCCGGTATGCGCGCCACCGTGCTGATGTGCCCCACATTATGGTTTTCCGTACTAGCCAGATAGTGCAGCGCGGCCCCGGCGGCAATCTGCGCCTCGGCCATGTCGTCAATCCCGAACCCCTTCAGGCTCACGGCCTCAAATTGGGCCAGCAATTTCTCGCGCGCGTAATCTTTGGTAAACACCCACTCGTCCAGCGGACTCAGGTAATAACTCTCGCCGTAGGTTTCCTTAAATCGTTTTTGGTGTTCCTTGGCCAGCAAAATCTCTTTGGGCCGGAAACTCTGCAGCATCTTGTCCATGTAATCCGCATCTCCCTCGCACACCAAAAATTCACCGGTCGATATATCCAGCAACGCCAGCCCGAAGCAGTCGCGCTTGCCGTAGTGCAGGCCCGCCAGGAAGTTATTGTTCCGGTGGTCCAGCAGTTTCTCGTCCACCGCAATTCCGGGAGTCACGATTTCGGTCACGCCCCGCTTCACGATCTTCTTGTCCTTGCTCGGCTTTTCCAGTTGGTCACAGATCGCCACCCGGTGCCCGGCCTGCACCAGTTTGGGCAGGTAGGTATTCAGCGAGTGATAAGGAAAACCGGCCAACTCCACGTCCGATCCGCCATTGTTGCGGCTCGTCAGCGTAATGCCCAGCACCTGCGCCGCTGTAATGGCGTCTTCGCCAAAGGTCTCATAAAAATCCCCCACCCGAAATAAGAGCAACGCCGAGGGGTGCTTGGACTTCACGGCATTATACTGCCGCATAAGGGGGGTCACTTTGCCGCCTTTCTTTATTTTAACTCCGGCCACGTCAGGTGTTGCTTTTTGATCGGTTCGCAAGGTAGTGAAGAATGCGAGAATGGGTCATTACAGAGGGTAGAGGGTAGTTTGGTTGAGGGTATGAATGGTAGCCGTAAAGCCTTGTCCCGCTCCTCCGCTGCGTCATTCGTCGGAATAAAACCACCCCTCAGAAAATAGCTCCGGCGAATGTTCACCGGAGGCGTCTAGGGACTAGTGAGTAATTGGGTATTGAGTAGTAGGCAGTTAAAAATATCATTTCCTCTTTTCGGGGGGCGGGGGGGGATACGCCCTAAGGATACTATCAACTAAAAATGTGGGCGTGTCCGTCCCTTACCGGGCCGGCCGGTCCCTTCCCGGCTCGCTGTTCGCTCGGCCCCTGCGCTACGCTCCGGGTCTCCTACCTTCGGGCACGGGCAAGCCCTACCCTACGGCGGCCCGTCCAGGCACCTCACGCGAAGATATGCCCAACACCGGTTTTCGTATCTTAGCCTGCCGGCATCTACCTCTCTGCCCTGCCCGATACTGTTTTTTTAGTGGCCGGTGTCGCCAGAGGAAACAGGATGGGAGTTCGAACCGTCGATTATCTCTTTCGGCTGTTTGAATTTTTCATCGCAAATAGACTATTCCAAAGATAAGAGTTCTCTTATCAGCAACCATCTGTCTCGCTAACCGGTTTAACCACAAAGACTTCGGCAGGCTAAATACCAGGACGGCAAAGGTTTGCCCTATCTTCCCACCCGACTAAACTATACCGACGATGAGATTCGTGGATGTCAAAAACGACGTTGCGTTCCGAAAAATCTTTGGGAACGAACAGAAGACGGTGATCATCATCTCCTTTCTTAATGCCGTCCTGAACCTGGAGGGAGACGCCCGGATCAGTGAAGTTACCTTTGTCAACCCCTTCCAGTTGCCCCGCATTGCGGGCGAGAAAGCCTCCATCATCGACATTAATGCCAAGGACCAGAAGGGGAGGCAGTTCGTTATCGAGATGCAGGTGGCCAGCGTGGACGGTTTCGCCAAACGGGTTCAATATTATACCTGCCGGGACTACTCCATGCAGATCAGCCGGGGCGAGGAATACAAATTGCTCAAGCCTACCTACTTCATCGGCATCCTGGATTTCAACTACTTCGACAGCCCCGGCTACCTTTCGCACCACATTATCGTGAATGGCGAAACCTACGAACATAAGCTGACGGACATCCAGTTTACCTTCATCGAGTTGGGCAAATTCAAACTCGCGGTGGATGAGCTGGAAACGCTTACCGAAAAGTGGATCTTCTTCATCAAAAACGCGGAAAACCTCGCCATCATACCCGAGCACGTGGATGACGAGGGTTTGCAGGAAGCCTACGAAGACGCCGAAAAACACAGCTGGGACAAGAAAGAGTTGCGTGCTTACGACAATGCCTTCATCGCCATTGCGGATGAGCTTAACAAGATCATCCATGCCGAGAAAAAGGGGCAGGCGGAGGGTAAATTAACCGAAAAAGCAGCCACCATCGCCCGCTGTCTTCAGGGAAATATTCCGATCAACGTTATTGCAACACTGGTTGATCTATCTACTGAATCAGTGAAAGCGATCATTGAGCGCATGGATCAAGGTAGTGGCGAAGAAGAATGACCCCGCGTGAGCTGATATTCTTACCATCACCGGATTTAACATCCACCGGCAACCATCCGTCTCGCTAACCGGTTTAACCACAAAGACTTCGGCAGGCTAAACACCTTACCGGCAAAGGTTTACCTTATCTTCCCACCCGACTAAATTATACCGCTGATGAGATTCGTGGATGTCAAAAACGACGTTGCGTTCCGAAAAATCTTCGGGAACGAGCAGAAGACGGTGATCATCATCTCCTTTCTTAATGCCGTCCTGAACCTGGAGGGAGACGCCCGGATCAGTGAAGTCACCTTTGTCAACCCCTTCCAGTTGCCCCGCATTGCGGGCGAGAAAGCCTCCATCATCGACATTAATGCCAAGGACCAGAAGGGGAGGCAGTTCGTTATCGAGATGCAGGTGGCCAGCGTGGACGGTTTTGCCAAACGGGTACAATATTATACCTGCCGGGACTACTCCATGCAGATCAGCCGGGGCGAGGAATACAAATTGCTCAAGCCTACCTACTTCATCGGCATCCTGGATTTCAACTACTTCGACAGCCCCGGCTACCTTTCGCACCACATTATCGTGAACGGCGAAACCCAGGAGCATAAGCTGACGGACATCCAGTTTACCTTCATCGAGTTGGGCAAATTCAAACTCGCGGTGGATGAGTTGGAAACGCTTACCGAAAAGTGGATCTTCTTCATCAAAAACGCGGAAAACCTCGCCATCATACCCGAGCACGTGGATGACGAGGGTTTGCAGGAAGCCTACGAAGACGCCGAAAAACACAGCTGGGACAAGAAAGAGTTGCGTGCTTACGACAATGCCTTCATCGCCATTGCGGATGAGCTTAACAAGATCATCCATGCCGAGAAAAAGGGACTGGTAGAGGGAATGGCCCTAGGTACTTCACAGGGTTTGACGAAAGGCAAAACAGACGAAAAGGCAGCCACCATTGCCCGTTGCCTTCAGGGAAATATTCCAATCGACGTTATTGCAACCCTGGTTGATCTAACCGTTGAAGAAGTGCACATGATGATCGAGCACACGAGCCAAAGCACTAGCGAAGAAGAGTGACTCCGCGTGAGGTGCCTGGAGGGGCACTCCGCGTAGCGGGGCGTGCGCAGCACCGAGCGAACAGCGAAGCCCGGAAGGGACCGACGGCGAGGCGTCAGCCGAGGCGGCACGCCCGGAATAGTAGAATAGCAATGCTAGTAATAGTAGAGGTATACACTTATAACGTTTGCCCCCCGTCCCCCCGAAGGGGGGTGAAGTGAAGAAAACTCTGCCCAGTACTATTACTACCCTCTATAAACTACTTCACCTCCCACTCTACCTCCTCGGCTTTAGTGCCGGGGCGATCTACGCGAATCACGTATTTGCCGCTGCGCAGGTAATGAAACCCATCGTCCGCCTTCTTGAGCACAACGGGAGCTATTTCTTCCTTGCGGTCCTTGTTCAGGGCGCGCTGGTAATCATTGGCGGCGGCCTCGCGGACCCGAAAATCGTAGGGCAAATAATTGAGGCCCGTTGCCAGCGGACGAGTAAATTCGGCAATGGCGGGGCCGTCCTTTAGCGAAATGGTGACGGTGGCCCGGCCCGCCACTTTGCTATAAACGGGCAGCAATATTTCCGGGGCCTCGGGGCGGCGGTAGAATGATTCGCTGCCCCAGCGGCTGCTTGCACGAGTGGCGGCGGGGACGAACACCAGGAGATCCTTTTCCCGTGATTCGGCGGTGAGGAGTTGGAGTTCCTTAACCGAAGATTTGTAGATGCTGCGGCCGTGAGTGCCCACCAGCAGGTCTTGGGTGCTGGACTGCACCACCACATCGTGGACGGGCACGGCGGGTAAACGGTAGTCGTCTTCCCCGACCCGGCTGCCCTGCATGGAAAAGAAGTTGGTGCCGCCGTTGAGGGAGGCGTAGAGACCGTGGTCGGTGCCGACGTAGAGGAGCGCGGCATTTTTCGGGTCTTCCTTAACCACGTTGACCGGCTCGGCGGGCAGATCGGTACCGATTCGTTGCCAGGTCTGGCCGTAGTCGGTGCTGCGGTAGACGTAGCTCTGGAAATTATCCCAGCGGTAGCCATTGAGGCTGAGGTAAACGGTGCCCTCGTCGTGGTTGCTTGCCTGGATGCGGCTGACCCATAAATCGGCGGGCAGGCCGGCGGTAATGCGCTGCCAGGAGTAGCCGCCGTCGCGGCTGACGTGCACGAGGCCGTCGTCGGAACCGGCGTAGAGGAGGCCGAAACGGAGGGGGCTTTCGTGCAGTGCGCTGAGGGTGCCGTAGGGCACGTCGCCGGGGCGACCGCCCTGCGTGAGATCGGGGCTGATGCGCTTGAAATCGTCGCCCCGGTTGAGGCTACGGTGGACGAAATTGCTGCCCATATAGAGGATGTCGGGGTTGTGAACCGAGAGGTGGACGGGCGTCTGCCAGTTCCAGCGAAAGGGGCGTTCGCCCAGTTCGTGGCGGGGCGTGATGTAGGTTTGCTCCTCCTTGGCGGGATTGATGCGGAAGTAGTTGCCGAACTGGAAACCGGTGTAGATCGTCTCGTGGTCGCGGGGGTCGATGGCCACCTGCATCCCGTCGCCGCCCATCACCATTTCGTAGGGGTAGCGGCCGGTTTGCTGCCAGTCCTTGCTGGGTTCGTAGGTGCCGGGGCCGCGCCAGACGCCGTTATCCTGCAGGCCACCGTAAACGCGGTAGCCGTCGGGGTGGTCATCGGCGGCGATGTAGTAAAACTGGCCCACGGCCGGGCTGTTACACTTGATCCAGTTTTCGCCGCCGTCGTAGGAGATATTGATGCCGCCGTCGTTGCCGAGGATGAGATGGCGGCCGTTTTTGGGGTTGACCCAGAGCGCGTGGTGATCGGCGTGGGTGTTGTCGCCCTGGATGGTGGTCCAGGTTTTGCCGCCGTCGGCACTGGTGATGACGGGTACACCCAGCGCGTAAAGGCGAGCGGGGTTACCGGGTTCGGCCTGGATACGGCCGAAGTAGTAGCCGTAAGAGTTGTAGACATCGTCGAGGTAGTCTTCATGGGTGCGCCGCCAGGTGGGTTGCTTTTTGCTGACATCCAGCGCGTACACTTCCAATCCCTTAACGGGCGTATCGAAGAGCAGGCTGTTGGCATCCTCCAGGTACTCGACCAGTTGGAGGGGCGTGATATCGCCGCTCTCCAGTTTTTGGCGCACGGTTTCCGGTTTCAGGTCGCGGGGAAAATTATTCTCCTTCAGGTAGCCCTCCAATAGGTAGCTTTTGAGACGCAGCACATCCGCAACGGGCATATTGCGCAGTTGCTCCTTGGATAAGGTATTGGTATCGGGTTCCTCGGCGGCACGGCGAAAATAGTTGTCGACCGAGGCATATACCTGCCGCTTGCCGCCCGCGTCGTAGGCCATCGTCAGGCCGATACGACCGCCGCCCGCGCCGGTGGGGAAACCGCCGTTGACCGGCTGCCAGGTCAGGCCGTTATCGGTGCTGTGGTAGATGCCCGAACCGGGGCCGGATTCGGTAAAATCCCAGGCCCGGCGGGTGCGCTGCCAAGCGGCAGCGTACCACTCGTTAGTCTGGCGGGGGTCCTGGATCAGTTCCACCACGCCGGTGGCGGGGTTGACGAACAGCGTTTTGTTCCATGTCTTACCGCCGTCGGTCGACCGGAATACGCCCCGCTCGGGGTTATCGCCGTAAAGGTGACCCAGGGCCGCTACCAGAATCGTTTGCGGGTTGGCGGCATCGATCACGATGCGGCCGATGTGGTGGGTTTCCGGCAGACCGATAGTGGTCCAGCTCTCGCCGCCGTCGGTGCTTTTGTATAGTCCGTCGCCCGCGTAGGAGGAGCGGCTGGAGTTAACCTCACCCGTGCCGACGTAGATGGTGCGCGTGGGCCAGTGGACGGCCACCGCGCCCAGGGTCATGGTGGACTGATGCTGAAATAAGGGCCGGAAACTGGTACCGTTATTGTCCGTGTGCCACAGCCCGCCGGACGCGTAGGCGACGTAAAATTCGGTCGGGTCTTCCGGGTTTACGGACACATCCACCACGCGGCCGCTCTGCACGCTGGGGCCGATGTTGGTGAAGCGCAGACCGGGGGCAGGATTAGCTTGCCGCAACGCTTGCCGCTGCTTGACGGCCTGCATCCGCTGGTCGGCAGCGGTGGGCAGGGTATCGGTTTGGGCGACCAAAAAAATGGGTAAGAAGGCAAGAAGGAGGTAGTATAGACGCATCGGTAGTGATTGGAGCGGGCTATAATACGACGTTTTTCGCAGCCCGTAAAACGATCGGCTCTCAAAATGGTATTGTACTCAAAACAGCTCTTCCTTATTATGTACTACCTAAACAAAGATACCGACATTTCCCCGCTCCACTTGCTGCCCGGGTTCGTGGGAAAAATGATCCATACCGATAAGGTCAGCCTGAGCGATTTTGCCATCGCCGCCGGCTCCGAACTACCCGAACACCAGCACCCGCACGAGCAGATCAGCACCATATTGGAGGGCACTTTCGATTTCGTGATCGGCGGCGTAAGCCGCCGCTGCGGACCGGGCGACGTGGCGGTCATCCCCGGCAACACCCCCCACTCCGGCCGCGCCGTAACGGATTGCCGGATCATGGATGTATTCTGCCCCACCCGGGAAGATTATCGGGCGATGGAATAAAAAAGAATTTGTACGCACGGCCTAACAACAAAATACCAACTCCGAGGAACTTGCGACGATCACCGCAGGTAAAATACCAGCGGCGCAGCCGCCTAAAAAAGTACGGGGCGCATCCCCCACGCGTAGGCTAGTCTAAAGTACCAAAATACCAGCGGCGCAGCCGCCTACAAAAGTACGGGGCGCGCGCAGCGCGCCCCTTTTTCCTACCTTTGCCGCCCCTAACCACTAACAACCATGTCTACCGCCTACTTTCAGGTCCCCCTGGCCTACAACGAACCCGTTTACGACTACGCCCCCGGCAGCGAAGAGCGCGCGCAGGTGGAAGCCGCCTACCGGGAAATGCACGACAACCCCATCGACCTGCCCGCCTTCATTGGTAATCAGCGGGTGCTGGAGGGAGAGAAAGTTGCCTTTACCTCACCCCACGACCACGGCCACGTACTGGGTCATTTCTACCGGGGCACCGAGCAGCACGTGCACCAGGCCATCGCGGCGGCGGCCGCCGCCAAGCCGGGCTGGGAAGCCCTGCCGTGGCAGGAACGCGCCGCCGTTTTCCTGCGGGCGGCCGATCTGTTGGCCGGTCCCTTCCGCGCCCGCATGAATGCCGCCACCATGCTGGGGCAGTCCAAAAACGTCTACCAGGCGGAGATCGACGCGGTGGCGGAACTCTGCGATTTCTTCCGCTTCAACGCGGAGTACATGACCGAGATCTACGCCGGTCAGCCCATTAGCCCCAACGGCATCTGGAACCGGCTGGAATACCGGCCGCTGGAAGGATTCATCTTTGCCATCACGCCCTTTAACTTTACGTCCATTGCGGCCAACCTGCCGGCCGCGCCGGCCATGCTGGGCAATACCGTGATCTGGAAGCCGGCCGAAACGCAGATCTACTCGGCCCTCGTTATCATGGAGTTGTTCGAGGCGGCGGGCCTGCCGCCCGGCGTGATCAACCTCATCTATACCGACGGACCCGTGGCGGGCGAGATCGTGTTCAAGCACCCCGATTTTGCGGGCCTGCACTTTACCGGCTCCACTAAAGTATTCCAAACGCTGTGGACGGAGATCGGTGCCAACATCGCCAAGTATAAGACCTATCCCCGCATCGTGGGGGAAACGGGTGGCAAGGATTTCATCATCGCCCACCCCTCGGCCGAACCCCAGGCGGTAGCCGTGGGGATGCTGCGCGGTGCCTTTGAGTTCCAGGGGCAGAAGTGCTCGGCGGCCTCACGCACCTACATTCCGCGCAGCCTCTGGCCCGCCGTGCAGGAGAAACTGGTGGCCGACCTGGAGACGGTCAAGATGGGTAGCCCGGAAGATTTCGGCAATTTCATCAATGCCGTAATCGACGAGCGGTCGTTCGACAAACTCGCCGGCTACATCGACGCCGCCAAGGCCGACCCCGCCGTGGAGATCATCGCCGGCGGCGGCCACGATAAATCGACCGGTTACTTTATCGAACCCACCGTCCTCCTTACTACCGACCCGCGCTACCGGACGATGGAGGAAGAACTGTTCGGCCCCGTCCTCACCGTTTTCGTCTACGAAGATAAGGACTGGTCGGCTACCCTGGACCTGGTGGATTCCACCTCGCCCTACGCACTGACGGGAGCCGTCTTTGCCCGCGACCGCACGGCCGTGACCGAGGCCACGCACCGCCTGCGCAACGCGGCCGGCAACTTCTACATCAACGACAAGCCGACCGGCGCGGTGGTGGGCCAGCAGCCCTTCGGTGGTGCCCGCGCATCGGGTACGAACGACAAGGCGGGGTCGGTGCTGAACCTCTACCGCTGGCTCAGCCCGCGTACGCTCAAGGAGAATTTTAACCCGCCGACGGATTACCGGTACCCGTTTTTGGGGTAAAGCAGGCTTAGAGCGTTTCTAAATTTTTACTTCCTGAGAACCAAGCATTTAAGAACCTGGCGTCATGAAAACTGACTTACGTAACCCGCTATGCGTGCACCACGAAGTAGCCGCGAAGCGAAATTTTTGTCTAGCCAGAACCTTAACCACGAAGTAGCCGCGAAGCGAATCATTGATCCTCAGTTCTTAAAAATTTTAGACACGCTCTAAGATCGGTTATTGCTACTTGAGTTTGGTTTCTCTAATCCCATCTTGCAAACGATCAAAATTGACGGAGAACTCAACCCTGACTTCTGAGGTGGCTCGATAACCTGTGATGATTCCCGTGTACCCCTCTTTCTTTATTTGGGCAGTTACTAAATTTCGGCTGTTGCCTTGTGCATCGCGTCCGTTCAATAGCACTTCTTGGTAAGTAACTCCAGCCGGAGTTAATGTATATAGCCTAAGGTATTGGTAGTACCCGCCACAACCCTGACCACGAGATTTCACGGCACCGCAAACTGTTAGGTCGAATTGCACCAATACATACATCTTGCCGCCCTGCTCGGCTGTACGGATCAGTTTATAGTGGTTCTGGTTATACTGGTTGTGGTGGCCCGTGGGCAGTAATCGTTTGCCCCAGGGAGTGCTTACTTCCAGTTCCGTAAATCTATCCATCGTGAAAGTCAGGGCAAATTCTTTCCGATCCGGGCTACCGATCTTTTGTCGAAAACCTATATATCCGTTTCTCGTCAGGCTACCTTCAAAGACGGCCACTTTATTGAATTGCTCATCCATCTCGTAGAGTAATAACGAATCACCGTATTGCCCATCCTGACTGAATAACTGAACCCGCGATCCCACCAGCGAGATGTACTGTGAGGAATTATCGTAGCGGCAAGTCCCTGAATATTGGACATACTCTCCCACATGATCGCCGTTTACGTAATGCGGCCGGACAATTCGGTCCACGGTGATCGAGATAGCGTATTTGCACTCGATAGTGCCGTCTCCTTCCCAGCGCTGGGAGAGTCCGTGGTTGATTAGCGTTTGGGCGGTAAGGGTGGAAGTAAGAAAAAGTAGTAGGGCAGTGATTCTCATTTGGAGGGCGAGGTAAACGAATTCTTAAACGTTGATACGCAGGACGGCAGTGGACAGGCAGTAGTAATATAGTTGTATTTCTTGCCGCCCCCCGCGTGAGGTGTCTGGAAGGGCCGCCGATAAGGCGGAGACCCGGAGCGTAGCGGAGGGGCCGAGCGAACAGCGAGCCTGAAAGGGACCGACGGCGAGGCGTTAGCCGAGGCGGCACGCCCGTAGTCTAGCAGGTAATACGTTTACGGCGAGTTCGTTTCAACTCAATTACCCGCTTCTTACTACCCACTCCCCCGTTACCTGCTAATCAATCCGGCGGTACAAACCGTACTTTTCCGTGGTGAGGGGCACCGGTTGATAGCCGGAAAAAGTGGTGTCTTTTTGCGCCACCATGAACTCGTAGCCGCTGACGTTGGCCGCCGTGGTGTCGATGGAAATGCGGTTGGTGCGGTAAAAATAACTGACGAGACCCGCGATATCGCCTTGCGAACCGATGACGGCCGTTGGTTGCAAAACGGTATTCATTTGATCGATGTCATTGAGTACGACCCGGTCGCGGCGGTTGACCTGTCCCCAGTGGCGGGCGGTGTTGGCCAGGCCGGCGATGAGGAGGAGAACCATGACGCCCGTCAGCAGTTGCGACCACCGCTTGCCCATGGGGCGGCTGAATAGCGGAACCGCGCCGGCCGCCGTGAGAATGGCGAAACCCAGCGCGAAGTAGTTCATGGAAGGAAGGAGGTAGTAAAACGACTGCTTGAGGCTGACGGCCAGCGGCAGCGAGGCGGCCAAACCGATGCCGAGGAAGAGCAAGGCCGGTCTGAGGTAGGGGCTGATCTGACGTTGGATATCGGTCATCCTAGTGCCGGCTAAAACCGTGATCAGCGCAATAAGCATGGCCGGAATAAGGACCAAAAACGCTTTCTCGACGATGTAGAAGCGACTGGAACGGAAGTGCGGCTCGTAACTCCGTTCGGATAAGAGGCTGGCCATTACCTGCGAATCGAAGTAGGTTTTCAGTGCCTCGTAAGCGGGAGGATGCTGGAGTAGCAGCAGGTAGGCCAGGGCAAGTGTGGCGACCATGACCAGCGTAAGCAATACCGGCCGCAGCACCGGCTGATCGCGGTAAATGAGCCAGTGGAGTACGTAAAAAGCGAGGGGGAAGAGGGCTACGAAACCCTTGCAGAGCGTGGCGGCGAAGACGCAGAGGCCCGCTAATGCGGCCGCCGCTAGCTGGTACGTGAACCCGGTGCCGCTACGGTTGGCGTGTAACCCCAAATAGACGGCCCCGGAGGTGAACAGCGTCATGGTGGGTTCCAGCATATTGGCCGCATAGAAGTGATAAACGACTTCGTTAGCCAACCAAATGGTGAGGGGGATGAACCAGAGCCGACGCGCCGATCGGTTGTCGCGGAATACCTCCCGCCACAGCAGTACCAGCAGTAAAGCGGACAGGATAAAGACCAGCACGGTATAAATTCGCTCGGTAACGATACTCGGCCCGAATACCTCGAAGGCGAGGGACTGAATGCCGAAAACGAGCGGCGGGTGCTCGTGGAAGGAAAAGTGATGGACTTCGGACAGCTTAGGGTTCCAAAACGTGCCGATTCCTTCGGCCATGTTCATGGATAAACCGGCATAGGCCACGCCGTCCGTATACATACTGCGCTCGACGATCTCGGAGCTGACGAGGAAGAAAAAAAGGAGGAAGGGGAGGAGAAAAAGTGCTCTTTTTCCGGTTTTCATAAGGGTCTCGGTTAGTTACTTTCAGTACGCTGCCGCTAATAATTGGCAAAGTAACTAACAATTTAGCCTCTAACTTACTATACCGCAAAACTCTCCCCGCAACCGCAGGTACGCGACGCATTGGGGTTGTTGAAATAGAAGCCCTTGCCATCCAGTCCCCCGGTAAATTCGAGCGTGGTATTGCACAGGTAAAGGAAGGACTTGAGGTCGCAGACCACCCGCTCGCCATTATCTTCAAAGACCTGGTCCTGCGGCTGGTTCTCATTATCGAAATCCAGGTTGTACGACAACCCCGAGCAACCCCCGCTGGTGACGGAGACACGCACGAAGTAGTCCTCTGCCAATCCCTGGATCTGGCGGATTTCACTAATTCTTTCCTTGGCGGAATCGGCTACGAAGAGCATGATAGTTGATTTTGCGGCGGAGCCGCTAAATTTGGTACATTACATAAGCCTGCGCGTATATGCCCTCACTTAATTCGACAAAATCGAATTTTCCCTCTCCTAGGGAGGGGGATTTCACTTGCGGCTGCGCCGCAAACCAAGTAGCGTCACCCCTCTCCTTAAGAGAGGGGCCGGGGGTGAGGGAACCACGTCGTAGCCCCCTACTCTAGTGTGCTACCGCTTCCTTCTGCTCCACAGCTACACCATTCTTCTTCTGGTAATCGGCGATGGCACCCTTGATGGCGTCTTCGGCCAGTACCGAACAGTGAATCTTAACGGGGGGCAGGGCCAGTTCCTCTACAATGGCCATATTGTCGATAGCCAGTGCCTCGTCGACCGATTTGCCCTTGAGCCACTCGGTGGCCAAACTGGAGGAGGCGATGGCCGAGCCGCAACCGAAAGTCTTGAATTTAGCGTCGGTAATCAACTGCGTTTCGGGATCTACTTCAATCTGGAGGCGCATCACGTCACCGCACTCGGGTGCGCCGACCAGGCCGGTACCGACCGTATTTTTGCTCTTGTCAAGCGTACCTACGTTGCGGGGGTGCTTGAAGTGTTCGAGGAGTTTTTCGCTGTAAGCCATGACTTATTATTTTAATGGGGGGTGTAAAGTGAATAACAAAGGTAAGGGAGAAATAGATGTAATCGGTAAGTCGAGTGAATGTAGAAATTACCCGACTACCTGCTACCCATCAAATTAGTGCGCCGACCATTGGACCGCGTCCAGATCGACTCCTTCCTTGTACATCTCCCAGATGGGGGAAAGGTCGCGCATGTGCGTAACGCCCTTGCTGACGGCCTCGATGGCGTATTCCACATCCTCTTCCGTTGTGAAACGGCCGAGGGAGAAGCGGATGGAAGAGTGGGCCAGATCGTCGCCCAGACCGAGGGCGATGAGTACGTAGCTGGGTTCCAAAGAGGCGGAGGTGCAGGCGGAGCCGGAAGAAACGGCGATTTCCTGGTTAAAGGTCATCATCAGTCCCTCGCCCTCCACATGCTTGAAACTGATGTTGGTCACGTGGGGCATCCGGTGGTCTACATTACCATTGATGTAGCACTCTTCCAGATTATTCATCATGGCGCTTTCCAGGCGGTCGCGGAGCTTGCTCAGGCGGGCTGCATCGGCGGCCATTTCCTGGCGGGCGATCTCGGCGGCCTTGCCGAACCCGACGATGCCGGGAACATTGAGCGTACCGGAACGCATGCCGCGCTCGTGGCCGCCGCCATCCATCTGCGACGTTACCTTGACGCGGGGATTCTTGCGGTTGACGAATAGCGCACCCACGCCCTTGGGACCGTACATTTTGTGGCTGGTAAAAGCCATCAGGTGTACTCCCACCGCCTTGGGGTCGACGGGAATCTTACCTACGGCCTGCGTGGCATCGCTCATGAAGAGCACGCCTTTCTCGCGGCAAATGTCGCCGATCTCCTTCATCGGCTGAATCACGCCGGTCTCGTTGTTAGCCCACATGATGGACACCAGGATGGTGCTATCCTTGATGGCGGCCCGCAACTGGTCCAGATCTACCAGACCGTCGCGCTTTACGTCAAGGTAAGTAACCTCGCCGCCCATCTTTTCGATCCGGGCGCAGGAATCGAGTACGGCCTTGTGCTCCGTTTTCAGGGTGATAATGTGGTTTCCCTTGCGGGCGTACATCTCGAATACCCCTTTAAGAGCCAGATTATCGGACTCGGTAGCACCGGAAGTAAAGATAATCTCCTTACCCTCCACGTTAATAAGCTGGGCAATCTGATCGCGGGCGTAGTCTACACCCTCCTCGGCCACCCACCCGGCGGGGTGGTTACGGCTGGCGGCGTTGCCGGGCTGCTCGTAGAAAAACGGTAGCATGGCATCTACCACCCGGGGATCGGTGGGGGTGGTGGAGTTATTATCGAGGTAAATGAGGCGCTTGCCCATGAAGAGGTATCTTTGAAATTCGTCAAGTAGTAAAGTCCTATTTTAACAGGCACTCCCTAAGTTAGTTGCAATCGGGTGCGAACAATATAAAGGTCTACCGGATATTTACCCAACCGAAACAAAAACACCATCTTTACGGCAAACTCTGCTCATGGCACCCACTAACGACCTGAAACCCGCCTGGCTGGCCGCCGCGGAACGCGAACTTAAAGGCCGTACCGTCAAGGATTTAAACCATCAGTTGGCCGAGGGCGTCCGCCTCTCACCGGTCTATGCCCGGGGCGAGGTGAGCAACACCGCCCGGCCCGCCGTCGAGCGCGGCTGGGAAATCGGCGAGTACCTGGCCGCCGGCCCCGCCGCCGCGGTCAATGCCGCCGCCCTGCACGCGCTGGAAGGCGGCGTGGAGGCCCCCCTGTTTTACCTCTCGCACCAGCCCGATCGCGCCGAACTGGCTGAAATGCTACGCGGCGTCCGGGCCGATTTCATCTCACTCAATTGCGCCCCCCTCTACCCCGGCCGCGACCCCGCCGAACTCTTCCGCGACCTCGTCTATTACCTCCGCAGCGAGGGCTACGACCTTAGTAAAATCAGCGGTTCGGTCGATTTCGACCCCTTCCTCGACTGGTCCGAACCGCCCTTCCCGCCCCTCATTCGCCTGCTCGGTTTCGTCAACCGCTACATGCCTGAATTTCGGGTTCTACAAGTCAACGGCCGTCTATTTCATGATGGCAATAAGCAATTGGTCGAAGAACTGGCCCTCATCATCGCCAAGGGGGCCGAGTACCTCCAGCAGGTCAAAGAAAGCGGCATGGACCCCCGCATCGTCAACGATCACCTCCAGTTCAGCGTGGCAGTCAGCGGCGGCTATTTTCCCGAGATCGCCAAGCTCCGCGCGTTGCGCGTACTCTGGGCCAATGTCCAGGCCGGTTTCGGCATCCAGGGCGGCCGCATGCCCACCGTAGCGGCCCATGTCCAGTTTCCCGAAGACGGCGACGAACCCATCGGGCAACTTCTCCTGCGCGCAACCACCCACGCCATGGCCGCCGCCATCGGCGGCGCGGACCAGATCTACGTGCCTTCCGTCGACGGCGATCAGCCGCGCGGTGCCCGCCTGGCCCGCAACGTCCAGCACCTCCTCCGCCTCGAAACCGATCTCGCCTGGGTGGCCGATCCAGCCGCCGGCAGCTACTACATCGAGGCCCTCACCACCCAACTCGTCGAGGCCGCCTGGGCACAATTCCGCAAGATCGAGGAGCAGGGAGGTTTCGCCGGGGCGGTCAATATATAGTGCGCACCTATGCGTAGAAATAAGACACGCTCTAAATGACAAGATTTGGGGTAACCGTATTTGCAGCTCGTTCTACCATTCTTCAGCTTTTCACTCATGCTCCCTCTCCCCGCCGCCTTCACCACCGCTTTTGCCGCCCGCTTCGGCCCCGCCGAACTGGCGGCCTACCGGGAAGCGATGGAGCAGCCCACCCCCACCAGCATCCGCCTCAACCCCGCTAAACCGGTGGCAGAGCAATTGCTGCCCCCGGGCGACCCCGTGCCCTGGCACCCCGCCGGCCGCTACCTGGCCGAGCGGCCGATCTTTACCCTCGACCCCGTTTTTCAGGCGGGCGGCTACTACCCACAGGAGGCATCGAGTATGTTTATCGACTACCTGCTGCGGCAGTTGAATGAACCGGCGCGGATCAACCTAGCCCTGGACCTGTGTGCCGCGCCCGGCGGCAAATCCACGCTGCTGCGGTCGGTACTGCGGCCGGGGGCGGTGCTGGTGGCCAACGAAGTTATCAGGGCGCGGCACCGGACGCTGCGGTATAATCTGGCTAAATGGGGCCTGCCCCGCGCCTGGACCACCAACCTGGACCCCGAGCGTTTTGCCCCCCTGGCCGGCCGGTTCGATCTGGTAGTGGTGGATGCCCCCTGTTCGGGCGAAGGACTGTTTCGGCGGCAGGAAAGTGCCCGCACGGAGTGGTCGCCCGCCAACGTGGAACTATGCGCGGCGCGGCAGCGGCGCATTCTGGCGGCGGCCGTGCCGCTGCTGCGGCCGGGCGGTTTGCTACTCTACTCCACCTGCACCTACAACGCCGCCGAAAACGAAGACCAACTGACCTACCTATATAAGGAGTACGGCCTGACCCCCGAAACGGTGGACCTGCCGCCCGCTAGCGGCATCGTGCCCACGGACGGGGGCGGCTACCGTTTCTTTCCGCAGCACCTGCGGGGCGAGGGTTTTTTCGCCGCCGCCCTGCGGGTACCCGCCGGAAATGCGCCCGTCCACCGCGACCGGCCCGGTAAATTCCGCCACTGGTCACCGGCCCCGGCCGCCCAGGTAGCCATTGCCGCCCCCTACCTGGACCCCGCCGAGGAATGGCAGTACTTCGCCGATCAAACCGGCAGCCTGCACGCCCTGCCCGCCGCCGATCTGGATACCGCCCAACTGATGGCCGCCACCCTCGGCCGAATAGATTTCGGGCTGCCGCTGGGTGCGGTGAAGGGGAAAAATCTGCTGCCCAGCGGAGAATCGGCGCTACACACCGCGCTGGCTGCCTCCGTTCCCCGCCACGCGGTCGATGACCCGGAAACGATGATCCGGGTGCTGCGGGGAGAAACCCCGGAGTTGACCGGACTGGGGCGCGGCGCGATCCTGCTTACTTACGCGGGGCTGGGGCTGGCGTGGGTTAAAGGGCTGGGAAACCGCTACAATAACAATTACCCAAAGGGGTGGCGGGTACGGATGGGTGTGGGCAAGGAGTGAGGAAGTGAAGAAATTATTTCGCAATCTCTTTCGTCAGGGGGGGTGCAATGAAGGATTTACTCTTTTTTTGGGCGTGTCCGCCGGGCTGACGCCCGCCGGTCGGTCCCTTGCGGGCTTCGCTGTTCGCTCGGTGCTACGCACTCTCCTGCGGGTAGGGGCAAGCCCTACCCCTACGTCGCCCCTCCAGGCACCTCACGCAGACAGGCAGAAAGATTATCCCCGACCAACCGGGTAATGCCGGACCGGCCCGTCATCACCCACCGTAGAGTACCACGTTCATCGTAGAGCGGAAGGAGAGGAATTGACCTTTGAACTTATCATCGTGCCGGTGCTGGTGCTGGAAGGCATAATTTTCCTGGTAGAGGTCGTAAGCGGGTTTGCTGCTGAAGAAGAGTTGGAGGGAATAGGTAATGCCCTCGGTCTCATCGACGCCGAGGAGGCGGGAGAGTTGATAACGGTCGACCATGCCGGAATCGAGGACGTGGGGGATGTAGTCGTGTTCCATCCAGGCCAACCAATTGGCGTGGGCGGGGTGCTGAATGATGATGGTCGTGTTGTAAGCTATCATGGGTGGTTTAACCGGCGGGGCGGGGGGTTCGTTCAACGGCCGGGTACGGGCTTGGGCGGTTGCCGGGCTTTTCGTAAATTGGCAGGCGGAAGGAGTCTGCGTGAGGTGCCTGGACGGGGCACCTCCGGCGGGGGGGCAAGCCCCACCCCGGCCGGAGGTGCAGCCCGCAGGGCCGAGCAGACTTGCGAGCCGGGAAGGGACCGACCCGACCGTTAGGGAGGGACACGCCCAAAAAAGAAACCATAGAGGAAGAGTAAAATCGATCGACCATGTACTACAACCGCGAAAAAGAAGAGCGGACCTACGACGCCATTGTGGTGGGCACCGGCATCAGCGGCGGCTGGGCGGCCAAGGAACTGTGTGAGCGCGGCCTGAAAACACTGGTGCTGGAACGCGGACCCGCCCGCAAGCACGGTGACTACCCCACCGCCGGGCTGGACCCCTGGGACCTGCCCCATAACGACCGGATACCCGCCGAGGTGGTGGAAAAACACTACCCTAAACTGAGCCGCAAGGACTACATCATTCGCCAACAATCCATTGATTGGTTTGCCAAAGACGATGAGTATCCGTACACCGAAAAGCGGCGATTCGACTGGGTGCGCGGCTACCACACCGGCGGCCGCAGCGTGATGTGGGGGCGGCACTGTTACCGACTGAGCGACCGGGACCTGACCGCCAACGCGCGTGAGGGGATTGCCGTGGACTGGCCCATCCGCTACGCCGAACTGGCCCCCTGGTACGACCACGTGGAACGGTTTGCCGGCATCAGCGGCCGGGCCGAGGGGCTGGCGCACGTGCCCGACAGCCGTTTTTTGCCGGAAATGCCGCTGAACTGCGCGGAAGAACGCTTTGCCCGGGGCGTGGCCCGCCACTTTAACGGCCGCGTGGTGACGCCGGGCCGCGTGGCGCACCTGACCCGCTACGACGCCGCCGTGCACGGCGGCACGCGCGGTGCCTGCCAGTTTCGCAACCGCTGCATCCGGGGCTGCCCGTTCGGGGGTTATTTTTGCAGCCTGTCCAGTACGCTGCCGGTGGCCGCCGCCACTGGAAACATGGACCTGCGCGCCGACAGCGCGGTGAGCCGCGTGCTTTTCGACGCCGATAAGAAGCGGGCCGCCGGAGTGGTGGTGCGCGACACCCGCACGGGCGAGGACGTGGAGTATTACAGCCGGGGCGTGGTGTTTTTGTGCGCCTCTACCCTGAATTCGACGGCTATCCTGCTGAACTCGACCGACGCCGACCGGCCGCAGGGCCTGGGAAACGAGAGCGACCAACTGGGCCGCAACGTGATGGACCACCACCACCGCACCGGTGCGCACGGGGTGTTTGAGGGCGACGAGGCGGCCTACTATAAAGGACGCAAGCCGAACGGTTTTTACATCCCCCGTTTCGTGAACCTCGACAAGGCAAGTAAGCGGGAATACGTGCGCGGCTTCGGTTTTCAGGGCGGCGGTAGCCGGCAAGACTGGACCCGCGGCGTGCGGGAGTTGGCCGCCACCATCGGCCCGGAACTGAAAAAGCAATTGGTGACCCCCGGCAGGTGGCAGGTGGGCATGACCGGTTTCGGGGAGGCCCTGCCCAACCCGGAGAATCGGGCGACCCTCAACCGCGACCTGTTGGACAAGGACGGCCTGCCCACCCTGACGATGGACGCCGCCTTTGGTGAGAACGAACGCCTGATGCGTCAAGAAATGGCCGCCACCGCAGCCGAGATGCTGGAGGCTGCCGGGGCCGCCAACGTAAACACGTTTTATGAGGAAGCGCACCCCGGTTTCAGTATTCACGAAATGGGCACGGCCCGCATGGGCCGCGACCCGCGCACCAGCGTGCTGGATGCGCACAACCGCCTGTGGGAGTGCCCGAACCTGTACGTGACCGACGGCGCGGCCATGACCTCGGCCGGCTGCAAGAACCCCTCACTGACCTATATGGCCCTGACGGCCCGGGCTGCGGACCACGCCGTGACGGCACTGCGGCGACGGGATATTTAAGAGCGTGTCTAAATTTTTACTTCCTGATAATCAAGCATTTGAGAACCTGACGTCACAAAAACTGACTTACGTAAACCCGCTATGCGCGTACCACGAAGTAGCCGCGAAGCGAATTTTTTGTTTAGTCAGAACCTCAACTACGAAGTAGCCGCGAAGCGAATCATTGATCCTCAGTTCTTAAAAATTTTAGACACGCTCTAAATGCTGACCGTTGGCCGGGACACTTACCCCGCCGGGCGGCGAACCAAAGTGGGGCGTTAACTAGCTATTCCAAAAAACTTTACCTATCTTTGCGCCCGCTTACCGCCCAAGCCCCGTGTTTGCGGCCGGTAGGCATTTTTTCATTTATTCGTTCACCGTACGACTGATCCAATGAGATATTACGAAACTACGTTCATCGTAGACCCCGTGCTGTCGGGGGAAGAAATTAAAGCGACAGCTCAGACGTACATCGAGCATCTCCGCAAGGAGGGCTGCGATATCGTCTTTGTCGATGAAATGGGCCTGCGCACGCTAGCCTACCCCATCAATAAACGCAACAGCGGTGTTTACTACTGCGTCGAGTACGCAGCGCCTAACGGCGTATTCCTTAACCCCTTCGAGCTGGCCATGCGCCGCGACGAACGTATCATGCGCTTCCTGAGCGTGGCCCTCGACAAGTTCGGGGTGCAGTACAACGTCGACAAGCGTAACGGCAAGATCGGCAAAGCCAAGCGGCACAAGCAGGAAAAACCTGCCAAGCAGGAACCCCGTGCCCACGAGGTGAGCCGCAAGAAGGCCGATAGCCCCGCGCTGTCCGGTGTTCCTTCCGGTGATGCCGAGGCTGCCAAGGAAGAAGAGGAATAACATTACTTAACCGCTAAACAAAGATAACGATGGCTTCACGCGACGATATCAAATTCTTATCGAATCCCAAGATCGGGGGCAAGCGCTCTAAGTACTGCCGCTTCCGCCGCTTCGGAATCAAATACATCGACTACAAGGACCCGGATTTCCTGCTTTCGTTTGTCAACGAGCAGGGCAAGATCCTTCCCCGCCGCATCACCGGCAACTCACTGAAGTACCAGCGCAAGGTCGCTACCGCCATCAAGCGGGCGCGCCACCTGGCCATGATGCCTTACGTGACTGACCTGCTGAAGTAGGCCGACACCATTTTTCATAACTATCAATCAACGTAATCATGGATATCATCCTGTTGAAAGACGTCGAAAAGGTGGGGGACAAGCATGAGGTCCTTACGGTAAAAGACGGTTTCGGCCGCAATTACCTCCTACCCCGCGGCTTGGCGATCATCGCCAACAAGACGAATCTCGGCCGCCTGGCGGAGATGGAAGCCCGCGAAAATGCCCAGGAACAGAAGAAACTGGACGACTACAAGGCCATGGCCGCCAAGGTGAAGGGCCAGACCCTGCGCATCGGTGCCAAGGCCGGTACGAGCGGCAAGATCTTCGGTAGCGTAACCGCCATCCAGGTGGTCCGCGCCCTGCAGGAGCAGTTCGAGATCGAGGTAGAGCGCCGTAAGGTGCTGCTGCCCGATGAGATCAAGGAGATCGGTTCTTACACCATGACGCTCAACCTCCACCCGGAGGTGAAGCCGGAGGTCGCCTTCGATGTGGTGCAGGAGTAAAACCACTTCTTCGCTATAGTCAGCCTGCGGGCTGATCTACTTAGCCGCCCCCGCCGATTTTATCGGTGGGGGCGGCTTTTTTTTAATCCGGATGATTGTAATGTCTCGGATGAGAAGTAAATCATTCATTTCGCACCTTCACCTCGAAAGATCATTTATGATCGAGAGAAGCAGCGCAGCTAATCCCTGGTTTCCCCCCCGGCCCCCCGAAGGGGGGAGAATCGCGCAGTTAATCCCTCACCTCGAAAAATCGCTTTGCGATTGAGAGAAGCAGCGCAGCTAATCCTTCATTTTCACTCCCTCACCTCGAAAAATCGCTTTGCGATTGAGAGAAGCAGCGCAGCTAATTCTTCACTCCTTCAATCCCTCACTCCTTCACTCCCTCCATCCTTCAATCCTTGTTCCGTCTCCGGCAGAATCCAGTCCTTGGTGGTGCGCCAGGTCCAGTGGATTTGAGTGAGATCGCGCTCGGGGTCGATGAGGAAGTTGCCGTCGCGGCCGTTGAGGCGGACCTTGAAATTGGAATAGACGGCCACATCACGTCCTTTTTCCTTCTCCCGGGCGGCAATGTAGTGCGCGAAACTCAGGATCATATCGGGGTGGGTGGCCATTTTGCGGGCCTGCTTATTGCTCAGGTAATCGTAGGTATTGATAATTTCTTCCTTTTGGGTAGCGCGATCGACCATTTTGAGGTGACCGTAACCGGCCTTGGTGCGCAGCATCATCCGCCAGCTATAGCGGTGGCCTTCTTCCGACCAGGCGACGTCGGAATCGAAGAAATGGTTGCGCAGGGGGAGAAAGACGTGCAGGGCGAAGAGTAGGCCCAGTCCAATCAGGATGGGGCGGGCGTGACGGGGATCGGCCTGCCACATGGGTGCGGCGGGGGCGGCGGGGGCGGCGGCCAAGCGCTCCAGCCGGCGGTCTTTCCAGCGGGAAACCCAGGCCCAGCGGCCGGCCAGCCAATTGATGCCGCGTTGGGGCCAGTCGGGTCTGAAGTAAAGGGAGGTGAGCACCAGTGACAGGTAGGGAAATATACCGATGTTGAAAATGAGGTGGTTACAAAGGTGGAAAAACACCACCATGCCGAAGGCCAACCAACGCGTCCGTTTCCAGATGAGGAGCGGTACCACGAAAAGGTCAAGAAAAGCCCCGCCCCAGGACATGAAGTAGGCCGTGGCCTCTAGTTCCAGCAAGGGGCCGATGATGGGCCTGGCGGCCTTGGCGGGCAACCAGATCTTGAGGGGCATGGCGTCGATCATCCAGTCGGCATTCAGCTTGGCGATGCCGCCGAAGAAATAGACGATGCCCATCATGGCCTGGAAAATAAAGAGGTTCCAATACGGAACGGTGGTGCGCCGCAGGCCGGGCCGGGCGCGTACATCGCGTGACCACTCGCGCCAGACCGGGCTGACGGCCAGGATCCAGAGCAGCCAGCAGAAGAGGTAGCCGTGGTTGAGGTAGTGCGCTTTTTCGAGCAGGAAAACCCCGGTATAACCCAGGGCGAAAAGCGGTGCCGTGATGCGGAACCGCCACCCGAGTACCACGCTCACTCCCAAACCCAGCAGCGTGATGAAATACAGACTCATGAACGGCTCGGGCAGGGGGTGCACCCACTCGAAGCCGTAGTAGGCGAAGTGAAATTTATCGGCATCGTAGGCGTGTTCCCACAGGTGGTAGTAGGCAAAATGACCGATCACATCGCACACGCCCAGGATGCCCACGGCGATGCGCAACCAGACCAGCGTGGCGATGGGTACGGGGCGAAATAGAATGGAACGGAGCGTGCGGGGCATCGGGCGAAGGACGTCGGTAGAAGGCTAAAGTTACGCTAAAGAACCTTTTGCCCTCCCCTACTGTTTACCCACCGAATATGCGCGTCGCGCCGACCTTCTTCCTGGTAGGTGAAGAAACGAAGCCGTAGCATGAAAGGAACCACGGGGCATTGTTTACCGATTTTTATCCTTGCCAAGGCCCGCACCGTTCCACCCTTCCGCTACAATAATTATTTTAGTGGACCCCTCTCTTTCATTCGCGTGAGGTGCCCGTCGGTAGGACCGCCGGGTACGAAAGCGCAAGGTTTAGTAAGTCGCAGGTAGTACATACTAATTGTAAACTGATCGTACATCATATCTTAACTACTACTGCCCACTAAGACTTCCCCCTCCCAGCAATTTTTGTAATGACCAAGAAACCAGACAAGGCCAAGAGCCGAAAACTACGCAGTAAAGACCTGCGAAACGCGCTTCTGAGCGAATTCAAACGCAACCAGCGCAAGCAACTCAATCCCAAACAACTCACCAAACGGCTCCAGATTTCCAACTCGAAGGAGACCGTGCAGCAAGCCCTCGACAAACTCGTGGAGGAGAAACTGATCTCCGCCGGCGACGGCTTCAAGTACCAATACGTGCGTCAAAACGACAACAACAACAGTAACAACCGCTCCTCGTCGTCCAATGGACGCAGCCGGGGCGGTGATTCCGGCGGCAACAGCAGCCGCGAATACCTGACCGGCCGTGCCGATGTGACCCGCTCGGGGTCCGCTTACATCGTAGTGGAAGGCCGCGAGGATGATATCTTCGTTCCCGAACGCCGCGTCAATACCGCCATGCAGGGAGACACCGTGAAGGTGCGCACCTGGACCCCCCGCGGCCGCCGCAAGCCCGAAGGCGAGGTGATGGAAATTCTGGCCCGTGCCAACAGCAAGTTCGTGGGCACCTTCACCCAGCGCGACAGCGCGGGCATCGTGGCCGTGGACGGTCAGGAAGACATGAACGTGCACGTGCCCGAAGACAAACGGCGCGACGCGACCAAAGGCCAAAAAGTGGTGGTGAGCATCACGGACTGGACGCCGGACAAGGCGGGCCGCCTGACCGGCGAGATCACCGCCGTGCTGGGTGAACCGGGTACGAGCGACATCGAGATGCAGGCCATTCTGATCAATAACGGCTTCGATATTTCCTTCCCCGATGATGTGATCGCGGAGGCCGACGCCATCCCCGATACCATCAGCCCGCAGGAAATTCACCGCCGGCGCGATATGCGCGGGGTGGTCACCTTCACCATCGACCCCACGGACGCGAAGGATTTCGACGATGCCCTCTCCGTACAACTGCTGGAAAACGGCAACTACGAGGTGGGCGTCCACATTGCCGACGTGAGCCACTACGTGCGCCCCAACAGTGCGCTGGATAACGAAGCACGGCAGCGGTCCACTTCCGTCTACCTGGTGGATCGGGTCTGCCCCATGTTGCCCGAAAACATCTCCAACGTGCTCTGCTCGTTGCGGCCGCACGAGGATAAACTGACCTTTTCGGCCGTTTTCGAGTTCGACGAGAAATTCCGGGTGGTCAACCGCTGGTTTGGCCGCGCGGTCATCCATTCCGATCATCGTTTCGATTACCAGGGCGCCCAGCAGGTGCTGGACGACGGCGAGGGAACATTGGTAAGTGAACTGCAACTGCTGCACAAAATTGCCGGCAAACTGCGCAAGGAACGCTTCCGCACCGGCAGTATCGACTTCGACATGGACGAGGTCAAGTTCAAACTGGACGAGAACGGCAAGCCGATCGATGTCTACATCAAAGAGCGGCAGGATACCAATCTGCTGATCGAGGATTTCATGCTACTGGCCAACCGCGAGGTAGCTACCTATATCGTGAATAAGGAAAAGCGACTCAAGGAGCAAATCCCCTTCGTGTACCGGGTACACGACGAGCCGAACGAGGAGAAAGTAGAGCAGCTGGCCGTCTTTGCGCGCGGCATGGGTTTTGAAATGGACATCAGCACGCCCGCCAAGATCGCCAAGTCGTACAACAAACTACTCTCCAAGGCCAAGGAAGACCCGGCCGTGAAACTGCTGGCCCCCATCGCCATCCGCACCATGTCGAAGGCCGAGTACACCAGCGACAACATCGGCCACTACGGCCTCGGATTCACCAATTACACCCACTTCACCTCCCCCATCCGCCGCTACGCCGATGTGCTGGTGCACCGGGTGCTGGACCAGAACCTGGGCGACGGCGTGGTCTACAAACTGAACCCCGCCAAGCTGGAAGAAACCTGCCAACACATCAGCCGCCAGGAACGCCGCGCCGTAACCGCCGAGCGCGAGAGCATCAAGTACAAGCAGGTCGAATACATCATGGACCACGTGGGCGAGGAGTACGACGGCATCATCAACGGATTGGCCGATTTCGGCGTATTCGTGGAACTCAAGGATACGTTCTGCGAAGGAATGATCGCCTACGAAAACATGGACGAACCCTACGACACCTCCAACAAACTGGCCATCGTGGGTCAGCGTTCGGGCAAGGTATTGAAAATGGGTGATACCGTGCGCGTCACCATTCTGGATGCCGACCTGAAACGCCGCCGCGTGGATATGGCCCTGGTGGACGTGCTGCACGTGCACCCCACCAATGATTCGCACACCGCCAAAGAAGGTAAGTCGAAGAAGAAATCCGGCGGCGGTGGCGGCGGGCGGGGTCGCGGCCGTTCCGGCGGAGGAAAAGGAAAGAGCCGCTCGCGAAATTCGCGGGGCAAGAAGAAAGAGTAAGTCGATAGGATACTGGGACAGTTGAGGCCTTGTGGGGGCGTGTCGCCGTCCCGCAATACTGCGGGCCGCCGTCGGTCCCTTGCAGGCTTCGCTATTCGCTCGGTGCTAACGCACGCTTCTGCGGGCAGGGGCAAGCCCCACCCCTCCGCCGCCCCTCCAGGCACCTCACGCGGAGAAGATCGAAACTTCTTCTCCCGGTCCGTTAGGTTTATAACGTGACACTTCGTTATTTGCATCTTGCCGAACAAACCCCTACCCTGCTCCGATTTTAAAAGGATATGACTTAATGCCGGTTCATGACTGCTACTGCCACTAATCGTTTGCCCAAATTGATCCACCTGACCGATGACGAACCCGGTCTCGGCCGCGTTTTGAATGAAAAAACGGGTGCTTTCCACTACGTCGATGTAGATGGCAAGCGCATCAAGCGTAAAAAGGTTATCGAACGGATCGAGGCCATCGTTATCCCGCCGGCCTGGCGGGATGTCTGGATCTGCCCCGACCCCAACGGCTACCTGCTCTGCACCGGCCGCGATGAAAAGGACCGCAAGCAGTACCGTTATCACCCCGACTGGACCGCCTACCAGCAACAGACCAAGTTCGATCGCCTGATCGAGTTTGCCGAGACCCTGCCGGTCATCCGCCGCCGCGTACACGATCAACTACGCCGCACCGAGTGGGACCGCGAGCGAGTGCTGGCCCTGGCCGTGGCCCTGCTGGACGAGACGGGAATGCGCATCGGCAACCAATCTTACCAGGACACTAACGGCACCTACGGCCTGACCACCCTGCGCCGCAAGCACGTTGACTTTAACAGCGAGGGAATTCAGTTTCACTTCCGGGGCAAAAGTAAACAGGACCGCGAGGTAGAACTCCATGACCCGGAACTGATCCAATTGGTCAAAGACGTGACCGATCTGCCCGGTTACCGGCTGTTCCGTTATCAGGGCACCGATGGCAAAGTGCACGATCTGGATAGTGCCGATGTGAATGACTATATCCGTCAGTTGTCCGATCAGGCCGACTTCAGCGCCAAAACCTTCCGCAACTGGGCTGGCACCACCGCTGCCGTGGAATATTACCCGGAAGCCCTGAAGGAGTACCGCACCAAAGAGAACCGCCGCAACCTGGAAAACATCCTGCTGGACAAGGTGTGTACTTTTCTGGGCAACACACCCGCTATCTGCCGGGAGTACTACATCCACCCCGCCGTACTGCGGGCGGTGCGCGCGGAAAAGATCCCCTCGCCCAAAAAACTGTCGGTACGGGAGCAAAAAATCTTCGGAGAAGAACTGGAGCGGGAGGAGTTGATCGCCTACCGGCTGATGCTGCGCGGTTGAGCGAGACGCACCTGCGTTAATTTCCCCTTAAAGCCGGCCCACCCCTTGCCGGAACCGTGCCGACTACCGATCTTGCGGGCCAATCAATCCCACTCGAACCATGCGATTACGCAACTGCCTTTCTCTACTGTTATTGCTAGCCCTTTCCTTCTCCGCGCAAGCCCAAATCGGTAAAACCCTCGGCGGCCTGAAGGACAAAGCCGACCGGGTGCTGAAGGGCGGAGACGTCGGTGCCGAAGAAACCGGTTCCGCGCTCAAAGAAGCTCTCAACATGGGCGTGAGCGAAGCCGTCACCTTTCTCTCCGCCGAAGACGGTTACCTGGGCAGTGCCTACCGAATTCCCGTGCCCGAGGAGGCACAGGCGGTGATCGACAAAGTGAAGATGGTCCCCGGCTTTACGGATGTGGAGGAAAAACTGGTGCTGAAAATGAACCGCGCCGCCGAATTGGCCGCCGCCAAGGCCAAGCCGATCTTCGTTTCCGCCATCACCGGCATGACCTTTACCGACGCCGTCGATATTCTGATGGGCAATAAGGACGCCGCCACCCGCTACCTGGACCGCACTACCAACAGCCAACTGTTCGCCGAGTTCCAGCCCGTTATTCAGCAGAGTCTGGATGAGGTAAATGCCCGCGAATACTGGCGCAGCGTGATCACGGCCTACAACAAGATCCCGTTCGTAAAGAAAACCGACCCTGAACTGGACCGCTACGTAACGCAGCGCGCACTGGTGGGGATGTTTGGGCTGGTAGAAAAGAAGGAAGCCGAACTGCGCGATAACCCCGCACTGCGGCAAACGGAGCTGCTGCGTAAGGTTTTCGCCCGCCAGGACCGGCGGTAAATCGCTCCTGATTACCTGGTACCGTGCCATCGGCCCGGCGGGCTTCGCCCGCCGGGCCGATGGCCGTTTTAGGGGAAAAGCGCGACTGCGGCGGAATAGTTTTTCCGGTTCCCTGCGTGAGGTGCCTGGAGGGGCATCGTAGGGGTAGGGCCTGCCCCTACCCGGAGAAGCGTGCGTTAGCACCGAGCGAACAGCGAAGCCCGGAAGGGACCGGCCGCGAGGCGATAGCCGAGGGGACACGCCCAATATGAACCCGACCGCCGGTTTTTGACAGGCGCAATTTAAAATCTGTGCACCCTCCGCTCCGGGCAGGCCCGGCGATTAGCGGGGATTAGCGTTCTTTGCGTGTTTTCCGCCCCATCGCCCAAACCTGCCCATGCCCCACTACCGCCTGTTGCTGATCTGTTGTTGCTTGCCCCTGTTTGCGGCCGCCGCCGCCGCCCCGCCGGCGCGCACCGCCCTGACCGCGAAATTGGAAGTACTGATCCCCGGCGGCACCGTGACGGCACGAGCGGAACGTGCCTATCTGGAAAGCCAGTTTACGGTGCTTTTCGACCGCCTGGACCGGGCGAAGGTAAACCGGGGGAGTACTGAAAAAAGATCAGCCGTCTGCGTCAGAGTTTGGAAGAAACGTTCCGGCAGGCAGACACTCCACGTGCAGGATTGGTGGATCTGTTTCGGGAGGGCGACTACAACGAAGCGTCCGCCGCTCTGCTCTACAGCCTGGTGCTGGACCACTACGATATTCCTTATGCCGTGACGATCGACCACTGGGTGGTGCGGGTGACGGCCGAACCCGAGGGGGCGAAAGAGTTGCTGAACAAGCCCACCGGGCAGAAACTGACGGCCCTGCGCCGGAAAGCTTTCGCGGCGGATTTCGTGGAGGCCGTGCGGTCGCTGGGTGCCCTGACGGAGACGGAGAGCCTGCAGCCTACCGAAGTGCTGTTCGAGCGTTACTACTTCTCGGCCGATGAACCCGTGAACTGGATTACACTAGCGGCCTTCATGCACTACCGGCAGTCGTTGTATGCCTTTGCCGATAAGAATTATCTGGGGGCACTGGAACGGATCATCTACGCCCAGAATCTGGCCGGGCGGCCGCTGTTCGGCCTGATGCGGCGGGCGGTGATTCTGCAACTGAGTGCGCAGGATGATATCGGCAGCCGGGAAGCTTTGTATTACCTGCTGCAACTTTACCGGGGCCAACCCGACGACGAGCAGTTGCGCCAGGCCCTATTGGGTCGTTTTTTGAGTGTGGCCAACGGTAGCCTGTTAGACGAGCAACGCTACGTGGGCGAGCTGGATTCGCTGTACAAGTTCCTCAGCGAGGGAGTCGGCTCTACCTCGCCCGCCGAGCAGCAGTGGCAGGACAGGCTATCGCAGGTTTACCTGTTTCAGAAAGCCCGCTTTTACTCCCGTCTGGGAAATTACGAGCGGGTGGGAGAATACATGGGCCGGCTGTATCGGTTACGGCCCGACGACGTGCAGGTGCGCGACGCCATGGCCGGCTTGCTGACGCACGCCATCCGCGAGGAATACCGCACCAACCCGGCCGGGCTGAACGCCCGCCGCGAGGCAATGGTGAGTGCCTACCCTTTTCTGATCCAGCACCCCAGCTACAAAGACCTGGACCTGGCCCTGCGCGCCTCCATCATCCGCGATGCGTTCGACCGTGATGACGGTAGCCGGGGGGAGGAAGAACTGCGTGGCTTCGAGACGTCCCTGGCGCGTTACGGCACTACGCCGCGGATAGACCTATGGATCACGACGGCCTACGCGGCGGCCTCCAACTTTTACTTTCGCCGCGAGGATTATTTCACGGCCACCGCCTATATGGAACGCGCCACCATTTTGCTGCCGGAAGACAGCTACCTGGCGCACCGGCTGGAGGTGCTGCGGCGGTACTAAAAAAAGAGTGGCCGGGTTTCTCCGTTTGGAGCAACCCGGCCACTGCGTATTTGGTAAAGATTATGGCAGGTTTACTGCACCACTACGCGCCGCGTGAGCAGGCGGCGACCCTGCATGATGCGCAGCGAGTAGATACCGGCCGGGGCGCGGTTCAGGTCGATGGCGCGGTTGAGGGCGGTGGCGGGTGCCTCCTCGGCGGACTGGAGCAGGCGGCCGCTCATGTCGTACAGCTCCCAGCGGATGGGCGTGGCATCGGGCAGGTTGGCGGCCGTAAGGAACAGCTGGCGGGCCGAACCCACGGGGTTGGGGCTGATGGTAACGGCGGCTTCTAGTTGCTCGTCGAAACTTACGCCGGACACCAGGCCGGTGCGGAAATTGCGCGTGGCACTGGTCGGGATGCTGGGGCAAGTCGTGAAACGACTCAGCGGCTGTACGCGCCAATAATAGCGCTTGTCGTCATCCAGCCCTTCGGTGATATGGAGCGTGGTATCAAAAACCAGGTATTCCGCGGTAATGATGGAGAAAAAAGAACTGCGGCTGATCTGCACCACGTAAAAATCGGCGTTGTCCAGACCGCTCCAGGTCAGGGTGATGTCGTCGAAGAAAGGTTCCTCGTTGGCGTTGGTGGGGCTAAGTAATTCGATATCAGTACCGTCGGGTGCGTCCAACTGCGGTTCGACATTAACGATCAGGTCGTCACCACGGACGATCTGAACGTTGGTTCGCATGATGGCACGTTGCTCGGCGGAGAAGCTGTCTACGCAGTTATCCAACGCATAGCCCATAATCGGCCAGCCATGAGCGATGAAGCGAACGCCGGTTTGGTCAATTAAAGAATCAGGGCTAACTAGCGCGCCGTTACAACCCCAGCGATCGGAAAGATAGTCAGCCGGGGTATCGCAGAGCCGGTCAGCCGCCGTGGCACAGTTGCTACCGTCCGCACGTTCTACCTGACGTCCATTAACGGTGTTAGGTGCCTGGGTATAGTCGTATTCGATACCCTCCCATCCGATAAAGGTATGGTCCAGATCGAGGAAATGGCCCATCTCGTGGCCCCAAGTATGGTCGCCGTCACCGGCACAGTCGTTTTTGATGGCCAAAGCATCGCGGCTGGGGCTATAATAGCCGCAGGCGCCGTTGGGGTCTCCCACGAAGTAGCAGTTGACCACGCCGTCGTCGTTGTTGAAACCCATCATCAGGCTCCCTTGGGCGTTATCGTGATCGTAGTAATTGTCTACATTGATGGTATCGATATCGCCGTCGATATAGAAGACGATGTTGGTTTCCTCAAAGTCCTCCTGTAACAGGCAGTATGCATCGAATAATTTTTCTGCCGAGATATAACCCGTACCGTTGCTGCGGCCGACGATATGAATGCGGAGCGGTACGACTACGGTTTCGTTGTTGCGCGGGGCGGCGATTTCGCCATTGTGGTAGGCTTCCAGCCAGGGCTTGTCGTAGGTCGGCGTTCCGCAACGATTGACGGGTGGAGACTGTGCCGCAGCCGAACCGGCCAGACAAAAGAGGAGGAAAAACAGGTAAAGTTTACTACGCATGGGAGAGTACTATTTCTTTTGCCGGTAAAAATAGGTTTTTGACGGGCTTTAATGGGCGTCGATTACCGTATTTGTCCGAAAGGACGCGAAAAAAGGCTTATTTTCGCCGCGCTTCCGCCCAACGGCGGGGCCGATTTTTCGTTCAACAACCAATAAACCAACCACACCAATGAGTAAAGTCACCGTAGTGGGCGCCGGAAACGTAGGCGCCACGGTAGCCAACGTACTGGCCCATAAGGATATCGTTAAAGACGTCGTTCTCCTCGACATCAAAGGTGACCTCGCCCGCGGCAAAGCCCTCGATTCCTGGCAGCAGGCCTCCGTCGATTATTACAGCACCCGCATCCACGGCACCGACGACTACGCCGACACGGCCGATTCCGACATCGTGGTCATCACCGCCGGCATCCCCCGCAAGCCCGGCATGAGCCGTGACGACCTGATCTCCACCAACGCCAAGATCGTCGATACGGTCACCCGCTCCATCATGGAGCACAGCAAAAACCCCATCATCATCGTCGTCTCCAACCCCCTCGACGTGATGACCTACGCCGCCTTCAAGGGAAGCGGACTGCCCAAGCAGCGCGTCTTCGGCATGGCCGGCATCCTGGACACGGCCCGCTACCGCGCCTTTTTGGCCACCGCCCTCGACGTCTCGCCCAAAGACATTCAGGCCGTCCTGCTCGGCGGTCACGGCGACACCATGGTGCCCCTGCCCCGCTACACCACCGTGGCCGGCATCCCCGTCACCGAACTCATCGGCGAGGAAGAACTGACCGCCATCGTAGACCGCACCAAGAGCGGCGGCGGCGAACTGGTCAAGCTCATGGGCACCTCCGCCTGGTACGCCCCCGGCGCGGCGGCCGCCCAGATGGTCGAAGCCATCGTCAAGGACGAAAACCGCATCTTCCCCTGCTGCGCCTACCTCGAAGGCGAGTACGGCCAGAGCGGCATTTTCCTCGGCGTACCCGTTAAACTCGGCAAAAACGGCATCGAGGAACTCATCGAGATCAAACTCAATGCCGACGAGATGAAACTGATGAACGAATCGGCCGGCCACGTCACCGAAGTACTCGATGTGTACAAGGGGATGAGTTTGTAGTGGCGAGTGGGTAGTTGGGTAGTGGGTAGTACTGCACTCGTTATGAGCGTACTACCTACTACAATCTACCTACTATATACTAACATCCGGGCGTGTCCGTCCCTTGACGGGCCGGCCGGTCCCTTACCGGCTCGCTGTTCGCTCGGCCCCTTCGCTGCGCTCCGGGTCTCCTCCCTCCGGTCGGCCCGTCCAGGCACCTCACGCGGGGGGCCGAGGAATGTGGGATTAGCTGCGCTGCAACTTTTGATCGTAGCTGATCTTTCAAAGGGGAAGGATTAAGCTATTCGGGGGGGGTGGCGGGGCTTGGCTCGTAGAACGCCGCGCGCCCTCACCCCCGGCCCCTCTCCAACGGGAGAGGGGTGACGTTTTGCGGAGACCTCTCCCCCGGCCCCTCTCCAACGGGAGAGGGGTGACGTTTTGTGGAGACCTCTCCCCCGGCCCCTCCCCAGGGGGGAGGGGTGACGGGGCGTGGCGCGTAGAACGCCGCGCGCCCTCACCCCCGGCCCCTCTCCAACGGGAGAGGGGTGACGTTTTGCGGCATATGTCGCTTCACCCCTCCCCTTCGGGGAGGGGCCGGGGGTGGGGCAATTACGCGTAGGCTGAACCCCGAGGAGCCTGCGACGATTACCGCAGATAATACCAAAGTTCAAAAAATACCAGCGGCAACGCCGCCAACCAACCCCGAGGAGCCTGCGACGATCACGCAGATAAAGTACGCGCGCAGCGCGCCCCGCCCCATGACCACTCAACTCCCCCAAAATATTCTCTCCGAAATGGTCACCTCCGCCGGGCTAACCGTATCCGCGCTCTCCCACGAGCGGCCGGTGATGCTGGTGTTTTTGCGCCATTTCGGTTGTACGTTTTGCCGGGAGGCACTGGCGGAAATTTCCGCCAAACGCGTCGAGATGGAGCGCATGGGTTCCACTATCGTCTTCGTGCATATGTCCGATGCAACTACGGCCGAGCGTTACTTTGCGCGCTATCAGATGCCCGGAATTGCCCACGTGAGCGACCCCGAGTGCCGGTTCTACCGCGCATTCGGGCTGAAGAAAGGCACACCCCGCCAGTTATTCGGCCTCCAGAGCTGGATTCGCGGTTTCGAGGCGGGGGTGGTGGAGGGCCACGGTATCGGCCCGCAGTTGGGTGACGGTTTCCAGATGCCCGGCGTATTCACCATTTTTCGCGATGAGATAAAAAGTTCTTTCATCCACAAACTGGCCTCCAGCCGGCCCGATTACGTTAACCTGGTACAGGAATGCTGTGCGCTGGACTGATGACAGGATGGCGATGCGTATCTCCCGGTACGGTCGGAAACATGATCGGCGAGAAGAAACGTAGTTTTTAATAGCGTTTTCTGCCTAGAACATGGTTCCCCAACCGAGCCGATGGTTCGCCTCCCCGAAGGGGAGGGTATATTGCTACCTGATAAACACAAACCTTCCCTTCGGGGAGGTCGGACCTAGCCTTGTTCACCTCGCAAGATCTGCACGAGCAGCACAAACCTCCCCTTCGGGGAGGTCGGACCGGTAGGTCCGGGTGGGGAAACGTGTACGTGTGGGCCGATACCCAAGTATAAACTCCGAGGAGCTTGCGACGATCACCGCAGGTAGATTACCAGCGGCGCAACTGCCTACAAAATACGGGCGCAGCCCGAAAACCATGCACTCCTTTCTTCCTTCCGCCCGCTATTCCGATTTCTCGATTCATAACTTGCCCTACGGTATTTTTTCCGTTGCCGGGGGAGCGAAGCGGGTAGGCGTTGCTATTGGCAATACCGTACTGGATCTGGCGGGCGTAGCCGAACTGGGCTTGCTCGACAAAACCGGCTGCGAACCGGCGGTGCTGGTGAGTGATTACCTCAACGACTTCATCGCCCAGGGCCGGACCGTGACCCGGGCGGTGCGGGAACGCCTGCAAACGCTGCTGGTGGAGGGGAACACCGAACTACCCCGCCACCCCGACCTGCTACACGACCGCACCACCGTGGACCTGCACCTGCCGGTGCGTATCGGCGACTATACCGACTTCTATTCCAGCAAGGAACATGCCACCAATGTGGGCAAACTGTTCCGCGACCCGGAGAATGCCCTGCTGCCCAACTGGCGGCACCTGCCGGTGGGCTATCACGGCCGCGCATCCACGGTAGTGCCGTCGGGTACGCCGATCAAGCGGCCCCACGGGCAGACCAAAGCGGCGGAGGCGGAGGGGCCGGTGTTCGGCCCGTCGCGGCAATTGGATTTTGAACTGGAGACGGGTTTCATCATCGGGCGGGAGAACCGGTTGGGGCAGCCCGTACCGATTGAAGCGGCGGAGGAATATATCTTTGGAATGGTGCTGGTCAACGACTGGTCGGCGCGGGACATTCAGCGGTGGGAATACGTACCGCTGGGGCCGTTTCTGGGTAAAAGTTTTGCTACGAGTATTTCGCACTGGGTGGTGCCGCTGGAAGCCCTGGAACCATTTCGCGTTTCCGGCCCCGTGCAGGAGCCGGCCGTGCTGCCCTACCTGCAATCCACCGCCCCGGCCAATTTCGACATCGACCTGGCCGTCCACCTCCAACCCTCCGGCGGGCCGGAGGTGGAGATCTGCCGCAGCAATACCCGCTACCTCTACTGGAGCCAAGCCCAGCAGTTGACCCACCATGCGAGTAACGGCTGCCAACTCCGGGTGGGCGATCTGCTGGCCTCCGGCACCATCAGCGGGCCGGACGAACATTCTTACGGTTCCCTGCTGGAACTGAGCGAAGCCGGGCGAAAGCCCGTTTCGCTGGGCGGAGAATTTACCCGCACCTTCCTGGAGGACGGCGACCGCGTGCGCCTTACCGCCCGCGCCGAGCGGGGCGGGGTGCGGGTGGGTTTCGGGGAAGTGGTGGGGGTGGTGGAGTGAGTATGTGGCCTCTGAATTCAAAAGACACCGTTCCGGCGGCGGGGCGAATCGATGACGCTTTATGGAAGATCCGTGCTATTCAGTCATTACCCGTGGTGCTTCTCTTAATTGCAAAGCGATTTTTCGGGGACGTCGTTGATGTAGCGTGAGGTGACCGGACCGGCCGACCGGAGGGAGGAGCCCGCAGGGCCGAGCGAACAGCGAGCGGGGAGGGGACCGACGGCGAGGCGTTAGCCGAGGCGGCACGCCCGAAAAAGAGTAAAAAATCCGTAGTTTTACCCTTGGCCAAAAATGGAACGAGAATGGATAAACGAGTAAAAGACGCCGCCGCCGCGATTGCGGGAATCGAGGATGGGATGGTGCTGATGCTGGGCGGCTTCGGGCTGTGCGGCATTCCCGAAAACTGTATCGGCGCGCTGGTGGATGCGGGCATTAAGGACCTGACGTGCATCTCGAATAATGCGGGCGTGGACGATTTCGGGCTGGGTTTGCTGCTGCAAAAGCGGCAGATCCGCAAGATGATCGCGTCATATGTGGGCGAGAACGCCGAGTTTGAGCGGCAGATGCTGAGCGGTGAACTGGAGGTGGACCTGATTCCGCAGGGCACGCTGGCCGAGCGGTGCCGCGCCGGCGGGGCGGGGATACCGGCCTTTTTTACGCCCGCCGGCTACGGCACCGAGATCGGGGAGGGCAAGGAAGTGCGTGATTTCGACGGCAAGCCGCACATTCTGGAAACGGCTTTCAGGGCCGATTATGCCATTGTAAAAGCGTGGCGCGGTGACCGGCACGGCAACCTGATCTATAAGGGGACGGCGCGGAATTTTAACCCCGTGATGGCGACGGCGGGCCGCATAACGATTGCCGAGGTGGAAGAACTGGTGGAGCCGGGCGAGCTGGACCCGAACGAAATTCATACGCCCGGAATATTCGTGCAGCGAATTTTCGAGGGTACGAATTACGAGAAACGAATCGAGCAACGGACGGTGCGGACCGCTTAATAAAATGAGTTTGCCGCAAACGCCACGAAAATAATTAATGTATGTTAGATAAAAACGGTATTGCCCGCCGGATCGCCCAGGAATTGCGCGACGGTTGGTACGTTAACCTGGGTATCGGTATCCCGACCCTGATTGCCAATTATATTCCGGAGGGGATCAGCGTCGAGTTCCAGTCGGAAAACGGCCTGCTCGGCATGGGTCCCTTCCCCCTGGCGGGCGAGGAAGACGCCGATCTGATCAACGCCGGCAAGCAGACGGTGACCACGCTGCCGGGTGCGGCCCTGTTCGACTCCTCGACCAGTTTTGCGATGATCCGCGGCCGGCACATCCAACTGACCGTACTGGGCGCGATGGAGGTGAGCGACGGCGGCGATATAGCCAACTGGAAAATACCCGGCAAATTGGTGAAGGGCATGGGCGGTGCCATGGATTTGGTGGCTTCGGCGGACAATATCATCGTGGCCATGATGCACACCAACCGCGCCGGAGAATCCAAATTGCTACCCGAATGTAGCCTGCCGCTGACGGGGGTGGCCTGCGTGAAGAAGATCGTCACCAATTTGGCCGTATTAGACGTAACTCCCAATGGCTTCCTGCTGCGCGAACGCGCGCCCGGCGTATCGGTGGAAGAGATCAAGGCCGCCACGGCGGGCCGGTTGATCGTGCCGGATGAGGTGCCGGAAATGACTCTCAGCAATTAATGTTTAATACTACGTACCAAGCACTAAATACTACGTACTACCCATTACGTACTACCTACTAAAAAATGCCCCTCTACCACCACCTGGGCCGCGTGCCCGCCAAGCGCCACACCGTTTTTGAAAAACCGGACGGCGGCATCTACTACGAGCAACTATTCGGCACCATCGGCTTCGATGGGATGTCCTCTCTATTGTACCACCACGAGCGGCCCACGCAGGTCACGGAACTGGGTGAAACGGTGGATCTGACCCCGGCCATTGCCGTGCGGCATCATGTGCAATCGCGGAAATTAATCGGTTTTGACGTTCCGGCGGCCGATGATTTCCTGGACAGCCGCACGCCGCTGCTAATCAATGACGATATCCACATCGGGCTGGCCGCGCCCCGGCATAGTCTGAAGGACTATTTTTATAAGAATGCCGACGCCGACGAGCTGCTTTTCATCCACCGGGGCAGCGGTACGTTGCGGACGATGTTCGGGCAAGTACCCTTCGAGTACGGGGATTACCTCGTTATTCCGCGCGGCACCATTTACCAGATCAGTTTCGATACCGAGGACAATCGGTTACTCTACGCCGAGTCGTTTCACCCCATCTACACGCCGAAGCGCTACCGCAATCACTTCGGCCAGCTGCTGGAGCACTCGCCCTTCTGCGAACGCGATCTCAAGTTGCCCCGTAATCTGGAGACCTACGACGAGACCGGTTCGTTTACCCTCAAGATCAAAAAACAGCAGCGGCTCCACACCCTCGTTTACGCCGCCCACCCCTTCGACATCGTCGGCTGGGACGGTTACAATTATCCCTACGGTTTCTCCATCCATAACTTCGAACCCATTACCGGCCGTGTGCACCAGCCGCCCCCCGTGCACCAGACATTCGAGACCAAGGCGTTCGTGGTCTGCTCGTTTTGCCCCCGCCTTTACGACTACCACCCCCGCGCCATCCCCGCGCCCTACAGCCATTCCAACATCGACAGCGACGAGATGCTCTACTACGTCGACGGCGATTTTATGAGCCGCAACGATATCGACCAGGGCTACATTACCCTCCACCCCGGCGGCATCCCCCACGGCCCACACCCCGGCGCGGCGGAGCGCAGCATCGGCAAAAAATCAACGGAGGAACTGGCCGTCATGATCGATACCTTCCGCCCGCTGATGCTGACGGAGCAGGCGATGAAGATTGACGATGGGAAGTACTGGAAATCCTGGGTGGCGCATTAGGGTAACTGCCTCCTTAGCTCCTCCACCACCTCCGCCATCCCCACCGTGGCCGGCTTGTCGATGACCGTGAGATTCGGTCGGACGGATAGCTCATGGTTGATGGTCGGGGAAGGGTCCACATAATAGACGGCCGCTTTCCGGGGGGCGAAGCCTACCAGCCCCGCCGCGGGGTACACCTGCATGGAGGTGCCCACCACGATCACCACGTCCGCTTCGCTCACTACCTCGGCGGCGGCGGAAAGCAGGGGCACGTCTTCACCGAACCAGACGATGTGGGGCCGCAACTGGCTGCCGCGCTCGCACTTGTCGGCGGTGGTGATGTCGTCGTGCCACTCGTAGACCAGTTTTTCATCCTGCGTGGAGCGGGCGTGGATCAGCGAACCGTGCAGGTGAATGATGTGCGAGGAACCCGCGCGCTCGTGCAGGTTGTCGATATTCTGGGTGATAACGGTCACGTCGAAATCCCGCTCCAGATCGGCAATGGCCAGGTGGGCGGCATTGGGGGCCACTTCTTTTAGTTGGCGGCGGCGCTGGTTGTAAAAATCCAGCACCAGTTCGCGGTCGCGGCGCCAGCCGGAGGGCGAGGCCACGTCTTCCACGCGGTGTTCCTCCCACAGCCCGTCGGCGGCGCGGAAGGTTCGGATCCCAGATTCGGCACTGATGCCCGCGCCGGAGAGGATAACGATTTTTGGTTTGGTGGGCATGGTTTGGGGGTGGGGTTGCAATGATTAAATAATGGTGTGATCGACTAATGCTACTAATATTTCGGTTGTAGGAGAATTTTTATTTCTTCCAACACTCGCGGCCACTCCGTAAATACTTCCTCCCCGCAGATGACTTCGTCCACGAGATTCATATGCAGCATGTCCACTAATCGGCATAAGTAGGATCTGCCACTTCCCCACCAAGTGAAATGTCCGTCTATAAACATGATGTGTCTCACGTTGAAACCAAATGTTTTGTGAATCTCATTGAGTTCATGCCCATCCAGTTGTGTGGCGTAAATACCATCCGATATTTTACTTCCAAATGTGGTCGTGTAATAATACTCCTTGATCTCCCATATTGCCAGCGGGTTGATGACTCCCGGAATTGCTCCGTCTACTCTTCTGGACATTGATCTCGCTGGAATATTTTGCCGGGTAAAGGCGGTCATTTCCATTGGGTTGTATACAATGGGTACGTTACCAAGCGTTCTTTCCGCCAGCATATTTATGATACCGTTTAGATAGCGATAAGCACCCTTAGCTTTACCCTGATTGTTAGTTGGCAGCGGACAAGTTGGTTGATACGATGAACGCAAGGATTCAAATCTGAACTTCGCCCGATCCTTGTCCATCAACATCTTCTGTATATGATTGGTAAGAAGGTCGGCGCGGTATTCAAAGTAGTCGATTATCGACTCACCGTAGGATGTAAATCGACCCCCATTTATCAAAATATGTGAATCCAGGCCCTCGCTCTTATAAAGTTTTTCAATCGCAGCTACGTCAGGAATATAGAAACCTCCCGGGAATTTACCAATTAGCTTTTTGCTTGCATAGCCCAACCGCTGGTTGATTAGCGAGGTATTGGCCCAAAAATCGAGGTCGAACTGCTCGAATCTACTATCCTTCTTCATTGATATTTTTCTCGAATTGTTCTACAAAGTCCGGCAAACTGAATCCCGCCGCCAGACACCAATTTCTTAATTCAATAATATCCACTTTTCTAATTCCTGATTCCACTTTGGATATGGTAGACTGCGGCAGGTTGAGTCTTTCAGCTAGCTCGCGCTGAGTAAGACCTGCCCCAATTCGCATCTGATACAGCGTCTTGAGAAGTATTTTTGTCTGATTGACATTACTAAAAGGCATGAGCAAATCTACCAATCTTTAGCTCAGTGACAATATCCCATTTTGGGATATGAGCAATTGTTTGTATCATTGCGTACTTATAACAAGAACCATGCAACTCGATCTATCACCCGCTTTTGCCACCCATACTCCTCCCAAGGGTCAACTATTGAAATGGATCGGTAATAAACAGCGTTTTGCCGCAGAGATTTGCAAGTTTTTCCCCTACCATGTCAATCATTACTACGAGCCATTTTTAGGAAGCGGTGCCGTTTTGGCCACCTATCAACCGCAAGAAGGTACGGGTTCGGACATATTCGCGCCACTAATCGATATCTGGAACGAATTAACGAATAATCCTGACTCTTTGAAAGCATGGTATGCAGATCGCAGAAACCGTTTGTTTGAAGAGGAAAAAAAGGAGGTATATGAAAGCGTACTCGAATCCTTTAACGCGCACCATAACGGACCGGATTTTCTCTACCTGACACGTTCCTGTTATGGGGGAATTATTCGATTCAGGAAAGCGGACGGTTATATGAGTACGCCTTGTGGTCCTCATATGCCGATCAGCTCCAAGAGTTTTGCCAAGCGAGTACAGGAATGGCATCCCCGGATGAAAAACTATTCTTTTATAAAGGCTGATTTCTCCGAGACGATCGAGCAGGCATCTTTCGGCGATCTCGTTTATTGCGACCCTCCTTATATAGATAGTCAGGCTATTCTTTACGGCGCCCAATCATTTGATCTGGCCGATCTATTCGAGTCTATCGACCGAGCAAAAACCAGGGGTGTCAATGTTGCATTGAGTATCGACGGCACTAAAAAATCCGGCAACCACCTGTGCGATATTGAGATTCCTGAAAAACTTTTTGAAACGGAAGCTATCATCCAGGTAGGCCGCTCCATGCTCAAGCGGTTTCAGATTGGCGGTCAAACAGCCGAAGAAGAGGAAGTAACCGATCGGTTACTGCTGACCTATGAGGTATAGTGCCCCCCCACCACCTCAAAACTCCCACCCCACCCTTGCTCCCACCCCGATCCCCGGTTCATCGGCAAAGTAACGCAGGCGGTTGAGGTAATTCCGGTACTTAATGTTGAGGAGGTTTTCCGCGCTGAATCCTATCTCCAGGCGACGCTTGCCGACGCGCAGGGTGGTGCTAAACTGGGCATCCAGCAGAAAATAGCCGGGGGGCGGCGGCAGGAAATCCTGTTCGCTTAGTTCGGCGGGGGCGGCGAAGGTATACTGGCCGCGCAGTGTGACGGAGGTACGCTCGAAGCGACCGTAATCGCGGCCCCCGTAGGTGACGGCCATGCTGAGGTCGGCCGGTGGGATGAAAACCAGCGGGCCGCCGTTTTGCTCGTCGCGACCGCGCACGGTGGCGTACTTGACCACCACGCGCAGGTGATCGGTGGGATCGTAGGTGGCCAGCAGATCGGCCCCGAGAAGGGAGGCATCGGTTTGCTGGTAAATAAATACCGGGAAGGCACCGCGAATGGTGAGGCGGAGTTCGCGCTGGGGCTGCAGGTAGATATAGTCGGCAATACGCTGGTAGTAGCCGACGGCCTGGAGGAAAAAACTTTTTCCCGCCTTCAGGTCCAGTCCCGCCAGCAACTTTAGGGATCGCTCGGCGGAGAGGTCGGGGTCCCCCTCTTCCAGACCGCTTACACCCTGGTGCAGACCGAAACTGTACAACTCATTGATCTCGGGCGAGCGGAGAACATAACCGGCATTCAGGCGTAGCTGCACCGGATCGCTGACCTTATACTTGAGGCCCGCGCCGAAACTGTAGTTGTTAAAAACGTGGTCGAAATATTGAATGCGCAGGGGTAAATCACGCGAAATAGCGGTTACGGCCAAGATGCGCAGGTCGTAGCGGGCACCCAACTCGTAGAACCAGCGGTTGCGGTCGCGCTGCGCAATGACAAAGGCGGACCCGTTGAGTCCATCGTAATTAGGAATAAGCGGCAAAATACCCGTACCCGGGTTGTTCGTATTGTCCACATAACTACCCTGTAGACCGGCCTTGAGCAGACCGCCGCCCGGCAGGGTCTGGGTGTACACACCCTCGCCGAAGTGGGTATACTGCGTAAGACTCAATGCCGGAACATTAGAGCGGCCGCCCCGGCGCACGTCAAATTCGCGCCGGTCGTTGACCTGTAGCGAATAGGTGGCCTTCAGGCTGCGCTCATCACTCAACTGGTGCAGGTGAGTGGCTTTCAACAGATGATGGCGCACCTGCTGACGGGGCGAGTTAATGTCGTATGAAAATTCGGGGGCGGTAAGAAAAGGTTCCTCGCGCTCCAGCGCCTGCTCCAGATCGGTCAGGTTGCCCAAATTCGCACCACGCAGGATACCGATATCGGCCGTAAACAGGCTATAGTAGAGTTGGGTCTGGTCTTTTTTAGTCCAATTTTTAGCCAACTGCAGGGCGGCATTGGCTTCGCGTTTGCCGGTATTGGTCAGCAAATAATCGGGGGCACGCACATCACCCGAAGCTTTCACCGTGCCCAGCACCCGCCAGGCAGCCCAATTGCCCGCCTTTTCGGCCAGGGCATTCAGGGTGTGGCCCCGGCCGTTGGCCTGAAAACCGTACTTCAAGCGGCCGTGCAGGTGCGGCTCATCGGGTATGCCACCGGGTTCTACCAGTACCACGCCGCCCAGCGCGTTGCCGGAATAAGCCAGCGCACTGGTACCCTTTATTACCGACAGGTGATCGGCCGCAAAGGGGTCAATCTCGGGCGCATGGTCGTTGCCCCACTGCTGGCCGCTCTGCGCAATGCCGTTATTCAGTATCGTTATCCGGTTACCGTACAGTCCGTGAATAACGGGCTTGGCAATACCCGCGCCGTTGCGCAGCACGCTCACCCCGGCCACACCGCTCAGTAAATCGGCCAGATTTTGGTCGGATTTTCGGACAATCTCTTCCCGTGCAAGCGTGGTACCGGCCTGTGCGCTGTTGTCCTCCCGCTTGCCGTGCACTACCACCTCGTCAATCAACTCCACGTGATGATTGAGGCGCATATTCAGCGTGGTGTCGGAAGTAATAGAAATAAACCGCCGCTCGGGTTCGCAACCGATGTGGGTAAACCGCAGGTGATAGCCGCCTGGGCAGAGGTCGGGCAGCACATAATTGCCTATATCATCCGTTTGGGCACCAATTTCGGCTTCTTCAACGTAGACATCGGCATATTCGAGCGGTTGCTCGGTGCCGCCGTCATAGACACGGCCGCTCACCGTAATGGAGCAAGCCTGCCCGTGAGTCAACACGGGCAGGCTTGCAATTAAAACGACGAGCAGAAAAAAACTACTGAACTTGCACATTAAAAGTTACTTCGATATCGGTTTCCCCACCGGCACCGGCCAGGGTACCGTTGTTGGGCTTCATCGGTTCGTGGCGCAGGGTAATCGTGAGATTTCCGCTGGAGGCGGCACCGGTTACCAGGGTTGATTCCAATCCTACCGGATTGTTGTCTGCGTCCAGATCGAGCGTAGCGATCGCCACGTTCAGGCCGGAGGCGGCAACATAGAAAAACTGGTGTTCTTCCTTCTCGTCGCGAATCTCTTCGGTAACGTTTTCGGCCGGTGTTTCGGTTTCGTTTAGCAGCATGATCTCACCCGTATAGGCCGTGTTAGCCGCCAGCGCGGGAGCGGAGATTACGGGGGCATTGCCGCCGTCGCCATCCAGATCGGTGAAAGTAAACGTTACGGCCGCGCCGCCGGCAACGGGCGTAAGCGTGTACCGCATGGTAGTAATCAGTTCCTCTTCGTTGGGCACCTCGGGCATATCATCGTCATCACAGCCCGCAGCCAGTACGAGGAGGAGGAAAACGGTCAGAAAAGGAAGAAATCTGGTAGACATGGATTGGTTATTTTGGGTAAAAAAAAGAATTCAAACAGGGTTTTGGGCGTGCCGCAGCGGCTAGCGCCGCTGCGTCGGTCCGTTGCGGGCTTCGCTGTTCGCTCGGTGCTACGCACGTCCCCTCCACGCACCTCACGCAACTCACGTGGGGCGAAAAGAATTACCTTTACCGTCGTAGCGTGAGGTGCCTGGACGGAAACGACCGGAGGGAGGTAGCCCGCAGGGCCAAGGCGACAGCCGCGCCGGTAAGGGACCGACGGACCGCATCTTTGCGGACCGGCACGCCCAAACCCAGCGACCGGCACCACTGTTTTGCCGGGCAATTCCACTACGTTTAGTGGGTTCAATTTAGCCGGGGACCATGCAAAAATTTGGCATTGCCCTGCCCGTCAGCGGCAAAAGTACTACCTTTGTTTTACTAATGCAACTAAGTCGCAACAAAATGAACCGCCGCTCTACAAAAACTACCCAAGCCGTCCGCTCGCTACTGGAAGAAACGCGCCAAGCCCTTAGCTATGAGATGATTATGGAGCGGCTACCCGACCCGCCCAATAAGGCTACGGTTTACCGGATTCTGAACCGCCTGTGCGAAGACGGGTTCGTGCACCGCATTCTGGGCAGTGATGCGACCCAATATTTTGCCCCTTGCGCGGATTGTACCGCCGAGGCGCACCACCACCGGCACTTTCATTTCCAGTGTATTTCTTGCGGCAAAATCGAGTGCCTGGATGCGGAAATTCCGGCCGCCGTGCCCGCCGGCTACCAGATCGCGGACGTGGATGCGCTAATTAGCGGGCAGTGCCGCGATTGTTGATTTAGGCAGAGTTGGTGATGGGTTCGCTGTTAATCGGAGTTACTCAGGGATCGGCAAAAATCACCGTCGATGGTGATTCACTCAAAGGAGCCACCACACTGTTGGACTTGTGGATTTGAAATCTGCAGGTCGATCGTTACACGTTCCTTAGAGCGTATCTAAATTACAGCAGCACTTTCGATGATTTTATGGGTCAAATGAATAAGATGAATGAGACGCGCCGATCAGACGGATTTTTGATTAGCTGCGCTGATCGTCGCAAGCTCCTCGGAGTTCTTGATTGATTACCCGTCAGGTCGATTACTTAGAGCGTGCCTAAATGTTTACTTACTGATAATCAATCATTTAAGAACCCGGCGTCATAAAAACTGACTTACGTAACCCGCTATGCGCGCACCTCGAGAAGCCGCGAAGCGAAGTTTCTATCTACCCAAAACCTTAATCACGAAGTAGCCGCAAAGCGAATCATTGATTCTCAGTTCTTAAAAATTTTAGACACGCTCTTAAGCGGTCGTACATGACTTATTTGACATATTTGAATGTAAAAACGCTGATGAACCGGCGAGATAGTGCCCTCTGCTATTGTCAGAGGATTTATACCACTAAATAGTCTATCTATTTTTACTTGTCAACTTTGAGGGCGCGAACCGCCAAAACGCTGGCGATCTGTCTTCTAATATTGACAAGTAAGTTTGGTGCCACTACTTACTTATTAGTTAAGTAATTTAAACTCCAAATAAAGTGTAATCACCTATCTATAAGGTACTTATATATTTATTTGTGTAGTAATTGACACAGCTGCCCTCTTTGCTGGGAGGGCCCACCCTCGCCGCCACCGCCGACCGCCCTTTTCCCCCGCTTACCCACCAGGCACAAGCCCGTTAGACAACCGGAAGGACGGTCGCAATAGAACGCGTATGTTGCAGACGCTGTAGCCAGTTCCGACCCGGCCCTGGCAAGCCCGATCGGTACGATGTTAAAACAGCAGAATTATTCAGGTAGCGCAAAAGAACACTACCAAGTATTGACACAAAGATAGGTGGATTAGTCAATGTGGCCAAATAAAACAGAACAATAATTTATATTAATTTAAAATTAAAACTATTTGTTTTGTTTATAGTACGTAGCAGATTTATTCTTCTTTTCAAACCATTTGTGTTAAATGACCGTGCAATCGAAATGATTGCTTGAGCGGAGTGACTGTAGTCTCGGGAATGGACAGAACCTCTCCCAAATTTCAACTTACCCAGCCCGGCAGCGATGCGAGTCTTCGATCAAAGTCGACACCGACACTGATCCTGGCCTACTTGCCTGGCAAGTAATTTATTCTTACTTGCAGCACGTATCAACAATTTTCTGCCTACATTCAAGCTTCCATAATTACACGGTCCATGCGTTACCTACTTCTTTTCAGCGGCCTGTTTGCCGCCACCCTTGTGGCACAAACTACTTTCCGTGCCGGGCTACCCGTCGAATTGGCTGACGGTCCGCAGGACGGCCGGATTTTTCTGTTACTATCTACTAACGAAGATGCCGAACCGCGTTTTCAGATCGAGGACGGGCCGCAGACCCAGCTTATTTTCGGTCAGGATGTGAATGGTTGGCGGCCGGGTACGTCCATTACGTTTTCGGTGAAGGATGCTTACGGTTATCCGTTGGAAAGTTTACAGGATATTCCCGCCGGGCGTTATTATGCACAGCTACTTTTCCAGCCCTACGAGACGTTTACCCGTGCCGACGGCCATACCGTTAAACTGCCCATGGATCAGGGCGAGGGCCGCCAGTGGAACCGTGCGCCGGGCAACTTGCTCAGTACGCCAATGTGGATCGAGGTGACCGGCCGGGCCGGCTCTCCCGTTACGCTGACTCTGGACCGGAAGATACCCGCCATTACGCCGCCCGAGGATACGGAATACGTGAAACACGTCCGGATCCGCTCCGAATTGTTGAGTAAATTCTGGGGCCGCGATATGTACGTGGGCGCTCACGTGCTGCTGCCCGAGGGCTGGGCCGAGCACCCGGAAGTGAAGTATCCGCTGGCGGTGATGCACGGCCACTTCCCCAGCGATTTCGGCGGCTGGCGCACCACGCCGCCCGACACTACCGAACCCTGCGTGTACAGCAGCCGCTTCGGGCTGGAGTGTTACAACCGAATCGAGCAACAGGAAGCCTACGATTTTTACCGGACCTGGACCGGGCCGGATTTCCCCCGCGTGATTGCTATCGAAATCCAGCACGCCAATCCGTTTTACGATGACAGCTATGCGGTCAATTCCGCTAATCTGGGTCCGTACGGGGATGCGCTTACGTACGAGTTAATACCTTATATCGAAGATAAATTTCGGGGAATTGGCGCAGGTTGGTCGCGGGTTACTTACGGCGGCAGTACCGGCGGCTGGGAGGCACTGGCCGTGCAGGTGCTCTACCCCGACGAATACGGCACCTGCTATGCCGCTTGCCCCGACCCGATCGACTTCCGTGCCTATACCGTCGTCGACCTGTATGAGGATGAAAATGCTTATTACCTGGACAGCAAATTCAAGCGTACCGAGCGGCCCGGCCACCGCGACAGTCTGGGGCATGTGAGCAGCAGTTTGCGTGAGATGAACCAGCGCGAATTGGCACTGGGCACCAGGTCGCGCAGCGGCCAGCAGTGGGATATCTGGGAGGCCGTTTATTCGCCCACCGGCCCGGACGGTTATCCCGCCCGGATCTGGGACAAGAAGACCGGAAAGATCGACCGAAAGGTTGCCGAGCACTGGCAGGAAAATTATGATCTTACGCATATCATGCGGCGCGACTGGGCCACGCTGGGACCAAAGATTGCCGGTAAGGTCAATATCTACTGCGGTGATATGGATAACTACTATTTGAACAACGCCGTCTACCTCACGCAGGCTTTTCTCGACAGCGTGACCACGCCCCCCTTTACCGGCGAGATCATCTACGGCGACCGTGCCGAACACTGCTGGAACGGCGATCCGAGTTTGCCTAACGCCATTACCCGGCTGCGTTATCACCGGATGTTTATCCCCAAGTGGGTAGGTGCGTTAAAGAAGCTGGCACCGGAGGGATCGGATTTGAAAAGCTGGCGGTATTAGGGAAACGAATTCCTTTAAAGTATACAGAAAAGAGAAGTATGAATCGGAGACATGGCGTTTTCGATAAAATCCGCCATGACCGAATAGGAGCTAAAAATCAAATTATCCTAAAAACATTCCAGGAATTCACGATGAATGGCATAATTTAGTGTAACATACTATATTTCAGGTAATTACACCCTGTTCATTATTCGTTTTAAACGTTTAAAATGTCTTTAAACGTATCTAAACGTTTAAAAAACGACTAGGGCTTGGCGGTCCTCTCACCTTTGCAATGTCAACAATGACTCGGTGGCTATGCAGCTAACCCACGGGGAAAGCCCGTTAGCCCGGCCGCCGCACTTATTAACTACAGTATAACGCATTACCTCATGACCGCACTACGCAACTCGGTACAACTTATCGGCCGCCTCAGCCGCGACATTAATCTACTTCATCTGTCCGACGGCAAGCCGCAGGCACAAACGGTACTGGGCACCCGGGAAATCCAGTACCAGGAAAACGGCGAACGACGCATCGAGCTACAGTACCACCAATTGGTGGGCCTGGACCGGGTGGCCGACCGTATGTCCTGCATGCTGAAACGGGGCAGCAACATTGCCGTATCCGGCCGGCTGGTCCACCGCACTTTCGGCGACACCGAGAACCCCAAGTACCGCACGGAAGTACTGGTCCAGGAATTCATGATGATCTGAGCTTACGGGGCCGACTCGTCGGTCGAAGCCGATAAATACTAGCGGCCCGCGAGGTCGCTATCCTTACCTTTTAATTAATCGCTCCCATTTATTTTGGAGCACCATCCGGGGCAATTTCGCCCCACTAGTTAACCGGACGAACGCCACTTTAATATCCGTGGCGGGAGTCGTAATTCTACTACCATGCAGATTCGTAATAACATCCAGCTCATTGGCAACCTCGGCACCGATCCCGTCGAGAAAATGACCTCCACCGACCGCCCCCTGGCCACCTTTCCCGTCGCTACCTCCGCCCGCTACCGCAACGCCGCCGGCGAGCGGATCGAGCGGACCGAATGGCACAATTGCGTTGCCTGGGGCAAGCAGGCCGAGACGGTGGCCGCCTACCTCAAGAAAGGCAGCCGCATCGCCCTGAACGGCGAACTTCGCTACAGTGTCTACACCGACGTGGATGGCAAGAAGCGCCGCTCGGCCGAGATCCACCTCAGTGATTTCACTTTCCTGGATGGCCGCAAGTCGGTCCCCGCCGGCCCGGTAGCCGAGGCCACCGTGGCCAAGCTGCCGGTTAAGAAGGCGGCAAAGAAGCAGAAGGCGGCTGCCTGATTACAGTTTACAGCAGGATAAAAACCCTATTGAGTGTCCCACCTCGTCGCGTAGCGGCGGGGTGGGTTTTTTAGTGTCAAAATCACCAAAAGCAGATACGTTGCAGATGATAATTTTGTCATTTTTATCGTAAAAATTTATCACCCGGCACTAATGTGCTATCTTTAGGGTTACAGGGTAGTATCCGCGTTAGGCCGGTGCGAAACCTTGTTTTATGGTAGCTGGCAAACTTCAACCCATGATTCACCTTTCCCGTCTCAAATCCGCGCGGGTAATGCGCGGCCTCTCCCTGCGGGAATTGGCTGACCTCACCGACGGCACCATCAGCCTCCCGGCCCTCAGCCGCTACGAGCGTGGCGATGGTGTCCCGGAACCGGAGAAGCTACGGCTTATCGCGCGCGCACTCGGGCTATCCGTTAACTATTTTCTCCGTGAGCCGAAGGAGATCGGCCCGGTTGAATTTCGTAAGCGCAAGAGCTTGAGCAAAAAACTGGAGGAACAGATTAGGGAGCAGACCCGCGACTTTCTGGAACGCTACACTGAAGCGGAATTTCTGCTCAATGAAGAAGTAGCCAAGTTTCCCACTTCGAAGGGGGTGATAGGTAAACTAGTTGAAGCGGAGAGCGCGGCAGAAGAATTACGCGCAATCTGGAAACTTGGGGATAGCCCCATACATAGCGTGGTGGAGGAATTGGAAGCGAAACACATCCGTGTATTTGCCCTGGAAGCCGATCGTAAATTCGATGGCCTTTCTTCCGTGCCCGCCGGCCGTGAAGACTTTATTGTCTATAATTCTCACCAGCCCATTGACCGCCAGCGGTTTACTTTACTACATGAATTGGGGCATCACTTCCTTACTATTGCCCCCGGCGTTGACGAAGAAAAGCTGGTGAACCGTTTTGCCGGTGCGTTTGCCTTGCCCGCTACCGCGTTACGCCAGAGCCTGGGTAATAACAGGAAGAATATCCACCCAGTAGAATTACTCGGTTTAAAGAAAAAATTCGGATTATCCGTAGCGGCCTTGCTGTACCGGGCAAAAGACTTGGCAATCATTTCAGATTACACCCACCGCAATGCAATGATCGTCATCAGTAAAATGGGTTGGCGAAAAGATGAGCCGCAAACCTTTATCGGCGAAGAAAAACCAACCCGCCTACTGGAACTGCTCGGTCGGGGTATCGCGGAAGAGTGCTTCACCGCTAGCAAAGCCGCGGAATTATACGGCATGAAACTCGGCGAATTCAGAGAGGTTTTGTTGCGGGGCGCATAAGAGCGTGTCTAAATTTTTACTTCCTGAGAACCAAGCATTTAAGAACCTGGCGTCACAAAAACTGACTTACGTAACCCGCTATGCGCGCAACTTTTTGTTTAGCCAGAACCTTAAATCATTGATCCTCAGTTCTTAAAAATTTTAGACACGCTCTAAGTTAAAATAATTCGTAGCTTTACGAATATGCCCACCCTATTAGTTACGGATGCCAATATCTTAATCGACTTGGCTCTAGTCAAGGAACACTTGCTACTTTTCCTACCCGATCACGCCGTCCATACCACCTACGACGTCTACTTTGAACTCAGTCCACAGCAAGTGGATTCCTGGGCACCCTTTGTAAAAAATGGTAGACTTCAGTTAGCCGATGCCCCCGAGAGCCTGATAATTCAATTCAGGTCGGAATTATCCAAACGGCTCTCCGATCCTGACCTGACCATTCTGGCCTTAGCTGAAGACCGTCAAGCCATTCTTTTGACCGGAGAAAAACTGATGACCCGCACCTTTCGCGGCCGTGGTTACGAAGCACACGGCATGCTGTGGTTGCTGGATCTGCACGAAGCTACTGGCACCTACACTTCCAATCAGTTGCACGAAATACTTACCGGTATCATGAGAATTAACGAGCGCATGCCGGCCAAACTTTGTGAGACCAGGTTAAAGCGTTGGAAAGGTAATTGACCGCCCACCCCGGCCGCTACGCGGCCGGGGTGGGCCTGTTACTCACACCCCCTGCTTCCCATCAAACGCCTCCAGATAATCACCGATCCGGCGGAGGAAACTGCCGCCGAGAAAACCGTCTACCACGCGGTGGTCATAGCTTAGGGAAAGGAACATCAGATGCCGCACCGCGATCAGGTCGCCGAACTCGGTCTCCACCACGGCGGGTTTTTTGCGGATGGCACCGACGGCCAGGATCGCCACCTGCGGCTGGTTGATAATGGGTGTTCCCATTACGTTACCGAAGGTGCCTACGTTGGTGAGGGTAAAGGTGCCGCCCTGAATTTCTTCGGGCTTCAACTTATTCTCCCGGGCACGGGAGGCCAGATCGTTTACGGCCTTGGTCAGGCCCAGCAGGTTGCGCTGGTCGGCCTGTTTGATAACGGGGACGATCAGATTGCCGCTCGGTAGCGCGGCGGCCATACCGATATTGATGTCTCGCTTGCGGATGATATTGGTGCCTTCCACGCTCACATTGACGAGCGGGAAATCGGTGATTGCCTTGGCGACGGCCTCGATAAAAATTGGAGTAAAGGTGATCTTCTCGCCGTGCTTTTTCTGGAATTCGCCCTTGACGCGGTTGCGCCAGTTCACGATTTCCGTTACGTCGGCCTCGATAAAAGAGGTTACGTGCGGCGAAGTTGCCTTGGACATCACCATGTGATCGGCAATCAGGCGGCGCATCCGGTCCATCTCGATGATCTCCGTATTACCGTCGCCGTTGAAGGCGGCCGGGGCCGACTTGGCCACCGAGGCCGGCGTAGCCGGCTGCGGGGCGGGGGCCGCCGGGGCGGATGGTGCGGCTGTTTGGCCGGCTACAGCGGCGGGTTGCTTGCGCTTTTCGATGTAGGCGAGAATGTCGGCCTTGTTCACGCGGCCGTCCTTTCCCGTACCGGGCACGGTATCCAATTCAGCGCGACCGATGCTTTCCTCGCGGGCGATGTTGCGTACTAACGGGCTGTAGAAACGGCCGTTGCTGTTGGCTTTCAACTTATCGTCACCGAAGGGAAGAGATGCTGCCACCGCATCGCCCGAGGCGACCGCCGCCGCGCCCGCGCTGGGCGAAATAGCTTCCACGGGCGAAGACTCCGTGGCCTCAGCCGGGGTACTTTCCGCTACACTGGGCGTTGCTTCCGGGACCGCCTGACCGTTTGTCTCGATGATCGCGATGGCCTCACCAACTGCCACCACCTCATCCGTCGGGAAGAGGATTTTCATGATCGTACCGGCTACCGGCGAGGGAACCTCACTGTCAACCTTGTCCGTCGCGATTTCCAGAATCGTATCGTCTACCTCCACGGTATCGCCCACTTGCTTGACCCAATTAAGGATGGTGGCTTCAATAATGCTTTCGCCCATCTTGGGCATAATCAGTTCTACTTGGGCCATGTGGTGGTGGTGGTGGCTTGGTTAAGGAAAGGCTGGATAGAAGGCGTCAATAAATTGATTCGCAAAGGTAGCACTTTGGCAGTAAGACCCCCCGCTTTCGATGGGAAACGATTTAGGGCAGGGCGGGGTTCTGACGCGGTTGTCATTAGGGCTAACAATTTGTTTGGCGTTGATTGGACACCTCCCTTTATTTCCACTTTCTCTTTTCACGGTTAATTACTGGATGCGGGATTTTGGATGACTAGCCGTCTGTTGCCGCCGGATCAAATAATCCAACGAGTAACGCCCCGGCCCTACTGCCAGTAATAGCAGGTAGATCAGCAGATACAACAAGGCCAACTCCTTTTTGCCCAGTGGATCACCGCCGTGGGTGATGAAAGCCGCTACCAGCATGGTGGAGATGAGCGGTAGCAGGGCCAAACGGGTGAACAGGCCCAGGGCTAGCAAGATGGAGCAGAAAAACTCGGCAAAGACGGCCAGCCCCAGGGATATACCCGGACCCAGGCCCAGGGGGTCGGCAAACTGAATTTCGCCGCCGGCGAGCAGTTGGTTTAGCTTCGGCCAGCCGTGAGTTAGCATTAGTCCGGCAATGGCGAGACGGATGAGCAGGGAGGCCAGATCCAGGTAGCGGGGATGAGTGTTAAAAAGGGATAGACGGTTCATCAGCTTTTCTGCCGAAACGTGGAGGGGTAAGGGGAGGTTCTGTAGGTATTTGCTTTGTGCTTGTGCCTTTTGGTATACCGTGATTCCTTCGTCGGCGGGATCATATATGGTTAGGCATAATGGTAGCGGCTATTTCATTCAGCCAATAGACGGCGGTGGAGCCACTTGTTGGGATGTGAATGCCCTCCGATCTTTTCATACTGCGTGAGGTGCCTGGAGGGGACGTGCGCAGCACCGAGCGAACAGCGAAGCCCGCAAGGGACCGACGGCGAGGCGTTAGCCGAGGCGGCACGCCAACCGTCTGCTTAGAGCGTGTCTAAATTTTTACTTCCTGAGAACCAATCATTCAAGAACCTGGCGGCATAAAAACTAACTTGCGTAACCCGCCATGCGCGTAATTTTTTGTCTAGCCAGAACCCTATATCATTGATCCTCAGTTCTTAAAAATTTTAGACACGCTCTTAGTAAATAGTAGGTAGATCGTGGTAGTTAGTACGCTCATGGCGAGCGCATTACTATTCATTACCGTGGCACCTTACTGCCCAACTACCCACTAATCTCACTCCCTACATCTTCCAAACTCTTGCCCTTGGTCTCGGGCATGAGGAAGAGAACGAAGAGCAGTTGCAGCACCATAAAGGCCGCGAAGAAGGCGAAGATGGGCCACGGGTTGATGGCAAAAAGATCGATCATGATGGGGCCGACCAGGGTAATGATAGCCGCGAAGACCCAGTGGACGCCCGTGCCCCACGACTGGCCCGAGGCGCGTGCCGCAGTGGGAAAAATTTCGGAGATGAACACCCAGATGACGGCCCCTTGCCCCACGGCATGGGAGGCGATGAAGAGCAGGATGAAGGTGAGCAGCAGGACCGGCCCGGCACCGGTGTAGAAGGCGAAGGCGACCATGCCGAGGCTGATGATGTAGCCGATGGAACCGATGAGCAGGAGCTGCCGGCGGCCGAGTTTGTCAATGAGGTAGAGGCCGACGTAGGTGAAAATGAGGTTGGTGAACCCGATGAGGATGGAGTTGAGCAAGGATTCCTGCGCGGCGAGGCCGGCCATTTCAAGAATCTGCGGGGCGTAGTAGAGGATGAAATTGATGCCCGAGAGCTGGTTGAAAAACGCGATGAGGAAAGCCAGCAAGATGGGCCGCGAGTGGCGTTTGTCGAAGAAGCGGACGCCGGCGTCGTGTTGGACGGAGTTGCGAATGGCCGTGATGGCGGCCTCCACGTTCTGGATACCCAGTTGGGTCAGGATGCGGGCAGCGCCAGCACCGTCGTTGCGGTGCAGCACCAGCCAGCGCGGGCTGTTGGGTACGCCCAGCACCATGAGGGTGTAGATGACGGCGGGAACGGCCTCGATGCCGAGCATGTAGCGCCAGTCATTAGCCCCGCCGACGCCCTTGAGGAGGTAGTTGGAAAAGTAGGCGATAAAGATGCCGAAAACGATCATGAACTGGTAGCGGGCCACCAGCGAGCCGCGCCGCTCGGGTGGCGATATTTCGGACAGGTAGATGGGTGCCGCCACCGAACTGGCCCCCACGCCGATGCCGCCGATGAGCCGGAAGAAGGAAAACAGGTAGGGATCGTGGGCCAGGGCCGAGCCGAGGGCCGATACCGTATACAGGATGCCGATGAGGATGAGGGTGTTTTTGCGGCCGATCTTGTCGCAGGGCCAGCCGCCGAAGACCGCCCCGATGACCGTACCCCACAGGGCCATGGACATGATAAAGAGGCCGTGAAACTGGGCCGTGGTGTCCCACAACTCGCGGAGCGGCAGGTTGGCCCCCGAAATGACGACGGTATCGAAACCGAACAGGAAGCCCGCCAGGGCGACGGTGGCGGTGAAGCGCGAGAGGTTGTTCATTGTGTGTTGGGTGGGTAGTGAGTAGTGATAAGGACAGGGCGGCCGCGCCAAAGATGGAAAATATTAGGGAGAATGGGGGGGCAGGAGAATTAATACAGGGGAGGAAGGTAAGAATATATCGCAACTTTTATCTACTTCCTGAAACCCGCTATAATCATTAGCGCGGTGGTTTACGCTTCTCCCTACAAAACCTAAACCCATGACACCCTCCATCCACCTACCAGCCCGCCGTTTGCTCCTTACCCTTCTCACCTTACTGCTGGCCGCCGCCCACGCCCCGGCCCAATGGTGCCCCGCCGGTTCGTTCGAGTCCAACTCACTGGCGGGTTGGACGGGCTACCACGCCGACCTTTACATCGGCGGCCCGCTCAACGGCACCTTCGGCCCCTACACGGCGGGGATCGTACCGTTCAACAACCACACCGTCAGCCCGGCCGCTTCGCTGGTCTACGGATTTCCGGCGGGTATCGAGGGGAGCTACGGCATGCGGATCGGAGACGCACTCAACGGCCAACTCACCAAACTCGACTACGATTTCACGGTCACCGACCCCGTACTCAAATTTTATTACAACGCCTTCCTGGTCAACCCCAACCACAACCCCGCCGACCAGCCTTACTTCCAGTACGTGGTCAGTCAGGGGGCTACCGTCATTCAGCAAGAAAAAGTGGTCTCGGGCGGCTCCCCGCTACTTACCCAGGTGGGCGGCTATCCCAGTGCCCCAGTATTATCCACCAACTGGATCTGCGTGGGCATTGACCTCACCGCCTACCTCAACCAGACCGTGCGCATCTCTTTCCGCGTGGCCGACTGCCGTGGCGGCGGCCACTTCGGTTTCGCGCTAGTAGACGGCATCTGCGGCCCCTCGCCCCTGCGTGCTTCCTTTACCGTCGATCCGTTTTTCTGCTCCGGCCAACCCATCATCGTCGACGGCAGTGCCTCGGCCTACGAACTCACCCACCGCTGGACCATCACCCCCACCGACGCCGCCGGCACACCCCAAGGCAACCCCGTTACCTGGCAAGCCGGCAACGGCCTGGTAGGAAGTGCCGATATCAGAAACATCTACCGCACGGCCGCCGGCACCGACATCCCCTGCGACCAACACTACCGGCTCACGCTCACCACCCAAAACAGCTGTCTCGACGAGGCCGTAGACCAAAAACTCATCTATGTGGAGTGCGTGCCCCGCGTGTCGGTCGGACCCAATATTTGCCTCACCGATAGCAGCCTTCTTTATTCCGGCATTAGCATCGGCGACCCCGGACTGGTTCCCTCAACTGGGGCCGCCTACCGGTGGTCTCCGGCCGGAAACGTACTGAATCCCACCGCCCCGGTCACCACCTACCGGCTAAACCCCGGCGACACCCCCACCCTGCCCACCAAACTGGTGCTGACCGCCACCTCCCCCGGCGGCTGCACGGCGGCTGATAGTCTATACATCGAGTCGCAGCCCCGCTTCACCATCGTCCGCGAGCAAAAAAATTGCTGCGGCATCGTTTTGCGCGTAGACGCGCCTCAACCCGAGCGGCTCCGCATCCGCTGGAGCAACGGCCAAACCGGACCGGAAATCTCCATTCACGAAAACGGCACCTATACGGTTACCGTCACCAACCAGTGTGCAACGGCCACGGCATCCACCACCATTAACGACCTGGACCTGGAACGCTACTGGCGCTTCCTTAACCCCGTGCCGGCCCACCAACAGGTACTGTTCACCGAAGGCACGCAACAACTGCTACCGGGCAAAAAAATGAAATTTACTCACGTCGAAGCCACCGACCCACCCTACGGCCGCTACAGTGCCACCCACTATCGGCTCATCGTTTTCGACCGCGGGGGACAGGAAATCCGCGTCATCGAAGACAGCATTTCGGTCTGCGCGGGCTTCCCCGCCGAAACCATTTACTGGGACGGCAAGGTGAACGGCAGCTACGTCCAGACGGGGGTCTACAATGTACGTCTATACCTTAAAAATTGCCGCTACCGCGACTGGATCCCCATGAAAGTCACTTGGTGCACGGAACTAAAAACCATTTGCCTGGACTCGGAATGCAAGTTCAGCCTGCCGCCTTACTTCAACCCATGCGGCTTTATGCGCGAAGAGTTCTGCGGTAAGGTCGGCCAGGAGTGCATCGACACCAAAGAAAACTTCATTCTCAAGATCACCGTCACACCCTGATGATTGGTATTTTTTCGGGCGTGCCGGCTCGGCTAACGCCTCGCCGTCGGTCCCTTCCGGGCGCGCCTGTCGGCTTGGTGCTGCGCACTTCCGGCTACGCCGTCACCCTCCAGGCACCTCACGCGGCCGACAATGATTTGCTGCTTTACTCCCCTTATCCGCATGGCGATACTCGCCGGTACTAACCGGACCAGCGGCTCTTTCCCTCGTTCAAATTCCAAACGCTTGAGGAGTTGCAGTCTTCCGCCATGCTCGCAGCATACGGTCAACCTAACGTTCACCAGTGGTTTGCTACAATTCGGCTACCCCTCATTTTATACCCCCCTTTTTTCTTTCACCCTAAACCCCCGGTACCATGCAACAGCTCATCAGCGTCTTGCTATTCTTTTTTTTCGCCACTGCCCTACCGGCACAGATCAACCTGGAACTCATCAATCGTCGCATGACTACCGAACGCCCCGCGCCACCGCAGGCCCGACCCGCATGGGAGGTCGACTTCGGCTACGGTAAATCCTTTGCCCGCAGCGATTTGCGCGACCTCAATCGTCTCACCGACGGCCGGGAGTGGCAGGTGGGCCTCACACGCTGGGGCCGCAATCTGGGTTGGGGCATCAATCTGTCGGGTACGCAGTTTAGCGCGCCCGACCTGGCCGACCTCGGTTTTCCCACCGGCAGCCAAATCACCTCGGCGGCTACGGATTGGCGGACTTTTCGTCTGGCCGCAGGTCCTTCCATTCGGTTGGGCACCCCCAAAATATTGCTGGCTTTCTCGCCCCGCCCGGCCTTGTTATCCACCCGCTCCGCGCCCTTGGCGCTAACCTTCGCAGACAACCCCGATCTACCCGCCCTCCCCCTCTACCGCTACGACGCGCCCGAAGCCTCCATTAAGTTGGGCTATGATTTGAACGTACACTTGGATATTAAAATCACGCCCCAATTGGGTATCCGATTCTTCGGCACCCAGCGTAGCGGTCCCCTTTTCGGTAACCGTAATGCCACCCTCACCGAGCGGCAACTCACCGACCTGAACGGCGACGGCCTCCTCACCCGCGAAGAGTTGATCGAATCTCCCGTCAACGAACGCTCCCCTCGCATTACCGAGCGGTTCCTGACGGCCGGCATCGGAGTCACGTACCGACTGGGTAAGCGGCCCGACCCACTCGACCACCTCGAACCTTTCGACACCATCCGGATAAACCCACCGGTGGCTGATTGCGAATGCGGTTTTACCGTTTTCCGCAACGCGGAAGGCAACTACCAGCTGCGCTTCACGGCCGGTTGCCCAATGGGGTCACGCTTCCAACCGGAAGAGTTTGTCTACGGAGAAATCCGTAACGGCCGCCGGGTTTCCTGGATCACCGTCGATTTGAGTAATAGCAGCGATCAGCGGCGTTATACCTCCCCTCATTGGTCCTATGCTTTCGGTAATTTGCCCGTTTTACTCGGCCCCGGACTGCGCACCTTCTATCTGGATGTCTATGGTAGCGGCAACCCGGGCCGGATTCTGGTTTGCGGTTGCGAGCAGGAATTTTCGGGCTACCCCATCCCGCTGGTACGAGCCGATGATAGTAGGGATACAAGAAACTGAGGGGTGTGAGTGGGGGGCTGATCTAAGAGCGTGTCTAAATTTTTACTTCCTAAGAACCAAGCATTTAAGAACCTGACGTCATAAAAACTGACTTACGTAACCCGCTATGCGTGCAAGTTTTTATCTAGCCAGAACATTAAATTATTGATCCTCAGTTCTTAAAAATTTTAGACACGCTCTAAAAAATTGATAGCTCCAAAATTGATCCCGATAGTCGGTTCATCATCACTGAGCCGTAGGGCTGCCACGGACTCAGCCTCCACGGTGGTGGCAAACTGGGTCTGACTAGTTGCGTGAGGTGCCTGGAAGGGCGACGTAGGGGTAGGGCTTGCCCCTGCCCGGAGAAGCGTGCGCTAGCACCGAGCGAACAGTGAAGCCTGTAAGGGACCGACGCCGTCCCGTCAGGGCGGGGGGCACGCCCAGAAACCGAAAAACAGCTTGATTATACGTTACTTCTCCCGCCACTCTATCAGTTCGCGCCGCATGCTGCGCAGGTCGCTTGTCACCCGCCCGCCCTGGAGTAACTGGTACCAGAATGCCCGGTAGGTAGTCCAGTACCCGACGGCGAACCAGCCGGCGAGGGGAAGGCTAAACAGGTAAGTCCACGCGATAACGGCCGAACCGGTGAGCAGACCGACGATGACGGGCTGGATGACATAGAAAAACGTGACCAGAATGACCGAGACGAGCGTAATGATGGTCATGCGGTAACCGCGCTCGGCACCGATCTTACGTTCGACCACATTGGCAAGGGCGATGGGCAATACATGATTGATCCAGCCCCAGAGGAAGATGGGCAACCCCAAAATGGTGCCGGGCCGGAGCCGGGCGTTGGGGTGGCTGCTGAGGGCGTAGTCGCTGAGGCCGTGCTTTTTCAAGCCGGCCTCGTAGGCGGCGGCGGTGGTCTGCAGAGATTCGCGGCGGGCGGCGGGCAGGTCGCGGAGATCGGCCAAAATCCGATTGACGCGGGCCAGGTGGAGGTCGATGCGCTGAGGGCGATCGTGCTCGATGGCGCGTTCGATGGGGCGCAGCAGGCGTTCTTCGGCCTTGTCATTAGTTTGGATGAGGCGTTCTTCCATCAGATCACCCACGTGCTCGGTGAGTTCGCGGACGGCTTTGATCGGGTCGTCCTGGTAGCGTTCGCGCCACTCGTTGACATAGACGGGCGGGGCGATGCGAACGTAGGCCCGGTTAAAACAGGCGGTGGGGCTTTCGTAATTGGTGGCAACGGGCAGTATCTTAAGATCCAGTTGCCAATTGTGGTGGGCGGCCGACTGAAGGGCCATGCGCGCGATACCGGTTTTGAGCGGGCGCCGCAGGCGGCGGTCCAGATCGCTACCGCCCTCGGGGGCGACGAAGAGCAGGCGCCCCCTGGCCAAGTGGGCATAGACTTGGGCGAAACTGTCCTTATTATCTACGTTCAGGTTCTTCTTCACGTCCTGCGGCCGTAGGATGGGTACACAGCCGATATAGTGCAGGAATTTGGCCATCCCCGGGCTTTTCATCAGCCCGGCGTGTACCAGGAAGTAGAGCCGCTGGTGCAGTTGGATGCCCGCCATGAGCGGATCGATGAGCGTATTGGGGTGGTTGCAGGCCACCAGCATGGGACCCGAAGTACGGGTGTGTTCCTCGCCCTCCACTTCGGAGTTGGGGTAGGCGGTCCAGAGCATGATGCGGGCCCAGAAATAAAACAACCAATACATTAGGTGGAACAATAACCTCATGCCGTAAAGTTGAGTAAAAATTCACGGACCTGCCGGGTGAATTTTTCCTCCTCGTTGAAATGAAAGCGAACCTCCACCGGCAAAACAAAGATGGGCAGTTTGGTTTCGCGGATAAAGTCGCGGTGTAGATCCAGCCGCATGGCATCTTTTTCGGTGGTGATAATGGCGCGGTGCGGCCCCGGCAGGGCGTTGTACTGCGTCTGTAGGTTTCCCATCTCGCGCTTGGTGAAATAGTGGTGGTCGGCATACTCCAGCGAACGGATGCTGGTCAACTGGGTGTCCAGATAGTCGAGCAGGTAGTCGGTATTGGCGATGGCACTGATGAGCAGGCCGTTGATGCCGGCACCGATCTGAAGCCGGTAGCGGGGGTCGAGCAGGTAGTAGGGGGCACCGTAATCGTAGTAGGTGAAATAGAGCGTCTGGTGGGGCAGCGGGTCTATTTCCTCGCGCAGCCGCTGCGCGGCAGCCGCGTCCAGTACCGGCGGGCACTTGGTGACGATAATTACGTCGGCCCGGGCGTAGGCCGAGCGCCACTCGCGCAGGCGGCCGCTGGGTAGCAGGTAGTCTTGGGTGAAGGGCAGGGCGTATTGCGTGAGCAAGATGTTGAGGCCCGGCTGCACGGCGCGGTGCTGGAAGGCATCGTCCAGTAAAATCAGTTCGGTAGCGGGCCGCGCCCCCACGATCTGCGGGATGGCGAAGGCGCGTTCTTCGGCCACGGCCACCAGTACATCGGGAAATTTACGGGCGAATTGTAGCGGCTCATCGCCCACCTCCTCGGCATTGCTGACGGGTTTGACCAGTTGAAAACCCTTGGTCTTGCGCCGGTAGCCCCGGCTGAGGGTGGCGATGTGCACGTGGTCGCGCAGGTTGCGGATCAGTAACTCGATGTGAGGCGTTTTGCCGGCTCCGCCCACCGATAAATTACCGATACTGATGACGGGTACGCTAAACGAAATCCCCTTCAGCAGGCCCCGCCGGTAGCAATAGTTACGAAAACTGACCCCCAGGCCGTAGAGCAGGCTGATGGGCGCGAGCAGAATTTTTGCGAGGGTGGATTGGAGCATGGGAAGGGGCTTCGCCCGTACTTTAGTAGGACGCTGCGCGTCTGGTAATTTGGTACTTTTGTGTAAGCCTAAGCGTGCTCTGCTAGGGTGGGGAACCACGAAACAGGCACCCAATACCCCCTCACCCCTCCCTCACCTCATCATCCTCCGGGGTGCGCAGGGCGCGTTCTTCTTCCGCGGCCGCTTCGGGGTCTTCCACGGGGTGCAGGTCTTTTTCCACCTCTCGGGATTGCTTGCGGAAGGCAAAGGGCAGCACCACGAACAGGCCCGCCATGATGAACATATCGGCTACGTTGAAGATGCCGGTCTGGAGGCCGAAAACCTTCATGTGCATGAAGTCGATCACCTCGCCGTACAGCAGTCGGTCGTAGACATTGCTCAGTCCGCCGCCCAGCACCAAACTCAGGCCCACTACCTGCCAGCGGCCCAGGGCACGGGACAACATGACGTAAGCCGTCATACCCACCAGCAGGATGACGGGGAAAATATGCAATACGTAGTAGCGGAGCTGGTCATTCAATTCAGCCCCCAGGCTGAGGAAGGCCCCCCGGTTTTTGACGTAGGTGAGGCGAAAAAACTCGCCCCAGTAGTAGATGCTTTCCGCGCCGGCCAGATGCAGGGTGGCCAGGGATTTGGTCCACTGATCGATCCCCACGCTGATGGCCAGCAGGACGAGGACGAGGACGATGCGTTGCCAACTTCTTTCCATAGGGGCGCAAAGGTAGGGAATGATTGTTTGAAGCGGCTGCGCCGCGTACTTTTGTAGGCACCCTGCGGGTGCTGGTATTTTTGTATTTTTGTATTTTTGTATTACCTGCGACGATCGTCGCAAGCTCCTCGGAGTTCAGCCCAAACGAGTGCTGTTAAGTGTACGCGTGGGCTGAATGCCAACGTACAAAAATACCAGCGGCAACGCTGCCTACTAAAGTACGCGCGAAGTGCCCAAGTATGGGCTTATCAAAACTACTAAAATACTAAAGGCAAAGCCTTCTACAAAAATACGGGCGAAGCCCCACAATGACCCGTAGCCAACTCATCTCCAATATCCGGGAGCGCAGTTCCTTTCTTTGCGTGGGCCTGGACCCCGACCCCGACCGCCTGCCCGCTCACCTGGATGGCGACGTGCTGGCTTTCAACCAAGCCGTCATCGACGCGACGCGCGACCTCTGCGTGGCCTTCAAGCCGAATGCGGCCTTTTTCGAGGCACTGGGGGCGGAGGGAAATCGAATACTGGCCGAGACCATTGCTTACATCGGCCCCGATCACCTGGTGATCTACGATGCCAAGCGGGGGGACATCGGCAACACCGCCCGCCGCTACGCGGCGGCGGCCTTCGGCCACCTGGGGGCGGATGCGATCACGGTGGCACCATATATGGGGGAGGATTCGGTGGCACCTTTCCTGGCCGATCACCCCGACCGGTGGGTGGTGCTGCTGGCCCTGACCTCGAATGCGGGTAGCGGGGATTTTCAGTTGACGGCGCAGGAGGACGGCCAACCGCTGTTTGTGAAAGTGATGCGCCGGGCGCAGGCGTGGGCCACGCCCGGGCAACTGATGTTTGTGTGCGGGGCCACGCATCCCGAGCAGTTTACGGCCCTGCGGGAAGCGGCGCCCGATCATTTTTTTCTCGTTCCCGGTATCGGGGCGCAGGGCGGAGACCTGGCGGCCGTCTGCCGCTACGGCATGAATGACGACGTGGGGCTGCTCGTCAACTCTTCGCGGGGAATTCTCTATGCCTCGGGCGGCAAAGATTTTGCGGAGGCGGCGCGGCGGGCGGCGCGGGAATTGCAGGAGGAAATGGCGAAGTTTCTGTAGAAGTTCACCGCTGGAGGGGAGGTATTTGCCCACGCCCCGCCCGCGTGAGGTGCTTGGACGGAGACGACCGGAGGGAGGAAGCCCGCAGGGCCAAGGCGATAGCCGCGCCGGGAAGGGACCGACGGCGGCCCCCTCCGGGCCGCCGGCACGCCCCCCGAAATGAGCATGAAAAAAGGCCCGCACCCCGAAGGAAGCGGACCTCTGTTAGCTGATAGGAAGCTAAGTGCCGAAGGGGGGACTCGAACCCCCACGCCGTGAAGCACACGTCCCTGAAACGTGCATGTCTACCAATTTCATCACTTCGGCAAGTGAATCGCCCCGGTTTCGTGGAGCGGGCGCAAAGATACAACGCCAAATTTAAAGTCAAAAGTTTCGGACAAAAATCGACCGAAAAAATGTACCGCCGGTGGGGCTCGAACCCACACTTCCGAGGAAACTGGATTTTGAATCCAGCGCGTCTACCGATTCCGCCACAGCGGCAAGTACGAAAGCACAACAACCGGGGGGCCGCTTTGGGTTCCCGTCATTTGCGGACGGCAAAAGTAAGGTGCCGTTTCCAACCGTGCAACAGTGGGAGGATTATTTATGCGGATTTTAAGGAATCAGGGACTGATGGCAGGAGACATTTGTTGCGCCGCTCCACTCGATCGCGCGGCGATTTTTCGGGGTGGAGGGTTTAGAGCATGTCTAAAATTTTTAAGAACCGAGAATCAATGATTCGCTTCGCGGCTACTTCGTGGTGCGCGCATAGCGGGTTACGTGAGTCATTTTTTGTGACGTCAGGTTCTCAAATGATTGGTTCTCAGGAAGTAAAAAATTAGACACGCTCTTAGCATGGTGAGAAAATTTAGAGGTCACGAATGTACTAAAAACGACGTTGGATGATGTGAGTGATTAGCTCTAGTGGTCTGTCCTGATAGAATAACGGATTGAACTCTTCAGTGAGTACACGCAGCAGCTTCTGCTCTTGATCTACGGCCGGAATCATTCCCGGACACCTCTCTTCTCAGCCTGTTATTGATCCGGTGATCCATGAGATAATTATTTCTTCGGCATTTAAAATACAGTACAATATACAACACTGAATTGATAGCTAATTTTTTTCGCCGAAACCCCTCCTCCAACTTCCCTCCAACATCCACCGCTACCTTTACCGACCAAAAGCCGGCAAACCCGCGTGAGGTGCCTGGACGGGGCCGACCGCAGGAAGGCAGCCCGCAGGGCCAAGCCGGCAGGCGCGCCGGGAAGGCACCGGCCGCAAGGCGATAGCCGAGTGGACACGCCCGAAAACCACCCGCCAAAACTTACCTTTAAACCACTAACCGACCGCCTCGTGAAAATACTTTTGGTAGAGGACGAACCGAGCCTGGCGGCTTCCATCCGCGATTATTTGCGGGCGGACGGCAACGTGTGCGAGTGCGCGGCCAATTTGCGGGAGGCCGGGGAGCGGGCGGCGATGCACGAGTATGATTGCTTGCTGGTGGACATCGGGCTGCCGGACGGTAACGGGCTGGACCTGGTGCGGCAACTAAAGGCCGAGCATTCAGCGGCGGGGATCATCATTATCTCGGCGAAAAATTCGCTGGACGACCGGGTGACTGGGCTGGACCTGGGGGCGGATGATTACCTGACCAAGCCATTCCATTTGGCCGAGTTGAATGCGCGCCTGCGGGCACTGGTGCGGCGGCGGCAGTTTGGCGGGGAGGCGGAAATTGAATTTCGGGAGATCAGGGTGCTGCCCGAGCAGAAGCGGGTGACGGTGGCGGAACGGGAGGTGGTGCTGACCCGCTCGGAGTACGAGTTGCTGCTGTATTTGCTGGCCAACCAGCGGCGGGTGCTGACCAAGGAGAGCGTGGCCGAGCACCTGAGCGGCGACCATGCCGACCTAATGGACAATTTTAATTTTATCTATAGCCACGTGAAGAACCTGCGCAAAAAATTGGTGGATGCCGGGGCGCGGGACTACATCCAGTCGGTATACGGGGTGGGCTATAAATGGGCCGAGCTATGAAACTGCTGCAACAAACAACGCGCTATTACCTGGCGTTTTCGCTGGTGCTTTTTCTCGTGCTGGGCAGCGTGCTGTTTGTGCTGCTACGGACGATCCTGAACCAGGCCGTGGAGGAAAAACTGGAGCGCGGTGCCGAAAAACTGGAGCGGCAACTGACCGGCGGCGGCGTGCCGCCGGAGCGGATGGACCTGCTGGGGACACTGGTGGAAATTGCGCCCCTGGCGCAACCGACCGTCATTCACCACCACGGCTTTCACGACACCCTGATCTTCGACCCGCACCCGGAAGAACTGGAAATGGAGCCATATCGCTCCTATACTTACGATGCAACGATCGACGGGCGGTCCTATCGGATTCGGATTAGCGAAAGCACGGTAGAGAGCGACGACCTGATCTCGGCTATTTCGGGCGTTTTCCTGCTTACTTTACTGCTGCTTTTGCTGTCCTTCGTGCTGCTGAACCGCTATCTGTCGCGGACCCTCTGGCAGCCTTTTTACCATACGATGAAAAGGATCGGCGGCTTTTCGGTGCGCAGCGGGAAAGCCCCACTACTGCTTGACTCGGCGACGGACGAATTTAACGACCTGAACGCAACGCTGCGCGCCATGACTGCGCAGTTGCTGCGGGAGTACGACTCGCTGCGCCGCTTTACCGAGAACGCCAGCCACGAAATACAGACGCCGCTGGCCATTATCCGGGGGCACCTGGATGGCCTGCTACGCGCCGAGGAGCGGCCGGAAGCCGATTACCGTTCCATCCAGCACATCAGCGAGGCCGTGACGCGGCTGGGACGGCTGAACCAGTCACTGCTGCTGCTGACCAAGATCGAGAACGACCAGTTTACCGCCGCCGCCTGGCTGGACCTGGCCCCGCTGGCGTCCGAAAAGCTGACGCAACTGGCCCCCGCGCTGGCGGATAAGATGATCGTGTTGCGTACCGACCTGACCGCCACCCGCCTGCGGCTGCACTCCATGCTGGCCGACGTGCTGCTGAACAACCTACTGGGTAATGCCGTGCGCCATAACCTGCCGGGCGGCGAACTGGCCGTGAGCCTGGATGGGGGTAACCTGACGATTGCCAACACCGGCCCGCCACTAACCGTAGCGCCGGAAACGCTTTTCGAGCGGTTTAGCCGCGCCGACGGCGCGGGCGGCACCCTGGGCCTGGGCCTGGCCATTGTGCGGGAGATTTGCGAGCGGCATGGGTATACCATTCAATATACCGAGCAGGCGGGGCGGCACCGGGTGGTGGTTGATTTCGGCCGGGCGGCGGGAAGTAGTAAAAAAGTAAGCAACTGATTTAGTGGTACGACCCCTAAGTTCTCCTAATTGTCTCCAGTTTCGTCCCTCACCTTTGCCCTGAACCGACTAACAGGGCCACATGAACAACCGTTTTTTGAGTGCGGTGCCGACGGCACCATCCTTCGCTTTCTGCTCCCGCTGGGTATTTTTCCTCCTCTTTCTGCTGGGTTGCCTGGCGGCTTACGGGCAGCAGTCCGGCCCCTATTACCTATCGCTCAAACAGGAAATGCTGTACGGCGGCGGCGGCGCGGGCACGGTGGTGCTGGGCGGCGTACTCCGCGCCCGCACCCCGGACATTATGCGGTCCGACCTCCGGTTGGGCGAGATCCCCAAGTTCGATCGGATTGCCACGCGCCTCAGTTCCGACCAGGCCAAGCAGGCCAGTAACCTGGCCCTCTACGCTTCCGCCGGGGCACCGCTGTTGCTGATGGCGGGCAAGGAAACCCGGCGCGACGTGGGTAAGATCGCCCTGCTATTCGGCGAAACGATGGTCATCAATCAGGGCCTGACGAACATCATCAAATCCTCCGCCCTGCGGCCGCGGCCCTACGTGTTCGACGAAAACCTGCCGCCTTCCACCGTCATCCGCAGCAACGACCGGGCGTCCTTCCTCTCGGGCCACACCAGCACCTCGGCGGCGGGGGCCTTCTTCTTCGGCCGCGTTTTCGCGGACTATTACCCAGACAGCAAGTTGAAGCCCTACGTTTGGGGGCTGGCGGCGGGCCTGCCCGCTCTCACGGGCTACCTGCGTATCCGTGCCGGGCAGCATTACCCCAGCGACATCATTGCGGGCTATGCGCTGGGGGCCACCATCGGCTATTTGGTGCCTACGCTACATAAAAAGCCTATCGGCGGGCGGCGGTTAACGATGTCGCCTACGGGGAGCGGGGTGTATTTGGCGTACCGTCTAGAATAACTATTCCGACGCTACCCGCGCTAATGTGGTAGTTCATTGTTTAGTACAAAGCCGGAAACCAGACGATTGTCTTACGGTCCGATCAGTTATTTTTTACACCCCCAGCTACCGTGATTTCTCATTCATGCGCCAGAAAATCCTCAGCCGCACCGTCGTCCTGCTCGGCTTCGTCAGCCTGTTCACCGACGTGGCCAGCGAGATGCTCTACCCCGTCATGCCGCTCTACCTGGAAAGCATCGGCTTTACCGTCGCCGGCATCGGCCTGCTGGAAGGCATCGCCGAGGCCACGGCCGGACTCAGCAAGGGCTTCTTCGGGCAGTGGTCCGACCGGCTGGGGCGGCGGCTGCCCTTCGTCCAACTCGGTTACGGCCTCAGCGCGCTGGCCAAGCCCCTGATGGCGGCCTTCACCGTTCCGGCCTGGGTGTTGTTCGCCCGCACCGCCGAGCGGCTGGGTAAGGGCATTCGCACCGGCGGGCGCGACGCCCTGCTATCGGGTGCCGCGCGGCCCGAGACCAAGGCCCGCGTCTTCGGGTTTCACCGCGCCATGGACACCACCGGCGCGGCCCTGGGCCCGGTGCTGGCCCTGCTGTTCCTCTGGTACTACCCCGGTCAGTACCGCCTGCTCTTCCTCATCTCCGTCGTGCCGGGCCTGCTGGCCGTAGCCGCCACTTTGTTCCTGCGCGAGCAGCGCGCCGCCGCCCGGCCGGAGGGCCGGCGCCCGGGCTTTTTCGAGTTCGTCCGCTACGCCCGCCGCTCCACGGGCGGCTACCAGCGGCTGCTCGTCGGCCTGCTCGCCTTTGCGCTCATCAACAGCTCCGACCTGTTTTTGCTGCTTCTGCTCGAAGATCTCGGCCTGTCGGACACCGCCCTCATCGGCTGGTACATTTTCTACAACCTCATTTACGCCCTGGCCGCCTACCCCTTCGGCAGTCTGGCCGATCGTTTCGGCCTAAAACCCGTGTTCGTGGGCGGCCTCATCTTATTCATCATCGTCTACGGCGGCCTGCCGCTGGCCGGGCCGTGGTGGTCGTTCGCGCTGCTGTTCGGCCTCTACGGCCTGTATGCGGCCGCCACCGAGGGAGTGGCCAAGGCGTGGATCAGCCGCGTGTGCCCGCAGGCCGAGATGGGCACCGCCATCGGCACTTACAGCGCACTGGGCAGCGTGGCCACGCTGGTAGCCAGCTCGGCGGCGGGCGGCATCTGGTACGCATTCGGTCCGCAGGCCCTCTTTTGGGGCACGGCGGCGGCGGCGGTGCTGGTGTTGATTTATTTTCTGCGGGTGCGTGAGCCGGAGGTGTTGCCGGTATCTAAACGGTAATATTTAAACCGGAATCTTCCAACGGGCAAATCACCTACCGATTTTCTCCAATTTTCGCCCCTAGCTTTGTCACATCTTAGCATCACGTGTTGTGCTGCTTCTACCAACCAAACCAATGAAACTGATTTATTTCTCCCCCTTACTTCTATTGTTCTTCCTTTTTTCCTGCGAGGTTCAAAAAGCCGAGATATCTGCTGCCGAAGTGCCGGCCGCCGTGCGCGAGGCCTTCCTGGCGGCTCACCCTGGCACCAAGGTAGAATGGGAAGCCGAAGCCGGGGCGTTCGAGGCTGAATTTAAAGTAGATGGCCAAGAAATAACCGAGTCATATTCCGCAACCGGTCAACTGTTAGAGTCGGAGGTGGAGATCAAAAAAAGCGAGCTACCCGCCGCCATTTTGACCACCATCAGCGAGCAATTCCCTGATTACGAGATCGAAGAGGCCGCCCGCATTACCTACTCCGACGGCCGTATTGCCTACGAGGCCGAAATACAGGTGGACGATGATGTCTCTTTCGACGCCATTTTCGCAGCCGACGGCAGGCTGCTGGAGCGCAAGTCTACGGAGCATGAGCGCGGCGAGGATAAAGAATAACCAGACCCGGCTAATACCTGAGTGAATTAGGGTTTTAGGTGTTTACCAGGCGGTCCTTCCGATTAGAGAGGGCCGCTTTTTATTGCGTGAGGTGCCTGGAGGGGGCGGCGTTTGAGCCGCAGCCCGCAGGGCCGAGCGGCAGCGAGCCTGGAAGGTACCGACCCCGACCCTAGTGGACTAAACCGCAAATTCTGTTACACCCAAGTCTTGTCTTTTTTGCCTCAGGCTTCGTTACGGAAATCCTTATGTAGCTACGGCTATACGCGGTTTCCAAGCCTCGCCTGAGACAAAAAATCCGGCGACTTAGTATAACGATACTTACGATTTAGTCCCCTGGGAGGGGGCACGCCCAAAATTAGCGTCACAACGCAGCTAATCATCCGCCTCCTAAATGCCTCCAATTTGAGGGCGGACCTTTGTAAAAAATAACTATCATGAAGGATTATTTCCTCCTCCTTTTGTTCCTGTTCGGCACGGCCGGCTTATTTGCGCAGGTCACCATTTCCGGCCAGGTGGTCGACGCGGCGGACAAGGCCGCCATCGCTTACGCCACCGTGGCCGTAACCACCGCCGACGGGAGCATGCCGGGCGGCGGCCTGAGCGATGATGACGGCTCTTTTACCGTGAGCCTAAGTCAGCGCGGCAGTGTTTTCCTCACCGTTACATTCGTGGGTTACGCGCCGCAGCGCAAGGAGTTATTCATCGGTGAAAACAACGACGTCTATCAAGTGGGCAAGATCAGCCTGAGTGCCGACGCGCAGGTGTTGGAGCAGGTGACCGTGACCGGCGAGCGGTCCACGATCGGGGGGCAGTTGGATAAAAAGAGTTTTGACCTGTCTAAGCAACAGGCGCAGGGCGGCGGCTCGGTGCTGGACGCGATGAAGGCCCTACCGGGCATAACCGTCACGCAGGACGGCAACGTGGAGCTGCGCGGATCGGACCGGGTGGCCGTGCTGGTAGACGGCAAGCAATCCGCCCTGACGGGCTACGGCAATCAGCGGGGGCTGGGCAGTATCCCCGCCGCCAACATCGAGCGGATCGAGATTATTACTAACCCGTCCGCCAAGTATGACGCGGCCGGGGAGGCGGGCATCATCAACATCATTTACAAGCAGGACGACCGTACCGGTTTTAACGGCGAGCTGGGGTTGAGCTACGCCCTGGGTGAGATCACGACCCGCCGCGCCGATCTGCCGACCGATTTGGGGCGCTACCGCCTCAATTCGCACCTGGTGCCCAATTTCAGCCTCAATTACCGCACGCCCAAAGTGCGCACCTGGTTGCAGGGCGAAGTGCTGGCCCAGCGCAAACTGCCCAATAACGAGTTTACGACCCGCACCTACGACGATGGCCGCCGAACCCTGAGCCAGGTACCCGAGAACCGCCGGCAGATTCATTATGTGCTGAAATCCGGGCTGGATTACGAACTGAACGATCGTAATCAATTGAGTTTTTCGGCCATCTACGATTACGAAAAACACGTGGACACCGCCCAAGTTCCCTACATCAATACGATCGAGAACCAGCGCTATCGCTACTGGAACTGGAAGGAAGTGGAATCGACCGGCTACATCAACGGGCGGATCGATTGGCGCCATAACCTGGGCAGCCCCGGTCATCAACTGGAATTGGCCGCCCAGTACACGCGGGGCAAGGAGGATGAGCAATATTTCCTTAATGATAGTTCGGCCGTGCGGATCGGCCGGGATACCAGCCACCTGATCGCCGTGGAACACACCACGGCCTTTAACCTCGACTACGTGCGCCCCCTGGCGGGCGGCCGCCTGGAGGCGGGCGGGCAGGTGCGCTACCGGCGTTTGCCGGTGGGTTACGAGATCGGGCAGGGGGTAAATTCCATCATCTACCCCGGCCTGGGGGATGCCAGCCGGTGGACAGAAGACCTCTATGCCGCCTACGCCAATTATGTGTACGAGACGCCGCACTTCGAGGCCGAAGCCGGCCTGCGTGCCGAGCAAACGGCGGTGACTTACGCGCTGTCGCCCGAGAACATTTACTACGATGAAAACGACGCCTACGATTACTTCCGCCTCTATCCCAACGTACGCCTGACCTATAAAGTGAATGCCACCAATAAGGTGTCGGCGTTCTACAACCGGCGCGTGGACCGGCCCGGCGAACCGGAATTGCGGGCATTCGCCAAGTATGATGACCCGGAGCTGCTAAAGGTGGGTAATCCCTTCCTCCGCCCCCAGTTTACGGAGTCCGTGGAGGTGGCCTACCGCCGGTTGTGGGAAACCGGTTCGGCCTACGTGGCCGCTTACGGCCGTACGAGTACCGACGCTTTTCAGCGGATCTTCGACATCGATTCCAGCAACCCGGACTACCAGATCGTGAACCGCATCTACCAAAACACCGGTCGGGCTACCAACCGGGGCGTCGAAGTACTGGTAAGTCAGGAGGTGAGTGACTTCTGGAAATTGAGCCTGGGGGGTAATTTTTACCGCATCGGCATCGACGCCTACCGGGGTACCTTGCTTTTCCCCACAGTGCGGCCCTTCGCCATTGCCGAGCAGCGGGGTACTACCTGGGATCTGAAGTTCAACAACCAACTCACCCTGGCCAAAGACTGGAACCTGCAATTGACCGCCATCTACCTGGCGGCGCGGCCGATACCGCAGGGCCGTGAACTGGCCCGGTCTTCGATTGATTTCGCCATCTCGCGCCCCGTCTTCGCCGGCAAGGGCGAAGTGACCCTGGCGGCCACCGACCTATTTAACGGTTTCGGCCTGCGGCAGGAGATCGTCGGCGACGGTTTCCGGGCGGAGTACCAGAATTACTACGAGAGCCAAGTGGTGCGGGTGGGGATGAAGTGGGAGTGGTGATTAAATAGAAACGAGCCACCCAATTTATAAACAGGCTAGCGGGCCAAAGGCAGGCTAAAATTTACTCACTTTCCCTCCACCAACTTCGCCAATCCCTCCATCGTCTTACGCGGCCCGGAAGTGATGCCCAGATTAACCGCCCAATCCGGCAGGATACCGCCGGGGTCGCACGTTACGCGGTAATCAACCGCTACGGTACCGTTTGCCTCAGGGGTGATTTTCCAGGTGGAAGAAAATTGTCGCATCCGAACTACCCCATCTACTACCGGCCGGTGGTCTGGCAAGGCCCGTGAAGTGGAAGTAACGACTCCCGTGGCGGCATCCTTTTTGACAACGGAATGCACGATCAGATCCCGATCCTGTAACGGCCAGGGAAAAATAGACCGCACGTAATAAATTTGCTCCCCGACCGCCGATGCGCTCAGCTGGCGGGCTTCGCCGCACTTGTACACCCATTTCTGATAACCCGGCACGTCTCCCAGCACCCGCAAGAAATTCTCCATCGTGGTCTTGAACACGGCCGTTATCCGAATTTCGTCAATTGCCGACTTAGCGGAGGCACGCCGGTAGACCGCCAGGGTAGCCGTTTTGGAAACCAGTACCCACACGCCGCTGCTGTCTATGCGGGTCGGATAGCGCTCTCCCCGTACTTCGGTCAGGCAACAAAGGGCTAACAAGCTCAACGAAAAGATCGTCTTTAACATAGCGGTTTTTTGGGTAAAGCTGCCGGATGAAACTGGATAGAATTTGGATGCCTGAAGATCAGCTTCCTTGTTTCCTCGGCCGGCAATTATTTCAAGGTACAAGCGAGGGAAAAACCCGTTGCTCCGGCATCCACGGTCCACGGACCCTCTTTTTTGCGGTGGATCAGTGGAATCAGGTAACCCACGCCCGCGCCCAGCGCATAGCCGGCCAGCACATCCGACGGATAGTGCTTGGCGGCCCGCACCCGCAGGTAGCCGGTGAGCGCGGGCAGCGTGGCCGCCGCCGCCCATACATAGGGCTTCAGCTTACTGTCCGGGTGGTAATCGGCAAATACGCGCGCCAGCATAAAACTGCCCGCCGCCGTAGCGGAGGTATGCCCCGAAATAAGCGAAGAACGATCACCGCTCTGCACCAACCGGTCGGCTGCCCAGGTAGGGTCGTAGACGTAGGGACGGGGACGGCGGAACGCGCTTTTCGTCATGTTCGTCAGGGCCTGGTTAACCAGCAAAGTTTCCGTCAGTAGCAAGCCGATTTTGGCCGCGTCCCGTCGTGGTCCTTTAGCCGGCAGCAACAGTGCAACGGCACCCGCACCGACATACATGGTGTAATTACTCAGCCGATCCGCCCTGAATTTTCCGAAAACAAAGTCGATCTCATCCACGGCAAAATCATCGAATTCCGGTATACTGCTTAACGGCAGCGGGTCTATTTCAGAGCGCAACAGCTCTCCCGCGCCCATGCCCAACAGGCTGCCTCCCAATAGGCCTATCTCGCGGCCCCGGTCAAAGGAATAGGGCGATTGCGCCCGCAGGGGCGAACTACCTAGCCCGAAAAGTATCAGTACGAGCAGTGCACGGGCGGCTAATTGAGGTAAAAAATGGGTGGCGCGGTTTAAGTCGTATAAACCGGCCGGCGCGGAAACTACCCCTCTAAAAGTGCAGTTTTGGGTCGTCCTATAATCAGGCATAAATGGATGGTGGTTAGTTGTGGCCACAAACATCCATTGCAATATTGTAGGAAAGTTGGATGCCGCTTCACTCCTCCCCCACCTGCGGCTTCAGCGGCTCCAACTCCCGCTGCCCATAGCCCGTAAAATAGCGGTGTTCGTTCAAAAATTTGGTGTTTTCCGCTTCCCACTCCTCGTCCGTCATTTCCACGCCCAACTCCAGTTTCCACTCGGCGCGCAGCATCTCCTGATAGTCCGGGTAAGTATCGAAGGAAAGGTGGCGCAGGTCGGCATCGCACAGCACCTCTTCCATTTTGTTTTGCGGGTTTTGGGGCATGGTCGTGGCACTGATGCAGGCCAGCACCCGCGCCAGTTTCGCCTCCGGATAGCCCTGCTCGCGCAGCCACTCGGCGGCTATTCGTTGGCTCTCGTTTTCGTGGCCGGTATAACATTTCACGTGCCCGCAATCGTGAAAAACGGCGGCCAGACGCACAATTTCCAGTTCCTCCTTACTCAGGCCTTCCTGCTTGCCAATCATCTTTACGCCCCGCGTCACCGTCAGGGTATGGTGCAGGTTGTGAAAAATACGGTTGTGCGGCAACTCCCTGATTAGCAGTCGAGTGATATAGCGGGAGGCGCGCTGGACGATGCCTTTTTTTCTCTTGACCATAGTTATAATCGCTGTTCTTCGATCGTTAACCCAGAAATGGAGCGGTAATTTAGGTTATTTTGGGCGTGTCCCCGTCCCTTGCGGGCCGGGGTCGGCACCTTACGGGCGCGGCTGTCGCCTTGGTGCTGCGCACTGCCCGCTACGCGGATCACCCTCCAGGCCGCCTCACGCGGTTATGAAGAACTGATTAGTGAAGGAGTGACCTCGAAAACGGGTCTGCCGGATTGAGAAGCGGCGTAGCCGATAATTAGAACGTAAGCGAGTAACGCTCTGGCGTGAGGTGCCTGGACGGGGCGAAGCGGTAGCGAAGCAGCCCGCAGGGCCAAGCCGACAGGCGCGCCGGGAAGGGACCGACCGGGAGGCGATAGCCGAGCGGGCACGCCCGAATCCTCACTAAGAGCGTGTCTAAAAATCAAGCAACTACCGCTGAGGCCGCCGCGTTCTTATCTTTACGGAACTAATACCTGATTATGCTTGCTACCCCCTGGAAATACGCGCTGCTACTCGCTTTTTTATGTGCCTTGACGACCCAGGCCGCTGCCCAGTCAGAGCACCGTTACCTGCGCCGGGGCGACCGGGCGTATAAGGAAAACCGGCTGGACCAGGCGAGCGAGGACTACCGGGGTGCGCTGGAGCAGGATAACTCGGCACAGGGAAATTATAACCTGGGCACGACACTGTATGACCAGGAAAACTATGCCGACGCGGCCAAGAAATTTGAGGAGGCGGCGGCCCTGGCCGAGGACGGGAAAACCAAAGCGGATGCGTATCATAACCTGGGCAACAGTCTGTTTCAGCAGCAACAGTACGAAAAGAGTGCCCAGGCCTACCAGCGCGCACTGCGCGAGCAACCGAAGGATATGGAGACGCGGCGCAACCTGTCGCTGGCCCTGCGAAAGCTGCAACAGCAGCAGCAGGAAAAACAGCAGCAGCAGGGTGAGGGCGAGAGCGACCAACAACAACAGGGAGAACAGCAGCAGCAGGAAGGAGAAGGCCAGGGTCAGGGTCAGCAAGGGCAACAACCTCCGCCCACCAGCGAACAACCGCGCCAGGGCAGCGAACCGCAAGCGGGGGGTAAACTGAGCCGCGAGGAAGCCGAGCGACAACTGGAAATAGCTAAGGAAGGGGAGGAAGAAACCATGCAGAAAATGCGCGGCGGGCAGCAGAGTAATTGCAATTCCGGCAAGGACTGGTAAGCCCGGCCACAACCAAAAACACGCTGATAACCTTTTGGTAGCGGAACATTTCATCACGTAATAGCGGGTCATTTTATGAAAATCGAGCAAATCTATACGGGTTGCCTGGCACAGGGTGCCTACTTTATCCAGAGCGACGGCGAAGCCGCCGTGATCGATCCGCTGCGTGAAACGGAACCCTACCAGCGCCGCGCCTTGGCGGACGGGCTGCGCATCAAATACATCTTCGAGACCCACTTTCATGCCGACTTCGTGAGCGGCCACCTCGACCTGGCGCGCCAGACCGGTGCCACCGTCGTCTACGGACCCGGTGCCGATACCAGCTACGACAAACATAATGCCGCTGACGGCGAGGAATTCAGGGTGGGTAAACTGACCATCCGCGCCCTGCACACGCCGGGGCACACCCTGGAAAGCACCTGCTACCTGCTGCTGGACGAGGCGGGCGAACCCCACGCCCTATTTACGGGAGACACCCTGTTCATCGGCGATGTAGGCCGGCCGGACCTGGCGCAAAAGGGGGCCGAACTGACGCAGGAAGACTTGGCGGGTATGCTCTACGATAGCCTGCGCGAAAAAGTGATGACCTTGCCCGATAAAGTGATCGTGTACCCGGCCCACGGCGCGGGATCGGCCTGCGGCAAGAAAATGAGCCGGGAAACGACGGACACACTGGGGAACCAAAAGGAGAATAATTACGCGCTACGCGCCGATATGACGCGTGAAGAGTTTGTGGAAGAGGTTACCGACGGCCTGCTGCCCCCGCCGGCTTATTTCGCGGAAAATGCCCGGATCAATAAGCAGGGTTACGAGCGTTTTGACGAAGTGCTGGAACGCGGCGATGTGGCACTGTCTCCGGCAGATTTCGAGGAACGGGCCAACCGGACGGGGGCACTGATCCTGGATGTGCGCGACAAGACGGATTTTGTTAAGGGCTTTATCCCCAATAGCGTTTTCATCGGCCTGGACGGTAGCTTTGCCCCCTGGGTGGGTGCGCTGATCCCCGATCTGAAGCAGCCGATCTTACTGGTAGTACCCGAAGGCCGGGGCGAGGAGGCAGTTACCCGTTTGGCCCGCGTGGGCTACGATAACGCCATCGGTTTCCTGGACGGCGGCCTGGCCGCCTGGCGCGCCTACGGCGGCGAAGTGGATGTGGTTGAAACCATTAAGGCACCCGAATACGCTAACCGCCTGACCAAGGACAGTGTTAGCGAACACTCCCTGCTGGATGTACGCAAACCCACGGAGTACGAGGCCGGTCACCTGGACCATGCCGCCAACTTGCCGCTAGATTTTCTGAGTGAAGGGATGAACCGTTTAGACAAGGCTGAGACCTATTACCTGCACTGCGGTAGCGGCTACCGCTCTACCATTGCCGCTTCGGTGCTACGCGCCCGGGGTTTTGAACACTTGGTCAACGTGCAGGATAAGGTAGAAGATATTCTGGCAGTGGGTGCGGTTAGTGAGTGATTTACACGGTTTGACCGCTCCGCCGATCCCGTTTCGTTATTACCCTCAGGCAGAATAATTTTCATTTGCTGTTGCCAGCTTCTGTTGAATGCACTATCTTTGCGCAGCTTTAGCGAATAGCATTAGCAATTTGCCGCCCTAGCTCAGTTGGTAGAGCAATTCATTCGTAATGAATAGGTCGTCGGTTCAAGTCCGATGGGCGGCTCGGTAAACGGTCATCACTTTCGAGTGGTGACCGTTTTTGTTTTTAGCAGTATGCCACCCGCTGCCAGTGATCCGCCCAGTGCCAGGATAACCAGGTCCGGCAAAGCACCCACCGCCGGTAGGAGGGTGTAGCTCGCCCAGCACAGCCCACCGACGGCCAGACCAAAGGGTAGCCCACTGAAAACGGCCCGTGAGTAGGCAACAAAGTCAACTGCCGCCAGGGGCCGGATCAGCCACCACCAGAACGCCGTGTGCAGGACCAGAAATAAACCGAACTGCGCCGCCGCCACCCATTCCACGCCCCGCAGGCCGGCCAGGTAAATGCCCAGCGCGAGAATGCCCACCGTACCGACGTTCCACCAGAACTCGCGGCGGGTGCGTGCGGTGGCAACGACCAGATTACCAACCGGGTTGTAGAGCGAGCGCAGCAAGAAATAAGCGCAGAGCCAGCGCAACACCGGCACGAAGTCCAGGTAATCCGCGCTGACCAAAAACCGTACTAGCGGCTCGGCCAGCGCGATACCGACCGCGTAGAGCGGGAAGTTGAATCGCACTAATTTGCCCACCAATCTTAAATATGACCGGCCCGAGTGCCTTATTCTCCCGCGCATCGGCGGCCAACAGGGGCGCAGCTACCTGGTTCACGATCGGGTTGACGAGTTGAAGGGGGCGGCGGGCGATCTGGCGCACCAGGTTGTAGCCGCCCAGGGTGGAGATTCCGATCAGTTTTCCGATCAGCAGTACATCCAGATCACGGCTGAAGTAGTTGAGAAACTGGCCCGCTGTCTGGTAAAGGCCCTACGCGTAAATAGGGCCGGACTTCCGGCCAGGAAAAATGCCACTGCACCGCTGGCCGGGCGTGGCGGCGCACCAACAAGTAACCGCTTCCGAGGGCCGCCTGTACCATCCCGCCGTGGATGAGTGACCATACACCGTAGCCCCGGAATAGGCACTGATAATGGTGATGATAAAACCGACTGTCAGAGAGCCACCGCATCCAGAACCGCCAATTCGCTATATCTTAGCTCCCGCCGTAGCAGCAAGCGCGGCTGGTAACCCAGTGCGCTAAGCCAAAAGATACGGCCACGCCTGCCAGCACATTGCCAGACCGGGGCTGTCGTAAAAGCTCGCTAATAACGGTCCGATCCGGCGAGTTAGTACTACGGCCAGGAGCGTACTCACGCCTAGCCCGAACCAATACAGGCTGCTTTATTCCCCATTAGTTATTTGCGTACGGTTCAGTAGCCCCACCCCGAAGCCAAGGTCGTTACCGATCTCCACCACGGACAGTACGGAAAGTGCCAGCGCAAAAAGACCGAAATCAGCGGGCAGTAGCAGGCGGCTGAGGACGTAGAGCCGCGCCAGGGCCAGCAGTAGTTTGTAGGCACCCAGGCCGCCGGTCCAGGTAAGGGCGGTACGCCAGCGATTCATGAATGTAGAAGTTGGCTAAACTGTTGGGCGAGGTAAGGTCGCTTCCAGCTTCGTGGAAAAGTGCTGTCAGCGCTTGGGCGCGGTTACGACCTTCGGGACGCAAGGCCAGGGCATCCAACATGGCGCGGGCGAGTTGATCGGGTGACTGCTCCGGAACGAGGATACTGCAAGTGACAGGAGTAAGCATTTCCGGGATACCGGCGTGGCGGGTGGCCACCACGGGTAGGTCAGTGGCTAGTGCCTCCCCAATGGATACCGGTGCGCCTTCGGTCGTCCCATCTGGCGGCGGTTTCACGCTGGGGTGGACGTAGACGGTGGCCCGGCGAAAGAGTTCGGGCGTATCGGGGGGCTTATGAAGCCGAGGAAATCCACTTGCTCTGCGATACCCTGTTTTTGGGCCAGCAGTCGGCAGAGGGGCAGGTCCTTGCCATCACCGGCCAACCAGAGGCGGGCGTCGGGCCTGGTTTTTAGCACCAGTTCGAAGGCGGTCAGGGTATCTATCTGGGCTTTTTTTTCGCGGAACGCCCCTACCTGGAGGAATATCGGTGGCCCGGTTGCGGGGTTAGTGGACGGACAAAACTTATCGCAATCAATTGCTAACGGACGAACCATATGGCGAGAGGATAGCACGCGGTGCATAACCAATTGCCGACGCAAGAAATCGCAGACGAACCAAGTCAGTACGTTGGATTGGGCCAGCAATTTTTTCAACTCGTGGGTATAGCCGGGTCGGTTGCGCGGGTAGCTGCTGCCGTCATAGCCGAGGATGATGACGCACCAGTGGACGCGGCGACGCAACGGTTCGCTCAGATGAGCATGGAATAAGGTGGCCGCATCACCAAAATGGGCGATAATAAGGTCGGGCTGCCAGTTGGATAAAAAGTTTTCTACTGCGGCGGCCAGCACTGGATCGAAGCGTGCCGCTCCCCGCCCCCGCAATTTACTTCTGATCTTTATTGACACGCCGCCCGTCAGGAGGGTGATAAGGCAAAGAGGTAATTCCTTTTTCATTTGGCGGACGCTCATTGGGTTGGTCCAGGCAAATCAAGCGAGCATCGTAACTCGGGTCCTCCTGCTGCCGGTGATAAAGATCGCGAACGAACGTCTGTGTCCCGGCGGAGTAACTGGTGGCAAAGTGTAGTATGTTGATCATGTGGGCAAGAGAGAGTGGTGATTTGCACGATACGATAATTAGGGAAAGAATGATTCAATATTCGACTGACCACACGAAGTAGTTGATGATCTTTTAGCTCACGACTTATCGGTACCGCCAAAAAGTGCAAATTTTAAGGTACTGCTTATTTCAGCACATCCCCTCCTTCGTTTATCAACTTGCCATAAGTAATCTGCTGTTTTTCCAGCACCGCGTTGATGTATTTATTCGTGTCATTTAATAAGATGTTACCCGTTGATGCGTTTGCGTACCCTCTGCCGGGGTGGAGGATATCCCAGGGTGAGGTTCGAGAATTTCGCCTGCCCATTCCGGGATCGTTATTCCCGAAACCATCGATGTATTGGTTCCAGACGGGTTCGAATTTGTGAATTAACAATTGCTCTCCGAGAGGAATCCAAATGGAATCTATCGTCAGGTACCTGCATTTAAAACTGGCTAATTTGAGATTGTCAGTAGCAGCAATGCTTTTCGCGTGTTTACTAAGTCGCTTGAAGAGCGAACTACCCGTGTTCTTTACTGACATCAATCCTTTGCGAGAACCCTCCTTGACTGCTTTGCCGATATAGATCGGCCATTCTCCATCTGCTCCACCGTCATTATTGTAGCGGGCCACATATTCATAAGCCGGATGATCGCCGTAGTAGTAGATCGCATAGATACCCGCTCCCTGGAAACCAGCGGGTGGCAATTCTCTCAGCGGCGTTGCCAGTAGTGCATTCGCTACGCTTCTGCCCAGATTAATCTTGTCCAGCGGATTGTAAGGAAGGTCGTTTTTGTTTGACATCTACCGTGTTTGCTGTTGCTTGCTCATAGAGTGCTCGCCCCATTACCCGGCCGAGTTTTACCGGAACCGCATTACCAATCTGGCGCATGCTCTCCCCCCACGATCCGGTAAAGATATAATTATCGGGAAAAGTCTGGATTCTAGCTGCCTCCCGAGTGCTGAAATAGCGATAGGTCTTATCCAAATAAGCAATCATATTCTCTCCCCCCGGTACGCCGTGATCACCCGCCTTAATCGCTTTGGAGGGGAAGTGAAGTGGGCTACCCGTATGACCAGGATAAGCCTTGGCACCGGTTTGCAGAAAATGATTGGCTACTTCCTTACAACCTTTTTTAAGCGGCTTGGGCAAATCATGAATGGCATCGTAAACGGTAGCGTAGCGCTCCAAACTGTTTTTCGGCTCAAATAGGGCAGGAGGAATACCGCTGATTTTAGCTAAACGAGTGCGGGCACTGCGGTGTATTTCACTATCCGATACCGGAACCATGTTATACTCGGCCCAGTAACTCCCGGTCAGATATTTGTCGACAACCAGTTGATCAAAACCATGCGTAGCTAACGGAAATTCAAATTCCCACCCCAGGTCTTCCCTCACTCCCACTATTATAACCCGGTGCCGATGCTGAGGAACGCCGTAATCTGCCGCATCTACTAGTTGCCAGGTCAATCGATAAGCGTGAGGGCTGTCTTCGTAGCAATTAGACCGTTCGACTTCGATCAACCTGTCAGCATGTTGCTGCCAGGATTCATCTGATCGTTTTTCCTCGTAGGGGTAGCGGAGCCGCAATACTATGTAATTGAAATACTCGGAAAACGATTGGCGCAGTAGACCTTTGACGTTTTCAAACAAAAAGTATTTCGGGCGCAACTCCCGTACCGCACGGATCGCCTCGGGAAACATATCCCGTTTATCCTCGCGGCCATTGTGCTTGCCTCCCAGCGAAAAGGGCTGGCAGGGCGGCCCACCCGCAACCAGATCGATCGGTGAGGTAATCGCCGAATAATCAATGGTGGTGACATCGGCCTCACTGATGTGCCAATTTTTAGTGAGCGATTGCCCACCGGCCGCATTTAGCCGTAGTGTGTTACACGCATGGGTGTTGCGCTCAATCAACAATTGACTGTGCCAACCAGATTTTTCCAAACCCAGTGCCAGTCCACCGGCACCCGCGAATAACTCGATGGACCTCATAAATTAGTTAGCTAAGAATGTAGTGATGCGTTCCCGCAGGGCGGCTTCGTCCTTTAACTCACAGGACCAGATTTCCATGACCCGGTAGCCCATGTGAGACAGTATTTTTTTATTCCGTTCGTCACGCTCGGCGTTTCCCTTCAACTTGGCAAGCCAAAATTCGCTATTCGATTTAGGCAAGCGGTACGTATTGCAATCATGCAGGTGCCAGAAGCAACCGTGCACAAATATAACTTTTTGTTTTGACCTGAAGACAAGGTCCGGTTTTCCCGGCAAATCTTTCGCGTGCAAGCGGTAGCGGTAGCCCATGCCGTGAACCAGCCTTCTGACCAGCATTTCCGGCTTTGTGTTTTTGTTTTTAATGAGCGACATCCGCTTGCTCCGCTCTTTTTTTGAGAGGTTGTCGGTAGACATACTTTTTTCTCTGTAACGAACCGCCGGTACGCCTGTTCGCCGGCTCCCTCCTCCGCGCTACGACTACTCTTCCTCCAGCGGGACGATCCCTTGCACCCGGTCGGCGAGGGTGAAATCGTGGGCGGCGCGGCGCTCTTCGCTGGAGGCAACGGCTTCGTCCAGGATTTCATCCTCATCGTCGATGGAGTCTTTGATATCACGATTGACGGCAATACTGGCATTCAGCTCGAAGCCGATGAGCAGAATGAGGGAGTTGAGTTGCAGCCAGAGCATGACGATGATGATGGTGGCAATGGAACCGTAGAATTTGTTGTAAGTGTCGTATTTATTGAAGCCGTCGATGTAAAAGGAAAAGGCAATGGAGGAGATGAGCGAAAGCACCGCCGCCAGGGTCACCCCGGGACTGAAGTAACCGAACCGGCGGTAAGTGGCCGCGCCGTAACGAAACAGGGTGCCGATGGTGAAATAGTAGAGGGCCAGAATGATGACCCAGCGGGTGGCACTGATCAAAACGGCGGAAAACTGCGAGAGATTTACAAAGTCCGTCAGACTGGAGATCAGTACGTCTCCCAGGATAACGAATACTGCGGAGGCCACCAGCAGCAGGCCTAGCACACCCGTGAGCATAATGGCCACTATCCGCTTGCGGAATACCGACCGGCGACGGAAGGTCTGCGTATAAAGTTTCTCGAAACTCTGCATCATGGCCAGCATCCCGTTACTGGAAAAATAGATGGCCAGCAAGAAACCGAAAGACAGGAGACCCACCTGCGGTTTTTCCGTGATCTCGGTTACGAAACCGAACAGGTAATCACCCGCCTGGCCGGGCATGATTTGCTGGATTTCTTCGTAGAGGGTGATGTTGAAATCACTTACTTCGGGCACCCAGATTTCCAGGGCATCAAGGAAGAAAGGCACCAGCGTAAAGATGGTCAGGATGCTGGGAAAGAGGGACAGAAAAAAGCTGAAAGCGATGCTGTTGGCGCGTGTGAACAGGTCGTCGCGCTGTGCCTCGTTTACCACGAAGACCACCACATCGTAGATCGGCACCCCAAAGAAGCCCGGCAGTGATTTCTCCTTCGTCCACTGGATACCCGCCGCCACCACGGGGTGCTCCCGGATGGACGTAAGGATCGCCTCGAAATCGGGGAGTTTAAGCTTCAAAGTAGGGTAACAATTTCTCCAATAATCGCGGTGGGGTGGCCACGGTTTGCTTGGTGTTCCAGTCCACGAAACACAGTTTCACCTCGCCGCCGTTCACCAGTTTTCCCGCCTCGTTGTAGATGTCGGTCTGGAAGGTGATCGTCCGTTCGGGCAGGTGCCGCAGGGTGGTCCGCATCAGTAGTAGGTCATCGTAGTGGGCGGGGCGCACGTAACGCATCCGCAGGCTCATTACCGGCATCATTACGGCCCACTCGTTTTCCATTTGCGCGTACGTCAGACCGATGGAACGCAGCATTTCCGCCCGCGCCACCTCATAGTAGGCCGGGTAATTGCCGTAGTAGAGGTAGCCCATTTTATCGGTTTCCGAGTAGCGGACCCGGCGGCGGGTTTCGTGCGTAAACAAGGGCGGTCGTTTTTTGATTCGCCGCAAGATAAGGCTTTCACGTTTGTTGCGTGAGGTGCCTGGACGGGCCGGCGATCGCCGGAGACCCGGAGCGTAGCGCAGGGGCCGAGCAGACCTGCGAGCCGGTAAGGGACCGACCCGGCCGGCAGGCCGGGGCACGCCCACCCATGGAGCAACGATACGGTTTTTGCCTACAGCTCATCGCGCAGGATCGGGCAGGTCATGCAGTGCGAGCCGCCGCGCCCCCGGCTGAGTTCCGAGCTGGGTAGGGTGATGATGGTTTTGGTGATTTCGTCGGGCCGCACGATGCCGTCGCGGAAGGCTTTGAGTAGGTCGGTGGCGTGCATAATGCGGTAGCCGGCCTCCTGAAAAGCGGCCTCGGTGCGCTGGTTGCGGTCATAAGTGAGGGCCACGCCGGGGCGCAGGGCGACGAGGTTGCAGGCGTCCGTCCACTGTTCGCGTTCCTGGTAGGGTGACACACCCTGCCCGGCGGCGATGAGGCGGCTGTCGGGGTGAATCTCCTTGCGTAAAAACTCCATTAAGTTGGCGTACTTTCCCCCCTCGCCGTCGGCCCGTAGCACTGATACGCGGGCACTCATACCACGCTGTACGATGGGTGCATAACCCGCGAAATCGGCCGCGTCGATCTGGGTAAAAATGGTGTCCAGGTGCATAAACGAGCGCTCGGCCGGCACGGGCACGCGCACTACGTTTTTCACCACGCCGTCGGCAAACAGCCGCTGGGCCAGGCTATCTACGCCGTAGGCAGTGGTGCGCTCGCTGGTGCCGATGAGCAGGTATTCTTCGTTGAGGATCATCACGTCGCCCCCCTCAATGGAGACCCGGTCGCCCTGTTGGCTGGGCGGGAAATCGTCGACGTTGTTGAGGTTGATCAGTCGTTTGCCCTGGCGCACGTCGGCGAAGAGCGGGTGGGCCGCCATGACGAAACGGGTGAGGAAATTTTCGCGGAAGCGAGCTTGCTTGGCTGCTTTGGAAATGATGATGTGGTCGTTGACCGTAACGGCGATGTCGCGCGTGAAGATGAAATTAGGGATGGGATCGAACAGGATTCGGTCCTCGGCGGCGTAATAGCCGGTGACCATTGTTTTGGTCAGTTCGCTCGCTTCCATCGCTTCCAGTAGTGGGAGAAAACGCCGGGGCAGTTCTTCCCAATCGGCGATCAGGGCGATCATCTCGCGCCGCAGTTCCTCGTCTCCGCCCAGGGCCTCGCGGAAAAGGTCTTCCATCTCCAGCACGTTCCCCTCGCCCAGAAAACGACGCAGGACGGCAGTGAATACGTCGTGTTCTTCCTGCATTTTGGGCAGGTGCACAATGTCGTCGAACAGTAATTCCTCGGCCCGGCGCGGGCTGATCCGGCTGGTGCCAAAATCGGGGCGGTGTACCAGCACCCGTCGCAGCGGGGCTATCTCGGAAGATACGCGAATGGTTGAACTCATGGTGGTGGGCTAGTGGGCAAAAATTGCAAGGTACGAAAAGTCACCCCCCTCACGGCAGGGGCAAGTTGCGTCACCACCACGAATGGCCATAAATTGAACATCCTGTTGCCGGCACCGTACTTACCCTTAAAATTTGAAAGTACCCGTCAGACTGGGCAGCAGCGGCAACTGGTTTACGCGCACATTGGATACCCGGTCTACGTAAAAGATGTTTTCGCGGTTGACGGCATTGGTCACGCTGGCCGTGACTTCCAGACGGGTGGCGGCACCGAATTCGATCGTGCGCTTCAAAGACAAATCAAGCCGGCTGAAATCAGCCAGGCGGCCGCCGTTGCGGGTACCACTCAGCAGTACACCCAGCGTGCCGTTGCCCGTTAGCACGTTACCCGTAACGGGGTTCTGTTGCAGGTTGGGGTCTTCCACGAAGCCCTGGGTCTGGGTGAAGGGGAAGGCCGAGCCGAAGTTAAAACGGGCACCGAATTCCCATAGCTGGTCCGCGCCGAAAGCGTAGCCCAGTAGCAGGTTCACGTTGTGCCGGCGGTCGAAGTTGGTGGGGTAGATCTGCTCGCCGTCGTCGCGGTTCACGTAGCCGAGGGTGTAGTTGCCGGTTACGTTAAGGTTGCGGCGCTGGTAGGTCAGCGAGATGTCGCCGCCGTAGGCTTCACCGGTTTCGGTCACGAAATCAGGGGCCTGTGCGGTCAGTTTATTGCGGTTCAGGGCAATCAGTTGGGTAAAGCCCTTGTAGTAACCCTCGATATTGACCAGCAGGTTGTCCGTCAGGTCGATCTCGATACCGCCCACGGCGTGTACAGCCGTTTGCAGGCGGTTGTCGGCGGGGGTCACGCCGTCCGGCTCAAAAATGGTTTCCTCGGGGCCGGCCAGAAAACCGACGAAGAAGTTGACGATATCCAAATCATTGACCGTAGAGATCAGGTTCTGCGAGTAGAGTCCACCGGCGGCCTTTACGCGCAGGGCATCCGTTACGTTGTACTTCAAACCGATGCGGGGTTCCAGTTGAAACTGGCTCTGCGAGGCATAGAACTGCGTCCGTAGCCCCGGCTCTATGACCAGGTTACCGGCAATGAGCTTGTACTTGACGTAGCCCGCGATCTGCGTAGTAAAATCCCGCTGAGAAAAAGTTACGCCCAGCGGATTGAGGAAGGTAAAATCGGTGTTGAACCCCTCGAAGTCGAAGCCGTAATCCAGTTGGCTGCGCTCCCCGAAGTAGGTAAAATTGAGCAGCGCATTGTAGCTGGCAATGCTGCTGGTGCGCGGACCGGCACCCGGTTCCACCAGTCCTATTTCGTAGTTGCTGTAAGAAACCGTACCGTTCATCACCACGCTGGAGTTGGGCGGCACGAGTTTAAAACTGGCCCCGCCGCCGCTATTGGTCCAACCCAGGCTGGCGATATTGGGCAGGTCGAAATCGTCGGTAAAGTTGAAGCCGAACAGGTCCAGTTTCGAGCCGTTGCCGCCCACGAACGAGACCTTGCCGTAAATATCGGTGTAGCGGTAGGGCAACCCGATGTCCTCGGCCGTCAACGAGGTATCGCTCGCCGAAAGGTTGAAAAAATTGGTATCCACCGCGTAAGCGTACAATTGCTTGGAAGTCTGGTCCAGGTAGCTGTGCTTGCCCGTCAGCAGAAAACTGATGCTGCTGCCGGTCTCGGGGTCCAGCTTTTTAATCGGTCCTTCCAGCAGGGCCTTGGCCTGAAACGGACTGGCGGAAACCAGGCCGGAAAGTTTTTTCTTATCGCCTTCGCGGGTTTTAATGTCCACGATGGCCGAAATCCGCCCGCCGTATTCGGCGTTGAATCCGCCCGTCAGTACGTCCACGCTTCTGATGGCCTCCGTCTCGAAGACGGAAAAAAGGCCGATGGAGTGGAAGGGGTTATAGATCGTCATGCCGTCCAGCAGGATCTTGTTCTGCACCGGGCTACCCCCGCGGATATACACCTGTCCGCCCTGGTCACCCGAACTCACCACACCCGGCAGCACGGTCAGGTACTGGGCAATATCCGGTTCGCCGCCCGTGGAGGGCAGGGCCACGATATCCGCCGCCGTAACGGTGATCTTGGAGATCTGCACGTCCGAGCGGGCTTGCTCCCGCGAAGCACTTACGTCAATGGTAGCCAGATTCAGTCCGGCCGAACTGATCGTGATGCGGCGGTAGGCAATTTCTTCCTCCGCCAGTTTCACACTCACCACCGTGCTGTCATAGCCTACGTAGGTGGCGACCAACTCATACGTACCGGCCGTCAGGTTGGGCAGGGTAAAAAAGCCCTCGATATCAGTATTGGTGCCCCGGTCCGTCCCCTGAATCCGCACGGTACCGAAGGCAATCGGCTCACCGGACTCTGTATCGTACAGGTTTCCGCGGATGGTGCCGTTCTGGGCCGACAGGCCGAGGGGAAGTAAAAAAAGGAGCGCAAATAGTAGGGGGTACGTTCTCATCTGATGGGGGCTTGGTCTATTGGCGCAAAGATAGCCTTTTCAGCGGCCCAGCCGACTTTCTCCTCACCTCGGGTCTGTTGACAGACATTTACCAATCTCATAAAAGAACTCCCACCCCTTTCAACCTTTAAATTCACTGTACCTACAAGAAATACCCATTTTTATCATCCAATGAGCTAATCGCTTCGTACCTCTACCCACAAAGTAGACCGGTGACCATCCAAGGCGGAACAAATTTAAATTTTCCGCTTATTTTTAAAAGAAGGTGAGACTTTTCGTTCCACCTCCCGTCACAAGTACGACCGCGCTCAACGGAGCGGTTCAGCTCTCTAAAAAAGAATGTGATGTTTGTGGAAATGCCGGTCCCGGGGGGGAATCCAGTATTTCATTCAACACAAACTTCTTCAAGGAGCCGCTTTCCGTAACTGGGAGGCGGCTCTTTTTTTATGCCCGCCCCTCGCTCATTTGTCCAGCAACTCCTCCAATTGCCGCAACACTTCTTCCTCCTGTCCGGTCCGTTCCGCCGCCGGTTTCGCCAGTAGTGTACCACGTAGCATCTCCCCGTACATTGCCGTCATATCCGGCAGGTTCAGCAACGCATAGCGGTCTACCAGACCATACGCCCCCGCTTCGCCAAACACTTCGGCCAGCGGCCGGTGGCCCACAAAGCGATCCAGCACCCGCCGCGCCCGCACAACATCACTCCGCTCCCGGAAGTGGTCCGATAGCAGCACCGTCAGGTAACGAAACTGCCCGTAAAACACCTCCGCCCCCGCCGACGGCGGACCCACATCGGGCCTTCCCAGATATTTTTCCAACAGGCGTGCTCCAAATTCCGCCTGCATTCCGTTGGTCACCGCCTCCGGTTCCAGCACATACACCAACCCCCGCCGCTGGCGGGCATTGGTTTCGGCCATCCGCCCCAGGCTAACGGTAGTAGCCAGGCAAAACGGTCGTTTGAAGTAGTTCGTCGCCAGCGCATCCATCAGCCACATATCCCCCGCCAGCAGGTAGGGCGTCGTCCAGTTCCAGTAGGCCTCCTTTTCCGATCCCGCCGGCCACACCAGCCGATTAAAGGGCAAGGCCGTGCCGTTAGTTGCCCGCGCCAGCCATTCGGTCACGTCGGCCAGGGCCACCGGTCGGCCCGCCCGGTCGGCCGGAAAATAAGCACCTTCCCACGCCCGGTAACGCTCCGCCCCCAAGGCCGCCGGCAGCCCCTGCGCACTCCCGTACCCCCGCCGCGCCAGCTCCACGTAACGCGGCACGTTCAGCAGGTGGCGGTTCAGCACCAGCACGTCCGCCCGAAAACCCTCCCGCACCTGCACATACAGCAGCCCGTAGGTATCGTTGTCGCCCTCCGTCAGCAGCACCGCCCCCTCGGGGCAGCTCTCCAGCATGGCCCGCGCCCCCATCAGCAAATAATTATCGTACAAATCGCCCTTCACTTCCGCCCGTGCCGCCGCCTCGTCCGCATACTGCAGCAGCGTCAGGTAAGTTCCCATCACCTCGTTCGCATGCTTGGTCCGCGCATCGCCCACCGGCGTCGCATAGTCCGCCGGCAGCCGCTGGTAATACCCGATCGCCTCGCGCTGGTACCGTAAATACTCCGCCAGCTGGATCGCCGACAACCGCTCCCCCGTCGCCTCGTCCAGCTTGAATTGCCACTCCGGCTTCGCCAGCCCGTAGCGGTTATTCAGCAAATTCATCGCGTGCTCCGCATACGCCCGCCCCAGAAAACGCAGCACCTCCGGCGGCTTCTCCTCCCGCCCCTCCAACTCCCGGATCACATCCAGCGTAAAGCCCGGATACCCGTAATAGTAGTGCCGCTCAAACTGCCCCGCCGCCCGCAGCGCATAGTCCTCCGTCAGGTAGTGGCCCGCCTCTTCCGGCCCGCGCCGCGCATACGGCAGGTCCAGGTACTTCTCGCCCTCAAACAAATAAAACAAGCGGCTCGGCCCCACCACCGTCTGCCCGTGCACCGCCTCCTGCGCGTAGTAACCCTCCGGTTTACGCAAAAATCGCACGTAACCGTTCGCCCCCAGATCGGGCAAATAACGCGCCAGAAAAGTGTCGGCCACCGTCAAATAATCCGGCCGGTCCGCCCCCTGGGCCGGTAGCGAAAAGGTCAGAAGCAGCAGTGCCGCAATTATTATCAGGTTCTTCATGCGTTTATCGGTTGCCGCAAAGGTAGGAGCCGGATATTAAATGATGCGCTAAGTTTTCGGGCGTGCCGCCTCGGCTATCGCCTCGCCGTCGGTCCCTTCCAGGCGCGGCTGCCGCCTTGGCCCTGCGGGCTGCCGCCTCCGGGCCGGGGCAAGCCCCGGCCCTGAGTCGCCCCCTTCCAGGCACCTCACGCTGGTGGGCAGATCATTTACAGCCCTGCCCCGGTGGTAATGTATCCAGGTTGCGGTAAGCAGCATATTTCATGGGTTGTCTCGGTCATCACGGCTGTAGGTCCGGATATACGCACCCCGCTCATAAGTAGACCATAGCGCAAATTCCATGCTGTCCGCAGCAACTTGCCAATCGCGGCGGGTGTAGAAATTATTGGAGCCGTCCAGCAAGATTAATTTCGGGCGGCATCCGGCCAACTCCTCAATGTGCTTCGGCCGCAGGTTTTCGCGCACGATCCAGTTCAGCGAATCGGCAGCCGGCGGCAGTTGCCAGTATCCTTCTCGCAACACCAACCAGTTTTCCCCGACCGCATATAACAGCGGTGCCCGGTAGTTGAGATCGTCAGTATCGACGGTCCCGGTATCCAATGATACCGGCTGTACCGATCGCACGGCCGCTTTGCCCCGCCACCCCGCCGTGGTGTAAAAGAGGTCCTTTTCCGTAATTCCGTCCGATTGCAAGGACCACGTCCGGCCGGCCTGATTGATGTCGATCAGGCTCTTTTTATTTGTGTGATACACGATCAGGGTACGGCTCTGCGACCGCTGATGTACTTCTAAGCCCCGCAGTAGTCCCAGCCCGATCAGGCCCGCCAATAGCACATAGAGCCAGGCCGCGTGTCTGCTCACCAGCCAGCAGCCCAGCGCAAAGATCAGGCCGTAGAGTCCCGCTGTTGCCCATATGGAAGGATAAAGTTGCTCCAGGGTGGCACCGGGCAGTTGCTGGAAGTAAAAGACGGTCATGTTTTGCGCCTCGATCACCCACCCCAGCAACGTGCCGCTGATCCACGTCAGTCCGGCACTTATTCCCGTCAGGGCCGACCACTGCCCCAGCCCCGCAAACAGCAGATGTACCAGTCCCGCAATCAGCCCACCGTAAGCCGTGAAAATGACCACCGTGCCGGAAAGCAAAAAGTAAAGCGGAAACTGGTGAAAATAGAAAAGCGTGAGCGGAAGTGTACCCAGCTGCGCAGCCAGGGAAACGCTCAGCAACGCCCATCCCTGGCGGATTACCTTATACCGGCTAAACACCGCCCGGTTAAAGTACGGCTGAAAAAAGAGGATTCCCGCCACCGCGCTGAACGATAACTGAAACCCGACCTGGAACGCCTGAAACGGGTCTACCAGTAGCATAATGAGTGCCGCTACCGCCAGCGTATTGAAGCTGAATGTCTGCCGTCCCGCCAGACTCCCGATACTGAGCAGGCTGAACATAAAGGCCGAGCGTTGCACCGAGGCACTCAAACCCGTGAGCAGGGCAAAAGCCCAGATGCCGGTAACGGTAAGGATGCCGATCTGCCAGTTTTTCCAGCGGTTGCCCGGCAGCAGGCGGCCGCACAGCAATTGCAGCAACCAGGCCACGATACCCACATGCAGGCCCGATACCGCCAGAACGTGCATGGCCCCGGTGTCGGCGTAAGCGTCGCGAATCTCCTGGTCTAGGTTTTCCTTTTTACCCAGCACCAGGGCGGCGGCCACGGCAAACTGACGGTCGTTGAGATGGCTCCGTAGTGCGTTGAGGGAAAACTCACGGGCTGCCTCGGCCACTTGGCGGATGCTGCCATTTGCCGGCGGCCTATTTACCACCTCCCAGTCTTCCTCGCCCCGCAGGAACATCCGGTGAAAAACCTGGTGGGTAGAATAATAACCCCGGGCATCGAAACCGCCGGGGTTTAACGGCGGCCCTATCCTGTTGATCCGGCCGATGGCTACGATGCGGCTACCTGCGGCCAGTTGCTCTATCCGCCCATCCGGTGGCAGATAAACCAATAATTTTCCCGCCGCGGCTTGCCAGCTGCTATCCCCTACCCCACCGATGCGTTGCACAAGGGCTTCCGTGCGAAAGGTACTCGCCCCCGCTTTGATCTCTCCCAGCAACAGATCGAGGCGAACTTCCTCGCCCTCATCGGAATGGATATGAGAAAAATGGGCCGCATCGTTCAGTCCGTAAGCCGCCACCGTAATCAGGTACCCCCCGCCGATTAAAAAGGGAATAAGCAGCAGGCCGAAAATAATGGAACGCGGCTTGCGACGCAGGGCAAGCAATCCAAGCAACAAAAAAAGCCCGCCAAACCCACCATAACTTAGCAGCGGACCCAAAGGTGTATAGTCCACGTAACGCGCTAAAAATATCCCCACCAATAAAAATACAACCACCCGCACCAGTGGGTAGCGCCGCCAGTTGAGTTCAGGTAATAAAGTATAACGGCGACGATTGGACAAATCGGGGGGAGCGGTTCGTGGGCGATTCCGAATTACCCACGCGTGGCTATCCGGTTAGCTGACAAGATAGCGGATTTATTTAACTAAACATCCATTTGTACCGCATTCTTTGTTTAACCCTGATGAAAACGGGACAATCTGCGGGAGGTCAATGCGGGAGGACCGAGTTCTCCCATCAAGTTAAAATGTGTTTCAAAGAAGTACAGGTTTTGCACTTGCTTCTTGAAGACTTCTCCCCCGGCCCCTCTCCAAAGGAGCTACGCTCCCCACACAAGTATTTCGATCACTTCTACTGCTCAAAATTTCAAAGCATAAAACGCTTATCGTAGAGTTATTGGATTACCCTATAAATTCAACAAGTAGTCGATAAAGGTTTCAATCTCTAATCTGGGCGAGAGACAGCCCTGAAGGGGCGTAACAGACTGGTAGGGGGTGCAACCCCTTGCCATGAGGATATAACATATCCCCGATTGGTCTATTTCACCCATTTTCTACGGTGCTACTTGAGTTGCGTATCAACTCCTCGTGGTCAGGTGTGGGTGTGTCGGTTTCCTATGTCCCATGCAGTATTTACTTGCGTAAGGACCATAGCTCCAAAAGAGGTGATGGTGTAGGCTGCCCAGTTTATCAGGTTTCGATCAGTACAGGTTTTGCACTCGCTTCTTGGAAACCTCTCCCCCGGCCCGGCTATTCGTTTGGGTCCCGTACGCTTCGCGGCTACTTCGTGATAACCCCAGCCACCGCAGAGGAGAGAGGTGACGGGAAGTTGACATGCCGTTAAAACCGTAGTGGGTAAACCTAAATAGATTGGACAGCCCACATTGTGAAGATATTGAAGTTAGACAGAGCACCAGAAAGAGGATATATTTCTCAAATTTGAGAAGATGGCTCAAGGTCCCCAAGTGGGAGGGAACCCACCCAGGCCGCCACCGCCGACCTCCCTTGCTCCGCATCCAGCGCACCGGGCAAACCGGTGGCCTTTCTTGCGGGGCCGCTGGGCCGCAAAAAGCCTGTTTGAAAAGAAAATCGAAGTTGCCCGCGCCGGCTATAGCGTTCGCACTCGCTGCGGCAAGCAGCAAGTGGTTCCGGTGCGCGAGAAGGGCATCGATTTAAAAACTATGTGTTGGATTCATGAATGAGGAGCCGTCATCGCGGCCGCCCTCACCCTTTAGCTGGAAACCCGTCCCGCGATGAGCAAATGGACGGCCCTAACTGCAAAGCACCCGGCGATTGTTATCCTCCGATACAAACCGAAGATAAACCACTGCCGGAAGCTAGGATTCAAGTGCAACGGTCCTGATCTAACCGGTGTCACCCACGTATATAATACCGCTTGGTATCAGTGCGGCAAGAATAGCTTATTGGCTGTTCTGTAAAGCAAAGATACGATAAGTTTGTTAATTTTTATTCATAAAACAAAAATAGTTATTTTATTGCTTGACATTCTGACTTCCTTCGCTGCTGAGGAATCACCCAATGGGTACCTTATTCAACATCACTATCGAAGAGTGGGCTTTGACAGATTTATTCCTTCCGTTCCTTCGTCAGTAACTCATTCGTCTGCTTCATCTGATCACGGATATCGGCTAGCAGTTGGATGTTTTTTGGAGTAGGTACTTCCTTATTCCCTTCGTCCTCCGCCTTGTTTCGCAGTGTGTTGATGAGTTTGATGACGATAAAAATGGTCAGTGCCACGATGAAAAAATCGATCATGGCTTCCAGGAAGAGACCGTATTGAATGATGACGCCCTCACGAACGACTTCTCCTCCTTCGGTTACGGGTTCACGTAGCACGAACTGTAGGTCGCTAATATCTACTCCACTGGTCAGGTAACCCAGGGGCGGCGTGATTACAAATTTGACTAGTGTGTCTACAATCTTGTTAAACGATGCGCCGATCACAACGCCTACGGCCAGATCAACCATATTGCCCCTGATGGCAAATTCCTTAAACTCCTTCAAAAAGCTCATGCTTTGCTTGTTTTGAGGCACTAACCGGAGGGGTAAACGGGAAGTTCGGTTGACCGGAGCCGTCCCCGCTCGTGGTAGTTCTGTTGGTAGAAGAGAGAAGGGTTCCTTAGTCGCGTGAGGCACCTGGAGGGGCGTTAGCGCACGCAGTGCCGAGGCGAATGCCGAAGCCCGGAAGACGCCGACCCCGACCCGCAGTATTGCGGGACGGGGACACGCCCGAAACATAACCATTGTGTTGCATCAGATCCGCTCTACCAGATCGCCGCGCACCCAGCCTTGGCGGCCGTTGTCGAGCCGAATTTTGAGCCACTCGCCGTCACCGAACTCATCGATGACCGTCATGCGCAGGCCTTCCGAGAGGCTTCCTTCCTGGGTGGAAGACACGTTAGGTGCCACGCGTATTTCCGCACGGGGGGCGATCAGCACGGCGCGGGAATGGTCGTTAAGCCACGCCTGGCGGCTGGTGCCGAGAAAGAAAAAAAGCACCCCGAATATCAGTGATAGTGCGGCTACCAGCACACCCCAGCGCAGGCGCGGACGCCCCGCCCGCCGTTTCCACCAGAGGAAGAAGGCGTAGGCCCCGCCCCAGATGAAGAGCAGGCTGAGGATGGCCGCACCGCCCGGACCGAGCAGGGCACCGAGGTTGCGCCACCAGCGGAGCAAGAAAAACCCGGGCACTTCGCGGATATTTTCGTCCAGTTGGCTGACCGCGAACCGCAGACTTTCCCGCAGGTCGCCGTTGCCGGGTGCCAGTTTCAGCCCCCGCTCGTAGGCCAGTACTGCCTCGCCCTTGTTGCCCGCCCGCAGGTGGCTGTTGCCCAGGTTGAGGTAGATGGCGGGCGACGCGTAGCCCCGTGCCAGTAGTGAGTCGTAGGCCGCGCGGGCGGCGGGTTCGTCGCTGCGGGCGGCGGCGGCCAGTGCCTCGTCGGCCCACTCGCCGGCGGTGCGTTGGGCAAGTAACGAGACGGTGAATAGCAGGGGCAGCAAGAAGAGAAGGAGGCGTTTCATGGCCGAAAATTACGAAGAAGTTTACTCCTTTTCGCGGCCCGCCGGACGGCCGCGTCCGGGCGGCGGCTCCCCCTCGCCCGGACGGTAGGTGGGCGAGGGCGGCCGGCTGCTGTTCCGGCCGGGCTTATCGTCGCTTGCTACCGGCCGCTGACCGAGTTGGCGCAATGGCGGACCGAAGAGCGCGGGCAGTCCGGTGGGCCGCAGGTCGCGTAGCCACAGGAAGCCGGGTAATTCGGGCTGCGTGGCTGGCCGCACCCGGGAGATGGGGTCCATTTTACCGCTCGGCATCTGGAGGAAGCGGATGTCTTTGATGGCATTTTGGTCAAAGTCCAGCACCATCTCGCTGCACGCGATCTGGTTGACGCCGATATAGGCTCCCTCTTTATCCTGGGCGTAATAGATGGACTCGGCGTTGCCCTCCACTTCGGTGCGTTTCAGGGTGCTGCTGTCAAAATAGGCGAAAATATCCTTGCCCTTGACCTGATTGAAAAAGAGCAGATCGGTGCTGGTGGCCACAAAGGCGGTGCGCTTGAGGTGAACATGGTCCAGGCGGCTGTTGCGCAGGTGCACGTCGATGGTATCGGCCGTAAATTGGGCCGTATCCTGCCACATGATCGGTTCGCGGTAGAGGGTGAGGATGGAGTCACGGCTGTTGAAACTGAGCGAATCGGCCAGTCCCTGCATATCCGATTTGTAGATGCGCACGTCGCGGTAAGCCAGCACCCGGCGGGTGGTATCCGAGCGGCCGAGCGGGGCAGGAGCGGCGGTAAGAGCAGTAGGTGGGGCGAGCGTGGTATCCGGGCGGCCGGGCGGTGCGGTAAGGTCAGGAGCGGTGGTGATTGCCGTAGTATCCGGGCGGTGCGGGGCCGGCGGTGAGGTGGTCGAGTAAAGTGTATCCGTGACGGAAAGTGAGTCTATGGCCGCCGGATAATTTTGCTGTGCCGCCGTGTCCACCGGCGGTGCGGCGATGGGAGTAAAGGCGATGTCCTGGGTGGAGAACAGGGTGTCGGCGGTTACGAAAAGGGAATCCCCGTCCAGTTCGGTGATCATCAGGGCGCGGTTTCCGCGCCCGCCGCTGGCCTTGAGGTAGCCATCTTCCTGCCGGTAATCCGCCCGGCCGGCCTCGATGGTGATGCGGGCCGAAGTGTCTCGCCAGATCACGTTGCCGCGTGCCAGTCCGAAACCGGCTACCTTGTCGTAGTCAACCGTATCAGCTTCCAGCAGATTGGGCGGGTCACTGATGTAGCTGCGGCCTCCGCGCGTAGCGTAGCGATCTTGTTTGGCGTCATAGACAATTTCCTCCCCCCGGATGGTCCGCAGCGAGTCGCGGAAATAAGCGTCTCCCTTTAATTCATAAGCATCGGCGGCGGCATCGTAGCGGATTTGGTCGGCTGTGGCCTGTCGGCGTTCGCCCTCCTTGAAGCGGGCATCGCCATCGAGGGTGTATACGCTGCCCGTTGCTTTCCCTTCGTAGCGAATCACATCGGCCGTAGCCTGACGTTCTCCCGACCCGTACTGGGCATTTTGCCGAAACTCGGCCACATTGTTCCTCACGTCATAGAATCCATCCTCGCAGTAGATGCGACTGCTATCCGTTCGGATCACCGTCGGCCCCAGGAAGGTAACGCGTTCCGCGCGAGCGTCGTAGCGCAGTGAATCGGCCCGCATCTCGAAGCGTTTGTCAATAACGGTCACGCTGTCCCGAAACACAATCACGTTGGTGCCGGCGTAGTAGGTAGCGCGGCGGCTGGTGAGTTCCGTTTCGCGGTCGGTCAGGCGGCCGCCGGTACTGTAGGTGGCTACTTTGGTAACCAGGTTGTAGTGTAACGCATCGGTGTAGAGGAGTTGCTCGCCGTTTTGCAGCAAGACGTTCTCATAGAGGTCTGCCTCTTTTTTGTCGGCATTGTAGACCAGCCGCTTGCTGAATGCGGCAAGTGTATCTCCCTGCTGAAAAGTGATGTCTCCGAAGGCCCGCAATTGTACGCTGTTGACGAGTACCGCACTGTCGCAATACATATAAATGCTGTCCTGGCTCAGTTCCACGTTGCCCACCAGGCGTTGCTCCTGGTCTTTACCGCGTTGTACTACGTCGAGGCGTTCGGCAAAGTCGATATCGATCTTTTCCCTTTTTTTGGGTTCCGGCTGAGCGACCAGTTCCGTCAGTCCGCCGAGCAGGCATAAACAGCACATCAAGTATCGCAGCATCAACACATAAATTTGTTCTTTACTAAGACGCCGCAAGGTAGGCAATTGATTTTCCGCCGGTTCCGCTTAACCTCCGTTTAACTATGCCGACCCACCCTTGTCGCAGCAGAGAACTTGCTACCTTTGCCCCAAAATAACCAATCATGATTCAACGGATTCAATCCATTTATCTGTTCCTGGCCTCCCTATCATGCTTCGGCATGGCGGGGCTGCCACTTGCTACCACCGATACCGCCGTGGCGGAGTCGTCGCTTTTCTCCGACCGGCTCTTTACTATATTCGATAATCCAGTTCTTGCGGGTATCATCTTTACGGCGGCGGCTATCTTTCTCCTCACGATCTTTCTGTTTCGTAACCGCCTGCTACAAATGCGGCTCAGCCTGTTGAGCGTGGTCCTGCTATTAGCTGCCGCAGGTCTGGGCGGCTATTTGATGGGTTCCGACCAAGCAGTCGAGCGGGCCTCCATCTACATCGGAGCGGGGCTGCCCATTCTGGCTATCGTATTCGGTGTGTTGGCGCGGGGCGGTATCCAGAAAGACGAAAAACTGGTGCGTAGTTCCGATCGCCTCCGGTAGACGGCAATAAAAAAAGCCGCTCCAATCCGATAGATTGGAGCGGCTTTTTATTTCGACCGAACGAAATGAAAGAACGGCATTATAGTTCAGCACGTTGCTTGGCACTGTAATTTACTTTCAACTGGTTGCTCTTGCGCAACTGCGTCTTAACATCTTGTACGATACCCATCGTCACCTCACCGTCTACCCGTAAAGAAGACGTGATGCTGGGCCGCTTTGCTTCGGGCACCTTCACCCGGTGCTGCTCCAGGAACAAAGGAATGTCCTCAATGGTAGCAATCTTCTCATTTAACTGCAAGCGCGGACGCGTACCGTAAACGGGTTGAAATTCCTTGGTTGGCCGCCCAATGTACAGGTAGTTCACCAGTGACTTTTCTTCAAGTTTGGTGAGTTCGGTTGCCTGAGGCGTTATTACGTTCACCTTCAACGTGGCATCCCGAAGTACGGTAACCATCATGAAGAAAAACAGGAGCATGAAAATGATGTCCGGCAACGAAGCCGTGGAAATAGCCGGTGAGGCTTTACCTCTTTTCTTGGAAAACTTTGACATCGTAGTATAGATTGACGGCCATGCGATGAGCGGAACCGTAAAATTAAATAAGTAGGAGGTCGAACGGACTAGAGAAAATCCATCAGCCTTACAGATGCGGAAACAACCGATTCTGGTGGGCTATCGAAGTAGGGGCCGACGACAAATTTGTCACCGGCCCCGGCTTCTTTTTCAACTTACTAGCTCTCGTCACCGAAAGCCGTCGGCTCTGCTTCGGAAATTACGAAGGGAATTTCGTCCCTTACCGCTTTCTTCTTGGCAAATTCCATATCATCGGTATAGGGTTCACCGAATTTTTTCTGCGAAGATTCATCCCATAGCTCCTGGTAAGCACCTTTCAGTTCATTGTAAACTGCCAGGTACTGCCCGTAGGAGGTACCCCGGTCGTTTTTTAACGAGATGATCGCATTAAGCGGAGATTCCGCCAAATCGGATCGGTTGTCCGGGTTTGAGATAAAATCCTTGGTCTTCTCACGTAACTCTTCCACGCGCATCGGCTCACCGCGGACCAGTAACTGATCCTGGGCATTTACCAGCACGGAGAAAACATTGCGCTCCTTGAGTTTGGTGATGTCCGGCTCCTCTTCCGACCAAACCGGAAGTTTTACCAGGATACCCTTGTCTTCGGCGATCGTGGTTGTTACCAGGAAGAAGATCAACAGGAGAAAAGCAATATCGGCCATAGAGCCGGCATTGATCTCATTGTTCATCCGATCCCTTGTTCTTGTCTTAGCCATTGGTCGGCGGAGTTTTGTCGGTTACTTAAAAAGATTGCGTGCGCCGAAACCGACCAGCACGAGAAAACTGACACCCAGTAGAATGAGGGCCGTAATCATCGAGCCGCCGATTGCCTGAAAGTTAGCGGCAGAGATTTCAGAATCCTGCGTACTCTCGAACTTCGTGATTGCTTCGGACAGCTGAACCGTCTCCGGTTCGGCGGGCGAGATGGAATAAGCGATGCCGAAAATAGCCAACAGAATGACCACTCCGATAATGCCTTTCATGGACGCCTTCGGGTTGGATGCAACGTGAAACAAGCCGAAGATCAGCATACCGGCAGCGGCAACGATCGTCAGGATGATGGCGATCATAATCCCGAAGTCAAACATCGTGGCACCGGTAGCGATTTCTGCGTCCGTCATATTTTCCAGATTGGCCGTGGCCGGATCCGCAAAGATGATTGCCAGAAAGATAACCGTAATCAGCACACCGATGCCAAACGCCAGAGCCTGACCGTATTTATTAAGAAATTGGTACATAGGTTCGTTGGTTGGTGGTTGGAGAGATGATTACTTGAAAGTACGGTGTGTGGCCATCATGTCCACCAGCGTGATGGAAGCGTCTTCCATCTTGTTCACGATACCGTCAATCTTGTTAACGATATAGTTGTAAAAAATTTGCAGGATAATAGCTACGACCAGACCGAATACGGTGGTCAAGAGGGCTACCTTAATACCACTCGCTACTACGGCGGGTGACAAATCACCTACTTCCTCGATCCGCTGGAAAGCCTGGATCATTCCGATTACCGTACCCATGAACCCGAGCATGGGCGCAATAGCGATAAACAGCGAGATCCATACCAGACCGCGCTCCAGCAGGCCCATCTGGACACTACCGTAAGAAACAATGGCTTTTTCTACCGCGTCGGCTCCACCGCCGCTTTGGCGCAGGCCTTCGTACAGTACGCTGGCCGTAGGGCCGGGCGTGGAACGAGCAACTTCCTTGGCACCTTCCACGTCGTTGGCGGCCAGGCGCTCGTCGATGCGGGAAAGCAACTTGTCCGTATTGGTAGTTGCCAGGTTTAGGGTAATGATCCGCTCGATGCAGAAAGCAAGGCCGAGAATAAGGCAGACCAGTACAATGGCCATGAAACGCCAGTCACCGTCGATGAAGTTCTTTTTCAGAACCTGAAAGCCGCTGGCTTCCACTTCTTCGGCTTGGGCCATCAGATCGGGGGCAAAAAATGCTACCAGTACGAATACCAGCAGGAAGGTAGAAAATTGTCGCATAGCCAAGTTAGGTTTAACGAATAGTTTGATGCGTTCGTAAGTTGTGTGTATCGCTGCCCCAGCGGGCAACGGGGTAATCAAAGCTTGAATACCGACGGCAATATACACCCTTATCCACAATTAGGGTAAAAATCTTGAAATATCTACCCGGGACAGGAATGATGGATCATCCGCCTTGACCGGGAAACCCCGGTCGTGATTCAAAACTAAAACTGCGGAGAGAGAGGGATTCGAACCCTCGATACGGTCACCCGCATATACGCTTTCCAGGCGTACCTCTTCAGCCACTCGAGCACCTCTCCGTTGAATAAAATGAAGGCGGAAAAACATCTTTCCCCACCGGTTAAGTCGATCTGCCCCTTCGGGAACAGCCACAAAAATTGTAAAAAGCACGGTGAAAACAAAATTTATCGGCACTTCATCCAAACATCTTTAGCCGATCTTGGCGGTCCGAGCTGCTTCATAAGCAGTCCGTCGGTTAGTAAAGCCGTCGAGGTCAAAGAGTTGGCGGGCATTACGGGAAGTTAGCTCACCGATCTCTTTTATTTCTTTTCCCAGCAGATTTGCTAACCTTTCGGCGACGTAGGCCACATAAGCTGATTCGTTACGCTTTCCACGCTTCGGCACCGGTGCCAGATACGGCGCATCCGTTTCCAGTAACAACCGCTCGGCGGGCAAGTGCGGAACGACGGCATCCAGTCCTCCATTCTTATACGTTAGCACACCGCCGAGGCCAAGGTAAAAACCGAGTTCGATAATTCGTTCCGCCTGTTCTAGATTTCCCGTGAAGCAGTGAAACACCCCCCGTACGCCGGGAGTTTCTTTTTCCGCCAGCAGTTCCGTCAGACGGTCTATACTGTCCCGGGCATGAATCACAATGGGTAGGTCGAACTCAGCCGCCCAACCTACCTGGGTCAGAAAAGCCGTTTCTTGTTCCACCTGAAACGTCTTGTCCCAGTAGAAATCCAAGCCTATTTCTCCTACGGCCAAATAAGGCCGCCGTTCCAGTTCTCGTCTCACTCCGGCCAATTCCTCCTGATAAGTATTTCCTTTGACCGAAACAGGGTGGAGGCCCGCCATCGGGAAGCAGTAGTCCGGGTGGGCGCGTTCGAGTTCCAGCATCCGGGGCAGTGACTCGGCATCCACGTTCGGCAGCAAACAGTGCGTTACTCCCGCCGCACGGCTGCGGGCCAGCATGGCTTCACGGTCATCGTCAAACTTCTTACTATAAAGGTGTGCGTGGGTATCAATGAACATAAGTCGGTGGATAGATGCGGCCGGGCCGCTTTTTGGTGGCTGCGCCACACGTTACTATAAATGGTGCTGCCGCAAGCAGTTTGGCATAGAGTCAACTCTCAGTTCCCAGTCGGCCTACACGTAAATCTCCGGGTTTATCCCATTTCTCTCCCTTACGGCCACTTGCAGAGTTGCTCGTAAACCAGATCGACCGGCAGTCCCATCACGTTTTGATAGGTTCCCTCGATACGCCGGATCTTACACATCCCCAGCCATTCCTGAATACCATAGGCACCGGCTTTATCATAGGGTTGGCAGGTGTCTAGGTAGTATGCGATCTCCGTTTTACTTAGCTCATAGAAATCAACCTCGCTCCGGCCGGCAAAAACCCGTTCGTGCGACTCATTCTTCAGGCAAACACCGGTAATAACGGTGTGCCGCCGCCCGGATAAGCGGTTCAGCATACTAACTGCCTCCTCCCGGTCGGCCGGTTTTCCGAATATCTTTCCCTCCAAAATGACCACGCTATCGGCCGTTAACAGTACCTCATCTGCCGCCTGAAGGGAATGCATACTGCCGCGTGCTTTCTTCTGGGCCAGGAACGGTGCTACTTCCAGCACATCCATCCCTGGATCATAGTCTTCCGCCACATCGGCGGCTCGTACCCTGAAATCGAATCCTGCTTCGCTTAGCAGTTGAGCGCGGCGCGGCGATTTACTGGCAAGAATTAGCGAGATCGCAGGAAAAAGAGGAGAAGATTGGGACACAGGAAAACGTTTTGTGGCAATTCTTCGCTACGCGAAAATTCGCGCCGAGCGGACAAAAGTACGAAACTACCCGAGCTTGCCGATCTACTTCAATCCGAATAAGAACAGGAGTAGCACCCCGCCAAACAGCACAAATTTCAGGCCCGTGCTGATCCGACCGTAAGCCGCTGCTTCTTTTGCGCGCTGTAGCCCGACGAGAAGCGCAAAAACGGCGACTAGCATTAATCCGAACAACCACGGCAAGAATCCGCTCAAAAAAATTTGCCAATCCCGCAAAAATGGCCAAGCCAGCGAAAGTAGCAATGTTGAGCCGATCAGGTAACAAACCGCCTTGGTATATTTTCGTCCAACTTTTATGGGTAGGGTGCGCCTGCCAAGCAACCGATCGCCCGATAAGTCCTGCAGGTCTTTGACGATCTCGCGCAACAGCGTCGCACCGAAGGCCAGCACACTATATAGGAGTAACACCCGAACTACATTTCGGTACAGGGCGGGGTCCGTTACGGCCAGCTGCCCCAGCGTGGCGCGTTCGGCCAGCACCACTATTCCCACCACTCCGGCACAGTAGACGGCTACCAGCACGTTACCCAGCAAGGGCACTTTCTTCAAATAAGGAGAGTAAGCAGCCAGCAAACCCACGGCTACGGGGTAAAGCCACAGCCATTCCAGTTCATCTAAACGAAAAGCCAGTAGCAAACTGATTAGATAACCGCCTAATACCATACTACCATAGAGCCAGCCAACCAGGTCTTTACCCAGCTTAACGATCATGTTAGTTCCCGGCCGGTTCAGTTCGTCGCCCGGTGCATCAAACAGATCATTGATCATATAGCCCGAAGCCGTTACCAGTGCCGTTACTCCAATCAGCTCGGCCACCTTCCAATCAGAAAGCCGGGCGGTAAGACCCGCAACGGCAAATGCCGGTCGCAAAATCCAGTACACGACCAGTACCTGCGTCATAGCAACGGCGGCAAGGTTAGGAAATCGCAGGAGGCGCAGCAAAGGAGGCATGGCGGCAAAGGTAGTATGCCGGGCTTGTTATCCCGTCCGGTCAGGGATTTTACCTGACATTTGATCGGCCCCGCTACACCTAACAAGGTGTGGCCGTTATCGACAACTCATCCATATGGCACGGTCACCTTATCTTGCGGCATGATCCAGTCCCACCTCCCCTACCCCAGCCTCCGGCTCATCGGCGGCCTTACGATCCTGCTGTTCCTCCTTTTCTCGTGCGAACCCGCCGGAACCCAGCCGTCAGCGGAACCGGCCCCTCCCCTGGACACCGCATTAATCTCGGCACTTGATCGTGCCTATCCCGCTTTTTTTGATTCAACCGTCTCCATCCAGCGGTTTAAACTGGAAGACGTGCTGCCCGTCATCACCCGGTTACCGCCCACCTTCAGCGTAGACCCCGACGCAGCCCGTTCGGTGGAAGACCGGCCGCTCACCCGCGTCACCTGGGGCGAGGGAAAAACCAGCGTACTCCTCTGGTCGCAAATGCACGGCAACGAACCCACGGCCACTATGGCCCTCCTGGACATCTTCCGCTTTCTGGCGGCCCGCAGTGACGGTTTCGACAGCCTGCGCACCCGACTGAGTCAACAACTTACCCTCACTTTTCTGCCCGTCATCAATCCTGACGGTACCGAAATTTTCGAGCGGCGCAATGCCCAGGGTATCGACCTCAACCGTGATTTCCTGCGGGCGGCGGCACCCGAGTCCCGCTTTCTCAAATCCGAGCGCGAACGAGTCGGTGCCGATTGGGGGTTCAACCTCCACGATCAGAGCAAATATTACGGTGTCGGGTTTCCGGCACGGCGCGGAGCTGCCATTTCCTTACTGGCCCCTGCCACCGACTGGGAAAAAACCATCACCCCCGTCCGTGGTGACGCCATGCGCCTTACCGGACGGCTTTTTCGCATCATGGAATACCTGAATGAGGGCCGCGCCGCCCGCTATTCCGACGATTTCGAGCCGCGTGCTTTCGGCGACAATTTCCAACTCGCCGGCACCCGCACCATCCTGATCGAGTCCGGCGGCCTGCCCAACGACCCCGAGAAGCAAACCATCCGCAAGTACAATTTCATCATGCTCATCTCCGCGCTCGCCGCCATCGCCGACGGCAGCTACGCCCGCATGAGCCTGGACGACAACGAGGCCATTCCCCTCAATTCCAGTGGCGCACTGCACGACGTGATCGTGCGCCAGGTAGAGGTGCCGACCCCGGACGGCGGCAGCTACCCGTTAGACATCTCCTTCCGCCAGTACGAATCGACTCTCCCCGCCCCCAATCACCGCGAATACACCATCAACGGTTCCATCACCGATGTAGGCGACCTGAGCACCTCCACCGGTTACCGCGAGGTAGACGCCGCAGGTCTCCGGCCGGTCCCGGGCAAAGTATACCCCAACGCCGTGAGCCGCGCCGAAGCCCGCCGCCTGCCCGCTAGAAAACTTTTGGCCCATGGCTTCACCTCCGTCCGCCTCACGAATTACAGCCAAGCCGCCGCCAACGATAGCGAACTGCTCCGTTACCTCCCCTCGGGCGGGAATGCCGCCACCCAAATCGAACCCGGCAGCCGCCTCGACCTCCTACTCTACGACGAAGACGAGCAACTCAATTATGCCATCGTGAATGGCCGCCTGATCGAATTCTAAGTAATGCACGGCATCTTTTGGGCGTGCCCCTTTGCTAGCGCAAAGGGTCGGTCCCTTCCAGGCTCGCAGGTCTGCTCGGCCCTGCGGGCTGCGGGCTACGCCCTCTCCTTCCAGGCACCTCACGCAGTACCCCGTTCCACCCGCTTGGGAAAACACAATTGAACCTACCGAATATACCTGGTGCCCACCCCAAGTTCCCTGTAGTAAGCCGCCTCAACTACTGCGGGTCCGTTTGAATTTCTGCCCCCCCGATAACCAACCATTTACGAATCTAGTGAGTCAACCCATAGGTATCGTTATTCCCATGACGCCGGATGTCGCTGTTCCAAGCAAGGCCTGGAAACCTTGTGAGCTACGGTCAGGTTTATCGCAGGCGATGCATAGGATACGCAACGACAAGACAGGGGGTAACAAAACTTGCGGGTCGGCCCATCAACTTCACGGAAATTGATTTATTTAGGAACGTGTAAAGATCAACCTCCAAATTTCAAATTCACAACCCCAGCGATGTACCTCTTTTGAGCAGAATCACTACCGGCGTCGATCTTTGTCCATCCCTTAGCAACGCAGGATAAATAAGTGACCGGAATTGCGTGAGCGGTTTTGTCTTCAGTCGAGACGTGAGTTGCCGTGCCCGGCGGGCTAAGTAAGGCGTTCCACAACAAAGAATGAGGGCAAAATACCCGCGCAAGAAGGTCAATTATTTAGCCGGAGATGCTTGGCAATGCGGGATATGTAGCTGACTATCTTTCAGATTCGGTGCTACGGTGTACGCTGACACCTCTTTATTACTCGTCAGACCGTTGTTTCACCCGCGTTGCTTAACTTGCTAAGGAACGTGTAAAGATCAACCTCCAAATTTCAAATTCACAACCCCAGCGGTGTACCTCTTTTGAGCAGAATCACTACCGACGTCGATCTTTGCCTATTCCTAAACGCATTTTTTCATTTGACTAGAACTAGAGGTTATGCAGATCAAATTTTTATAATCCTGCGCACGCGATCGCACATACACGAGCGTGCGCGTGTACAAAATAATCTTGCATTGATTCTACTGTAAGTCATTGTTCATCAGTTCTCTAAATTCCCCAATAAACGCTAAAAGTCAGAACGCGGAAAGAAATTGAATTGAACCTTCCGATGATGTCAGAGAAGATGTGCTATCACTCAGCAAAAGCACGGCTCGGTTCGCCGACCATTTTTCTCAAATTTGAGAAATAGGTTCAAGGTCCCCTTGTGGGAGGGACCCACCCAGGCCGCCACCGCCGGCCGTGCCGTCCCCGCTTCGTGCGCACCGGACAAACCGGTGGCCTTTCTTGCGGGGCCGAAGGGCCGCAAAAAGCCTGTTCAAAAGGAAAATCGAATTTTTTCGCGCCGGCTATAGCGTTCGCACCCGCTGTGTCAATCAGCGGATGGTTTCGGTGCGCGAGAAGGGCATCGATTTAAAAACTATGTATTGGAGTTCATGAATGAGAAGCCGTCATCGCGGCCGCTCTCATTCTTTAGCTGGAAACCCGTCCGCGATGAGCAAATAGACGGCCCGAACTGCAAGGCACTTGGCAACTATTATCCCCCCGACTTAAATGAGAGGAAGTTAAAGCACAAGTGCCAGGATTCAAGTGAAGCGGCCCTGATCTAGCCGGATTCACCCACATATATTGTGCCGCCGGGTATCAGTGCGGCAGAGAAAGCCTTTCAGCTAATTCCCGCAGCAAAGATACGATAAGTTTGCTAACATACAAATATAAAACAATAAACAACAGCACCCCAGAATTCAGTAGCGTCAGCTTACAAAATTGACCTAAAGGCTATTCATCATACCGGCATCGCATTCATTCAGTAGCTGAAGGTATAATGATCGGGGCAACTCCAACCCCGGAGGGGTTGTTCCATAAAAAACTGTTTTACCATGTCTGCCTATAATGATTCCCACCCGCTTCTACTTTTCGACGGCGTTTGCAATCTTTGCAACGGGGCAGTACAATTCATTATTGACCGCGACGACCGTGACCTGTTTCGGTTTGCCAGCTTGCAATCTGAATTGGGCCGGTCTGTTTTGCGGAAATACGATCTTGATTCAACGTCTTTGGATACTGTAGTTCTGGTTCAGAAGGGCCGCGCTTATACGCATTCAGAGGCGGCCCTACGTACGGCGGCACAGTTGGACGGGGGCTACCGCTTGTTGAGCGTGTTTCGCATCTTGCCCCGCTTCTTTCGCGATGGAGTATATCGTTTCATCGCCCGCAACCGCTACCGCTGGTTTGGCCGGGAGGAAGCCTGCCGCCTCCCGCGCCCCGAGTGGCAGGCAAAGTTCGTCGGTTAGCATTATACCTATAGATCGTAATCGCGTGAGGCACCTGGAGGGTGGACGCGGTAGCGGACCAGTGCGCAGCACCAAGCCGACAGGCGCGCCCGGAAGACGCCGACCCCGCCCCCGGCGGGGACACGCCCAAACAATACCGCTATTCTAACGTCCCGTGAAGCGCATCCGGTAACGTGACTTGATCTCACCCTTTTTTATCTTGTCCAGCTTGCGTTGCACCATGCGTTTCTTTAGCGGCTTGAGTTTTTCGGTAAACAGCGTCCCCTCAATGTGGTCATACTCATGCTGGATCACGCGGGCGTTCATACCGATAAACGTCTTTTCGTGGGTCTCGAAATTTTCATCCTGATAGCGTAATCGCAGTTCGGCGGGCCGTTCTACATCACCGGTAATATCGGGAATGCTCAGACATCCCTCGCCGTAAGTCCAGGGGGTACCGGTTTCCTCTATTTTTTCCGCATTAATAAATACCTGCTTGAAGCCTTTGTCCTCCTCACCTTCCTTCATCATTAGCGTGGAATCGATGATGAACAAGCGGATGGAGAGGCCGACCTGGGGCGCGGCCAGGCCCACCCCTTCGGCACCGTACATGGTCTCCCACATATTTTCGATTAGCGTAGCTAGTTCCGGGTAATCAGCGTCAATGGGAACTGCTTGTTTCTTCAGCACCGACTGCCCGTAGGCATAAATAGGTAAAATCATGTCAGGTTATTGGGGGCGAAAAAGGATGTTGCTCATCCAGATACGCCCGTAAGATCAGAACGGCCGCCACACGGTCGACCAATTGTTTATCGCGTCGCTTTTTTCGGCTTACGCCCAAATTCCGGATCATTTCCCGAGCTTCCTGCGAGGTGCCGAATTCGTCCTGCATCGTCTGCGGAATATGGGGGTAAGACCTGGCAAGTTTTCGTCCCAGGCCGACAATTTCCTGGTGAATGGTAACCGGGGTGCCGTCCTTGTGGCGGGGGTCGCCGATGATGAATCGTTCGACGGGTTCTTGCTCCAAGTAGGTTGCCAGATAGCCCAACAAATCTCCCGTGGGCACGGTTGCCAGCGGCGAAACCGCAATTTGCAGCGGATCGGATACGGCCAGGCCGGTCTTTTTGCTGCCGTAATCTATGGCGAGTAGTCTTCCCACGGCGCAAAAATACAAAACGGCCCCGGACTTGTGGTCCGGAGCCGTTTTGACTCGTCGTTAACGGCGGTTTTTAATCCACCATAATCATGCGTTTGCTGGCCTGCCAGTCGCCGGTGCTTACCGTGTAGAAGTAAGTACCGGTACTGCCGCCGAGCTGACGGCGCGTCAGGCGCAGGCTATTGTATCCGGCCGCTCCATCCTGCGTGAGGATGCGAACCGTGCGGCCTTCCAGGTCGGATATCCGAACGGTAACCCTGGCCGGAGCCGGCAGGTCGAATCCGATTAGCGTGGCCTTGCGGAAGGGGTTAGGAATGTTCTGGTACAGTACGTACCCTTCCACTTGCATTTCGGGCAGCTGGAAAGCCAGGGCAATGTTCATCAAATCACCCGTAGCGAGGCCGTAGGCTTCGGCAAACGTGTAGCGGCTACCGGCGGCAACTACTTCACTCAGCTCGGTGTCTACCTTGGCGTTCAGTACCAGAGTGAATAGGACCTCATCACCGTTCAGATCGGCGGGTATCCGGCCGTTCGGCCAGTTCCAGCTGGTAGTAACCAGTCCCTGCTCGGCAAATCGCCAGCCGAAGTTGGCTTCCGAGATCAGGCCGGGTTCTATCAAAGCGATCTCCACGGACTGACGATCGAATTCCAGCGTGGCCTGGTAACCCTGTACCTCATCCAGATTGGAAGCATATACGGGAATTTCATAGGTCTCGCCTGCTTTCAGGTCGGTCTGGTTCATCCAGAACTGGAGGTCACCCCGGAAGGTGCGCTCCTGAGCCGGCTGCCAGGCGTTGGCTACGGAAGTACCGTTGACATCTCCCACCTTGACGGCTACGAAGTCGGCGTCGGCAATGCCCGCAGTTACGTTATTGTAGTTGCTGATCTCCGGGAAAGCAGCACTCCATGGATTAGTCGGTACGGCAAACTCGTGGCTGGTATCAACAAAGCGCCAGCTCGTGTTCTGCGTAAACTCTTCGTCCAGTCCGAGAATCAGGCGACGAATTTGTACCAAGTCAATCGTAGTAATAGAGGTAGACCGGTTAACGTCCGCCGCAATCAAGCGGTAGGGGTTGTCCAGTTCCTGAATACCGAGAATATGCTTGGAGATGATAACGATGTCCAGCGTGGTAACGCCGTTGATGTCATCACCGTCCCGTCCGGGAGTGACCGTGTAGTCACCACCTGCACTTATACCGGTAAACTGGTAGGTACCATTTGCGTCGGTCGTTGCTACGGCCGTTGTCGTTCCGGAAAGATTCACTTCTACATTTTCTACCGTCAGGTTTGTGAAAGTAGCAATGGTACCCGCTATTCCGGCCACTCCACTACCGGTACACACCGTAGCATCGTTAGCCTGAACACTCAGGGTCGTCTCACAGAAATCTTCCTGGTTAGCACCATCCGTGGTGTAAACCCGGACCGGCAGTAGACCGAGGTCATCACAGGTCAGAATCAGCCCCGTGTCTAGCGGGTTAGTAAAGAAGCCGTCCACGTTGGCGTCAGCCGAGCGGTAGAGGGTGAACTTCACTTCGGGCGTGCAATCATCGGTACCGGAGGCAACGAAGTCACTCACCCAGATAGCCGCCATGCCACCGCCGTTGCCATCGGGCATCAACGTAGCCGTCAGGCCGTTGATACAGATGGGTGTCGGAGCCTTGCAATCCAGCACATTGATGACGTAAATCACCGCAGCGCGGTTACCGCAACCGTCCAGGATTTCAACCCGGATCGCGTGGCGACCGATCGGAATGTTATCCGCGTCAATGGTCAGTACGTTACCGGCAAAGTTCGTGGCAATGCTCGCTGTTGTGGGCAGCGAACCGGCCTGGAACTCAACTGCGGTAATGATACCGTCGTTGTTGGCGTCCACTACGAAAGGATCGACCGTCACGCTCACTACCGTAATGGCGTTGGGCGAGCAGGCGTCATCCACCGTAAAGGTCAGGTCTACATCTCCGGCACAAAGAGCACCGTCGAAGGAGCAGAAGTCGCTCTGGTTACCCGTCGTGTCGATCGTCGGTGCAACAGCGTCGTATACTTTCACGAACTGGACGTAGCGGAAATAACCGCGGCGGGCGTCCGTACCGTAGGTGGTAACCTGCGTTGTCGGGAAGCTCGAGAGGTCTCCAATAAAGGAAGGCACTCCGTTGTCGGGGTTACCATCCCTGTCGAGGAACGCACGGTCATCCGTGATGCTTCCCAGATTAGTGGAAGGAACCACGTGCAGCCAAAAGTCTTCCGTCAAGTTGGTGTCGCCATCGGCATCACGCGGTAGCGTAATGGGGTCGGCAATACCGTCATACTCACACCAGTTGATCACTTCGATGGTGTTACGAATCTTGTAGCACTCATCAGCCGTGGCCTGGAAAGTATCGGGGTGAACCGATACCGCGATCAGATCGCAGGCACGTTCCGTGAACCCGATCATTTCGACGGGATCCTGGTCGCAGTCCTCCGAATCGGAATCACCGGGGAATTTGATGGTGTAGTCGTGCTGCTCAAGAACGGTAACGATCTGCTGACAGACCGGAGCGGTCAAGCCCTGAACGTCCGTGATTTGGAAGCGGCGGGTAACCGTACCGATACCACAGTTATCGCGCAGGTCGATGGGGGTTAAGTCCTCCACCGTTGCACCGGGGCAGTTATCGAGTCCGTTGGCCGTACCGAACAGATCGTTCAGCAATGCACCGACGTTCGCGGCATCCAGCCCGAAAGCAGTACCGACGTTTGCCGGGAAGTCAAAAGGAATATCCGAGCAAAGCACCGTCATCGCAGATGGCGGGATACATAGAGGAGCATTCTTGTCTTCCACCAGTACATCTAACCAGCAGTAATTCACATTGCCGGCTGCATCGGTCGCCCGCAGACTAATCCGCTTGGTTCCGAGATCATCACAACCCAGCGTAATTGAGGGCTGATAACCCAGTACGGGATCGATCAACTCATCCGTTAGCGAATCAATACAGGCAATAGCCAGCGTAACGTTGCTACACTCATCGTATGAGTTCTGATCTACATCCAGCGCGGTTAGGATCGCCATTCCCATATTATCGGCGGAACCGCCCAGGGAAATATTGAGTCCATTTTCACACTTGGCTACCGGATCGGTAGCGTCGTCAATCAGCAGGTCTACATCCACGTTGGTTACGTTACCACAGGCATCCGTTGCCGTGTAGCGCAGGGTGTGTAAACCGGATGGGATATTCGAGGTCAACTGACCGGGCAGGAAAGAACCGATCGGAGTTGCCGTGGTATCCTGACCGGGGTAGATATTGGCAACTACATTAAAAGTCGCGGAGCAGTTATCGCTAACAACCGGAGCAGGTACAATGAATAGGGCTTCACAATTCAGGGCGTTCGTTGTAAAGAACAGTCCGTCATCCGCTACACCGTCAAAATTAAGATCCTGCGTAGGAGCTACCACCGTGGGTGCCTCGAAGTCGCCAACCTTGATCAATTGTGTGTAGGTGATTTGGTCTCCATCGGGATCGCACCAGTCAAAGATCGTCCAGGTACGGAAGAACTTGTAGGTATTGGCACAGGTAGTTGTCCGCGGTCCGTCTACAAAGTTGTTTCCAATGCTGCAGTACGATCCGTTTCCAACCAGCGGCTGGATGCTGCAAGCCGTCGTTACGAATGGCTCACCGGTTACGGCCGTTGTCGGGTTACCGTTAGGTAATGTTTCAAATGTGGTACCACAGCTGATTTCCACGGCATCACTATCAAAGGTGACGTCAGCCAGGGTGGCCGGACGAACCGTGATTTCTTGCGTGCAACGGTTGAAATTACCACTGGGATCCGTTACTGTGAAAGTACGCAGTATCGTGCGCGGGTTACACTGTGGGTCGGAAGTCGGCAACAACACATCGTTGAAGATCAAATCGAGGTCCGCAATCGGAGCACAATTGTCCGTGAAGATGGGGCTTCCCGTTTTCGTTACCGATCCGGGTACACCCAGGATCAGATCGAGATCCGTGCAGATAAAGTCGATACCGTCAAAGGAGTCAGCATCGTCCGGGCAGTCAATGATCGGCTTCTTCTTATCCTCGACCAGCAGGGTACCCCAGCAATTGTTATCACACTGCTCGTCAACCAGGTTGACGAAGAGTTCCATACCGATATGGTCATTGTTGACCGTAGCATTCGGGATAGTATCGCCGGCCTGTGTAATCAGAACTACCGTCAGGGAGTTCGCACAGGTCAAGTTACCCGACAGGATCAGGTCCGGTGTAATAATGGCTTCGCAATCTTCTCCCAAAGAGATGTTCGTGAAGCCTTCGCAGGGCAGGTTCTGAATGTCGAAGATGTCGATTGTGATGATTGCCGAGCGAGCAGGGCAAGCGTTGATCGCGGGAATCGTATAACGAATCCGGAAATCCCTGCTACGATCCAGTGTGCCTGGAATAATAACGTTTGTCGGATCGCTAATGTCAACAACAATTGGGTTGCCGTCTTCATCGATGAATCCTGGAGCGAGTACCGTGAAGAATCCACCCAAGTTGGGCAGACCTCCAAGCGACTCAAACAGATTGATGACCACTTCAGCTTCATCACAACCTAGACAAACCTGAATGGTGTTGTCAAAGCCGGGGTCAGCGTAGCATTCCACGATTACCAGGGCGATATCACTATCGTCCTCGTCTTCGCCGAGGTTACTGTCTCCATTTACTTCGTCGTCATCAATGTCACCATCATTATCAGCGATGTCGTCTGGAGTAGAGTCGATGTCCTGGCGGATCGTGCCGCTGGTATCGGTAGCGAAAGTAATTTCAGCTAAGTTAACCAACGTATCACCAGGTAGTACACCGGCAGGATCAATCGGATCACCAGTAGCAAAATCAGGTAATTCAGGTCCGGCAACGGTCAGTACGATGATTACCTCCTGCGATTCGCCGGACTCAAGTCCGTCAACCGATCCGAGGCCATCACCACGCACCAACAGCAGTTGTGGATCGCCGTTAGCATTGATCGTCCAATCCGGGTTAAGGGCTGGGTCGAAGAGGAAACCGGCAGGCACGTAATCCGTGATAAGAATCGAATCGGCAGCGATTGCTCCCTGATTAATTACTTCAATCACAAAACTTACGTTGTCACCGGGGCTAACCACTAGCGATTGGCCGGGAGCAAGACGCTTGGATAGGGCCAAATCAAATGCTCCAATGGTTAAGGTTTCCTCGTCCGAGTCATCTTCATCACCACCAGTGTTGCTGTTTCCGTTGATGTCATTATCAACCAGGAAGTTGTCATTCTGTAGCGAGTCAGGCTGAGAGTCGACATCCTCCTGCGGGTTACCGTTCTCATCGGTTGCTCCAGTGATTTCGGCCACGTTAGTAATCGTCATCGTCGGCTCCATCTGAGGGCTGATGACCAGGAAAATATCCTTGAACAGCGGTCCGGTGCCGGGAACAAATCCTCCAGCTGGAATGTCTCCGTCAGCAACAGTAAGCAGGGCAGACACCAGCGTGGTATCATTGCTACTACTTCCTACCGTCCATCCCTCGTTTCCGGGGATGGTCGGATCGAATGGCAAGAAGCCAAACATTCCGTTGAATACATAGTCGACAATACCGATCGAGTCAGCAGCAATATCACCTTGGTTATAGATATTGATGCGGAAAGTCACCGTATCACCGGCAAGCACAGAAGAAGACTGACCGGGGGCCAGTACTTTCGCCAATGCCAGGTCGAATACCTGAATGGTCACCGTCTCGAAGTCCGACTCATCCTCGTCACCGCCGTTCTGGCCGTCACCGTCGATGTTGTCGTTGTCCGTATCGGCGATCATGTCGGGATCGTCGCCATCCACGTTGTAGTCCGAGTCGTCGTCGATCTGCTCGACGCCGTTGTCGTCCGTCGCGTTGCGGATCTCGGCTACGTTGCGCAGGCTCATGCCCGCAGTCTGTGGCGAGGCCAGCTTTAACATAATCGTTACGAATGTCGATTGGGTCGGCTGAAGGCCACCGGCGATTATCAAAGTCGTCGTGGCAACGCCACCGGCTTCCGTCCAATCAGGATTCAACGAGGCGTCGAAAATCATTCCCGAAGGAATGAAGTCCGCAATCTCGATGTTATCCGCTGCAATGTCGCCCTGGTTGGTGATCACGATGTCAAATGACACGGTATCGCCAGGCTGAACGGCCATCTCCTGTCCAGCACTCAGCACCTTGGCCAAGGCCAGGTCGAAGCGGTTGACCGTCACGGTCTCGAAGTCCGATTCGTCCTCGTCGCCACCGTTCGTGCCGTCCTCGCCGATTACGTTATTATCGTTCTCGTCGATCGCGTCCGGGTTGTTCGGATCGGCCGGGGTCGAGTCATCGTCCACCTGGGGGTTGCCCGCCTCGTCCGTCGCGTCGCCAAGCTCGGCGATGTTGCGTAAGGAGGTGCCGGCAGCCACCGGTGCGGTCACCATCAACTGGATCGTCGCCGTGGCCGAAGTACCGGGAAGCAAGCCGCCCACCGGAATGACGCCGTTGGCGGCACCCGCTACGAAGGTCGCCGAAGCCGTGTTCGTGCCACCGTCGAAGGTGAAGTCCGCAGGACCGACGAAGGTCATGCCCGAGGGGATGAAGTCAACCACCTCGATGTTGTCCGCCGTAATCATGCCCTGGTTGGTAATCACCAGGTTGTAGGTTACCACGTCGCCGGGGTTTACCATCGCCGACTGGCCGGGGGCCAGTTGCTTTTGCAGCGCAAGGTCAAATACCTCGATCACCACCGTCTCGAAGTCCGACTCATCCTCGTCACCGCCGTTCTGGCCGTCACCGTCGATGTTGTCGTTGTCCGTATCGGCGATCATGTCGGGATCGTCGCCATCCACATTGTAGTCCGAGTCGTCGTCGATCTGCTCGACGCCGTTGTCGTCCGTCGCGTTGCGAATCTCGGCTACGTTGCGCAGGCTCATGCCCGCCACTTGCGGAGAGGCCAGCGTCAGTACGATCGTAGCCGTGGCCGACATCGTCGGCTGCAAACCGCCCGCGACCGTCAGGGTCGTCGTGGCAACGCTACCGTTCAGCGTCCAGGTCGGGTTCAGCGCGGGGTTGAACGTCATGCCCGTGGGGATGAAGTCCGCAATCTCGATGTTGTCCGCCGCGATATCGCCCTGGTTCGTGATCACGATGTCGAAAGACACGTCATCTCCGGGCTCCACCGTCATCGACTGTCCAGCACTCAGCACCTTGGCCAAGGCCAGGTCGAAGCGGTTGACCGTCACGGTCTCGAAGTCCGATTCGTCCTCGTCGCCACCGTTCGTGCCGTCCTCGCCGATTACGTTATTGTCGTTCTCGTCGATCGCGTCCGGGTTGTTCGGATCGGCCGGGGTCGAGTCATCGTCCACCTGGGGGTTGCCCGCCTCGTCCGTCGCATTACCGATCTCGGCGATGTTACGCAGACTCGTGCCGGCAGCAACCGGTGCGGTCACCATCAATTGGATCGTCGCCGTGGCTGACATACCGGGTAGCAAGCCGCCCGTCGGAATGACGCCGTTGGCGTCGCCCGCTACGAAGGTCGCCGAAGCCGTATTCGTGCCGCCGTCGAAGGTGAAGTCCGCAGGACCGACGAATGTCATGCCTGAAGGAATGAAGTCCACCACCTCGATGTTGTCCGCCGTAATCATGCCCTGGTTGGTAATGATCAGGCTGTAGCTCACCACGTCGCCGGGGTTCACCATCGCCGACTGACCGGGGGCCAGTTGCTTTTGCAACGCAAGGTCGAATACCTCGATCACCACCGTCTCGAAGTCCGACTCATCCTCGTCGCCGCCGTTCTGGCCGTCGCCGTCGATGTCGTCGTTGTCCGTATCCGCAATCATGTCGGGATCGTCACCGTCCACGTTGTAGTCCGAGTCATCGTCGATCTGCACGACGCCGTTGTCGTCCGTCGCGTCGCGGATTTCCGCCACGTTGCGCAGGCTCATGCCCGCCGTTTGCGGAGCGGCCAGCGTCAGGATGATCGTGACCGTGGCCGACTGCGTCGGCTGCAAGCCGCCCGCCGCCAGGTCGCCGTCGGCGATCGTCAGGGTCGTGGTGGCCACGCCGCCTACTTCGGTCCAGTCCGCGTTCAGCGCGGGGTTGAACGTCATGCCCGTGGGAATGAAGTCCGCGATCTCGATGTTGTCCGCCGCGATGTCGCCTTGGTTGGTGATCAAGATGTCGAATGACACGTCATCGCCCGGCTCCACCGTCATCGACTGTCCAGCACTGAGCACTTTACGCAGCGCAAGGTCAAAGCGGTTGACCGTCACGGTCTCGAAGTCAGACTCGTCCTCGTCGCCGCCGTTGGTGCCGTCCTCGCCGATCACGTTATCGTCAGCGTCCTCGATTGAATCAGGGTTGTTCGGGTCGGCGGGAGCCGAGTCCACGTCCTCCTGCGGGTTGCCCGCCTCGTCGGTCGCGTCGCCGATCTCGGCTACGTTACGCAAGCTCGTGCCGGCGGCCACCGGAGCGGTTACCATCAGTTGAATCGTTGCCGTGGCCGAAGTGCCGGGTAGCAAGCCGCCCGTCGGGATGACGCCGTTGGCGTCGCCCGCCATGAAGGTGGCCGAAGCCGTACCCGTTGCAGCGTCAAAGGTGAAGTCCGCCGGTCCGACCAGCGTCATGCCCGAGGGGATGAAGTCCACCACCTCGATGTTATCCGCCGTGATCATGCCCTGGTTGGTGATCACCAGGTTGTAAGTCACCACGTCGCCGGGGTTGACCATGTCCGACTGGCCGGGGGCCAGTTGCTTCTGTAGCGCAAGGTCGAAGATCTCGATCACTACCGTCCTCGAAGTCCGACTCATCCTCGTCGCCGCCGTTCTGGCCGTCGCCGTCGATGTCGTCGTTATCCGTATCCGCAATCATGTCGGGGTCATCACCGTCCACGTTGTAGTCCGAGTCGTCGTCGATCTGCACGACGCCGTTGTCGTCCGTCGCGTCGCGGATTTCCGCCACGTTGCGCAGGCTCATGCCCGCCGTCTGCGGAGCGGCCAGCGTCAGCACGATCGTGACCGTGGCCGACTGCGTCGGCTGCAAGCCGCCCGCCGCCAGGTCGCCGTCGGCAACCGTCAGGGTCGTGGTGGCCACGCCGCCCGTTTCGGTCCAGTCCGCGTTCAGCGCGGGGTTGAACGTCATGCCCGTGGGAATGAAGTCCGCGATCTCGATGTTGTCCGCCGCGATATCGCCTTGGTTGGTGATCACGATGTCGAATGACACGTCATCGCCGGCTCCACCGTCATCGACTGACCGGCACTCAATACCTTGGCCAGTGCCAAGTCGAAACGGTTGACCGTTACGGTCTCGAAGTCCGATTCGTCCTCATCGCCACCGTTCGTGCCGTCTTCGCCGATCAGATCGTCGCTGTCGTCATCAATATCGTCCGGGTTGGCCGGGTCGGCTGGGTCAGAGTCCACGTCCTCCTGCGGGTTGCCCGCCTCGTCGGTCGCGTCGCCGATCTCGGCTACGTTACGCAAGCTCGTGCCGGCGGCCACCGGAGCGGTTACCATCAGTTGAATCGTCGCCGTGGCCGAAGTGCCGGGTAGCAAGCCGCCCGTCGGGATGACGCCGTTGGCGTCGCCCGCCATGAATGTGGCCGAAGCCGTACCCGTCGCAGCGTCAAAGGTGAAGTCCGCCGGGCCGACCAGCGTCATGCCCGAGGGGATGAAGTCCACCACCTCGATGTTATCCGCCGTGATCATGCCCTGGTTGGTGATCACCAGGTTGTAAGTCACCACGTCGCCGGGGTTGACCATGTCCGACTGACCGGGGGCCAGTTGCTTCTGTAGCGCAAGGTCGAAGATCTCGATCACCACCGTCTCGAAGTCCGACTCATCCTCGTCGCCGCCGTTCTGGCCGTCGCCGTCGATGTCGTCGTTGTCCGTATCGGCGATCATGTCCATATCCGTATAATCCGAATCGTCGTCTATCTGGACGTTATTATTCTGATCCGTCGAACTCTGGATATCAGCTACGTTACGCAGGCTCATGCCCGCAGTTTGCGGAGACGCTAGCGTTAAGCATGATCGATACCGTGTCCGAGAACGTCGGCAACAGACCGCCTGCGTCCAAGTCACCGTCAGCAACAGTCAAGGTTGTAGTGGCAATACCACCAGTCTCGGTCCAGTCCGCGTTCAGCGCGGGATTAAAAGTCATGCCCGAGGGAATGAAATCCGAAATCACGATGTTGTCCGCCGGAATAGAACCTTGATTAAAGACAACAATGTCAAAAACGACATTATCTCCCGGTTCTACTAGCATATCCTGGCCAATACCCAGTACTTTTTTGAGTGCCAAGTCAAAGCGGTTGGTAACTACGGATGCGGGATCACTATCGTCCTCATCTTCTCCGTTAATACCATTTCCGCCAATTTCATTATCCTGTAGGAACACGTCGTTGCCGAGATTATCGTCAGGGTTAGAGTCAACATCATCGATTTGCATACCAAACTGGTTGGTAGCGTCGCTAATCTCGGCAATGTTGGTCAGCGTCATCATGGCACCTTGTGGCACATCGACCATTAGCGTGATATTCACACTTACCGAATCACCGGGAGCCAAACTCGTAGTTGTAACTCCTCCCACGGTAAAGTCCGTTAGGGTCGTACTCACTTTTGGTGCAGCACCACCGGTCCAAGTGCATTGTTTGCAATATTGAAATTGAGGCCCATTGGAATCGAATCAGTTACCTCAATATTGTCCGCAGCGATGTTACCCTGGTTGTATACCTTAATGGTAAATACTACCAGATCACCGGGATTTACCTGATCGGATTGGCCGGGTGCAAGTACCTTGGTTAAGGCCAAGTCAAACATGGGTGCTACAAAACCAAAGTCAACCGTCATGTCGCCATTGGCGTCGTAGGCGTCGTCTTGTGCGTTGCCTGGGCCGAATTCGGCCAAACCAACCGGCTCGTCACCGATGGTCAAATTGATGATTGGTGAAGTGACCGATCCTCCCTGACCGGCTGCCTGAATACCGTTGTCATCGCCATCTTCTTGATTGTCTACCTCATCAGTTATTTCACTGGAAAGGTTAGCCACTTCAAGAGGAGCACCGGCATCAAACGCACTTACAGGAATCTGCACGAGATAATCGCCCTCTTGTAATCCTGAAAACAGATAAACTCCATTCACG
>CAVPZP010000072.1:0-223408 GCA_963710215.1 Lewinellaceae bacterium | reverse complement strand
TCAGTTGGCCTTTCTGGTAGAGCAGACCACCGTGCTGGAGGCCGCCCGGGCGTGGCCCGCAGCGAGTACGCCAACGGCCGCCGCCCGCTGGATGAACTACTGCGGATGCAGGATGAGCTGGTGAGTTACCGCACTATGGCGGATAAGGCCAGGACAACGGTGCTGGTGGAATGGGCGAGGGTGAGGTCAATGATTGAATGAATGGGTGATTGAATGATTGAATAGTAGGGGAGTGAACATAGACCGTTTCGTTACTCCGAATCAAGTATGTTTCCGACCTCACTCAATCATTCGATCATTCAATTCTATATCCCCCGCGTGAGGTGCCCGGAGGGGCGTTAGCGCACGCAGTGCCGAGCGACAGCGAAGCCCGGCGGGGACCGACCCCGGCGGTAGCCGGGGGCACGCCCTAGTTAGTCTTTTAGTACGTAGTCGGGTAGTAGGTAGTACCGCTCTCGCTTGCACCATCAACATTTACCCGACTCACCCAACCGTAAAAATTAAATTACCATGAACAGAGAGAAATTAAACACCCAAACCATCCTTTACCTCGTTCTGGCGCTGGCCGTGGGGCTTGCTGGCGGGCTATGTGTTGTTTGGCGGCACGAGCGACGAGGAAGTGACGATGGCCGATGGGCATACGGAATCCGACCATGCGGCGGAGGGGGGTGCCGAAATCTGGACCTGCTCGATGCACCCGCAGATACAGCGGGAGGAGGCGGGGGACTGCCCGATTTGCGGCATGGACCTGATCCCACTGGCGGCCGGTGCCTCTAATGAGCCGACGGTGCTGACGATGACCGAGGGGGCAGTGGCCCTGGCGCGGGTGCGTACCGTGGCGGTGGGTGACGCAGGCGCGGAACCCGGGGCCGGAAACGGCGGCGCGCAGGTAGTGAACCTGACCGGCAGGCTGGCCCCGGACGAGCGGACCACGGCCGTGCAGGCGGCGCACGTGGGCGGGCGCGTGGAGCGGATGTACGTGACCTATGCCGGGGAGCGGGTGCGGAGCGGGCAGCAGATTGCGACCATTTATGCGCCCACGCTGGTGGTGGCGCAGGAGGAGTTGTTGCAGGCCAGGGAGTTGGCGGCGGTGAACCCGCGCCTGGTGGAAGCGGCGCGGCAAAAATTGCGCAACCTGAAGGTAACGGATGCCCAAATAGATCGCCTGGAAAGCAGCGGAGAAGTATTGACCAATTTCCCGGTTTACGCCCAGCGGGGCGGGACGGTACTGGAACTTAAAACCGAGGTGGGGCAATACGTGACCGCCGGCGGGGCGCTGTATACGCTGACGCAACTGAACCAATTGTGGGCCTTGTTCGACGCCTTCGAGGGTGACCTGGCGCGCATCCGGGTGGGCGACCGGGTGACCTTTACCGTGCCCTCGCTGTCGGCCGATACCTTCCGGGCGCGGGTGACGTTTATCGACCCGCTGATCGACCCCGGAACGAGGACGGCGGCCGTGCGGGCGGAAGTGGATAACCGGGGCGGGCGGCTGAAACCGGAGATGTTCGTGCAGGGGCGTATCGAGGTAAGTCCCGATAAGGGACGGCGCAGCCCGGGGAGTGCCCCCGCCCTGACGGTACCCACCACGGCCGTGCTGTGGACGGGCGAGCGGTCGGTGGTATACGTGGAGCTGCCCGGGGCGGAGGTACCCACTTACGAGTTTCGGGAGGTCACGCTGGGTGACCGGGCGGGCGACGGCTACCGCGTGCTGAGCGGGCTGGCGGCCGGCGAGCGGGTGGTAGTGAATGGCGTGTTCGCCATCGACGCCTCGGCCCAATTGAACAACAAGGCCAGCATGATGAACCGCAACGTGCTAATCAAGGGCCGCGTGGCGGAGGCCGTAACCGCCCTGGTGGTGCCTAATTACCGCGACGGCACCCCGGCCGCCTTCCGCGCCCAACTGACAGAAGTGGCCAGTGCCTACCTGCCGCTGAAGGACCGGTTGGTGAAGACTGAAAGAGCGGACGAAAAACTACTAGCCCCGCTGCGCACCGCCATCAATGAGGTGAACATGAGCCTGGTAAAGGGCGACGCCCACCAGTACTGGATGCAGCAACTGGAGGCCATGAACGGTCACCTGGGCGGCCTGGCAAAAGCCGGGGACGTGGAGGCGCAGCGGGCGCAGTTCGGCTTTCTTCCAGGCCCTCATCCATGCCCTGACCGCATTCGGGGTGAACGACACCTTATACGTACAGCACTGCCCGATGGCCTACAATAATGAAGGCGGTAATTGGATCAGCGCGGAGAAGGAGGTCCGCAACCCCTTTTTCGGGGAAAAGATGATGACCTGCGGCTACGTGGCAGACGAATTAAACCAACCGGCGGGGGGGAATAAACCCGTGCCGGTATAGATAACCGACCATGCCGGTCGGCCCATTTTTCTTAACCGAGTAACCACCGGTTACTCATCAATTTTCAAACCATGCGTATTTACGCCCTTGTTTTTTTTATCACTGGATTAGTAACGTTCGGTACGGCCTGTACCGGTCAGCACGAGCATAACGGAGACCACGACCACGCCGCCGGGACAACCGCCGACCACCAGGACGAAGCGGATATGACGGCAACGGCAACCGATCCCGAATTTCAGCGCCAACTGGGTGCCGTAACGACGGCTTACCTGCAATTGAAGGACCAGCTGGTAGCCGCCGATGCGAAGGCAGCCGGCAACGCCGCCCGTGACATGAACAATAAGTTGGGCATGGTGGACATGAGCCTGGTGAAGGGAGACCGCCACCAAGAGTGGATGGACTACCTGCGCCCGCTGCAAACGGCCGCCAACCAACTAACCGCCGCTACCGACCTGGAAGGAATGCGCCGCGCGTTTTCCGGTCTGGCCGAACCCCTGGCCGCAGCCCTCAACAGCTTCGGAAAGGGCGACAGTCCGCTTTACGTGCAACGTTGCCCGATGGCCTTTAACAACGAAGGAGCCAACTGGATCAGCAGTGAAAAAGCAATCCGTAACCCCTACTTCGGCGACATGATGATGAGCTGCGGTAAGGTGATCGAAACGATCCACTAAGGTCTGCGTGGGCCGGGCCGGAATGATTTTCCGGTTCGGCCTGCTTTTTATCCCGCCGGCTAACCACACCCGCAAAAACTGACTACCATGACACCACCCCAACCCCTCTATATCGGCAACATGGTCTGCGACCGTTGCCTGACTGCCGTGGAAAGCACCCTGCGCGAACTCGGCTGGACGGTAACCGAAGTGGCCCTGGGCCGCGTGCTGGCCCACCCGCCACCGGGCGGCGGCGACGATGACGCTCGGCAGTTGTCAGAATTGGATGCCCGCTTGCGTCGTCTGGGCTTCGAATTGCACGATGCCAAAGCGGGCACCATCGACCGCATCAAGGGACTCATCATTCAGTACGTCTACAATGACGACGCCGACCCTAACCTGACGCTTTCCGAACTACTGACCGGACAATTGCACCGCGAATACAGCCACCTGAGCCGGCAATTTTCGGCCGCCGAGGGACGCACCGTCGAAGACTTTTACCGGGCGCACCGCATGGAACTCGCCAAGCGCCTGCTGAGCCGGGGCGATGCCCCCGTCTACGAGGTGGCCCAGCGACTGCACTACGCCAGCGCGTCCCATTTTTCGGGCGTGTTCCGCAAAGCTACGGGCCTGACGCCCACGGCCTTCCAGAAACTGGGCCACTACCGGCCCGAATTGATCGAGCGGGTATAGCTAAAGTCAATATCTCGCTAGATTGACGCAAAATATTAGCGCACCGGCCTAGTTAGCTGCTTGTTATAAGGGTATGAATGCCACAACAACCAAACAGCAAGACTACCGTGTCACCGGCATGACCTGCGGCGGCTGCGTTGCCAGCGTACAGCGCGGTCTCGACACCGTCCCCGGTGTCACTGCGGCCGAGGTACAACTAGAATCCCCGCAGGCCAGGATCACGCTCGATCGTGACGTAGACCTCGCTACCCTGCAGGCGGCCATCGGTAAGTACCACATCGAGCCGATCGACCAGCCGGCCCCGCCGAAAGCAGCTGCTCCGGCCCCGCCCCGGCCCGCCGCGCCGCCGCCCGTCATGGACGTGCCCGAGGCCAACGTAACCACCTACCGGCCGCTCATCCTGATCGTCAGTTTCATTGCGGGCGTCACCCTGCTGGCGCAGTTTCCCTTTGCTACGTTTTCCGGGATGCTTTGGATGCGCGACTTTATGGCCGGCTTCTTCATCGTCTTCGCCTTCTTCAAACTGCTCAACCTGCGCGGGTTCGCCGACAGCTACGCCATGTACGACATCGTGGCCGCCCGCTGGCACGGCTGGGGCTACGTTTACCCCTTCGTCGAACTCACGCTCGGCCTGCTTTACCTCACCGGCCTCTTCCCGTTCTGGACCAACGTGGCCACCATTATCGTGCTCGGCATCAGCAGTATCGGCGTCATTCAGAGCAACCTCAACAAGCGAAAGATAAAGTGCGCCTGCCTCGGCGACGTCTTCAATCTGCCCATGAGCACCGTCACCATCGTCGAGGACGTGGGCATGGTGGCCATGGCGGTAGCGATGCTTTTGATTCGCTAAATGCTCGTGGTTTGGGCGTGTCCCTCCCGCCGGTCGGGTCGGGCTGTCCGGCACTCTCTTCTCACCGCCGTTACCGGCGGCGGTCCGTTCAAACAACGCCTCCCATCCCTCACGCGGGGAAAACAAAAAACAGCAAATGAACCACTACCTGAAATTCGGCCTCATGATGGCCACTTCCTTCGTCATCATGTATGGCATCATGTTTCTCAACGTCGATGTTTTCGACCACGTTTACCTCAGCCCTACGCGTACCTACATGACCTTTTTAATGATCGCACCTATGGCTATTGTCATGCTGCTCTTCATGTGGGGCATGTATAAGAACAAAGCAATCAACTACGGCATCATTGCGGCGTCGATTCTCACCTTCGTGCTTTGCTTCAGCGGTTTACGCGAGCAGACCTTCATTAGCGACGTACAGTGGATGAAGGCCATGATCCCCCACCACTCTTCGGCCATCATGGTTAGCGAAGAGGCCCACCTCACTGATCCCGAAGCCCAAAAACTGGCTCGTGAAATTATTATCGCCCAGAAAGAAGAAATCGCCGAAATGGAGCGCATGATCGCTCGTTTGCAGGGACAATAATTATCAATCCTCTCCCTTCGGGGGACCGAGGGGGAAACCCTGGGATATCTGATACTTGATATTTGCTCGTACTATATTCCATTTAAACCTGCCCGTCGGGATGGATTCTTGATTGCAGATTAGCGATTCTTGATTCTTGATTAGCAAATAAGGCACCTCCCCCTTCGGGGGACCGATGGGGAAACCCAAAATAATATCATTCACCCAGCAAGCCCACCCGCTTGCTACCAACCGATTTCACCATGACCGCATTAGTAAAAACCGACTTCCAAAAATGCCTCCAATCCTGCCTGGATTGCCTGATCGACTGTAAAGTCTGTCTGGCTAAAATGGCCACGAAAAAGAGCATGAATGACTGCCCCGTCTGCTGCATCCAGTGCATCGCCGTACTGGAAGCGAGCATCGACCTGATGACCGCCGAAAGCAAATTCAGCAAGGAACAGTGCGAACTCTGTGCCAAGGTCTGCGACTACTGCGCCGAGCAGTGCGAGCAACACGATCACGACCATTGTAAGCGGTGCGCCGAGAGCTGCCGGAAGTGCGCCGAGGAGTGCCGGAAAATGGCCGCGTAAGCAGCCTTGTTTTACCAGGGGATACGGGCCGGCGGTCGGTATCCCCTCCTTTTTTTGCAGGTAAACTATTTAACGATGAAGATCAGTAAGCAACTAACGACTCTATTTTTCAGCCTCTTAGCAATTGGTATGGCCCATGGTCAGCGGACCGGTGATGGGAAGGCGAGTACCTATGAAATGATTCCGGGCCAGAGCGTCACCGAGCAGGATGGACGGGTTATCAGCTACTACCTGACCGTGGCCGATACGGTGGTCAATTTTACCGGCAAACCCACTCGCGCCCTGGCGACCAACGGGCAGATCCCCGCGCCGACCCTTAATTTTACCGAGGGTGATTCGGCCCGCCTTTACGTTACGAACCGTACTCGTGAGACGGTGTCCTTTCACTGGCACGGCCTGCTGCTACCAAATAAGTATGATGGCGTACCGATGCTCAATACGGAACTGATTCAGCCGGGGGCTACTTACATCGCTTCGTTTCCCATTATTCAAAACGGTACCTACTGGTACCACTCCCACACCGAATTACAGGAGCAAAAAGGATTGTACGGATCGATCGTAATCCAGCCCAAACAGGCTTACCCCACCAAGGACAAGGTGGTCGTGCTATCGGATTTTACCGAGCAGAACCCCCACGAGGTACTCCGGCAGATCAAAAAGCACACCGACTGGTACGCCATCAAGCGTAACTCCGTGCAGAGCTACGGCCGGGCACTGGTGTCGGGCAACCTCGGTAAGCAGTGGTGGATGGAGTGGATGCGGATGCCCGGTATGGACTTTGCTGATGTGTACTACGACGCCTTCCTTGCCAACGGTAAAATAGCGGACGAGGACCCCGATCTGAAGGCGGGAGAAACCGTGCGCCTACGGGTCATAAACGGCTCGGCTTCCTCGCATTTTTGGCTCCATTATGCCGGTGGTAAGCTCCGCATCGTGGCCGCCGACGGCCTGGAGGTGGAACCAGTGGAGGTTGACAAAATGCTGATCGCCACCGCCGAGACTTACGATATTGAAGTGACGCTGCCGGCGGATGGCCGCTACGAATTTCGGGCCACTTCCTGGGACCGTTACAGGCATACATCCGTCTGGCTGGGCGGGGGACCCAACCATCCCGCCGCCGACCTGCCGCCGGCCGACTATTATAAACTGACCAAGGAAATGAAGGACCTGATGGCCATGATGCCGAAGATGCAGATGGGAAAAGCCCCGGCCCACGTTCCCTCTACGAGAGTTTACGCAGCGGGCGAGGCTCCAACTTACGATCAGATTCAGATGCAATCCATGGAGGAAATGGGTATGTCGATGCCCGGCATGGACCACGGCAAGATGGAGATGGGTAAGAAGGACAAGATGCCCGGCATGGACCACGGTAAGATGGAGATGGGTAAGAAGCACAAGATGTCCGGCATGGAACACGGCAAGATGAAGATGGGTAAAAAGGACAAGATGCCCGGCATGGACCAGCACGCCGGCCGCGAACCCATGAACGCGGACACCCTCCCCGTTGACGAACCGATGGACGACATGCCCGGTATGGACCACGACGGAATGGACGCCGGCACTACTTACCGCGCCGCTGAACTGGACGGCAAAACCATGGAAATGGCTAACCTGGATATGGGTGATAGCATGATGGGAGCCGGTGCGCCCATGGGGGTATTGATGACCGGATACTACGAGCTGAAGGAAGAATACCCGGACGAAACGATCTTTGATTACAACATGCTCCGGTCCACCCAGCCCACTACGCTCCACGAGGATCGCCCCGTACGGATCGTGCATTTGTACCTGGGTGGTAATATGCTGCGCTATGTCTGGATGATCAATAACCAGCCGTTGTCCCAGGCGGATAAGATCATGATTGAGAAGGGAGAGAACGTTCGTTTCGTGTTCCACAACACCACCATGATGAGCCACCCCATGCACCTGCACGGGCACTTCTTCCGGGTCATCAACGCGCAGGGGGAATACGCACCGCTCAAGCATACGGTCAATGTGGCCCCGATGGAGACGACCATCATCGAGTTCGCCGCCACGGAGGACAAGGACTGGTTTTTCCATTGCCACCTGCTCTACCACATGATGTCGGGCATGGCCCGCATCATTGGTTACGAGGGTTCTTCGGACCTATTGTTGGCGAATAAGAAAGACTACGATAAATTCGCGATGGACGATCGGCAGTATTTCGCTGCCGCCAACCTATCGGCGCAGAGCAACGGGGCGTGGGCTGACTTTTCCTATTTTAACCTTTACAATGAATTTAGTCTGGAAGGCGATACCGATTATGATGGCAACTTCGAGATCGAGGGGAAGGCAATGCGCTACCTCGATCCGCGCCAGTACTTCGCTCCCTATGTAGGCTTGGAAGTGGACGGTGCCCAGGTGATGAACCGCGAGATCAATCAGGAAGAACTGGAAGTGGAAACCGTGGGCATGGTGGGTGTCCGCTACCTGCTTCCGATGATGGTCTGGTCGGACTTGCGGGTGGACCACCGGGGCAATTTCGAGTTCCAGTTGGAGCGGGAGGACATCCCCCTCACCAGCCGCTGGAGGGCCTCGGCCCAGGCGCGTTACCAATTCAGCGGCAAGACGGTGGAATACACCTTCGGCACCAGCTACATCCTCGGCCAGTACTGGGGGGTTTCCGCTAGCTACGATAGCGACTTCGGACTTGGCGGTGGCCTGCGGATCATGTTTTGATGACCGGATTCTAAATCAAAAATTTTCAATAATTAAACTGACCCATGAAAGACTGTTGCCAACCCGATCCTACTCCTTCTCGCTGGAATCGAGTGGTGAATACCCTGGTTATAGTTATCATCACCGCTATTTTACTTGGCGGAATGATAATGGGGTTAGTAGGCCGATAATTCACTCTACCAATTATTTGCTGATTGCGTGAGGTGCCCGGAAGGGGAGTCGTTCAGGCGAAGTGCGCAGCACCGACCGGCAGGGAGCCTGGAGGGGACCGGCCCTATTTCCGCGTTAGCGGAACGGGGACACGCACTGACAATCATACTGCAACCAACGATCAAAATTCGCACCATTTTTAACAAATCTCCCACTATTTATCTTTACTTTCATTTTATGACCTATCCCGTATTTATATTTTTTCGCGCACTGCTGTACCTCGGTATTGCAGTTGCTCTCCTCACCGGCTGCCAGGCTTCGCGCCCGGCCGGCCCCGCAGCTTCAACGACGTCGCCCCTCACCACCGCTGATTCTACCGATCGGGCCAAGGCTATCATCCGGGAAGCCGTCCGGGCGGCGGGATTAGAGGATATGGATAACCAAACCGTTTCCTTTCGCTTCCGTGACAAGCATTACCGTTACCGGCAACAGGACGGCCACTATACCTACGAGCGCTGGTGGACTGACACCCTGACCGACGATCGCATCCGTGACGTGCTGAACAATAATGGGCTGACTCGTTACGTCAACGATCAGACGGTAGAGCTAACCGAAAAGCAGCAAAAAGCCTACGGGAACTCGGTCAACTCGGTGATTTATTTTGCCTTTATGCCCTGGGCCTTGCTGGACCCCGCCGTCCGGCCCACCTACCTCGGTCGCGATACCATCGGCGGGGAGTTGCTTGATTTGATCCACGTCGGATTTGCGACTGAAAACGGTGGTGACGACAGTGACGATGAATTCCTCTACTGGTTTACGCCCGACGGGCGGCAGTTAAAATACCTAGCCTATACTCATCCCGGTGGAAAGAGTCCCCGTCTACGGGAGGCCTATAATGAGCGGCGGGCAAATGGCATCACTGTACGGGACTACCGCAATTTTGCCACCCCCGGCAACACGCCGCTGGCGGTCGATCGGTTAGCTACCGCTTACCGGCGCGGGGAATTGGTACTATTATCACTGATTGATTTAGAGGAAGTGCGAGTGGAGATCAATGAGTGAGAGATTGATTACCAGAAGTTACTATGAAGTGCAGGGTGGCGGCGCAGCTAATACGTAAATGGGATAAATCCGCCCTCCCTTTCCGAGATCGACGGGGAATTTGATAAGCGGTTATTCCATCTTTCCGCCCCCGCCTTCTCACACTTTTAGTACCTTTCCCCCCTCATTCAGCTTCGTGCCGGATGACGTTACCACTTTCACTACCGTCGATCCTCATGACCACCGAAACAACAGCCCCCGGCGAAGTCGTCGCCGCGGCAACCGGAGATAATTTGCTGCGCGAGCTGTCCGCCGCCTGGGCGGCCGTGACACCCGCCGATCATATGCGGGGACTGGCGGAAACCATCGAACGGCTCAGTGCGGAGTGGGTGGCCCTGGGTCAGGCCGCCGCTGACCGGCTGGCGGCCGATCCGGTACCGGCCGGACTGGACTATTTCCTGGTCTATGAATGGCTGAACGGCGGGCGCGACTTGCTGATCCTGTTGCGTAATATCCTGTTCGAGGAACAGCGGGCACTGGTCCTCATCTCCGAAGGAGAACTGGATGAACAATCCTTTACCGACCTCCGCCTCGCCGGACGGAAACACGCCGAAGAAGCAGCCGAAGCCCTGTTGAATGAACTACGGGGCGGTCATTCGCGCACCGACGGCTTCCGCTACCAGATTCAAACCTGGAAAATGCAAAGCAGCCCCTGGCCCGTACTGCGCCTGCAACTAACTACCCTGGCCGAGCAGGCCGGTGCCATCAGCGACCAAACGGCCACGCTGGAACGAGTCGGCAAATCCTTTGAGGATATTCGTGAGCTCTTCCGCAAAACCTTCGATCGGAATACCTTGCTTACCTGCGGGAGACGACGCAGGTGCTGGAAAAAAGCCTGGCCGACATTCCGAAAGAGGACAAGGACAATATCGCCGCCGGTGCCGTACTAAAAGCCCTGCGCAGCGTTACGGCGCGGCCCCGGAGCCGGCCTCGGCCACCACTTTTCCTGGACGACTAACCCTCCTAACCGGCAAGTTGCCGACGAACGGCAAACTCATCCTCGGTACCGACGGCGGCCTGCTGCAGGTGCGGGACATTAATCTGTCTACGGCTACCTCCGGGTGGCTCCAGTCGGAACTGATCTCCGAGGTACAAGAATTCTACGTGCGCCGCGAACAGATCGACAAGTTTCTCCAGGTAGCCGTGCGTACCAGCGAAAACCGGATGCAGTTCGAGCGCCAGGAAGGACAGCCCGTAACCGGGCGCGGACATGCCCCGCGCCGTCCGCCAACTAATCGCTAACGTAGAACGCGCCCGCACTGGCCTGGAAACACTGGCCGATAAGACCAACCGGATTCTAACCGCTTCCCTGCGGGGAAGCCGGGTCTACCGCTCCGATTTTCTCCAGATCAGCCTGCATCAGACCCTCAATTATTACCGCAAGTACCAGCAAACCGGCTGGGAACAACTGCGCCTCTGGGCTGGCGATCGCTTTCAGCAACTCACGCACCTCGGCCGGCGGGGCCTGCGCGAGGAACTCAGTCCGGGCGAGCAACTGGTACGCACGCTGGGCAAGCGGGTGATTTCGCCCGATAACGCCCACTACACCAGTATGTTCCTGACCGATGGCTACCTCGGCGAATCGTTCCGTGTGGGTCGGGAGACGGAACTGGAGCGCGTGGCTGCCATCATCGACAACTGGCGCAAGGGCTATCGGGGTTCCGTCCTGATTACCGGTGACCGGATGACGGGCAAATCCTTCTTCGGCGAAATGATCGGCCACCGCTTTTTCGACAACCGCTACGTCAGTCTCCGGCCCCGCGAGCGCGTTACCCTGGCCGGTCGCATCCTGGAGCCGACGGAAGACCTGGAAACGGCCCTCAAATTCGTGGTCAAGAACAGCCGCCTGGAACCTACCCTGGTCTGGATCGACGACCTCACCACCTGGCAAGATAAGGATGCTCCCCTGGCCAGGGACATTAAAAGCCTGCTGAGCACATCGACTATTATTCCGACCATGTCTTCTTCGTGGTGGCTACCGGCACGGAACTCTACCAGCAGCTGGTACTACATTTCGACGTGAACCGCTACTTCCAGGCAACGCTGCCGATGAACCGCCTCTCGGCGCAGGAGATCACCGAGTCCATTCTGATTCGCCACGGGGCCACGCAGATGCAACTGGTGGATGCGCAGGACGAACTACTCGAAATCGACCGGATCGAGCGGCTGGCCCGTCGGGTGGCCGTCAATGCCCGGGGACACATCGGGCAGGCACTGCGTCAGTGGGTCTACGATATGCACTACGTAGACGAGGCCACTATCCGCTACCTGCCGGAAACTCCCCTGGCCCTTCCGGCCGAATTGACCAAGGATGCCGCTATTCTGCTGCGTACCCTGCTGCTCGATCGTACCGCTTCCGAGTACGAATTGCGCCAGCGGTTCGGCCCGCGCTTTCGTACTATTTTCCAGCCGCTGATACAACGCTATCTGCATTTAGGTCTGCTCCGCCGCCGTTCCAACGGTTTCCTGGAGATCAACCCCGTCATAGCGGGCGACCTCGAACGGGAATTGACCCGAACCAACTACCTACCCAAACCAACGGGTAATGCCACCCAACGACTCTAACTATGGATCAATTTGTCTCACCCATCGGCTGGAACGGGCTGTTTCGTACCACGCTGGTGTTACTGGCAGCCTACCTGTTGCTGCGTTTGTCGCCCTGGCTGATCCGGGCGGTGACTCGCGATAGTGCGCGGCGGCGGCAGTTGTTCACGCTGGTCGCCCGTATCCGGGTCTTTTTCGAGCCGTCGGCCATTGTCGTACTCGGTGTCCTGTTCGTACTGGCCAACCCGCTCACCCACGGTCTCATCGTCGCGGTAGCGGCCCTGGTCCTCTGGATTCCCGGTCGTAATTACCTCAGCGGTCGTTTCCTGCGGTCCACGGCCAGACTCCAGGTGGGGCGGCGGCTCAGTTTTCAGGAACGGAGCGGTACCATCCAATCGCTCGATGCATTCGGGATGCAACTGCGGGTAGACAACGGCACCCGGCTCATCAGCTATTACCGTCTGGTCAAACTCGGTTTCACCATCGAAAGCGGCACCCAAACCGGGGTTATTCTGGATTTATTCCTACGCCCCGTCACCGACAAAGATACCGACGCAGCACCGATCGCACCGGCCGATCGTTTGTTCGGCTGCCCCTACCTCGACTGGTCGCACCGGCCCGAAGTCACCCCTTCCGAAGAAGTAGCCGGCGGCTACGAGTTAAGGGTACTTTTGCTAGATGACAGTTATGCCCCCGCCATGATCGAACTGGCTCGCGAATGGGGCTACCAGGTCAGCCGGGGTTTCCGGGGTGCCCCCCCGCCCGCCCTGGCGGTCGATTAACTTTTCCCCGGTCCCCCACCCGGCCATCATTTCCGGGCCGCTACCGCCCACTCTGCTTTCACTGTTGCATATCCTTTCTAACCACTTTCTTGCATGGAACCATATACGCTCATCATCGGCTGTAGCATCATCATCATCTTCTCCTTCTTTTTCGGAGAAGTATCCAAGCGGACCAACATTCCCTCGGTACTGATGCTCATCTTTCTCGGTATCGGTTTGCAGTACGTCTTTCCATTCATCACCTCCTACGACCTCGGCGACACGCTCAAAACCCTGGGTACCATCGGTCTGATCATGATCGTACTGGAAGCCGCCCTGGAACTGGAACTCAAGCCGGAAAAGTACCTCCCCATCGCCAAGTCTTTCGGCATCGCGCTCGTAGGGCTACTGCTTTCTACCTGGGTGGCCGCCGAAACACTTAAGTACTTCATCGACGGCATGACCAACCTGTCCGCCTGGCTATACGCCACGCCCTTGTCCATCCTTTCCAGTGCTATCATCATCCCCAGCGTAACGGAATTACGGGGCGATAAGAAGGAATTTCATATCTACGAGAGCACCTTTTCCGACATTCTCGGCATCATGCTCTTCTTCTTCCTCGCCGGTCAGGTGGGCGACGTAGATCCGATCGACGGTACTAGTGCACACGGTTCCGGCATCGGTAGCTTTTTCGGCCTCACGGGTCTAACCATTGTACTATCGCTCGTAGCAGCCTATGCTATTTTGGTGGTTTTTCAGGGCATCAAGAGTCACACTAAACTCTTTCTACTCATCGCCGTCCTGCTCTTACTCTACGCCGTCGGCAAGAAATTTCACCTCTCGTCCCTCATCATCATCCTCGTATTCGGTCTGGTGATCGCCAACATGAAGTTGTTTTTCCAGGGTCCGTTCCGTAAGTGGCTCGATCTCAAAAAAGCCCACCATATCTATGAAGGACTGCACGTCATCACCATGGAGACGGCCTTCGTGATCCGCACTTTTTTCTTCGTGGTTTTCGGCCTCACCATCGCCATTGCCGGCATTTTTAACCTACAGGTAGCCCTGGTCAGCCTCATCATCCTGGTATCCATCTACCTCATTCGTTTCCTGCTCCTGCGGCTGCTGGTCGGTAAAGACATTCTGCCCCAGCTCTTCGTCGCACCACGCGGCCTCATTACCGTCCTGCTCTTCAACGACATTCCCGTGGTTGCCGAAGTAGCGGCCTTTGACAAGGGCATCCTGCTGTTCGTCATTTTCGGCACCAGTCTCATCATGACCGCCGCCATGATCTGGGACAAACGCCGCGCGGGCATGGCCGTCAAACGGTCGCTCAGTACCCCGGTGGGTTACGCCAAATGGCGCGCACCGCGCGTAGAGGATCTGCAAATCGAGAAGGATTGATCCACTTTTTATTATAGCCCCGTATGCACGGCCCGTAGCTATGCAATCAATATCCCTTCTCACGAAAAAGTGCCGGCGGCGCGATCCTGCTCAATTTGGAACCTAAAGATAGATTGAAACAAACCTTCAAACGACGGCTCCACGCCGTGCTGTTCGAGACCAATACGGTCGTAGGACGCATCTTCGAGATCGTCCTGATGATGCTCATTATTCTGAGCGTACTGGTGGTGATCATCGAGACGGTTCCCACCATCGAACACGATTACCGGCGTGTACTGATCTTCATCGAGTGGGTGTTGACCGTCGTTTTCACCCTCGAATACGCGCTGCGCATCTACACGGCCCGCCACCCCTGGCGCTACGTCACCGGCTTTTACGGGCTGGTCGATCTCATCTCCATCATCCCCACTTACCTGGGTCTTTTCATCGTGGGCAGCCACTCCATGAGCATCGTACGGGCACTACGGCTCTTGCGAGTGTTCCGCATCTTCAAACTTACCAAGTTCCTCTCGCAGGGTAACATGATCATGGACGCCCTCAAGGCCAGCCGGACAAAAATCTCGGTATTCATGTTCTTCATCCTGCTCATGGTCTGCATCTTCGGCAGCCTCATGTACATCGTCGAGGCCGGGGCAGGGTCCGGTTTCGATAGCATCCCCCGCGGCATCTACTGGGCCATCGTCACCCTCACCACCGTCGGATATGGCGATATCTCCCCCATCACGCCCCTCGGCCAATTGATGGCCAGCCTCATCATGATCGCGGGTTATGCCGTACTCGCCGTACCCACCGGTATCGTATCCGCTGAAATGGTAAAGGTCAAGGAGGCTCTGGAAGACGAGGAGACTGCCGCCGCCCTACCCGACCACACCTGCAACCGTTGCGGCGAGGAAGAACACCTGGGACAGGCACGCTACTGCTGGCACTGCGGTGAGAACCTACTGGCCGGTACCGGCGATGTAAGCATACCCGGCTAAAATTGTACGGTAGATTGTTGGGCGTGCCCCCGGCCAGGGCCGGGGTCGGTCCCTTCCGGGCTTCGGCATTCGCCTCGGCACTGCGTGCGCTAACGCCCCTACAGGCACCTCACGCAACTAAATTCTGGGTACTTCTTCGCAATGGCGATTAAACGTGCAACCGCACCTGCCGGGCCGCCAGCACCGTATTCTCCTCCGGCCGCTCCGGGTCGGGCACACAGCAATCCACCGGGCAAACGGCCGCGCACTGCGGCTCTTCGTGAAAACCGACGCACTCCGTACACTTATCCGGCACGATGTAGTAGAACTCGTCGCTCACCGGCTCCTGCTCGGATTCGGCGTCAACCACCGCACCGGTCTCCAATTCATACGGCTTGCTGATCGTTGTGCCGTCCGCCATGCGCCAGGCTACCGCTCCCTCATAAATTGCCGTATTGGGGCACTCGGGTTCGCAGGCTCCGCAATTGATGCAGTCATCGGTGATCATAATGGCCATGGGAGAGGGTGGTTTACGGGTAAAAACGGTTAAACCCCGGAGGGGTTGTGCTAAACGGCCGCAAAGTTAGCAAACTCCCGTCAAGCAGAAAAGTACAATACTCTGGTAAGTAAGGGGGGTAGTATCCATCCCTTCTCCTAACCAAAAAACATCGACCCGATTAGTAAAGCGATAGTTACCACCGCAATCAACAGTGGCATTATAAATGCCCGCCCACCGGCATTCGGCTGTTTGCTCAGGCGAATCAAACTATAAATCGTTATCCCTCCCAAAGCCCCCAGCGCAGGAATCGTCAAAAGTTCCCACAATACCCCGAATAACACGAACTCCATCTTCAGCAGGTTATAGGCCGCCCCGATCATAAAGTAACAAAGCAACACACCCGCAACTATGGTCACGGTTCGTGCTGATAAACCCTGAGGAGGGCGTACTATCTTGTCCGTATCATTCATGCCAAAGAATATTAGGGGTGAGGAATCATTAACCTCCCTTCGGCGCATTAGTTGATACCCTTTTCCCAAATGCAAGAAGCCCCCACCGACTTTCGTCGGCGGGGGCTTCCCTTATCAGATCAGGTAGATCGATTACTGCTACCGCGAACGGTAGTAGCCAATCCGATTTACTGTACGATCATCTTGCGCGTAGCGGTGAACTCACCGGCCGTCAGCGTGTACGTCAGCACACCGGCGGCGGCACCCACCTCACGACGCAGCAGTACGGTTTTGTTGAACCCGGCGTTAGCCTCGATCGAACGAACCAATACCACCTTACCCGTTACGTCCTGTACCGTCAGCGTGGCATCGGCGGCAACCGGCAGGTTGAAGCGGATTTCCGTCTGGGCGGCGAAGGGGTTGGGGGTGTTCTGCATCAGCTCGAAGGCAGCCTCCGTGGCAACCGTGGTCGAACCGAAGTTCAGCACCAGGTTACGGATGTCACCCGTGGTCGAGTAACCTTCCGTGCGCGTGGCGCGGTCGGTCAGGCTCAGCACCTCGCTCAGCTTCGCGTCAGCCGTGGCCAGCAGCGTTACGCTGAAGAGTTGCTCATCAACGGCTACTTCACTGTTGAAGCTCATCGTTACCAGACCGGCGTCGGCCAGTTGCGTACCGAAGTTCTCGGCCGTGGCGGCAGCGTAGGTCAGGTTGATCAGCTCGGCACCATTCAGTGCAAGCGTACCCTGGAAACCGGCCAGGTCACCGGCCCGTACGTCGACGGTGTAAGTGTTACCCGCAACGAGTTCCATTTCGTCAACCCGCAGCTCAACGTTTCCGTTGCTCCGCTCCTCGGCCGTGGCACCGATCAGGTTGGCCGTAGCCGAACCGTTCACGTCACCAATCTTGACACCCACAAAGTTGGCGCCCGATACGTTGGCGTTCAGGTTATTGAAGTTGTGTACTTCGGCCATCGAACCGCCGGCCTCGAAGAAGCGCCAGCTGGTGTTGTTGGTGAAGGCATTGTCCAGACCCAGGATCAGGCGACGGATTGCGATCAGGTCGAGGGTAGAGATACCGCCGTTGTTGTTGGCGTCAGCGGCTACCATCAGGTAAGGACTGGTGAACTCCTGGATACCCAGGATGTGCTTCGAGATCAGTACCAGGTCGAAGGTCGACACACCGTTGAGGTGGTTGGCATCCAGCTGGGGCGTAACCGTGTAGTCACCACCCATCGGTAGGCTGAAGGAGTAAGTACCGTTGGTCGTTACCATCGTCTCATTGCTCGAACCCGAAACGGCTACCTCGGCACCCGTTACGTTAGCACCGCCTTCGGTGGCGATCAGACCGGCAATCGATCCCACGCCGGCACCGCAAGTGATGCTGGCCTGATTTTCCTGCACCAGCAGGGTAGTTTCGCAGAAGTCGAAGTTACCGGCACCGTCCTGGGTATAGACCCGTACGGGCAGCAGGCCCAGATCGGGGCAAGTCAGGATCAAGCCCGTATCACCCATCATCGGCGCGAAGTTATTCACCGACGCATCCGCCGAACGGTAGAGCGTGAAGAATACATCGGGCGTACAGTCGGTCGAGGGAGAAGCGACAAAGTCGCTGGCCCAGATCGCTGCCATGCCGCCGCCGTTGCCATCGGGCATCAGCGTGGCCGTCAGGCCGTTGATGCAGATGGGCGTCGGAGCCTTGCAGTCGATGATCTCGACCACGTAGATCACGGCGGCGCGGTTACCGCAACCGTCCAGAATCTCTACGCGGATCGCGTGGCGGCCGATCGGAATATTGGTGCCGGTGATGACCATGTTGTTATTGTTGAATCCTACCGAAACGCTAGCCGTGGCGGGCAAGGTACCGGGCTGGAACTCAACGGCGGTGATGATGCCGTCGCCGTTGGCGTCCACCACGAAGGGGTCTACTGTTACGCTCACGATCGAAATCGCGTCGGGCGAACAGGCGTCGTCCACGGTGAAGTTCAGTTCCAGATCGCCGGCGCAAAGCGCGCCGTCAAAAGAACAGAACTCGGTCTGGTTGCCAGTCGTGTCGATCGTCGGCGCAACGCCGTCGTATACTTTCACAAACTGGATGTAGCGGAAGTAACCGCGGCGGGCATCCGTTCCGTAGCCGTTACCAGTCGCGTCAGCGTTGTTAAAGGTAGGAGGCGTAGGATCGACTACTCCCGTGATCGGGAAGCCGGCCAGGTCGTTGATGTAAGATGGAAGGCCGTTGAGGCGGTTACCGTCCCGGTCCAGGAATGCCCGGTCGTCGTTGATGCTGTTCAAGTTGGTCGAAGGAACCACGTGCAACCAAAAGTCCTCCACTAAGTTACCGTCGCCGTCGGCGTCACGGGGCAGGGTGATCGGTTCTTCGATACCGTCGTACTCGCACCAGTTGATTACTTCGATCGTGTTACGGATCTTGTAGCACTCCGTGGCCGTGGCCGCGAAAGTGTCGGGGTGTACCGAAACGGCGATCAGATCGCAGGCACGCTCGGTGAACATGATCTGGCTGATCATGTCGAGGTCGCAATCCTCCGAGTCGGAGTCACCGGGGAACTTGATCGTGTAGTCGTGCTGCTCCAGTACCACGATGGTCTGGCTACAGCTGCCGATGGAAGAAAGTCCCTGAGCATCCGTTACGCGGAACGAACGAACGATCGTACCGATGCCGCAATTGTCGCGGGTATCAACGGGAGTCAACGTCTGCGTTACCGAGTTCGGGCAGTTATCCTGCGCGAAGGGCGTACCGAACAGGTCGTTCAACAACGCGCCCACGTTCACTTGGTCGAGGCCGAAGGCCAGACCTACGTTAGCGGGGAAATCGAACGGCAGGTCCGAGCAGAGAATCTGACGGGGCGTAGGAGGAATACAGATCGGAGTCGCTTTGTCCTCGATCAGCACGGTCAGCCAGCAGAAATTCACGTTGCCGGCGGCGTCGGTAACGCGCAGGGAAATGCCCTTGCGTCCCAGATCGTCGCAGTCAACCGTAATCGTGGGCTGGTAACCCAAGATTGGGTCGAGCAGCGAGTTGTCCGTCGTGTCGATGCAGGCAATCGCCAGCGTTACGCCGCTGCACTCGTCGTAGGAGTTCTTGTCGATGTCCTCGGCCGAGATGATGGCAACACCCATGTTGTCGGGTGAACCGCCGATCGAGATATTCAGGCCGTCCTCGCACTTGGCCACGGGAGCCGTGGCGTCGTCAATTACGATCGTTACATCCACGAAGGAAGAGTTGCCACAGGGGTCCACTGCGGTATAGCGCAGCGTGTGCGTTCCCTGGGGAATACCGGAAGTGGTTTGACCGGGCAGGAAGCTGCCGATCGGAGTGGCCGTCAGGTCCTGGTTCGGAAAGATGTTGGCCAGTACCGTAATGGCGGTAACCGCCGAGCAATTGTCCGTTACGACCACGCTGGGAACCGTGAAGAAGGACAGGCAGCCCAGGGCATTGGTCGAGAAGAACAGACCGGCATCGGCGATACCGTCGAAGTTCAGGTCCTGCGTGGGAGCGGTGATGACGGGAGCGTCGAAGTCACCCACTTTCACCAGACGAGTGAAAATCAGGGGAGCGGCATTAGGCGTGCACCAGTTTAGGACGGTGAACGTCCGGAAGAACTTGTAAGTCTGGGGGCAGGTCACCGTGCGGGGACCGTCCTGTACCGTTACGGCCAGGTTACAAAACGAACCGGTGATCGGCACGGGGCCGTTGCTGGTCGTGATGAAGGGGAAATCCTGGGGACGGGGAGCCGGGTTGGCGTCACCGAACTGGTTAGCGGGCAGCAGGTTCATCGGGTCGCTGCAGCTGATTTCGCGGGCCAGCATGTTGCCGGTTACGTCAGCCAGGGTAGGCACGGCGAAGATGATGTCGTAGCTCACAACGGTAGGCTGGCTCACCTCGCCATTACCCAGCGTACAGGGGCCGGCATCGCGGGCCGTAAAAGTACGGGTCAAGGTGACGGGGTTACACTGCTCGTCGGCGTTGGGGCCGTCGGCAAAGGTGATCACGTCATTAACACAAACCTCTACATTGGAGCAACCATCGGTGATGGTGGGGAAACCGCCACCCGCAATGATGCGGTTACGGAACTCCAGTGGCAGAAACGCTACGGAAACTACTTGATCCTGGCCGTTGATAAACTGACCGGCACTGTTAGTGCGGTAGCAGCGTGAGGTATTGAAGTTCAATTCCGTTAGCGTAATACCATTGATCTGGTCACAGAACAGATTGGTAGGTGCCACGGGGGCGACAACCGTAGGCGGCGTCTTGTCCTCGGCGCGTACTAGGCCCCAGGAGTTGATGAAACCCGTTACATCACTCTCGAAACCGGGAACGGCGAACTGGAGGTTGTCAATAACCAGGGTAGTGAATAAGGTAGATCCGATCGCAGGCGCGGAACCGTCATTCTGAACACCAACGGTCAGTACATCACCTACATTGGCGTCAATAACCAATGTGCCGGAAACGGCGGCGGAGGTAACGGGAATCAAATCCATCTCCATCATGGTACCGTCGAAATCATACTGGATGAATACGAGGTCAAAGCCCGGGTCAGCACCATTGAAGTTATAATCGAAAGTCAATTCACCCGCTTCAGTGATCTGTAGTTCACCAAAAACCTGGAAGAAAGGGTTAGTAAAACTTTGGTTATTTCCCAGCGAAGAAATCGTCAACGTGGATTCGTCACCCGTAATGGTAAATGGCTGGTTGGCATTAGGAGCCTGACCAGATGCCGTTCCCGTGAAAAAACTCCAGTTAGGGCCGAACAGGTCGAACGCGCCGGTAAAACCGATAGTCGTATCAGGCAATATGGGATCAGTACTCACCATATAGGTGTACTGACCGCAACCGTCAATGATCGGGCCGTTAGTGGGGTCTTCATCCTGTACCGTGATCCGGAACTGGTCGCTCTCGGGTTCTTCGCCGTCGCCATCCACATCGTAGTTACCTACCAGCACCTGACGTACGTCAAGCATGGCTTGGCAGTCGTCGTTCAACGTCACGTTGATCTGACCCTGCGCTGCAAGCTGTACTTCAAAAACGGGATCGACATCATCATCGTCGTCGTCATCATCATCATCATCATCATCGTCGTCACCTACAATACCGGCGAGCGAAAGCTCGAAGTTACCGCGAGAGGTGGAACTACCATCAACATACACGTAGTAAGTGACGTTCTCTGCGGCAGTAAAAGTAATCACAGATGTAGTACCCGTACCACCGTCGTCATCGGAGTCCTCACAGACCAATGCGTCACAGGTTCCGGAGTATAGGTTTAATTCCGTATCAAAATTGGTACCGGCATTAGCAGTGGAAAGCGTGATCTCGGATCCGGCACCGATAAAGGTGAACCAAACACCTCCACCGTCTATTTCTGTACCGTCACAGTCAAGTGCCCCGATATTCGTTGCAACCGTCGTGTTACCTAAAGCATTCAAACCCGGTACTAAGTTAATCGCGTCAGCACAAAGATCGTTTTCGGAAACAGTAGGAGAAGGGTTGCCCGTGTCTGCTACTTGAACGGAAAAATCTCCTGTTACGCCTTGAGTAGCGGACCAGTGGCCGATGTAGACGAAATAGCTTGCGCCCGCAACACTATTTAGTGTCAGGACTTCAGGGTCTCCTCCGAATGTAGCGTCCCGGCACTGATCGTTCATGGGAGCAGCACAGGAACCGCTGAATAAACCGATCTCCATGTCAAAAGTAGTGCCTACAGGAGTACCGGTGACCGTCAATATGTTGCCATTACCCGTGAAGGAATAGAATACATCAACACCGGTAATACAGGTACCTTCGGGGCTTTGCGTGGCCGCTACGGTTGTTCCGCTAACGGCAGCTCCACCTATAGTAAGGGGTGTTGCTGCGGTGCAAAGGTCATTCGCCGGTTGGGCGAACAGCATGCCGGCTGAACACAGCAGGCATAGCAGTAAGAATAATTGTCTCATTTCTCTCATAAGATCACGATTAATTAAAATAGGAATAATGCCACCACCCACCGGCCTAAGCCGCTGGCTGACAACAAGATGTCAAAACGACGAAAGGGCACCGTACGGTCGTCTGTGTACGTTAAATGTCCTTTCGCCGTGCAAGATATTACAAAATGGCGGTATACGCCAAGCCTGACGCATCTTTTTTTAGATCAATCTTCCACTTTGCGCCAGTCTACGTTGCAACTCGTTTTTTAAAAGGTTCGCCGCCTGCAGCACCAATTCGCCCTCCGTGGGGTAGCCGCCGGGTTCATTTCCAATCCGTTGCAGGCTCTCGCGGCTCAGGGCGCGGCGGTCGCCGTTAAAGGTGGCGGCATAGTTCTCATAGACCGCCTCGGCACTCAGCCCGTCCGTGTCCACCCGGTTTGTGGTCCGCAGGTCCACCAGTTCGTAGCGGGCACTCAGCACGGCAGTCTTGCGCTGTTCTACCTCCAGCACGTTGGCGGCAACGGTCACGCGGCGCGGCACTTTGATGTCGTTTCCCAGCGAGTCCTTGGTCACGTTCCCGTTCGCATCCAGCACATAATCGGTTCCGTCCACAATCTCCCGCTGATCGGTATAAGTCCGCTCGCGGTAGATTTCCGGCGATACCTGCAGGCCGTCCACGATCAGGTCGGCGCGATAGTCATATATAAGGTCTCGTACGGTGCGCGTATGAAAACGTCTCCAGCGGCTATCCATGTCCGCCACGGGAAAGTCCAGCAGTACGCGCTCGAAGTCGGCGGGCAAGATCGACCCGGTCTCGTTGCGGGCCTCCACCAGCACGTACACAATCCCCCGGCTCTCGGCTTCGGCGCGCAGGGTCTCCGTGTCCCGGTAGCGGGGCAGGTAAGTCCCTACCCTACCGAATATATCGTAGGCCTCGCGCGCGGCGGCCTTGTCCCCGGCCCGCCCCCGGGTCAGCAATTCCCGGCCCCGCTCGTACAGTTGCGCGGCAGCATTCTCACGGGCCTCCCGCTCCAGCGGGTCCACGCGCACAAACTTGAAATCGGCCGTATAACCGCGCTTATCCGTCAATGGTAGCAGGGGCGTCAACCCATCCTGCCGCTGCTGAATACTGCGGTACAACTGGTGAATGCGCACCCAATCGACCGCCTGCCCCCGCGCCTTCAAACGATTGGCCTCGGCCATATCCTTATCATTCTGGCGGTTAAAAGCCGTCTCCAGCGCAGCCACCAGATCGGGGTCCTTATTTTCCTTACCGGCCAGACGGCGTTGTGTAATCTCGATCACCTCGGCATAATCCCCCGTCTCCACGGCCTTTTTTACCGACCGGCAAGCAGGCAGCAGAGCAAAAGTCAACAATACGAGCAGCAGGTAATGAATGGTAGTGCGTAACATGACAGTGTGTTTTATGGTGCAATGAGTAGTCGGTCGCGGTTAATGATCCATCGGTCCGTTACCGTTACTCCAAAGGTCGGGATTGTCCGGCGACGGATGCCCATGATAGTCCTAAAATCAATTATTGCCTCGTTAATATTTTAGGGGGGCCTTCCCGGCGGGCTGCCGCCCGCCGCGCCGCTGTGCTCCGTGGCTTACTGTCGTTCGGCCGCTAGCGCGTCTGCTCCCCTGCGGTCCGCACCACTGCGCAGCGCTAGTCCGGTCGGGAAGAAATAGAGAAGTTTTCCAATTATTGAGCACTGATTCCCAGCAGCTAACTAGCTCAATGAGAGTTTACCGGTAGTTCGCTTCAACAAAAAAGCTTTGCCGCTGCCGGAGATAACTAATCGATCCGGTTGATTGATATTTACCCGGTAATATGGGCAGTAGACGGCCCTGACCTCGAATAGCTGCTACGCATTGAGTAGCATCGTAGACAATGGTCGCATGCGACCAAGCAGGCAATCACCCGTCGAGTGGTCGCAAATGAAATTTACAATCACGTTATTAACCATGAATTGAAAACAAAATAGCTATAATTTTCAAAAACCAAACATTTGTCCTATCTTTGCCGTCCACCGGTTTCAGCACCGGTCCTCTGCACTGATACAAGGCAGCACATAAATGGTGGGTGAAACCCGGTCGGATCAGGGCCGCTTCACTCGAACTCAAATAGACTGGACCGTCCAATGCTCATCGCGGACGTTCCTCCTGGGGGTAGCAACACGGCCGCGATGACGGTCCGCTACCCGAATCAACTTACATAGCTTTATCGACCATTCGCTTTTAGCGCAACCGGTAGCTCTCGCTTTCACAGGCGTCTGCACCAGGCTAGCCCGCGTTTTGAAGAAAACGGTCCTCAGTTAACAGGCTTTTTGCGGCCCAGCGGCCCCGCAAGAAAGGCCACCGGCTTGCCCGGTGCGCCGGACAGGGGGCAAGGGAGGTCGGCGGTGGCGGCCTGGGTGGGTTCCCTCCCACTTGGGGACCTTGAGCTATTTTCTCAAATTCGAGAAAATTAGTAACCATTCGGGAGTCTAAAAAATTGATAATCAACCACTTATAAGAACGGTGCTTTAGAGCCATTTTCCTAATTAGTTGACTATTAATTGGTTGCAAAATACTTATTTTCGACCTTTTTTACAATATATTGATAATCAGTAAATTAGACCCCTGAATAGTAATACAATGATTCGTTCACCCCATTAATGATAGAGTACAGCATAGGCTGTCCAGTTTATCAGGCTATAATCAGAACAGGTTTTGCACTCGCTTCCTGGAGACCTCTCCCCCGGCCCGGCTATTTGTCTGGGTCCCGTTCGCTTCGCGGCTACTTCGTGGTAACCCCAGCCGCTGCGGAGGAGAGGGCTGAAGGGAAGTTGACATACCGTTATAACTGTAGTGGGTAAATCTATATAATTTGGACGGCTTAGAGTACAGCACCTCACCCTCTCTCACTCCTCGTATCTCTCATTTCTTGCTCCATGTCCCCGCGTGAGGTGCCCGCAGGGGACGTGCGTAGCACCGAGCAAACAGCGAAGCCCGGAGGGGACCGGCCGGCCCGTCAAGGGACGGACACGCCCGAAGTAGTAGCTCCGACGCCTCCGATGAACGTTCGCCTGGATTTCTCCTGAGTTGAAGTTTCAACGTAGCGAATGATACATCGGAGAAGCAGAATAGGACTTTACGACTACTTTCTATCCTCTACCCAGTCTACATCCTCCACCGCAGCCCTACCACGCCCCAACGGTCGAATTTTTCGCTCTGGTAGAGGCGCGAATCGTCCTCACGGGGTTCGCCAAGGTACTGCTCGTAGGTGAGGTTGGTAAGATTATTGAGACGCAAGTACAGGCTGAGGGCACTGACCAGGCGAAGGTCGACGGCCACATCGAGGTTGAAGGTGGGGGCGCGGTAGAGGGGCGTGCCGTCCTGGACGCGGTCGAGGACGTAGCCCTTATAAACGCCGGCCACCACGAGGGAGATGCCGCGCTTGTCGTCATTGTAGACTACCGAGAGGTTGGCTGCCTGGCGGGGGCTGTTGATGAGCGGCAGGCCGTCCTGGGTGGGATCGTCGGAGCGGACGTCCGATTCGTTGAGGCTGTAGGTGGCGTTGACGTTGACGAAACGCAAGCCGGGGCTGATGAAACCGAGGTTTTGGTAGAAAGCGAACTCGATACCGTAGAGGAGCGCCGAGTTGGCGTTGGTAATGGTGGTGAAGAGCAGCGGCTCGTCATCGCGGAGCAGAAATTCGGCATTTTCCACGAAGGGGCGGTCGAACGACTTGGCGTAAAGGCCGACGGTGAACAGGCCGTCGCGGCGGCCATAGCGTTCGTAGGCGAGGTCGATATTACGACCGATGGTGGGTTCGCCTTCCGCGTTACCGCGGATGATCTCGCGGTTACCGACCTGCGCCTGGTCGAAGGGGAGTAGTACGGCAAAAGGCGGTCGGGCCAGGGCCTCATAGTAGGCGAGGCGGAGTTGGCGGTCGGGTTTGAGACGATAAGTGAGGTTGACGGAGGGGAAGAGGTTGCGGTAGCTGATGTCGTCGGAGGCCTCGGTGATGAGCTGGTTGTAACTGTTCTGCGTTGCTTCGGCCCGCAGCCCGATGGTGGTGCTGAAGCGGCCCGACCAGTTGGTGGTGTTCATCAGGTAAGCGGCGAAGATCTCTTCCTGCGAGTCGTAGGCGGAACTGTCGGCGCGGGGTTCTCCCTGTAATTGAGCGTCATTGATGCCGCTGATGCCGTCGGCATTGCGCAGTTCGGCAAAATCAAAGGTTCCGGGGGCGAGGGTCCGGTCGAAATCGGGGATCAACACCCGGTTGAGGGTACCGTAGCGGCGGTCGCGCACGCGGTAGCGGAAGCCGGTCTTGAGGTAGGAGTTTTGCCGCTCGCTGAGAAAGTAGGTGTAGTTGACCGAGCCGATGGCAATATCTTCTTCCAGGCTGATTTCCTCGCGGCCCACGCGGGTAAGTACTAGCTGATCGTCAGCGGCCTGCGGCGGGATGCTGGTGGGAGTGAGGCCGAAGGGATCTTCGATACCATCCAGATCAGCTTGTCGGGTAGACCGAAAGCGGTAGCGGCCGGGCAGTTCCTGACTGGTAGCGGCGTAGGAGATGGAGTAATCGAGCCGCGAGCGTTTGAAGTTGTTTTCTACTTCCAGCGTAACCAAGTTGAGGGTACTCTCCTCCCGCCAATTGGTGGTCTCGCGATCCTCGCGCCCGCGGGCGGCATCGTAGGTCGCCTCACGTTGCACCACCTCGTCGATGGACTTATTGTAATTGTAGCTCAGCCGCAGGCGGTTGTAGATGGAGGGCCTTAGTTCGACGGCCCCGAGGAATCCCCGCTCCGTAAGCCGCCGGTCGATGTCGGCCGAGCGGACGCGGTTGATGGTGGTTCCGGTGGTGGCATTTTCGCCGTATTCGTAGCGGTTGCGGAGTGAGCCGAGGCCGTTCTGGAAAAAGCTGCCGGAGAGCAGGCCGTAAACGGATTCGTCGGCTAGTTCGGAATTGATCGACAAGGCTGCCTGCCGCACGTTCTGCGGCAAATCTTCAACCACGCTTTCTTGCAGGTTGGTGCCGTAACCCACCTGGGCCAGTAGCTCCAGTTTTTCCTCGGGTTGGCGGAGGCGAAAATCGACCGTTCCGCCGATGGCGTCGGCGTCCATATCGGCGGTCAGTGATTTGATCACGCGCACGTCCTCGATCAGGTTGGACTGGATAAAATCGAGGCTGGCCGCGCGGTCGCTCTCGGGCCGCACACTGGGCAGCCGCTGGCCGTTGAGGGAGATGACGGTAAACTGCTCGGGTGCCCCCCGGATCTGCACGAACTCGCCCTGACCTTCGTTGCGGGTGATGGTAACGCCGGGCAGGCGCTGAACGGTTTCGGCGAGGGTCACGTCGGGGTAGCGGTTGAAGAGTTCGCTGTGCACGATGTTCTGGAGGTTAGGGGCCGCCTGCTGGAGGCGCAGCGCACCCGTCTGGCCCACGGAGCGGCGGCCGAAGACGATCACCTCGCCCTCGATATCGATGGTGGCGTCGTCGAGTGCCACATCGATGCGGATATCCTTAACGGCGTCGACGACCCGAATAAAGGTATCCAGATCCTGGTAGCCCAGATAATTATAACTGATGCGGATGCGCCCCACCGGCACTTCGAATTCATAATCTCCCTCCGCATCTGTAGCCGACCCGATGACCGAATTGACCACCCGCACCGTGGCCCCAATGAGCGGCTCGCCCGCATTATCCGTTACCCGGCCGTGGATGCGGGCCTCCTGGGCCGTGAGTACGGTGAGTGAAGCGAGCAGAAAAACTAAAAGAAGCGTAGCGTAGCGTGAGGTCATGCGGGGTGGGTATCTGTCCGGGTATAGATGCCGGGAACGGTATAAATGTTCGGGCTGTAAACTCAGCGCCGTCGGCAAAGATATTCAACTAAACTATTACCGGCCTTTGTTACTTCCCTAAACTACCGCTCACTAAACACAGCCGCATGTCGATTTGGAAAACGCCCATCAGTGCCGAACTATTCACCCAATTTAATGGAAAAACCCTGGGCGATTCCCTCGGCATGGAGTTCGTGGAAAGCGGCGACGACTACCTCACCATGCGGATGCCGGTGGATCACCGCACCGTGCAGCCGATGCGCCTGCTCCACGGCGGTGCCTCCGTGGCCCTGGCCGAAACGCTGGGCAGCATGGCGGGTTTGTTTTGCGTGGATGACCCCGACACCCAGGCCGTGGTGGGCGTGGAGATCAATGCCAACCACCTGCGCTCGGTGCGGGAGGGCAGCGGGTTCGTGTACGGCACGGTGCGGCCGGTGCGCGTGGGCAAGACGATCCAGGTCTGGAATATCGAAATCAAGGACGAGCGCGATCACCTGGTCTGCGTGTCGCGCCTGACGTGCGCGGTGGTGAAGCGGAGGAATAATGATTGAATGACTGAATGACTGATTGACTGATTGACTGATTGATCTCGAAAATCGCTTTGCGATTTGGAGAAGCACCGCAGCTAATGATTGAATATTGGACTCGTAGCACATGGACGGAACGTAGCTCCTCGTCGGAATGCAACTCCTCGGCCATTTAGAGCGAGTCTTGGGAAAACCTTTTTTCGACTCCCCGTCAATCACACATCGGCTCTGTTTATATGTTGAGGGAAATACAAACCGCTAACTCCATGACCCACAAGCGCAGAAAAGCCCTCTACATTTTTCTCGGTATCCTCGTCCTGCTCATTGCCATCCGCATTGCGCTTTCGCCGGTGGTGAAATGGTACCTCAATACCAAAGTGCTGGCCGATATGGGGGAATACACCGGCCGGGTATACGACGTGGACATTGCCCTTATCCGGGGTGCCTATGCAATTGACAGCCTGGTGATCGAGAAAGTAAGTGGCGAAGTGCAAGAACCCTTCGTAGTGCTGCCGCGCACCGACCTTTCGGTAGAGTGGAAATCACTTTTTGACGGTGCGATCGTCGGCGAGATAGAGACCACTAACCCCGTAATCAATTTTGCGTTTAGCAGCGACTCCACCCAATCCCAGACCGGTACGGAAACCGACTGGACGGAAGTGGTCAAGGATATGATGCCGATTCGCATCAATCGAGTGGCGGTCAACAACGGCCGCATCAAACTGGTAGGACTGGACGAGGCCTCCAAAACGGACCTGTCGCTCAAAGCCTTTAATCTGGAGATGACCAACCTGCAGAATGTGCTCAACGGCGACGAGGTTCTCCCCAGCGATATTATCGCCTCGGCCGAGGCACCCGATTACAGCGGCCGTTTCCACATGACCGCGCAGGCCAATGTGTTGCGCCAGATTCCTAACTTCGACTACAATGCCAAATTCGAGGGCATCGACATGACTTCCCTTAACCCGATGGTGAAGCATTATTCCGGGATGGATTTTGAGAAGGGTGTGCTGAATGTCTACAGTGAAATGGCCATGCGTGACGGTACCTACGAAGGCTACTTCAAGCCCCTGGCCGAGGATATGACCATCTTCCGCCTGGACGAAGACGACCCAAAAGGAGACAAACGCTCGGTAGGAGAATTCATCAAGGAATTATTCGTGGAAGGTGCCTCCGAAATCGTGGAGAACCAGCGCAAGCAACTTTTCGCCACCCGCGTACCCATCAGCGGTACCATCGAAAACTCCCGCACCGATGTGTGGACAACTATTATCTCCCTGTTTACTAATGCCTATATCAAAGCATTTCAGTCGCAGTTGGACGACCGGGTGGATTATCAGGATGTAGGGGGTGGAGGAGATAAGGGGAAGGAGAAGAAGGATCGAAAAGATAAAAAGGATCGAAAGAAGGACAAAGATTAATCCTTTGTTTTCTCCCCTTCTTCCCCATCCCGCCGTCCCAAAAACTTCCCGAAACTATTCATCACGAACCGGTGCGCCCGCGCCTGTGTCAGCACGTATACGTACCACGGCAGGGCGGGCACGAACTCATGGATGGCCGTGATCACGTAGCGGCCGTTCAGTACCCGCCGGAACTCCAGCCAGCCGTAATCGGACCGTTTGACCAGTTCCCCGTCAATGACGTAGAAGAGTTGGCGGTCATTATCGCTACGCTGCGCAATGAAGTGCAGCTTGAGCAGCGGAATTCCGAACAGCGAAAAGGTAGAGTACTCCTCATCGCTTTCCACCCGGATCAAGTAGCGAAAAAAGCGCGGCAGCCAGGCTTGGTACATTCGCGCCACCCAGGGCGCACTGCGGTTCATCGGGTTGGGCAGTCGCTGTACACTGCGCACGGTGTTCTTCTCACGCTCATCGGGCAGGCGGCGGGGTACGGGTGCGCTTTTGTCTGCGTCCCGCAGGGTGATAGCCGCTGCCTGTCGGAAATCCATCCGATCGGGAAAGGCAGCAAGTACGTCGTTATCATCGGCCACCATGCGGTGGCGCAGGCTCTCCACCAGGGGCGAGGTCAATTCCTGCGAGTAGCCGGTAAACAAGCTGACCCACATTTTAGAAAGGCCCGCGCTAAAAAAGGGCACCGGACGGATAATGCGGTTCTTGCCCATCAATTCGTTAGTGGTCACCATCATGCCCATATAGGTGGTCACCTCGCTGCCGCCGATATCGATAGAGCGACCAAAGGTACTCTCGCGCCCCAAACAATATTCAATAATACGCAGGGCATCCTGCAGTGCGATCGGCTGGGTATGGTTGCGCGTCCATTCGGGGCAAAGCAGAACCGGTAACCGCTCGATCAACCGCTTGATCATTAAAAACGAAGACCCGCCCGGCCCTACGATGATGCCCGCCCGCAGGGCGGTGACCGGCACGCCGGTGGCACCCAGCGCCATCTCCACCTCGTAGCGGCTACGCAGGTGGCGCGATAGCTCGTCCATGTTTTCGTGGGGCAGGATACCGCCCATGAAAACAATCTGCCGCAGCCCTACTTTTTCGGCCGCCCGGGCAAAGTTATCCGCCAGTAGCAGGTCCATGTCCTCGAAGCTACCCTGATGCAAGCGGGTGTTCGGCTCCATGGAGTGAACGAGGTAGAGCGCATAGTCCGCACCGGTCACTGCCTGCGTTACACTGGTGATGGAATACATTTCCACCTGCCGCCATTCCACCGGGTTACGCCCCGTCGTCCCATCTGAGTCGGGTTGCATGGCCGAGCGGCTCAGGGCAATGATGTGGTAGTCATCGCGGTAGCGGTCGATGAACCAGCGGCCGACGAAGCCGGTAGCCCCGGCGATAACGAGAGTTTGCATGAAAGACGGGCTTCGCCCTGTTTTTTAGTACGTAGTTGGGTAGTTGGGTAGTACGTAGTAGGGTAACGAGGGAAGGGGGAGAGGGTTGTGAGTTTTCTTCTGGCCCCTCCCTCCCCATCGCTCCTCCAGGGTATCCATTTTGCGGAGCAAACTGGTTCCTGGGAGGTGTCGATAAGCGTGTACGCCTAGGCCTTATCAAAAACACCAAACTCCGAGGAGCCTGCGACGATCACCGAAGGTAAATACCAGACGCGCAGCGTCCTACTAAAATACCAGCAGCGAAGCTGCTACAACGGTATATTACCGTGCTTACGCTCCGGCCGCTTCACGTCCTTGTTTTCCAGCATCGCAAAGCCCTTCAGTAGCTTACGGCGGGTCTCGCGGGGCAGGATCACCTCGTCCACGAAGCCGCGCGCGGCGGCGCGGTAGGGGTGGGCGAATTTTTCAGCGTACTCTGCCTCGCGCTCGGCCAGGGCGGCGGCGGGATCGTCGGCGGCCGTGATCTCGCGGCGGAAAATGATCTCACTGGCCCCCTTGGCCCCCATTACGGCAATCTCGGCGGTGGGCCAGGCAAAGTTCAGATCGGCACCGATGTGCTTGGAGTTCATCACGTCGTAGGCACCGCCGTAAGCCTTGCGGGTAATGAGGGTAATGCGCGGTACCGTGGCCTCACTGAAAGCATAGAGTAACTTGGCCCCGTTGGTGATAATGCCGTTCCACTCCTGGTGGGTGCCGGGCAGGAAACCGGGCACGTCCACCAGCACCAGCAGGGGGATGTTAAAGCAGTCGCACAGCCGCACGAAACGGGCACCCTTGCGGGAGCTTTCCACATCCAGTACCCCGGCCAGACTGAGGGGCTGGTTGCCCACGATGCCGATGGACCGGCCGCCCAAACGGGCAAAGCCAACGATCAGGTTGTCGGCATACCGTTCGTGGATTTCCAGGAAAGAACCCTCGTCCACCGTGCCGCGCACCACCTCACGCATATCGTAGGGGCGGGTGGAAACTTCCGGGATGATATCGTCCAGCTCGTCGCGGTACTCAATGCCCAATTCGTAGGGCAGGTGGGGGGCTTTTTGCTTATTGTTGCTCGGCAAATAGCCCAGCAGGCGGCGCAGTTGCAGCAGGCACTGCGGGTCATTGGCGGCCGTCAGGTGGGTCACGCCCGATTTGGAAGCGTGGGTCAGCGCACCACCCAGTTCCTCGGCGGTCACCTCCTCGTTGGTCACGGTTTTCACCACATTCGGGCCGGTCACGAACATATAGCTGGTGTTTTCCACCATGATCGTCAGGTCGGTCATGGCCGGCGAATAGACCGCCCCGCCCGCACACGGTCCCATAATGGCCGACAGCTGCGGAATGACCCCGCTGGCCTGCACGTTGCGGTAGAAAATATCGGCATAGCCGCCCAGCGAACGAACGCCCTCCTGGATACGGGCACCGCCGCTGTCGTTCAGCCCCACCAGGGGCGCGCCCTGGGCCAGGGCCATGTCCATGATCTTGCAGATTTTCTCGGCCTGCGTCTCCGACAGCGAGCCGCCGAATACGGTAAAATCCTGCGCGAAAACGAATACCAGCCGCCCCTCTATGGTGCCGTAACCGGTCACCACCCCGTCGCCGGGAAACTGCTGCTCGGCCATCCCGAAATCGGTGGTGCGGTGCAGCACAAAGGCCCCCACTTCCTCAAACGAGGCGGGGTCAAGCAGTAATTGGACCCGCTCGCGGGCGGTCAGTTTGCCCTTCTTGTGCTGGGCATCCATTCGTTTTTGGCCGCCGCCGGCGCGGGCGCGGTCCCACATATCGGCTAGTCGTTCTTGTTCGGGGCGCATGGTTCGGGGGGTGTGGTGGTGTGCGAAATTTGAGCGGTCAAGGTACCCAATGAGCGGCAAACTTAACCCATCTTGCTTGAATAAACGGTCAGTTTTCAGTTTCGGCTTCGCGTTTTGGGCGTGCCCCCGCCTGCCGGCGGGGTCGGGCTGTCCGGCACTCTCTCCGCTACGCTGCGTTCAGACAACACCTCCCATCCCTCACGCGGGGGCTTTGCCCATGCTTTTGCGGGTGGCATCACTGCCGGTAATGTCATGCTCCAGTACTTCCTGCGCTGATCGTCGCACAGCTCCTCGTCGGAGTGAAACTCCCCAACCGTTTTTTTATTAGAACCGGTCGAGGAGTTGTACTCCGATGCACACGTAACACATAATCGTCGCACAGCTCCTCATCGGAGTGAAACTCCTCGACCGTTTTTTATTAGGACCGGTCGAGGAGTTGTACTCCGATGCACACGTAACACATGATCGTCGCACAGCTCCTCATCGGAGTGAAACTCCTCAACCGTTTTTTATTAGGACCGGTCGAGGAGTTGTACTCCGATGCACACGCAACGGGCTGTCTGAGTATACCATATTATTAAAACATATCAATCCACAACTAATCCTAAATAATCTGGATGTACGTACGTACCCGACCATTGTTGCCAATTTTCCACCAACCCCGCTTCCTTTGGATTATTTAAGACATACCATAGTGCCGCTAAAAATCTTCCTTTTCTAATTTCTCGATCAAAATAACCACTCGCCCAAAAGGGCTGTCCCGTCGCACCTAGAATTTGGTTGGCTACTGCTGCGGTATAGCGTTTATGAGATTGCATCAGTGGCCCTGGTTGAACTTCTTTTATCCCATCCGGTGCTCGTACAATAACGTGTACGTGATTTCCCATCACACAAACGGCGATGACATGAATTTTCTTCCGTTCAGCTAATTCTTTCCACGATTCAGTTATTAGACTACAAATTTTTGGTTGGTTCAGATGATAAGGCACAAGTTGCTTTTGATGCAATACTGTATCTAATGATTTCTCATAGCGGCCGTTAATTTTTATTATTTCCTTTCGGAATACTACCCTCCGGAGGTTATCCGGCACATCGACCAACTTATCTTCTAATTCAGCCAATCTTATCTTTCTTCTATCCCCTATTAGCTTTAGCTCTGTCTTAGCAACACTACCGGCCAGGCGATAAGTTATATGAGTAGGCTGCTCTTGTATGGGCCAGTGAGGAAATTTTGTAAAACCCATTGAAATAATTCAAGTTAGAGTAAAGGAGCGAATCGACAAGATACAATTTATAAGCTGAAACGGCTGAGGAGTTGTGCTCCGATGCACGCGCAATGCATAATCGTCGCACAGCTCTTCGTCGGAGTGAAACTCCTCAACCGTTTTTATTAGAACCGGTCGAGGAGTTGTACTTCGATGCACACGTAACAATTTTTATTAGAAACGGTCGAGGAGTTGTATTCCGATGCACACGTAATGCATGATCGTCGCATGGCTCCTCGTCGGAGTGAAACTCCTCGACCGTTTTTTATTAGGACCGGTCGAGGAGTTGTACTCCGATGCACGCGTAATGCATGATCGTCGCACAGCTCCTCATCGGAGTGAAACTCCTCAACCGTTTTTTATTAGAAATGGTCGAAGAGTTGTATTTCGATGCACACGTAACACATAATCGTCGCACAGCTCCTCATCGGAGTGAAACTCCTCGACCGTTTTTTATTAGGACCGGTCGAGGAGTTGTACTCCGATGCACGCGTAATGCATGATCGTCGCACAGCTCCTCGTCGGAGAGAAACTCCTCGACCGTTTTTTATTAGAAATGGTCGAGGAGTTGTACTCCGATGCACGCGTAACAGTTTTTATTAGAACCGGTCGAGAAATTTTACTCCGATGCACACGTAATGCATGATCGTCGCATGGCTCCTCGTCGGAGTGAAACTCCTCGACCGTTTTTTATTAGAAATGGTCGAGGAGTTGTACTCCGATGCACGCGTAACAGTTTTTATTAGAACCGGTCGAGAAATTTTACTCCGATGCACACGTAATGCATGATCGTCGTAAGGCTCCTCGTCGGAGTGAAACTCCTCGACCGTTTTTTATTAGAACCGGTCGAAGAGTTGTACTCCGATGCACTCGACCGTTTTGTAAGAGGGCATTGCGTGAGGCATCTGGAGGGGCGTTAGCGTGCGTTAGCACCGAGCGAACAGCGAAGCCCGTAAGACGCCGACCCGGCCGGTAGGCCGGGGCACGCCCCCAAAATATACTAACCCTGCTGCCGCTCCCCCACCCTGCCGAAATTGATGAGGAATGCCAGGTAGAGAAAGAAGAATGACCCCACTTTGTCTGTTTCGATCATGTCGTTGATGAGCAGGAAAGAAGCGATAACGGCCAGCGAGCAGAGGGTGGTGAGCAAAACGGCGCGGTACTCCGGGTCCGGTTGCCGGTGGTAAGCCCGCTCACCTAACACGAAGGCCCCGCCGAGCAGTAGCACGAAAAACACCAGCCCCGGCAGGCCCTGCTCTACCAGCATGAGGAGGAAATAGCTGTGGATACCCGAATTTTCGGGATTGTCACTGACGTAAGTTTGGAAACTGGTGACGGTATAACCCTTATAAAAGTTGACGAAGTTGCCCGGGCCCCAGCCCAGCCACGGCCGGACGGGGATCATGTGCCCGGCGGCCACCCAACGGTAGACGCGCTCCATGGTGGAGATGTCTTCCAGTTTGTAGGTGGCCGAGACGAGGTTATTGAATTGGTCGTGGGCCACCGTGGTCTCGTAGTTGGGCGCAAACTCCAGGTAGCGGTTTTCGCGGACGATGTAGACCGAACCCAAAACGGCCGCCGCCAGCCCGAGGGCTAATAAGGGCCGCACCAGTTGCCAACGGACCGCCAGGTAGACCCCCGCCGCCAGGATAAGCGCGATGTAGCCGGCGCGGGTGTAGGAGAAATAGCTGCCCAGCAGAAAGACCGGCACGGCCCCCGTGATGAGCCGCCGCCGCCAACTGCCCGCCGCGTACCAGGTGCGGGCGTAGATCAGCCAGGGCAGAAAAAGCGTGATGAGGCAGGAATAACTGACATGGTTGCGCATGAAGGGCGACATCGTCTTGTACTGGTCGGCAAAACTGAACCCATAGGCGGCGTGCCGTAACAGCGCGGTAACTACCACGAACAATAGCGGTGGAAAGACGAGCCAAAAGAACCGCCGAATATCAGCCGGCCGGCGGACAAGGTGCCCCGCCAGCAGGAAAAAAGTGACGATGTACCACACCTTGGCCAGACTGAATTTTATACTGATCGGCAACATCTCACTGGTGATCGTAGTGAGCAAAATCCAACCCAGGTGCGCGAAAAGCAGCAGACTGACGGGATGCAGGAAAAACCGCCCCCCCATGTGCGGCCAGTGCCGCGCCAGATAAGCGAAGTACGCCAGCATGAGGCCCACCATGAGCGGCTCGGTGGGTAAATCGGTAGCCAGGCCGCCCGGCACCGTTACCTCGGTTGACAGCGGAATGCAAAAGAGCAACAAATAGAACAGCGGCCGAAAATCAGTAACGGCCTGACCGACGACCAGTAGCAGCACGGGCAGCACCGCCAGCACGTAAAACCGGGTGGCAACGGCCGCCCCGATGCAAACCAGGCACAGCCCGGCAAACAGCGCAAAGCCGACACGGCTCTGCCGGGATATCCGCTCGTGAGCGGGAATCCATCGTTCCAGAAATCGGCTAGCGGCCACGGTAAACTTCGCGCCAGTTTACCTCCCGGCTGCCTTCAATAAATAGAATTCCCAGCACGCAGAGCACGAATGCCGCCAGCATGGCTCCGATGACGATGAGTGAGCGGTGGGGCCGTGATTTTAGTACCGGAACCCGTGCTTCTTCGATCACCACTACCGAGGAGGCGGATGATCCGACAATAGCCTCGTACTGCTTGAGACGGTCGAAGTCGCGACTGAGTTGGGAAGAAACGTCTCCCCGCTGCTCGGCCAGCGTCTGGAGGCGCGACATCCCGGCATTCAGCTGGGCCAGCTGGCTGATAACGATACCGGCCTCGGCCTCGATACCACTCAGTTGTACCTCTATCTTGGCAATACTGTCGCGTGCCCCGCGCAAGCTGCTGTTCCGATAGGCAGCAATTTGTGCTTCCAGGTTGGCGCGGCTGCGGGCCGCACTCCCCTGTTGTTCGGCCAGCGTCTCGGCCTGGGTAACGATGTCGTAGATGGAATAACGTTCGCGTACCGCGCTCAGGGAGTCGCTGAGGCGCATGATTTCATTTTCTTTTTCCAGCACGTCATCCTGTAGGGCCAGGATAGTACGGCTGCGGCCCGCCCGCATCATTTCTACCGACAGGCGGTCCACTTCCTCGCGGGCGGCACGCGCCAGCTGGGCGGCCAGCTGCGGGTCTTTGTCCTCCACGGCAATGACGATGGCGTCGCGGGCGGTTTTACTTACTTCGTAAAGACCGAAAAACTCACGGGCAACGGACAGGCCGGCCCGGGGTTCGGTGGGGTCGATGTCGTAATGTTCGTAGAGGTTGAAGGAATCCACCAGGTGATCCACCAGTTCGTTAGACTCGGCCAGATTCATCAGCCGGTCGATGTCGTTGGCATTACCGTAATACTGTGAACGGCCGCCGCCGCCGAAGAGGTTTTCGGGTGATTGCTGGTCGGGGCTGATGGGCAGAAAGGCGGTCTGCGACTGATAGTAGACCGGCACCAGCAGCGAGATGACGGCCGCCAGCACCCCGGCGGCCAGGCAGGTGAGCAGGATTGGTTTTTTCCAGCGAAAGAGCGTGCGGACCACGTCCAGCAGATTGGCCGTGGTCGTTTCTGCGGCGCGGGCCTGCCCGGCGGCGGCGGTAGCGCGGTCAACCGGCTTGGCGGCTTGTCCCATGTGTTGTTGTTCAATTTCGCGGCAAAAGTAGGCAGCCCGGCGGCGGCTTCCTAATTTTCGGTCGCCTCTCCCGCATCGGCCTTGCGCCAGGCGCGGGGGTCGAGCAGTCGCAGGGCTAACGCCGGGCCGAGACCGCAGCATACGCAGACGCAGAAATTAACGAACCAGCCTAGGGGAGAATAGCGACTGAGCAAATAGCCGCTTGCCCCGAATACCAGCCAGAATATAAGCAGCCGGCCCAGCCGCAACGGCGCACCGCGCAGCGGCAAATACGCATAGGCCAGCCCCATTTGCCCCGCCAGCATCATGGTCTGCGTAACCAGGGTGGCCAGCGCGGCCCCCGCCGCGCCGCGGCGCGGGATGAGATAAAGATTCAGGCCCAGATTAAGTAGCACCCCCGCCGCGAAAACATAATTCATGTTACGCAGCCGGTCGGCCGCCCCCAGCAGGGTGCCGAACACATAGCCGGCACTGACGGTCAGGTAGGTGAGCATCAGATAAATAAGTACGCGGGCCGTTTCGGCATCGCCGATCGTATACAGCAGTTGCACTACCGGGCGGGCGAAAAAAAGGAGCGGAAACGCCGCCAGGGTAGCCAGGGTAAGAATACTGCGCAGGCTGAGGGCAAAAAGCGACCGAATAGCTTCTCTTCGAGCCAGCAACCGCGCAAACATGGGCAGCAACAGGCCCGCCAGCAAAAAGCCCAGCATATTGGCGGCGTCCAGCAGCCGGTAGGCGGCCGCGTAGTGGTCGGCCGCCAGGCGGCCGGCCGCGCCGGGCAGCAGGCGGCCCAGCATCACGGCATCCAAGCGGGTGTAGGCCGTCATCAAAAATATCGCCAGCGCGAAGGGTGCCGCCCGCCGCAGCAGCACCAGCCCGGTTGCCGGGTTCCAGCGCGGCCGCATCCGCTCCAGCCGGTTGCGCAGCAGGTACAGTACCAGCCCACCGCTAATCAGCCAGGCCAGCAACTGTGCCCCCGCAAAGTGATAGACCGTAAACGGCTGCTGCCACCACAGCAAACCGCCCACCAGCGGAATCAGGATCACTTTATCGGCAATGGAGATAAAGCTGTCGGCCCGGTAGCGGCCCAGCCCGCTCAGGTTAGAGCGCAGAAAGAGCAGCCAACTCATCAGCAATTGGTTCACCGCCAGGAGTGCCAACAGCGGGTAAATCTCCGTATCGTAGCGCAACAACCAGGCCCCCGCCGCCACGCTGAGCAGAAAGATCAGCCCCAGTAGCAGTTTCAACCCCAGTAACCAGGGGAAATATTTGGCCAGTAAGTGCCGCGATTGCGCTAAATTGCGGCTGTTGTAAAGCTGTAACCCAAAGTCGGCTACTATTTGCAGCAGCATCGTCAGGTTGAGTAACTGAAAATAAAGGCCGTAGTCTCCCTCCGGCAGCGTATTTTGCACCACCCGCTCGATCCCGAACAGGTAGACGCCCTTGACCACCAGGTTAAGCCCCAAAATCAGCGTTGCGGTACGGACGAATATGCTGGACACGGGGGCGAAGGTAGGGGCTTCGCCCCGTACTTTGGTAGATTATCCACGGTGCTTCTCTCAATTGCAAAGCGATTCTTCAAGGTCAGTCATTAGCTGCGCTGCTTCTCTCAATCGCAAAGCGATTTATCGAGGTCAATCATTAGCTGCGCTGCTTCTCCAAATCGCAAAGCGATTTACCGAGGTCAGTCATTAGCTGCGCTGCTTCTCCAAATCGCAAAGCGATTTATCGAGGTCAGTCATTCAATCATTCAGTCATTCAATCATTCAATCATTGCCCCCCCCCCATGGACCTCATCATCATCAACGGACCCAACCTCAACCTCCTCGGCCGGCGGCAGCCGGAGATCTACGGCGAGGACACCTTCGAGGATTTCCTCCTCCACCTGCGCGGCCTGTTCCCCACCGATGCGGACATCCACTATTTCCAGAGCAACCACGAGGGGGCATTGATCGACAAACTACACGAGATCGGCTTTTCTTACGACGGCATCATCCTCAATGCCGGTGCCTTCACGCACACTTCCATCGCGCTGGCCGACGCGGTTTCCGCCATCGACATTCCGGTACTGGAGGTGCATATATCCAACGTCCACGCGCGCGAGTCCTTTCGCCACCATTCCTACCTATCGCCCGTTTGCGAGGGTACCATCGTGGGGCTGGGGCTGCGGGGATATGAGCTGGCGGTCCGCTACTTTTTGTGAGGACTTATTCGGGCGTGCCCCGGGCCTGACGGCCGGGTCGGTCCCTTCCAGGCGCGCCTATCGGCTTGGCCCTGCGGGCTGCGGGCTGCGCCCTCACCTTCCAGGCACCTCACGCAGTAACCCGGAACGGGTGTTTCCCGGCCGAAAATCTTCCACTTGCGGGCGGAGCATCCTTTCCACCGTTCGGGGCGTTTACCCTACCGTACCACCAACCACGCCTACCGTTTGCCCGGCGTCCCTGATTCATGGAACTCAAAGTAGCCGCCGGCCGTCTTACCGCCCGCGAACCGGAAGTAAAACTGCGCCCCCTGCCCGATGCCGATCTGAGCGAGCCGCTGAACGTCGATCCGTTTCACATCCCCTACAAATCAGTACTGTGTCTGGGTTCCCTCATCAAACACATCGAAACCCAGGTCGATACCGGTGATTCCGGCACGGCCTGGCTGGCCGGGCAGATACTGACCCGCCTGGAGGCGGCCCCCGAACTGCGAGAACCGATCACCGACTTGAACGTACTCGAAAAAGAGCGCGAGGTGATCGAACTGATGCTGCTCACCATCAGCCCCTCGGCCCTGCGCGAAGAACAACTCTTCAAAATGAGCCGCCCGTTCAGCGTGGAAGAAACCCTTTATAGCAGTAAAGGACTCGATAAGTTGCTGAGTTGTGAGAATGTGGGCTACGAGATCAACCAGGATGAAAAAATGGTCTACCGGGCCACCACCATGCAGGCCTGCGTGATGATCCTGAATAAATTTTACGGTCAAAGTATCCAGTTGGACCCGGCGGTGCTACTCACGGTAAATGACCCCGGTAAACCGCTACCCAGCTACTACCGGCCGGAGATGCAGTACGATTTTGTGGAGGTGATTCCCACCCGGCCCGTTCGCCCCCTGTCAACCGACCAGATCGAAAAGCTGCTCGCCAATATTTACGATACCAAGTTGTGGATGGAATACCTGCCGCCCACCGCGTTTGTATTTCAGGGCTTTATGTTCTCCCACCTGATCGACGTAACGAGCGAGGAAGCTCTCTCGCGGTTGAAGTACAAGATGCTACGCCGCGATGCCGTGATCGACATCGAGAACGTACGCGAATTGGCTGACCTGATCCGCCTCCACTTTAACCTGCCCGACCTGCAACTGGGGCTGGCGGCCGTGGATTTCCCGCGCGAATTTCAGGTGGCCCATCAGTACAAAATTCACTTTCACCTGCTCAGCGAGGAGGTAGATTACTTGCTGGACGAAAAGTACGCGGGCAGCATCTACGAGCGGGCCTGCAAGTACCAGGAGACGGTCCTGATCGAAGACCTGCGCAAACTGCACAATCCCGGCATCCTGGCCAAAAAGTTGATGGCCCTGGGCCTGCGCGGCATCATGATCGTACCACTCCTGAACCAGGAAGGCCGGGTGATCGGGATCGTGGAGTTGGCTTCGCCCAAGTCATTCGAGTTACACAGCTTTCTGGAGGTACGTTTTCGCGCCATTCAGCGGCTGTTCCGCACCACCCTGGAGCGCAGCCGCGAGGATGTGGACAACCGGATCGAAGCCATCATCCGCGAACAATACACCAGCCTGCACCCCAGCGTGGAGTGGCGGTTCATGGAGGCCGCTTTTCGGTTGCTCCAAAAACGCGAAAACGGCGAACCGATCACCACCGAGACCATCCGTTTTGAAGACGTGTACCCCTTTTACGGGCAGGTAGATATCGTGGACAGTTCCAACCAACGCAATAATGCCATCCGTACCGACCTCTGCGAGAACCTCGCCCGCCTGCGGGCGGTGCTGGAGTACGTAAGCAAGCACCTGCGCTTCCCCCTCGCCGATCAGGTACTGATGTCGGTCAATGAAGAATTGGAGCACATCGAAACCGGCTTCAATAACAGCGATGAAAGTCGCCTGGCCGAACTGATCCATACCGATGCTCACCCGCTGCTGCGCCAGTTGTCTAAAAACCACGCCCTGCTCTCCGCCCGCATCGAGAGTTACTTCGCCAGCCTGGATCAAGAACTCGACCTGGTTCACGACTGCCGAAAGGACTACGAGGAAAGCGTCACTCGACTTAATAAGGAGTTGTCTTCTTTTCTCGAAAAACGTGACCTGGAAGAACAGGAAGCCTTACCCCACTATTACGAGCAGTATAAAACCGACGGCGTGGAATTCGAGATGTACGCCGGTCAGTCGTTACTCCAGAAACAGTGTTTTAGTCCCGTACACCTGCGTAACCTGCGCCTGAGCCAACTCATCGACGTTTGTGAGGCCACCCGCCTGGTGGACCGGCTGGGCCGTGAATTGCCCCACCCGCTGCAAACGGCCCAGTTGGTCTTTGCCTACACCAGCCCGATCAGCATCCGGTTTCGGATGGACGAGAAAAGATTCGATGTGGAAGGTGCCTACAACGTGCGCTACGAAATCCTGAAAAAGCGGATCGATAAGGCCACCGTCAACGACGGCGCGGAACGACTGACGCAGTCAGGTAAGATCGCTATCGTCTACCTGCACGATAAGGACCGCGAGGAATACCTCGGCTACCTGCATTACCTCCAACGGAGCGGCTACCTGAGCGGCGAGATCGAGGACCTGGAACTGGACGCCGTACAGAGCGTGCAGGGCCTGCGCGCACTGCGGGCGGAGGTGGTGATTGCCTAACGATCATTTGCCGACTATTTATGTCGGTGTAAATTATATCACCACGTAAAGCGCCAACCGATTCCGATTTCGCCGCCCTGCAACCGTCGCGCTGCGGCATCGTTGGCTTGCTCCAGCAAACCGAACTCCCGGCGCAGCGCGGCCCGAATGAAGGGCTGCCCACCGGAAAGTTGCACCGGCAAAGCGGCTTCCGCCTCGATCAGGCCGGCAAACTGGAGACCCTGCCCTACTTGAGTCTTCAGGTCCACGATGCGACCGTTCCGGTTGATCGTGCGGCCGCTGCTCTGTTCCCAGACGGTCAGTTCCAGTCCGGCCCGTAGGCGAAGGTTCCAGTCAGCGGCGGAGTTTTCGGGGCCGGTCTGCCAGCCGATCAGCAGCGGCAGGGTGACGATATTACGGCGGTTATGGTACTGAAAGCGGGTCTCCCGCCGGCCGGGAATGGTATCCGTGAAGGCATAAGTCTCGTTACCGGTTAGTTCACCGACAAAAACGGTGTCGATGGTACCCGGCCGAAAGAGGCGGACGGCCCGCTCCTCGTCCAGATTCTCTCGGTAGACCAATTGCCGGTAACCGACCCCGCCGGTGATGGAAAGGTTACTTTGGAAGTATTTGGTGAGTCGAAGATCGGCAAAATGGCCGGCTTGGGGGGTGAATTCAGTGAGCGAGCCGGGGGCGTCAACGTAAGTAAAGACCGTGCCTCCGGTGAGGGAAAGAGCGAGGTTTTTCCGTTCGTTAACGCTATTCGGCAATTTGTCAGGGGTGTTTAATTCTGGGACGGAAATGGAATCAAGGGTTAGAAAATCAGGATAGAGCGTTACCACAGCAGCCACCGCAGGCTCATCCGATTGTACGGAAGAGTCCAACCGGGCAGCCAATTCATCTTGCCCGGTCTGTTCAACGGAGAAATTTGAATCCAGCAACGAAAGGGTGAGAGCCGGCACGGATTTTATAGTAGCTGACAACCTACTGGTAGTCGAGTTGACTGACCGGTCGTCTACTTGAGGTTGCACATCAGACTGGGCGACTATTTCAGCACCCTTATATAATTCTGCGGCACTGGATACTGCCGGCCGGCTGGAAGCCGGCAAATTTTGTCCGGCCACCGGTAATCGATTACTCGTTACTGGATAATGATAAGTTCCTACCAACAGCAATAGCATTAGCAGCCCGCCGCTAGCAAACCAGAGCATCAGCCTACGCCGCCGCTCGCGCCGCAGCCCTGCCCGGATGGGTGCGCCCATGTGGTCCCAGCTCAGGCCCGGTGGGACGGGGCTGGGGTGGCCGGTCAGGCGGGGGCCGAGGGAGCCGGGTCGTTCAGAAGGTGCCATAAGACTTGGATTGATGGTTATACGAAGTGACGGCCGTACGCAGGGCCGCGCGGGCACGAGAAAACTGGGAGCGGGAAGCGACCTCGCTGATGCTTAACAGTTCCGCGATCTCTGCGTGGGAATAGCCGTCTACGGCATACAGGTTAAAAACGGTACGGTAACCGGCGGGTAATCGGGCGATCAGGCGGAGCAGGTATTCGGGCGGGGCGTGGGGGTCATCAAAAAGCGGTTCGGTGGCGTAATGGCCGGGTTCGATGGCATCGAGGTCGGTAAACGTGAAAGCGGATCGTTTGCGCAGGAAGTCGAGCGTCTTATTAACCGTGATCCGGCTGAGCCAGGAATTGAACTTCCCCCGCTGCGGGTCGAATTTTTTCAGGGAGCCAAAGGCCGCGATGAATACCTCCTGTACCAGGTCCGCCCACTCGTGTTCGGCAACGCCGAACCGGCGCAGGATGGTCAGCACATAGGGCAGGTAGCTTTCGTAAAGCTGCCGCTGGGCTGATCCATCTCCACGCCGGCAGCGGGAAATGAGTTTGGTGAGTTGGGGTTCGGTCACGGAGTGGGGGATGGTGGGGATTAAGGACAGTAGGAATAATTCATAGCGAACTTGCTACTAAATATCCCCAGAGACACGTAGTCATCACAAGTCGGGTTAGGCGGGAGAGGATCAGGCTGAGCGAATCGATCAAAGAGTTCGATCCTGAAGGAGCCTTCAACATAATCCTCCGTCAACTCGGTAATTATTACCTCATTTACGCTAGCTGAACATCCGAATAAATTAGATACTCCCAGTCCCAGACTTATTACTGCACCGGTAGTCGTGTCGCCTACTACCGGTATTCCCATGAGGATAGTTACATACTGAGCAAGGTTGATTGGTGATGCCAGTACGAATCCACCGTTAGAAGTACAATTCAAATCAGCTGACGATATCACAAATCCACCATGACTACGAAAGGCCGTTCCTTCAGTTAAAAACGTTTCGTTACCAGGCATGCGCATGAAAAACCCCGGCTCATCTACGCTCACCACAACGGGGTCTTCGGGCAGGTCTATTTCGGTAACGGATTCGACGTTCTCGCGGTCGCAGGCGGTGAAGCCGAGCAGGGCGGCAAGCAGGAGCAGAGTGAGGTAAAAAGAGAAGGTTTTCATGGTTTGGTATTTTTGTCGGTTCACCTACTACTTCTCGGGAAGGGGGCGAAACGTTGCATGGGGAATGAGTTTTTTTAAAAAAAGTGAAAATCCATCCGGGACGCTCGGGGGTCCGCTTTTTCCCCGGACCGGAGGTCCGGGGAGCGGACGCTCCGAGGTCCGGGGTGCGGGGTGCGGGGTGCGGGGTGCGAGAGTGCGGGGTGCGAGGTGCGAGAGTGCGCTTCCGGAAGGCGCGATCCAAGGACCTCGGAGCGTCGCGCGGTAACGCCGCGCGCCCTCTGAGCGTCCGGGCGGCTGCGGGATAACCCCCTGGGACGCTCAGAGGTCCGCTTTTTCCCCGGACCGGAGGTCCGGGGCGCGGACGCTCCGAGGTCCGGGGACCGGGGTGCGGGGTGCGAGAGTGCGGGGTGCGAGGTGCGAGAGTGCGCTTCCGGAAGGCGCGATCCATGGACCTCGGAGCGTCGCGCGGCAACGCCGCGCGCCCTCTGAGCGTCCGGGCGGTCGCGGGATAACCCCCTGGGACGCTCAGAGGTCCGGGGTGCGGGGTCCGGGGTGCGGGGTGCGAGAGTGCGAGGTGCGCTTCCTGAAGGCGTGATACAAGGACCTCGGAGCGTCGCGCGGCAACGCCGCGCGCCCTCTGAGCGTCCGGGCGGCTGCGGGATAACCCCCTGGGACGCTCAGAGGTCCGCTTTTTCCCGGACCGGAGGTCCGGGGCGCGGACGCTCCGAGGTCCGGGGGCCGGGGTGCGGGGTGCGGGGTGCGGGGTGCGCGAGGTGCGGGGTGCGGGGTGCGAGAGTGCGGGGTGCGAGAGTGCGCTTCCGGAAGGCGTGGTACAAGGACCTCGGAGCGTCGCGCGGCAACGCCGCACGTCCTCTGAGCGTCCGGGCGGCTGCGGGATAACCCCCTGGGACGCTCAGAGGTCCGCTTTTTCCCCGGACCGGAGGTCCGGGGAGCGGACGCTCCGAGGTCCGAGGTCCGAGGTGGCCGGGGACCGGGGTGCGGGGTGCGGGGTGCGAGAATGCGGGGTGCGAGAGTGCGCTTCCGGAAGGCGTGGTACAAGGACCTCGGAGCGTCGCGCGGCAACGCCGCACGTCCTCTGAGCGTCCGGGCGGTTGCGCGGCAACGCCGCGCGCCCTCTGAGCGTCCGGGCGGCTGCGCGGCAACGCCGCGCGGCTTGCGAGCGTCCGGGCGGCCGCTCGCAGCCCCCGCGTGAGGGGTGGGAGGCGTTGTCTGAACGGAATGTAGCCACGCAAAATCTTGCGTGGTGAAATGGAGAGAGTGCCGGACGGCCCGGCCCCGACCGTCAGGGAGGGGACACGCCCGAATGACCTGGTTAGCGAATAAGGTACTAGCTTTGCGGCCCCGAAGAACGATCCATGAACCACTGTTTCTCCCCTACCCTCCCGGCGGCTTGCCTGTGCCTGTGCCTGTTGTTTGCCTGCGGCGGCGAGGAACCGCCCCCCGCCGCCAAGCCCGCCGGGCCGCCGACGCTGAATGCCGAAGTGGTGCTGCCGCGCCAATCGAGCCTGCGGCGGCAGGCGACGGCGACCGGGACTTTCGTGGCTGAAGACCAGGTAATGATTGCTGCGGAGACGGCGGGCTATTTACAAACTATCTACTTCAAGGAGGGTGATTATCAGCCCAAGGGGCGGCTGCTGGCGCGGATCAATGACGCGGAACTGCGGGCGCAGCGCGATAAATTGAAGGTGCAACTGGATTATGCCAAAAGTGAAGTGACGCGGGCGGACAAACTGGCTGATTTGCAGGCGATCCGGCTGGAGGAGATCGACCGGTTGCGGAACTCGGCGGCCCTGATCGAGGCGGATATTGCGGTGCTGGAGGCACAGTTGGCGAAGACGCGGATTTATGCGCCGTTTTCCGGGCGGATGGGCGTGAAGATGCTGAGTGAGGGGGCCTACCTATCGCCCGGTACGGGGATTGCCGAATTGCTGCGGATGGACCCCATCAAGCTGGAGTTTTTCGTGCCCGAGAAACTGGCGGGCAGCCTGCAGGTGGGCGACGAGATAGCCTTTACCGTGCCCGCCGGGCGCGATACGTTCCGGGCCGAGATCTATTTGGTCTCCCCTACCCTGGACGAGGGCAACCGCTCATTGCGGATGCGCTGCCGGCTGACGAATAAAAACGGGCTGTTCCTGCCCGGCGGCTATGCCGACGTGACCTACGAGCTGGAGAGCGAGGGCGGCTCGTTGCTGCTGCCGGCCGAGGCCGTGATACCGGTGCTGGAGGGACAAAAAGTGCTGGTGGTGGAAAACGGCACGGTACAATCGCGGCCGGTGGAAGTGGGAATGCGCACCCCCGATGCCGTGCAGATACTGAGCGGAATTTCCGAGCGTGATTCCGTGCTGGTAACCGGCATTCTGAGCGCGACGGACGGCATGAACGTGAAAGCCACCCTGAGAACCAACGCAGAATGAACCTATCCTCCCTGAATATCGAACGGCCGGTGCTTTCGTCCGTCCTGTCGATCGTGGTCGTCGTGTTCGGCTTTATCGGCTTCAGCTATCTGGGCGTGCGGGAGTACCCGTCCGTGGACCCGCCGATCATCTCGGTGGTGGCCAACTATCCGGGGGCGAATGCGGACGTGATGGAGTCGCAGATCACCGAGCCGCTGGAAGAGAGCATTAACGGTATTTCCGGCATCCGGACGATCAGCTCGGTCAGTTCCGACGGACGGTCCACGGTGACCGTGGAATTCGAGCTGGACGTGGACCTGGAAGCCGCCGCCAATGACGTGCGCGACCGCGTGTCGCGGTCGATCCGCTCGCTGCCGCCCGACGTGGAGCCGCCCATCGTGAACAAAGCGGACGCGGATGCGACCACCATCATGGCCCTGACCCTGCAGTCGAATAACCGCTCGCTGCTGGACCTGACCGACCTGGCCGACAAGCTGTTCAAGGAGCGGCTGCAAACCGTGCAGGGCATCGCCAATATCCGCATCTGGGGGTCGAAGGAATACTCGATGCACCTCAACCTGGACCCGGACAAGATGGCCGCGCTGGAAATTGCCCCCACCGACATCCGCGACGCGCTGGCACGCGAAAACGTGGAACTGCCCACCGGCAAGATCGAGGGGTACCGCCAGGAACTGACCATCCGCACCTTCGGCCGGCTGGAAACCGAACAGGATTTTAACGACCTGATCGTGCTGGAAAAAAACGGCACCATTATTCGCCTCAAGGACGTGGGTAGTGCACGGATCGAGGCGTTGAACAAACGAACGCTGCTGCGCGGCAAGGGCATCATTCCGATGGTGGGCGTGGCGATCACGCCCCAGCCGGGGGCCAACTACATTGAGATCGCGGACGATATTTATAAGCGGGTGGAAGCCATTGAAAAGGAACTGCCCGAGGACATTACCGTCGGCTACGCCTTTGACAATACCGAACCGATCCGGGCGGCGATCGAGGAGGTGCAAAACACCATCTTCATCGCCTTCGGGCTGGTGGTGCTGGTGATCTTTGCGTTTTTGCGCGACTGGCGCACCACCATCATTCCGGTGATCGTGATGCCGATCTCGCTGTTGGGCACCTTTTTTATCCTGTACGTGATGGACTATTCCATCAACATCCTCACGCTGCTGGGCGTGGTGCTGTCGACGGGGCTGGTGGTGGACGATGCCATCGTGATGCTGGAAAATATTTACCAGAAGATCGAGCAGGGCATGGAGCCGATGCGGGCCGCGCACGAGGGGGCGAAGGAGATTTTCTTCGCCATCATCGCCACTTCGGTGACGCTGATCGCGGTGTTCATGCCCGTTATTTTTCTCTCCGGTCTGTCGGGGCGGCTCTTTCGGGAGTTCGGTTTCGTGGTGGGCGGGGCCATCGTTATTTCCACCTTTATTTCGTTGACGCTCACGCCCATGCTCTCCTCGCGGATGCTGAAAAAGCGGGAGCGGCACAACCGCTTCTATGCCGTTACCGAACGTTTCTTCGTGGGCATGACCCGCCGCTACCGTTCCAGCCTGGACCGCTACCTGCGGGTGAAGTGGATCAGTCCGCTCATCATTCTGGGTGCTTTCGTGGGCATCTATTTTCTCGGTAACGTCCTCCCGTCCGAATTGGCCCCGCAGGAGGATAAGGGTGCCTTCCGGGTGTTTGCCACCGCGCCCGAGGGCACGAGTTATGAGCTGATGGACGAGTATATGCTGGAGTTGCTACGCATTCTGGATACCATCCCCGAGCGGCAGGCCTACATTTCGGTCACCTCGCCCGGGTTCGGCTCTTCCACGTCGGTCAACTCCGGATTCGTGTTCATGAACCTGGTGCGGCCCGGCAAGCGGGAGCGATCGCAGCAGGAGATCGTGAGCAGCATTGCGCCGCTGGTATCGTCCAAAAACTTTGCGCGGGCCTTTGTCATCCAGCCGCAGACCATCGAGGTCACGCGGTCGCTGGGCGGCCTGCCGGTGCAGTACGTGATTCAGGCCCCGACGCTGGAAAAGCTGAAGGAGGTGATCCCGGGCTTCATCAAGCGGGCGGAGGAGAACCCGGCCTTTAGCGTGGTGGACATCAACCTCAAATTCACTAAGCCCGAACTAACCGTCACCGTCGACCGCGAGAAGGCCCGCACGCTGGGCGTGTCCGTCCGCGACGTGGCGAGCACGCTGCAACTGCTGTTTGCGGGGCAGCGCTACGGCTACTTCATCCGCGACGGCAAGCAGTACGAGGTGATCGGCGAGGCGGGCCGCGATTACCGCGACGAGCCGCTGGACCTGAGCCGCGCCAACGTGCGGGCCGACAACGGGCAACTGGTCAAACTATCGGAGGTGGTCAATATGGAGGAGACTTCCTCCCCGCCCCAGCTCTTCCGCTACAACCGCTACGTTTCGGCCACCATCAACGCCGGTTTGAACGACGGCTACACCATCGGGATGGGCATCGATGCAATGGACGAGATTGCCGCCGATTTGCTGGACGAGACTTTTTCCACGTCGCTGGCGGGCAGTTCCAAGGAACTGTCCGAAAGTAGCAGCGGCCTGCTGTTTGCCTTCGGTTTGGCGTTGCTGCTCGTTTTTCTGACCCTGGCGGCGCAGTTCGAGTCCTACATCGACCCCATCATCATCATGGTCACCGTGCCGCTGGCCATTCTGGGGGCGCTGCTGTCGCTCTACCTGTTCGGGCAAACGCTGAATATCTTCTCGCAGATCGGCATCATCGTGCTCATCGGTATTGTGACCAAGAACGGTATCCTGATCGTGGAATTTGCCAATCAGCAACTGGCGGCGGCCGAATCGAAACGCGCCGCCATCCTGGAGGCTTCCGCCTCCCGGTTGCGGCCCATCCTGATGACCTCGCTGGCCACGGTGCTGGGCACGCTGCCGATTGCGCTGGCACTCGGGTCGGCCTCCACTTCGCGGGTGCCCATGGGCATCGCCATCATCGGCGGGTTGTTGCTCTCGCTGCTGCTCACGCTCTACCTGATTCCCTCCATGTATTTACTGATCTCCCGCAAGCGCGCGGGTTCAACCGAAGCGGTATGACCTTGCAGGCCCATCAATTGACGCGATTCGTTTGCCGGTGCGCGGCCGTCTGCTGCCTGGCGGTGCCGGCGCTTTCGGCGCAGTCGTACCTCAGTCTGGAGGAAGCCATCCGAATCGGCCTGCGCGACAACCTCGACCTGCGCGCGGCGGAGGCACGCGAGGACGCCGCCGGGGTGAATACCGGACCCGGCGCGGCGGGCCTGCTGCCCTCGGTGACCGCCAACGGCGGCGGAACCTTTACGCTGGACAACGCCACGCAAACCTTCCTGGACGGGCGCGAGAACAAGATCGTGGGCGGAAACGACCTGCGCCTCAACGGCGGCGTACGCATGGACTGGACGATCTTCGAGGGCCGTGCGGGCCGGTACCGGCGCGAGCGGCTGCGGGGTGAGTTCGAGCTGGCCGCCCTGGCCCGCCGCAGCGAGGAACAGCGGCTGGCCGCCGAGATTGCCCGCTCGTACGAGGAACTGGTACTGCAGGCGCAGGTAATGAACATTTTTGAGGAGGACCTGCGCTACCTCACCGATCTGCTGCAACTGACGGAGGCCAAACTCAGCCTCGGCTCGGCCACGCGGCTGGACGTGCTGCAGGCCCAGACCGACCGCAACGAACTACTCAACTCGCGCGAACTGGCCCGCTTGCAGTACGAACTGATTGCGGGAGACCTGAACCAGAACCTCAATCGTGCGGCAACCACGCCCGTCACCGTGGACACCGCTTTCCTGGCCGTCCGCGAACTGCCTGCCTACGAGCAGTGGGCGGAAACGGCCCTGGCCGGCAACCCCGATCTGCGGGCGTCGGCCCAGGAACTGCTTGTGGCCGAGTACGACATCAAGATCGCCGAAGCCGAACGCCTGCCCACCTTCGACCTGAATGCGGGGGCCAATTTCGGTTACCTGCGTTCCAACTCCGGTTTTTTGCTCAGCAACCGTTCCTATGGTCCTTTCATCGGGTTCACGGGCCGCTACAACATCTTTGACGGTAACCGGGTAGACCGCAACATCGCGATTGCGCGCATCAATGTCTCCATCGCCAAGCTCGCCCTGGAGCGGGCCTCGCTCAGCACCCGCAACGAACTCTACCAGTTATACCAGACCTACCGCTACTACGTGGCCCAGGCGCGGGTGGAGCGCGAAAACCTGACGCTGGCCGAGGAGAACTTTTTCCTCGCCGACGAACTCTACCGTAACGGCCGCATCAACCAGTTCGAGCTACGGCAGGTCCGCCTCCAGCGCCTCGACATCGAGCGCCGCCTGGCCCGCGCGGAGTACGAGCAGGTACTGGCATACGTGGGGCTGCGGGAACTGAGCGGCGAGGGGTGGCGGTAGGAGATGTGGGATGTGAGGATGTTTGATGTGGGATGTAGGATGTGTGATGTAGGATGTATGCACGTACGTCTTGGCAGGGGGAAATAAAGAAAAATCCTAGAAACGCTGTGATCTCCTTGCCGGCCGGGAAGAATGTAGGATAATTTTTTGGGCGTGTCCCCTTCCTGACGGTCGGGGTCGGCGTCTTGCGGGCGCGGCTGTCGCCTTGGTGCTACGCACTCCGGCGTGGCCGCCGGCCCCTCCAGGTGCCTCACGCGGGCCGCAAATAGCCGATCTGAACCAGGGCGACGCGGGTGGCGGTTACAAATTTTTGATAAGATAGGAGGCGATCAAGTTTTTTCAGGGAAATATTGTTAGAAAGTGGCAGGTAGAGGTTAGCTTTTTTTATACCAAAGTCCCGTCGCTGATTAGCGTTTGCCTTACGAATGATTATGTCAAGCTGTTTTTTGGGATTCGCATAGGATTCAGGATTGGGAGAGAGTTGCAGGTCTTGTTTTTTGAGTCTACCCCCTAGTTCTTTCAATAGGACATCAATATCTGCCAGCATCCATGCTTCCGTTTCCTGCATGACCAAAACGGGAACCACAATTGGGCAGTATTCAGACTGAGCGGCCAACTGATCCATCGCGGGTTTGAACCGTTCAGCAAATGCCTTATCATAGTCTTTGCTATCAGTGTCAGCATGAGCAAATAGCAGTTGCATCCCGTTTTTACCTGCTTTTAACGCTACGGAAGCAATGGTTAAACCCTTCGCAATGCCGTACCACGTAGGAATTTCAATATCAATGTGGTGATCGCTTTCAAGAACCAACCTCTCCAACGTGCGAAAGATAATATTGCCTAAAAACGCCCTGTCAGTCGCGCCTTCACCGGAATAAGCAGTCAGTAAATTTTTAAGCATTTGACAGTGAGTTAAGATTAGCCGCTCCCTTCAAGTATTCACTCACCCGCTTTAACGTAATGTGTGCTAAAGGATCATCCGTGGTTTCCAATTCCTTTTTGTGGTAGATTCTATCCATTCGAGTTCTGGTTACAGGACCTAACTCCCGGTATTTTCCACCCGCCAAGTGAGATTGCACCGTGAATAAAGCGGTGATATTGATTAACTTTTTATACTTCATCAGGACCCTAAGCAAGTGCGTTGAGTGCGTGGTGAAAACAACTTGCCGATACTCGCCGTCAAATTCAGTGAAATCCGTTGTTAAATCAATCAATAAGCGGGCTACCTGGTTTATTTCACGGGGGTCTATACCAGTTTCGGGTTCTTCCAGTAACAAAGTTTGAGTTTCCCCCTCCCGAATCAAAAAGGTAGCGAGGGAGATAGCACGCAAAACACCTTCAGATAAATTTTTGGCCAAGAATTGTACCCCTTTATTATCGGTAGCAATAACCGAAGTTCGTTTAAAGTCATCCGTCAGTACATCTATATTGCTCAAGTTTTTTGCTATTGGAAATGCGCGTAGGCGAATGATATTTAGCCCTGCGGGATCTGTTTGCTTAGCCTGTTGCAGGGTGCGCAGGATGGCATTTGGCGGTGCTTGCTCGTTCTGATAATTGGAAAAATTTTCGGGAGCAGCTAAGTTCGTGACCGATAATTGCATTAAATTTTCTCGGACCGCCAATATATGCGGATCGTTAGTAGCTACGGCGACAAGCGGCATGACAATACCATTGTTCTGCCGGACATAAGTCCGCGAATCATTTTGATTAAGTTCTCCGCTTGAAGAATAATTAATATAGTTTTCCGTAACAATACTATTCAGTACCAACCAATCAGCCGCCATTTTTACGTCCAGGTGTTTTTCTACCCACCGGTCATTTGTCATTATAATTGGGGATAGTGACTCATGGGTTATTTCCAACCGATCTTTTTGAGCAGAAGTGTAGCGCTGGATAGTTAATTCGTAGCGAAGCCGATTAGTTTCTAAGGGTATGGAGTCGTGTACTTTCGGAACCAGTAATTCCGCAACTATTACTATGGTATCAGCGGCTTTTTCCGGACCATATTTAGTGAATAGTTCATCGACTAAACTACGCCGGTGACGCAGTCCTTCTCCAGCTGCCAAGCTTCCCAGCACTTCCAAAGCGTCCATGAAATTGCTTTTACCAGAAGCATTGGCACCTACGATCACCGTCAACGGCGCGAGGTCAACACTGAATTCGGTGAAGGTTTTAAAACCGGATATTTCGATTCTGGTAATCATGTTATTATGGATTAGGCCCAAGATACGAACCTGACAGCGAAGAGTGAAGTTGCAAGATGTACAGCGGTCACATTCAATTATCCCCCCCTACCCCCGCCCCCCCGCGTGAGGCACCTGGAGGGGCCGGCGGCCACGCCGGAGTGCGCAGCACCAAGCCGACCGGCGCGCCCGCAAGACGCCGACCCCGACCGCCGGGGAGGGGGCACGCCCCTATCGTTAGTACTTTAGTAGGTAGTGTGTAGTAGTTAGTGCGCTCAGAACAAAATCAACGCTAACAACTATCCGGCATAATTCCCCTCCGCCCCCCTAATCGAACCGCTTTCCGCAACGGTGCGTTTAAGCCACCGGTACATTGACCAATGCCCCCTCTCCCCGAAGAAATCCACCGTTCATGAAGTTTTTTACCCCGGCAGCCGCTCTGCTGCTCTGCCTCTTTATCGCCACCGGCTGCGCCGATTACCGGCCGCACGTGGTGGAAGAAACCGTGCGCACCCCGGCCGATATGCCGACTGAGAAAGCCGACTACTCCGTTATGATGGTGGGCGATCTGGGCTACCGGCCGCAGGTGGGCCTGGACGTGCTGAAGGCGATGGAGGCACAGTATAAGGAGTTGGACGCTGACAAATCGGCCCTGTTGATTCTGGGCGACATCAGCGGGCCGGAGGGAATGCGCAAGGGCGACGATGAGGAAGACGCGACCATCGAGCGTTTTTTGACGGCCTTCAATCGTTTTCCCGGCCGCGTCTTCGTGACCCCCGGCGAGCGGGAACTGGGCGGCGATGCCGGCTTCGACCGCCTGAAGCGACTGGAAAAATTTGCGAAGAAGAACTCGGACAAAAAGATCCGTTTCATGCCCAACCGGGCCTGTAGCGGACCGGACGACGAGGAGCTGACCGACGAGATCGGCCTGATCGGCTTTAATTCCGCCTGGTACCTGGGCAACTGGGAGCGGGAGGAGGAAGCCAACGAGGGCTGTGACATCAACAACCGCGACCTGTTCATGCTGGCCGCCGGTGATGAGATCAAGGGCTACCGCGACAAAGTGAAGATTGTGATGATGCACCACCCGCTGCAGTCGAACGGCAACCGGGGCGGGCGTTTTTCGCTCAAGCAGCACCTGCTGCCCGTGCCCGTGGTGGGTACGGCGGTGCGGCTGCTGCAATCGGCGGCGGGCGGGCGGCAGGATTTGGCCAGCCTGCTGTATAAAAAACTGATCAGCGGGCTGAAATTCCAGATCGAAGACGAGACCAACGTGATCTTCGTGGGCGGCCACGAGCACAACATGATGTACGTGCCCGAGGGGCATTACCACGTGGTGACGGCCGGCACGGGCAGCGTGGTGGGTCCGGCCACCGGCGGCGAGGAAGCCGCCTTCGTGCAGGGTGCGCTGGGTTTCGGGCGGATGGATTTCTACCCCGACGGATCGGTCTGGCTCAATTTTTTCCGCTACGACGAGCAAACCGGCCGCGCCGAACGCGCCTACACCACCCGCATGATCGAAGACCGCTTTGCCGACCAGGAGCCGCCCCTGGCACCCATCCCCGCCGATACCATCCGCGAGGGCGTGGTAAAAACTACCGTTTACGATAACCTGAATACGCAGCGCAGTACCCTGTTTGAAGGCTTACTGGGACGGCACTATCGCCCCCTTTACCAGATTCCGGTAGAAGCTCCGATCCTGGAACTGGATAATACCTGGAGCGGCCTGACGCCCTACCGGCGCGGCGGGGGAATGACTACCATGTCGTTGCATATGCGCGGCAATGACAATCATCTCTACCAGATGCGGTCCATCCGCAAAAACCCGGCGCAGCTGCTCCCCTATCCCATCAGCGAATCGTTCGTGGTGGACATTGTAAAGGACCAATTTACCGCCCTGCACCCCTTCGGGGCCATGGTGGTGCCGCCCTTTGCCAAGGCCATCGGCATCCTGCACCCCGAACCCATCTACGGTTACGCACCCAAACAGCCGATATTAGGCAGTTTCAATAACTTCTTCGGCGGCGAACTTTACCAACTGGAGCAACGCCCGGACGAGGACTGGTCGGGCAGCCCCTTGTTTGCCGGCAGCAAAAGCATTATCGGCAACGACGACGTGATCGAAGAAATGCAGGGCGACTGGAAAGTCACCACCGATCAGCGAGCCTACGTGCGCGCCCGCCTGCTGGACGTCTGGCTGGGCGACTGGGACCGCCACCGCGACCAGTGGCGCTGGGCCGAAACCAAGCAAAACGGCCGCACCGTCTACGAACCCGTGCCCCGCGACCGCGACCAAGTGTTCAGTCACTTCGACGGCACCCTGCTGCGCCTGGTGGCCCTGCTGGTGCCCGATGCCCGCAAACTGAAGCCCTTCGATTACGAACTGGACCACGCCCGCTGGCGCAGCCTGAACGGCAAGTGGAACGACCGCCTGTTCATGAATCAACTGACCGAAGCCGACTTCGTGGCCGCCGCCGAACTGCTGCAGAACAAACTGACCGATGCCCTGATCGACTCGGCCATGCTCACCATCCCCGAAGCCATGCGCGGCCCGACCGTGGATGATTACGACATCGACGGCAAACTGCGTGCCCGCCGCGCCATGCTGGTGGACTATGCCCGCGACTACTACTACCACCTGGCCGAAAACGTCAACATTCCCGGAACCGACAAGGGCGATTATTTCCGTGCCACCCGCAATGCCGACGGTACGCTGCTGGTGGAAGTATTCGACCGCTCGAAAGACAACCAACCCGACGAACGCTACTACAGCCGCCTGTTCCAGCCCGGCGTGACCAAGGAAGTACGCCTGTACGGCCTGGACGGCAAGGACTTCTTCGAACTCACCGGCGAGGGCCGCTCGGGCGTGGCCGTCCGCATAATCGGCGGGCCGGACGACGACACCACCATTCGGGGCAGCGGCGGCGGCCGCGCCGTGCTCATCGACGGCAAAAACGGTTATGAGATCGAAGGCAAGGGCGCGGCCCTGCGCGTGCGGCCCAGCCGCAGTAGTTTCCTCAACCAATACTCGCACGTAGAGTATCAGGAGGATTTCACCACCCCCTTCCCCACCGTCGGCTTTAACCAGGACGACGGCCTGTTCTTCGGCCTCGGGGCCGTGGTGCGCCGCTACGGCTGGAAACCCGACCCCTACAAAACCCAGCACTCCTTCAAGGGAATTTATTCGTTGAACGAGAGTTTTCAACTGGATTACCTGGGAGAATTCAACCGCGTATTCGGCTTTCACCGCGACTTTCTTTTCACCGTCAACTACCGCAGCCCCAAATACGTGGTCAACTACTTCGGCATGGGCAACGAAACCGTGGACATCAACGAAACCGAGGAGGGCGAAGACATCGACGACATCCTGGACTTCAACCGCAGCCTGCAGCAGCGGCTGTTCATCCGTCCGCACTTCCGCTGGCGCGGCACCAACAACCGGCTGGCTGTCACCGTCGGCCCCACCTTCCAGCTCTACCAGGTAGACAGCACCGTGGGCCGTTTCATTACCACCGAAGACGCCAACCTGCCGGCCCGCATCTTCGACGAGCAACTCTTTGCCGGGGCCGAGGCCGCCGTCACGCTCAACACCCTGGCCTTCCCCACCATCCCCACCAACGGCCTTTCGCTGGATGCCTCGGTCGGCTACTTCGCCAACGTCACCGACGAGTTCAAGGACATTACCGAAGCCGATGAGGAGGTCCGCGACTTCATTCATCTCACCGCCCAACTGCGGTATTACTTTACCTTCGCCAACCGCAACATCAGCATCGCCACCCGCATCGGGGCCGAGCACCTGGAGGGCGATTTCGAGTTCTACCAGGCCGCGCAACTCAGCGGGCGGCGCAATTTTCGTAACATCCGCAGCGAACGTTTCCTGGGCAACACCGCGTTCTGGCACAACACCGACCTGCGCCTGCGCGGCTTCGGCTTCGGCCGGGGCGAGGTACCCACCGCCGGCGGCATCCTGCTCGGTTTCGACTACGGCCGCGTCTGGCTCGACGGCGAGGACAGCGACACCTGGCACACGGCCTACGGCGGCGGCCTCTGGCTGGCCCCCTTCAACGCGGCCATCATCAGCGCCACCTACTTCACCGGCGCCGACGGACAACGGTTCGCGGCGGGTATCGGGTTTCCTTTTTGATAATGACTGAATCATTGAATGATTGAATGACTGAGTGACCTCGAAAAATCGAGTGATTGACCTCGAAAAATCGCTTTGCGATTGAAGCACCGCAGGTAATGCTTGAATAAGCAGGCGGCATGAGATGCGTTTTGCCAAGTTTGGGCGTGCCCCCGGCCAAGGGCCGGGGTCGGTCCCTTCCGGGCTTCGCTGTTCGCTCGGTGCTAACGCACTAAAACCCTCCAGGCACCTCACGCAGGGTATAAGGATAACCGGTTGAGGAGTTGCACTCCGATTAGGAGCTATGCTCCGGCCCGGTGTTACGAGTTCATCGGAGTGCAACTCCTCTACCGTTTTTCAAGTGTTTCGTGTTCATCGGAGTGCAACTCCTCTACCGTTTTTTAAGTGTTTCGTGTTCATCGGAGTGCAACTCCTCCACCGTTTTTAAGTCCTTCATTCACTCCATCCTTCAATCCTTCTACATGCAACCCTCCATCAAGCACCCCAATCTTCTCAGTGTTCTCATCCTGGCGGGTATCCTGTTGCTGGCCGTCGGCTACGGCATTGCTACCTGGCGGGGTAAACCCAACAAGCGCAGCTTCGACCCCGACCCGACCTACCAGGGTGCCTACAATTTGGGTCGCCCGGGAGTGATTTACACCCTGCCCGGCGACCTGGAGGAGATCAGCGGACTGGCCGCCCGCACCAATGACGAAATACTGTGCGTACAGGATGAGGACGGCGTGCTGTTCGTTTACAGCATGGAGCGGCAGGAGATCATTCACGAGATCAAGTTCGGCAAAGACCGGGATTACGAGGGCGTGGCCCGCATCGGGGATACCGTCTACGTGCTGGAAAAGGACGGCGACATTCATCATTTCACCTACGACACGACCGTGGACGAGGTAGATTCGGACAAGTGGGAAACGCCCTTCAGCTACCGTAACGACACGGAAGGATTTTGCTACGATCCCGTCCGCAACCAGCTCCTCATCGCGCCCAAAGAGCAGGGCCTCGATCCCTCCGGCGACCCCGAGGTGCGCGGTATTTACGCTTTCGACCTGGAAGACCAAGAAATGCGCCCTAACCCCGTCTTCCGGGTCAACCAGAAGGAACTAGGCGAGATCATCTACGGCCGACCGGACAGCTACCTGTTCAAGCCTTCCGCCATTGCGGTTGAGCCGAGTACGGGCAACCTTTTCCTGCTGGCATCCGTAGGCCGTATTCTGATCATCCTGAACCGCGAGAGCAAGATCCTGCACGTCGAGCTACTCGACCGCAAAACCTTTCGCCAGCCCGAAGGCATTACCTTTACCGAAGCCGGCGATCTGCTCATCAGCAGCGAGGCCGACGGACGTCACGCGGTATCTAGCGCGTTATTCCGTAGATTTGCCCGACCGAAAACACTCGCACCCGCACCGACCCGCAAACGACTGACAATGAGTAAGGATACCAATGAAACGGCCGTTGAAGAAGCGGTTAACACCGAATTGAGCGACGCCGCCCGCCGCTACGTGCGCGGGGTTTTCCACCAGCGGCTGGCCCCGGCCTACCTGTTTCACAACTTCAGCTACTCGACCGAGGTGGCCGAGGCCGCCGAGGAACTGAGTGATAAGTCGCCCTCCGTCACCCCGGAACTGCGCGAGCAACTACTGGTAGCCGCCTACTTCCTCCCCCTCGGCTATACCGAAACCGACGAGGGTGCCGTGGCCCGCAGTGCCCAGATGGCCGATGCCTGGCTAGCGGAGCATGATGCGGATGAAGCAACCCGCGCCGGGGTGCGCAAACTGCTGCAATCCGCCACCACCGATGACGAGCCGCCGAAGGGTTCGGACCTGGTCACCCGCCTGTTTTTCGACGCCCGTAACGGCTGGCTGGGCCGCAAACGTTACAGCCGCCGCGCCGAAGCCCTGCTGCTGGAAAAGCAGTACCGCGAAGACCGCGAGATCGACCCCGTGGAATGGGAGGAAGAAATCGAGGAGCGCATCATCAACCTGAACTTCCAGACCTCGGCCGGTAACAAGGCCTACGAGCAGCGCCGCCGCAAGAATGCCGCCAAGCAGCACGGCGCGATCGAGAAAACCCAAACCAACGAAACCAAGCGTAAAACCGGTAAGAACTACGGCCGGGGGATCGACACCATGTACCGCACGGCCTTTCGTAACCACATCACCCTCAGCCGCATCGCGGACGGCAAGGCCAACATGATGATCAGTATCAATACGATCATCCTCTCCATCCTGATCGCCGTCTCCGGCGCGGGACTGAGCTTTTTCGAGGACATCTTTTTCGAGAACCCGGCCTTCCTGCTCCCCATCGTCATCCTGCTGCTCAGCTCGCTTACGGCCGTCATTTTCGCCGTTTTCTCCGCCCGCCCCAAAGTAACGGAGTACCGCATCAAGAAGCGCAAGCTGATCGAGGGCAAGGAGGCGAGTCTCCTCTACTTCGGCAATTTCCTCAAATTGGAAAAGGTAGATTTTGTCCGCTACATGGCCGACATCAAGAGCGACATGGAAGCCCTCTACGATGACCTCTCCCGCGACCTGTATGACCTGGGCGCGGTGCTGCACCGCAAGTACCTGCTGCTCACCATTAGCTACAATACCTTTGTAGGCGGGCTGTTTCTGAGTGTGGTGACGTTTTTGGCGGTGTATATTTTTAATTTGATCTAGCAGATTAAAACTTCCTCCCCACCATCACCACCACCTGCCGCCCCCGGAGCCGAAAGTAGCTTACTTCCTCGAAGTAGGTGCCCTGATTGAAGGCAACGAAACTGCCTGTATTCGTCAGGTTATTCAGGGCCAGGGATACCTCCCACTTCTCCGCCCCGATTCGGTTGGCATAGCGGACATTCAGTAGGTGATTATCAATCCGCCGCTCCCCGATGGCGGTCCGGTACTGGTTGAAGGTAAGGTGCAGGTCGCCCCCCTTTTTGCCGAAGCGGTGGAAATACTTCCACCGTAGGTGGATTTCCCGAACGGGAATATCCGCGAGGTTACTGCCGTAATAATTAAACCCGGGCTGACAGCTCAGGGCACTGGTAGAAAAGGTGTAAGTAAGTTGGGGAGCAATGGTGATGAAGTGATTAACGGCCGTCACCCGGCGGCCGTTCAGGTCGATTGGTTGGGCGATGAGACGGTAGTTGGCTTCCAGTTGTAGCTGAATATTTTTGAAAAGGGTGCCGGAGAAACGGTTTTGCCAGCTCAGCCGGCGGCGGGTATTGCCGGATTCTTGCAGTACGGATGCCCGGCCGGTCGTGTCGAATACGGTGGTGGAAAGAAAATCGGCACGGGCGGCGGAGACGGTCAGGTAGCTGTTGTAGGAGACTTTAGTCGTCTGGTCGGTGCCCTGGAAGCGGGCGGTAAGGGTGTGTTCCGTGAAGCGGTTGAGGGTGAGGAGAGTTCGGTCGAATTGCCGGTTTTGACGCAGTAGGTAGCCGTTGAAGTACAGCTGGTCACGATCGTAATCACGGTTGAAGTTGTAGGAAAAAGTGAGTATCCGCTCCCGGGGTAGCCGGAGCAGGTATTCCAGTTCGGGGCGGATGACCCAAGCGGTGGGGTCGGTGCGGGTTGCCGCCGTTTCGTCCTGCAAGCCAAGCTGGTGCAGGGCCAGCGGGAGGGATAATTGCCAGCGGCTCTTGCTGCGGTCCAGGGTGTAGGTCTGGTTGAGGTAAGACACTAGTAACGATTGGCGCGTAGCGTTACGAAAGGATGCTCCCAGCGAGGTTTCCGTAGCGTCCTCGACGGCCAGTAGGTCGCTATCGAGTTGAGTCCGTTCCCCCCGTAACCCAACCCTCATTTGACCGCGCAGGGATTTGCGGCGAAAGATAAAACTGCTGTAGACATCTGATTTCAGGGTGCGCCGGCGGGCTTTCTGGCGGGCTTCTTCCAGACGGGTGAAGGGAAAATCCGCTACAAATACATCCAACGGCAAGAGCAGGAGATCGAGGTCTTCGTCCCGGTAGCTGAAGCGGGCGTTGATTTGCCAGGCTTTTTTTCCACTCCACAGGATAGCCAGCAGGCGGCCCTTTACTTCTATTTGTCTGCGGTCAAACTCTTCCTCCGAAATCCGCTCGTTGATCCGGTTATCGGCCGTGGTCCGTACACCGTCCATTTCCCCCTCCACCGATGATTTAAGGTAAAAGCGGGCGGCGTTGCGTTCATAGAGCAGGCGGCTATTAAGTTTTAGCGGGGTTTCCTCGGCACGCAAAATTTCATTGAAGCGGACCGCACTAGAATCACTAAAGAGCATCAACTCATTGCGGCCCCGGTAGCGTAAGCGGTCCCGTGCGACGTAGGACTGCCATTTGAGTTGGTCGTCCTCCGCTAGTTTACGCAAGAAATTGAAACCGGCCGTCAGTTCCCGATTATCCAGAGCGTTCTCCGGGGGTACCAGGAAGGGCGGCACGATGATGGTGGGGCTGACCAGGGGCAATTCAAAAGAATTACCGGCATAAAGATCCTGGTAGTCATTCGCCTGTTGGTAACCTACATTATTGGCCGAGCCGAGAAGGTTAAACTGCTGCCGTTTGGTGAATCCGAACACCGAAGCATCCGCCCGGTAGAGGCCCGGGGCGGCTCCGCCGCCCGCCCGCGCCTGACCGGTAACGGCGATCTTCGATTTGAGCCGCAGATTAATGGCGGCATTTTCCGGCCGCACCAGCGAATCGAGGGCGCGGATGGGTTGGTGGTGTTCCAGCACCTCGATATCGCGGATGGCATCAATGCGCAGGTTGCGGGTAGCCAGGGCATAGCGGCCTTCCAGCAGGTCCAGCCCTTCGATGTAGAATTTGGAGATTTCCAGATCCTGATAAAGGATTTTGCCGTTATTCAGCACGGTAATGCCGGGGATACGGGCCAGGATTTGCTCGATTGTCTCGTCCTCCGCTTGCCGGAGCTGATTGACGTCAAAAATCAGGGTATCTCCCTTACGGATGAAGGCTTCCTGCTTGACCACCATTTCCGGTAGTTCGTAAGTGCGGGCTTGCAGCGTCCAATCGACCTGCCTAACCGAGCGGCCGATGATGCGCTGCTGCACATCGTAGGCGAGGTGATTGATCGTTAGCCACAGGGAATCGGGCCGGTTAGCGGGAAGTTGTAGTTGGTAGGTGCCTGCCTCGTCCGTGAGGGCGAAGGCCAGGATGCGGCCCGCCGACTCGTCGCGAACAATGATGTTTGCTCCGCTGACCGCTTTGCTCTCCTCGTCGGTTACCTTTCCATCGAGACTGGATTGGGCACTGGTTTTAGTTACTACCGTTAGGCAGATCAGAAAAAGGTAAAAGAGAGGATGTCTGAAAAGCATGGTTCATTCTGCTTTGCTCAGTAACTTTCCAGCAACATAAAGTAACGCCACTGGTAGCTCTTTTTGAGGGTCAGCAGATCTTCCGGCCGTTGATCGAGGGCACCGATGATGCGCGGGTTGTTTTTCTGTTGGATGGACTGATCCACGTAACTCTTACGGTTGATGGCTTGACTGGTGGGATTGAGGTAGTTCTCTTTCCAGAGCCGTTCGCCCGGTTCCAGGTCGATGTACTTGACGCGGAAGGTGAACCACCCCCGCTCGTCGCTGATCTGAACGATCAATCCCGGCAGGCCGCTGAATACGTAGGGACCGTCGGGTATAGGAATATCCGGACTGAACCAGGCGGTATAGTTTCTTCCGCCGTGATAGGTAGTGGCCTGGTAGCAATTGAAGCCCGCGATGGTGTCCTGTCGGTCGTTTAGTTGCCAGTTTAAATCAAGTGGTTCTTCGAGGTGTTGCGGTGGGAAGGCAAAGGTTAGTTCGCTTTGAAAAATATGGTGGGAAAAGTCCTTGCGAATATTGAAATCAGCATAAATCGGTTTTTTCCACTTGACCATATCGGCAGCGTAAGCGTTTACCGCTTCCTGCATTTCTTCCGGGTTCTGAAAATTTCCGATCTGTGGGTTATTCGCTTCGTAAGCGGTCCTCATCGAGTCATTAAATTGCTCGTTGACAGCGTGAAAGCGGGATTCGGTTTTGCGATGTAGTAAAATGAATTCGAGGGGACGGGTATACGCTTCTTCCACCGTATCCGTGATGCTAATAAAATCGTAAGTGATGGCATAGTCGACCGGTTGGATACTCTGGGCATGGAGCAGGGCGGGTAGGGATAGGAGAATCAGGAGTAGTGAATGATAATAGTTCATCGGGTAAGATTGATAGTCAAGTTTTCTAATCAGGGGTCCGGCCTGCGAGTCCTGTGATGCCTAAGTCTTGTCGTTTTATACCACGTACTTCCTTACAAAAAATCTTTCCGTGGATCACAAAGTAGGCTGTCCAGTTTATCAGGCTTGAACCAGTACAGGTTTTGCACTCGCTTCTTGGAGACCTCTCCCCCGGCCCGGCTAATCGAAAGGGTCCGCGCTTCGCGGCTACTTCTGTAACCCCAGCCGCTGAGGAGGAGGGGACGGGAAGTTGGCATACCGTTAAAACTGTAGTGGGTAGACCTAAATAGATTGGACAGTCTATATAGTAACCTGAACCGATCAGAATATGCTGAAATAATTCAATTATCAGGACTCTGATCCAATAATATTTTATTTGCGTGAGGTGCCTGGAAGGGCCGGACCAACGGGACGGAGACGCGCAGCGGCCGAGCGAACAGCGAGCCTGGAAGGGACCGACCGGCCCGTTAGGGACGGGCACGCCCCAACTACCTCAATGATACGCCATTTTATCGGCAAAGTAATTACCCCTAACTATACGAAAAAGCTGTCGGTAGTTGACCCCTCCAACCAAAAAGCCCCGCACCGACGCTAACGCGCCGGTACGGGGCTTTTCAAAAATAGACTGAAGCATTATTTCTTCTTGTCCGCAAGGTGGGCGCGGAGCATCCAGGCCATTTCCTCGTGCTGCTGGATGACCCCGGTGAGGAAATCGGCGGTACCGACGTCGTTGTGGTCGTCTTCGCAGAAGGGGATGTCTTCGCGTAGTTGGCGGATGATCTGCTCCTGGTCGTCGACGAGGTTGCTGAGCATCTGTTTGGCGTCGCCGTCCAGGTGGCCGGTTTCTTTCAAGCGGGTGATTTTGAGGTAATCCTGCATGGAACCGGGGACGTAATAAGCCAGTTTGCGGATGCGCTCGGCGATGTGGTCGATGATGACGGCGATCTCCTCGTACTGCTCTTCGAGTAGCTCGTGGAGGCTGCCGAATGACATGCCCTGGACGTTCCAGTGGTAATTGCGGGTCTTGATGTAGAGGACGTGCTGGTCGGCCAGCATTTTGAACAGGCGTTCGCTGATGGCACTGAGGTTTTCCTCCGTGATACCGAGATCGGCCTTGCGGCTGATGTGCTCGATCTGGTCTTTGCGTTTTACGGTGGTAACGGACATGGGGGCTATTATTTTTGGTTAAGTATATGGTGTAGACCGCCGCAGCGTACCTACGTAGCTATAACGGCTAAGGGCCGGGGGTGTTCGGTACGGAGCGGGTAATCCCGGCGTGGGAAAATTCGTTAAGTTTGCGTATTCAAACCACCCTTATGCTTCGCTTCCGCTTACTTTTTGCTACCCTTTTTCTCCTGGTTTCCGCCGCCGCCCTGGTGGGCCAGCAACGGATCACGCTGGAAGACATCTGGCAGGATTATGCGTTCTACCCGCAATCCGTGCCGGGCTTTAACTTTCAACTGGACGGCACCCACTATACCCGCCAAGAAGACGGCGGCGTGGTGCAGTACGACCTGCGCACGGGCAAAAAATCGGCCCAACTGCTGACGGCCGACGAACTGCCCGCCGCTACCGGCTGGGAAGGGAAGTTTGACGATTACGAGTTCAGTGCCGACGAAAAGCAACTGCTGCTGAGTAGCGGCACCGAGGCGATCTACCGCCACTCCAGTCAGGCGTTTTATTTCGTTTACGACCGCGACGCCAAGACGCTGAAACCCGTCTACCACAAGGCCAAACACCGCCTGGCCGCCCTGGACCCCGCCGGTAAGCGCGTGGCTTTCGTGGTGGATAACGACATCCAGATCAAAGACCTGACCACCGACAAACTGACGGCCGTGACCACCGACGGCGTGACCAACGCCGTCATCAACGGTGCCACCGACTGGGTGTACGAGGAGGAATTTTCCTTCCACCGGGCCTTCCACTGGTCGCCCGACGGCCGCTACATTGCCTATTACCGTTTTGATGAGTCGGCCGTGCCGGAGTTTACCTTCGAGAACTACTACAACCAGCTCTACCCCGATTACGTGACCTTCAAGTACCCCAAGGTGGGCGCGGCCAACAGCCGGGTGAGCATTCACGTCTACGACACGCAAACCCGGGAAACCCGCGAACTGCTGGCCGTCAATCAGTCGGACGAGGAGGCGTGGCACTACGTGCCGCGCATCATGTGGGCACCGGGCGACCTGGGGCTGGTGATGTACCGCATGAACCGCCACCAGAATGACCTGGAGGTGCTGCTGGCCGACCCCGCCACGGGCAAGAACCGCACCATGCTGCGGGAGAAAAGCGAAAAATACTACCTAGACGTGCACGACAACCTCCGTTTCCTGGACGACGGTAAGTCCTTCCTCTGGACCAGCGAGCGCAGCGGCTACAACCATATTTACCGCTACCGGATGGGCGAGGATAAGCCCGTGGCCATCACCGGCGGCGACTGGGAAGTAACCGATTTCTACGGCGTGGATGAAAAGAACGGCCTGGTCTACTTTCAGGCCGCCAAGCGCGATCCCATGCAGCGCGAGGTCTACGTGAAAAGCCTGCGGGGCAAGGACCTGCCCCGCCCCCTGGCCGCCGAGCCGGGCACGAGCAGTGTCAATTTCAGTGCCACGTTCGATTACTTCGTGCTCACGCACTCCACCATCAATACGCCGCCCACCTACCGCGTGATGGACCGCACGGGCAAGGAGGTGCGGATGATCGAGGACAATAAAAAACTGCTGCAAAAGCAAACGGCCTATAACCTGCATCCGGCCGAATTTTTCCAGTTCACCACCAAGGACGAAGTCGAGTTAAACGGGTATATGATCAAGCCGCCCACGATGGTGCCGGGGGTGAAGTACCCGGTGCTGATGTTTTTGTATGGCGGCCCGGGATCGCAGCAGGTACTGGATAATTTCCGGGGGCTGAACTATTACTGGTTCCAAATGCTGGCGCAGCAGGGTTTCGTGGTGGCCTGCGTGGACAACCGCGGCACGGGCGCACGGGGCGAGGAATTCAAAAAGATGACCTACCTGGAACTGGGTAAGTACGAGACCGAAGACCAGATCGAAGCGGCCAGGTATGTCGGCGGGCTGGACTATACGGACGCGGGCCGCATCGGCGTGTTCGGCTGGTCCTACGGCGGCTATATGTCGAGTAACCTGATCCTGAAGGGCAACGACGTTTTCGCGGCCGCCATTGCCGTGGCCCCGGTCACCAACTGGAAGTGGTACGACACCATTTACACCGAACGCTATATGCGCACCGAGGCCGAAAACCCCGACGGCTACCGCGATAATTCGCCCGTCAATTTTGCCGATCGCCTCAAAGGCCGCTACCTGCTCGTGCACGGCATGGGCGACGATAATGTCCACTTCCAGCATACCGCCGAGATGGCCAATGCGCTCATCATGGCCAACAAGCAGTTCGATACTTATTTTTACCCCAACCGCAATCACGGCATTTACGGCGGCCCCACGCGCCTGCATCTCTATACAAAAATGACCAACTTTTTGCTGGACGCCATCGGCAAGCCGGGCGTTACCGGCATGGCGGGTAAGGAGACGCCGCAGATCGAGGCGGTACCGGTAGAGAGTGGGGGGCGGGAGTGATAAAAAAAGCGGGGCCGATCAACGTCATGTCGATCGGCCCCGCTTGAATGAAAAACGGCTTGGTAAAAACTAGTGAGTACAAAGTGAAGCCGTAGATCCTTGCCGAAGCCCCCCGCTCTCCACACGAGAGAAGAAAATCCGGCAGGATGCGGATAAAACGGCGGTGCCCGGCGGAACGCTGCCCGCCGGGACTAAAATTTCGCCCCCGGCCGGGCCGGTGCCGGCCCGGATCCCGCAACTATCCCTTGCCGATCACCTCGTACAGATCCTCCCACCCCTTGCGGCGTTTCACCACCGTTTCCAGGTACTCTTGCCAGATGGGTTCATCCTTGCCGGCATCCTTGACCACGGCACCGGAGAGACCGGCGGCCAGGTCCGCCACCCGCATTTCGCCGTCACCGAAGTAGTTGGCCAGCACGCGACCGTTGTTGATGACCGAGATGGCCTCGGCCGTGCTCAGGGTGCTGGAGGGCGATTTTAACTGCGTCCGGCCGTCCTCCGTTTTACCGGAGCGCAGCTCGCGGAAAATGGTCACCAGGCGGCGAATCTCCGCGTCGGGCGTGGGCAGGCCGGGGGGCAAACTCAGGGTCGGGCCGGCGGCCTCGGTGCGGTTGGTCACGATCAGTACCTCCTCGTCCAGGGTGGCGGGCAGGGGCATCTGTACGGTATTGAACCGCCGCCGCAGGGCACTGCTCAGTTCGTTCACGCCCTTATCGCGGTCGTTGGCCGTGGCGATAATGTTGAACCCCCGCACGGCGGCCACCTCCGTATTCAGTTCCGGTACCGGCAATGCCTTTTCGGACAGCAGCGTGATGAGCGCGTCCTGTACGTCGCTCGGGATGCGGGTCAACTCCTCCAAACGGGCGATCTTGCCAGTTTCCATGGCCCGCATCACCGGGCTGGGCACCAGGGCGGCCGCCGACGGCCCCTCGGACAGCAGGCGGGCATAGTTCCAGCCGTAGCGCAGGGCGTCCTCGCTCATGCCGGCCGTGCCCTGCACCAGCAACGTTGAATCACCGCAGATGGCAGCGGCCAGGTGCTCGCTCACCCAGGTTTTGGCCGTGCCCGGTACGCCCACCAGCAGCAGTGCCCGGTCAGTGATCAGGCAGGCCACCATGACCTCCACCAGCCGCCGGTCACCGAAATACTTGGGCGTGACGGCGGTGCCGTCGGGTAGTTCCTTGCCCAGCAGGTAATCCACCACGGCGCGGGGCGAGAGGTTCCATCCCGGCGGCCGCTCGTGCGTATCGGCGGCGGCCAGCGCGGCCAGCTCGGCGGCGTAGGTAATTTCGGCGTGGGGGCGGAGGGCGGTCAGGGAAGAAATGGGCGTGGTACTTAAAGGATGAAGAAATGAGAAAGTGCGTGCCGCAATGCGAAGGATCAGGAATCCAGCGGACCATCGCCCAGCACCCCCAGTCCGAACAGCGCAAAATCATAACGCGCCGGGTCGGCGGGGTCCAGCCGCCGCATCCGGTCGGTCAGTTCCCGCACGGCCTGCCAGTCGCACTGTTTGCGGGTCAGCAGGCCCAGGCGGCGGGCCTGCCGCTCCACGTGCACGTCCAGGGGCAGGCACAGCTGCGCGGGGCTGATCCCGTGCCAGTCGCCGAAATCCACGCCCCGCTCGTCGCGGCGCACCATCCAGCGCAGGTACATGCACAGCCGCTTGCAGCGGCTTTTGCGCACGGGCGTCGCCACGTGCTTGCGCGTCCGGTCGGGCGAGTCGGGTAGCGAGAAAAAGTAGTCGTGAAAGCCGGTCAGCGCACCGGTTATGTCCTCGTCGCCGGCCTGCATCCCCCGCACAAACGCCGTTTCCAGGCTGTCATGCTGCCGGTAGTGCCGCTGCAACACCTCCAGAAAGTAAAGCGTATCGGTATAGTTAAAGGTGCGGTGCTTCCAGTCCGCAAAGGCGGCGCGGTCGCGCTCGCGGTGGTTCACGATAAAGTCGTGGGGCGAGTCTCCCATCAGGGCCAGCAGTTCACGGCCCTTATTGATGATCGTGGTCCGGTTCCCCCAGGCCAGCATCGCCACCCAGAACCCCGCAATCTCCCGGTCGCGCCGGTCGGCGTAGCGGTGGGGCAGGCTGATGGGGTCGGCGGCAATAAATTCCGGCCGGTTATAGCGGTCCACCAGTGCTTCCAGTTCCTCGCGCAGGCGGGCGTCGGTCATACTTTTTCTTCCTTGGGCGACAGTTTCACGCCGGGCTGGTACAGGTCGTAATTGGCCAGCCCCAGCCGCTGCAAAAAGTGGCGGCCCGAAACGCCCAGCACCCCGAAACCGTAGGTCATGCTCCGCTTAAAGTTGATCGACGAGGCTTCCTCGAAGTACTTGGTCGGGCAGGTCACTTCGGCGATCTCGAAACCGGCATAAATGATCTGCGACAGCATCTGGTTGTCAAACACGAAATCGTCCGAGTTCTTGTTGTATGCGATCGCCTCCAGCACCTCGCGGCTGAACGCCCGGTAACCGGTGTGGTATTCCGATAATTTGTAGTTCACCAGCAGGTTCTGCGTCGCGGTCAGAAACCGGTTCGCCACGTACTTATACAGCGGCATCCCGCCGGCCAGCGCGCCCTTACCCAGTATCCGCGACCCCAGCACCACGGGGTACAGGTCCTCGCCGATAATATTCACCATCGTCGGTATCAACTTGGGCGTGTACTGATAATCGGGGTGCAGCATGATCACGATATCCGCCCCGATCTCCAGCGCCTTGTTGTACAGCGATTTCTGGTTACCGCCGTAACCCCGGTTATTCGGGTGCACGATCACGTGGTCCACCCCGATCCGGCGCGCCAGCTCCGACGTGTTGTCCTTGCTCGCGTCATCACACAGAATCACCTCGTCCACCAGGTCGCGCGGAATCTCCCGGTAAGTCTTCTCCAGCGTCAGCGCGGCGTTGTACGCGGGCAGCACGGCCACCACTTTTTTGTCTTTATACATCACGGTTGGTTATGGGGTCCGCAAAGGTAAAGTTTTCGGGCGGGAGGGCCTAGTTTTCGGGTGGCGCATTGTGTCCTGCCGCTACCACGTCCCGGGGTAATAAGATGACGCAACGGCGGATTTCAGTGTCAAGTTTTTTGGGCGTGTCCGTCCCTGGCGGGCCGGTCGGTCCCTTCCAGGGTTCGCTGTTCGCTCCGTGCTGTCGCACCCTCCCTCCGGTCGGCCTTCCAGGCACCTCACGCATTCCCCCACCAATATCTTTCATCGCCCGCAATTCGTGCCGGTAGGCTTTGCCTCTACCGGAGATGGAAAAATATCTACTCCTGCTGAAAATACCTTATCTTTCCCTCACCAAACGCGCTCCGAACCTCCTCGCTTTCAGGAGGAAAACCTCCAATAACTGTAATTCCACTAGTTATGAGCCGTCACATTCTCACTACCTGCCTCCTCCTCCTCCTCGGCACCCTCGCCGGCACCATCACCGCACAGGACTGGGTGGCACAGACCTATTCCATCCAGACCGAAACCGACATCGAGTACGGCACGGCTACCGATTTTGCCGGTACCGAACGGACACTACTGATGGACATTTCCGTGCCCACCAACGATAGCCCGCCCGCCTGCGGCCGGCCACTCATGGTCATTGTGCACGGTGGTGCCTGGATAACCGGCAACAAAAGTGAGGCCTACCCCACCCATCATCCGGCGCGACTTCGCGGAGCGGGGCTACGTTACCGCTTCCGTAAATTACCGCCTGGGGCAATTCAATACCAACCAATTCATCAACTGCAATATCGATCTCTGGAACTGCTACAACATGACCGATAGCAGCGAGTGGTACCGCGCTAACTATCGGGGTATTCAGGATGTCAACGGTGCCATCCGCTACCTCGTCGCCCACGCCGATGACTACAATATCGATCCATACAATGTCTTCCTGGTCGGTGAGAGTGCGGGGGCCTTCATGGCACTGGGCGTGACCTATCTCGACTCACCCGATGAAGTGCTGCCAGATCCTCGTGGACGAATATCCGGACGCGCCGCCGCCCTAATGACCTTTATCGAAGTGGATTGCATCCGGAATATTCAACCTAGCCGTCGATATCGACTCCATGGACCTCGGCCGCCCCGCGCTGGGGAGCTACCTCGGTGACCTCAACCCGACGCCGTGCCGTATCGCATCCGGGGCGTGGGAAGTTTTTACGGCGGGGTATTTAATAATCTATTCACGAATGCCGATACCTACGTCATCCCGCCCTCTATATGTACCATCAGCCCTGCGATCTGGTCGTGCCTTACAACCGAGTCGATCTGTTAAGCCGGCCGCAAGATTGTGCCATCGGTTTCCCACATTTTGCGGCTTCATCATCAACCGTCCTTGGTCTATGGATCAGTCGGGATTAAGACGATGATCGACGAACTGGCCGCAGACGATAGCATCGCTCCGCCCTACCTGTTGGATAACACCGGCAACCACTTTCTCTGCTCGCAGCAAGTACTTGGAACCCATCCTGCAGTGCCACGCCATCGACAACTTCGGCCTGCGTACCGGCAACATGGCCGCCTTTTTCGCCACCCGGGTCGATATCTGCACCAGCCTCCGCGAGCGGGCGGAAACCAATTTCCCTTTCACCCTCTACCCCAACCCCTCCCCCGCCGGAACGGAAATCCTGGCCCAAGGAGATTTCCAGCATGGCGATCGTCTCCGTCTCTTCGACCTCCACGGCCGCCTCCTCCAGGAGCAAGTTATCGATGCGCCGACCCAGCGGGTCAATATGGGCCTGCCGCCGGCGGCGGGCACTTACCTCGTGCGGGTAGAGCACGGTGGAATGGCGGGGGTGAGGAAGTTAGTGGTGGGGCGGTGAGGGGAGGTGGTGATGATGGTTGGGCCTGGAATAAGCGGGGCCGTGCAGGCGAAAAATGTCGGCTAGTTCCGGCTTACCGCTCTGCAGATAAGTCTTTAATACGGAGAATCATGGTGGCACATTATGGCGTCGCCGGAGTTACTTTAAGAGGATGGGCTACCTGCCGTTGGCGGTTTGGTTCAACGTGTGTGGCCACGCAGCCCGCCATCACCAAAAACTCTTTATCAAGATGCAAATTTCAATCACGTAACAAGCTATATTTGACAGCAAAAGCACTCTCGGCGGGTTGATGGTGTTGCAATGCTGTATGCATCTCTTTTCCTGAAAATAATAATTACATTAAGGCATATTTTACTCTTGTATGTTACCTAATTTTCTATTTCCCGAATCGTCTTCAACTACCAAGAATTTAATATTATCTGGAATATAGAAGTATCTATCAAAAGTATCAGCAAAAATTACTTTATCGGGAATTCTAGATATTATGTTTTGAGAATCTGAATACATTCTAATTAGATTATAGTCATCAAGTATTTTAATTTCGAACTTTTGACCTGTATCTGCTGAAACATTATCCATTCTAGGATGAAAAACATATATATCCATATAGGCAGTATCACTGTCTTTGAAGGGTGATACTTCATCTGTTAATGGCACTAGGGTTGCAATTTCTTCCCCAGAATAATTACTGTAAAGCTGTCGTTCACAATTTGAGCTACCTCGTTGGACGAAAATTGTTTGATCGATAGTTAGTGGGTCAAGGTTTAGATTTTTCTTCAATTTTTCAGCCATAGATTCTCTCATATATTCATCCAATTTGCCCTCCCGAGCATGATTATAACCGCAGTGAATTAGCGTTTTCTTTTCGTCAACACCATCAATGTATCTTTGAATACTTTCAGCTTGGTTCGTTTCTCTTAATTCTCCTTTTCCAGAAAATGCCTCATATGCAAATATCTTGAAACCTATGGATTTTGCACTACGAATCAAATTGGCTAAGCTAGCTTCTTCCAAAAGAAGACCATTATAGAAATGAGGAAAACCTTTCGCGGTGTCTAGAGAATAATTTAGATAATTCGGATCCAAAGCTTCAAGTCCTAAATGACGATAGCCCCTGCTGTATAATCCTTCTAACAATGACGTGGTAAATTTCCTATGAGATGAGCGATGATGCTGTTCATTTATAATTACTAAATTTGTTTCTTCAGCTAATTTCAGAATGCTCTCTTTCGCAGGAAAGAAATTATAAAGCTCCAATATAGAGTCTATTGGATGCTCTATAAAGTTTCTTGTTTCACAGTTTAAATCGTATTCAAAGATAGCTTTCTCTTCTTCACCAATATTGGAATAATAAATTGATCTTTGTTGATTATCATTTATTTCTGATATTTTTTCTGTAGTAAGATAACCATCTCTTATGACTTCGAACTCAACATTAATAGCCTGCCATTTTAAATTTTTGGATTCATCACAGGAAAAAGCAATTGTAGCGAAGAATACAACTACATATATAAATTGCGATTTAATAGTTTTAATTTTAGCACTCATAAGTGTTTACTTAAAATTAGGATAATTACGTTTTAATTGATTCTATTTAATATTGGGTAGGTCATTCCTGTTTTTTGTTGCGCACAACATTAAGCCATCCATCCATCCACCCACCAAACGCAAGAGGGGCCACGAATCTACCTACCCGTTAAACAAAACCGTGTCTCATCCGCACTGCTATGGGGGATTACATCTCCGCAGCCCGCTCCGTTCAGCACCTACTCCCACGCTTTCTCGCCCCCAAGATAAGCCATCCCGTCGCATTCATTCAAGTTTGGCGGCTCATTTTTATCCGTTTTCAGGAAAACGGCAGCTCGCTCCACCCTTCATAGCCTTACGAAACAGCGGATGTAAGGGGTAAATGTAGGCGAGTGCACGAGAGCGAACGAGCGGATAGCGGTGGGAAGCGACGGAGCTTCAACCACTCGATCCCGGGCATCCGCCCCAAGCTGCATTCCTTGCACCGTTCTGGATCATGCCCCGGCGACTTTAGGGTGAGGAGATGTCAGGGCAGATCGACACTTCGTTGGTAACTACCCGCGAATAGCTCATGGCATTTTGTTAGACGCGGTTGTCGGTTTCCGGTAGGCGGTAGTCCACCCTCGCAATTGCAATTTCTTGTGCGTACAAGGTGCGTAGACTCGACCAGGTTTGCCGAAGTAGCTCTCTATACCAACGCTTTTCATGGCGATGCCGGGCGTTCGGAATATCAGGGTCAAAACAGTGCGGGTTTTGTGCACTTGCTTTTTGGGAGACCTTTCCCCCGGCCCGGCCAGTTGTCTGGGTGCCTTAACCCCGGCCGCCGCGGAGGAGCGGGGTGGCGGTGAGTTGCGACCGTTAAAAATGGTAGTGGTCAAACCGCAATAAAATGAATAGCCTGCTTCTACCAGCAATCGGCCCACAGCAACAACTAAACCTTTGCGTGAGGTGCCTGGACGGGCCGACCGCAGGGAGGAGCCGCGTAGCGGCCAAGCCGACAGGCGCGCCGGGAAGGGACCGACCGACCGGCGATAGCCGGGGCGGGCACGCCCACTTTATTATTTTGTGACCTGAACAAGCACTGTGAATCATGCTCAACATCGGATTATTCGGGATTGGATTGGACACGTACTGGCCCCAGTTTCCCGGGCTGCGTGAGCGGCTGGAGGGTTATCAGCGGCGGGTGGCCGAGCGGCTGGTGGAGACGGCGGAGCAGGAACTGACCGACCTGGGCATCATTGACAACCCCGCTGCGGCGCGGGTGGCGGCGGATGAGCTGCGGCGTGCCGGAGTGGACCTGGTGGTGCTTTTTATTTCCACCTACGCACTGTCGCATACCGTGCTGCCGGTGGTGCAACGGGTGGGCGTGCCCGTGCTGGTGCTGAACCTGCAGCCGGTGGCGGCGATCGACTATGCGGCGCTGAATGCCCTGGAAGACCGGGGGCGGATGACCGGCGAGTGGCTGGCGCACTGCCAGGCCTGCGTGGCACCGGAGATTAGTTCGGTACTGCGCCGGGCGGGCCTGCCCGTTCACCTGGTGAGCGGCTACCTGGAGGATGAGATCGCGTGGCGGGAAATCGGCGATTACCTGGCGGCGGCAACGGTGCTGACCGGGCTGCGTGCCAGCCGGGTGGGCGTGGTGGGGCACTATTATAACGGGATGCTGGACGTGTACAGCGACCTGACCCAACTGGCCGCCACCTTCGGGTGCCACTTTGAACTGCGGAAATTCGGCGAGATCCGCCGGGGCGTGCTGGAGGCGACGGACGGGGCGGTGGCCGCCAAGCGGGAGGATTTTGTCGCCACCTTCGCGATTAGCGAGGAATGCACGGACTACGAACTGGACCGGGCGGCGCGGACCGCCGTGGGAATCGAGCGTTTTGTGGCGGAACACGACCTGCAGGCGCTGGCCTACTACTATGAGGGCAGCGGCGACCCGGACTACGAAAACCTGATCACGGCGGTTATTCCCGGCCTGACGCTGCTGACGGGGCGGGGAATACCCGTGGCGGGGGAGTGCGAGGTGAAGAACGTGCTGGCCATGAAAATCCTGGACCTGCTGGGGGCCGGTGGCTCTTTCAGCGAGTTTTACGCGATGGATTTTACGGACGAGGTGATCCTGCTGGGTCACGACGGGCCGGCGCACTTTGCGATTGCCGCCGACCGGGTGGCACTGGTGCCGGTGCCGGTCTACCACGGGAAGCCGGGGCAGGGCCTGAGTATCCAGATGGAAGTGGCCAACGGGCCGGTGACCTTGCTGTCCGTCTGCCAGGGCCGGCGGGGGGACGTTTACCTGCTAGCGGCCGAGGGGGAAAGCGTGGCGGGACCGACGCTGCGGATCGGGAATACGAACAGCCGGTACCGGTTTGCGCTGCCCATCCGGGAGTTTATGAACGAGTGGTCGCTGGCGGGGCCGAGCCACCACTGTGCCATCGGCCACGGCCACCGGGCGGGGGCGGTGCGAAAACTGGGTGCGCTGCTGGGGATCGAGGTGGTGGTGGTTGGTTAAGAGCGTGTCTAAATTTTTACAATTACATGGACTATGCAGGTGATACTCGGTTTGTTTTTTCACGCGGTCGGAGGGTTTGCCGCCGGTAGTTTTTACCTCCCGATCCGGAAAGTGCGGGGCTGGGCCTGGGAGACCAGTTGGTTCGTGCTGGGGCTGGCGGCCTGGCTGGCGGTGCCGATCCTGATGGCTCTGTTGACAACGCCCACGCCCTGGGCGCTGCTGACCCAGGCACCGGCGGAGACACTGGGCTATAGTTTTCTCTTCGGGCTGCTGTGGGGAATCGGGGGGTTGACCTTCGGCCTGTCGATGCGGTACCTGGGCATTGCGCTGGGGATGGCGGTTGCCCTCGGTTTTTGCGCTGCTTTCGGGACGCTGATCCCGCCCATCTACGAAGGCCGGATGGGGGAACTACTCGCTACTTCGGCCGGGCGGCAGACGCTGCTGGGGGTGGGAATTTGCCTGCTGGGTATTGCGATGTGCGGCTATGCGGGCGTGATAAAGGAGCGGGAGCAGGACGATGCCACCAAGCGGGCGGCGGTGGCGGAATTTAACCTGAGCAAGGGTTTGCTGGTGGCCGTCGTGTCCGGTCTGCTCAGTGCCTGTTTTGCCTTTGCATTGGCGGCGGGCGATGAACTGGGGGTGCTGGCGGAAGCAGCGGGTGTCCGGCCGCTGTTTCGCAATAACTTGAGTCTGGTGGTGATCCTGCTGGGCGGGCTGGTGACGAACCTGACCTACTGCGGTCTGCTCTTTGCCCGCAACGGTACGCTGAGTGACCTGCGAAAGCCGGCGGCACCCAACCGGAAAAACGCCGTCCTGTCGGCCGCCGGCGGGGCGACCTGGTATTTTCAGTTCTTCTTTTACGGCATGGGCGCGGTCTACCTCGGTGAGCGCTACGACTTTGCCAGCTGGACCATCCACATGGCGTTCATCATCCTGTTCAGTAACCTCTGGGGCCTTTACCTGCGCGAGTGGGCGGGCAGTAGCCGGCGGGTGATCGGCTGGCTGGCGGCGGGGCTGGCGGTATTGGTAGGCAGTACGGCCCTGATCGGCTTGGCGTGAGTAAAGCGCACGACGTGTGTCCGCCCACCGCGCAGCCCCCTCGTTACATTAGCGTCATAATCAGCCCTGCGGCCCCGCAAGCGCGGCGGGAGGGGCTATCTTTGCCAACCCAACCGGGTGGCCGGTGTTAGTCTGTCGTACAAATACGGGGGGCGGAGCCGCCCCGCCGCAAAAGTTTTCCCGCCATGAAGAAAGTATATATCGTCGCCTTTTTGATGATCGCCGTTGCCGGTTTCGTGCTGCTACAGGCGGGTGATTCGGTAAGCACTTACGGCACCTTTTCGACGGCGGCCGAGGATGGCGGATCGACCAAGATCGTGGGGACGCTGGCCAAGGACCGGCCCATGATCTGGGCACCCGACGTGGACCCCAACCACTTCAGCTTCTACCTGACCGACGCCGAAAACGTGGTGCGCGAAGTAGTGCTCCTGATGGGCAAGCCCCAGGATTTCGAGCGCAGCGAGCAGATCGTGCTGACCGGGCGGATGGAAGGCGAACGGTTCATTGCCAAGGACATCCAGCTGAAGTGCCCCTCGAAGTATACGGACGAGGAGAGCTATTTGAAGGACCTGGTGCAAGAGTAACAACACTTAATGGAAGAGATTCAATACATCGGCGAACACCTGTGGCCGCGTTCGATCGGTCACTTTGCGCTGCTTACGGCCTTTGTGACGGGCCTGCTGTGCACGTTTGCCTATTTCCGGTCTACGCAACTGCGCGAGCAGGTGCTGCGGGCGCGGGCCTGGCGGCAACTGGCACGGGTGTCGTTTGCGGTGCACGGGCTGGGGGTTTTCACGGTAATGGGCACGATCTTTTACGTGATGATCAACCGCCTGTACGAATACCAGTACGCGCAGGCGCACGTATCGGACGACCTGCCGTTTCGCTATATTTTCAGTGCGTTTTGGGAAGGACAGGAGGGCAGTTTTTTGCTCTGGATGTTCTGGCACGTTTTCCTGGGGGCGGGCCTGATCTTTACGGCCCGCAAGTGGGAAAGCCCGGTGATGACCACGCTGGCCTCGGTGCAGGTGGTGATCGTCAGTATGCTATTGGGGATTTACGTCGGCTTCGGCGAGAGCCTGGTGAAGATCGGTTCCAACCCGTTGCTGCTATTGCGCGACGTGCTGGACGCGCCCATTTTTCAGCGGGCCGATTACGTGGACGTGATCTCGGGTAGCGGTTTGAACCCCTCGCTACAAAACTGGTGGATGACCATCCACCCGCCCACCCTGTTTCTCGGTTTTGCCAGCACGGTGGTGCCCTTTTCCTTTGCCCTGGCGGGCCTGTGGCTGAAGGACCACAAGGGCTGGCTGCGGCCGGCGCTGCGGTGGTCATTGTTTAGTGCCACCATTTTGGGTACGGGTATCCTGATGGGCGGCGCTTGGGCCTACGAGGCACTCAACTTCGGTGGATACTGGGCCTGGGACCCCGTGGAAAATACCTCGCTGGTGCCCTGGCTGCTGTTGGTGGCGGGCATTCATACCACCGTGGTGGCACGGGCGACGGGGCACGCCATCCGGGCCAGTTACATCTACCTGATCCTGACTTTTGTGATGATCGTCTATTCCACCTTCCTGACCCGGAGCGGGCTGCTGGGCGATACTTCCGTGCATGCCTTTACGGAAATGGGCCTGGAATGGCAACTGGCCGGCTTTCTCGGCTTCTACACCCTGCTCGGTTTCGGGCTGTTCTTTTGGCGCTACCGCTCCGTGCCCAGTCCGGAGAAAGAGGAATCGCCGGCTAGTAAAGAATTCTGGCTGTTTCTGGGCAGTCTGACGCTACTCTTTTCATCCATCCTGATCACCGGGGCCACCAGTTTGCCGGTGTTCAACTCCATCCGTATTTTCTTCGATCCGCTGGTGGAACTTACCAATAAGGAATGGGTACTGGCCGACCCCGAAGCGCACCACAATCAGTTTCAGCTCTGGATCGGCGTATTCGTGGCACTGCTGTCGGGGGCCACGCAGTGGTTTCGCTGGCGCGAGCGGCGGTTTAAAAACCAGGCCCGCCTGTTCGCTCTCCACGTAGGCGGTGCCATCATCGGTGCCGGGCTGATGAGTTTGCTTACCCTGACCTGGCTGAAGGCCGGGGCGTGGCAGTACCAGGTGCTGCTGTTTGCCGGTTGGTTTACGCTTATCACTAACGTGGACTACCTGATCTCCTTCATCCGCCGCGACGTGAAGCTGGTGGGTTCTACTCTTTCCCACGCCGGCTTCGGGATCATGCTGATCGGTATTCTGGCCAGCGGCCTGAATAAGCGGATCATCTCGCAGAACCAGTTCCTGATGGAGGGCCTGACCGAAGACGAGGAGGCCGCTCGTACGTCCGTGCTCCTTTATCAGGGCCTGCCGCTGGCGATGGAGAATTACGAACTGGAACTGCGCGGCGATTCCATTAAAGACTTTACCCGCACCTTCTTCGTGGACTACAAAGAGCGGGATGCCGAGGGAAACGTGGTGGAAGAATTTACCCTGGAGCCGACCGTGCTCTATACCCGGGAATTTGACAAGATCGCCATCACCAATCCTTCCACCAAACATTACTGGAACAAGGACGTCTTCACCGTCATCATGAGTCTGGCGGAGGAAGAACAGGACATTAATGTCAAAAAGCAAAAAGAAGACAGCCTCCAATATACCACCTACCTGCTGGATCAGGGCAGCGAGCTTTCTTTCCGGGATACCGTAAAGATCAAGGAACCGGATACTTTTTTGGTGCGTAATTTCGATCTGGCCTTCGACGGTCTCACCCGCGCACCCGAGAACCACGATTACATTGCCGAACCCGGCGATATTGCCATCGGTGCTAAAATGCGCATCCGTTCCAGCATGGACGACAAGTGGTACCCCGGCGAGGTGGCCATCGTGCTGCGCGAGGAGTCGCTTTACAGCTTTCCGGTGCAGTTCAACGAAATAAATACCCGGGTCAAGATCGACGAGTCGATCTTTGATGAACTGATGGTGGATGAGAGTAAACTGGACTACCGGAAGTACGTGGTCCGCGAGGGTCAGTCCATCACATTGGCTGACGGCCGGGAACTCACCTTCCGGGGCTACAACCGCAATCCCTCGCACCCCTTCTACGCGCCCGTGGATGATGACCTGGCCGTTAGTGCCGTACTGGAAACCACCGCCGCAGACGGCGAAGTCTTGCGCATGGAGCCGATCTTCGTGATCCGCGACAAACAACCGCTACGCGTACGCGACGAAATTCGCAGCCTGGGCCTGCACGGTACGTTTGCCAGCCTGAACCCCGCTAACGGCGAGGCGACCATCTTCATCGCCGAAGGCGATCCCCGTCCGCCCCTGCGCGTGCCGTTAGGAGTAGCCACGCGGGCCTACCGGACCGATTTCATTGCGCTCCAGGCCATCGAGTTTCCGGGCATCAACCTGTTCTGGTTCGGCTCCATTGCCATGATGGTGGGGCTGGGCTTTAGTTTCGTCTACCGGATGAAGCACAACCAACGATGAAGCGCCTTGTACTCATCGGCGCGGGCCGCGTGGCGCGGGCCGTACTTTCGGCCTTTGGAGAACGCATCGTTGGGGTGTACAACCGCAGCCTACCCGCCGCGCAAGAAATGGTAGCGTGCACGGCCGTGTCGGCCACGGACCGATTGGACCGACTTCCCCCGGACGCCGATCTCTACCTGCTGGCCGTAGCCGATGAGGCGATTCAGGAAATGGCCGAAAAACTTTCTCACGTATTGCCCGCCACCGCTTTATTGGCTCATACCTCCGGGGCCACGTCCACCGACGCGCTGTTGCCCTTTGCCCGCCGGGGGATTTGGTATCCGTTGCAATCGTTCGGTAGCACTGCCGTTGACTGGTCGGCCATCCCGATCATCATTCATGCCACCCGACCGGAAGACGCCGACCGGCTCGCGCAACTCGCGGCCGCCCTCGGCGGCCCGCCGCCGCAGCGGCTGGATGATGCGCAGCGAGCGCGCTTGCACGTGGCGGCGGTGTTTGCCAATAATTTTACCAACCACCTGTATCATCTCGCTTACCGCCTCTGCACCGAGCGCGGGGTAGATTTCGGTTTGCTGCTTCCGCTCATCCGGGAGACGGCGGGCCGGTTGGCCGCAGCTACCGATCCGGCGGAATTTCAGACCGGGCCGGCAGTGCGTAAGGATGAAGCCACGATTAAGCGGCACCTGGCTGATTTAGAAGATCAACATTTGCGAAAAATGTACGAGTTACTGACGCACGGGATTGAACGGATCGGTACCGACCAATAGTGAATACTCCATCCTAAATGAATGGCACTCCCCATTTCCGGCAACTCAACTTTCAATCGGCTACTCCCGGCCGGCGGCCTTACCGGTACCGAACGTTCCTCCCGGCCCGGAAGCATAAACCGATTGGTCAGACCTGTCCCGCACCTTTCCCGTTTCGATAATGTTGATCTTTCCGTCCTCGCCGTAGAGTTCGCGCGACATTTGATTATAGGCCCGGGCAGCTTCTTCAGCCGTATCGTACATCCCGAGGTGGATACTCTTGCGCTTCACGCAGATCACGGCGCGGTAACGGTTGTTGTCCACGTAGACTCCGGTATAGCCCACTTGGCTGCTGGACTTCCGCTTGCGGCTGGCCACCGACCGGCTCTGGTAGACCAGATTACTCAGCCGGCAGTTGAGCTTATTGCCGTTGCGGGCCACCACCAGATTGTTCTCATCGGTACGGGTATCCCACAGGAAGCGCTCGGCAATGATTTTGTGCAGGTAGATCGTTTCGGTTTTATACGCTCCGGGTCTTGACTTGACGGTTTTTTGAAACACGGCACAGCCGGAGGAGTGCATGCGCAAATTGGGAAAAAATTCAACATTTTTGAGATGCGGATCCTGATATAGTGCCTCATAGACGTGCTGGTCGATAGTAACACATTCATCAGTATTTTTTAGTTTTACTCGGTAAACCATGGGGACGGCGGTTGATTGAAATCTCTTCCCGATTACGAACCGAAGCGGTTCGCGGGTCTCGGGTAAAGATGGAATGGATGATAGTGCAATTCATTCACAATATACAAAAAACCGGCTGTTCGTACTTAAAAATCTGCGGGTTTTCATACCAAACACCCTATAACCGCTGATATTTGAGAAAAATAATCACAAAAATAGTATAATACTAACCCTTCGATGGATCAATTTGCCCAAAATGCTACCGGTTTCATGAATCGCTGTTTCACGCTCGCTAGTCGGGGTACGGGAGCGGTTTCTCCCAACCCTTTAGTGGGGGCGATTTTAGTTCACGGGGGCCGCATCATCGGCGAGGGTTATCACGCGCGTTACGGCGGTCCGCACGCGGAGGTAAATTGCCTCGCATCCGTGTCCGAACAAGATCGTGAATATGTTCAACATTCAACCCTATATGTGTCGCTCGAACCCTGTTGCATTTACGGCCGCACCCCTCCTTGCACGGACCTGATCATCAGGCACCAAATTCCCCGTGTCGTCGCATCGGTTACCGATGCGACTGCCGAGGTCAACGGCCGGGGCGTGTCACTATTGCGGGCCGCCGGAGTGGAAGTTACCATCGGCATCCTGGCCAAAGAGGGCAGGCGACTGGTTGCCCCGCGCGAGGTTTTCGTTACCCTGAACCGTCCCTATATACTCCTTAAGTACGCCCAATCCGCCGACGGCCGCCTGGCCCCCGCCGACCCGGCCGCCGACGGCTGGATCACCAGTCCGCTCAGCCGCCGCTACGTACACCGGCTGCGGGCTGCCACCGGGGCCATCCTCATCGGGGCACGCACCCTGGTACAAGACGATCCCGCGCTCGACATCCGCTACGGTGAATCCACCCACCGCCTCCCCCTCGCCGTGGTCTGGTGTACCCGCCCGGCACAACTTCCGCCCTCCCGCCGGCTCTGGCAACGCCCGCCGGGCAGCCTGCTCCTGGCCGCGCCGGGTCCCCTACCCTCCTTACTAGCCGACCGCCCCGGCGATTTTTTCTCCCTCCCCGCCGACCCCGCCGGGCAACTCGACGCACTACTAACCGAACTGCACCGCCGCCGGATCAACCACCTCACCGTCGAGGGCGGCGCGGCTACCCTCCGGGCTTTCATCGCCGCCGGCCACTGGGATGAGGTGTTACAATTCACCGGTACCTCGACCTGGTTCGGCAACGGACCGGCGGCCCCCGCCCTACCCGGTCCGGTGCACGAAAACCGGTCCTGGGGTGCCGATCGGGTAATCCGCTGCCTGGCTCACCGTTAAGATTGTGCTAAAGCGAATCGCCGAGCGCATAAAGCCCGGAAAACCGTTGTTTATTCGCTACTTATTCGATCGTCATCCCCTCGATCCAGCTACCAGATTGCGTCCAATATGAAGTCCCAAACCATCCTGTCTACTCTTTTCACCCTGCTTTTCCTGTTGCTCACAGCCGGTCTGCTCACCGCTCAGACCACTTGGCTGGACTGGGATACGGCCCAGCTACGCAATAAAAAAGAGCAACGCCAGGTACTCGTCTACGTCTACGGCTCCAATTGCAGCTTCTGCCCCCGCATGGACTCCGTCTACGCCGACACCGCCGTCGGCAACTACCTCGACAAGACCTTTTATCCCGTTCGCCTAAAGTTGGACGAGCAATCTTCCATGTCACTGGCCGGGCGCGAGTACAACTACGTGCGCAGCAAATCCGTCGGCGGCTATCACGAGCTGGCCGCGCAACTTTTAGAGGGCCAACTATCCCTCCCCGCCCTCGTCATTCTGGGCCAAGACGGCCGCATCCTCCAGAGCATAACCGGTTACAAAAACGTCGACGAGGTGCGCCACATCAGCCGCTATTTCGGCGAGGGCTACTTTCGCAAAATGCCCTGGTCCAGCTACGCGAAAAAGGTAAAAATCGAGGAAGAGCGGCGGGAGCAGTGAATAATGAGTGTAGAGGGTAGCAGGTATTAATTTCCCCCTTCCGCGGCGGCCGGGGTTGAGGGGATCCAGACAATTCGCCCGCCGGGGTGCAAACGCCGCAAGCGTACTACCTCCTACAACTTACCGACTAATTTTACTATCGGCCGGGCGTGTCCGTCCCTCAACGGGCCGGCCGGTCCCTTCCGGGCTTCGCTGTTCGCTCGGTGCTGCGCACTGCCCGCTACGCGGGTCACCCTCCAGGCACCTCACGCAAAGAATACGGTCCACTACTCCCCCTTCAAAACAGCGGCTTTCACGCAGTGGATAATCATAGGACGTCCACGTCGGATCAATAACTTCGCTCCGATCAAATTATACGAAAGCTATCTTTGCGCGACAATTTGCATTCTCTCCAATTGAGTTAGTAATTCAACACGTCCCACTTACTACTTGCCACACGACCTCTACCCTACTGCCCATTAAATGCCCCCCCGGCCCCCCGAAGGGGGGGATAACTACCCGCTACAACTACTACCCAACTACCCACCACCCCCATGGCCACCCGCAACAAGCTCCAGAAATTTGCCGAGATCCTCGCTTTCGACAACGTCTACGAGAACTTCGACCCCAAACAACCCGCACTCACCGGCACTAACGGGGCCGAGGTAGAGCTGCGCGGCCGGTGGGCGTCTGACCACTTCAAGAACGATCGTCCCATCACCCTCGAACTGGCCTGCGGCCGCGGCGAGTACACCGTCGATCTGGCCCGCCGCTATCCCGAGCGGAACTTTATCGGCATCGACGTCAAAGGTGCCCGCATCTGGAAGGGTGCCCGCATTGCCCGCGAGGCCGGTCTTTCCAACGCCGCTTTCCTCCGCACCCGCATCGAGCAGATCGCCCTGTTTTTCGCCCCCGATGAGATTGCCGAGATTTGGCTCACTTTCCCCGACCCCTTCCTCAAATCCACCAAGGCCAACCGCCGTCTCACCGCCCCGGCCTTCCTTCACCAGTACCGCCGGGTGCTGCAACCCACCGGCCTGCTTCACCTCAAAACCGATAGCCGCCCCCTCTATGAGTTCAGCCTGCAAATTCTGGACGCGGAACCCGATGTAGATATCCTCCACAACGATCACGATATTTACGCCAAACCCCTCGTTCTCCCCGAACTGGAAATCGAAACCTACTACGAGCGGATGCACAAGGACCTGGGTAAAACCATCACCTATATTCAGTTTCGCTTCGACCCCGCCCGCCGCCCCGCAGATCTCGCTGAGCGGATGCCCGCGTGGTGGCGTGGCCTGGCAAATAAAGATTTGTAAATCCGTGGTAGGTCTTTTTTAAAAAATATTTTATACACCTACCTGCTACCACTGCTACTATTACTACCCTTTACCACTGCTACCTACTACCATTACTACCCTCTATCACTACTACTTCCTACTAATCCCCGCCCCAGGCAACCTCCCGCGTCACTCGGCGTTTACCTCCGGGTGATCCGTTCCGGTCATTCAAAAAGCAAGCATTCAACCTATGGGTTATCTTATCATGGCCGGTCAGCTGATTCTCAGCCTATCCATCTTGATCGTACTTCACGAATTAGGTCACTTCACCCCGGCCCGGCTGTTCAATACGCGGGTAGAGAAATTCTTCCTTTTTTTCGACGCCGGTTTCAAGCTCTTCAGCACCAAGATCGGTGATACCGAATGGGGCATTGGTTGGCTACCGCTAGGCGGTTACGTCAAAATCAGCGGCATGATCGACGAGAGCTTCGACAGCGACCAAATGGAAGCCGAACCCCAACCCTGGGAATTTCGCTCCAAGCCGGCCTGGCAGCGGCTCATTATCATGCTGGGCGGCGTGACGGTCAATTTCCTGCTCGGCTTCTTTATTTACGCCATGATCCTGTTCGGCTACGGCCGGGAGTACCTGCCCAACCAAAATGTCACCTACGGCATCGCGGCCGATAGCTTGGGACAGGAACTGGGCCTCCGTTCGGGCGACCAGATCGTCTCCATTAATGGTGAACCGTTCACGGAATTTAACGACCGCCGCATCCTACAGGCCATCGTGATCGATAATGCCAGTACCATGACCGTCGAGCGAAACGGTAGTCAGCAGACCATCGCGATCGGCAACGAGTGGGCCGATATCCTCTCCCGCTACGAAAACAAGGAACGCAGTCTGTTTTCGCTGCGGCTCCCTTTCACGGTTAGTGAATTATCCGACGATAGCCCCGCCGTGAAGGCCGGTATCCGCCCGGGAGACAAGATCGTTGCCCTGAATAATACCCCGACCCAATTTTACGATCAGTTCGTGGATGCGGTAAAGGGCAAGGGCGGTCAGGAAGTCGCCGTCAGTCTGGAACGGGAGGGCGAGGGACGTTTGACCAAATCCCTTACCCTAACCGAGGAAGGCAGGATCGGTGCCTACGCCGAGCCGTTCACCTATTACTACGATACCGAGCGTCAGGAATACGGCTTTGCCGAGTCATTTCCCGCCGGTTTCAATCAGGGTGTTGATTTTCTGGGTAGCCAGTTCAAGGCATTCGGGCAAATGTTCCGCGGTAAGATCAAAGTTACCGAAAGCCTGGGCGGTTTCGCCAGTATCGGCTCCATGTTCGGTCAAGTCTGGAACTGGGAACGGTTCTGGAACCTCACTGCCGCCCTTTCGCTCATCCTCGCCTTCATGAATCTCCTGCCCATCCCCGGCCTGGACGGCGGCCACGTGATTTTCCTGCTCTACGAGATCGCTTCCGGCCGCAAGCCGAGTGACAAGTTCATGGAGCGGGCTACCATGGTGGGGCTGGTTATCGTGATGGGGCTACTGATTTTTGCGAACGGGTTGGATATTTGGCGAAATTTATAGGGAAAACGTAATTTAACAGAGTGGGATATGGGAAACGCTCTACCGGCCAATTCCTGAGTATCGCTATTCTAATTCGCCGACTGTTGCTGTTTCTGGTGAGATGTGGAAAACCTACGACCTCGGCTATCCAGTTTATCAGGCTTAAACCTAGGCTGTCCAGTTTATCAGGCTTGAGCCAGTACAGGTTTTGCACTCGCTTCTAGGAGACCTCTCCCCCGGCCCGGCTATTCGTCTGGTTCCCGTTTGCTTCGCGGCTACTTCGTGATAACCCCAGCCGCCGCGTAGGAGAGGGGTGACGGGAAGTTGATATACCGTTATAACTGTAGTGGGTAGACTTAAATAGATTGGACAGCCTGGGCTTAAACCGATACAGGTTTTGCACTCGCTTCTAGAAGACCTCTCCCCCGGCCCGGCTATTCGTCTGGTTCCCGTTCGCTTCGCGGCTACTTCGTGGTAACCCCAGCCGCCGCGGAGGAGAGGGGTGACGGGAAGTTCATATACCGTTATATCTGTAGTGTGTAGACCTAAACAGATTGGACGGCCTAATTCACGACCATTCATTTTGCAAACATTGTGAATAAAATACCCTTTATTTCTCAAATTTGAGAAATGAGTATAATATCCCCTTGTGGGAGGGACCCAGCCCAGGCCGCCACCGCCGGCCGTGCCGTCCCCGCTTCGTGCGCACCGGGCAAACCGGTGGCCTTTCTTGCGGGGCCGAAGGGCCGCAAAAAGCCTGTCCAAAAATGAAAATCGAGTTTTTCCGCGCCGGCTATAGCGTTCGCACCAGCTGATAAAATCAGCGGATGGTTCCGGTGCGCGCAAGGGCATCGATTTAAAAACTATGGTTTGGATTCGTAGAGGAGAAGCCGTCATCGCGGCCGCTCTCCTCCTTTAGCTGGAAACCCGTCCGCGATGAGCAAATGGACGGCCCGAACTGCAAGGCATTCAGCAATTATCATTCTCGGGACGTGCGCGAGGTCGGATAATACTTAGATGCCGGGATTCAAGTGAAGCGGCCCTGATCCGACCGGTATCACCCACGTTTGTTGTGCCGCTTTATATCAGTGCGGTAGGAAAAGCCGTTTGGCCAACCCGCGGGACAAAGATACGAAAAGTTTGTTAAGGCTCAAACATGAAACAAAAAAAAGACCCTCACCACGTTCAACGCGGTAAGAGTCGACAACTATGAGAAAACTACACGATGCGAATTTAAGTGTTAATGAGCGTTGCGCTGCCCTCTTTTACGTGACGGTGGGTTAAAGCCTTGGGTGGGGCGGTTTGGCTAAGGTTATGGTAAATTGTGAGCCTGCCGCGTGAGGTGCCTGGAAGGTGGCGTGCGGGGGTGGGGCTTGCCCCCACAACCGTGCGGCAGCCCACAGGGCCGAGCAGACTTGCGAGCCTGAAAGGGACCGACCCGACCATTGGAGGGGCACGCCCTAAAAAGTTAAGGTTAAAATGACTGTCTGAATCAGTCCTAGCTACCGCAAATCCGGTGGTATGCCCGTTGAATGGTGGGGAAGCGGTCAAATAATTCCGGGTGCTTCTCGAAGTGCTTTTTGACGCGGTAACGGAGGTTGTCCGTGTTCTCGATACCGAGTGCCAGGGCGGCCTCCGATTTTATACGGCGGGCGTCGAGGAGGGCGCGCTCGATGCGTTCCAGGTCGATGAGGGCGTGCTGGGCGGAGAGGTCGGTCACGGGTGGCGAAACAGTCCCTGGTAAATTACCCTGTGCTGCGGCGGGGGGAGGAGCGTGAACGGTTGTTACTTGCCGCGCGGTACCGACGGGGCGAGTGAGTTCGCGTGGCAGGCACTCGCGGTCGATGCGGAAACGGTTGAGGATCTTGCGTCGTAGCTCCATATAACTGACGGCATTGCGCAGTTCACGGATGTTACCTTCCCAGCGGTAAGCGAGCAGTTCCTCGAGCGCGCCGGGCGTGAGTAGTTCTTCGAGGGTGTCGGTCTGGAAAAAATGCTCGAGTAGTAGGGGAATGTCCTCGCGGCGGCGGCGCAGGGGCGGTAATTCTACCACCATGGCCTTGAGGCGCTGATAGAGATCGGCGCGAAACCGGCCTTCGCGTACGGCCGCCTCCAGGTTTTGGTGCGTGGCGGCAATTACCTGTACGTCGAGCTGCACGTCGCGATCGCTGCCGACGGGACGGATGAGTTTGGTTTCGAGAAACCGGAGCAGCTTTACCTGGATACCGGCGTCGATATCTCCGATTTCGTCGAGCAACAAGATTCCGCCGTCGGCTTGGCCGAAATAGCCGTCCATGTCGCGGGTAGCACCGGTGAAAGCACCCTTGCGGTGGCCGAAAAGGGTGCTTTCCAGCAAGGTATCCTGAATGGCGGAGAGGTTGACGGCCTGAAAAGGCCGGTCGCTGCGCGGGCCGTGGCGGTGGAGGTAGCGGGCGGCTACTTCCTTGCCCGTGCCGGTTTCGCCGGTGAGGAGCAGGGTTACATCGGGTTCTTCGGCAATGAGGGCCAGTACCCGTTTGATTTCTACTACATCCGCTGATTCGCCGATGAAGGGATAAGGATCCTGGCTGCCGCCGGCGCGGGTGCGCTTTAGTTCGCTGCGTAATTCGGCATTTTCGCGTTGCAGACGACGACGTTTGACGTGCTCGTCGATCTTGGCGCGCCAAAAATCGAACTCGAAGTCACCCTTGGCCAAAAAATCATCCGCGCCGATCTTCATGGCTTCTACTACGGTACTGATATCCCGCTCGGAAGTACTGACCAGAATGGGGAGATCGGGTCGCTTTTCCTTGATTTTGGGTAGTAGCTCCAGTCCTTTCTTTTCCCCGCTTTCTACGTTCAACACGAGGTCTAGCAATAATAGGTCGAAAGGGGTATCCCCTTCAAGTTTTTCCCAGAGGGAGTGCTCGTCGCGGGCACCCTCGAAGGTGTACTGACGGCGGAAAGCATAACGAATCTGCTGGTGGAACGACGGGTCGTCGTCCACGATAAGAAGGCGATAATTTTTAGGAGAGGTAGATTCGTTCAAGTGACGTGAATTCATCCTTGGCCGACGTCAGGATTTCAGTCAGCTTGCCGGAGGTCAGTGAGTTTGCGGCCGGGTCGTTTGCTAACACCCAACACCCGAAGGTAGCCATTTTTTTATTTATGTCGTCTAATCGGCCCGCAATCGGTGAGCCGGCAAAGAGTGGAGCGTAGTTCGCCCACCGGGCCTGCCACTCGCGCCAGACTCCGGGAAAGTCGATGGGAGCAAATAATTCGCGCTGAATTTCAGCCGCCGAGGCATCAGTGCCGCGCATTTCCCGTTCCGCGATTTGAATGGTCAGCAATAGTTGGTTCAGCACCGAACGGATGCTGTTGAAGCCGTGGCCGGCCAGAAACAGGCGCAATAGTTCTATGGAATCCATCCCGCTTTCGACGGAAGATACCGTTGTCGGGTCGAGGGAAGTTGCCTCAGTCAAAATGTAATTGTCCTGGAGTAAATCCACGTAAAGCGGGTGATCGATTGACAGGAAACCGTATAGCAAGATACGGGGCGGGGCGGGAAAGAAATATTTTTTCCAGAGCGAAAAATGGTGCAGGCGCCGGTCGGCAATACGCAGTGGGGCCGGCAGGAGCAGTAGGTCACAGGTGCCCGTGGGCAGGTCAGCTGTGGAACGAAAAGTTTCTACGGTAGCTGCGCCGCTGATGAGCCGATCCAATCCTCTGGGTGGTGCCGGGTTCCGGTTAAGTTGGACCCAGACGGTCATCCCCTCAACGGTGTTCATTCGCGAATTTATTGGCCGGTAGACAAGCTGCGAACAAGTGCCGTAATTCTTTAAAATCCAATTCGCCTTTGCTACCCAGTAGACGATGCTTGATATAGCGCCGAAGCTCTTCCACACCTTGAGGAGTGGCGCTGTCTAGGTCCTGAGCCAGGGCGTCGGAATGTGGAAAACGCAGCGATTGCCGGTTGGTGCGTTCGGCGGCAAGCAGCTGCTTTTCCTGTGAGGAACCGGTTTTCAGGCGGCCCAGTAAGCTCAGTAGGCGGGCTATTATGGCGTTGTCTTCCTCGTTGCGTAACGAAGCATAAGCCGCTCCGGCGGGAAGAACAACCATCTTACCTCCGGGGTCGAAATACTCCAGCAAGTCATCACGCAGATCGCGAAGTAGCCGTTCGGCATAATCGTGATAGTAGTCCCAGACCATATTGAAGTGCGCCTGTTTGACAATGTTACCCTCCTCTTCCATGAGTGCCGTACGCCACTCGGTCTGACCGTCGCTGTGCTTGAATTGCGCGCTTAAGGCACCTTTGGTGCCCAGTAATCCCCGGCGGTTGTTGGAGAGGTAGAGGGGTCCCTCGCCGTCTCCAAACAGGTGGATGTTTACCCGCGAACCGGAAAACTTCTTGCTGATTTTTTCACCCAGACGGACCGCTGAATCCGGGGTGTAGCCGTGGCGACGATGGAGCAGAATCAGGGTAGGTAGTTCACCGCCATCGCGTTGTAGTACGCGCTTGGCCAGTTTCTTCGGGCTGATGTCCTTGGATCTTTGGTCCAGGAGCAATAACTCGCAGCCTTCCCGACGGTCGGAACCGACACTGAGCAGTTCGCCGTCACGGTATTTGCCCGCCTGGGTCCAGCCCCAAACGATGGCGATTCTCCGGTCTTCTGCCGATTTTTTGTTCATCTAACTTGCGTGTATCCTAAGTATCGCCAAAGACGGCCGACCGCCAAAAAACCTAACTGCCGAATAGCACTTTTATCAGGTTGTGCTTGAGTTCCACGTCGTCCTGACGGCTGAGCGCATCTTCTGCCGCACTGATCAAAGATTCGATGGGCCGGAAAAAGGTAAAGGTGGTAAATAGCCCGAAACGCTCATGGTCCCGGAGCCGGTTCCACCATTTTGTTCGGCCCCGGCCGGTAGTAATGACGAGTGCGAAGTTAGGGCGTATCTTGTTATCATTATCCAGCAGGTAGGGGGTAATTTCCCGGTCGATGAACAGGCCGAGGTTTTCTCCCTCGTACTCAGCATCGTCCGCATAGCGGCGGTGCAGGATTTTTTCGATGAAGGACAAGTGCAAAATGAGGAAGTTAGCCGAAGATAAAATACATTCCTTGTTATGGTCCCAGTCGGAAAACTCGACATCGCGGTCTTCCCCGCTTTCTCCGTATACCCTCAGTTTTAATTGGTCACGGTACAAGCTCAAGCGATTTTCCCGGCTCAGGCGATCATGGATCCGGTTATCGAAGATAACGGTTTCGGTGGCCAGTATTTCCAGTAATTCCGAGCGGCGCAGGTCTTGTTCCGTTTGCGACAGGCGGGAGAGGTTCAAATCCTGAGTGGGGAAAAACCGTCTGAATACGCCATGATTGCGATAGCGTAGGCTGTCACCCTGTTGATCGGCACCACCGTGGGCAAAATGTATGGTAGTGAGCGACTGGGCGGCGGTGTAGTTGCGAGCGGCTTTGCCGCTTAGGTAATGGTAGCGGTTGGCTTCCCGATCAAAAACATATTTGCCGATCAGATTGCCGTCGATTCGTAATTCGAGGCGGCCGCTATCCTTGCCCAGCCAGCGGGGGAGCCAGCGGTCATAGGCGGCAGCCATTGCCTCGTTCTCATCTGCCGGCAGTATGGTATTGACGGCTCGCAGTACGCCGCGGGATTTTATGTCCTGATACACCAGATCAAAATCAGCGGCCGGCAGGTTGGCTTGAAGGAATTTGAAGCGGGCGGGGTTCTCCCAGGTGAAATCGGTAGCGACTTCCTGGCCCGCCGGAAAGATATCGGCTGCCCGCCAGAGGTGGAAGAACTTTTTGAAGTAGCCTCTTTGGGGTAATTCCCGGTCGGCGGAAATTTGATTCCATTCGGCCACATTACGTGAATTGAGGCAGATCTCCGCTCCGGTGGTATCGCCGACGGGTGCGGCCGATACCTCGATCCAGGGATAGTAGGCCGTGTCGCGGGGTGTCTCCGGCGAGGCATCGCGCAGGGGGTTGCCGTCTCCGTTCTGTACGCTGGAGAAATTACCGTTGAACAACATGGCGGCACAGATCTTGTCCTGAAAACCGCCGCCCAGGCGCGGAGAAAAACTCTTGGTGTTCATGATGTCCCGTACCAGGTCATCATACTTGCGGCGCAGCAGGTTATGCCGGGGTTCCTTGTCATAGAGATAACTGGGTTCGTTCAGCCAAATGCCCACCCGGTGGATGGCCGTTTGGTCGCCCAGGGTATCGGGTGGTCCCAGTTCGCCGGGTTGCAGGGAAATGCAAAGTTCCAGTCCTTCGGTCTGCATTCGTTCCAGGGCCGCGCCCCGGAAATGTTTGACGTTGCGGATTTCGTTTTCAAACAGCGTAAACAGGGCATGACGACCCACTACACCGCCCGGAAAAAAGACCCGTACGGTTTTCAGGAATTCCTTTACCCGGCCGTAAGCCGGACCGATGCGCACGAAATCACTCAGCAGTTCCAACTCAGGATACTCTTCCCACGAATACCAGGTTTCGTTGTCCGTAGCTAGAGTCCGGCGGTTTCGCGCATCGTTGCTGTTCTCCCGGCGGTGCTTCAGATCGACACATATGAACGGCTCACTAAAAACGACGGGGTGAATCTGGTTGATTTTGATGCACCGAATGGCGCAAACCGCTGCTTGGGAAATCCGCAGGCCAACCTGGCTGATGCCTTCCGCCCGGGTAATAGTGCCGAGGTAAAGCGGGTTGTTGCCGAAGTCGTGAAACAGCAGTTCAAAGAGGTCCACCGATTCTCCGCCGAAGGGGGTGTCCCGGGCAATGCCGCTCCAAAATGCTCCCTTCTGAAGCAAAAACTGAATGAGGGGCTGGATTTCCCGGTCCAGTGCACCGGCGTGGCTTACCAGGTCATAAGCGTCAGTGGGTGCGGAGGTAGGGCTGCCGTCCATCCAAGGACGTACCAGTTCCAGCAGGCGGTCCTGGTCGAAGCCTTCGGGAAGTTCATCCATGATGATCTCGCGTGCTTCCTGTGCCTCGTTCAGGTGCGTAAGGCGGGCGGTGCGCAGGTGATCCGCCCGTCGCTTGAACCACCAGTTGAGCGCTACCAGACTGTGCGCACTGATGTTGTGCGCATAGGAGTCGATCATGATGCTCAGGATGGCCGTCTTCAAGTAAGGACGGTATACCTTGGAGTGCATCAGGTTATCGTTGAATTCGATGCGTTCCTGATAAAACGGTAGGTACTCCCGGTAATAGGCATCGAACTTCAACTCCTTGAGGATGGGGTTACGGTTGATGTTCTGGTAAAAGGACTCGTCGAGCGGGAGCATCACGGCCTTGGACTTCTCCAGGTTACGACCCACCAGGTCCCACTCGATCACCAGCGTTTCGTAGAAACCGGAAATAGAGCGGATCAGGCTGAATAGTGCCCGGGGGTTTTGCATAGTCGGCCGGTCCTCTTCATCATAAACGATGTGCAGGATGCCGTCAAATTCCCCGAAGAGTACTAGTGGAATGGAGGTATAATACGTTCGCTTTAAATCGAAGTGCTCCTTCAGTATGTGATACTCCGACAGCTGGCGCGGTGTGGGTTCCGGCTTACTTTCATCAGGTAATAAGATCGAATCGAAGTAGTCCAGCATATGGCCGGAACCGCGCTTAATGATATCAACCAGGCGAAATGTGCCTTGACTGAATGACTGATACAGTTTTGAACTGACCACGGCCGTATCCGAGTTAAGGTCGGCGGCGTCTAGAAAATTCCAGTGTTTATCAAGTTGGGGGAAGGCCGAAGTATTGCCCCGCCCCTCGAGCAGTTCTCGCTGGCGACCGATACCGGCGTAAATCAGCGGAACATTGTCGTAACGGCTGATAAAGTGCGTGCGCTTGCGCGGCAGGGCATTCATGAACAGCGTATACTTATTACGAAGCACGAAGGTCTGCAGCAGGTGCGACCGATCCATGAGCTGCCGGTAGAAGTCGTCCGCTCGTGGGTATGCGACTATCTCACGCAGGTTGTAGCCAGGCACCGCGGTGGCGGCCAGTGTCGTGTGTTCCATGTTAATTTCCGGTATGTAATGTCACCAAAGCCGGTCCGGCGTGCGAAATACAATTATGCGGTAAAGCGATTAAACCCTACCGCACAAAAAATTCCCGTCTCCGCAAGACTCTTGTTTTTAATCCTTATCCCGAAGGTACCAAAGCGGGGGCGATTTTCCAAGGAACGGTAGGTCGTAGTCAGGAAAAGGAAAGGAAACCGGCTATTTTCTTCATTGGCCAATCGTAAATCGCTCGATGCGGGGATTGCTCCCCAGGCCGCGAACTTTTTGTGCCACTACCCGCAACTCGGCCGCCGCAGCCGTACTATCCGTGAACGGACCACCAATGGAAACATAGTAGCGGCCGTCCAGACCGGGGCGCAGACAGCTTCCTGCCGTGGCGGAGGCTGTCACGTTACGGTCCGTCAAATCAATCAGTCGTTGCTCGGCGGTAGCCAAATCGGCAAAGGTGGTGTCACGAATCAGGTATACGGTAGTATCCAGCAGGGAAAACCCGGCACAGTCCCACGAATAGACCGGCCGTTGGCCGGGCCGGCGCTCTACCTGATAGATTTCGTATTGTTGCTGAAAGACCACATCACCCCGCCCATCGCGGTCGTCGGCCACGATTAGTTGGTCGAAACGTTCCTCCGGCGGCGGCGGCAGGGAATCGGCATCCAGGCTGTCTACCGGTGCCAGGTAGGGCAGGTCATCGCGCGAGATCACCACCTGGCGTTCTTCCGGCACCAGCGTGTCAGCCGCACGGCGCATCCGGTTAGCGTAGGTCCGGGTGTCCGGTAATGCCTCCGGGAGCTTGGTTTCCTGACGAAAAATCACGGCTACCATCAGAAATATTCCGATCGCCCCGAATATCGGCAGCCGCCACGATAATCTTGCCGTAGCCGGGCAGGTATTCCTTGCTTTTCAGACCGAGAATATACAGCAGCGGCAGCCACGCCCGCTTGGTTAGCCACAGCCCCGCCCCCTGAATACCGGTACCCCCTATTCGCCACCACCGGCGGGGCCGTTCCAGCAACGGAATACGCTCGTTGGCCCGGTCGGTCAATTTTCTTACCCGGTCCTGCAGGGCCTGCCGCTGCTTCTTGATCTGCTCCAGCGGGAGTTGTTCCCGCCACTTGTCAATCGAAATTTCCCGCAGTATTCTCCGGGCGGAGTTGTCCAGCAAATCCGCTCGGCTCGGGGAATAAATGATACGGGCCGTCTGCCGGTCTTCCACTTCCAGCAGCCCGATACCGTAGCGGATACACTGTTTTTTCAACTCTCGCAGGTAATGGCGGCCCCGGCGGGTTTCGCGGCGGTCCAGGTCGGTACCGCTGAACGTATTGACGGCGAAGGCCACCCACTGCTCGTCGGCGTGGAACTGCTTGAACTGCTCGATGGCGTAAATGTAGCGGTAGCGCGCCAGGGAATGGAATAGGGCATAATAGAGTACCGCCGCCGCTGCGCAGGCCACTGCCAATAAGACCTGCCGTGCCGGAATAGCCGTAGCGGGGGAGCAAGTAAAAATTTAGCAGGTGGCTCAGTAAAAACGCCATGCCCACCGCAAATATCCCCAAACTCAGGCTATCCACCAACAACCGGGGCGTGCGTTGCCGGTAAGTGACTTCCTTGTTTTTTTCCCGCGAAGTGGCCTCGAAAGTGGCTAAAAACGGCTTGCCGCCCGACTTATTGAACCGCAGCAGCCCGTCGATGATCAGGCCGCCGTCCCCCTTCACATCGAAAGTGGTCAGGGTAGCACTGGTGATCGATTCGCGGGGACGGCGGCTGTAGTAAATACGCAGGAAACCCATGGCGACGGCCTTGGTGTCAGCCTCGGTGAGGGGGGCGGCGAAGCCCCGCGGCAGACCGCCGGTGTCCGTGGGTTCGGGAAACAAGAGTTGCTTTTTATTCGATGCCGTGCATCATGCGTTTCATCACGGGGTTGAGTAGTACCAGAATTACTGCCGCACCGATAGGAACGGCGGCGAATAGCAGGAAGAAACCACTTAGGCCAATCTCCTCGGCAATCGGTTCGATGTAACTACCCGTTAGGCCTGCCGTAAAGTTGGCGATGAAGTTAGCCACGAAAAACACCCCGAACATCAGGCCTACCAGGCGGGCGGGAGCCAGCTTGGAAACGTAACTCAGGCCTACCGGCGAAATGCATAGTTCGCCCAGGGTATGGAACAGGTAAGCGGCAATCAGCCAGAAAATACTCACTGAAGCCGTCTTGGCACCATCCGGAATACTGAGGGCACCGACTGCCAGGATGATAAATCCAATACCGAGCAGCGTCAGTCCCATTGCAAACTTGATGGCACCGCTGTTGAGCCAGCTAATTTTTTTCTCCCACAACTTGCTGAAGGCCGGGGCCAGGCAAATGATGAAGAGACTGTTGAAGATCTGGAACCACCCGGCCGGAATCTCCGTCTCCGATCCGCTGATCTGCTCGTAAAGCATCAGTATGACCAGACCCCAGACGCCCACAAAGGCCAGACCGAGCACCCCGTTAGAGATACTGTAGTCGGAAAAAGTAATGGAGAAAAGCTTGAACAGCACGTAAGTCAGTACAATGATGGGCACTACCGATAGCAGCGTATTCGCAACCGCGAAAATACTCAGTTCGCTCCCGGCCAAAGTTCGGTCCGTGTAATCCAGTGCGAAAATCGTCATCGACCCACCGGCCTGCTCGAAAGCCCACCAGAAGAAGACGATGAAAAAGCTGAAAATAATAATGACCCACACGCGGTCGCGTTCGACTCGGCCGAGCGATTTATCACTCATGATCCAACCCACGAAAGCAACCACCGAACCGAGAATCAGCGGTGGCATCACGCCCTTGCTAAAGGTCTGCAGGAAATTGGCCTGCGGCTCGCTAAAAAATGCGATCAGCGCATACACTACGGCACCGAGAACCAGACCGATAATGCCCCACTTAACGGCCCGCGGTCCGTCATCGGCACTCGGCTGACCGGCCAGTGTGGTACCGGTCTTATTTTGCGGATATTTATTCATGGGGGTGTCTAGCACATCAGCAATCTGGTCCTCGTAGTGTTTGGCCACGGCCGTATCGCCTAATTCCTCGGGGGCGGTATCGTCCGAAAGCGTCACGAAATCCGGGTGGCTGGGTGGCAGACCGATACGGCCGAAAATACCCTGGGCGAAGTAAAACTGGATCATGCCGATCAGCATGAAAATACCCGCCAGGCCGAAGCCGTAGTTGAAACCCCACTGCTCGCCGTAGTAGCTGCACAGCAGAATACCCAGAAAGGCACCGGCGTTAATCCCCATGTAAAAAATGGTGTAGGCACCGTCTTTGCGCTCCGATTCTCCGGCATACAACTGACCGACGATAGAGGAAATGTTGGGCTTAAACAGGCCGTTGCCCACAATAAGCAACAACAGACCCAGGTACCAGAAATATTCCGTCTCAAAGGCCAGTGAGGCATGGCCCAAAGTCATAATGAGCGCCCCCAGCAAAACCGCGCGCCGGTAGCCTAAAAAACGGTCGGCTATAATTCCCCCGATCATGGGCGTGAAATAAACCAGGCCGGTATAAATGCCGTATAGGGCCAGGGCGTCGGCCCGGTTCCATACTTCGTTCTTAAACGCCTCCGTCACCAGGAAGACCACGAAGAGCACCCGCATCCCGTAATAGCTGAAACGCTCCCACATTTCGGTGAAAAACAGGATGAACAGGCCGGGTTTGTGGCCGAAAATATTCGCCTCGTTCGAGGGCAGATTCAGTGGGTTTGCCATGCGGTTTATTTAGCTTAACGGGTGGATCAGAACCGGACGGAGCCGGTAACAACACCGCAAAATAGCATTTTCTAGTATTTCGCCCGCCAATTTGCCATCTCCACGCCTACCCAAGCCCCCAATAAGCCGCTAATGCCGCCCAGCAATGCCGTGACAATCAGCACCCCCGCCCCGCCGACGCCCCCGAAAACGGCTCCCATGCGGGCCGCTAAAATTCCCTCGTTCCCCCAACTGATCAGCAGGGCGGGCAGGCCCCAGGCCGTCAGCCCCGCCAGGAAACCCACTGCCACCAGGCGGTAGCCGTCCGTCCGTACCACGTAGGCTCCCAGTGCGGCGATCAGCGGTAGTGCCCACCAGCCGATCAACCCGCCGAAGTAGCCCACCACGGCCACCACTAAAAAATAGCATAAATAGGTGAGGCCGGAAGGACCGGATCTGGCCGAAACACGCGTTGCCATAGTCAGGATTTTGCCCGTAAGGTAGCATTTTCCGCCGGCTGCAGAGGTGGGCGTGTCCGCCCGGCTAACGCCGGATCGGCCGGTCCCTTCCAGGCTCGCTGTTCGCTCGGTGCTGCGCACTGCCCGCTGGCGCGGATCACCTTCCAGGCACCTCACGCAATCTGGGGGCTACGCCCACGTACCTTATCTGCGGTCATCGTCGTGAGTTCCTCGGAGTTCAGCCTCCACGCCTACGGTAATGATTTCACCGGTACTTCGGTATGCCTACTACCGACCGGAGATCGGTAGCCAAAACCCCTCGACCGGAGGTCGAGAACCACTGCCCGCGCAAAAGAAACGGGTATTTTCTGTTCCCATTGCCGGCCGTGCCTCACCCCACCCCGCTAATCCGAATCAATTCCCGCACTTGCTCTGCTTTGGCTAACGCCTCCGCTTCCGTATCCGCCAAAATAGTCACATGACCCATCTTGCGAAACGGCTTGCACTGCGCCTTGCCGTATAAATGTACGTACACCTCCGGCAGTGCCAATGCTTCCGCCACACCCGTTACCTGCGTGGGTCCGACGGTCGAATCCGGTGCCCCGATCAGATTGAGCAGCACGGCCCACGGGCGGCGCAGGGTTGGTTGGGGCAACGGCAATCCCAGAATGGCGTGCAGGTGCAACCGGTACTGGCTCACCGAACAAGCCTCGATGGTATGGTGACCGCTGTTGTGCGGGCGCGGCGCCACCTCATTGATCAGCAGTTCGCCGTCGGTAGTGAGGAACAGTTCCACGGCCAGCAGGCCCACGATGCCCAGGGCTTCGGTTACGGCGCGGGCCAGCGCTTCGGCTCGCTCGGCCACCTCTTCGGCAACGCGGGCGGGGCAGATCAGCAGATCCACCAGGTTCGCCCGCTCGTCAAAGGTCATTTCCACGCAGGGAAAAGCCCGCACTTCCCCGCCGGGAGACCGCGCCGTGATGACGGACAACTCCCGCGCAATCGGCACCAGGTCTTCGGTCAGGCAGGGGCCGTCGAGTAATTTATCGTCCAGATCGGCGGCCGTGCGGATCACCGCCACGCCACGCCCGTCATAGCCGCCCGTTCGTACTTTTTGCACGAAGGGCAGAGCCAATTCCCCCGCCGCCACTGCCTGCCTCACGGCCGCGCCGTCTTCAAATAACCGGAAGGGTGAAGAGGCCAACCCGTGGGATCGAAAAAATTCCTTCTGCCGGCCCTTGTCCTTAATAATGTCGATCACCTCTGGCTGGGGATACACCTTTTTGCCTTCGCCTTGCAACTGGTGCAGGGCCGCCGTGTCGATGTGCTCGATTTCGATGGTCACCACGTCCCGCGCCCGGCCGAAGGCCAGTACATCCTCGGCCTTGCGAAAATCCCCCGCCGTGAAATTAGTCGCAAAGGGTGCCGCCGGGAAATCGGCCGAGGCGTCGAGGATATCCAGGGTCTGGTGCCAATCGGCCGCCGCCTGGGCCAGCATCTTGCCGAGCTGCCCCCCGCCGAGGACGCCGATGGTTTGAGAAGGAAAGGTCATGGGTGAAGTGAGTTAAATTAATTAGTCGGTAGCCCCTTATTAATGGTCCACGCCCGGAGTGAGTTTAACATACCAAAATACCGGCGGCAACGCCGCCTACAAAAGCACGGGGCGGCGCAGCCCCCGCCCGGGTATGGCTCCGTGTTCCCTCACCCCGGCCCGGCTAATCACCTGGGTCCCCTTAACCCTAGCCGCCGCGAAGGAAAGGGGTGACGGGGCGTGGCTCGTTCCACGTTATTCCCCACCCACCGGCCCGGCTAATCGAATGGATCCCCTTAACCCCAGCCGCCGCGAAGGGGAGAGGGGTGACGGGGCGTGGCTCGTACTGCCTTGTTCCCCACCCCCCGGCCCGGTTAATCGTCTGGGTCCCCTTAACCCCAGTCGCTGCGAAGGGGAGGGGGTGACGTTTTATGGCACTTGTCGCTTCACCCCTCCCCGGCCGGGGGTGGGGAATTGTGTACGTATAGGCTTGTACCAAAGTACTAAAATACCAGTAGGCGCAGCCTGCCTACCAAAGTACGGGGGGCGCAGTCCCCCATTGCGTGAGGTGCCTGGAGGGGCATCCGCGCAGCGGTGCGTGCGTAGCACCGAGCGATCAGCGAAGCCCGGAAGGGACCGACGGCGACGCGATTAGCGGAGCCGGCACGCCCCACCTCACACTAATAACTCGAACAGCATCGAATTGTCATTCAAATGTTGATAAACGATCCCCCGCTCCTCCATGCGCTCGACCAAGGCGGCGTAGTCATCGGCGCGGGCGAGTTGGAGGCCGACCATGGCGGGACCCATGCCGCGGCTGTGTTTTTTGGTGTACTCGAAGTGCGTGATGTCGTCATCCGGGCCGAGGACCTCGTTGAGGAAATCGCGGAGGGCACCGGCCCGCTGGGGGAATTGGATGATGAAGTAATGCTTGCGGCCCTCGTAGAGCAGGGCGCGTTCGCGAATTTCCTCGGTGCGGGAAATATCGTTATTGCCGCCGCTGACCACGCAGACCACCGTTTTGCCCCGGATGGTTTCGCCCAGCTGATCGAGGGCGGCCACGGTGAGGGCACCGGCGGGTTCGACCACCATGCCTTCCTCGTTGTAGAGTTGGAGGATGGTGCTGCATACCTTGCCTTCTTCCACCAGTACCAGGTCGGATAGTACGTCGCGGGCGATGGCGAAGTTGCGCTCGCCCACCTGCTTGACGGCGGCTCCGTCGACAAAGCTGTCGATGCGGTCCAGGCGGACGATCTCGCCCCGCCGCAGGCTCTCGTGCATGGCGGGAGCACCGGCCGGTTCCACGCCGATAATTTTGGTGTTGGGCGACACGTGACGAAAGTAGCTGCCCAGGCCCGCCAGGAGGCCGCCGCCGCCGACGGCCACCAATACGATGTCGATCTCCTCGGGGCAATCTTCCAGGATCTCGATGCCCACCGTGGCCTGCCCGGCAATGATGAGCGGATCGTCGAAGGGGTGGACGAAGACCATGCCTTCCTCTTCCTCCGCGCGCTTGGCCTCGGCGTAAGCGTCGTCGAACGTATCACCGATTAGCACCACCTGCACGAACTCGCGCCCGAAAGAGCGGACTTTTTCCACTTTCTGCGCAGGGGTGACGGCGGGCATATAGATGCGCCCATTGGCCCGCAGCTTGCGGCAAGCGAACGCTACCCCCTGGGCGTGGTTGCCGGCACTGGCGCACACCACGCCCCGGTCCAGTTGCTCCCGGCTGAGGGTAGCCATTTTGTTGAAGGCCCCCCGGATTTTATACGACCGGACCACCTGCAAATCCTCCCGCTTGAGGTAAATGGAACAGCCGAAACGGTCGGACAGGGCGGGGTTGTGGAACAGGGGTGTGTGCTCGGCCACCTCCCGCAGGCGGGTCCGGGCCCGGTAGATCGCCTGCAATTCGATCAGGGCCGATGAGGGGGGTGCCGGGCTGGGGGTTGCGGCCATGAGTGATGTAGTTAAGCGGCTAAGTTACGCATTTTCCGGCCGAAGCCCACGCACCGTTTTACCCGCCCGCCACATCTCGCTGTCCTGAATTTCCTTGAGTTCCACTTCCAGCTTTTCGCGGTAGTCGGGCTGGCTGTTGGAGTCGATGGAACGCTGGGCTTCCTCGCCGCTGGCCACGCTTTTGTAAAGGTCCTGGAATACGGGTTGCACGGCGTCGCGGAACTTGTCCTTCCAGTCCAGCGCGCCGCGCTGGGCGGTGGTGGAACAGTTGGCGTACATCCAGTCCATGCCGTTCTCGGCCACCAGGGGCATCAGGCTCTGGGTCAGTTCTTCCACGGTTTCGTTAAACGCCTCGCTGGGCGTATGGCCGTTGCTGCGCAGCACATTGTACTGGGCCTCGAAAATACCCTGGATGGCACCCATGAGGGTACCGCGCTCGCCGGTCAGGTCGCTGTACACCTCGCGCTTGAAATCGGTCTCGAACAGATAACCGGACCCCACGCCGATGCCGAGTGCGATGACGCGGTCGTAGGCGCGGCCGGTGGCGTCCTGGAAAATGGCGTAGGAGGAATTGAGTCCCCGCCCCTCCAGGAAGAGCCGGCGCAGGCTGGTGCCCGAACCCTTGGGGGCGACCAGGATGACGTCGATGTCCTTAGGCGGGATGATACCGGTGCGGTCCTTATAAGTAATACCGAAACCGTGGGAGAAGTACAGGGCCTTGCCGGCCGTGAGGTGGGGCTTGAGCTGGGGCCAGACGGCGATCTGCGCCGCGTCGGAGAGCAGGTACTGCACGATGGTGGCCCGCTCGGCGGCCTCCTCGATGGGGAAGAGCGTTTCGCCGGGTACCCAGCCGTCCTTGACTGCCTTATCCCAGGTAGCACTATTCTTGCGCTGGCCGACGATGACGTTAAAGCCGTTATCGCGCAGGTTCAGGCTCTGGCCGGGACCCTGCACGCCGTAGCCGATCACGGCAATGGTTTCGTCCTTGAGTACGTCGCGGGCTTTGTCGAGGGGAAACTCGTCGCGCATCACTACTTTTTCTTCCGTTCCACCAAAGTTCAGCAGGGCCATCTTTCTCTAATTTTTAACTATGAGGAGGCAAAGGTGGACTAAGGCCGGCGGCCCGCCCAATTAGATTGCCCGCGACTTACGACGGCTTATCGCTACTTCATCCGTGGATAATGGCAGGGCGGGCGCGCCCAGCTCGGAAAATTTGCTGTAGCGCAGCAGGTAGTGTTTCAACACCACGCTGCCGGACAGCCGGCCGATGCCGCTACGGTCCGGTCCGATGCGGGCGGCCTCGATGCGGCGGCGGCGTTCGATGCGGCGTCGCCACCAAAACCCGAGGCGGGGAAAGAAGTGCCAGTGCGCCCGCACGATGGCCCAGATGTGCGGCCACTTGCCCTGGAACAGGAAAAGTGCTCCAGCCAGAAAATCCAGTCCCAGGCGGGTGGGCAGCCACCAGAGCAGGCGCAGGCGCGGCTCGTTTTTAAATCCGGTGGCCAGCGTATTACGAAAGTTGAGGTAGGTCTTGCCGGGCGTGTCGTAGTGCAGGGTGCCGCCGCCCACGTGGTAGACCACGCTCTGCGGCAGTGCGCATACCCGGTAACCGGCGCGTTTCATCCGCCAGCACAGGTCAATCTCCTCGGCGTGGGCAAAGTATTCGGCCTCGAATCCGCCGAGGGTGTGGAAGACCTCGGCCCGGATGAAAAGCGCCGCCCCCGTGGCCCAGAAGATTTCCTCGGCCGCATCGTACTGGCCCTTATCCTGCTCGGTATATCCGAACACGCGGCCCCGGCAGAACGGGTAGCCCAGGGCGTCGATCCAGCCGCCCGCCGCACCGGCGTACTCGAAGCGGTTACGGTGGTCGAAGGAGAGGATTTTCGGCTGGCAGGCCCCCACGTCGTGCCGGTTGGCAAGCAGTTCCAGGCCGGGAGTTAGCCAGCCGGGGGTTACTTCCACGTCGCTGTTCAGTAGTACGTAAGTCGTCGCCTTGACCAGTTTCAGGGCTTCGTTATAGCCCCCGGCATAGCCGTGGTTACGGTCCATCACCAGTAGTTCCACCGCCGGGAACTCGGTTTCAAGCAGGCTTACCGATTCATCGGTCGAGGCATTATCGGCCACCACCACCCGGCAGCCGGGGTCGAGGTTGGCCAGCACGGTCGGCAAGAATTTGCGCAACCAGGCCGCGCCGTTAAAATTCAGAATCACGATGGCCGTATCACCGCTCTCCGAACCATGGGGTGAGAGAGAGCCGGCCGGATCGGCCGCCAGAATCCGGCGGGCGGCGGCGGCATCCTCCTGCAACTGGTCACGCAGGCCTTCCAGATCGGTAAAGGCGGCATCGGGGCGGATAAAGTCGACGAATTCCACGTCCAGCCGGCGGTCGTAGATGTCTTCCCGGAAATCGAAGAGGTTGACTTCCACGGTTTGTTCGTTGCCGTCGTTCAGGGTGGGGCGGTCGCCGATGTAGAGCATCCCGTCGTAGCGGGCGGCCCCCAGGCGGGCGCGTACGGCGTAAATGCCCTGGGGCGGAACGATTTTGCGGGGATTGTCCACGTACAAGTTGGCCGTGGGGAAACCGATAGTGCGGCCCACTTTTCTACCCGCTACCACGGTGCCGCCCAGCGGGTAGGAATGGCCCAGTAGCGTGGCCGCCCGTGCCATTTCGCCCGCCCGCACGGCGGCGCGGATCTCGGTGCTGCTGACCGTCAGGTCATCCACCAACTGGCGGTCGATCTCCTCCACCGTGTAGCCGTAGTCGGCGGCGTGGCGCTGCAAGAAAGCGAGATCCCCCTGCCGGTCAAAGCCGAAACGGTGGTCGTAGCCGATCACAATGGCGGCGGGCTGAAAACGGGCCACCAGAAAATCGCGCAGGTACTGCTCGGCGGTTAGTTGCCGGAATTTCTCGGTAAACGGCACCACGGCTATGTGGTCGATTCCGGCCTCGCGCAGCAGGTGCAGCTTTTCGTCCAGCGTGGTCAGCAGGCGGGGCGTGAGGTCGTCGGGTTTAAGGAATTCGCGCGGGTGGGGGTCGAAGGTGACGACCACGCTCTGCCCGTCCACCTCGGCGGCCAGTTCCTTGATCCGGTCCAGCAAGCGCCGGTGGCCCCGGTGCACGCCGTCGAAGCTGCCAATGGTGATGACGGCCCGGCGGATGGTTAGCGGTTGTTGGGGGTCGCGGTGGGTCTGCAAGGCGGGAAGGAATGAGGGATGGATGGAATGAAGGGGGGGCGCCGGTCGGGTCAATTGTTTTGAAGTGCCAAAGGTAGTAGAAGTACGGTAGGGGGTGAAAAGGGAAGAGGTGATGGTCTTGAATGCCGGGAAGGTTGCAAAATTAGGCTTCTCCTGATGACAAACAGGCAGAACGGAATAATTTTTAACTGGGTGAGGGTTGGACCGGCCAATTGCCCCACGAATTAAAAAAATCGCCGGCTAAAATAAAATTTCCGAGAAGGCCGGAATTTATATATGTGATTACTTGTTTGTTGCGCAATCAACCTTATCTTGCGGCTGACTTGGTCCATGGGCAGGTAATACAAGTACAGCATAATCAGAACATCCTGCTAAGGAAGATTTGACCTCAAAACGCCAAATGATGCGCCACACTACCCTTATTCTCACCTTATATACGGTTCTTCTTTTAATTTCAACGGGGTGTTCCGATAATGATATTACTAATCCAGGCGAATGCCCCTTTGAACCGATGGTTTACTCGCAAAGTAAGTATGTCGAACGGGAGGTTGAAAAAAGGATTGCCGTCGAGATTACCGCAGATCTTTCGGCACTGGGCAGTACGATCAAGGTAGATGGGGTAGGGACGAAAGCGGTCGGTTCCGTTAAGGAAACCTGGAAGGAAAATGAAGAAAAACTGCTCAATACCGACTCCGTTTTCGTGAATTTCATGAATGCCGAGATCAAGGTAACTTGTATGTACTGGACGATGTACGAGGTAAGCCCGAACGATGAATCCGTCCAGCAACTAAAAAATCAGATAGCTAAAATAAGCCAATTTATTACCGAGTATTATAGGGAAGGAAACAAAATAAAGTACAAACAGCTGGATGGCCTCGATAATTTAATAGCAAATATTGTATCATTTTCAGATGAGCTTGCGGAGAGTAAAATGCTGACTACGATACAACGAAACAACTTTGAGGCCAAAGCAGAGTTTTACCGGGTTCAGCTCAATACGATTGATCCAATAAATGCCAGCGAAGCGGAGATTACCATGTTTGTTGAGATAAGAAGTGTATTCGAGGAATTACGGACAACCCTTGCAACCATCAACTCACCCAAATAAACACGCTATCCATGAAATTATCACTAATTATCATTACCCTGATGTGTTTCATCCAGACCATCCCGGCTCAAGATAAGAAGCCCCTGGAATCCAGCGTGGCAATGTACAACCAAATGGTTGACGAGGTCAGCAGGCTGGAAACGGAACTGGAAGAATTGCAGCGATCGTCTAGCGCGAGCCACAGAGTTATGACGAACGCCTATTCTCGTCTGGAGGGGGCTAACGAACAACTAAAGAAGCTTACGAAAGAGCTAGGCAAAAAGAAACGAGCATTTGAATCCACCTATAATGAAGCCGTAAAAAAAGGAAAAGAAACAGAAATGGAGCTAGTAAAGGTGAAAGCCGCCCTGGAAAGCGCGGAGGCTGCTATCGAGGTGGGTAAACGTCAACTCGAAGAAGCGGAAAATTACATCGGTGAACTACTAGAAAGAAGTAACACTCGCAGGAAGAGCGTTATGAAAAATTCAAACCATATCGAATTCTCCGGAGGAATTAACCCTTTCTCTCCGGGTTTTGATGGAAATATGTCGGGAATAGACGAAATATTATTTAGTCTTTGTTATATCCCGGCACTTGATGAAGAGATTCGCTCGAATAAGAAAAAGGCTAACGTAATAATCAAAGAATATGGAGAAGGTCGTTATTCGGGTTTTGAAATAATATTATTGCTGAATGATCAAGGAGACATGTACGAAAGCAAAGCTACTGCAAAATACTCCCTCAAAAAAAATGAATTTGAAAACAATACATATTATGAAGTCTATGTTAACTACGGCGAAGGAGATTTTTTGATCGGAAGATTTAAGACCAAATAATTTTTCCACACTATCACTCCTCCTTTATATGCTCCTTGCTCGTTTTCTCCTCCTTCTCCCCCTCTTCTTCGTCACGGCCGCCGCCCTTAGTGCCCACACTTCTTTCACGGACTCGCTCGCCACGCCTTCCCTCAGTGCCGATACCGTCTGCCTCGGCGCCCCCACCACGTTTCAACTCGCTTCCACCGCCCCGGCGGGCCTGCTCGTCAGTGGGCAGGATACCATTCCCTGGGCGGGCCAACCCACCCTCACCCTCACTTTTGCATCGGCCGGCACCCATCCCGTTTCTTTCACCGTAACCGATACGGCGGGCTGTACGGCCGATACCCTGATCAGCGTACTGGTCAACGCCCCGGCAACGGCAAACCTCACCCTTGACACCGTCTGCCTGGGGCAGCCGCTTACGCTCAGTGTCTCCCTGGGCGGTCCCACCGGAGTAGTCGGCGAGGTGTCTTTCGGTAATCTTACCTATTCCCTCGAAGCGGGCAGTCAAACCGTCAATTTTCCCGGCTCAACCATTGCCGGCCCCATCACCATCTTGGTAGCAACTACCACCCCGGCCGGCTGCCAGCGTAATTTCGAGATCGAAAGTGCGGTCCTGCCTTTGCCTCAGCCCACCCTCTCCCTGGATTCCGTCACCTGCCTCGGCCTGCCTACCGGCTTCACCTTCGGCGGCACCCAAACGGACGACCAAGCCTATCAACTAATTATCGGTCCGGACACGGTGATGAATTTCAATCCGCAAACCTTCTCCTCCACCAGTCTGAGTGTAGGCACTTACCCCGTATTTTTTAGCATCACCGATGCCGGCGGCTGCTCGGCCGCCGCTCCCGGCACCACTATCGTGCGCCCCCTGCCCGCCATTCAGGTACAGGCAGACCCCGCTTGTGCGGGCACGCCAGTCGGTATCACGGCCACCAGTCCCGACGATCAGGACGGCACCATTTCTCTCGACATCATCAATCAGCCAACGCTCTTCACCGCCTCCGGAACCGAACTTCCGTTCGGCCCCGTTCCTCCGGGCAATTATCCCGGCACGGCAACGGCCGTCGATGTTTTCGGCTGTATCAACACCTCCTCTTTCACCCTTCAGGTAGTGGCCAATCCCCAACTTTCGCTTACCACCGACCCCGTCTGCGACGGCACTACCGCCCAATTTACCTTCGGTGCCCAATTGGCCGATATGGCTACCTTTAAACTCCTCTTCAACGGTTCCTCCTCTTTTATTCCTGACCCCACCATTAGTTTTACCCCCGCCACGCCCTCACCCGGCGACTATCCAGTTACCTTCACCGCGCTCACTCCCCTGGGATGTACGGATACTGCCACCGCCACTTTCACGGTTTATCCCCTGCCGCAGCCCACCTTCCTGGGGCTGCAAGACACCTACTGCGCTAATAGTCCCGCTTCGCTACTCACCGGTATCCCGGCAGGCGGTACGTTCAGCGGCGGGTCGGAAGTCACCAATGTACCCGGCCAACCCGGCCGTGCTTTCTTTTCACCCTCCACGGCCGGCCAACAACTCCCCGTCACTTATACCTATACGGATACCAATCTTTGCACCAATGCCGAAGTACTGGTGGTGCAATCCATTTTCGATTTACCCGATCTGCGGGTGGACGGGTTGAAAAGTACCTACTGCTTCGGCGACGATCCCGATACGCTCGTTGCCAACCAGGTCGGAGGGCTATTCGAAGGCGACGGCCTCATCATTTTGCCGGGTACCGACCCCGACCGGGCCATCTTCCAACTCGATTCCATCGGCACCATTTCCGCCTCCTATGCCTATACCGATAATAATGGTTGTAGGGATACCATCTTCCTCAACAGCGCCGTCAATCCATTACCTGAAGTGGCACTACCCGCCGATACCAGTGTAATCAGCGGCCAACAGATCATCCTGGGCGTAGATGTGGTTCAGGGCATCGTTTATGCCTGGTCCACGGGCGCAACCACGCCCACCATCCTGGTTACCAATCCCGGTTTTTACATCCTCACGGTCCGGGACACCCTCACCGGCTGCAACCGCTCCGACACCACCTCGGTACAACTGGGGGTCGGGTTATCCGGTCCGGCCCTTTCACTTTCGCCTCCTTTAGTCTTTCCTAATCCAGTAGCGGCAGATGTCATCACCCTCCACTTCGGTGCCGTGGTCTCTGCCTCCGGAGTAGCCATTTCGATCATTTCCGCCACCGGCCGTATAGTTTCACCCCCCCGCATCGTCTTCCCCAACGACCGGGGCGAGGCAACCATCCCTATTTATTCCCTGCCGGCCGGACTATATTACCTGCGCTTCGGTAGCGGTAGAGCGGTGCCCTTCTTGCGCCGTTGACCTTTCAGCGGGTATCCCGGTTTCGCATTTCTTTCTCTTTCGCGGGCGTGTCCCCCGGCCCTGCGGGCCGGGGGCCGGGCTTCTACGGGGTTCGCTATTCGCTCCGTGCTACCGCACCGCTCCCTGCGGTCGCGCCCTCCGTCCCCCTCACGCAATCGGGTTGTACGGTTAGCCTACTCACGGTCATCCCGATAAATAAACCATTTAAAATAAACTATCCGTAGCGGATTATCTGTAGTTATCTACTGACTTACAATTAGTTGCGATAGCATAGGAGATAGTTTCAGATAAATTGCATGACCCTAGCTTTGTCACATAACAAAAAAAACAAAGCCATGGAAAATCCAATCACTTATTTCACCATCCTGATCATTCTCGTATTCATCCTGCTTGCCATGCGCACCGTGGTCAATACCATTACAATGATTATCCGGGTTGCCTTCCCCCTCATCCTCATCACGGTAGTAACTGTGATCCTGCTGGCATGGTCCGGGGCATGGCAATTCTCCCGCTCTACAGACCCCGGCCCCACCGGTGCTCAGGTAGAAGAGCAACTTGATCGCCCCGAACGAGAAGCTCCCCTGCCCCCCGGCCCTTCCGATGAGAGCCGCTATTCCCGCGTAAATGACGAAACCCGCCAACCCGCCGAATCGAACCGATCACCCGCCGCCGACACCCGACCGACCGGACCCCGCAAGACGCCCACCAATTTCCGGTGGGATGACGGCGGCTCCCCCGCTACCGACGAAGTCCGCTACTTCGAGAACGAAGACGAGGTGATCATCCGCATCCCCAAAAGCAAATACCGCGAAGCGGTACGGGAGCGGGTGACCCTCTAAAAAATTTCAATCCTGATTATTTTATCCAACCGTAAGCAAATATCGCCAGCCATGAAAAATCTGATCGTCATTCTTATGCTCGTTGTACTAACGGCGGGCTTTGTATTCGCCCAGGATACTACTCCTGCGCCGCCGCCCACTACTGACGTGGAGCAAATCGCAATTCTCAAGCATTTCCTCGAAGGTGAAAAAAAGCACCTTGACTTCGTCTACAATACCATGAGGTGGACTTACGGAATCGGAATCGGACTATTCACGCTGATCGCCGGGCTACTGGTCTATTTTAACATTACTTCTGCCAAAAGCATTCGGACAAAAGTAGAAGGTAACCTGGAAGCGGGACTGGAGGAAAAATTAGAACGGAAACTATCTGATCTGGATCGTACCCGCCTCCAACCGATTCGTAAACACGTGAAATTTTTGAGCGCTTACCGCGAATCGAAAATTCACGTCTACGGGCAAGCCGCCTATAAAGACGACCTGATGACGCAAATCAACGATATGCTCGTGGATCGAATGGACATGGAACACGTCAACAGCAAGAATTCAGTTACCGAAGGTTCCGTACTCGCATCAGACATCGTTGTGTTCTGCCATCCCGGTCACCCCGGCGAGCGCGAAGCCGTCGCCCAGGCTCCGGCAAACGCCGAGCTGAAAAATTTGACCCAGCTCATCAAAGGCAAGAATATCCCACTAGTCATTTACAGCCAAAACGGCAACAGATTGAGTTCGGAGGAGAATCAGCTCGTCCACGGTAATATCTGGTACACCTACGCCAATATGCCGCTTTCTCTGGTCACTACGCTCTACTCGGTCAGCCGTACGTTTTATAGGTAGCAATAGCGAGGGATTCTATTCTGCCTATTTACTACTTATCTGAGTAATAAAAATTATACTTCTTGAAAAAATCATTAAAATGTGTCCTTATTTCAAGACGTTTAGAATTTTCAAGGGTATAAGTAATAAAGTCTTTGGATGCTTTACGCTTGTGTATCATTTTATCCTTTATCATGCTGTCTTTCAACTCTTTCCAATATGGCCCTCCATGATAGGGAAACGTCTCGCCATCATTACAAGTAAGATATGCCAGCAAAACGCTGATCAACTGGGCTAGAGAACGGTTTTTATGATCTGCTCCGGACGGATCATTCGGTGTTTCCTGAAAAAATACGAATGGTACATTGTCAAAAAAATGTGCGCTTTCGTTTCGGTGTTCGTACAACCAATAGGCGAGATAGTCCATTCTGTTTTTAACAAATTCCTTCGAATTATTATTCCAGCGCCAGCCAATGGTCGCGCCGCTTACCCTAGGCTGGTTATTATTTTCAATCTCTCGATAACCGTGAATGATTTCGATGATTTTACCGATTAGTATACTAATAATTTTAGCCTTATCGCTATATGTCGGTTCAGGAAGAGGATCGCTTAGTATTTCGAGTTCATTAAAAATTAACTCTGTATGCTTTAAATAATCCCTCAAAGTTTGTTGAAGCAGGTTAAGCTGTTGTGTAACCTTTTCTCGTACATTGAAATTTTTATCGGGAAAAGCTCCTTTCTTCTCATTTAGTGCGTTTTTCCAAATTAATCTTTTGGCAGAATTTGACCACCAATAATTAATTTTTTCATCTCTTATTTGTTCGATTCCCTTACCCACCCGATACAAAAATTGGTACTTCGGCCCCGTCATACGCTTGATGAGTTCCAGCAAGCGAACCACATTGAAGAAACTGCGCTCGGCCGAGCGGTTCTCGTCCGCTCCTTCCTTCACCCACACCTCGTCCACCCCGCATTCATTGATTAGATACTGGTGCTTCCAGGTTTTATTACTAGCCGTAAAAACCAGAATCGGAATCGAGGGGTGCTTCTTGCGGATGGCTTTGATCAGTTTCGTGCCGGAGAGATCTTCGATGCGCCCCGTGGTTTCTTCCCCCCTGTCGTCGAATGTTCGTAACAATCGCACATCAATGAGCAAGCAACTGAAATTGTACTCCGGATTAGCGAGTACTTCGAGTGTTTTTTCGTTCAGTGATTTTTGCGTAAGACTTTCTATCGGTGTTCCGTCAGCTATTTTCCTGGTTGATATGGGCTTGCTCTCATGCAACCCGGCAACCGAAAGAATATCAATAAGCGTACCCTCCTGTCGACCGGTAAGTTCTTCCAAGGCGATCTTCCAGCCCCCGCCCCGCGAAAACTTGATGTCCGCCGCTTCGTCGTCAATCAGTCCGATCTGCGATTTCGTTTTACGAAGTTGCTCGCTGATCGCGGAAACCTGAGCACTGATCCCCTTAAAGTTGTTTGTAACCAGATGATCCAGTTGCTCCGCTCGATCCACGAGTCCGTAGAGCAGTTGTTCCGCATGTATGTCCAGATCGGGTTTAAGCCGGGGGTCTTTCCAAGTGGAAACGGCATGGAAAGGTGATTCTTGCCGGTTTTCTTCCCGCGCATGATCGCCCAACTTTTTAACGACCGAATAGATCATCGCCCAACCATACAAACCCGCCGCCGCATGACGACGATCAGAGTACTGCCGGAAAGGAACGTGAAACAGGTAATTTGGCGACCACTTACGCCGGTTATCATTCAGAGGTTTTGGAATAGTGAGTAACCGAATTAATTCCGAATCTTTAATCCTTAAAAGTTCTATCAACTGGTAGAACTCGTAATAGTAGACCCCGGGGGCATTTACAAACAAATGAATGGATTGGTGATGCCGATACTCAAATTGCGGCACCTGACCGATGATCAGTATATGGTGGGAGCGGTAAGGGTTATCCTTCTTCCCATCCTCCAGATGTGCTTGCATCCTTAGAGTAGTAGCGGGGCGAATGGCGGAGCCGGTCGATTTTTCATTATTCCACGCTAAATTATCCCAGATGATTAGCAGGGTCTCTTTTGTCGGCGGTCCGAATGTTTGCACCAATCTGCTCGGCAGATTGATATGGGGTGAGATCGCCAGTAATTCATGAGTGAGGGTATCTTCACCAGACAAGGCTTTGGTGAGTATACAAAAGTTGTTAAAGTGAACGGGCGGACTGCTAACGTCATCCACCAAATGAATGTATTGCATGAGTTGTAGTTTACCCCAAAGTTATAACAATAAAAATTATCCAGAGCTATCCGGGAAAACCATGATGAAATTTTATCGGTTGAACCAACCGGTAAGATGGATCACCGCATCTCTTCCGCAACAACAATTTTTCATCTGAAATACAACTCTTTAGCCTCCTTCAGGATCGTTAGATAAGTCCAGATAAGTACTCCCCCCCTAGCTTTGTGAAAAGACCCCGAGACCCCTTATGTCCCGAGTTCCCGCCTCCTGAAATTTGGAGAGGGTTGCTCACTACACCTTTGTTATGGCACTGAAAGATCAGGAAAAAACCGGGGCAATTGCCGACAGCGATGAAGCAAATACCGCGAGAAGTAATGCTTCCGACCAGCTACTGCGGGAGTATTATCAACTCTATGTCGATACGGAAGTCCTCTTCAATCAAGTTAACTCTGAGTCCGATTTGCTCAAACTGATTCGGTCCGATGAGGATGAAAGCGAAGAAACTTCTACCCCGCACTCCACGGGAAGTATTCCACCGCCCCCCAGCCGAGCAGCACTGAATAAATTGGTTGATCGCTTTTGCCGGCTTTTGGGCGTTGTCGACTTCTATTTTGCCATCGCCGATGAGGCCGAGAATAGCGTCCACCTCTTTAAAAACCGAAAACTCGATAATCGACACCTGGATGTTCCCATACTATTACTGGACGAGAACCAGGGCTTTGAGACAAACCGCTTGTCCAAAGATAACCAACTCGTTTTCGATCTGATGATCGAGGCGGAAGAGAATTTTATCCGGCTCGATGTCAAAAAAGACTATAAATCACCCTACTTCCTGAAGAATTTACCGCCCTTCCGCGCCCGCGAGGGTGCTCCTGAATCATTCGGTGAAAAGACCCTTCGTAAGGAGAACAAGATCAATTTTCTCTACTGCCCGATGGGCGAGGTCTCCTACTTTCTTTACTTCTATACCTACCTAATCGATATGGCCCGTTACCGGGGCTTCGATGCGCTGTTCAACCCGGCCGAAATAATCTTCGAACCTACTCCCCATCTGCGAGGCCCCGACCCCGCTGATGATTCCGACCATTTCTGGACACTCGACAACTGGAGGAAAGGCGGGTTTAGTGACATTCCCGAAATGCAGTTCCTAAAGGTGATCGAGCAAGTCGAAGGCTACGAAACCTACCGACAGGAAGACCTGGATAAGATCGGACAAACCTGGAAAAAATACCGAGAACAAAAAAAACCCAAAATTGATAAAGCACGAAATTTTCTAAATACGCACAAACTGAAATTGGGTTTGGAAACTGCCGTTTCCGAACCAAACTCCCCTGAAACCAAACAGGCGGTTCAAAAAGTGAAACGTAATCGGCAATCCGTTTTGAGTTACGCCGCTCACGTACTTATAAGTATGCCTATACCACTGGTTCTGTCGGTTAGGGAAATGTTCCCCTGGGCTAACCAAAAAGACGGAAAAGAAGGTTTTGACCTGATTTACGACTGGCTGGATGAACGGACCAAAATCAACAATCTCGGTATTCCGGAACCGGGAAAAAACGGTAAACAACCTTCCGTGGAGGAAATTGAGCAACATAAAGAAGCTAATCGAGCAGAAATTGAAACAAAGTTCGCTGAATTGGAAAGCGTGATATATAAGAAAATCACCCAGGATGAATCAGGCAATGACGAATGTGATCGCTTTCTACATCATTTCGTCTTGCTGAGTGGATTCATGCTGTTCAGCGTGGGCCTGAAATATCAGGATTATACCGTTGGTAACTTGATCCGGCAAATCCACCGACGGGCCAGATTTCCCTTGTTTCAGGGATATTTTCACGCAAACTGTGTGCAGGAATCTCTATCCGTACCGGTCGAATACTACTGCTTTCCAATCCAGAAAAGTCTGCGCTTCCGCGTGAAGACCAAGATCATTCGTGCGGAGGCATCCCGTGAAAGTAACTTAAGACACGCCCATTTACGCCGTTCTACGCCCCATGTGGCCGTGAGCTGTGTCTTATTAACCCCCATTTGGGAAATCGAGCTTCAGAATAAACCTGATAAGTTGAACGGCTTACGTGCGTCCGCATGCCGGATCACCCAGCCCATTAATGAATATGAAAAGGTAGCAGCCGCTGAGTTATTTAAAAGAGGTGAGGAACGCTATTTCTACGAAAAATATAGCGGCCTGAGCAATGAGGCCCTGATGCGCCTCAACCTCATCCAGGACTATATAAAATTTCTCGGGCAGTTTCTGGTTGATGATTTCTTTTACGGAAAAGTGATCAAGCAGAAAACGGTTAATGAGGCCAAGGACGAGCAGTATATGTTCCAATCGCACGAGATCAGGAACATGATCACCAAGATCGACCCGGACACGCCGGCACACATCCTCAAATACGTCAGGGAGTACTTTGATATTATCTTTGGTGCGCGGGAAGAAATCGTGCGTGCCCTGGCTGACCATCTCAAAAACCCCGGTGGTGAAGAAACCTGGGTGAGCCGGATGGCCGCCGTAAATACCCTGGAAGAAATGTGTCGGGTCGCCTGTCAGCAAGCGGCCGAAATTTACCGCATTACCCAATCCGTAACGAAATTCGGAACGGGCGGGCAAATGCGCTTCGTTAGTGGCAATACCCTGATGACTGAAATTTCCGCCATCAAATCCAGTTTTGAAATATCGATTAAAGCCGGAGAAAATCAAGCCATCCCGCCGCAGTGGTTCACCATGGAAACAAAGGCCGTCGGGCTTTACCTGTTCATGGCCCTGGTAGCGGGCCTTACCAACGCAATCAAACACAGTCCCAATATTTCGGGAAAGCACAACCCGGTCGAAATCTATCTGCAACCAGCCCGGCTGCCGGGTACAACGTCCACTCTGGTAATCAAAAACACCCCTCCCCGAAACTATAGCCCGGGCGACCAACATAAGTATAATATGGGGTCAACCGCCATTTCCCTGCGTTACTACATCAATGCTTATCTTGGCTCCACTTCCAGACCCAAGGTTGTTGAAAACGACCTTTTTTTCGTGGACGAAGCAGGGGCTTGGTACACCTATATTCCCGTAATTTAACTCACTATTTAATTTGGACGACATGGAAAAGAAGATAGTCAAATGCTACGTTATTGATGATGAGGCCGCCAAGCTTATGCGTTGTGAACAAGTTATTGACAAAATTAAAGAGGAAATCGACCACATCGTCGACCTGGAGGTTGGATTTGATATGAGTCCGTCTGATGCGATAGAGTTGTGCAAAGACCCGGGAAAAATAATTACACATATAGCTGAAAGTACGGAGAATGACTTTTGGTGTCTTGATCTGAAAATGGAAAAATGTACCGCTTCCATCAAAGAACTCAGTGATATAACAGGATTAAATATAGAAACACTACTGGCTGATCTGAAAGAAGGATCAGGTATAACAAATATATTACCAGGGTATCACCTTTCAATTACCTTGGCTGAATATCTTAAAAAAAAGGAAGTAAATTTCTTGTTTATATCTACCGATGATAAGTCCGGGCAAAAAATTGCTAACTATTATCAGACTATAAATGTACCGAAATGGCCTGTATCCGGCAACTCTAATAATAAAGAACAACTTAAGGATGCCAACGACCAGATACTGGATTACATCAAAAATAAAATAATTAAAGATGTATTTCTAATGATGGACGAAAAAATGTTTATAAATTGCATGGAAGAAATCACAAGGACTGAAAAAAATCACTATGATCCCGTGAAAGTGGACACCTATAAGCTTATAGACCCATTAGCAAAGATGATCGGCATCAATAGCCATGCCGTAATGCGAAACGATGAAAAAATATATCCTGGATCAAAATGTAAAATTGTTGAAGAAAGTTTTAAAGCTTTTTCAAAAAGAAAGTTTAAATTTAGCTATTGTATTTTTCATTGCCTGGAATACGGTAATCTCAGAGGGGAATAGAAACCCGGATACAAAAAGAGAGTTAAATAATTTATTTTTAGAAAAATTATATGAGCTAGTCGAAAATGACATTTTTCATACAAATAGCAGCACTGATCTTGTTACAGGAGCCGACCCTACTACGGCTGGACCGATAACTGTTAACAACATTGTAAGTGATGATTATAAGATATATTCGAGAAAAAATTTCTTGAACAATAACAAGCAAAGTGATTCTGAGTTTAAGAAAACATTACTTGCTCTTCGTAAGCTTTTCTACCAATTATTTTTTTCGAAAGCTAAGGAGGGATATGCCGGCAACGGAGAAAGTTTAATTTCGAGCTATCGAGTATGATTTCGGAAAATCTCAACTTATCTTTTACCTCAATATGCCTGGAGGAATAAATTTAATGGATACTCTGTATGAAAAAGTAAAAAACGTAGAGGAGCTTTTAGAAAAAATGGAAATACCCTCGACTAAAAGGGCCTTCCATGACACCAGCTCTTCAATCCTCGCTTTTGATCTAATCCGTAAATTAGGCCCTGAAACTTCTTTCGGTGCTAACGGAGGGGTATCACTCGAATACAATCACAATGGTTCTGATGATCAAAGCTCGGAAAGCGAAGCTTCTACCAAGCACCCTTCGACCAAACTAATTTTCAATTACTAATCTCATGAATATTCGCGTCCTTTTAATCGATCGTTACGAAGAACGGCGTTCCGCCATGGCTCGGGCGTTATTGAGTAACCCTCATACGGAGGTTTTCGTGCTTGGTAAGAACCGAGCAAATGTTCCTTACTTTAGCCGCTATCATCTGGCTAATGATAACCTGGAGCTTATTACCCTCGAAGCGGGAAAAGCCCCGCTCGACCATAAGGTCGTTTTTATCCACGGAAGGGATGCCGACTTACGCTGGAAACCGAGTACCGAAACTCCTTGTATCTGGTATGGAGGCGTCACCGGCCGCGATCCCGACCAGCTATCCAGCGAATACGATTATTCTATTTACCGCCCCATTACCGAAGACGGCGAGGGTGTTCTCACCACCACCGAAACTGCTGAAATCCTCGAATTTGTCAAAAAAGGACACCCGAAAGACAGGACCGTTGCCATCCCCGGAACCCTCCGCGGCTCGGCCGTCGATTCTCGCTACGAAAACATGGCCGGACTTCTTGAATCACTCGTTACTTATGCTGAAGCCGATGAGGAAAAAAAGGTGGATATGCTTCGGTCTAATATCTTACAACGTTCTCGCAGCCTCGATCTTCAGATAAAAAAATCTTCGAATTCCGGTAAAGAACCGGAGGAAGACAACTTAAACATCGAAGAGTTTTGCAATTCGATCCGCAAAGATCGGAACAGCGTGACCGAAATTGAATTTACTCGTTCCCTCTACACTAGTATTTCTAGCGTACGAAACCACTACTTGAAACTGATCGACTCCTCCCAATAAAATGAGGAGACGAAAATTACTAATACTTTCACCGCCATGTCTTATTAGTCGATAATCTTTATCCAGGATTATCTCCCTGCATTCTCGGTCAACTCTCCGCCTCTGAGAATCGTTGTTATAGCAACGACTCAACGCGGCTTCCCATCCAGGTGAGTCCCCCACGGACGGTCCCCACTTTGTGTACCGCACCGGAGGTGGGAATGATAACCCTATCTATCAGACTCAAAATTCATTGCCATGGCACGCAATATCGCTATCGGAGGGAAGGGCTGGCACAACTACCTCAGTGAAATTCCCGATCTTCATCATATCCACAGTTTCGCTGCCCATCAAGCTTACGAGGATTATCGCCTGGCGGACCGTATCTTCGTCAACGAGCAATCAGACTGGACCGACAGCGATGCTTCGCCGCCCTATTTGGCCATTGATATCCTGATGGAGCTGCGACGCGGTGACGTCCGCTGTCCCATCTTTTATTGCACCTTCAACACCCTTTCTGTACTTTTGGATACGGAATACCCCGCCTACCAACTACTGCGCCTCACCGCCCAGCACCCCCTCATCGCGTTGCCGGCATTGATTATCGATACTAAAGAATACCAGGAGGCCGCCTTCGCCTCCCCGGAACTCTTGCTGGATGCCCTCCTTTACCTAACCAAGCCGGAGGGGGAAATAAAAGAGGTGCTCCACAACCTTAAAAACAAATATCCTGTCGCCAAAAATTCCTTTGTTAATGCGGCTAATCGCCTGAATAAAATCATCCCCGAATCCCAACGTACAGCCCTGCAAGTAATTATTAATGAACTTGAACAGGAACTCGAAAACATCCAGCCGGACCTGTCCGTCGCGGATAAAATAAACGTGGCCGGACCGAAAATCCAGGCCCTGCTTCCCGGTAAAAATTCCGGTCCTATTCAAACCGGCCGCCCCTGGCGTGTACTTTTCATCGACGATCAGCCCGAACACGGCGAGGAGATAAGAACCGAATTTCTACGAAACGGCATCCAGTGTGAACTCGCCCATTCAGCTCAAGAAGCCTACCACATTCTCCAGCAGGACCTTCTCCCTCCCTCGCCGGAAACCCCCGACGCTAAGCTCGTCAATTCTATCACCGTAGTCATTACCGATCTACGTTTCTACGAAAAAGATCGCTGCTGGCAGGCGCAACAGGGTTACGATATGATCAGTCATATTCATCGCGAATTGCCCAATTTCGTTGCTTTCGTAGTCCTCACCGCCAGCCGGCACGGCCTCGAAGAACTGCGCCGCTCTCTGCGCCAGGTTCGCTGGCGGGGGTTCGTCAAAGACAATATTTTCGGGGATAAATCGGGAATAGGCTTCTCCATGCTCGCCGACCACGTCATTCAGGAAGGTGAGGAAATATTCAGTGCCATCGACACAATTCCGCGTTCGAGCATTTGGCAGCGCGGCTGGAAAAACAAATTCACCCGCCCTTTTAAAGAATATTACCGCCAATTTCGCCTCTCCCCGCGCTATGCCCAACTGGAAGCCGCTATTTCCCGGTGGGCCGTCGAGTATGTCCGCGAAGCTGAATTGGTCAAAGATCGTTTTCATAAGGACAAGACCGAAGTTGAAGTAACGAGTTTCTCCCCTGAATTCATGGCCGGCATTTCCGCCAAACTAAGCGAAGACCAGGTACTTGATAAATTTGTCGTCAAACTGGTCGGACGAAGAATCGCCATTGCGCTTACCGAAAAAGGATGGTCGGCCGGCGAAATAACCGCCATTCTCAAACAAAAAAAATTCGATACCTACGCGGATATCGACACCCAATTACTCAATTCTTATCTGGGGTTATCCAGTGCCGTTAAATCGGAAATACCCAGCGGATTACTGGTGGAGGAGCGTACCTGGCTGCGCGAAAACTATAATTATTCCCGTCACCTTACCGACGATTATCTTTTTAACGAGTTAAGCAGGATACTCAGTGAATTTCAGAACCGCCTGCGCGACACCCGCTGCGACGACGATTTCCTCGAAACCGAAACCGAACTCCTGCGCGGCGGCGCACCCATCCGGCAAAATCTTGCCACTTGTTACTCGCTCTGTCAGCAATTCGGGAAGGACGACGAAATGCTCCGTATTGTCCGCTCCATCCTCGATAAACCCGAACACCGCGAAGCCGTCAGAAGAAATCAGTTGAGGAATTGGCCCCAAAACAGCTGAAGCAGAAAGCCCATTTTATACTGTTAAGTCCTCAGCCGCCAAGTGGGGGCGTGCTCCCGTCCCTTGCGGGCCGGGGTCGGGCTTCTCCGGGGTTCGCTGTTCGCTCCGTGCTAGCGCACCGCTTCCCTGCGGTCGCGCCCTCCGTCCCCCTCACGCATCCGCCCCGCCCGCTTTACTTCCAGCCAAGCGGTCATCACCCCGCCTGACCGCTGTAGCTGCAGCTCTCCACGTTAATCCTCACCTTATCCCCAAACAGGAATCCAAAATACGGACCGTAGTGCGATGAAATAGCTTCTGAGTGTACCAGCAACGAATTTACGTAACACTTCAACTGATTGTCCGACCACCGTACTTCCAGATCAACCGCATTGAAAAGCGTACTGATATTCGTAGTCTGACCTCTTTTCAGCGTAGTCCAGGTTTTGTCCTTGAACAGGGCCAGTACCCACTGCTTGTTTTTGTTGATATAAAAGCGATAGTTATCCCCCGCACTGTTTCCGGCAATGATCAAACCCATTGCCAAGTCATTGCCGGTTTCCAACTCCTCAAGGTTAAGGCGAGCCTTCCAGGTAAAGTCTTTTGTAACGTCTGTGGCGAATTTATCACTCGTGATGTACCAGTATTCGGTACTCAGACCCTCCAGCACGTAGCTTCCCCCAGTATAAGTAGTTTTCTTGTTTTCGTCATCCAGCAATGAGAATCGGCGTCTTTCCCCGCTATTGAACGAATCAGTAAAACGAAAAGCCGTCGCCGTGCGCGGCGTACAATTTGCTAATGCCTGTTTTACTGCCGATGAGCGAGCGAGATTGTAGGCGAATTTACCTTCATTCGTCTTCAAATTGCACAGAGCTCCCTTAGACAGGAGGGTTTCAGTGGTAGTCTTCTGATTGCCGAGGGCCGCCATATGCAGGGGAGTCCAGTCTTGTCCGTCTCGCCCGTTCACCTCCGCGCCTTTTTCCAGCAGCAATCGCACCACTCCATCGTGTCCGTAATAAGCGGACTCATGTAACGGCCGGTAATTATTTTTTCCCTGAGCCAGATTTACATCCGCGCCCCGGCCGATCAAATACCTTACGGCGGCCGTTTTCCCTTTGGCGGCCGCTGCCCCCAACGGAGACCAACCATTGTTACGCTCCGTAGAGGGGTCGAATTCCTGCTGATTGACGCTCACTCCGCATTCACCGATAAAATATCGCAAAATGTCAGTATGGCCCAGGGCCGCCGCTATTACGGCCGGGCTACCCAGAGTTGCCTCATCGACGGTCAAGTAGCCCGAACGGTCCGAACAAGACGCGCCCGCGCTTACTAAAATCTTGACCATCGCCAGATTACCCTTGAGGGCGGCGGTAAACAAAATCGGTGCCTTCTGATAGTGAGTCCGTGCATCTGCACCCTTATTCAGGGCATCGCGTAATTTCGCCGCATCATTCTCACGGACGGCTTGCACCAATTGATTGTTGAATACGCGTAGCCGTACCTCTTTATCCTTGCGGTCAGCTTGGTCGCGTTTGGTCTGGATTTCCTCCCCGCCACCCAGGTTAATGGCTTCGTCATATACCGCTACTGCCTCCGCATATTTCTTATTTCTCGCCAATCCATCTGCCCGCAGCACTAACGGCAATCTTTTCAGGGCCGTGCGTCGGTATTCAATCGAGTCACGGGGTAACAATTCGGCGAAGGTCCGCTCCAGGCTGTCCAGGTGGCGGTTTGCCCCGGCTAATTCGTTGGCATCCATGAGTGAATCGACTACGAGAAGCTGCGGATGAGCGAGAAGGGCCACGTCTTGCATCAGCCGGTTTACGCAATTAATCGCTTCCTCACGCTCGGGAAACATCGTCAGGGCCGAGCTGAATAAAACGTTAGCCCCCGTCCAATCCCGGTTTTCGTGGGCACGTTCACCCTGTTCCACTAGTCCCAGATAGCGGTTGGTCTGGATTTGACCGTAAACGAAATAGCTGCACAACAGCAAAACAACGGCAGCCGCCGCCGCCCAGATTGTTTTATTTCGCTTCCGCCCTTCGACATGATTTTGGCCGGGCTTTGAGGGGTTAAGTACACCCAGCCCTGTGCTGGAATCCAATTGCACCACCGGGGGCTGTTCTCCTTTGGCGATCGTGCGCCGGCCGGGGGTGTCTCGCTTATCCGGTACGACTACAGGCGGTCCTGCCGGTGCGCTACGATCATTCTCCTGCGCAGGTGACGCAGAACGTAGGCGTGCGAACTCCACTATTTCCGGCCAGTAGCCCTCCTCCTGATAGTGAAGTCCGTATCTCTCCAGCGCAGCGGCACTGGGCCGGTCCGTTGCCGAAGGAGCCATGCAGGCCCGGATGAGTTGGTTGAGCCGGCTGCTATGCTCGGGGGTCAACAGTTCGGGGTCAGCTAGTGACTGGCTGGCGAATAGTTGGCCCAGTGGCACGGAACCCTGAAAAATCCCGCTTGCACATTCATACAAAACCACGCCGAAAGAAAAAATATCGGAGGCCGAGGAATAGGGCTTCATCAGTATTCGCTCGGGGGTCGTATAGTTGAGGGTATGACCCTTGGCATTTGAAGCCCGCATGAGGGTATTGCGCATTTCCATTGAAATGCCAAAATCAGTCAGTACGTAATCCCCCGAATAGTTAATGAGCAGGTTATCCGGCTTTATATCATTATGTAAAATGGCTACTGGCCGCTTGGCGTGCATATACTGCAAGCCGCCCGCAATCTGGACGATTATTTTGGCAATTTCGGTTTCGGACAGTAAACCACCCGAACGAATTTTTTGGTACAAGGACCCCCTTGCCATATAAGTAAATACCAGGCAGGGAGATTCGTCGTGAACGAAATAGTCCGTCGCCCGCAGTAGGTAGGGATGGCTCAGGCTGTTGGTCAAGTCATATTCTCGCTTGAACTGATTGATGTCTTCCTGCTCCAAACCACGTTCCGGCGCGAATATTTTTACCGCTACCATGGAGTTGGTACGGATATCGTAGGCCCGGTATACTATGCTGAAGCCCCCCGATCCAATACGTTCGTCAATCCGGTAGTGGCCGTTAACGTGCGTTCCCGGAGTTAATTTATTAGACATGGCAGAAGGGTTCTAGTGAAGTGAATAGTGGTGAATACACGGCTTTAGCGATCAAGTAATTATTACTCGGTACTTTTACTACACGGCACTTCTTTCGCTGAGTTTAGATAGTCATTTCCCATAATAATCAATTCTTGAATAGTAGTAAGTTCTACAGATTGGGTAGGGTGGCTGATGAGGAGGCCGCCCTCTTCTTCTGTAATTTCGTAATTGTTAATACCTATAGCATTCAGTGCCTTGGTAATTGCACTTTTAGTCGGTTTGAACCTGCCAGAACCCAATTCCACTAAGACACAAGTAATAAAAGCTTGCCGGTCATTATTTTGAATGGCGGAATCTTCCCCCTTGATTGCGGTGACGGTTGGACCGGAATCAGCGGGTTTGGGGGCATTTGAAGTCGTACTGGAGTCTCCGGTGGTATTCTCAGTTTCAAGTACACCTGAAGGGATATCAGCTTCCAGTCTATCAGAAACTCCGGATCGGGTGATTATTCCGCTATTACGTTCTCGCGAATTTGTAAAATTTTCGGTTCTTTTTAATCGCTTGACTGAATCTTGCTGTAAACTATCCTTCTTATTTGTGATGGCCGCATTAGACGAATTTTGATCAGCAGAAAATTTCTTTTCGGATGGGGCGAATAAATAAAAACACAAAGCTGCCGCCAGGGTGATTAGTACCAATCCGGCCACTCCCCAGATTACTCTCCCCTTCATGCGATCCCGCTGCGGTGGTATAGCCGCAACGTTCAGATCAGTCGGTACGGTCCGGCTGGGGTCCAGTTCGTCAGCGGATGGCTTGGCGGGCGGGTCAGCGTGGCCGGGGCGGGGCGGAGGGATGCTCGTCAGGTCTGTCGGGGCATTTTCGAGGTAGAGTAGACTGACGGTGATGTTATCGTTACCTCCGGCCGCATTAGCGGCGTTAATTAATTGTGTAAGGATGGGGGACAGGCCGGCGGCGGGATCGGCCTGTTGCAGGATAGATTCTATTTGGGGGTCTTCCAGCATGCCGTTCAGGCCGTCGCTACAAATCAGGATCAGGTCACCCCGGCCGATCGGTACGCGGTGTACTTCGGGAGTGATGGTAAAATCGGGATTGCCGAGGCTCTGGGTGATGATATTGCCATCGGGATGGAAAAAAGCTTGCTCGTAGGTGATTTTTCCCTCATTTACTAACTCCTGCACGAAAGAATGATCGCGGGAAATGGGAGTGAGTCCTACCCCGGGGCGAAAGAGGTAGGCCCTGCTATCGCCGATCCAGCCCAAGTAGAGGTTTTCCTCATAAAGCCACCCGAGGATGAGGGTGGTGCCCATGCCGTCGGTTTCCGGGTTGCGGCTGCCGTGGGCGATGATCGCCTGGTTGGCGCGGTGGATTCCCTTGGTGAGCGTTTGTTGAATAAAATCGGGTGTCAGGATAGAAGCATGCCCGGTCAGTTCATCAAAGTGCAGCTTGATTTCCGCAACGGCCAGTTGACTGGCAACTTCACCGGCCGAGGCCCCGCCCATACCGTCGGCTACCCCTAGCAGGGTGCCGAGCGGACCCGCCTGGGTGAGTTCTTCCTGACTATCGGAACGCCAGTTCGTTTCACCGAGGCGGGCGCAGAGGAGGAAGTTATCCTCGTTATTGGTGCGGACGCTCCCTACATCAGTACCGGCAATGATACGCAATGAGTTAGAATGAGCTGACTGAGACATAAGGAGGTAAATTGAAAAAAAAGGATAGATACGGATGGGAAGGACTTAGTTGTTATCGTGTGACTTTCGACGACGCTTTTCCTTTTTTGTCCGTTCCACGGCGGGTTCGGATGCCGGTGGGCCGGTTAGGGGGGAAAGTCCCCCCGCCGCCGGCGGTACCGCCGCGCCGCGTGGAAGCAGGCGAATGACCTCGCCGCGTCCGTTCCGCAATTCCAGCAGGGCCGTGGGGGCCAACTGGATTTGGGCGGGCCGGTAGTGTAACTGAAAAATAACGCCGCCGATAAAATTGCTCGTGTCGGGAACCCGGCTGAGGTAGGGAAGTCCATCCGAACCGACCTCGGGGCGGTAGGCGGAACGACGCACGCCACCCGGCACATTGGAATCGCGGTGCAGTACGACGGCCCAGTGATCGGCTAGTTGTAGGGAATCGACCAGGGGGGAGGGATGAATATCCGGCACGGATACGGTGAGGGTATGGCGCGCCGGCAGGACCGTGGCGGAGGTGTCGTGGCGGGAGATGCCGATAGCCCGCCATTCGGTATCGGCAGCCGTTTTTACGTAGGTGGCCGATAGCCGAGGGTGCAGGGTGTCGCGGGAAGGGAAGGAGCGGTAGCGTTCGTCAGACTGCCAGGGGGAGGTCAGGATGGTGGGAACGATCAGGTCTTTTCCGGTCAGGAGGCCGAAGCCCTCCCGAAAGCTGAAATACCGCAGGCTTTCCCACCCGTAGGCCGTGCCGGAAGGCCCGACCAGAACGTATTCCTGCCGAACGGAAACTACGCAATCATCGGTGGCCTGGATGAGAATTTTCTGGTTATCGGAGCCGAAAAGCTCGGAGATGGGCTGTGCCGCCAGAGGGGTGGAGAGCAGCAGGCCGGCCAGGAAGAAAAAGAACAGGAAGCGAAAAAGCATGGGGATTGAATTGAAACGAAAAGCGATTTGCTAAAGATTGGCGAGGGAAGTTTATCGTTGCCACTGCGTGAGGTGCCTGGATGGTGATCCGCGTAGCGGGCAGCCCGCAGGGCCGAGCGAACAGCGAGCCGGGAAGGGACCGACCCACCCTCGCAGTATTGCGAGGGTGGGACACGCCCGATAGCTGCCCTTTTAGACGCCTTAATTGATGGCACTAATGGGCACGATGACGCCGATGGCATCGCCGCGCCCGGCCGAGATGATGCCCACTACCGTATAGCCGTCGTCTTTACGTTTGAAGACGGGGCCGCCTGAATTGCCGTGGTCGAAATTTCGATCGGTAGTAATGATGATACCGTTATCCAGACCGGCCCGGCCGACTTCGGTGGTGGAATAGATGGGGGAGACATCGGAAGGGCTGTTGGCACCGATGCCGAGGGGGTAGCCGAGTACGTAAAGTTTGGTCTGCTGGGGCAGGGCGGTCGATTCGGCCGCCGCGAACGACAGCCCGCCGCTGCCACCCGCTTGTACGGTGGCCCAATCTTTGTCCGCGGCAGATGCGGTGCGCAGTACCAGCGAACGGCCGTCATCGAGGGTGGTCGTGCGACTTTGGTCGCTGCCACGATCAATGCGAAACTGACTATTGGTGAACTGCAATTGACGACCGGTGGGGGAAAAGCAATTGAGGCTTACCTTGATCTGGCCGCCGTTGTTGGCCACCATATTCAGGATTTTGTCTGCTTCAGAAGAAGACCCGTTGAGGAAGAACCAGGGTTCAACAACGTGGCGGGCGGTAACGAAGCGGCCGTCATCAAGCAGAAAACCGGTTCCCGTCCAGCCATAATCCCTTGTGGAGGTCTCCCCGTCGAGGGTAATGGTGACCTCCTTGACCATGATGAAATAAACGTCGCCGTGGAATGCTTCGATGGAGGGGTCTTCAGGGGTTTGCGCTCGTTGAATGATCTCTTCCCGCATCCGTCTTTGATCGCGCCGGACCCTGCTGAGGTTGCCGCGGAGTTCTTCCTGGGTTTGCTGACTGGCGGCATTGGCCCTTTCGAGTGAATCAGCCCGGTTTGCCTGAACGGCAACGGACTGTTGCATCAGTTGTCCGTCGGATGCCAGGCGTTTTATTTCGTCGTTCTGGAGATATATCCAGGTTGCCAGACCAACGATAGCGACAAGAAAAACAGCACTGACGGCGGTGAGGGCCTGCCGGTAAGGCCGCAGGGCCTGCTGGCGAAAAGCGGTAAACCGCCGGGTGAGGGGAATGGAACCGACCGAGGGGTTTTCGGGAATGAGGAAGCCCAGCTTGGGTCCACCGTGGGAGAGTTCGATCTCATCACCGTGCTTAAGGAACCATTCCTGGTTGACGGGCCGGCCGTTGACGATGGTCTGGTTGGTGCCGGACAGCTGGCGAATGATGTGTTCGGTGCCCCGTTTGATGATAACGGCGTGTTTTCTACTGACCGATTTAACGTCTTCTCCGAAGCGAACCGCGCATTCCGGTGACCGGCCGATCTCAGCCATGTCGACCACGATTTCCTGATTCTCTCCCAGTTTGTGGCGATCGGTAGTGGTGCGGTGCTGAATGACGAAGTAGCTACGCCCCTTGCTACCAGTAAGGCTGGCCAGGCCCGCCCCGATGGATTTAGCGAATTTGTTTTCCGTTTGACGCATGGGTTTCAGTGGTTATGGATTCTATTGATCAGGTTTTCGAGTACGTAGCTTTCCATGCGTACGTAGAGGCGTTCGGTTCGCCCCTGGGTGAGGTTGTAACTGAACATGAGGATGATGCTGAGGACGAGGGAAAGCAGCGTGGTGTCGAAGGCAACATAAAGGGTGGTAGTCACTTTTTCAATGCCGTCGGTGCTGACACTACCCGCGTAGCTGAGTGCGCCGGCGATGCCCAAAACGGTGCCCACGAAACCGACCGAAGGAATGGCCCACAGGATATAGCGCAGGAGCGATTGCTCGCTTTCGGCCAGGCTGAGATCCATGCGGACCCGGGAGCTGACTACGTTCATCGCTTCCTCGACCGAGTTATTGGAGCGGAACTTGGTGCAAGCGACCAGAATGAGTTTGGTGATCTGGTAGCCCGCAAATTGTTGGTTGGCACTCAATTTAAGCTTCAGGGCGGCGACCTGATCGGGGGTTAGTACGTAGTGATCGCGGGTGGGGAGGAGGTTCTGGTCCAGTCCGGCTTCTTCGTGACGGTTTTGGCGGATGAATCCCATGACCTCGAGTATACCGACGCTGAACAGGAAAAAAGTGAACAGCTGGATGAGACCCAGCGGCAGGTCGGAGCCGAGCAGGAGGGCGATACGGCGGCCCGTGGAGCCCTCCGGTGAGTAAGCGGCCAGGAGTTGCACCAGGATGAGGTAGCAAATGGTACAGCCCACCGCGATGATGACGTGGAGTAATTGTTTGTTCATCGGCTTAGTTGGTGAGTGATTCGGCGGTGAGGTTGAGGGAACCCAGGCGGATACCACCGCCCTCGGGGGGCGAAGCGGTATGCCGAATACGCTGCGAAGGAAAGGTGATTTTACGTTCCCGGTCAGAATAGGGATAGATGACGGCGTAGGTTGCTACGTTGGCGGTACCGCCACCGGAAGAATAGAGGTGCAGGTAAACTTCGTAGTTACCGGGTTTGATATTTTGCTGGTAGATCAACTCGTAGCGTGGATCGTCACTCGAAGCCTGCGACTGGATGTCTTCCAGATAGGTGGCAAAAGCGGTAGAGGCATTGCGATAAAAGCACCATTGGCCGGTAGCCAGATCCTTGAGGTAGAGGTCTACATCCGTATCTTCGGGCCACACGGCAACAACGGCAAAATCGGCATTCAGGCCGAATATCTTGGCACCCGCGCCGCCGTCGCCGGCGGCGGCGGCGGCGGCGTGGCTTCCACCATCCGTTCCATCTGTTGGCGTTGCTGCTCGATGCGCTGTTCGGTGGCGGTCAGCGCGGCAGCCTGTTGTTCGGTTCGGCTTTCCAGTTCTTCCACGCGCCCCCGCAGCGCATTGCGTTCGCGCTGAATCTGATCCACCTCCGTCCGCAGTTCGGTTATGGTTGCCTGCATGGCTTGGACTTCCGCTTCAATGGCTTCCACGACACTGCGATCGACGCTGTTTTCGAGCTGTTCGAGCATCGCGGCAATATTCTCGGCCCGGACATCCAGTTCGTCGAGGGTTTCGAGCGCATCCTGGTTTTCGGCCGTCAGTTTGGGCACTACGATAAACAGGATAAGCACCGCTCCCAGTGCACCGGAAAGCAGGTCCAAAAAGGCCACCGAAAAGATATTGACTTCTCGTCGTGCCATTAGCCGGGTATTTTAGCGCGTAGGCGCAGGGTGGTGTCCCCCAGGGTAATGAAGCTACCGGGGTAGAGCCTCGCGCCGTTACTGGGCACCCGCGTGTTATTAACGTAGACCCCGTTACGGGAGGGTTTCCATCTTCCTTCCTGCGGACGGTGCTGTCCGTCACGGATCAGCCACGTCTCTTCGGCTGGATGGTGCTCGATGGTGGCGTGGAAATTGGAAATGTAGGCCGTTGCCCGTTCAGTTATCTCAATGTGATTTCGGTTGGGGGCCTCATCATCCAGAAACCCGATGGTAATCAGGCCGGGCTTGCCGGGTTGGACGTAGTCGTAGAGATTATAACAGCGGTGGGCATCTTCGCCGGAAACGACGACCAGTTCCAGGTCGGAATAGTACTGTTTATTGATTTCCTGCGGGCCGGTATCGATTCGATTGATCGATCGTCCACTCCCTCCTTCGCGTAGGATTTTAAGTAACCCGCCCACGTTACCGATCCGCTCTTCATAATTGAAATGCAGAGAACGGTCCAGGAGATGAAGGAGGTAATCAGGGGTATCGGGGCGGTACTTGCGAATATCGATCATCTTGCCCCGGGAGGCATTTTTGATGTACTCGGCCAGTTCGGCGTGGTCGTTGAGCGAACCAAAAGGGTACCTGCCCTGGGAGAGCAATTCGTAGAGCATCACCCCGAAGGAAAAGATGTCGGTACGGGGGCTGGTGGTTTTATATTTTTTAGCGTCGTTAAGTTGCTCTGGCGCAATATAGGCGAAGGTGCCGAAAGTCTCACGAACTCGCCCACGCTTAGGTATGGTGACCCGAGCGTTAATGAAACCGGCGATGCCGAAATCAGTCAGGCGCGGACCGTCCCGCTGATCGAGCATCACGTTTTCGGGCTTGATGTCGCGGTGGATGATGCCGCTGCCGTGCAGGAAATCAAGGCCGCTGAGGATACCTTCGGCCATTCGCTCCACGGCGGTGATCTGCTTGAAATCAGCCATGCGGGCGCGGAGGTCCTTACCCGGCATGAAATCCATCACAATGAAGGGGTTGCCCTTGTATTCGCCCATCTCGCGCGAGGCGACCAGAAAGTTTGAATCCAGTTGCCCACACTTAAATTCCCCCCTGAACCGCTTCGTGATCATGTCCCGGTCCTGTTGGTCAATAACGGCGTGTAGTTTCAGTACCTTCAGGGCATACTCCTTCTTACCGTCCCCCCTTACCTGGAAGACGTGGCCGTAAGTCCCCTCGCCGAGCGGCTTGATTACGGTATATTTACCAACCTTGTCTCCCGGGAGGAGGTCAAAACGAAAGGCGGTCATCGATTATTAAAAGCTTTGGATGGGTTAGATAAGGCAGGATCTTCGGTAAGAAATTATTCAAAAACATAGCGTCGATCCCCCAACACGATGATGTCTCCCGGTTCGAGGGGCGTGGGCCGGCCGGGGCGGACGAAAGTGGTTTGGAGGGAACTCTGATCGATAATATGCCACTCCTCTTCAATCAGTTGGATACTGGCCTGGGTCTTTCCCGTAATGGACGGGTTGCCGGGGTCGAGGTTTTCACGGTTGAGTGCCACATCCGCGCCGTTAAATTCCAGCGCGCCCTCCTCATTGGGTTGGCCCTCGTCAATGGGGATGAGCCGAAAACGGGTACGCGATTTTTGCTGGCGAAACGGGTCGATGGTCGCGTTAATATCCAGGGGCGCGGGTTTTGCCTTTGCTTTTCCACCCGGCACTTTTGGTTTCGCACCGGGTGGGGCCACGTTTTTCCCACATTTAGGGCAGGCGGCATTCGTGCCCGCCAGTGGGTAGTCGCAGTGTATACAGGTACTGAGCGGCTTGGCGGCCGCGTCCCAGGGTGCCTGATCGGAAGGGTTCACGTTTACGGTACCGGCCACGGCAGCCGGGATGGGTGACGGTGTCGGCGGCGGCATATCCCGGGGGGCGGGCGAGCCACCCGCCGGTGCGGCTAAGGGGAAATTGCACTTGGCGCAACGGAGGGAATCAGACGAGTTACCATCGAAGCCGCAGTTCTGGCAGCGCATATGTCGTATTTATAGTGTTGGTACGCGTTAGTGCTTCACCACTAACTATTAATCAATTATCAGCAAATTTAGCCAAACCGTCTAAACATACAAGGTATAAATGATATATTTGTACTTTAATGAGTGCAAGGTCCGTTTTCCGGGCTTATCTGTGCTTATCTGACCCGCCGTCTCTGCCATTTTCCGGCCGGAGAATACTCATCTCTTACCCCGAAACCCCAAACAGTATGTCTAAACACAAATCGTTCTTCCCTGACTTTGCTGCCACACTCGTGTTATTTTTGTTGTTCGGCCTGCTCACCGGATGTACCTCGGAATCTTCGGTTGATGATACTCCGGGTGGCGTGCGGGTGATCGAGCCACAACCGCAACCGTTTGACCCTACCCCGGAGGAACCGGCATTAGATGTGGGCGGCGGCGAACGTATTCCTACCGGCGGTAGCTCCGTTTCCCGCCCCGCTAGCGTGTCGGCAGAAGACCCCTCAGAGGGAGGATCGTATGACGCAAACTCCCCCCGGCCAAGCATACCGTCAATAACCCTGCCCGCCGCTATATCAACATCGGGCCGACTACCCGCCGCCCAACCGATCAAATTTTCAATAACCGTGCCCGACCGGCCCGGCATCACTTGGAAACTCGGTACGCAGACCGATACGGGTAGTGCCGTTACCCATACCTTCAATCAGGTAGGGCCTATAACTGTCCTGTTGCTCGAAAATGGCACGGAAGTAGATCGTAAGGATATGGTAGTGGTTTGCTCGGCTACCCTCATCCAGCAAGCCATGACAAAACTGGCCCGCGCCGTGGAAGCCAACAATAACGCAGCCATCGTTAGTGCCAAAGCGGACTTTGAACCATTCTCCGTCTCCGGGGTGAAATTCACTACCGCTCGTGGGTTCGATGAGGTACTGAATAACGAATCGATCAATGTGTTCCACGACTGGCTAATCAACGAGGTCCAGTTCGGAGAAGGAGGACTGCAGGGCATCGGCCGGCTCGACCTGACGGTCAACAACAACACGGGTAAGCTGGAAAAACTGGTCATCAATCATGACTAGTACTTACCACCAAATCATTTTCGGTTTGCTTCTTCTGAGTTGTGCGTCAGCCCTATATGCTCAACCGGTAGGAGACAGTCAGGGCGGCAAGGCAATTGCTTCGTGTACGGAGTGGGCCAATACCGCCGACAATTCCTACTCGCAATCTGCCATTTACGGCTACGAAGTAGCCACCCGGCGCGCACCCGAATATTCCGGCGTAGGTTTTGACGTATGGGAGGAGGAAGTGGAAGTCCGCAGGCAAGTGATGCGCGAATGCCTGCACGAACACGAAGCTACCTATATCAAGCGGATCAACCGCCTGCATAACTATTTTCGGGCGGTGTCCGACCATTTTAACGCGGCCGAAAAACGCAAGGCCGCCAAAAACGGTCTGTTGCGGCTGTTCAAAGATCAGGACGGTAACCCCCGCCCCACGGTCGGCTACCACGGCTTTGTTCTCAATCGGGCCGATAAACGGTTTTTTCCCTCTTCCGTCGACCTGGACAATTATCTCCAGATGCTGATCGACCTGGAACAGGAAAAAGGAATTGCGTTCAATATTTGCTGGGGCCTGCCGCCCACGGACGACCCGGAAAACTTCCCCATTCAACTCACCTCACTCAGCACCAATAAGTTCACGGCTTCCTCCGGCGAAATAATCAGCTATACCCCCTACGAAGCAAGCCTCCCGATCCTGGAACGGATCGGCTACATTAGCGGTGGCCGGGGTTACGAGGAGGAATCATGCAAGGAACTCCGCCTTACGATGCGCCTGCTGGAATACGAGGATCCACCTTCTGATCGGCCGGAGGATCAATTTTACTGGGATCTCTCCTTCGTCGATTTCCGACCCAATTCTAGCGGCCGGTGCAAACCGATTAAAACAGTAGAATGCCCGATCGACACCATGACCTTTCCACCGGTTGTACCCGAAATAGTATCGACCGGTATTCCGGCCCCTGATTCGGTCGCAATCGATTTTAATTGTCGCCGTTTTGTACCCGCTCTCGCCTATCTGGCCCCGGGCATCAATCTCAAACTGGCCACCCAAGACCGCCGCCGTCGGGTGGCCGCCTGGCCGCTGGTATCGCTCGTGTTTGTCGGTTCAGCCGGAGCGGCCACCTATTTTAAGGCCGATTCCCGGAAGCACTACCGCGTTCATCTACGTGATAACGAATTGAGTAAACTGGACGAAAACTTTGCCAGGGCGCAAAAACGGCAGGAAGAATTTCTCATCGCCGGCGGGATCGCGGCGGGTACATTCATACTTTCCAATTTGCTCACCCTCAAAATAGATGGCAAGGGCTACCGCGAATGCTTGCGTAACACAAAGCCGAAAGAAGGGGAGGAAATACCTGCGGTATTACCTGAAACGGATGGGGTCAGCCTACGCCATTCCCTAAAACCTATTTTGCTCTGGAACGGTGAAAGCACCCCCGCCCCCGGCTTCGGCTACCATTTGACTTTCTGACACCCACCCTCCGCCCATGCGTAATTTTTTCCGGACTTTCCTGCTTCTATTCCTATTGCTCGGTTTTCTCGGATGCGAATTGGAGAAGGTAGATTTTATCACTTTCCGCTCCATTCTACCCTTGGCAGAGGAACCGCTCGAAGCGGGTGTTTCCCGCTTTTGTCAAACCGAAGATGGGGGCTTCCTCGCTGCCGGTACCAGCCGCGACTCGTTCGGTTTTCGCGTAGCCGTCCCGGAAAGGGGTCTGGCTTCCTCGGCCGTCAGTTTTTATCCCGGCACGGGTCATGACATTGTTCCGCGCGTGGACAGTACCCCCGGCTACGTATTTCTCGGCAACGAAGGCAACGATTCCTATCTCGCTTTTCTCAATAGCGGGGCCGCTATGGAAACCGGACCGCCCGTCTCGTTTCGCTCGGCGGTCGCCTCGCTCGGTTTGGTCCGGCGGGTAAGTTTGCGCACCCTGGCCGGCTACCCCGGGGGCTATGTGCTTGGCGGTGAAGTGGCACAGTCACTCGGCGGACCGCGGATGCTACTACTGCAAACCGATTCGGCCGGTATCACCCGGCGTTTCCAGACCTTCGATGTGTTCAGCACCGTCTTCGATGTACAGATTGTCAACGATATTATCTACGCCCTCATCTCCCGCAACAGCCGCATGGTCCTCTCGCGCTATTCTCTCGCCAATCTCGCACTCATCAACTCACAGGATATGGGGGCTTCCGTTGTTCCTTTTCCAAGCCGCCTGGTACTTACCGAAAACGGCGTCGCTTGTATCCTGTCCCGCTTCGATACCCCGACCGAACTCACCCTCTACCAAACCGATCGCGAGCTTGGTAACGTACGTGAGGCAACCATCACGATGGCGGATAATGCCACCACCGGTTTGCGCGGTAACTATCTGGCCGCCCTCCCCACGGGGCAAGGCTTTGTCATTCAGGCCGTCGCTCGGCGGGGTACGGACACGGATCTACACTACCTTATCAGAACATCCCCCGACGGTAGTGTCCTGTGGCGCGAAACTTTTGACCTCGCCCGGGATTCCGCCCCTGCCGGTATCGTCTTCACCCGCGATCGTGGGTTGGCCGCGCTGGCCATTACCCGTACCCCGGCCGATTCGCTCGTCTACCAATTCATCAAAACTGATGTGGCAGGTAAAGTCAGGGAATAAGAAGCAGTCGGGCTAAATCACTTTTACACGATAAGGTGACTTTCCTCAGAGGGGCAATAAGAAGTTTTTAGGGCGTGACCCCGGCTACCGCCGGGGCCGGCACCTTCCGGGGTTCGCTGTTCGCTCCGTGCTGCGCACCCGCCCTCCGGGGTGGGGCAAGCCTCACCCCCTCCGGTCGGCCCTCCAGGCGCCTCACGCAATCAACCCACCGCTACTTCCCGAACCATCCCTTGACGGCCACCCGCGTGAGGTGCCTGAAAGGTGCCCCCTATCGGGCAGGGCTTGCCCCTGCCCGATAGGGGGCAGCCCGCAGGGCCAAGGCGACAGCCGCGCCTGCAAGACACCGACCGCCCCGCCCCAGCGGGACGGACACGCCCAAATCAAAGACCTCATGCGACTCATTCATCTTACACGTCCCACTTCAAAAAAATCCTACAACTGCCCCGCCAGCACCACCACGATCTTCTCCCGCTCCGTATCGCCCTGGGGGCTGAAGCGTTCGATCAGGATAACGTAGGGACCCACGCGCGCGCGTTCGCCGTCGTCATTGACGCCGTTCCAGAGCAGGGTGCCGGAGCCGCCGAGGAGTTCGGTGCGCAAAAAGGTGCGCGTCAGGCGGCCCTGCGCGTCGTAGATTTCCAGGCGGGCGGCCCAGCCGGGGGCGGGGGTCTGGTAGTCGATGGCGAGGATGTCTTGCACGCCGTCGCCGTCGGGCGAAAAGGTGTTATCGGCGACCGAGAAAAACTCGTCGCCCGCAAATACGGGGAGACGGTCGCGGGCCTGCGAGTTGGGCAGGGTGGGAGTGGCAAAACCGGCCGCCGAGGAAGCTGAGTACCAGTTGGCATCCTGCTGGGTGGGCGATTTGGACAGCAGCCGTTCCAGACTAACGCCGTTCAGGTCGTCGAGCAGGGGGTTATGCTGCTCCTCGCGGTAATCGAAAGCATCGAGTTGCGTTCCGACGGCGTCCAGGAGCGTAACGTTGCCCGCATCATCGGGCAGCGTGGGCAGACGATTTTCCAGCAGTTGCTCGCGCGAGGCGGCGGGGTAGCGGCCCAGAATATCGTCCACGTCGGGCGTGATGACCAAATAAGCACCGGGAAAGAAAAGGTAATCGCTGCCGATCCTTTCCTCAATCCCCCCGCTGGTCTGTTGGTCGTTCAGCAGCCGCCAGCCACGCACGTTAAATATCTTATTGGAGCAATTGAACAACTCCACGAAATCCACGCCGCCGGTACCGGGGTTGAAAAGGATTTCGTTGATTACCACGTCGCCCACGGCTACTTCCTGCGGCAGTCCTACGTTGCGGCCGATAAACTCCGGCAAGCGGTTGCCCACACAGTCGGCCACTTCCTCGAACACGTTGAGTTCGTACACCTGCCCCGGCGCGGGCGGGGCGTCCAGTTGCAGGATCACGGTGCGCTCGTCGGACTGGAGGACTGCGGCGGTCAGGTTCAGATCGGGACCGATGAAGTAATTGCCCACCATTTCGGCGGCGGCGCGGTCTAGTTGCTCGTCAAATTCCAGTACCAGGGTGCTGCCCGCGAAGAAAGAGCGAATCAGGGTCGGCGGCACGGTGTCCAGCACCAGCCCGGCCAAGCTATTGGCCGCGCCCGGCGTGCCGCCGGCGGCGGCGCGGGAAGCACCCCACTTGCCGGCGCAGTTGTAGGGCGGGTTCAGGTCGCTCAGCTCCAGCGAGTAGCCGCCCTCGGAGCGTGCGTCATCCTTGTACCATTTGTCGGTGTAAGCGATGAAAAAATCGCGCTGGCCGTTGATCTCCAGGCTGATCTCGTCGGCGGCGTTGCTCAAGCTAGCGAAACTGGTTACGGCGATGGCGGGGCCGAGGGCCTGAAAATCCGCCAAGTCGCTATCATCGACCACCAGCACGTAGGCACCGGGGTCCAGGATGTATGCGGGTAAAAACTGTGGACTGCCGCCCGAGGCCAGGCCCACGCCCTGGAGTTGCAGGCTCACGTCGCCCCGGTTGTAGAGTTCCACGTACTCCGCGTCGGGCAGATTCACGGTGGGCGTGGGGTCGGCCATGAACTCGGTCACGATCAGCTCGCCCGGCAGCGGTGCCCGCACGGGGCGGAAGGTGAAGGTGGTGGTGGCCGTTCCCGCCAGTGCATTACCCGCCGCGTCGGCCGGGCCGGTTACGGAGACCGTATATAAGGTCAGTGGCGTCAGCTCGCCGGCGAGGGTCAGGATTACACGAGTTCCGTCGGTGGGGTCCGGGGCGGCGGCGGTGATGGCCGGCCCGGCGGGGCTGAGTTGGTACTGACCGGGGTCGGTCACCGAGGCGGGGTCGAGCAATTCATTAAACCGCAGGCTGATCTGCGTGGCCGAAATTGCCGCCGCGCTCAGCAATTGCGGGGCCGTGGTATCCTCGAAAAGCGGATCGACCAGTAGGTCGTCGAACGCGAATGCCTCCGAACGGGTGGCCGTGTAGCGTGCCTGAAATACGTAGAAACCGAGCTGGTCGTGGGTCGCGTCCTGCCCGCTGCCCTGGTCTACCAGGTCGGTGCCGCCGGAATAATCGGCGGCCAGATTCCAGGTACCGTCCGTAGATCGGGTCAGTCGAAAGCGGACGGTGAAGCCGTCCGTTCCCAGTGCCCCCGCGGTACCGGAGACGATGGGGTTGGCGAAATCGCCGAGGCGGTAGAGAACCAGTGCATCGTCGCTACCGGAAACTCCCCCGAAACGGAGGCCGTAGCCCGTGGGTACTTCTCCCGGCACGGGCGGCGCGGTGGTCAGCATTACTTCCGGATAGTTGGTGGTGGAGGCCGCGAAATCGAATTGCACCCAGCCTTCCCAGACGGTCGCATCCTGCAGACTAGTCGGCGCGGCCAGGTAGAGGCGGCTGGTACTCTGCAGGGCAGCGGCGTCGGCTAGTCTCAATGTTTCGTTTTCTACGCCGAACAGCGGCAGGTCGCCCTGCCAATCGGGGTTCTGGAGGTTGCCGTCAGAGAAGTCATCGGTGAGTTGGGCACTGACCAATAATGGAAATAACAGGAGCAAGAAGACAAAGCGCATGGGCAGAGGGATGGTTGGGCGGCGTGAAGTTAGGGCTTTGGCCAACAAAAAATGCCCTCCCGCGCAGCGGGAAGGCATTTAAGCCGTAAAACCAGGCTTCCTTACGCATGCGCCTCCTCGGAGGCCATGCTGCTGTGAAGCAAGATAAGCTGGCGGCTGAGCATGGGTGCGTCGAAACGCAATTTACTCAGTTCACGGCTGGTACCGACCAGTTCGGAATACTCGGCTCGCAAGTCGGCATCTTTGAGCAGGGCGGTCTCGATCACACGCGTCAGGCGCGTCGGCGTTTCGCTGTAAGCGTACGCCACTAAATCATTCTGTGTAAAGGTGTGCTGCATGAGTCGCATTAAAAGTGAAATGAATGTGGTGAGGTCATCACCGATTTGATTGTGTAGATAACCCCGTCCGGCCCGTCGGTATTGCGACCTAACTGTTAAAACAAAGCAGCGGGGGGAACTAAAATGACCGAAGGCTGACTTGCACAATCCCCGGCCGGGAGAAGAAACGGCTGCCTGCCGGGTAAATCCGTCCAAAGTCGTACTTTCACCGCTCAAAATTTTCGCATGTCCCGCCAGTTGACCGTTTATAATTCCCTCACGCGCCAAAAAGAAGCGTTCACGCCCATCACCCCCGGCTTCGTGGGCCTGTACGTGTGCGGACCCACGGTGTACAGCGACGTGCACCTGGGCAACTGCCGCACCTTCGTGAGCTTCGACGTTATTTACCGTTACCTGCTTCACCGGGGCAACCGCGTACGCTACGTGCGTAACGTAACCGACGTGGGCCACCTCACCGACGAGGGCGAGGACAAACTAGCCGCCGGTGCCCGCAAGGAGCGGCTGGAACCGATGGAAGTGGCCCAAAAATACACCAACGGTTTTCACGACATGATGCGGCTGTTCAATACCCTGTCTCCCACCATCGAACCGCGGGCCACGGGCCACATCATCGAGCAGATCGCTATGGTACAGGCTATTCTGGACCGGGGCTTGGCCTACGAAGTGAACGGCTCGGTCTACTTCGACGTGGCCGCTTACAACGATCAAAACAAAGACTGCTACGGTGAATTATCCGGCCGCCGTATCGACGAGTTACTGGCCGAAAGCCGCGACGACCTGGTCGCGCAGGGTGACAAACGCCACCCGTCCGATTTCGCCATCTGGATGGCCGCCCGCCCCGAACACCTCATGCGCTGGCATAGCCCCTGGGGCGAGGGTTTTCCGGGTTGGCACCTGGAATGCTCGGCCATGTCGGTCAAATATTTGGGCGAGGAATTCGACATCCACGGCGGCGGCAACGACCTGAAATTTCCCCACCACGAGAACGAGATCGCTCAGAACAAAGGAGCCTGCACCCACGGCGGTGCCCGCTACTGGCTGCACACCAATATGCTGCTGATGAACGGCCGCAAAATGTCGAAATCCGACGGTAATACCATCACGCCCGAACAGCTGTTCACCGGCGAGAGCGAGCACGTCAGCCGGGGATATTCGCCCATGGTGCTGCGTTTTTTCATGCTCCAGTCGCACTACCGTTCCACCCTCGACATCGGCGACGAGGCCCTGCAGGCCGCCCAGAAAGGTTACGACCGCCTCTTCGCCGGCTACCGCACCTTGCTCGGTCTGGAAACTCCCGCCGGGGCCGCCGCCGGACCCGTTGACGCGGCCCTACTCGAAAGCATCGAGGCCACCTATGTGGAAATGGACGACGATTTCAACACGCCCAAGGCCCTCGCCCGCCTGTTCGAACTGGTCAGCAAGATCAACGGCCTGAAAGGCGGCCAAATCAACCCCGCCGCGGTAGCACCCGCCACGCTGAAACTACTGAAAGAGACTTTTCACACCTTCATCTACGACATCCTCGGCCTCACCGACGAGCAAACGGCCGCCGCCCTACCCGGTTCTTCCACTGCCGCCGACCCGCGCGCCAAAGCCCTCGACGGGGTGATGGAAATGGTGCTCGAAATGCGCCAACACGCCCGCACGGAAAAAGACTGGGGACTGTCGGACCAAATCCGCGACGTGCTCAAAGAAGCCGGAATCCAGGTCAAGGACGGCAAGGAAGGCGTTAGTTGGGAGTTGGAATAGCCCTGGTTTTCAGGCATATTTTCTCGGGCGTGTCAGCGGCTGCGGCCGCTGTCGGTCCCTTCCCGGCGCGGCTATCGCCTTGGCCCTGCGGGCTGCCCGGTAGGGGCACGGGCAAGCCCCGCCCCCACCGGATCACCGTCCAGGCACCTCACGCAATAAACCCTGAGCTGCAATCACTATCTCCGCTGGCTATCCCCAACAAACCAAAGCCGTCCACTCCCCGCGAGGAATGGACGGCTTTTTCTTGTCATCATATAAGGAGTGAGCCGTAGACTTACTCGATCGGCGAGAGCTGATTGATATCCACGCCGCTGGTGCTGGAGATATAAACGGCCGTGATGATGCAGACCAGGAACAGGGCGGCCGCCAGGAACCAGGTTACTTTTTCGATCAGGTCGGTTTGCTTGGCCGCTCCGAACATCTGGTTGGCTTGGCTACCGCCGAAGGTAGAGTCGATTCCGCCCCCCTTGGGGTTTTGAATCAACACAACGATCATGAGCAAGGCGCAGATCAGCGCCGTAAGGATTACGAGGAAGGTAGTCATAGCGGTTAGCGCTTTTTTTGCAATTCCGAAATAGTGGCCGCAAATATCGCCTTTTTTTCCGGCATGAGCAAGCAAAGCTTTTCATACATTTTAACGGCCCGCTTATACTGCTGCTGTTCCACCAGGATTCGGGCCAGGGTTTCGCTGGCTACTTCCTCGTGCTGGCTGATGCTTTTGCCCGCGCTTTCGCGCAGTTTTCCCGACCCCGGGCCGGGGGTGGTCCGCTGCCCGCCCCGCAGGCGGGCCAGTTGCCGCCGCCGCTGCTCCGCCGCTACGCGGCGCAGCGCGGAAAAATCGGGGGCCGGATTATCAGGATCAGGAGTAGAGGGACGGGGTAGAACAGCCGCCACCGGCTCTTCCGGGCGATTGTTTTCTTCTAATGTCATGGCTGCAATTTTTTCCGCTTCGTCCTCTTGTTTCTCCTCAACGGCAATCGCCATTACATCCAACTCATCTTGTTCCGCTGTCGAGACAGGTATTACCGGTACCGGGAATGGCACTGCAACCGGCGCTTGCCCCTGCTCAAAGGATAGTTCCGGCACCAGGGTAGCGATGGCCGCCGCAGCGTCGAGCAGGGCCGGTGGCGGGGAATAGGAAAGTGGTGCCGGTAACTCCTCTTCAGCGGGTGCGATACTGTCCGCCAGTCCGTGCAACAGTTGTGCCGCTGCGTCGATAAAGGATTGCGTGGAACTTACGGGAGCAACTTCTGTCCGTTCTGGTTCAGTAGCCGTTGATCTGGGGAACTCACTTATGGTTAGCACCGGCAAGGTGCCCACCACGGTGGCGGCGGCATCGATCAGGTGTACCGGAATGTGGAAAGGGGCCGCTAGTGGCGGATCGGTCGTTTTAGCCGGAGCGGTCCAACTGACCGTGAGTTCATCTTCGTCGCCTACTACATCCAGATTGGCAGCGGCAGGTACTACAATGGGAACGATGGGTTCGGGGGAACTAAGCGGGAGGGTGGATTCGGCAATGAGCCTTTCCCGGGCTGCCAGTAATTCCGGTTCCTGAAGGGCGGCCAAGTCGCGCAGTTCCAGAAATTCTTCCTGGGGGGCGGGGGCATGGCCGGCCAGTTCTGCGGTCAGCGCGGCAAGGCGGTCGTAAAGAAAGCGGCGGTCGAAAGTGCGGACGGCCGCCTGTTCCAGTTCCTCGGCGGAAGCGGCGGTACCCTCGGCACGGGTCTTTAGCAGGAGCAGCAGACGCAGGTTTGCGGCATAGGGGTACTCCAACACCAGGCCGCGTAGCTCGGTGAGGGAAAGCTGGTAGAGTTTGGCCGGTTGCCGGAGGTACTCCGTGAAAGATTGCCGATTCATTATCCTGATGCTTGCTGCCGGTTTGAAAAGCCGGGAAAACGTAAAAACCGCCTAAAGTTATCTTAAAAAACCGGCTAATGAAAGGAAACGGCCGTCTATTCCGTATGTTCGCCTATCCTTCCGGTATATAATCGGCACGATAATGAGTTTCCCCAATTTTACTCATTGCAATGCCGATTCCGCGACGGCCGTCGTTTAGCTACTAATCGTTTGAATGTATTACCCGCTCATGAAATCCCAGTACTCTACCGCCCTCATTGCCGTTGTCTTCACGCTGCTCACCCTGGCCGGATGGCAGGGCGTTTCGCTCGTGCTGGACCACTGGCCCTCCCCGTCCGCCGCCTACGGATCGCACAAGTTTAACAAACGAATCTTCAGTGATCTGCCGGATTTCCGGGATGTAGCCGCATCCGCCGGCGAGGGAGTAGTGAGCGTGGAAGTGCTAAACGAGCGCGGCTACCGGATTTCCGGCGGCTCCGGCGTACTGATCGACGAGGCGGGCTATCTGGTGACCAACTGGCACGTGGTGGACGAGGGGGCGGGCCTGCGCGTCCGCTTGGCGGACAACCGGGTATTCGCCGCCCAACTCGTCGGTCAGGACCAAACCACCGATCTCGCTCTGCTAAAAATCGAGGCCGCTGACCTCCACCCCCTCCAATTCAGTGATTCCGATGACCTGGCCGTAGGTGAATGGGTTCTTGCCTTGGGCAACCCCTATAACCTGAAGGGTACCGTCACCGCCGGCATCGTCTCGGCCAAGAGCCGAGACATCAACATCCTGGAAGGTGCCTATGCCATCGAAAATTTCATCCAAACCGATGCCGTCGTGAATCCCGGCAATAGCGGCGGTGCCCTGGTGGACGCCAACGGAAATCTGGTGGGCATCAATACCGCCATCATCAGTGAAAAGGGCGGCTACGAGGGCTATTCCTTTGCCGTACCTTCCAACCTCGTGGCAAAAGTAGCCGATGATCTACGCGAGTACGGCCGCGTCCACCGGGGCGTGTTGGGGGTTTCCATCGACGATCTTTCCCCGCTGGCCGCCCGTCGGCTGGGTATCGAGACAGTAGCCGGCGTCCTGATCCGCAGCACGGTGCAGGGCGGTGGTGCCGATGCGGCGGGCCTCCTGCCGGGTGATGTGATCGTGGCCGTGGGAGGCCGCCCCGTGCTGTCCGTTTCCGAATTGCAGGAACGCGTGGCCCGCGTGCGGCCCAACGAAAAATTAGACCTGGAATACATCCGCCAGGGCAAGCGTCTGCGGGTGGAAAACGTGGAGGTGCGGGAACTGCCGTAAACGCAAAATCTCGCGTCTCCGAATGATGCCAATCATTCGGACAAAATTCTGCGAAATGACCACCAGCATGAAAAAATACCAAGGCACCTATCGCATTCCTTCCGCCCGCGCCGATTGGTGGAATTATGCCTGGAATGCTGTCTACTTTGTTACTATTTGTACTAAAGGCAGACGGCACCATTTTGGCAAGGTTTCAGATGGGGAAATGTCACTGTCTGAAATCGGCCATGTTGCCCAATTGTGTTGGCTTAAGATACCGGAACATTTCCCCTTCGTTCGACTGGGCGAATTCGTTATCATGCCCGATCATCTTCACGGAATCATCATAATTAAAGGTGATACCATAGTTAGAAATAGCTTGAATGGCGGGGGACGTTTGAACATTCAAACCGATCCGGATGGCGGTGGCCATTCGGAGACGCCTGTGTTAACCGGTCCGAATGGCGGTGGCCATTCGGAGACGCCCGTGTTAACCGGTCCGAATGGCGGTGGCCATTCGGAGACGCCCGTATTAACCGGTCCGAATGGCGGTGGCCATTCGGAGACGCCCGTGTTAACCGGTCCGAATGGCGGTGGCCATTCGGAGACGCAAGATTTTGCGTCTCTACGGGAACGGTTCGGGAAATTGATTGGTAAACGGAATCTGTCGGGGAACAAATTTGGTCCGCAATCTAAAAATTTAGCCTCCATTATACGTGGTTACAAATCGGGGGTGACCATGCAGGCGCGCCAAATAAATCCTGATTTTGGCTGGCAACCCCGTTACCATGATCGTATCGTTAGGGATGCGGATGAATTGGCACGCATAACCAAGTACATAATCGAAAATCCAGAAAATTGGACAGGCGATGAATTTTTTCAATAGCAAAATACCCAACCGTAGAGACGCGATACCTCGCGTCTCCGAATGATGCCAATCATTCGGACCTTTATTCCCCCGGCCGGAGGTCGGGAACCGGGCCGATGCGTGAGGCACCTGGAGGGATCGCCGTTCAGGCGGGGTGCGCAGCACGGAGCGAACAGCGAACCCCGTAAGACGCCGACCCCGGCGCCAGCCGAGGGGCACGCCCTGATTAGTATTTAACAGGCAGTCGGGTAGTAGGTAATACACTTACTACGCGAACGTACAATGACGGGCCTATCCAACTACCTACTACCAGACTAAAACATCCGCTTGTGCCGGAAATACCACGTGACACCCAAGCTAAGCAGCACCGATAAAATGATGATAAGGATGATGGTATACGACTTGTCCATGAGCGGCAGGGGGACGTTCATGCCGTAGAACGAGGCCAGCAGCGTGGGCACCATGAGGATGATGGTGATGAGCGTGAGGCGGCGGATGGTGAGGTTGAGGTTGTTGGAGATGATGCTGCCGTAGGCGTCCATGGTGCCGTTGAGGATGTTGGTGTAGACATTGGCCATCTCCAGGGCCTGGCTGTTGTCGATGATGATGTCTTCGAACAGGTCGGTCTTGTCCTCATCGTCGCGGATGTGGAGGAAATCGGAGCGTTTCATTTTCATCTTCAGCAGTTCGTTGGCGTTGAGGCTGTTGATGAAGTAGGTGAGCGATTTCTCGATACTGAGCAGTTGCAGCAGCTCGCTGTTACGGCTGGAATCGAGCAGTTCTTTCTCGATGGTGTTGCGCTTCAGGTTGAGTTTTTTGAGGCAGGTGAGGAAGCGATACACGTTGTGCTCCAGGATCTGGAGGACGAATAGTTGCTCGTCGGCGGGGTCGAAGTAGCGGATCTTGCCGTCGAGGAAAAGCTGGAGCACGGGGTTCTCGAAGGCCGTGATGGTGATGAGGTGCTCGGGCGTGAGGATGATGCCGATGGGCACGGTGATGTAGAGCGATTCGACGCCGTTTTCCATCTCGTTGAGCACGGGCGTATTGACCACGATGAGGCGCACGTCGTCCTCGCGCTCGTAACGCGAGCGTTCGTCGATATCGAGCGGGTCGGTCAGAAAATCGAGCGGCATATCGAAGTGCTGCGAAAGTTCTTCGAGTTCTTCCTGGCTGAATGGCGGCACGATGTTGATCCAGCAGCCGGGCTGCATGTCATCGAGTTCGACGATTTCTCCTCCTTGCTTGCTGTGGTACTGGATCATGGGGGGAGGAATTTTTGTGCTTAACGGCCGCAAAGATAGGCAGCCCGCCGGGAAGTGGGTAGGCCGCCGGTCGGCGGCGGCCGATTTACGTATCAATTTGGCGTGCCGAAACGTTATCAGGCCGTAATTATTCGACTATGCTCAAGAAAACGCTTCTCCTCTCCCTCCTCGTCGTCCTCAGCCTGGGCGGCCTGCGTGCCTCCTATATGCTGCTGCCGATGGACGAGGCCCAAAAAGACCACCTGAAAGCCTACGGCATCACCTACTGGATTCTGGAAAATAACCTGGAAGCCTGGTGGCTGCTCAATTATCGCGGCGGCTCGTTCGCCTTCCAGCACACCCGCGCCTTCGAGCGCGAGTGCCTGACCCGCGGTGTGAGCTACGAGATTATCCCGGATGCCAAGTTCAACTCTATCCTGAATAGCATTGCCGACCCGGAGGTGAACCAGGACGCCATGAAGCTGGAAAAAGCTCCCAAAATCGCGGTTTACACGCCGGAAACCAACTTCCGCACGGGCGAAAAAATGCAGCCCTGGGACGACGCCGTCACACTGGTACTCACCTACGCCGAAATACCCTACGAGACGGTCTACGACAGCGAGGTGCTGACCGATCGCCTGTCGGAATACGACTGGTTGCACCTGCACCACGAGGACTTTACGGGCCAGTACGGCCGGTTTTACCGCAACTACCAGAACGCCGCCTGGTACCGCGAGACCGTCCGTTTTCAGGAGGCACTGGCCAAGAAAAACGGCTATGCCAAGGTCAGTCAGATGAAACTGGACGTGGTGAAAAAAGTGCGCGAATACGTGGGCGGCGGCGGCTTCATGTTTGCCATGTGCTCGGCCACCGACAGCTACGACATCGCCCTGGCGGCCGAGGGAATCGACATTTGCGGGTCCATGTACGACGGTGACCCGATGGATGCCGACGCGCAGTCGCGGCTGGATTTCACCAACACCTTCGCCTTCAAAAATTTTCGCCTGGAACCCAATGAACTCGCCTACGAATTCAGTTCCATCGACCACAACCCGCGCCCCGTCAGCCCCGAAACGGACTACTTCACCCTTTTCGATTTCAGCGCCAAGTGGGACCCCGTGCCCACCATGCTCACGCAGTGCCACACGCGCACGGTCAAGGGTTTCATGGGTCAGACCACGGCCTTCACCAAGGATTACATCAAATCGGATGTCCTTATCCTGGGTGAAAATAAACCCGCCAACGAGGCCCGCTACCTCCACGGCAATTTCGGCGAGGGTTTCTTCACCTTCTACGGCGGCCACGACCCCGAGGACTACCGCCACTACGTGGATGACCCCGAAACTGACCTCACGCTCCACCCCAATAGTCCCGGTTACCGCCTGATCCTGAATAATATTCTGTTTCCGGCGGCGAAGAAAAAGAAGCGGAAAACGTGAGGTTGGTTCGGTAGTAAGTAGTTCCTATTGGGTAGTAATGAACTCGTCATGAGCGTATTACCTACGACAGTCTACCTACTACCTACTAAATCGACGGTTGGGCGTGCCGCTTCGGCTAACGCCTCACCGTCGGTCCCTTCCGGGCTTCGCTGTTCGCTCGGTGCTGCGCACTCTTCTACGGGCAGGGGCAAGCCCTGCCCCTACGTCGCCCCTTCAGGCACCTCACGCAACAAGCACAAAACGGCGGCAGGAGCTGCGCTTCGACTACGCCGTGCGAGTACGTCGGAGTGGGAGTTCTCAACTGTTTTCAATAGTGCATCGGAGTACAACTCCTCGACCGTTTTTAGTTAGTACATCAAAGTACAACTCCTCGACCGTTTTCAGTAGCCATACGAGTACATCGGAGTATGACTCCTCAACCGTTTTCAGTTATCCGCTTATGAGCCGTTATTTTTTCTACCTCATTTTCCTCCTACTCGCTTTTGGCGCGGGCTACCTCTTCAACAGCTATTACGCCATCGTGCCGCTGGAGCAAGCCGTGGACGGCCCCGCCCAACCCGGCCTGCTGGTGGCCAAGACCGAACCGGCGGACCGCCGCCCGCTCAACACGGCCCCCGGTAGCGAGGGCGAAGCGGCCTACACGCCCGAGGAACTGCATACCATCCAGCTCTTCGAGCGGGCTACTCCCTCGGTTTGCTTCATCAATACCTCCACCCTCACCCGCGACTGGTTTACGCGTGACATTACCGAGATCCCCCGGGGGTCGGGGTCGGGGTTCGTGTGGGATAGCGAGGGACATATCATTACCAACTACCACGTGGTACAAAAGGCCGACCGGGCTACGGTAACACTGGGTAACGGCGAGACTTACCCCGCCACACTGGTGGGTAAAACACCCGAGAAAGATTTGGCCGTGCTGAAGATCGAAGCCCCCGCTTCTTCCCTGCCACCCATTCCACGGGGGCGGTCGGAAAATCTGCGGGTGGGGCAGAGTGTCTACGCCATCGGTAATCCTTTCGGCCTGGACCAGACCCTGACCACGGGCGTGGTATCGGCCCTGGAGCGGGAGATCAACTCGGTGGCGGGTGTGCCGATCCGGGGGGCCATTCAGTCCGATGCGGCCATTAACCCCGGTAATTCCGGCGGCCCGCTTTTAGACAGCAATGGCAAACTGATCGGCGTCAACACGGCTATTTATAGCCCGTCCGGTGCATCGGCCGGCATCGGGTTCAGCATCCCCGTAGACGTAGTGAACCGCGTGGTGCCCGACCTGATCCGCTACGGTAAGCTGAACCGCCCCACGCTGGGGATCGAGATTACCAAGCCGTTACGCAATATCGAAGGCGTGGCTATTTTCCGCGCCGTTCCCGACGGCACCGCCGCCCGCGCCGGCCTCACCGGCCTGGAATTCGATGACTACGGTAACCTCGTCGCCCTGGGCGACGTGATCATGAGCGTAAATCAACAGCCCATCCGTTCTTCCAACGATCTCTACCTGGAGCTGGAAAAATACCAGCCCGGCGAGCGCGTCAGCCTGGAGGTAATCCGTGACGGCCGTAAGCGGAAGGTGGATTTGCGATTAGATGCCTCGGTGAATGAGTGATCGGGGAAAAAGGATTCGACCTCTTTATATTTAGTCGTCCATACATTTCTGAGGAGCCGATAAGCTGTTCTCAGTTAACTAAGTCGAAGCATGTTCCTCGTGGCTGAAAATTATACGATAAGAAGTTCAAAAAGGAATATTGTTTTCTGTTTACACCTACACCTAACAAACGGCCCCCTCCGCTTCTCGCGGAGGGGGCCGTAGTATTTACACGTGAACGCACATCCCCTACCCTTCCAGCGCGGCGGCACCGCCCACGATCTCGAGGATCTCATTGGTGATGGCTTCCTGGCGGGCTTTGTTGTAGCTGATCTTCAGATCGCGGAGCAATTCCTGGGCATTGTCGGTAGCCTTATCCATGGCGGTCATGCGGGCACCGTGCTCGGAGGCGTGGGTGTCCAGGAGGTACTTTTGGAACTGGGTTTCGAGGATGGTGGGAATGAGGTACTTGAGCAACTCCTCCTTATTCGGCTCGAAGATGTAATCGGCGCGGTAGTGGTGAGCGGTGCCGGCGGTGTCGTCATCTTCCTCGGTTTCCACCTGGGTGACGGGGAGGAACTGCTCTACTTCGGCAAACTGCATGGCAGCGTTGCGGAAGCGGCTGTAGGCAACGATCACCTTATCGTAGGCACCGTCGGCAAAACGATCCATGATCATTTTCGGCACCTCGCGGGTATTATCGAAGCTCAGGTCATCGAACAGGGCGACGTGATCGGTAAGGATGTTGACCTGCCCCTTGTAGTTGCGGCGGAAATAGTCGTTGCCCTTCTTGCCGATGGGCAATACATCCAGGGTACCGGCGGCCAGGGGACCGGCCAGTTCTCCGTTCATGGCACGCAGGGCGGCCTTGATGATGTTGGTATTGAAGGCACCGGCCAAACCGCGATTGGAAGTGACCACCACCAGACAGGCCCGCTCCACTTTGCGTTCCTGACCGAAAGTGGTTTCGCCGCCACCCTCCAGGTTAGAGAGGATATTGGCCAGCATGCGGGAGAGCTTACGGCTGTAGGGCCGCATGTCCTGGATGGCCGTCTGGGCACGCCGCAACTTGGCCGCCGAGACCATCTTCATGGCCTTGGTGATCTGTTGGGTGTTCTTGACCGAGCTGATCCGCTCCCGTACTTCCTTTAAATTAGCCATTGCCGGTTGATGAGGTGACCAGAAATCTGGTGGTTATCGGTAGTGACATCCCTCGGGGGATGCGAAAAATGGTTGCCCGCCGGTATCCCGCCCGCGTGAGGTGCCTGGAAGGGGCGGGCGGCAGCCCGCAGACCCGGAGGCGAAAGCCGGAGGGGCCGAGCAGACTTGCGAGCCTGGAAGGGACCGACCCCGCCTGCGGCGGGGGCACGCCCCGAAAAAAATTCGTTCGCCAATTCCCCGTTGTAGAAAAATCGGCGAACGAACGCTCTTCCGTCCTTACGCGAACTGCGGCATGAGTTCCTGCGCCAGGGTTTTGATGAGGGCCAGATCGGCGGTATCGTACTTTTTGGCGCGGAAGTTTTCGAGTACTTCGGGGTGCTTGCGCTTGAGTTCGCCGAGGAAATATTTCTCGAATTCCTTTACGCGGTTGACGGGGATGCTGGTGAGCAGGCCCTCGGTGCCGAGGTAGATCATGGCCACCTGATTCTCGACCGACATGGGCGAGTACTGGGGCTGCTTGAGGATTTCCACGTTGCGCTTGCCCTTTTCGATAACGGCCTTGGTGGCGTCGTCGAGGTCGGAACCGAACTGCGAGAAAGCTTCCAGTTCGCGGTAGGCGGCCTGGTCGAGCTTAAGGGTACCGGAAACCTTTTTCATCGGCTTGATCTGGGCCGATCCACCCACGCGCGATACCGAGATACCGACGTTAATGGCGGGCCGGACACCGGCGTTGAAGAGGTTGGACTCCAGGAAGATCTGCCCGTCGGTGATCGAGATCACGTTGGTCGGGATGTAGGCGGATACGTCACCGGCCTGCGTCTCGATGATGGGCAGGGCCGTGAGTGAACCGCCACCCTTGACGATACCGGCTTTGGACAGCGACTCGGGCAGGTCGTTCATGTTCTGTACGATCTGATCGTCGTTGATGACCTTGGCGGCGCGCTCCAGCAGACGGCTGTGGAGGTAGAATACGTCGCCGGGGTACGCCTCGCGGCCCGGTGGGCGGCGCAGCAGCAGCGATACCTCGCGGTAGGCGACGGCCTGCTTGGAGAGGTCATCGTAGATGATGAGTGCGGGGCGGCCCGTATCGCGGAAAAACTCGCCGATGGCGGCACCGGCAAACGGGGCATAAAACTGTACCGGCGCGGGGTCGGCGGCCGAAGCCATCACGATCACGGAATAGGGCATGGCACCGTTTTCCTCCAGCGTGCGGGCTACCTGCGCTACGGTGGATGATTTCTGGCCGCAGGCCACGTAGATGCAGTAAACGGGTTCGCCGCGCTCGTAAAATTCCTTCTGATTCAGGATGGTGTCGATGGCAATAGCCGTCTTACCGGTCTGGCGGTCGCCGATGATAAGTTCCCGCTGGCCGCGGCCGATGGGGATCATGGCGTCGATGGACTTGATGCCCGTCTGCAGGGGTTCGCTGACCGGCTGGCGGAAGATAACACCGGGGGCCTTGCGCTCCAGGGGCATCTCGTAAGTTACGCCGGTGATCTCGCCCTTGCCGTCCAGCGGACGGCCGAGTGTATCCACGACCCGGCCGAGGAGGCCCTCGCCGACGTTGATGGATGCGATCCGCTCGGTACGCTTCACGCGCGAGCCTTCGGCGATACCCTCGGGCGAACCCATGAGTACGACACCGACGTTATCTTCTTCCAGGTTGAGTACGATGGCCTGTACGCCGGTCTCGAACTCTACGAGTTCACCCGCCTGGGCGTTGTTGAGACCGTAAACCCGGGCAATACCGTCACCTACCTGAAGCACCGTGCCGTATTCTTCCAGCTCGGTGGTATTATTGAAACCCGAAAGCTGTTGTTTCAGGATGGCACTGATCTCGTCAGCTTTTACGTCAACCATGGTAATAAATTTTTCTGTTTGCGTTCAAATATGACGCAAGCACTGCGTCAGAGCGGCCCGCCGGGGCGGGATTCGGGTTCAGTTAAAGGTTAGCCGATTGCTTTCACGTGAAGGTTGGGCTGTTGGAAAGTCTTGCGCATGTCGGCCAGTTGGCTGGCTACGCTGGCATCGTAGATGCGGCCCTCGAACTCGAGGATGTAACCGCCGATCAACTCGGGGTCGATGGAAGTATGTAAGTCGATTTTGGATTCCGTTACACCGGACTTGACCAGATTAGCCTTGATCTCATCGAGCGCGGCTTGGCTCAGGGGCACCGCCGAGGTGACCTTTACGGTGGAGATGTGGCGAATTTCCTTGAACTGGTCCAGGTAAGCAACCGCGATCTCGGGCAGGGCCGCCTCGCGGCCTTTGTTTACCATGAGACGCACGAAGGATAGGGTCATTTCATCCACCTTGCCGGGTAGCAGGGCATTGATAACGGCCATTTTCTTCTGAACACTCACCACCGGGCTGCGCAACAGCAACAGGAAATCACGGTTGGCGGCCATACCGCGCAGGGTATCCATGTCAGCCTTGATCACATCGAGCTTGTTCTGCTCCTGGGCCAGGTCGATCAGGGATTTTGCGTAGCGGTGGGCAACTCTTTGGGGGACCATGCGGTGGGCTTGTATAGATATAAGGAGTAACTCTCGGAAAGAGAAGTCAATCCGCTATTAGTTCATGTTGTTAACCAGCGTTTGGACGTAGTCCTCCTGCTCGGTTTTGGCGTCAAGCTGCTTGCGCAGGATCTGTTCGGCAATATCGACGGCCATGGTGCCGACCTGCTTCTTGAGATCGGTGATGGCGGCCTGGCGCATGTTCTCGATGTCGCGCTGGGTATCGGCGGCAATCTTACGGGCGGCGGTTTTAGCGTCTTCCTTGGAAGCGTCGACGATGGAGACGGCTTCCGTTTCAGCCTGGCGGATGATACGGGTCCGCTCTTCGCGGGCCTCGGCCAACATCTGGCGGTTGTCGGAACTGAGTTTTTCCATCTCGGCACGCACGCGCTTGGCCTCGTCGATGCTCTCCTGAATATCAGAGTTGCGCTTGCGCAGTGCCTTCTGGATCGGGCCGAAGGCCGTGCGACCCAGTAAGCCCCAAACCAGGAGGAAGATCAGGAGGGTCCAGAACAGCAATCCCGGATCGGGCTTAATGACGCTGAAATCAGCCAGGAATAGATTGATCATAATTAAATTACTTTAGCACGCTGGGCAAAAAACGAAAAGTGAACCGGAGCCGCCGCCAATCGCGGTACGACTACCGGTTCTTTTCTTGCAACTGACTAGGCTCCCTGAAGGAATCCGACTACGATGGCAAAGAGGGCGGCGCCCTCGACCAGTGCGGCCGTGATGATCATGGCCGTACGAATATCGCCGGCGGCTTCGGGTTGACGGGCGATCGCTTCGGTAGACTTGCTACCGATAAGACCTACGCCGATACCGGCTCCGAGTGCTGCAATACCTGCTCCAATAGCTCCCATAATGATGGAGTTTAACTAAGGTAAAAAAAGTACGAACCGACCGGACCGGTGCCCTGCCGTTTCGCGTGAATTAAAGTTTTTCCACGGCCGCGGCGTAGCCGTGGGGTGCCCCCTTGTCGGCGTGGTCGTGTCCGTGTTCGTGGTCCTCGTGGCCCTCTTCCACCGCCGCGCCGATGTAGCTGGCGGCCAGGATGGCAAAGATGAAGGCCTGGAGAAAGGCTACGAGAAGTTCGATGAGGTTCATGAAGGCACTGAACAGGCCGCCGACAACGGCACCCGTACCGGCACCCAGTAAGTTGGTTCCGTTTTCGCCGAAAACGAAGATCAGGCCGATGAGGCTGAGGATGATGATGTGCCCGGCCGAGATGTTGGCAAACAAACGAATCATCAACGAGAAGGGCTTGATAACCAGACCGAGTACCTCGACAACGGTCAGAATCGGCTTTACAAAGATCGGCACCCCGGGCATCCAGAGCGTGTGGCCCCAGAAGTGGCGGTTACCGTTAGCGTAGGCGATGATGGCCGTAAGGAGTGCCAGGCCCATGGTGACGGCGATGTTGCCGGTCACGTTGGCACTGCCGGGAAAGATGGGGATCAAACCGAGCAAGTTGGCAAAGAGGATGAAGAAGAAGAGCGACATAATGAAGGGCTGGAAGCGCTCGTAGTGCTTCTCGCCGATCATGGGGATGCTCACCTCATCACGAATAAAAATGAAGAGCGGTTCCATGAACGCCTGCAGGCCGCTGGGGGCCTGACCTTCATTGCGCTGGTAGGAACGGGCCACCGAGAACCACAACAGGATGAGCAGCAGAGCCGCCAGCATCATGGTGAAAACGTTCTTGGTGATACTGAAGTCGTAAAAACTGGTGATACCGCCGCCCGCCAGGCCGCCGTCGAGGGTGGAAGGCTTGTCGAGGCGGAACTCCTGGTTCTGGTAGCAGATAAAGTCTACTTCCTTGTCATCGATCAATTTGGTTACGGGGTGCACACCGCCCAGGTCTACTTCTCCGGCGGGGAATGCGGGGTCGGCCACGCGGTTCACGCGGCCGTGATTGAGCACGTAACGGTCAACGGCAACCTCGCCGTGGTGGAACATACTGCTCAGTCCGGTCCGGAGTCCGGCTTCGGGAGCGTAAAGGAAGACTGGCAGGGGAATGGAAAAGTGGCCGAACAGGTGAAACTCGTTGGCATCCGCAATGTGGTGCATAATGGTACTCACCGCGTCGTATTCCGCCTCGGCCCCGTGTTCGCCGCTGTCCTTATCAATAGCGTGATTGCCGGCGGCGCAGGCACTCTGGTTAATGTGGTGTCCCTCGATCTCACCGTCGGTATCGCCGAGTTGCTCCTCGGTCGTAGCGTGGCCGTGGGTGGAGTGATCGTGTCCGTCGTGCTCATCGTGCTCATCGTGCTGGGCAGCTAGTGGGCCGGCCAGACAAAGGAAAAGACCGATAAGGAAAGACAGGAAAAATTGCGGGAGTAGCTTCACCAGAGACGGATTTTGGACCAGTTTCCAAATAAGACCGCAAAGGTAGCAATTGCGGCCGGACTATGGCAGCCCGTCACTGCTTTTTTTGGGTTGCCGGAGATTGGATTCGGGAGCTTCCGTACTTCATCAAAACTACCTATACCCTGCCGCTACCGAGACGGGTTTCGGCCCCTACCCTACCGACCTAATCATTTTAGTGCCCGCAACACGGCACCCAAATAATATGCGGCTCGGTTGCCCCATCGCGTTGCAACTCTCATCCCGTGGATATGACACAAATCAGGCAATTCACCGGGTTCGCTGCTATTGCTGCCACCAAAGCAGTACTCCCGTTAGCGGCATCTACCGAACTTCCCCCCGAAACTATGGGTTGAAATAGATGAACCAATTAACCAGACACAATCATGGCAAACAATAAAACTGCCCTCCAGCCTACCGACATTCCCGAAGAACTTAAGAGCAAGAACGAACGTGCCCAGCAGGTCATTCAAAAATACGCATTGTTCGGCACCGGTTCCGCCCTGCTACCCAATGCCTTCCTTAATATCGCCGCCCTGACCGGCATCCAGGTCAAGATGATCAATGACATCGGCCGCATTTACGGCATCGACATGGACGAACACCTGACGCGCACCATTACCAGCACCGCCATCTCCTCCCTGGGTGGGCGCATTGTGGCCGGCGGCGTTACGCGCCTGCTCCGCTTCATGTCTCCCCTTAAATTCCTTTTCGGCGGGATGACCAGCGCGGCCCTGTCCGGCTTCATGACGGCCGAGACTGGTGAGGTGTACCGTCAGCACTTTGCCGCAGGCGGCGATCCGGCCGACATCACTTTCCAGGAGATCGTCAATCGCATCCAGACCCAGATTCGTACGGGTAATTTCAACCCTTCGACCTACAGCCTGAAGAGCGGACTGCGCTTGCTGCGCGGTAACAACCACGACAATGATTAAGCGGTAATGAATTTTACCGTCCGAATCCTCCGCTCGACCATGTCGGGCGGGGGATTTTTTATTTGCCCGCCGCCACTAGCATGGCTGCACAAATCCGCGCCAGTTCTTCCGGCGGCGTAATGTAGGGTGGCATCGTGTAAATCAGGTTCCGGAAGGGGCGCAGCCAGATGCCGTGGCCGATCAGTGTAGCCTGTACTTTTGCTACGTCTACCGGCCCCTTCATCTCAATCACGCCGATGGCCCCCAGCACGCGCACATCTTGCACTGCCGGCAGGGAACGGGCGGGGGCCAGACCTGATTTTAGGCCGGTTTCCAACTCACCGATCCGTCGTTGCCAGTCCTGTTCCAGCAATAGGTCGATACTCGCGCAGGCAATCGCGCAGGCCAGCGGGTTACCCATAAAGGTCGGGCCGTGCATGAACACTCCCGCCGCGCCGCCGCAAATCCCCTCGGCCACGGCCGTGGTGCACAGGGTGGCCGCCAGGGTAAGGTAACCGCCGGAGATTGCTTTGCCCAGGCACATGATATCCGGTTCTATCCCCGCTCGCTCCACCGCAAACAGGGTCCCCGTGCGCCCAAAACCGGTAGCGATCTCATCGGCAATCAGTAGCAGGCCGTGTTCGTCGCACAGTCGGCGTACCACGCGTAGGTATTCGGGGGAGTAAAAACGCATGCCGCCCGCCCCCTGCACAATCGGTTCCAGGATAAAGGCGGCGGAATCAGCGGCGTGGAGATTGAAAAACGCTACCAGCCGGTCGTGTTCGGCGGGGTCGAAGGGCAGGTCGTAGCCCAGGGCCGGGGCGGCGGTAAAATGGTGCTTCGGCAGGAAATCACTGAACAACGTATGCATTCCGCCCACGGGATCGCAGACGGCCATCGCACTGGTCGTATCGCCGTGGTAACCGCGCTCAAAGGTCATAAATTTGGTCCGCCCCGGCCGTCCCCGGGCGTGTTGATACTGCACGGCCATTTTCATCGCCACTTCCACGGCCACCGATCCGGTATCGGCCAGAAATACCCGGTCCAGCCCGGCGGGGGTCATCGCTACCAGCCGCTTGCCCAACTCGACGGCCGGGGCGTGCGTGATGCCGCCGAACATGACGTGGGCCATGCGGTCCAGTTGCGCGCGGGCGGCCGCATTCAGCACGGGGTGGTTATAACCGTGAACGGCCGCCCACCAACTCGACATGCCGTCGATCAACTCACGGCCGTCTTCCAGCACCAATTTCGTCCCGTGCGCTTCCCGAACCGCATAAACCGGCAACGGAGCGGTTAGCGAGGTATAGGGGTGCCAGAGGTGACGGCGGTCGAAGGCAAGATCGGCGATGGGAAGCATAGCGGTAGGTAATGAGGAAGAAGGTGGCTGGGTGGTAAGTAGTATTTTTTTCTTCCGCGGCGGCTGGGGTGAAGACGACCCGGACGATTAATCCGCCGGGGGCAAACGGAATGAGCGTACTACCTGGTTACCAAGCTCCGGGCGTGTCCGTCCCTTGACGGGCCGGCCGGTCCCTTCCGGGCTTCGCTGTTCGCTCGGTGCTACGCACTAAACCCTTCAGGCACCTCACGCGAAGAACAGGAATTAGCCGCACTACTTCTCTCGGTCATGAACGGCCATTCGAGGTGAGAAAACGAAGGATGGAAGGCTCATCATCACAACCAATTAAACTACCAGGCTATCGGTATAGCGGTCCCGCGTTACTAAATCCGATATATTTCAGATCTCCGAACGCGCATTTCTCCCGAAGAACGTTTATTCGGTATGGCCGCAAAACTACTCTGCATCCTCCTACTTCTGAGCTTTTCGGCCGGACTTTCTGCCCAGCCGGCCGATTCCACCGCCGTTTACGGAGATAGCATCGCCGTTCTCCAGCCGCTACCGGATTTACCCGACGGCCTGCAACGCATCTGGCGCGACGCCACCAATGCCGTTTATTACCTGGATAAGAGCAGCACGCTCTACAAACAAGACGCCGCCTCCACCTTCGTTTTTGCCGATACCCGCCTGGGTACCCTCACCGATCTGGATGTCTCCAATCCCTTCGGCCTGCTAGCCTGGTTTGCCGATTACCAACTCATTGTTCTCCTCGACCGTACCCTCCACGAGCGGGGTCGCCTGGACCTGCGCGAGATCGACGCGACGAGCAACACCAGCCTCGTCGCCCGTTCGGCCGACGATCGCATCTGGGTATACGATGAGTATGAGTTCCGCCTGCGTTTGCTGGATCAGTCCGGCCGCGAGCAACTCCGGTCGGATGACTTGCGCCAACTGTTGCGTATCACCGAGTCCCCGCTGGCTATCCTCCCCGCCGAGGGGGCGGTGTTTGTCTACTTTCCCACTCACGGCCTGGTGGAATTCAGCCGCTACGGCCGCTACCGCGCCACCCGCCCCCTGCCCGCCGCCGATAAGTTCTCCTGGACCGGCGGCGAACTCCTCCTCCGCTCCGGCAATCAGCTGCGCCGCTGGCGCCCCACCTCCGGCCTCACCGACCCCCTCACCATCAGCGCCGAACTACTAGATGCCGAGTGGATCCTGCCGGGGCCGAGCCGGTTTCTCGTCAGCCGCCGGGGGAAAGCATACTGGTGGGAACAGGGATTGAAGGAGTGAGGGAGTGAGGGAGTGAGGGATTGAGGGATTGAAGGAGTGAGGGAAACAAGGATTGAAGGAGTGAGGGAGTGAAGGATTGAAGGAGTAGCAAAGGGGGCGTGACCTCCGGTCGCGCGAGGGGGGGTGGCTGCTCTATTTTCGGTAGTGCGAGTAGCAGGGCAGCCGGCAAACCGTGATGGATTCCTGAATTTTGGTTGGTGAGTCTTGAATCTTGATTTACTGCTCTTACCAATTCCCCCCTTCTACAGCGGTCGGGGTGAAAGGAATTTTGACTATTAGCCACCGGGGGTCAAACCAGAATGAATTTCTATTTGCCCATTCAACCATTGAGAACTATCGCCTGGATAGCCCGAATGCCACCAGCACGGCCAGCAGCGCCCCCCCGATGATACTCTGCACGAAATATTTGAACGTACCGGCCGCCGTCACCACCAAATCGCTCCAGATCATGGACTTAGCGGCATCGGTGCCCTGCAAAAGTTCCCACTGGCGTTCAATGAGAGCGGAGGATGGATCGGAGAAAAGAAGGTAAAACAGCAAATAATAACACACGTTGGCGATAACAAATACCAGCAGCGCGGGGCGCACGTAAGGCAGCAGGCTTTCCGACCGGACGGTGGCGGCGGCGCGGTACATACCCACGAGGTAAAAGGCGTATGTAGCAAAATAAACGCCCCGGTTAAGAAAAGCATCCGGGCCGATGAGGCAGGCTACTAACAACCATCCCACCGTGATGCCGCCCACCAGTAGACCATAACCGATCACGCGGCGGTAGTCCAGTGGAGCGACCTGCTCGGGAGGGTGGGAAGTAACGGGCTGGTCTAGTGGTTCCATAACTGGTCCTGGGTGAAGATGGCGGTGGCGCGGCCGTGAAGTTTCCGGCCGATCAGGGGATTATTATGAGATTTGGAACGCAGGTGAGCGAGAGCAACCGTCCACTCGCTATCGGGATCGAAAAGAGTGAAGGCGGCCGGCGAATCGGGTGCGAGGTGCAGGGCCGGCAGTTGCAGGCAGCGGCGGGGCGCGGCGGTCAGGGCGTCGATGAGCCGAGCGAGCGGGAGGTGGCTGCGCAAGGTGGACCACGCCAGGCCGAAAGCGGTTTCCAGGCCCGCCGCCCCGAAATCGGCGTAGGGGAACTCCAGTGCCTTGGCTTCCGGCTCGCGGGGCTGGTGGTTGGAGCAAACGCAGTCGATCGTCCCGTCGGCCACCCCGGCAATCAGGGCCAGGCGATCTTTTTCCGAGCGCAGGGGCGGCGAGACCTTGAAATTGGGGTTAAAATCCGCCAGTTCTTTCACCGTAAAGGCAAGATTCAGGACGGCCGCCGAGGCCGTTACCCGCAGGCCGTTCCGTTTGGCTTGCCGCACCAGTTCCACTCCCTCGGCCGTACTGAGCAAGTGGACGTGCAAGCGGCTGCCGGAATATGCCAGCAAGCGCAAATCGCGCTCCAGCATAATGGTCTCGCTGACGGTGGGGATGCCGGTCATGCCCAGCCGCGTACTCACGATTCCCTCGTGAATTTGACCGTCGGGGGCCAAACTCGCATCCAGCGGCTGGTTGATGACCACCCCGTCAAAGGTCCGCACGTAATCCAGGGCGCGGAGGAGGAGTCCGGCATCGGCCGCGGGTTTTTTCCCGTCCGTGAAAGCGGGGGCACCCGCGCGGTGCATGTCGATCAGTTCGGCCAGGTCCTTTCCGGCCGTCCCCTGGCTGATGGCGCCCAGCGGCAGGAGTTCCACCCCCTCCGCACCCGATTGGGTGCGCACGTAGCGGACGGACGCCTTGTCCGTAACCGGAGGATGAGTGTTGGGCAGGATGGCCAAACTGGTGTAGCCCCCTACCCCACCGGCCCGGGCCAGGCTGGTCAGGTCCTCGCGCTCCTCCCGGCCGGGGTCGCCGACGTAAGGCCCTAGGTCCAACCAACCCGGCGAAACGTGGGTGCCGCCGCCCGTGTACACCGAACTCCCCTTGGGCACGGCCAGGTTTTCGCCGATAGCCGCGATCTTGCCCGCCTCGACGTGGATATCGACGGTCCGGTCGTGGTACGGGCCGGCGGGATCGATCACCGTGAACTGCCGAAATACCTGCATAGTAGGAGTTGATTTAGTTGCGGGCAACCAAGCGTTCGGTAACCCCGTCGGACCGATCACCCGGGTCCGCAACGGCAAAGGTAATAAGCAACGGGCATCTTCCGGCTTGGATTCTTCGGAGTCGGCACCGTATCTTGCGGCCCTGATGACGCAAAGCCCCTACGCCATATGCCCCCTGACCAGCGTTGCCCTCTACCACAAACCGGGAGGGGGGGCGGTGCAGACCTCCGAACTGCTCTTCGGCGAACTGGTGGAAATCATCGAGCAGAGCGGTCCGCAGTGGGTGCTGGTCCGTTCCCCGCAGGACGGGTTCGAGGCCTGGGCACTGGGCCGCCAGCTGCTGCCGGTGTCGGCCGTGGAATACGACATCCTCCGTACCCAGGCGGCTTTTGCGCTCGATCTCTTCCAACCCGTGGTGACCAGCACTCACCTGATTCCGGTGGTCCTGGGCAGCCGCCTGCCGAACTACGACGGGATGCAACTCCGCTTAGGGCAGCACCGCTTTTCCTACAGCGGGCAGGCCCTCCGCCCCGGCGACGTGGAGCTGACCGCCGAGCGGCTCATCAAGATCGCCCGCAAACTGCTCTACGCTCCCTTCCGCCTCGGCGGCCGCACGCCGCTGGGCATCGACGGGGCCAACCTGCTACGGCTCGTTTATTCCATCGCCGGTTACTCCCTGCCGCGCCACGCCTCGGCGCAGGTGATGGCCGGCCGCTCGGTGGATTTCATGGTCCAGAGCCAGGCCGGCGACCTCGCCTATTTCGATGACCTGAAGCGCGAGATCACCCACTGCGGGCTGCTGCTGCCCGGCGGCCTGATTCTGCACGTACACGAGCACGTTCGCATCGACGCCATCGACCACTTCGGTATCTTCAACCTCGACAGCGGCCGCTACACCCACCGCCTGCGCATCGTCAAACGCCTGCTCCCCGACCAGGAAGTACCCGGCCGCCTGATCCCACCCGTGCGGGAGGAGGGGCTGGCCTCGCGAAATCAATTGGCGATATTTTGAGACAACGGTCGGAAGTAACCCAGCGTGAGGTGCCTGGACGGTGGTGACGTAGGGGTAGGGCTTGCCCCTGCCCGGAGGAAGCAGCCCGCAGGGCCGAGCAGACCTGCGAGCCGGGAAGGGACCGGCGGCGGCCCGTCAAGGGGCGGCGACACGCCCAAGTGCTGATCCGCACCCGCAACCGCACTCTTCCCCCCCAAGCCCCCCGAAGGGGGGAGTATAAGTTAGCAGGGCAATTCAGTCATTATTCCCCCCCAAGCCCCCCGAAGGGGGGAGTATAAGTTAACTGTGCTATTCAGTCATTCAATCATTATTCCCCCCCCGTCCCCGAAGGGGGAGTATTAGTTAACGGTGCTATTCAGTCATTCAATCCTTCAATCACTCAATCATTATCTCCCCCCCCCCGTGCGTTACTTCCTCCACCTCGCCTATAACGGTGCCGACTACAGCGGCTGGCAGATTCAGCCCACGGCCCCCAGCGTGCAGCAGACGCTGCAGGAGGGGCTGAGCATGGTGCTGCGCCGGCCCGTGGAAGTGACGGGCTGCGGGCGGACGGATGCGGGCGTACACGCCGACAGTTACTGGGCGCACGTGGAGCTGGCCGAGGCCCCGCCCGCGCGGCTGGCGGGGCGGCTCAACCGTATTTTTCCAACGGGGCTGGCCGTGCGGGCGCTGGTGCCGGTACCGGACGATGCGCACGCCCGTTTCGATGCCACGTACCGCGCCTACCGCTACGAACTGACGGGCGAGAAAGACCCGTTCCGGCCCGAGACGATCTACCATTTTCCGCAACTGGACATGGTGGACGAAGAGCTGCTGCGGGCGGCGGCGGCCCTGCTGCTGGAATTTGAAGAATTTGCCCCCTTCTGCAAAACCAACTCGGATGCGCATACCATGCGCTGCACCCTGTTTCGCAGCGAATGGGTGCGTACCGGACCGTACCGGCTGGACTATCACGTGGCGGCCAACCGTTTTTTGCGGGGCATGGTGCGCCTCATCGTGGGTATGTGCCTCAACGTGGGCATGGGCAAACTGGGCCTGGCAAGCGTGCGCCGTTCGCTGGATCGGCAGGAACCGCTGGCCCGCGCGCTCTCCGTGCCGCCCCAGGGGCTGTACCTGACCGAGGTGCGCTACCCCTACGATGCCCTGCTCGGTCAGGCGGACGGGTAAGCATATGCACACCGCGCCTGTTTTTTGCGTTATCTTTGCGACAATCCCTGACAAGACCCCCAGTTTCCCCGCAAAACTGGCTTCCCATGCACATCATTTTACTCAGTTTTCTGGCATCCTTTGTGCTGGTTTACATATCCACGCCGGCCGTTATTCGTATTGCCCGCAAGAAGCACCTCATGGACGTTCCGCTGGAACGGTCCAGCCACACCGAACTGACCCCCTCACTGGGCGGCATCCCCATTTTTTTAGGTACTATTTTCTCCTTATTACTACTGGCCCCGTCCTCCGGTTTTACGGAATTGCAGTACGTGCTTTGCAGCCTGGTCGTCATTTTTATGATCGGTGCCAAGGACGATATCGAACCCCTGCGCCCCCACCAAAAACTGATCGGTCAACTGGCCGCCGCCGTCATTCTTACCATCAAAGGCGGTGTGGTGCTGGAGGGACTTTACGGTCTGGGCGGCTCGTCGGCGGCGTTTCCGCCCTGGTTGGCGTTCGGCCTCACGGTATTCGTGCTGCTCACGATCATCAATTCTTTTAACCTCATCGACGGTATCAACGGCCTGGCGGGCGGCGTGGGCGCGCTTATTTGCATCACTTTCGGGTGTTGGTTTCTGGTCACCGGTTCATCGTCATTGGCTACCCTGGCACTGGCACTGGCCGGCGCGCTGCTGGCCTTCCTGCGCTACAACCTCACCCCCGCCCGCATCTTCATGGGCGACACCGGCTCCCTCATCGTGGGCACGGTCTGCGGCATCCTGGCCATCGAGTTCATCGACCGTTGCGCCGCCCTGCCGCCCGGCAGTGCGGCGGCTTTCCGCCACCCGATAGCCGTGGCGGCGGCCGTGCTCATCGTGCCGCTCTTCGACACGGCCCGCGTGTTCATCACCCGCATTTTCCGGGGCCACTCCCCCTTCTCGCCCGACCGGCGGCACATCCACCACCTCCTCATCGACTACGGCCACTCGCACCTGCGGGCCACGGGCATACTGCTGCTGCTCAACGTATTGCTCGTCAGTCTCATCTTCCTGCTCGATCCCTTCTTGGGCCTGCACGTCCTGCTCCTCATCGAGATCGCGGTGGCCGGCGGCCTCACTTTTTTCCTGCACCGGCGGGTCGTCCGGCGCAACCTTGCCATTCTGGCCCTCACCACCCCCGACCGAGCCGCCAGGCGGGAACGTCCTGAATTCAGCCTGCCCGAATGAATCTTCTCTACGTTTTTCTGGGCGGCGGTCTGGGCAGTATGTGCCGCTATTCCCTGACAAAATTGGTGCCTTATGCGGGTAGCGGTTTTCCGTGGGCTACCTTTGCCGCCAACCTACTGGCCTGTGCCTTGCTGGGTCTCGGTCTCGCCTTCGCCATCGGCACCCGCCCCGGCGGCGGCTGGTCTTCGGGCGCGCGGCTGCTGATCCTCACGGGTTTCTGCGGCGGCTTTTCTACTTTTTCCACCTTTTCCGCCGAAACCCTGGAGCTGGTCCGCAACGGCGAGATCGGCATGGCGGCGGCTTATGTCTCGCTCAGTTTACTGCTGGGCGGCACGGCCGTGTGGGGCTTTTTGGTAGTGGGTGGCTGGGTAGTAAGTGGTAGGTAGTTGGGTAGTAGGTAGTAAGTTGTAATGTACTCGTCTTGAGCGCACTACCTACTAATGCTCGGGCGTGTCCGTCCCTGACGGGGCCGGCCGGGCTGTCCGGCACTCTCTGCATTATACCACGCAAGATTTTGCGTGGCTACATTCCATTCAAACAACACCTCCCATCCCTCACGCGGGGGACCAGGAAGGAGGATTGAAAGCCGCGCGTGGTGTGTGACCTCCGGTCGCGCGAATTTGGCGTCGCGCTACCTCCGGTCGCGACAGGGGGCGAAAGCCCCCGCCCGGAGAAACGCGGCCCTCCAATTCAGTTATTCACCTCGAAAGATGATTTATCATCGACAGAAGCAGTGAAGCTAAACAATGATCGGAGCAAAATTTCTCATCGGAGTGCAACTCCTCGACCATTTGTAGGCGGCAATAATAGTTCCTCATCGGAGTGCAACTCCTCGACCGTTTGCAGGCGGCAGCAGCCCTACCCATTTATTTAATCAATCATTACCCCCCCCCGTGCGCGCAAAAAAATCCTACGGCCAGCATTTCCTGACCAACGAACACTATGCCGCGCAGATCGCCGGGGCACTCCAACTCATCGCCGCCTACGACCAGGTACTCGAGGTGGGCCCCGGCCAGGGGATGCTCACCAAGCACTTGCTGGATCGATCGGCCGACTTTGCTCTAAAGGTCGTGGAAGCCGACCGCGACATGGTCTCCTACCTGGCCGAACACTACCCCCAACTCGACGGCCGGGTGATCGCCGCCGATTTCCTGAAGATCGACCTGGCCGAGGAATTTAAGCGGCCCTTCGGCCTGATCGGTAATTTCCCCTACAATATCAGCAGCCAGATCATGATCAAGATGATCGAGAACCGCGACCTCATTCCCGAGGCCGCCGGTATGTTCCAGAAAGAAGTAGCGGAGCGGATTGCCGCCGGGCCGGGCAGCAAAACCTACGGCGTGATCGGGGTGCTGGTGCAGGCTTTTTACGAGGTGGAGGTTCTTTTCAGCGTGGCCCCGGGCAATTTCAACCCGCCGCCCAAAGTACAGTCGGCCGTCATCCGCTGCGTGCGCCGCGCCGAGCCGCTGGTTTCCCCGGCCGGGGAACGCAATTTTCGCCGCGTGGTCAAGGCCGCTTTCGGGCAGCGGCGCAAGATGCTCCGCAACAGCATGAAATCCGTGGTCGGTAAGGACAGCCCCCTGCTCGACGGCCCCCTGATGGAACGGCGGCCGGAGCATATTTCCCTGGAAGAATTTGCGGATCTGGGGCGGCAGGTAACGGCGAACGAGGAATAACCTACTATCTCCCCTCCCCCTTAAATGTGGCTGATTGTACAGCCGACCGTTAATTGGCCACCCGCTTCCATCCGTAACGGATAAGTAACAGTAGCACCGCCAGTATCAGCAGTGCCCACTGAAAGGGCAGGAAGGTGATGATGTAAATGTGCGTTTTTTCCAGAATCCACATAATCGCCAGTGCACCCGCGATCATGGTAACCAGCCCGCCCAGGCGATCGAAACCGGGGAGGCGGGCCAGGGAAACATTGGTCTTGATGAGGAAGAGCGTCACTGCCATGCTAATGACCGGCACCACCTGCGTGAGGAGGTCGGTGTCCAGGATACTGCGCCGCTCGAACAGGAAAAAGTAGATGCTGAGGGTAATGGCAAAGATTCCCGGCACGGCAACCAGGTAGATGAGCGCGGAGTAGAAGTAGTTCCAGGGCGGCAGGTGGCCCTCGTCGCGCTCCATCCAGTTGGTGAGCAGGGCGGCGAAGGGGATGATGGTAAAATAAAACAGGAGGTAGGCCGGCTGGGCGGCAAGGGCATCAAAGAATTGGCCGAGCGTCATGCGAATCAGTGATTTGGTGCCGTGAAGGTAGGAAATCTAAGAGCGTGTCTAAAATTTTTAAAAACTGAGGATCAATGATTCGCTTCGCGGCTACTTCTTGGTTAAGGTTCCGGCTAGATAAAAAATTCGCTTCGCGGCTACTTCGTGGTGCGCGCATAGCGGGTTACGTAAGTCAGTTTTTACGACGCCAGGTTCTTAAATGATTGGTTCTCAGGAAGTAAGAATTTAGACACGCTCTAACCTCCCGGGGAATCGCGTGAGGTGCCTGGAAGGTGACGACCGCAGGGAGGAGGCCCGCAGGGCCAAGGCGAATGCCGCGCCTGTAAGGGACCGGCCGGCCCGTTCAGGGACGGACACGCCCGGATTTCAGTAGGTAATCTTTAGTAGGTAGTAAGCTTATTACGAGTACTTTACAACTTACTACCTACTACCCGACTACCTACTAATCATTCATCCGCCATCAGCGCGCCGAAGTCGAATATGAGGCTGAAACGCAGGGTATTATCCAGCGGGTTCCGCTGGTTGGACGTGGGAACGAGGTAGCTGAAATTGAGACCGAAAATATTGTACTTCAGACCCAGACCGGCCGTAAGGTAACGGCGACCGCCCTTCTGGATGTTTTCGTGAAAGTAACCGGCGCGGACGGCAAACTGCTCGTCGTACCAGTATTCGGCACCGACGGAGTAAGTAATTTCTTTCAGTTCTTCGCTGAAGCCTTCGGGGGCATCGCCGAAACTGCTCAGGATGGCGCGGACGGGCGACTGGTTACGGCGCTCAATATCATCACAATCCGTTCCCTGACAGGGCGTGGGAACCAGTAGTTTGTTCAAATCGCCAGTAAGGGTGATGGTATTGAACTCGTTGAGTTCAAAGGTGTAAGCGGCACCGATACCGAGGTTTGCGGGGAGAAAATCACGGATCGTATCGCGGGTGTAGCTGATCTTGTTGCCCAGGTTGGTGAGGGCGACCCCGAAAGCCAGCGAATTACGACCACCCGAAGCAGTACGGATATCATCGTTGCGGTAGCTGAAACCCACGTCGGCGGCAAAGGCGCGGCCGGCTTCCAGTATCTCACTGTTCACCTGCTGACCGGCGGCCAGATTGGAGTTGATGTACTTACCGGTAAGCGAGGCACTGAAACGGTCGGACAGCTTTCGGCTGTAGGCTATCGCTACCTCGAATTCATTGGGCTTGCCGATACCCAGGGGCGAACCGTTGTCGTCCGTATACTGGATATCACCGAGTGAGAAGTAACGCAGGCTGGCACTGACCGTCTGGAGGTCGTTGAGCTTGCGGTAACCGCCCAGGTAGGCCAAATAGACGTCGTTGAGACCGAGGGCCTGCAGCCAGGGCGTGTAGGTGGCACCGATGGAAAAGTCGTCTTCGGCAAAGGCCAGGCGCGAAGCGTTATAGTGCATGGCGTTGGCATCGGCCGAAAGGGCCAAACCGGCATCGCCCATGGCGCCGCCGCGCGCATCGGGCGTGATACGCAGGAAGGGGACGGCCGAGGTGACCGTGTTGGTACAGGGCGAACCGTCGGGGTTGTAGAAACGGCCATCGTCGCCCACACTGCAAGGACTATTGAGACCCTGACCGAAAGCGGTGGTGGTAAGCAGCCCGATGAGGGCGATGGCCGGAGCCAAACGTAGAAGAAATGTCATGAGGAGTAGTCGTGTAGATTATTCAAAGAGGGAGGGAGCATGATCTGCCCGGAGGGGATCAAAAAGCGTGCCGATCCCCCGAATGCGGCGGATGGTTTGTTAAGGTTCCTTTAACGGCAGCCCCGCGGGGCTTATTTTAGCAGGACGAGTTTTTCAAATTCGCCCTCGATCGTTTCTTCTTGTCCCCGCAGGCGGACGCGGTAGAGGTAAACGCCCCGCGCCAGTTGGTCGCCGTAGTCGTCCAGGCCGTTCCACTCGATGCAGTCGTCCTGCCGAACGGCCCCGTCGGAGAACGGAAGCATCCCGTTGAGGGTTTTGACCAGGCGGCCGCTGACGGTATAGATCTGGATGAGGACGTCAACGTCTTGCCCCACCAGTTTATGGTCGAACTGGAAGCAGGTGCGGTCGGTGAAGGGGTTGGGATAATTGAGCACGCGGGTGAGGGCCGAGCGGCCGTCGGCCGCCACGATAAATTCGGTGCGCCCCTCGCCGGCGTTGTTGGCCGCATCCCAGGCGCGTACGCGCACGGTGTGCAGGCCGGGTTCCAGGTCGGAGAGCGGGTAACGCACGGTACCGGCTTTGTAATTATCGGTGGCCGCCTCGTAGTAATCATTCAGGATCAGGCTGTTGCGGGTATCGTCGTCGATAAAGGCCTCCAGGTCGTGGCCGATGCTGTTGCCGGCCACGTTGATACCGAGATCGTCGGACAGTTTAATAAGCAGCGTGGCGGAGGGTTCTACCTCGCCGCCGAAAACGAAATCCTCGTTATTCATGAATACTTCCACCAGCGGACCCTGGTCGTCACCCGTGTTTTCGGTGCCGGTGCCGCCGATAACCAGGCCCCGGTAATCACCCGCCGCGTCGATGCGTCTTGCGGGGTCGGCGGCATAGTAGCTGACTTTACCGCGGCCGAATTCGTAATTAATATCGCTGGGCACGACAAAGGTAAACGACCACTCACCGCCGGTGACGGTGGCGCGACCCTTAAACAGCACATTGCGTTGTACGCTAAAGGTACGCGCCGGGCTGCCGCCATCCTGCTGTAGCGTAGTGAGCTGCTGCGGCTTGTCGTAGACGGTAGGATAAATGATGCCGTTAAAATCCGTCATTAACTGGCCGCTCTGGTCTACTACCCGGCCGCGCAGGGTCACTTCCTGCAGCGCTCGAATAGTGTCTACTTGCGAAGCGGACGTGATCTGCGAAGTATCCACCCCGGTGGTCTGTACACCGAAAGTAGGCAGGGCGATTACTTGCGAGGGGTCGCCGAGGAGCGTGAATTTACGGGTGTTATCTTCGTCGTTACCGTTGTTGTCAGTCTGACTGTTCTTGGCAATCCGGATAATATCGCCCAGCGTTCGCCATTCGCCGTTTACCCGTTCCAGCATGGCCCGGACCGTGGCAAGAGTAAGTTGCTTATTGGCGTTGGCAAATACCGGCCGGGTGGTAGTGAGCAGGGCCGCCGCGCCGCCGCGGGGTTTGAGGATTAGCTCCTCGCCCGCGCTGACAAAGCTCGCGTCGTCGTAACCGGCAAACGTGCAGGTGGCCGTGATGAAGACGGGCAGGTGATCGGTGTTGCGAAAGTTACGCACCTGCGGAATGGTTAGCACCCGCTCCTGCGCCCAGCCCCGCGGCCCGCCGTGACCCAGATAAGTAATGGCCAGTGCCCCGCGAAAAACGGCGCGGTTGATGCCCTCCTGCACGTCCGGGTAGCGGTTGCCGGCCGAAAGACTTACCTGCGGAAAAAGATCGAAGTACAGCTTCTCGAAGTTCATGTAGGGAAGCAGCAACTGGGTCGTGTTGGCCACGTCATCCACATCGTCTATATGCAGCCCGTTGTCTTCATCATCTCCCACAAAGACCATGCGGGTACGCCAGTCGTCAAAGGAGGTGGGGTTCTCGTCGTAGTCGATGATCTTGTCCACCACATCATTTGCCTCGCGCAGTGTTTTGGCGGGAATACGCCCCGTGGCAATATTCAAATCAGGGGCAAGCGGCTGGCGGCTGGGAGAGGTGCTGTAAATGGCAAAGAAATCGTCGGACGGATAGTCCCTTACTTCCGTATAGAGTTCTTCATGCTCGTAGGTAGGTACGAAATTAGTGCCGAGACCCAGAATATCCCGTGCGTCGAAACTGGCGTCGCCGAACAGGATCATGAAGCGGAACTGCGGATCGCGCTGCCAGAGCATCATCCCGAAATCGCGGATGGCACTCACGTCCTGGCGGCCGCTGCTGAATTCATTGTAGATCTGCGGCGTGGTGGCCACCACTACCGTCAGGCCGGAACGATCGCGACGGTGCTGCGCCAGCCGCTCGGCGGCCTGCAGGTAATCGGGGTGGGTGACGATCAGCAGATCGGCGCGGTTCAGGGCGTGGAGGTTCTGCTGTGTTACTACTCCCACGGCTTCCGGACTGGGGAAATTGCCGTTGGTCCGCAGGGCTACGTAGGTTTCCAGTTGCCCACCGGGCGCGGCAGCGGCGGCCCGTAGATCCGTACCGGACAGGCCGGCGGGTAACCGCATGGCCGGACGGTCCGAACTGATGCGCCAGACCTGGGTAGTGGCGTCGGCATTCTTGATCACAAAACTGAGACTGCCATCCAAACTACGGGTACGGCTATCGCGAAAGATCAGGCTGCCGCCCTCCAGGCGCAGCGTGCTGCGGGCACGCAGTTGCAGGTAATCCAGCCAGGCTTCGCTCTGGTCGGAGCCGCCGGGAACGGGGTAATCTACCTTGATGGTTACCTCCGAACGGTCCAGTTGAACCGAGCCGGACAGGTTGGCAATTTTAGCGGCGGGGCTGGTGATCTCGGCACCGAACCGGACCGATCCCGCCGTACTGCTATTCAGGCTCTGGCCGTTCACTTCCACGCGGTAGCGGCTGTTCACGTTGCTGCTGCGCAGCGCCATGCGGGCACGCACGGTGGCGGCTTCGCCGGCCACCGGGTTGGGGATGCGGAAGAGGTTAGAATAAGTCTTCTCCCTTTGCACCCGGAAAAACTCCCCGTACCACGACTGGCCCGACCCGCTGGCCTGACCCACCTCGTGCAGGATGTTGCGCTTTTCCTCGCCGAAGTAATAAAGGCCATCGTAAGTAGTCACTTCCGTACCGCCGCCGCCGGCACTACCCGGCTGGCTGCTGATGCGCAGGCCGTTGCCCGAGCCGCCCACTTTCAGGTAGTAATAGTTTTTGGTAGCGTAGATATTCACCTCGCGGCTGAACACGTCGGTCGTACCGTTGTAATTCCACACGTCCGGCCCTTCCGCATAGAAAAGCAGGTAGTCGCCGCTATTGAATTTACCGTCCGCCTCGCCCTCGATCCAGACGGCGTTCTCGCGCAGGTCGTCCGTGCGCTCGTCGTCCACCACCGGGGCCACCAGTCCGCCGGGGTTGCCATAGAGGCGCAGGGTGCGGGGGTCGATATCGTCCAGGTTACTCACCCCCAGATCGTTCTTGATAAAACCGTAGCTCAAGCGGTACACGCCGCTCGCGGGCACCGCCATGCGGTAGACCGATCCGTCGCGCAACACCGATTCGGTGGCAAACTGTGGGTCACGCGCGGCGGCGGGCGCGGCTTCCTGCTCTATCCGCAGGCGCAGGGTGGTCAGCCGCTGGTAGCCGGCGGCGGTGCGGATGATGGGCACGCAACTCACCTTACCCGTCCAGCCTTCCGGCTGGCGGCTGTATGCCGTCGTAAATTCGAGGGAGGAACCGATCACGCCCTCGGGGTCGAAGCCCGGCAGCACCTGGAAACTCTCGTACTCCGCCGCCAGCACTTCCATCGTCGGTTTGCCGGGGCGGTTCAGTTTAAAGGTCTCCAGCCACTGGGGCACGCCCCTCAGTTCGTCGTTCAGCAGGGCACCCTTAAACTTCAGGCGCACCTGCGTCTCGCCTTCCCAGGTGATTCGTTCGGGCTGCTCGTCCCAGTCGAATTCGTGTGTCACCGACACCTGCGCGGCGGCGGTAAGGCCCAGTAGAGAAATGGTGAAAACCAGTAGCGTGAATCGAAGTGCTGTCATAAGTGAGGGTAGTTATCTGTGCGGCCGCGGCGCGGGGAGACGTTTCCGTAAAGTTTTCCCGCAAGACTTTGTTTCGCGGCCACTCATCTAAAACGCGGCCCCTGCTGTCCTATTGCCGGTTTAATAACCGCGCTTGTCGGCCGCAGGATATAATTCTCGTTGATTTAACACTCGCCGCCTCCACCCAACGACCGCCATTGTCCATTCCGCGCCAAAACCGGCATAAGGTAAACCATTTGTCCGTCTTTCTCCGTTTCTTTAGCAATCCCTATCGCCCCCTCAACCAATCGACTATGCCGCGCATCCCTACCCTCTTCCTCTTCTTGCTCTTCACCGGAATTTTCGGCGGCACCCTACGGGCGCAAGACCCCGTATTCAGTCAGTTCTACGCCGCGCCCGTCCAGCTCAACCCCGCGCTGGCGGGCGTCTCGGGCGCACCGCGCATCTCGGGCATCTACCGCAACCAGTACCCTTCCTGGCCCAACGCTTTTGTCACCTACGGCCTCAGCTACGAGCAGCCGCTGGAGGGCACCAACTCGTCCATCGGTCTGGCCCTCACCACCGACAACCAGGCCGAGGGACTATACCGCGTCAATTATTTCAAGGCCGTTTATGTCTACGAGGTCCGCATGGGCGAGACCGTCAACGCCCGCATCGGCATCCAGGCCGGGGCCGTCAACTCGGCCGTCGACCAGCAACGCCTCATCTTTGGCGACCAGCTCGACGAGATCAACGGCTTCGACCCCGCCGACGGTGAGTCCATGGAAATGCTCTCCAACCTGTCTCAGACCAGCTTCGACGTCGGGGCCGGGCTGGTCATCTACGGCGGTCCGCTCTACGCCGGCCTCACGCTCGACCACCTCAACCGCCCCAGCGAAAACCTGCTCGAACTCGGCACCAGCCTTTACGCCGGGCGGCCCCTGCGCACCACCATCCACGCCGGCGGCCAGATCAACCTCAAACGTTACACCAACCGCCGCCGCCCCGGCTACGTCACCCCCAATATCCTTTACACCCGCCAGGGCGGCTTCCAGCAGCTCATGGTCGGCGCACACTTCGGCTGGGGGCCGGTATTTGCCGGCGGCTACTTCCGCCATGCCTTCGAGAACGCCGATGCCGCCGTGGCCACCGTCGGTTTCCGCAAAGACATCTTCCGCATCGGCTACAGCTACGACGCCGTCCTCTCCACCCGCTTCGCCTCCCCCGCCGGCCTCGGCGGTGCCCACGAGATCAGTTTCTCTATCGACTTCGGCGAAAGTGCGTCCCTCAAACGCCGCCGTTCCAAGTCCCGTTTCGAGGACTGTTTTGGGATGTTTCGGTAAATCAATTGGTGTAACTTTATCTGGGCGTGCCCGCGGCCCTCCGCTACGCTCCGGGCCGCGGTCGGTCCCTTCCGGGCTTCGCTACCGCTCGGCACTGCGTGCGCTAACGCCCCTTCAGGCACCTCACGCAGCACTCGGTGCGTGACCTCCGGTCGCGCGAACATGGGATGCCGCCACCTCCGGTCGGCCCACGGAAGAGCGTAAGTAACACCGGCACCATATATCCATCCCGACCCAGGAACGGGAGCCTCATTCCGCGAACTCGGAGACCCCACACCCGAGTAATTCCACGCTTCCTACCATATGCTTCCCTATCCACACCAATATTTTCGTATAATTGTCCATCGGAGCTACTGATCGTATTAAATTACCTCTACCCATGATGCGCTACCTTTACACCTTCCTCGCCCTATTCCTCTTTAACGCCGCGACCGCGCAAACCATCACCCAAGGCGAATTCTCCATAGGCTTGCTGGAATGCGTACTGGACGGTGAAGAATCGGAAATAGATACCGCTGATTTTGCTCAGATCCGGGAATACCTCAAACTCGCCACCCCGCACTTAAACTCCGTTTTCACTCCCGATGCCGTAGCCGTCATTACGCTTGATTCACTGGATGAGCTGGTGATACGAAAGGTGTATCAATTTTCGGATAGCACGATCTACCACTTCTATTACAATTTCCGCTACCCGCTTTATTACACCGAACCGATGGGAGAGGTATTCGCTGAAATGGAACTGGAAAATTACGCGGTAAAAAAAAGAACGCCCACTAACCAAAATTACTTCGGTCTGAGCTGCGAAGAAGTATTCACGGAAGGCCTCGTACCGGAGGCTCCGGATAATCGCTTGATCGTTTCTCGGGAAGTCCTCCTACCCGCCAATCGCTATCTAGACCGATTCGGGTTCTTCAGCGAAGATTTTCTGGTCCGGGGAGAACTCTCTTTACCCGGTGGAATAACCATGTCGATCGGCTTACACTCTTTTTCCAAGGCCATCCTTCACCCCGAGTGGCTGGACATTGAAACGGAGGGTTTCAAACCCTATAAAGAGTACATGAAATCATTTGGTGGTTTGGGGGAGTGGGCGGTAAATCTGTTGCATGGCGAGGACCAAAGGCGCGTAGAACCCGAAGATCGCGGGGAGATGGTAAGGGGCATCAACAGCGATATTTATCGAGAGCTATATCGGCAATATGTTGCCGAAGATTTTATGAACGAAAGCTTTTTAGAGGCAGGGGGGAATATCGACATTCCGGGCCTCTATGATGAACTGGCTAAGTTTGATACCGATCTTTTTTCGCCCCCCGCCGGTCCTACCCTGGATTCACTGAGAGATTTAGGCATTCTTACGCCCCTGGCGGCAAGCGCAATCGAAGTTCTTACCACTGATACGAGCGGACTAGAATTGAGGGAAAAATGGAATATTCTGAAACAGGCCGTTCTGGAAGATCATTTTAACGACAAGAATACTCGCTCTACCATTGTGGCGGAATTACAATCTTATAATCTGGACATAACCGCTTACGATAGCCTGGCGGAATCATTTGTTAACGGTGAAATTGATCTATCCACTTATACTTACGCCAGCCCTTACTTACATCTGATTCCATTCAGGGTGGCAAATTCAGATGAAGACCTAGCCGCTATCATCGAGGACTTCTTCACCATTTCCCTTATTAATAACGAAGAGGGGGTTGTATTCGAAATCCGCAATAACGAAATTTATATTACTGTTAACGATCAGGTCTACGAAAGAACTCTTGAAGAATTTAAAGTTGAAGATTATGACAAATCTTATTATTCTGATGGTGAATATATAAGAGTATACAAACTTCTTACATCACATGATTTTGAATTGTATCAAAAATTAAATGAATTTCTTTTGCAGTTAATGATCGATACAGACCTAAAGAACACCTACAACCTGTTTTCCTTACCTCAACGACTCACCAATGACTTTTTTCTATCGGCGTCACCAAATTCAAATAGATTCGAGACCAGTAATGATTTTGCCTTTGAAATTTTCCCCGTTGGATCGCAATTACCTACCGGTGATATTAATACCAGTTTCAGAAACGGCACTATTTATGACGAGCAAGTCATTTTGGGTGGCTTTTTTAGTAAAAGCTACATAAATACTGAGAACTACTTAACTACAAAGCAAAAAAATGAAATTGCTGACTTCTGGATGGAAAATAGTGAGTCATTTGCTTTAGACACCACGGATATTCGCGAACAGTTTAATCATGGCAAGAATAGATTGCAAGATAATATGTTAAGGTATGTTACTAATTTTCCAGGAATTAAGTTACTAAATTTTTCATTATTAGACCAATTCCCCTATGGCACCGATCCAAATGAATTATTTTACTTCAATAAGTTATACCCCGATCTCCAGAATTTTTATGGCGATAAACTTGCCATTAAGGAATTAGCTTATGATAAGGTCAACAACACCATTACTTTCCTATTTGAAGGAAAACAGTACACTACTTCCATTGAGCCTGATCTGCTGGTTGCCACCCTGGACAAACTAATGCGCGACAAGATCGGCCCAGGAAAAAGGCTGTACCAAATAGAAAAATTTGAATCCTTCGGTCGTTCTGTTCAGCAGTACCTTTATTTGACCCCCCGAGAAGCGGAAGAGATTACTGCGCTCACCAAACTACCATTCAAACGAGTTAGTTTGGAGGAGTGATTGATGGCAAATCAAGTGAACTAGTGTACCAACCGGAAAATTCTGTTGTACCCAATTATTGTCGTTGCATACTCTATGCATCGCCTACGAAAAACCTTGCCGCAGCTCACAAGGTTTCCACACCTCATCGGCAGATAATTCATCACTGTTTCACAAACGGCACCACTTCCCTGCCCTCATCGCTCTCAATCGTCAGATAATAGCTGCCGGAAGCCACATCATTCAGCTCGATGCGCTCCCGCAGATCGTGGGCATGGGGGCTGCGCACCACCTTTCCAGATGCTTAGCGGCACGACCAACCGCCAAGTGACAAAACAGCAACCAATGCCGCGAGAAATGAACCTCGCATCACCAGAATCCTTACCTTTGAAAGCCGTGCCGGGATGACCCGGTTCGTTCGATCCATCTTCCGCTTAAATGCTACTCATGCGATACCTAGTTACTCCTCTTCTTTTTTTACTGCTGCTGCTGAATGCCTCCGTACTGACAGCCCAAATCGTGACCACTTCCCCTACCCTTCCGCTGGTGGACGAGGCAGTGACCATTACATTTGACGCGACGCAGGGCACCGGTGGGCTGGCAGACTGCGGCTGCGACGTGTACGTGCACACGGGAGTGTTTACGGACCAAAGCCCGACGGAATGGACCAACGTAGTGACCATGTGGGCGGTGACTAACCCGGCCTGGCGGATGACGCCCGTGCCCGGGCAACCGAATAAATACACCTATACCATCGGGCCGGATATTCGGAGTTATTATGGTGTGCCCGCCGGGGTAACGATCAACTCGATGAACTTTGTCTTTCGCAACGGCGACGGTTCGCTGGAGGGTAAAGCGACCGGTGGCGGCGATATTTTTATCGATGTTTTTCAGTCGTCTACCGTGCTGACGGCCAGCCTGCAGGTGGCCGCGAACGGACTGAACCCCGTGCCACTGGGCCGGCAGGTGAACCTGACGGCCGCCGCTACGACGGACGCGACCCTGAGCCTGTACCAAAACGGGACGCTGCTGACCAGCCAAACCGGCGTGTCGGAGTTTGATTACAGCCTGTCGTTTACCACCATCGGTACGCAAACGCTGGAACTGGTGGCCGAGGCGAACGGCATGACGGATACCTCGACGGTGGTGCTGCAATCCGATCTGGTAGTGGACTTTACCCAACCGACCCAGCCGATCAGCACGGCTAACGTGGGCGATATGCTGACGGTGAGCGCTACCTCCTACATCAACGCAAACCTGGCACTGCTGGTGAACGGCGACCCCCAGGTGACCGAGGCGGGCGCGGAAACGATTTCACTGAACAACTACACCTTTACCGAACCCGGACTGGTGACTTTCGAGGTAGCGGCGCAATATAACGGTGTTACGCGCACCAACTCGGTGCAGGTGATCGTACTGGGTGACCTGCCCGCGATGGACCCACCGAACGAGATGCCTAACGGCCTGACCCGCTTCGGAACCGATAGCGTGTACCTGCAACTGTATGCCCCCGGCAAGCAGAGTGCTTTTGTGCTGGGTAATTTCTCCGACTGGCGGCTGGAGACCCGCTACCAGATGAACCAATCGGTGGACGGCACCTACTTCTGGGTAGGTATCGGCGGGCTGGATACGCTGGAAGACCTGACTTTCCAGTACCTGGTGGATGCCACTATTCGCACTGCCGACCCACTGAGCGAACTGGTGCTGGACCAATTTAACGACCCCTTTATCGGCGAGGAGACCTTTCCCGGCATCCCGGACTACCCGGTGGGCAAAACGCAGGGAATCGTGAGCTGGGTACGGCTGGACGAACCGGAATATAACTGGGTGGCGAATGACTACGTGCCCGGCCCGAAAGAAGAGTTGGTCATCTATGAATTGCTGGTGCGCGACTTTGTGGACGCCCACAATTATCAGACGCTGATAGATACGCTGGATTACCTGCAACGGCTGAATATCAACGCGATAGAGCTGATGCCGGTCAATGAATTCGAGGGCAATATCAGTTGGGGATATAACCCCAGTTTCCATAAGGCACTGGACAAATATTACGGTAGCCCGGAGGCATTCAAGGCGTTTGTGGATGAGTGCCATATTCGCAATATCGCCGTGATCGTGGACGTGGTGTACAACCACGCGTTCAGCCAGAGTCCGCTGGCACAATTGTGGTGGGACCAAGCCAATTTCCGCCCCGCGCCCGACAACCCCTACCTGAACGTGACGCCGCGCCACCCCTTTAACGTGGGCTACGATTTTAATCACGAGAGCGAAGCTACCGTCTCCTACATCGACCAGGTGATGGAATTCTGGCTGACCGAGTACCGCGTGGACGGTTTCCGTTTTGATCTTTCCAAGGGATTCACTCAGACCGACAACCCCGACAACGCGGGTGCCTGGAGCAACTACGATGCCAGCCGGATTGCCATTATCGAGCACTATGCCGATGTGATGTGGCAAACCAATAATGATGCTTACGTGACGCTGGAACACTTGGCCGCGCAACAGGAAGAAAAAGAATTGTCCGAATACGGGAACGGAATTTTACTGTGGTCGGGTTTTAATCCCCACAATGCCTATCTGGAAGGCGCAATGGGTTTCAGCCCCAATAACATCCGCGAGGTATTTGCCGAGAATAAGGGGTTGGATGTCCCCCATCTTATTGCCTACATGGAAAGCCACGACGAGGAGCGGATGGGCTATAAGACGCAGGCATTTGGTAACATGGCGGGCAGCTACAATGTGAAAAATTTCGCCACGGCCATGGACCGTAGCGAGTTAGCCTCGGCTTTTTTCTACACCGTGCCGGGTCCGAAAATGCTGTGGCAGTTTGGCGAACTTGGTTATGACTTCTCCATCAATCAGTGTCCTAACGGCGGCATCAACAACGGTTGCCGCACCGATCCGAAACCGATCCGCTGGGATTATTACCAGAACCCCGACCGCCGCGACCTGTACAACGTGACCGCCGCGCTCATCGGCCTGCGCAACGATTATCCGGTATTTCACACCGATAATTACGCCTACGATTTGATCGGCAAGCAGAAGCGGATTCACCTGCTGCACCCCGATATGGACGTGGCCGTGGTGGGTAATTTCGACGTGTTGGACGGCTCGGTAACCAACCCCTTCCCCCACGGCGGCCGCTGGTACGAATACTTTAGTGGTGACAGTCTGGATGTAGCCGAAAACCTTGCCTCGTTGGCCCTGGCCCCGGGCGAGTATCGCCTATATACCACAAACCGCTTGCCGGCCCCGGCCGAAAATCCCGTGGGTGTGCGTGAAAGCGTGACGGATGCTTTCCGTCTCTGGTTACAGCCCAACCCCGTTTCCGCCGGTGGAAACCTGCGCGTGACCTACCAACTCACCGCGCCCACGCAAGTGAGCCTGCGCCTGCTGGACATCAACGGTCGCCCCGTCTTTCGTAGCGATCTCGGCCGCCGCCCCGCCGGTCCGCAGCAAGAGGACCTGACCGTGGGTCGTCTGCCGGCCGGTACTTATTTACTGGAACTCCGCAGCCCTACGGCGGTGCAGGTAAGCCGGGTGGTGGTTTTCTAGTAGGGTAGTGGGTAGAGAGGTAGTGGGTAGTAATCCCCCCCTTCCGCGGCGGCTGGGATTGAGGGGACCCGGACGATTAGCCGCCGGGGGGGAATAGATGGTAGCTTCTAATGCACTTGTCATGAGTGTACTACCTACTACATTCTACCTACTAGTAAATCGGGCGTGTCCGTCCCTAACGGGCCGGCCGGTCCCTTACCGGCGCGGCTGTCGCCTTGGCCCTGCGGGCTTCCCGCTGCGCGGATCACCGTCCAGGCACCTCACGCCGGGGGGGGGGAGGACTTTTATAAAGGGTAAGCAACCTTTGATAATGATGGCATCACCTGATTATTTAAATTTTTGTAGTAATTCTATGCGTCACTTATCGCTGCTGTTTTTATGGCTACTCACGGCCTCCCTCTCCGCCCAAACCACCCCCTACGAAGCCGATCCCGAGCGCAATACCAGTGCCGACCACGCGCAACTGCTGGAATTTTATACCGCGCTGAGTGCTAAATATCCCGGCCGCTGCGAACTGCAACTGGATACCAACTTACAAACCGATAGCGGCCTGCCGTTGCCGGTGATCGTACTGGATCAAAACGGGCGGTTTAAACCCGATCCGGGGCGATGGAAAATGGTACTGCTGGTGAACAACGCCATCCACGCAGGCGAAGCCTGCGGGGTGGACGGCAGTATGCTGTTTGCCCGTGACCTGCTGGAAGGCAAGGGCGGCGACTGGGATGAGGTAACGGTCGTCATTATTGGGGCTTATAATCTGGGCGGGCTACTGAACCGGAGCACGGATACGCGGGTCAATCAAGACGGGCCGCAGGAGCACGGTTTCCGGGGGAACGCCCGGAATCTGGACTTGAACCGTGATTTCATTAAAGCGGATACGCGGAATGCCCGGTCCTTTGCCCGGCTTTTCCAGGCTTGGGATCCCGACCTGTTTATCGACAACCACACCACCAACGGCTCCGATCATCGCTACGATTTCACGCTCATCCCCACCGAGCATAGTCGGCTGCCGGAGCCGCTGGCGCGCTACCAGACCGAGGCGTTGCTGCCCTTCCTATACGCCGAACTAGCCATGCGTGGGGTAGCGGCCACGCCCTACGTGTATTCTTACGGCAGCTACGGCAAGCCGCCCACCGAAGACGGCATCATGGCCTTTCCCGACCTGCCCCGCTACAGCACCGGTTACGCCGCCCTCAACCATACCCTCGGCTTCATGCCGGAAACCCACGCCCTGAAACCCTTCCACAAGCGAGTGGAGGGCGTACACCAGTTCATGTTAGCCGCTACGGAATGGCTGCAACTGGACGAAGGCGAACTCCGCGAAGCCCGCCTGGAGGCACGGGCGGCATACGCGGCTCAGACCGGCATCCCCTTAGTATACGAACTCGATACTACCCGCTACGATACCCTGAAATTTAAGGGCTACACCTCCGAAATGCGGCCCAGCAAGGTGACCGGTCAGGACCGGCTGTACTACAACCACGAGCGGCCGTTGGATACTACCATCCGGCATTATAACTATTACCGGCCGACGCTGTCCGCGGCCCGCCCGCGTGCCTATATACTCCCGCAAGCCTACCGGGAAGTAGCCGAGCGCCTGCGCCTGAACGGCGTGCTTATGCAGCCGCTGGAACGTGACACCACCCTGCGCGTAACCACCTACCGCATCAGCAAATTTGGTAGTTACGACCAACCGTACGAGGGCCACTTTTATCACAATCAGGTGGAACTGAGTTCCGAAATAATCGAATGCCGTTACCGACGCGGCGATTACCTCATTCCGGCCGACGCCGCCCAGCCCGCGTTGCGCTACGTAATCGAAACCCTGGAACCGGAGGCCCCGGACAGCTATTTCCGCTGGAACTTCTTCGACGGCGTACTCCAGCAAAAGGAATCCTTCAGCCCCTACCGTTTCGAGGAGATTGCCGAGCGACTGCTGATGGAAAAACCGGAACTGAAAGCGGCCTTAGAGGCTGCCCGCGCTGCCGACCCTGAACTGGCCGAGAGTGCTTACGGACAACTCGACTGGATCTATCGCCACAGCAACTACTTGGAGCCGGACGCCTACCGCTACCCCGTGGGGATCATCCGCTGAGAAGTGACCGGTAGCCAACCGATAAACTGCGGAGAACCCATTACCTTCGCGCCATGACCCACCCACCCCGCATTGCCATCTCCATCGGCGACACCAATGGCGTCGGACCCGAAGTGGTCCTGAAAGCAGTCTCGTCCCCGGGCCTGACCGATCTGCTCACGCCCGTCATCTATGCTTCCAAAGCCGTGATCGAAGCCACCCGCGATCTGGTCGGCCGGGAATTCAGCTACCACCTCGCCGAAGATGAATCACGAATCCAGGACGGTAAGATCAACGTGGTTGTCAGTTGGACCGATGAACCCGAGATCGCTTTCGGGAAAGCTACCCCCGATTCCGGTCGCGCCGCGCTGCGGTCGCTGCAGGCAGCCGTAACGGCAGTACGGGCGGGCCGCGCCCAGGCCCTAGTGACCGCCCCGATTAACAAAGCGGCCATGCAACTGGACGATTCTTTTCCCTACCCCGGCCACACCGAATTTCTGGAAGCTGAGTTCGGCGGCGAGAACCTGATGTTCATGGTCAGCGACGGGCTGCGGGTCGGGCTGGTCACCAATCACGTTCCACTGGCCAAGGTGAGTTCGGCCGTGACCAAGGCGGCCATTCTGAGCAAGCTGCGCATCATGAACGACTCCCTCAAGCGGGACTTCGGGATCGAGCGGCCGCTCATCGCCGTCCTTTCTCTCAACCCCCACGCGGGCGACAACGGACTGATCGGCAAAGAGGACGATCTGGTAATCCGCCCCGCCATTCTCGATGCCAAGGAAGCCGGTTTGCTCGCCCTCGGCCCCTTTCCCGCCGACGGCCTGTTCGGCAGCGGCCAGATCAAAAAATACGATGCCGTGTTGGCCATGTACCACGATCAGGGGCTGGTGCCGTTCAAGGCACTTACCTTCGGCAGCGGCGTCAATTTCACGGCCGGTCTCACTGCCGTTCGCACCTCCCCCGATCACGGCACGGCCTACGATATTGCCGGCAAGGGCGAGGCAGACCCCGCCGGTTTCCGGGCCGCGCTGTACCAGGCGGTAGACATCAGTCGCCGCCGCACCCGCTACATCGAAGATCACGCGAACCCGGTACCGAAGGCACCACAGCCGGAGCGAAAGAAGAAAAAACGAAAATAAGGCCGGGCAATGGCACGGCTCTCAAAATATCTACCGGCAGCTCCGCCGCCGGCTAAAACATGCGGCCCGGCCGCCTTTACCATGACTATTGCACTCAACGACATTCTCGCTTACCCCTCCATGTACCGCCGTCATCTTATGAATACGCTGCCGGGGCCGAGGGGGGTGCACTTGATCGGCACCAAAGGGTATCGGGGAACAGAAAACCTGGGAGTTTTTTCCTCCATCGTGCACATCGGGGCGACGCCGCCGCTACTAGGATTCATTATGCGGCCGCTGACCGTGCCGCGGCAAACTTATCACCATATTTTAGCGGAAGGCTATTTTACCCTCAACACCATCCACCCCGCCATCCTGAATGCGGCTCACCAGACGTCGGCCAATTACCCGCTGGGTGATTCGGAATTTACCGCTACCGGCCTGACGCCGCAGTACACGGAGGCCCATGGTGCGCCTTACGTGCAAGAAAGCCGCATTAAACTTGGTTTGGAATACGTGGAGGATTGCCAGATCAAGGCAAACGGTACCTTATTCGTAGTGGGCAAGGTGATCGAGGTAATCCTGCCCGGTGAGGCAGTGGCCGAAACGGGTCATGTGGATCACGAGTTACTGGAGACGATGACGGTGGCGGGGCTGGACACATATTACGGCCCGGGCACGGGGGAACGGCTGGGATATGCGCGGGTGAAGGGTAAGGATTAAAAGTAATTACAGGGTCGCGATCCCCGGATCGTTAATACTTAAATCGCGGCCGCCAGGTCGCGGAGAATTACAGTATTTCTCAGAGCGGCGTAAGTAAACTAAATACCTGTCGGGTTCGGGAACCGGAACCCTACTGATTGGGTCGCAGAGGATTTTGTCGGCTCAATTTGATCTACGGACCTCCCACCCGGCGCGAGATGCCTGGAAGATTACAACCGCAGGGCCGCAACAGACCTGCGAGCACGTGACCGCGTGGGGTGGAGGGGATCCACACGCGAGCCGGACCGACCCGGCGCGCTAGCGGCGGGGCACACCCAATTAGACAAATAGCTTATTTTGTCGGCTCTAAACTTACCCAACCAATGGCCCGTAAAAAATCCTCGCACTGGTTTTATGACAAGCGGCCCGCGCCCCGGGCACGGGCGGGCAGTTACCGGCGTGCGTACGGGACGAGCTGGTGGGGCAAGCAGTTTTTGGCGGCCGTGGAGGAGGCGAGTGAGGGGGGGCGGCTGGCGCGGGGCAAAACCTACGCGAACAAGGGACTCGTGGAAAACCTGGAGCAGCCCGCGCCCGGTGAGTTAACGGCGGAGGTGCAGGGGAGCATGCCCTACCCATATGAGGTGGGTGTTTCGTGGCAGCCGTGGAGTGCAGAGGAAGGGCGGGCCGTGGTGGCGGAGGTGAAGGCGGACCCCGCGCTGCTGGGGCAGCTGCTAACCGGCAACCTGCCGGAGGGGCTGAACAAGGTGCTGGAACGGCTGGGGCTGACTATTTTTCCGAAGAATATGGATGAATTGGGGGCAACCTGTAGTTGCCCCGACTACGGGATGCCGTGCAAGCACATGGCCGCGCTGTTTTTTGTAATGGCTGGGGCGATTGATAACGACCCGTTTTACCTGTTCCAGCTGCGGGGGCTGGACCTGAAGGCCGCGCTGCCCAGCGGACCGGGTGAGGAAGCCGAGGAGGACGACAACAATATAACGCGGCTGGGCGATCTAATCCAGGAGGTGGCCGGGGCACCGGTCTTTCAGTGGGACGAAGAGGTGTATCAAACACTTGATTTCGGCAGTATCCAGGAGTCGGGCTGGCGGGCGGTGAGCCGGCTGCCGAGTGCGCCGCCCTTCGACGGGGCGACGGGCGGGGATTTCCTGGAGTTTACGGAAAAAATTTACCAGACCGCCGCCCGCCATGCGGATAAACTGTGGCGGCGCGACAACGGCGAGCCGGTGGCGGCGGCCGAGCTGCTGCCCCCGGGCGGGCAGGTAGAGTTGCACCTGAACGAGAATTTGCGGCTGCACGGCCTGTCCTCGTTCGATGCGGAGGACCTTCCACTGCTGGAAATAGAGGGTGCCGCCGATATTCTGGCGTGGTTGCAGGACACGGAGCAACTGGACCGGCATCTGCTGGACAAGCAGGCCAGGAGCCTGCTGCTGTTTTTCCAGCTGGCGAGGACCCTGGTGCGCCGCCGCGCCTATGTGCCCCGCCTTTTGGCGGTGGGCAAGGACGAGTACCTGCTTCAGTACGCGCCCGCCACGGCCGATGAGAAACTGCGCGAGACCCTGGAGCAGTGCTACCGGCTGGCCTCCCCTACCCTGCTGTATTATGTGGATATGGACGAGGAGTTTTTCGAGTTCCGCGCCAGGCATGATGGCGAGCAGCTGGTGGCGGCTCTGATGGGGGCGATCATCGGACAGGCGACGGCTAAACTGACGGCTGAAAATCCGGTGCGCGAACTGTTTTTACTGCACGGGCGGCGGCGGTTCGAGTTGCTGGGAACGGAAGGATATCCGGCGGCGATCAACCGGTGGCTCAATCAGTTGTATTTGGCCGAGCAGCGCTACGGGCCGGTATTTAAGATCGAGGAAGAGGGTGACGGCCTCCGGGTCGAAGTGCTCGTGGACGACCGGGAGGCAAAGCGCAAGGGTCCGCCGCCGCCGCTGGAAAAGTGGCTGGCCGAGGCGGCAACTGCCGACCGCCTGCGGCTGATCAAAACGCTGTCTTTTCTGGGCGCGCATTTTCCCGACCTGACGGCCTACCTATCGAATAGCGGCCGCGAACCGATGTACTTTTCGGTGGGCGGTTTCACGCCCGTCCTGACCGCCGTGCTACCCAGCATGGAGGCACTGGGCATCCGGGTGCTGCTGCCGGCGGCCCTGCGCAAACTGCTGCGGCCCGGTCTGGGGCTGAGCGCGAGTTCGGCCAGTGCAGTTTTTGAGTTGTCGGGAATAATTTCGCTGGACAATATCCTCAAATTCAACTGGCAAACCGCGCTGGGCGATCAGGTGGTGAGCGCGGAGGAGTTTCGGGACTTGCTGGAGAACTCTACCGGTTTGGTAAAATTTCGCGAGAGCTACGTGATGCTGGAGGAGGGCGAGGTGGCCCGCTTGCTGAAGAAACTGAATGAGGACCAGCCCGACCTGAAGGCCCACGAGCGGCTGGCGGCCCTGTTCACGGAGGAATATGAGGGCGGCCCGGTGAGTTTGTCGAAAGACCTGCGCTCACTGGTGGACAAGTTGCGCGGCCGCACCAAAATTGCCCTGCCCGGCGGGCTGGAAGCCATGCTGCGGCCCTACCAGCTGCGTGGCTACGAATGGCTGTACGCCAACGCGGCGCTCGGTTTCGGGTCGGTACTGGCCGATGACATGGGCCTCGGCAAGACGCTGCAGGTCATTACGCTGCTGCTGAAATATGCCGAGGAAGGCAAACTGGACCGGGAAAAAGCCCTGGTGATCGTACCTACCAGCTTGCTGGGGAACTGGCAGCGCGAGATCGAGCGGTTTGCGCCCGGCCTGCGTACCTCCGTCTACCACGGCACCGGCCGGCAACTGCCGGACCCCGCCGATCACGACGTGCTGCTCACCACCTACGGCGTGGCGCGGTCGGAAGAAGCAACACTTGCTAAAATGCCCTGGCGGATTCAGGTGATCGACGAGGCGCAGAACATTAAAAACCCCGCCGCTAAGCAGAGCAAGGCCGTGAAGAAGATCGCTGCGCCGGTGCGGATCGCGATGAGCGGTACGCCGGTGGAAAATCGCCTGCTGGATTACTGGAGTCTGCTGGATTTTACGCTGCCCAAATTTATGGGTAGCCGAAAGTACTTCAACGAAAACTACGGCCGCCCCATCCAGGGTGAGCGCGATCAGCGCGTGGCCGAGCGGTTTCAGAAACTGACCGCTCCCTTTGTGCTGCGCCGCCTGAAAACCGACAAAACCATTATCACTGATCTACCGGACAAGGTGGTGCAAACCGAGATCTGCCGCCTGACGCCCGAGCAAACGGCCCTGTACGAAAGCATTCTGAAGGAAAATATGCGGCTGGTGGAAGACGCGGACAGCGGCATCGGGCGGCAGGGCCTCATCCTGAAGTTGATCACGGCCCTGAAGCAGTGCTGTAACCATCCGGCGCAGTTCCTCAAATCGGGTGCGGCAGATTTTGCGCGCAGCGGCAAGGGCTTGCTCCTACGCGAGCGGCTGACGAGCATCCTGGAAAACAATGATAAGGCGATCATTTTTACGCAGTACCGCGAGATGGGCGAGTTGCTGCAAACGATGATCGGGGACACGTTCGGCCACGCCGTCCCTTTCCTGCACGGCGGCACCTCCACCAAGGCCCGCGACGAAATGGTGAACCGTTTCCAGACAGACGGGGATTGTCCGCTTCTCCTCATTTCCATCAAGGCCGGCGGCACGGGCCTGAACCTGACGGCCGCCAACCATGTGATCCACTACGACCTGTGGTGGAACCCCGCCGTGGAAAACCAGGCCACCGACCGCGCCTACCGCATCGGGCAAGAGAACACCGTTTTTGTCCACCGCCTGGTCACGGAGCGCACCTTTGAGGAGAAGATCGACGAGCTGATCCATTCCAAGCGCGAGATCGCGGACCTGAGCGTGGCGGAGGGTGAGGCGAGTATCGGAAAACTGAGTAACGGGGAATTGAGGGAGTTGGTGGGGTTGGGGGCTTCACTGTTAACTTGATAGGCGGCGTTGCCGCTGGTAAATTACCTGTGGTGATCGTCGGCAAGCTCCTCGGAATTGGTATTTTAGTATTCAGTTTATGTGCGTACGTTTCCTATTACTCTACTATTTGTATAGGGCCGTTATCGATTTGCCGGACTATTTATATAGTACGGTTATCATTTTGCCGGACTATTTGGATAGTGGGTGGTATTTCACCAGATTTTGCCAGCGTTGAAAAGTAGGGTAACCATGGTGATTATCTAACAAAAAACGAGTGATAGTAAATACCAATTTTTAACGTACTTATTTTATCAATTACTACATTATCCAATTTGATAGTATATAATTTTTTATTAACCACTCATTTTAATCTTTGCCTATATATTTTACCAACGCTTTGTCTTAGAAGCAAAAAACTCAATCCTCCACCCCTACCCTCACCCCACAAAAAAACCGAACAACCGCTCCAACTCCCCCGCCGGGTCGTCACACAGGCCTGGGTGGGTCGGCGAACTCTGGATGATCGTACTGCGCGCCGCCGTCAGCCAGCGGAAACGGACGTGTTGCTCCAGCGCCCCGATGCGCCCGCCCGCGGGCGCGCCGGCGCACACCTGCTCCCAGGCCCGCAAGTAGTCGGCCAGCAGGGCCGGCTCCGCCGCCCCGGAAAAGCAGGCCAGGCGGCTTTCATCCAGGTGATACCGCAGGGCCAGGTATTTCTTACGCTTGCAGTACACGATCACGCCCACATTCAGAAACTCCTCCCGCTCCACGCGGGGGACCACCCGGATCACCGCAAATTCGTAGGTCACGTTATCGGGCATCTTCCGCTTCTTTAACCAGTGAGTCGATCAGGGATATTTTGTCCAGCAAAAACTCGGCATAGGCCGCGCGTTTCTCCGCCGGACTCAGGTCATCCAACTCCTCCGTCAGCCAGTCGTCGGGCACGGCGGCCAGTATTTCGTCCAGCAGGGCGGGTGTCAGGGTTTTCCGTACCAGTTCGGCTGCGGCGGGCAGCTCCGTAGCGCGTTCCAGCAGCACGTGGTCCTTCACCAGCGGAAAGGTTTTTCCCAGGCCGGCGCGCCAATTTTTCCAGTTGTGGTGAAAATACAGGCTCGCACCGTGGTCGATCAACCACAACTCACGGTTCCAGATCAGCAGATTGGTGTTCTTGGCCGTCCGGTCGATGTTGGTGATCACCGCGTCCAGCAGCACCACCGTCGCGGCCGTCAGCCCATCCACCCGCGATACCAGCGGGTCATACGTAATGGCCCCCTCCAGAAAATGCAGGCCCAGATTCAGGCCCACGCTGAACTTCAGCAAATCCTGAATTTCCTCATCCGGCTCCGACCGGCCGAACGAATCATCCAGGTTCATCAGCACGATCTCCGGCACCCGCAGCCCCAGCGCACGCGCCAGTTCCCCGCCAATCAGCTCGGCCGCCAGCGCTTTCTTGCCCTGCCCGGCCCCCCGAAATTTCAACACGTACGGAAAATCATCATCCGCCCGCACAATCGCCGGCAACGACCCGCCCTCCCGCAACGGTTGCAGGTACTGAACCACGTCCACGGTCCGAATATCGATCTCCTTCATGGCACGAAGGTAGGGGGTTACAAAGAATGACCTCGATAAATCGCTTTACTATTTGGAGAAGCACCGCAGGTAACGATGGAGGGAATGAAGGGGTTGTTATATAATCTCCCCCCTTCGGGGGGCCGGGGGGGGAAAACCAACTTATGCCCGAATCAGGTAGCTAAAGACACGGAGAGGCTCCTTTATTTCGGGGGGCGAATTTTTCGGGCGTGTCCCCTCCCGGAGGTCGGGGTCGGTCCCTTCCCGGCTCGCTGTTCGCTCGGTGCTCCGCACTCGTCGCTGACGCGCCGCCCGTCCAGGCACCTCACGCAAAAATCGGTCATGAGAAAGCTGAAGTACAGACAATGAAATACCTCCTCTTCAAGGGCGCGCACCACGAAGTATCCGCGAAGCGAATCATTGATTCTCAGTTCTTAAAAATTTTAGACACGCTCTTAGTAAGGCGTTCCATGACGAAGAAGGAGGGCAAAATACCCGCGCAGAACGGTCAATTGTTCAACCGGTGATACTCAACGACTTTTGTTCCCTATTTCCCCGGATCAATCTCCCGGTAGGCGATCATGCCGCCCTCCAGATTACGGACGTTGCTAAGACCGGCTTGCCGGAGGAGTTGGGTGGCCATGGCCGACCGCTTGCCGCTGCGGCAGTAGACGATCACTTCCTCGTCTTTATGGGGAATGAGCTTATCGAGATGGAGGGAAATTTCTCCGAGGGGCACGTGGAGGCCGCCGATGTTGTCTTCGTCGCGTTCGTGGGGTTCGCGAACGTCGAGAAGGACGTAGTTTTGCCGGTCTTCGGAGCGGCGTTTCTTGAGTTCCTGGACGGATGCTTCCATGATGAAGGGTGTTTTTCGGGGTGAATGGTTGGATTAGTAGCGTGAGGTGCCTGGAAGGGCCGGCGCTTAGCCGGAGACCCGGAGCGAAGCGCAGGGGCCGAGCAGATTTGCGAGCCTGGAAGGGCTACGCCTTGTACATAAGTTTACGTTTTGTCTTGGGGCAAGAAAGCGCAGAGTATTTGAAAGACTTTGAGCCCTTCCAGCATGGTGCTCGGTCCGGGTTTGGACTGTGCCTCATAGCCACTCCAATGTCCGGCCCTGGCAATAATCCAGGCCGCCCAGGCTAGATTTTCCTCCAGGTGAGGATTGGAGGTCTTAGCGGTTTTTCCAGCGTAGCGCTGGTTCATTTTATGCAGCACGCTAACTTCCTGCGCAGTAAATACTTCGCAGGTCTGGACGTCGCTCTTTCCATCTCTGGCGGCAACCAATTTTTGCGCGGTAACAGCAGCTACTAAGGACATGGCAACGAGTTTTTTGATCCGGTCAGGATGGTGAAGTTGAGAAGATTCCACATCGAAGCCCTGCTTTTTGAGCAGTCGGAAAAGTTGTTCGATCTCCCACCTCTTCTGATAGATTTCGACCACTTTCCAAGCCTCGGCAATGGTCTGTAGTGGCCAGGTTGTCAGGATACGCCAACAAACCGGTTTTTCACCTCTTGGAACCAGGGCAAGATCCTCGCTGACTTCCACCAGGTAAAGGGGTTGGTCCAGTCGCGGTGCCTGGGGGTCGTAACGATCGGGCAAAAGTAACTCCACGGGAAGATACTTAAGGTTCAATCTGGTTTGTCTAGCCTTGCGCCTTCTTACTTTTCCCGATGATTTGCTTTTGTGAAAAAGCTTCCTGAATTTTTTGGTCTGCACATCGACTACCGCCGCGGCTTCCAGCAACTGCTTAAGCGATCCACACTGTCCCGTTGACCTATCCATGGCCTTGCGATTAACGTGGGAACGCACGATAAAGTCTCTGCGAGTCAACTCGACCGTGCGCGCCAAGGATTCATAAGCGTCTCCTCCTCGGTCCATCACGAACGTCACGTGACTAGCCTCGACAAGCCGCTTAGCGGACTGGTCCGCCACGATTGACCAGGCAGCCGTTTCCTTTTCCTCAAATTTCAATTGGCGCCGCGCATTGCGAATCGCCTTTTTGGTCACCTCGTCTCCGCTAATAATGTCACGAGAATGAAACAGAATATCACTCAAGCCGTGGATAGCATGAGAAGTAGTATCCATGACCAGACCCGGCATGACCGTAAAGCCGGGACTTTGGTTGTCATTAATCACCCCATGTTTGTTGGCCCAACCGCGACGACTAAACGCTCCGTTCTTTAGGTTGATGCAGGAACCATCCATCAGCACGCAAACGTCCTTGTCCCTGATCTGCTCTTGGGGAATGACGCAAATCTTGTCGATCAGCTCAGCTAACTCAATGCGATCATTTGATAAAAACCGGTAAGTCGCCCTATTTTGGCTCGTGTCGCTATCTAGATGAGTGATGCGGCAAGTCTGATGATTCTTGAGTTGTTCAATGATCACATCGGCTCGATTAGATAGCCGCTTGTCGCCAAAGGAATGGCGATAACGCTGGCCTTCCTTAAGGATGGGTTGGAAGCTAGCACTGCTAGTAGGATAGAAGGATCGTATCTGGTTCAACAAAGGGAGATTTGGAAGCAAACTTCGTACATTGTAAACTTATGTACAAGGCGTAGCCCTGGAAGGGACCGACCCCGACATGAGGAGGGGGCACGCCCAATGCAAATGTATACTAAATGAGACAGTCGTAACCGCCACCCGGTTTTAACGCACCACCAATTTCCGGGTCCAGCTGCGGCCGCTTGCCGTTTCGGTGCCGCGCACGAGGTAGAGGCCGGCCGGTAACCCGCTGAGGTCCAGCTCGCCGCCGGGGGAAACGGGGCGGGAGAGGCGGCGGCCGGTGAGGTCGAATAGCTCGATGCGAAAATCGATGTAGTTAGCGGCGGGGCCGGTGATGCGTACGCGGTCTGCGGCGGGGTTGGGGAAGATGCGCCACTCGGCACCGAAATCGGTGAGGTCATCGTCCACATCGGTAGAGCCGGGGGTGACGCTGCCCACCACGGGGCGGATCATGAGGGCGCCGGTGGTGGTGCCGGTAAGGGGAATCCAGTTGCCGCCGTTGTTGAAGAAGATGACGTTTTCCGGCACGTTGTTGCGGTCGTAACCCACGGATGCGCGCGGACCGGTGGTGCCGAGCTGACGCCAGCCGACGTAGAAATCTCCGGCGGGCAGCAGCAGGCTATCGGGTAATGGGTAGGTGGCAAACCCCTGCAGGGAATCGGTAAAAAAGGTGGCCGGGAAGATGGGGTTGACCGTGAATTGGTAGTCCGGCTGGCCCTCCAGTGCGCCGGTGTAGATGACGATGCTGATCTGGCTGTTGCTGAAATTGGTGGTAGTGCGCGGGAAGCTGAAGCGCACGCCGCGCAGCACATCGGCTTCGAAGGCCACGTATTTCTGCACGACCGACTGGCCCGGCAGGGCCTGCAGGGCCACCTCGGCGGTGCCGTCGTCGTAGGCATAGTAGTTGTCGAAAACGGTGGTGGTGCTGACGGCGTCGTTACGCTCCACGCACTCCACCAGACCGGGGGTGGTTTCCTGGCTGGACTCGTCGATAAACAGGCTGGTGCGGATGTCCACCCGGTCCTCGTCGCCGGCGGTGGGCTGGTTGAGGAGCAGGTTGCTGTAGTTGCCAAAGAACGAATTAAAGGGCGCGTCGGCCGCCAGGTCGATGGGGATTTCCACCGGCATTCCGTTGACGATATTGGCCTGCTGGCCGTTGAGGAGCACTACGTTGATCAGGTTCTCGCCAGTTTCCAGGTTGCTGACCGTGTAGCCCGAATTTTCGATGGCCTCGGGCTGCGGGCCGTGGTTCCACAGGCCGATGAGCAAGTTTTGATTGATGAGCGATTCGCCGCCCGCCCGGAACTGGCGGTAGGGCAAGCTGGTGTAGGGCGCGGTGACGTAGGGCGCGATCTCGGTGAAAGCCACGTCATTGAAGATCAGTTCGGTTTCCTGATCGTCGAGGCGGACGTAATCCAGGTTCCAGGTATCGAGGGCACCGGCCTCGTCGGTCAGGTTGTAGAAGCGAAACTGGAAAGCACTGTGCAGAAAACCTTCGTCCACCGGCACGCGGTAGCCGATAAAGGGGCGCACTGAGGCGTTACTTTCGCCGCTGGGCAGACCGGCTATTTTGCGAACGGTATTCCAGCTGCCGTTGGGTTGGAGAAACTGCAGCACCAGGGAGTCGCCGGTCTCCGGGCGGCTGCCGAAGCCGCGGGGTTGGGCGTAAAAAGTGAGTACCGTGCCGGGACGGCCGCTGAGGTTGAGCGGAATGGAAGTGAGAAAGTCGGCCGGGATGGACTGGCTGCTGGACGTGGCGGTATACGGCAGGCCGCGCGAGTCGATGCCGTCGAAAGTGGCCACGCCCACGCTGGGCGGTTCGTTGCCGTAGGTGCGGTTGACCAGTACCTCGCGGTTGAGCCACTTGGTGGGGTCGGTAACGAATCCCTGCCCGGAAAAATCGTCGAAAAACGGCAGTTGTCGTGCCGGCTGCTGGATGGTGAAGGCGAAAGGGTAAGTATCGCAGACGCCGAACTCGTCGCAAATCCGCAGACACAAGCGGTCGGTGCCGCCGAACCGGCTGGCCTGGTACTGAAAATCGTTGCCGCCATCCAGCCCGAACAGGAACAGGGCCTGCTGACTGCGACCTGGATAATTATCGGGCGTGGCGCATTCCACGATCTCGCGGCAAAAAACCCGGCCGGGCAAATCCTCGGCGGGCACGGACACGTCCAGCCGCTCTTCGGGGTCTACGGCAATGGTCTGCACGGGTAAGGTGCGGCCGGCGCGGCGGACGAGGAAGATAATTTGCGTCGTATCGGAACACACCCCGGCTTCGCAGAAAGCCACGGAGACGGTATCGAAGCCTATATTCACGTCCGTATTCGGGTCGTAGATCAGGGTATCTCCCTGAATGGTAGCGGTACCGAAATCGGTCTGATCGCAGCCGTAACAGACGTAGCCGCCGGTACCGATAACGTTGAGTCCGACGGTGTCCAGTAACAGGCGATCGTTAAAGGGCTGGCCGACGATGACGATCTCCCGGCCGGGAAACTCTTGATCGGCACAGTTCATTTTTTCTTGACTAAAATCAATGAGGTCACCGGCATATTCGGCCATCACCGCTTCGTGAAACTGGATGGGAACGAATTTCTGGGCCGCCGACGTGCCGAATAAACCGAAGAAGAGCAGGAGGGTAACAAGACGCATAGGAGTACAGTAAAATGAGCCGCGAAGGTAAAAGAGTTCCCGGCAGCCGCCGGGAGGTGAGCGATTAAAACGCCGCCGCTACTGCTTTAGTACGGGTTAATTGCGTCGGCCCGGTGGCGCAAGGGTCAGTTAATCTCGGGCGATCCGTTCGTGAACTTCTTCGGCCAGCTTTTCCAGCACCCGCCGCTCGATGCGGTGCACGCCCGCATACACCCGCTCCTCCACGTTCAGCCCGGCCCGCGCCACGGTATCGCGGTTGCGGTCGATGTATTTTTCCACGATCAGGGGATCCTTATCGCCACGCAGCTGGATCAGGACGGCTTCGTTGAGCCGGTCGCGCACGTTAGCGTAGTCGATGTCCTCGGGTAGCGTCCCCGCCCAGAGAATCAGCGCATCGCAGGCGATCTCGTCGGCCTGAATCCACCGCATTTGTGTAGCACACCCCTGACTGAACCCAAAGAGGATGAGTTGCACGTCGTCCGGCAGGCCGGCCCGGATCAGGGCCAGGAGTTGGGAAAGGTAGGCGCAGTAGTCGGCAATTTCGGCCAGCCGCCCGCCGCGCGTCATCCAGGAGGCGACGACCTCGCCGTCCAGCCCGCCCCAGTAGAAGCGGCTGAGGCCCTCGGGGGCCACTACTAAATCCTTCTCCCCCGCCACACCGGAGAATTTTTTGATGAAGCGCTCCGCCGCCTGCCCGTAACCGTGAGTGGCCAGCCAGAGCCGTTTGGTGGCGGGGCCGCCCTCGCCCAGGGTGTAGTAGTTGGCGGTTTTGGTGATGGAGAGGCTGTGATGCTGAGCGGAGGGCATAGGTGTGTGGTTAGAAGTGGAGAGAAGAAGGGAAGGTAGAAAAAAAGAAGATAATCTACCCCCCTCAAAACCGCCCCACCAACCCATACACCGCCGCCCCCAGTGCCACGCTCACATTTAGAGACGTGTTGCGCCCGTACATCGGCAGGTGCACCGCCCCGTCCAGCAAGTTGATTATTTCCGGCGCAAGTCCGTGGCGTTCGTTCCCGGCAACCAGATAGAGCAGCTTATCCTCTCCCAAACCGGCGGGCAGGGCGTAATCAAACAACGACACGCTCGCGTCCAGCACCTCCAGACCCAACAGATAATGCCCGGCGTCCCGCAGGCGGTTTAATTCAGTCAGGGAATCCGATTCCTGCCGCCAGGGCGACGGTGTGGACCGTCGAGCGGGCGGTACGGCCAATCTTCCGGTGGGGCGGCGCGGGCGTAGTTCCCAGCAGCAGCAACTCCCCCACCCCGGCGGCCTCGGCGAGGCGGAAGGCGGAACCGACGTTCAGCGGGTCGGACCAGTCCGCGCAGACGATCCCGAGGGGAAAGCGGCGGGTCTCGTTACGGATTTCTTCGTGGCGGAGTTGACGGATAGCGAACTGGTTTTAGCGGCTCCCGCCGCCGCCCGGAAGGATGGGGCGGGGGGCGGCACCCGGATGATCGTGGGGCAGATCGGCGGGCGGATTCGGCGGGGGCACGGCAATTTCCTCGCGCGGCAAACGCGGGCGCGGCGCGCCCGCGCCGCGGGCGGCGGCCGCGTCGTGGGCCAGGGGCACCAGGTGGTTGGCCGGGCGGTCCACCTCTTGCAGCAGCAGGGCCAGTTCGGCTACCGGCAGTACCCCGGCCCGCCGCGCTACCAGGCGGCCGCGCGCGTCCAGAAAGAGTAAACTCGGTAGCTCCTCCACCCCGAACCGCCGCAGCAGTTTTTCCCCCGCCGCCGAGGTGACGGGCAGCCGAACGCAGACGAATTGCTCGCGGAGGGTTTCCGCCACCAGCGGGTCCGTTAGTACGGTTTCTTCCAGGTAGGTGCAGGGCATCACTACGCTGGAGGTGAACAGGAGCACCACCGGCCGGTCGGCCGCCGCCGCCCGCACCTGCACGGCATCCAGACTCAGGTCTTCCAGCCACTGTACGCCGCCCTGCCCCCGTAGGACGGGCGACACAAGTAAGGTGAGAAGCAATAAGGGATAACGCATGAGAGAAAGGAAGGATGGAAAGCTGGATAACGATCACTGTACCATAAACAACGCATTGCTGAACAACAACTTTCCCCGCTGCCAAAATCCCCGGTAGAGCGGGTTATCCGCCAGCATCACCACCTGCCCGCGACCGTAGGGCATTACCCCCAGCGAGAGCGATTCGCGCAGTTTCTTTTCCAAACGGTAACCGACAAAACCGGCCTGCACGTCATTTTCGGGGATGGTACCCACGTTCCAGCCGTCTTCCAGGTAATCGTAGGCGTCGCTGTTGGTCTTCAGGCTGAAGTAGGATTCCCCCAGGCCGTAGGCCAACGGGTGGGTCTGGTCCAGGCGCAGTTTAAAAATGGAGCCGGGATTATAATCGCTGATCGATTCACGCTCCTGGTCCTGGTAGTCGCGCAGGCGGTGATCGATCTCTTCATCGACGGAAAAACTCAGGGGGGGGTCGTCCGTTTTTGCGGTCAGGCCGAAGGCTTCTTCGCCCACCAAAGCACGGTTGGCCGCGCCGATGGCAATCAGGCGGCCGCCGGCCCGGACCCAGGTTTTTACCTTGCCCAGCGTTTCCTCGTTCCACTGGTAGCGGCCCTCCGGCAGTACCAGCACGTCGATGCCGGTCAGGTTCAGGTCGTCCATCTCCTCGGCATAGTAGATGTGGACGGGATAGTCCAGTTGCTGCTCGAAGAAGTGCCAGACCTGACCGAATTCGTTGGGGTAGGTTCCCTCGCCGCCCAGCAGTGCTATTTTGGGCGGGTTGACGAGTTGCATGCTGCCCGATCCCACGTCGGCACCGCTATCGGAAAAGCCGCTGGCCAGCGGATACACGGTCACCTCCTCGCGTTCGGCCAGGCGGGCCACGCGGTCGCGCAGGTCGGCGATCGTCCGGTTATCGGCGCGGGTAACGAGTACCGTTCCGCGACCGTAATCACGGCCCGCCGAACGGAAGTTACCCGTGGCGGCGCGGGCGCGGATTCCCTCGCCCAGCAGCGCGGCCAGCAGGCGGGCACTGCTGAAATCACGCCACTCGAACGCATAGGCATAGGCTTCCCGGTCGGCCGGTCGGCTCAGGGAATTGGCAAAGGCGGGTTTGGTCCACGGCTCGGTGGCCACCGACAGTTTTTGGGTACTCGCGTAGGCATCCAGGCCGTAGGCCAGGGGCACCGACCAGGCCGTAATGTCGTAGGTCACGCTGTCCTCCAGTTCGGCCGTCGGGTCGAACAGTACCTGCGTCAGTACCGAACGCGGCTGGTTGGCCCGCACGATCAGGTCGCCCGGAGCGATGGAAGCCGAGACTTCCTTGCCCTCCCGGTAGCCGTAGGCGCGCAGATCGGCCTTCGCCTTGGCGCGGCTGTACTCGATGCCGTTGTTGTCCAGCAACTGCGTCAGTGCCCGCAACTCGCCGGCCCCCGAGCCGGCCTTCACCACGTAGGTCCGGTATTCCCCGCTCGGCGAGTCGGCCGATTCGCGGAAGTAATTCCCGAACTGCCGCACCAGGCGCTCCTTTTCGCGCGAGGCAGTTTCCACCGTGCTCAGGGCCGTCGTGCGGTGGTGCGCCACCCGGTCGTAGAGCGTCAGCGTATCGCCGTTGTCCAGTTCAATGGCCCGGCCCCGGCCCAGCCCGCCCTGTTCGTAGGTCATCCCGATGGCCCCGTTAAAGGTCGGGTAGGTATCCCCGTAACTGGGGTAAAACAGGTCGAACCGCTCGCGGGTAAAGTAAAGCCAGCCCTCGCGGTCGAAATAACGGGCGTGGTTGCGCCCGATCTCGGTCTGAAAATCCCCCTGCCAGTCGGTAATGTAGCGGTGAAACGGCGCGGCCGCCGGCGCAAAGTAGTAGGGTTCGTTGGCCCCCTGCTCGTGAATATCGGCGTGCACGTGCGGCATCCACCGCTGGTACTGCACGGCGCGTTGCCGGCTCTCCACCTGTGTCTGCCAGGCCCAGTCGCGATTCAGGTCGAACAGGTAGTGGTTCACGCGGCCGCCGGGCCAGGGTTCGTCGTGTTCGCGCACGGCGGGGTCGGCCACGGGCCGTTTGTTGGCCGTCTGGCGGTACCAGTTCGTATAGCGGCTATAGCCGTCGGGGTTCAGGGCCGGGTCCAGAATCACCACGGTATTGGCCAGCCATTCGGCCGCTTTCGGGTTGGCGGGGTCCAGCAGGTCGTAGAGCACGCCCATGCTCGCCTCCGAACCGGACGCCTCGTTGCCGTGCACGCTAAACGACAGCCAGACGATGGCCACGTCCAGCGCGGGGTCGGTGTTCGCGCCGTCCTTCAGCACCCCCGTGCGGCGCAGGTTATTCTTGCGGATGTCCTCCAGCCGCGTCAGGTTTTCCGGCGTCGAGACGTAGGCCAGCAGCAGCGGCCGGTCCTCGTTCGTCTGCCCGTACTCCGTCAGCACGATCCGGTTGCTGTTCGCGGCCGCGTGCTCAAAGTAGTTCACCAGCATATGGTGGGGCGTAAAGGTTTCGCCCAGCCGGTGGGGCAAAAAATCCGAGGGATTTTGCAGTTGCGCGGTCAGCAAAAGAGGCAGGCCCAGCAGGCCGAGGAAGAGTATCCGAATCATGGTAGCGGTTGTGATCGGGGCGAAGATAGGGAATCGGCGGGGGTGTGCTGAATTTGGCGGCGTGCGCTTCTTATTCAACCATTCCGCGGCTGTTTACGTGGGTTTGTTCGGGCGTATCCGTGCCGCCGGGGGGCGGGCACGGTCGGTCCCTTCCAGGCGCGCCTGCCGGCTTGGCCCTGCGGGCTGCCGCCTTCCGGGCAGGGGCAAGCCCCGCCCCTGCGGCGTCACCTTCCAGGCACCTTACGCGGGGGGAGGGCTATTTCACTACCTTTCCGACAATCTCCTGAAACGTTCCGGTCTATGCCTGTAACTTCTCCTTATCCAGGGCATAAATTACCGGTTCCCCCGTTTCCGCATCGGTGACCACCGTATAAAAAAGGTAGGTAACACCCCGGCCGGGGTAATCTACCACTTGATCGAAAACTTCGCTTAGACAATCGACGGTAATCATCCTATCCACAATTAATAGGATATTCTTCGGCTCCGGCCGCTTGTCAGTAGCCTGCCGGTCGTCTGTAGGGTAAATGGATACAGCCCATTCGATCTCCCTGCCGCTAGATATCTTATCATTGAGCAATCGCTCCTCATTGGCAATACAGCAATCAGGCGGATAGATTTCAGCAAAGGCGGGTATGGGTTTGCCTACGTATAGTTTCATATAGTCCGTGACCGATGCCGGGGTCAGGCCGGCTGATGATAGTAACGGCAGGTCGGTAATCAATTGCGGTTGGCGATAACGGTCACTCTTTTCGTTGTATCTCGTCAGGATAAATTTGTTCAGCGAGGTTTCTTCCTCGCTGGATAATTCCAGGTTTTCTCCCGTCAATTGCATGGAGTAGGTAATGGTGTCGTTGATTATGCTACGCCGTGCCGCAAAGCCTCCAGTAGGGTGATCCGGCACCTGTTGCTCGGATACGCCGTAAAACATGGTGATCCGGTCTGTTGCCAATTCGTATTTGAAGGGTACTTCTCCCAGCAGATCAATCTTCATTTGGCCGTAGCCGTTTCCGGCAAATCCGAAGGTAAGCCGCATCCCATTCAACTCGGTTTCCCACGGGTTATTCGTCAGGGTAGCCTCGATCCTTTCGGTTTGAGAGAACAAGCAGGTAGTGAAGGTAACGGTGACAGCGAATAGACAAAGGGCGAGTTTAGTCAGGGGCATGGGTGAGGCGTTTGATTGTGATTTTTATTAGATTAAATTTGATATTCCACGTCGAAAGTTAAGTCAAAAAAAGATGCCGTGCAATTGATCGCATGGCTAACCCTCAGGCTCGGTTAAAATCAGAAGATTGGAAAACGCTCAGCAGCGATTCGGTCGCGGCACGCCGGGGTTTAGCAAAATTAATCCGCTCGCGTTAAGAGCGTGGCTAAATTACAGCAGCACTTTCGATGATTTTATGGGTCAGATGAATGAGACGCGCCGATCAGATGGATTTTTGATTCTTGATTCTTGATTGGCGATTCTTGATTCTTGATTAGCTGCGCTGATCGTTACAAGCTCCTCGGAGTTCTTGATTGGCGATTGATTACCCGACAGGTCGATGATTTAGAGCGTGTCTGTGTTACAGCAGCACTTTCGATGATTTTATGGGTCAGATGAATGTGACGCGCCGATCAGATGGATTCTTGATTGGCGATTCTTGATTCTTGATTCTTGATTAGCTGCGCTGATCGTCGCAAGCTCCTCGGAGTTCTTGATTGATTACCTGTCAGGTCGATTACTTAGAGTGTGTCAAAATTACAGCAGCACTTTCGATGGTTTTATGGGTCAAATGAATGTGATGAAGGAGACGCGCTGATCAGATGGATTCTTGATTGTTGATTGGCGATTCTTGATTAGCTGCGCTGATCGTCGCAAGCTCCTCGGAGTTCTTGATTGATTACCCGTCAGGTCGATTACTTAGAGTGTGTCTTTAATCAGCGACATCATCGCCCGTTCGATCCGGGAGGTTCACTACATCTATGCGTAGGAAGTAACTAAACCGTTGCGTGAGGTGCCTGGAAGGGGGGAGCGCAGCGAGCAGCCCGCAGGGCCAAGCCGCTAGGCGCGCCTGGAAGGGACCGACCGGGCCGCGCCTTAGCGGCCGGGGCACGCCCCCACCCTTGGTGTAAAAAAGCCCCTACGTCTAAACATTCGGTGAGGACCGTTCCTTACCCCCGGGTACGATAGTAAATGACCTGACTGGATATGACGGATTACGATATGATCATCATCGGCTCGGGGGCCGGTGGTGGGACGCTGGCTTACGGGCTGGCCGATACGGGCAAGAAGATCTTGATCCTGGAACGGGGCGGTTATTTGCCGCGCGAGGTGCGCAACTGGGACCCCGACTATATTTTTACGGAGCAGGGCTACCAGACGCGCGAGGAGTGGCTGGACCCCGATGACCGGGCCTACCGGCCGATGGCATTCTATCATGTGGGCGGCAATACGAAGGTGTTCGGCGCGGTGCTGCAACGCAACCGGCCGGAGGATTTTACGGAGATGCGCCACGAGGCGGGGATCAGTCCCGGGTGGGTGGTGCGGCACGACGAGTTCGAGCCGTATTACATGATGGCGGAGCACCTATATACCATCCACGGGCTGGCGGGCGAGGACCCGACGGAGGGACCGCGCAGCGGGCCCTACCCTTTCGATCCGTTTCCGCACGAGCCGCGCATCCAAGAGGTGGCGGACCAGCTGGAGGCGCGGGGTTTTACGCCGCTGCATTCCACGCTGGCACTGAACCGGGACGTGCACCACCCGGAGCGGCGGCCGTGTATTGCGTGCCGGACCTGCGACCCCTACCCGTGTATGCTGCACGCGAAATCGGATGCGGAGGTGGTGGCCGTGCGGCCCGCGCTGGCGCACCCGAACGTGGACCTGTGGACGGGCTGCCACGTGGACCGGCTGGAGGAGAAAAACGGCGTGGTGAGCAAGGTGCATTTTACGCGGGAGGGGGAGCAGCGGACGCTGTCGGCAGACATGGTGGTGGTGAGTTGCGGGGCGGTGAATACGGCGGCCCTGCTGCTGCGGTCGGGGATAGCGAATAGCTCGGGGCGCGTGGGGCATAACCTGATCAAGCACAACCAGTCGGGGATAACGGCGATCGGGAAGACGCCCAACCCGACCATCTTTCAGAAAACCCTGGGTTTTCACGATTGGTACCACCGCAGCCCGGAGCACGATTATCCGCTGGGGGCGATCCAGTTGACGGGTAAGGCACCGTGGCAGCGGTTGCAGGCCGATGCGAAGGGCGATGTGCCGCTGACGATGCTGCAACACATGGCGGCGCACGCGGTGGATTTCTGGTTTACGAGCGAGGACCTGCCCGAGGCCCGGAATAAGGTGGAGCTGAAGAACGGGCAGATCAAGTTTAATTATAAGCCGAACAACCGCAAATCGCATTTCCAGATGATGGAGTTGTTTCAGCGGCACCTGCGGAAGCTGGATTTTTACCAGTTCATGCCCACCACGATGGAGCTACCGATCATGTGGCACCAGGCGGGTACCTGTGCGTTTGGAGATGACCCGCGGACGAGTGTGCTGGACCGCAATTGCAAGGCGCACGACCTGGATAACCTGTACGTGGTGGATTCCAGTTTTCAGCCCACAATGGGCGCGGTGAACCCGACGCTGACGATTGCGGCCAATGCGCTGCGCGTGGCGGACCATCTGCGGGAGCGGTGGGGGGGGGGGAGCAAGGATTGAATGACTGAATGATTGAATGATTGAATGATTGACCTCGAAAAATCGCTTTGCGATTTAGAGAAGCACTGTAGGTAATTGCCCTGCTTATTAATACTCCCCCCTTCGGGGGGGCTGGGGGGAACAACTGCTTAACCCGTTCCTGCTATCTTTGCTCCGCTACTTCCTTCCATTAAATCTGTTCGCCATCACCCTCGCCTTCGACGCCAAACGGCTCTTTACCAACTTTACCGGCCTGGGTAATTACAGCCGGACGCTGGTACAAAACCTTGCCGCCACCGCGCCCGAGCACGACTACCTGCTCGCCACGCCGAAGTTGCGGGAAAACGAAGAAACCGCCCCCTTCCTGAATAACCCCGCATTCACCGTCCTGCAACCCAACCGGTGGCACCGCCGGCCGCTCTGGCGCAGCCGGGGCGTGGTGCGCGATTTGCAGCGGCACGGCACCGATATTTACCACGGACTCAGCCACGAACTTCCTATGGGCATCGAGCGAACGGGTATCCGCACCGTGGTTACCATGCACGACCTGATCTTTCACTTCTACCCCGCGCAGTACCGGTTGATCGACCGCACGATCTATGCCCGCAAATTCCGCTCCGCCTGCCGGCGGGCAGATGCCGTGATCGCCATTAGCGAAAGCACGAAGCAGGACATCATGAGGATCTACGGGACACCCCCCGAACGCATTCACGTCATCTACCAGGGCTGCGACCCGCGCTTCGAGCGGCAGTGGGCAACCGCAGAACTTGCCGACCTGCGCACGCGCCTCGAACTACCGCAAGACTTCTTCCTCTACGTCGGCTCCCTCATCGAACGCAAAAACCTGCACGGCATCATCGCCGCCCTTGCCCTGCTTCCGCCCGCCGATCGGCGGCCGCTGGTCATCGTGGGCGGCGGCGGAGCCGCCTACCGCGCCCGCTGCGCGGGCGCCGCGCGGGCGGCCGGGGTGGAAGAGCTACTCCGGTTTCGTCGGCCCACCTTTGCCGATCTACCGGGCGTTTATCAATCAGCGCGGCTCTTTCTATATCCGTCTTATTATGAGGGTTTCGGCATCCCGGTGGTAGAGGCACTCCTCAGCGGCTGCCCCGTGATCACGTCCGACACCTCTTCCCTGCCCGAAGCCGCCGGACCGGACAGCCTCCTCGTGCCCCCCACCGAGCCGGCCGCGATTGCCGGGGCTATCTCCCGCATTTTACACGAACCCGGTCTGGCCGAACGGATGGTCGTACGGGGGAAGAATTACGCCGAGCGATTCAGTGCTCCCGCAGTTACCGAGCCCGTACTAGGAACTTTACGAAAACTTCCTTCGTAACCTCCGTGACCCTAGATCCGTCAAAACAAAACGCCCCCACCGAAGTACGTTCGATGGGGGCGTTTTTTGTAGCACCGAACGTGATTAGGCAGCACCTAGTACAACGATCAGGGAATAAATGATTCCAGGCAAGAACGAACAACAACGTAAGCAAGAGGGAAATCCAGAACTTGCCATTGATCTCGCCCTGGTGCAGGAATACGGCCAGGGGTGGAATGAAGATAGCAAGAATAACCGAGGACAACCGTATTGGCTCCGTCCTGGCTTTGGTCGCCCTTCTTAAAATCTTTTAGTGCATTACGCATACTGTGGCGCTGCTCACGACGCAGTTCGCGACGTTCCTTGGCCGACATGGCTTTCAGGCTGGCCTGGTATTCCTGGGCAGCTGCCAGGGCGTCCGCTTCCTGCTGGGCGGGATTTACGGGAGTGACCAGTACGGCCTTGGCCTGCGGAAGACCGATGGCGGCAAAAAGTACCGCGAATAAAACGAGTCGAATTGTACGCATAAGAGACAATCGGTTAGTGAGAGTCCGGCACGAGAGTGTGGTTGGTCCGGCCTCCCGGATTAAGGGGAATTCGTGACACTAACCCATCTTCTTTCGCCCGTGTTCGCTTTTTCCCCCTTGCTTGCCTAAAATTTCCCCACGTAATTTTCCGGTCGGATAGCTTGTAACTCACGCCTCACTTCCTCGCTCACCTCCAGACCGGCAATGAACTCCCGGATGTCTGTTTCCCCCACGGCGGCTTTGCCCCGGGTCAGGTCCTTGAGTGCTTCGTAGGGCTTGGGGTACCCCTCCCGCCGCAGGATATTCTGGATCGCCTCGGCCGTCACCATCCAGTTGGCGTCCAGGTCGGCCCGCAGGCGATCCTCATTAAGCAGCAATTTACCCAGTCCCTTGTCAATGGCGGCCAGCGACAGGTAGATGTGGGCCAGCGGTACGCCCAGGTTACGCAGTACCGTAGAGTCGGTCAGGTCGCGCTGCAACCGGCTCACGGGCAGTTTGGCCGCCAGGTGTTCCAGCAGCGCGGTGGCAATACCGAGATTTCCTTCCGCATTCTCAAAGTCAATGGGGTTCACCTTGTGGGGCATGGCACTGCTGCCGATCTCCCCGGCCACGGTGCGCTGGCGGAAATACTCCATGCTGATGTAGGTCCACATATCCCGGCACAGGTCGATCAGGATGGTGTCCAAGCGTACCAGTGCGTGGCAAACGGCCGCCAGGTTATCGTAGTGCTCGATCTGCGTGGTCGGATAAGAGCGGCTCAAGCCCAGGTCTTCCTCCACGAATACGCGGGCAAATTCGTGCCAGTCCGTATCCGGGTAGGCCGCGTAGTGGGCATTCAGGTTACCCGTGGCCCCACCGAATTTGGCACTGATCGGCACCGCCCGCAGCTGCCGCAGTTGCTCGCGCAGGCGGGCCGTAAACACGGCAATTTCCTTACCCAGCAGCGTCGGCGAGGCCGGCTGGCCGTGGGTGCGCGCCAGTAACGGCACCCCGGCAAAATCGGCCGCCAGGCCGTCCAGTTTAGACAATGTTTCTTCGTAACGCGGCAGTAATACTTCCTCCAAAGCTTCCTTCAGACTAAGCGGCACGGCCGTATTGTTGATGTCCTGACTGGTCAGGCCGAAATGCACGAACTCCAGGATTTCCCCCAGGCCCGCGTCCGCCATTTTGTTCTTTAAGAAGTATTCCACCGCCTTGACGTCGTGGTTGGTCGTCCGCTCGATCTGCTTGACCGCCTCGGCGTCCGCTTGCGAAAACTCCTGCCATACGGTATCCAGCCCCGCCAATTGCTCGGCGGTCACGCCGGCCAGTTGGGGCAGTCCGGCCCGGTGCAGGGCCTGTAAATACCTGACCTCCACCCGCACCCGGTAACGGATCAGGGCGTACTCGGAAAAGTAGGCTTGTAAGGGTTCGGTCTTGGCCGCGTAGCGGCCGTCAATGGGCGAGATGGAATATAAGGAATGAATGGCTGAGGATTTTGACAAGGTCGGAAGGAATTGAAAATGAAAGGATTGATCGTAGAGACGCAACATCTTGCGTCTAGGCGACCGACAGTCGCCGCAAAATCACGACAATCACCGCAGGTAAAATACGTGGTGGGTTTCCAATCCACCACCCACGCATAGGCTGGTCAAAAGTACTAAACTCCGAGGAGCCTGCGACGATCACCAAAGGTAAATACCAAAGGCGAAGCCTTAATCAAATTACGGGCGAAGCCCTCCCCCCCCGGGCTATATCCACAAGCGCAACAGGTTCAACGCCTGCAAAGATGCGTACTGCACGTTCTGCTCCCGCCGCTTGCCGGCGCGGAGCAGGCGCACGCGTTGCTCGTCGGCCGTACCGACGGCGATCCAGATCGTGCCCACGGGCTTTTCTTCCGTGCCGCCGCCCGGCCCGGCAATGCCGGTCACGGCCAGCGCCACGTCCACCCCCAGTCGGCGGCAGGCCCCGGCCACCATGGCGCGGGCGGTGGCTTCGCTCACCGCACCCTCGGCCTCGATCGTGGCCTCCGGCACGTCCAGTAGTATATGCTTCAGCTCATTGCTGTAGGCCACTACCCCACCCCGGTAATAAGCCGAGCTACCCGGCACCGAAGTGATCAGGCGGCCGATATTCCCTCCCGTACAACTTTCGGCCGTGCCCAGTTGCAGGCCGCGTTCCAGCAACAGTTTACCCACGTGCTCCTCCAGCGATTCCTCATCGTAGCCGTACACGAATTGACGGGTCAGCCGCTCCTCCAAACCGCCGGCCAGCGTGGCCAGTTCCTCGCGCAGTTCGGGCGTATTGCGGCCGCGCGCCGTTAGGCGCAGGCGCACGGTACCCAGGTTGGGCAAAAAAGAGAGCGAAACGTGGGCCGGCAGGGCGGCCTCCAGGTCGGCAATCCGCTCGTTCAGCCAGCTTTCCCCCTCGCCGGCCGTCATCAGGGTACGGTGGATCAGCCGCTGGTCGTCCAGCCGCTCGGCCAGGCGGGGCAGCACCTCATTGTCCGTCAGGTAGCGCATTTCGTAGGGTACGCCGGGCATGGAAACCACCATCCGGCCATCGGCGGTTTCCAGCCACATACCGGGCGCGGTGCCCACCTTATTGGTCAGAATCGTGGCGGCGGCGGGCAGAAAACACTGGGCCTTGTGCTGCTCGTTCGGCTCACGACCGAACTTGCGGATCAACCGTTGCAGCCGTTCCCAGGTCTCCTCGTGAAACACCAGTTCGGTGCCGAAGTATTCGGCCAGCACCACCTTGGTAATGTCATCCTTGGTCGGCCCCAGACCGCCGGTCATCAGCACCACCCGTGCATCCGTCAGTGCCCGGTCCAGGCCCGCCCGGATTCCGGCGGCACTGTCGGCCACGCTCAGGTGCTCCACCACGTCCAGGCCGGTTTGGGTAAGCCCCTGCGCCAGATAAGTCGCATTGGTATCGGTCACCTGGCCGATCAGAATTTCGTCGCCGACGGTAAGAATGTATGCTTTCATGGGGAGGATTAAGGGGTTACAAGGATTAGCTGCGCTGCTTCTCTCGATCATAAATGATCCTTCGAGGTGAAGGGGGAAAGGATTGAAGGGGGCGTAATGAGGGAATGGGGGGGAAACAAGGATTAGCTGCGCTGCTTCTCTCGATCATAAATGATCTTTCGAGGTGAAGGTTAAGCCTGGAAGGATGGCAAACGTAGGGCGCGAGGCCCCTTTGCTCGTACCACGTTTTCCCCTCCCAACGCTATCGCGTTTGCCCTCCCCGAAGGGGTGGGCCGCATAGGTGTTTATGCGCCGACAACCTCCCCTTCGGGGAGGTCGAGCCGGTAGGCTCGGGTGGGGAACAAGGAATGAGGGATGGAGTGAATGAGGGAATGAAGGGGGCGTAATATAATCTCCCCCCTTCGGGGGGCCGGGGGGGAAAACAACTTATACTTGAATCAGGTGGCTAAAGGCACGGAAAGGCTCCTTTGTTTTGGGGGGCGATTTTTTCGGGCGTGCCCCCTCCCGGAGGTCGGGGTCGGTCCCTTCCGGGCTTCGCTGTTCGCTCGGTGCTAGCGCACGCTAACGCCCCTCCAGGCACCTCACGCTTGGTTAATGATTGAATGATTGAGTGACTGAATGATTGAGTGGCCTTGCTAACTAACACTCCCCCCTTCGGGGGGCCGGGGGGGAAACGCAAAGATGGAATGACTGACCTCGAAGAATCGCTTTGCGATTGAGAGAAGCAGCGTAGCTAATGATTGAGTGGCCCTGCTAACTAACACTCCCCCCTTCGGGGCAGGGTCGATTTGTTCTAGATTTCAACAAACAATTCGCTCAACTTGTCGACTTTGTTGGCAAATTTGGCTAAATAGTCTTTGATGGGTCTGTAGCCCGAACGCTTAAGAATGTTAATGGCTACATTGTTGCAGTAGGCAAGCATGGCTGCGGTTCGAGGATCCCGAAGGGTCATGTCATCCTCACCCATGTTGACGTCCTTGTTCCAGTGTAACTTGTTTTCAATCGACCAGTGTTGTTGAATGGCTTCGGCAACCAGGTTGGCATGGTTGATGGGTTTACTGAGTAGATAATAGGAGACCTCTTCAAAATCTTTTCCATTTCGAGTTCCCCAACGTCTCACCTTTGCGAAACGCGTGATTCCTTCCCATCCTTGGTGCAGGTCAATGTCGTTGACATAAACTTCCACTCGGCGGTTTACCAGGCGACCATGTTTATCATCCTGATACTCACAGCAGGAAATAGGACTGTTGAGAGCAGTAAACAACTGAATGACATTCAATAACTTACGACAATTTCCTTTCACCTGAACTAGAAAATGGCAGCCGACGGCCAAGATTAGGGCTAACGTTTTTTTTGGGCATGCAGAGCGTCAAGGGTAATGACCTTATCCTTAATGCCGAGTTGCTCGACCAACTCACGTAGTGCTCCGGCTTCGCCGGCCTTTGAGTTCTCAAAGGACTTCATGCCGTACACAATACCACTTTGATGGCCGAAGGCGCTAACCACCGAGACGAAGTTTTGATGCTTTGTATTGCCACCTTGCGTGGTGGCTCTGATTGCCTTGCCATCCATGGCGATATAGTTATCAGCGGTTTCAGGAACGTAGTTCTTCACCCACTGAGCGAACTTTTGGGCAAAGAGCTGTTCTTCCAGCCCTAAGAAGATATGTCGAATAGCGTAATAGCTTGGAACGCCGTGTTTTAGATTGAGTATTTGGGTCAGTTCTTTTTCGTTGGCCTCAGCAAAGCGAGCAAAACCCTTAAGCCCCTGATGACCACTCAGGATGGCCATGATGATCATGACGAGCACATCGGATAGCTCATGTCGTTTGCCTTGGCCACGACGAGGGTCGGATAACGTGTCAAAAAATTCCAACAATTTATAGTCCATATTGCTGCCATTTGCTACAAAGAAACATAATTTTTTAGAACAAATCGACCCTGCCTTCGGGGGGCCGGGGGGAAATAACTAAATAATGCCCAATTTTAAAACTTGCGGTTATAAAACAGCGAACCTCCCAGTCCCGGACCGGGGATGTTGCCCACGGCCCTGCCCGAGAGATTTTTGCACAACTATCGAACCTGAACCGCCATTCACTATTCTGTAATTCGTACTTCACGTTCAGTAAACTTTGCCCACAAGACCACCATGATCGAAACCACTAACCGGCAAACGGCATCATTTTTTCGGCCGGGTTGGCTTGTGCTTGTCCTGCTGCTATTTACCCTGCCTGCCTGTGTCACCCAGCAGGAGCCGGCGGCCGTTACGGCCCGGGGCTACGGTATCGACGAAGACCTGCCGTCTTCCGGCGAGGAGGAACTGGCCGCCATTATCGCACCCTATCAGAAAGAACTGAGCGGCCAGATGAATGAGGTAGTCGGCCGACTGCCGCAGACCATGCGTAAGGGCAGCCCGGAAAGCACTCTGGGCAACTGGCTGGCCGATCTGCTTTACACCGAAGCTGCGGCGCATTTCAATCGGCCCATTTCTTTTGCCGTCCAGAATGCCGGTGGTATCCGGGTGCCGGAGTTGGCGGCCGGTCCGCTGACGGTGGGCAAAGTATACGAACTGATGCCTTTTGACAATACGCTCGTGTTGTCCACCATGAGCGGGACCGTGCTGCAACGGTTTATCGACCATATGGCGGCGGGCGGCGGCTGGCCCGTCAGCAAGCAACTCCGCTACACCATAGCCGGCAACAAGGCCGAGAACATCACCATTGACGGTCGCCCGCTGGACCCCGCCGCCACCTATAACATTGCCCTGCCTGACTACGTAGCTAACGGTGGCAGCGACAGCGAAATGCTGGTGGGTACCGAACAAGTGGATGACGGCCTGCTACTGCGGGAAGTTATTATCGAACACCTGCGCGCCCGTAAGGACGAACCGGTGGCGGCCCTGGAAGACGGCAGGGTGAAATAGTGGGGTCGTGATTCCCGGATCGTGGAAAGTTTTACCATCATTGCGTGAGGTGCCTGGAAGGGCCGGCGATCAGCCGGAGACCCGGAGCGCAGCGCAGGGGCCGAGCGAACAGCGAGCCTGGAAGGGACCGGCCGGTTCCGCAGCATTGCGGAACCGGACACGCCCAGCCTTTACGTAGCCATTAAACAGTCAGCAGCAGGTTCCGGGGCGAGGCAGGTATCGCCACCCACTACCCTGCAATCCAGCTAATTACTACAACTACCAAACCCATGAAGCGCAGAGTATTTCTGAAACAAGCCGCCTGGACCACCGGCATGGCACTGGCCGCGCCCGGACTGGGCTGGGCCGGCGGCCTGAAATCGGCCGAGCGGCTGACGATTTTGCACACCAACGATTGGCACAGCCGTATCGACCCTTTCCCCGAGGGTGACGGGCGCAACGGCGGCAAGGGCGGTGCGCTGCGGCGGGCGGCGCTGATCGACCGGATCCGGGCGGAGGAGCCGAATGTGCTGCTGCTGGACAGCGGCGACGTTTTTCAGGGAACGCCCTACTTTAACTTCTTCGGCGGTGAACTGGAATTCAAGCTCATGTCGGGCATGAAATACGATGCCGGAACAATCGGTAATCACGATTTCGACGCGGGGCTGGAGGGGCTGGCCAAACAGTTGCCCCACGCCAATTTCCCCCTGCTCTCGGCTAATTACGATTTTAGCAAGACCATTCTGGACGGCAAGACCCAGTCCTGGCTGGTGCTGCAACGCGGCCCGTTCAAGGTGGGTATTTTCGGACTCGGGCTCGAGCTGAAGGGGCTGGTACCCGAGAAGCTTTACGGCAACACCGTTTACCAGGACCCCGTGGAAAAAGCCAACCGGACCGCCCTGCACCTGCACGAGCGCGAGCGCTGCGACCTGGTCATCTGCCTCTCGCACCTGGGCCTGTTTGCCGAGCGCGGCAAGGTCAACGATCGGGTGCTGGCCGCGCAGAGCCGCCACGTGGACGTGATCCTGGGCGGGCATACGCATACCTTTATGAGTGAACCGGAACTGGCGGCCAACCGGCAGGGAGAACCGGTGCTGATCAACCAGGTGGGTTGGGCGGGGCTGCGCCTGGGCCGACTGGATATTGCCTTTGACCGCAACCGACGGCGGCGGATGTGTACCGACTGCTCCTATCTGGAGGTGGTTTAGGCAAGCCTGGCTAAATACACTGACGATCAGTAGATTAAGGCCACTTGATTTAACCGGCAGAAAAAGTTATCCACTTTTTTCAAAGACTGACGTGGATAAGGTGTGGAGAAATTTACGGGTATTGACTGCCGATTTTCTTTCGCGGTAACGATCAATTCCCCATCTTTGCCTTCCCGCCAGGGGATACCAAACAAGCGTAAGCAAACTAAATCCGCCGCCGCCGTCAATGACATAAGTCGGCCGGAACCGCCGCTCTCCGGCATGGAAATGAATGCTTGCGACCGCCAATTTACTGATACGTTTTTTGCCGACGAGTGCGCTCCCGCGTTCCCGATCGGACCGCTACCCGTCGGCTGAGCCGGGAGGGAGCCGACTTCAACTCTATTAACGGTGCGCGAGGGATACGCGCCGCCGACAACCACTTTAAAGGGCAAACACGTATGCAAATGGCAGACCACGCGACGATATGGGATAATTGTCTGGGAACGATCAAGTCGAGTATCGATTCGCAGAGCTACCAAACCTGGTTTGAACCCATCCAGCCCGTTGCCCTTAAAGATCGTTCGCTGACCATTCAGGTGCCCCACCGTCTTTTTTACGAGTGGCTGGAAGAACACTACCTGGACCTGCTGAAGCGCAGCGTACGCCAGCACCTGGGTGACGGCGGTCAGCTGTTGTACCAGATCCTGCCCACTACCATGAAACGGCCCCGGCTGGCCCCGGCCTACCCCACGGCAAGCCCACAGGGGCAACCGGCCCCGACTAACGGCTCTGCCCGTCGTCAGGACAGCAGTCTGAACCCCTTCGTTATCCCCGGCATTACCAAGCCGAAGATCGAGAGTAACCTGAACGCGCAGTACACCTTTAATAACTTTATCGAGGGCAACTGCAATCAACTGGCCCGCAACGCGGGCCTGGCCATCGCCGACCGGCCGGGTACCACTTCCTTCAACCCACTGGTGATCTACGGTCAGACCGGACTGGGGAAAACCCACCTGGCCCAGGCCATCGGCAATGAGGTAACGGCCCGCTACCCGGAAAAATCGGTGGTTTACACGACTACCGATCAGTTCACTAACGACATCATTAACTCCATCAAAGAGAATGCGATCAGCGGCCTGATCAACGATTACAAGCACGTGGACGTGCTGATCGTGGATGACATCCACGCCCTGCGCGATAAGAAGCGGACGCAGGAGATATTCTTCAACCTGTTCAACTCGCTGCGCCAGCAGAACAAGCAGATCATTCTGACCACCGATAAGCCGGTCAAGGAACTGGACATCGAGGAGCGCCTCAAGAGCCGCTTCAAGTGGGGATTGGTGGCCGACCTCCAAATGCCCGACCTGGAAACCCGTATGGCGATCCTGGCCCATAAGTCGGATTTCGAGGGGATCGAAATTCCGAATGATGTCTCGGAATTCATCTGCTTCAACGTCAAGAACAACATCCGCGAATTGGAAGGGGCCCTCAATACGCTGGTTCTACGTTCGTCCTTCACTAAAGGTGAGATCGATCTCGATCTGGCCAAGGAAGTGATTCGCAACTTCGTCAGCGAACTGAATCAGGAGGTGACCGTCGACAGCATCCAGAAACTGGTGGCCGACTACTATAACCTGGACGTGGAAAAGCTGGCCGGCCAAACCCGCCGCCGCCAGGTGGTGATTGCCCGCCAACTGAGTATGTACCTCGCCAAGACCCTCACCGACAAGAGCCTCAAGGCTATCGGCCAGAACTTCGGCGGCCGCGACCACTCGACGGTGATCTACTCCGTGAAAACGGTCCGTAACATGATCGAGACCGACCAGTCGATCAAGAAAGCGGTGGACGAGTTGGAGCGACAGATCAAGATGTCGGTAAATGAGTAGCGGCGAAGCCGCTGTGGCTGCGCCACGTATTTTGGTATGACGCTTCGCGTCTGGTATTTACCTTCGGTGATCGTCGCAGGCTCCTCGGAGTTTTGTATGTTAGACTAAGCCTACGCGTACACGGCGGGGCTGCGCCCCGTACTTTTGTAGGCGGCGTTGCCGCTAGTATTTTTGTATTTTAGACTAAGCCTACGCGTACACGGGGGGGGCTGCGCCCTGTACTTTTGTAGGCGGCGTTGCCGCTAGTATTTTTGTATTTTAGACTAAGCCTACGCGTACACGGGGGGGGCTGCGCCCTGTACTTTTGTAGGCGGCGTTGCCGCTGATATTTACCTTCGGTGATCGTCGCAGGCTCCTCGGAGTTTTGTATTTTAGACTAAGCCTACGCGTACACGGGGGGGCTGAATCTAAATTACATAAAATACCACGGGCGAAGCCCGCTACAAAAGTACGGGCGAAGCCCTTCACTGAACCATTCCCGCCCACCGGAGCTTTTACTGCTAAAGTCCCAATCGCATGACCCGATCCTTTCTCTTCGCCCTTCTTTTACTCCCCTTACTGGCGTCGGCGCAGCCGGAACTGAGCGTCGAACTGGTATTCGATTTCGATGGTACCGTTACGGCCATTGAGGAAAACCCCACGGGGGCACCCCTCCAGTTAGTGGCCCTGAAGAACGGCTTCATCCGCTATTTTCCGACGGGAGGCATTATTGTGGGGCCGCCGTTTTTGGATATAAGCAATAAGGTGTCTACCAACAGCGAGCGCGGTTTGCTGGGCCTGGCGTTCCACCCCGACTTTGCGAATAAGCCCTACTGCTATGTCAACTATACCAACCCGAACGGAACTACCACCATTGCCCGCTTTACGGTAGTGCAGGGCGGCTCCGGTGCAATCGAGGCCGATCCGGCTTCCGAGTTGATCCTGATGACGATCCCCCAGCCCTTTGCCAACCACAATGGCGGTGACCTCAACTTCGGTCCCGACGGCTACCTCTACATTGCCGTGGGCGACGGCGGTAGCGGCGGCGACCCCGAGGAAAACGGCCAGGACCGCTCTAACCCGCTCGGTGCACTGTTGCGGATCGACGTAGACGGCGGGGGGATGATCGGGGGACCGCCTTACGGTATTCCGGCCGATAACCCGTTTGTGGGGATGCCGAACATGGACGATCGCATCTGGGCCTACGGCCTGCGGAATCCCTGGCGCTTCAGTTTCGATGCCCAGACCGGCGATCTCTGGATTGCGGACGTGGGCCAGAATCTATTTGAGGAAATCGACTTTGAGCCGGCCGGTGACCCCGGCGGCCGGAATTACGGTTGGGATTGCTACGAAGGTAACGCGCAGTTCGAGCCGACGGGCTGCGATACGGATCAGGACGGCTATACCTTTCCGGTGCTGGTCATGAACCACTCGGGCAGCGCACCGGCCCTATCCATTACCGGCGGCTTCGTGTACCGGGGCAGCCGACTGGATTTCCTGCCGGGTTGGTACGTGAGTATCGACTATGTGACCAACCGGTTTTTCCTCGTGAAGCGGCAGGACGACGGCAGTTTCGAGACCATTACCCAGGATGCGAGTGGCATGGTTTCCGGCGTTACCAGCTTTGGCGAAATCGGCGGCGAGCTGTACCTGGGTAATGCGCAGGGACAAATTTACCGCCTCGATGACCAAACCCTCACGAGTGTCGATGAACCGGGTGCTAGTGGGAGTACGGGCTTGATCGTTCGTCCCAACCCGGCGCGGGGCGGCGAGCTGTTTTTTTCCCTGCTTGACTCGTCCAGCGTGCCGATCGATGCGGAGATCGTCGATCTCACGGGGCGGCGGCTGGTGCAGACGAAAGTTGCCCCCCTGGCTCCGGCGGGTGGATACCGGCTGGTTACGGCCGATCTGCCGGCGGGCGTTTACGTACTACGCGTGAGCGTGGCCGGTAAGTGGTTGCACCGCAAGGTAGTGGTCGGCCGGTAGAGCGGGTCACGGAAATAGCCTAACTTTGGGGCCGCCGGGAAGGTAATTAGCTACCTCCCGGCGGCCCTTCCTTTTTAAATTATCCATTTCATTTCCCGCTACCATGCATCTGTTGAACACGCAGCAAATCGACCACAAGATCAAGCGCCTGGCCATGGAAGTACTGGAGCGCAATACCGATGAGAACGAACTGTTCGTCATCGGCCTCAACAACAAGGGCCGGGAGCTGGCGCAGCGCATCCGCACCGAGCTGCTGACCCTGGCTACTTCCCCCATCCACTTGAGCGTGATCCGCCTGAACCCCGCCGCTCCGCTGGATAGCCCCATCGAGTTGGAGATCGACCCCAAACTGTTAGCGGGTAAAGCGGTACTTTTGGTAGACGACGTGGCCAACACCGGAAGATCGCTTTTCTTCGCACTTCAGCCGCTGATGAAAGCCATTCCCGGCAAAGTAGAAATCGCCGTTTTGGTGGATCGCAAGCACAAAAATTTTCCCGTCCGCGTCGATTACGTGGGGCTGGAGTTGGCGACTACTTTTCTGGATAATATCGAGGTTATTTTCGGGCCGGCCGGTGATAGTGTAGTCCTGAATTGACGACCCTTACTGGCGCACGATGCGCTGGGTCCGCCCCACTCCGTCGCGGGCAATGCGTAATAGGTAGACCCCCGGCGGTTGCCGGTCGAGGTCCAGGGTCGCCCCCTGGTCCATGGCCACGTTGGTTTGCCGGCTTAGTAGCCGTCCATCGGAAGTATACAATTCGACCAGGTCAAGCGGCTCGACCCGTTCATCGCCCGTATGAACCAACTGGTAAGGCCCCCGGCCCAGATTAGGGTAAACCCGGTACTTCGCCAGTTCCTGGCTCAGTACGGCCTGGCGTTCGCTACGCACGGATGCCAGACATGCCGGCATGCCGGTCGAGTAACCGAATACGGAATTAAAATTGGCCGGAACGGGAAAAATGCCACCTCCATAGTTGCAAACAATGGCTTGGTAGGTATCCTGATCGTACCGGCCCGGCCCGATGTACAAAAGATGCGCTCCCTGGCTAAACCGACTGACGTAGGCACCACAGTCAGCGCCGTTACCGTCCTCAATGAAGAATTCGAACGGGGCGGCTTCGGGGCCGAGGTACTGCTGAACCGTCCGTACCCTGATCCCGCTCCGCGGAGTAACCGAAACGACAACGACTTCTAGCAGGGAGGATTCCCACCGCTGGATGTCTTCCACCGCCTCACAAAATTCATTGGGTGGGAGTGCGCAACTACAGGCATACGTCATGGTATGGACGCACGAAATGAGTAGAAAAAGTAAAAGTAATCGCATGAGGGTATATTTTTCCTGCTAGACGACTCACCCATTAAAAAGCGTTGGCAAAACCCGTAATTAATTTTCTATAATTGTTCTACCCCCAGTTCCCGGTCGATCTTCCGAATCAATCCCTTCAGGATACCGCCCTTCCCCCCGACCTCGATAAAGTCCGTATGCCCATCGGCGGTCATGGCCAGGATGGTTTGCGTCCAGCGCACGGGCGAGGTAAGCTGCTGGATCAGTTTGGTGCGGATGACGGCGGCTTCCACGGCGGGGGCGGCATCCACGTTCTGGTAGACGGGGCAGCGGGGGGCGGAAAAATCGGTGGCGGCGATGGCACGCTCCAACCGGTCCTGCGCGGGTTGCATGAGGGGGCTGTGGAAAGCACCGCCCACGGGCAGGGGCACTACGCGCTTGGCACCGGCGGCGATGAGTGCATCGGAAGCGGCGGCCACGGCGGTCTCGCTACCGGAGATCACCAATTGACCGGGGCTATTATAGTTGGCGGCCACGACCGTGCCATCGGTAGCGGCGCAGATGCGTTCGATTTCCGCGTCCTCCATGCCCAGTACGGCGGCCATGGTGCCGGGTTCGGCATCACAGGCGTCCTGCATGGCCAGGGCACGTTCGGCCACCAGTTTAAGGGTATCGGTAAAAGAGAGGGAACCGGCCGCTACCAGCGCACTGAACTCGCCCAGACTATGGCCGGCTACGGCTGCGGGCAACTGCTCCCTATCCGGGCGGCAGAGGTAGGTGATGACTGAGTGGACAAAAATGGCGGGCTGGGTGATGCGGGTCTCGCGCAATTCTTCCTCCGACCCGGAAAACATGACCTGCGTAAGGGAATAGCCGAGGGTAGCGTCGGCCTGATCGAATAGCTCGCGGGCGCGTTCGTTGGTGTCGTAGAGGTCTTTGCCCATACCGGCAAATTGGGCACCCTGCCCGGGGAAGATATATGCGCTCATGCGAGATGTTTGGTTGCGTGGTTGAGAGGTTAGGGTGCAAAGATATTCATCTGCCGGTTTTGTACGGCTTATGCTGCGCTATACGTCACGGCTGTTGGTGAGGGAAAGCGGAATAAATAAAACCTCATTCAAGCATTTCAATTGCTTTTAACCACTTTTCTCCAGACTGCCCAAACCAGGCCCGCCACCCGAAAACCCAGCATCCGATAAACGGCGGCGTAAAGCCGTCCGATCGGTGCCTCAGCAGGCAGGTGATAGCCGGTGGGAAAGTGGCGGTGAAAAATGGGCACCCCCTCCCCCACCCCCAGATCGCGGATGGATTTGAAAAGGTGATAATCCAGTGGTGTTTGCTCCTGCTTGAATAAGGCGGTTTGCTCCGTGGCCAGGTAGTCATGAATCCGCGCCCGCAGATCGTACACGGCCCGCAACTGAACGGCCCGGTCCGACCGGCCGATGGAACCCGGCTGTTGGTATACCCGCGTAAGCAGTGCCGGATCGGGCCGGGGCAAGTAACCCGCCTTGGCCAGTCGGAACAGCAGGTCATATTCCTGGCTGCCCGCCAGCGTGGGGTCCCAGCCGCCGACGGCTTCTACCTCCGCCCGCCGAAACAGCATGCTGCTGGTGATCCCGATCCGCCCGGCCGTCAGGCTGACCCAGGTTGATTCCTCGCTCGGCCTGATCTCCCGTATCCACCCGCGTAGATCGTGGTAGTAGTAGCCGCCGCCGATGGGTCCGTTGGAATAGCGTTTCATTAGCCTGAGTTGGTGCGCCGTTTTGGTGGGCAGCAACTCATCATCGGCATCCAGAAATTGCACCAGTTCCCCCCGTGCGGCCGCCAGACCGCAGTTGCGGGCGTGGGGCGCACCGGGCCGGGTTTCGCGCAGGCAGGTGATGCGGGCGGGGTAGCGGGCTTGCCAGGCGGCCGCCGCTTGCGCCCCCCCGTCGGTCGAGTTGTTGTCTACCAGCAGCAATTCCCACTCTCCCTCCGTCTGCTCTACCACGGAGCGGATCGCCCGGTCGAGGGTGGCGGCGGCGTTGCGGTAGGGAATGATGACGGAGATCATGGGGGCTAAGATACGCGTAGGTAGATGAGCCCGGGAATGTTGTAAGATTTTCCGCAAGTTCGGTTTGTTAAACTCCCCTCCCCCCCTGCGTGAGGTGCCTGGACGGGCTGACCGCAGGGAAGAGTGCGCAAGCACCGAGCGAACAGCGAGCCGGGAAGGGACCGGCCGGCCCGTCTTAGGGACGGACACGCCCGGAGTTTAGTAAATAGATTGTGGTAGGTAATACGCTCAGAACGAGTGGATTATTAACTACTCCGCTACCCACTAAAATTCCGTCGCCTTAACACCCGCGTAATGACCGGATGGCTGAACACCGCCACCAGCACGATGAGCACGCCGAGGTAAAAGCGGGGCGTGAGTTCGCGGCCGTCGTTGAGGAGGAAATAGGCGAGCAGGATGCCGTAGACCGGCTCCAGGTTGACGGTGAGGTTGGCGGAAAATGCGGAGAGATGACGCAGCGAGCGCAGGCTGAGTACGAAGGTGAACGTGGTGCAGGCCAGGGCCAGGATGAGCAGGAGGAGCCAGTCTTGCGGGGCGGGCCAAAAGTGGGCGGCGGGGGTGCGGGCGAGGAAAAACGGGAGCAGGAGCGAGAGCAGGCCGAGGGCGCCGATCATTTCGACGAAGGTAATGCGGATGGGGTCGGTGCGCTCGATGTATTTTTTGTTGAGCACGGTGAACAGGGCGGCCAGGAAGGCGGAAGCGAGGCCCACCAGGATGCCGAGGTTGAGCGAGGCGGCCGTGCCGCGCACGATGAGCAGGATGCCGGGCAGAATGAGCAGGCCCACGGCCGTGTCCAGGGGGCGGAAGCGGCGGCGCAGCAGCAGCGGCTCCAGCAGGCTGCTGAAGAAGGAAGTGGTGGCCAGGCAGATGAGCGCAATGGAGGCGTTGGCCAGTTTGATGGCCCCGTAAAAGGTGAGCCAGTGCAGGCCGGTGACGGCCCCGATGCCGAGAAAACGGAGGAGCTGGGCGCGGCCGACGTCCTGGAGAAGCGTGGCGGCGCGGCTGAATGGGAGCAAACTGAGCGGCGTGAGGAACACCCGCCACCAGACGAGCACGAGCGCGGAGAGCGCGATCCAGTCGCCGAGAATGGCGGTGAAGCCCCAGAGAAAAACCGCGACGTGCAGTTCGAGGTAGGCGCGGGTTTCGGCGGAGATCATGTACTTAACTTGGAAAGTAAACAAACTAAAGTGCGGGCTAATCCGTTTCTTTGGGCAGCAAAGGTATTTCTTTGCCGCAAACGGGCGGGGCCGACCGCCCCGCCGCCCCTTTTCCGAAACCTAAAGTACCAGCGCATGGCCGTCGATATCGCATTAGCCCAAAAGAACCTCCGCCGCAAGGGTTTCCTGGACGTAGACGTGGACCCCACCCTCGACCTGGCGGCCGAGATCAACCGCCTGAAAAAGGAGCGCAATGCCGTCATTCTGGCTCATTATTACCAGGAATCGGAGATTCAGGACATTGCCGATTACATCGGCGATAGCCTGGGCCTGAGTCAGCAGGCGGCGAGTACGGATGCCGATATCATCGTGTTTGCGGGCGTGCACTTCATGGCCGAAACGGCCAAAATGCTCTCGCCGCAAAAAAAAGTGCTGCTGCCCGATCTGAAGGCCGGTTGCAGTCTGGCCGATAGCTGCCCCGCGCCGGTGTTCCGGAAGTTTAAGGAGAAGTACCCCGACCACGTGGTGGTGAGTTACATCAATTGCTCGGCCGAACTGAAGACGCTGACTGACATCTGTTGCACCAGCACCAATGCCCGCCACGTGATCGACAGCATTCCGCGCGATCAGCCGATCATTTTTGCGCCCGACATCAACCTGGGCCGCTGGCTGGTGAAGGAAACCGGCCGCGACATGGTGCTGTGGAACGGCAGCTGCATGGTGCACGAAATCTTCAGCCACGAAAAGATCACTAAGCTGCGCATTCGCCACCCGGAGGCCAGGTTTATCGCCCACCCCGAATGCGAGGCGCACATCCTGGACGCGGCCGATCACGTGGGCAGCACCAGTAGCCTGCTGCGCTACACGCGCGAATCGGCGGCCACGGAGTTTATCGTCGCCACGGAACCCGGCATCATCCACCAGATGCAGAAGGAAAGCCCCGGCAAAATATTCTACCCCGCCCCGCCCACCAACACCTGCGCCTGCAACGAGTGCCCGCACATGAAGCGCAATACGCTGGAAAAACTCTACGTCTGCATGGAGTTCGAGCAGCCCGAGATCACCCTGCCCGACTGGGTTATCACCGAAGGCGTGAAGAGTATCGACCGGATGCTGGAGATCAGCAAACGCGCTAATCTTTGATCGCGTCCTTGTCGTGAAAACTGACGATCTCCTCTTGCTGCTTGATCAGCAGCGCCACCTCATCGGGACTCATGTAGTACCGCTCTATTTTCTGCTTGTAGGAATCGGGCAGGGTGGAATGAGACAGGATGTATTTCTTGGTGGCCTGAATCTGCCGGGCAAAACCCGCTTCGATCGCGTATAGATCGGCCCGCCGCTCGGCCCCCGTCACAAAGGTGGGCATGGTGGCGTAGGCGATACCGAAAGCGATCATGTTGCCGATGCTACGCGTAAGATAGTCCTTCACGTGGCCCAGTTCGTGAGCCAGCCAACCGACCAGTACGTCGCGCGGCAACTCGTCCATGTCGATGTGCTCGGAAAACGAAATGTGGTTACTGATCTCCAGCCGGAACCCCCGCCGCGCCCGCCGGAAGATGGACCCGTTAAGGATGGGTTGCGCCCGCATATTGTGCTTGGGCATGGAGTGCTGCCGCAACACCAGTTTGTGGGGGGCCAGTTCGGGGTAGCCGAGCAGGGTCTCCTCAAAGCAGGAGCGAATGAAGGGCGAGTCTACGTTTTCGTAGGTGATATCGAATGCGGGGGTCGTGGCAGGGGTAGTCATATCAGGTAGATGTGGGGCGGCGGCCGGTTGTTTGCGCTACGCAGCGTTTCAATTATTATTGCCCGCTGCCGAACACGAGTTTGTCGGCTCGGGTTACATTAGCGAGCACACACTCAGGAATCAACTAACTGTCAATCGCTTAGGCGGTTCGGCCGTGCATGGGTTTCTTTTGCTTCGCTTTCGTTCGCGAAAGTGTTCTTAACCAACCAAAACAACCTCAGCATGTTACGCTATGCCATTATTTTCTTCGTCGTTGCCATCGTCGCCGCCCTCTTCGGTTTCGGCGGAATTGCCGACGGTGCCGCCGAGATCGCCAAGATCATCTTCTACATCTTTCTGATCCTGCTGGCCATCAGCCTAGTCATGGGTCTCGTACGTAAAGCCTAAACCGGCCCGAGGTCACTGATCTCACCGGAAAATATGCCGCCCTCCACTGACTTCGGTCGGTGGGGGGCGGTGTGTTTGGGGGGGGGGAAAGAAATCACTACTCCACTCCCCTACTCCCCAACAACTCGTTCA
>CAVPZP010000071.1:0-45834 GCA_963710215.1 Lewinellaceae bacterium | reverse complement strand
CGTCCCGGCGCTGGTTGACTTCGTACTCGATCTCCCGCAGTTGCTTGTAGGCGATGACCAGAAAGTTGCCGCTGCCGCAGGCGGGGTCGAAGACGCGAATGTGGGCGATCCGTTTGCGCAGGTTGAAGAGTTTGCGGGCGTTGTCGCCGGCGGCAGCCAGTTGCTCGCGCAGCTCGTCGAGGAAAAGGGGGTTGAGGACTTTGAGGATGTTGGGCACCGAGGTGTAGTGCATGCCCAGGGAACTGCGCTCGTCCTCGTCGGCCACGGCCTGGATCATGGAGCCGAAGATGTCGGGGTTGATCTGTTTCCAGTTCAGTTTGCCGACGTGCTGGAGGTAGGCGCGGGCGATTTTCGTGAAGCGGGGACATTCCACCGAACCGGAAAACAGCTGCCCGTTGACGTAGGGGAAGGAACGGGCCCAGACGCGGATATTCGCTTTGTCCTTTTCGGTGTATTTCGTATTCATCGACCGAAAGCACTCCGCGATGATCTCGTGGACGTTGGAGCCGTCCGGTTCGCTCATCTTTTTGACCGTCCCGGTAAAGAGGTTCTCGTCCGGGAAGATGCTGGTGTCTTCGGCGAAGAAGCAGAAGATGAGCCGGGCCATGAAGTGGTTCATCTCCTCGCGGCGCTCGGCGGCGGCCCAGTCGGGGTTATGGCGCAGCAGTTCGAGGTAGAGCTTGTTGAGGCGGCCGGTAGCCTTGATGTCGAAGGCGCTCTCGCGGATCTCCTTGACGGTGCTGATGCCGGCCAGCTCGAAGAAGAAGGTGAAGTGCTCGTCGAGATCGGTGAAGGCGCAGGCCAGGGTGTCGCCGCTGGTGAGATCTTCGGCCTGGAGTTCTTCGCCGTCGGTGGCAAGGATGAATTTTGCCTTTTGTTTGTTGGTTTCCGGTGCGTCGGAGAGTTGCTGCAGGGTGTCAGTCACTTGGCCAGATTCGCAGACAGCGAGGTGGATGTTGCTGCGTTGGAGGATGCCGCCGGGTAGGGTGGATTTGTTCGTGCTGCCCTTGCGTAGCCGATCAATGGTGGTGGCCTTGTTGCCGTAGGCTTCCAGGAAGGCGAAGGGGAATTCTTCCCGGTCGAAGGGTTGCCGGGCTAGTTTGGATACCGCTTCTTCAATTTCTACGGCACTCATAAGACTGATTCAGTTTTATATCTTGAATAAAAATCCACGACCTTTTGCGGTTAATTGTCATAAATTTGAACAGCAAGGTAGTATATCTTAACTATATATCTTAACTACTTTGGTGAGGATAATAGGGCCTTTGCTGCAATATTTTTTTCGGGGACGCTCGGGGTCGGGGACGCTCGGGGTCCTGCGGACGCTCAAAGGTCCTGCGGACGCTTCGAGGTCCTGGTAGGACCTCGAAGCGTTGCCGACCTACGCAGCGAAGCGGAGGTCGGCAACCTTTGAGCGTCCGCACGCTCGGGGTCCTGCGGACGCTTCGAGGTCCTGGTAGGACCTCGAAGCGTTGCCGACCTACGCAGCGAAGCGGAGGTCGGCAACCTTTGAGCGTCCGCACGCTCGGGGTCCTGCGGACGCTTCGAGGTCCTGGTAGGACCTCGAAGCGTAGCCGACCTACGCAGCGAAGCGGAGGTCGGTAACCTTTGAGCGTCCGCACGCTCGGGGTCCTGCGGACGCTTCGAGGTCCTGGTAGGACCTCGAAGCGTTGCCGACCTACGCAGCGAAGCGGAGGTCGGCAACCTTTGAGCGTCCGCATGGAGCGTCCGAAGCGGAGGTCGGCAACCTTTGAGCGTCCGCATGGAGCGTCCGAAGCGGAGGTCGGCAACCTTTGAGCGTCCGCATTGGTGGTGTCCTGTGCGTGAGGCACCTGGAGGGTGATCCGCGTAGCGGGCAGTGCGGCAGCACCGAGCGAACAGCGAAGCCCGCAAGACGCCGACGCCGGCCGGCAGGACGGCGGCACGCCCCCCCCGGACCGCAAACCAAACATTTTCCCTAAATTTGTCGTCCCCCGAATCAGCCGTCCGGGAGACGAAGGCGTTAGGGGGGAATACAACCGTGTTTTAGCGGGCCGCACCGATTACTGTAGATAAGGTGTGGCCGGCAGCGCAATTACCTGACCGAAACGGCGGCCGCCAACCGGCCGCCCGAGAATTAACGAAGATGAGAGACCGACTAGTGATGTGGGGCCGCAACGGCGCCGAGGAGCGTGTACTGATTACGCTGGAACTGCTGATGGACCGCAATGTGGTGCAGCTGCAAACCTATGATGAGAAAGCGATCTCGGACGAGGTGCACAACAATTTCATGGAGAAGTGGCGCAAGGGCGAAGAGGCCGAGTTGCCCGCGCCCACCGCGACGCAGGACCGCGAACTGACCGTGGCCGGCGATCTGCTGCCGGAGGACCTGAAGGTGGAGGGCGATGACGTGCTGACGCGCGCGCAGACGGAGTGGCACTATGCGGTGCTGTCGAATAAGCTGAGCCAGAGTTATCAGGCCGAGCTATCGGAGATAGAGGACCGGATCGAGCGGTCGAGCAAGTATGAGTCGGACCTGTGGAATCAGCTGAAAACGTTTTGGGAAAAAGCGCAGAACCAGTTGCGGGACCGGACGCTGCTGCGCGAGCACGGCAATGACATCCGCAAGCGGACGGATAAGCTGTTCGGCAAAATGAAGGAACTGCGGTCTAAGCTGGACGATGAGTTCAAGGAAGGGTCGCAGGAGCGAATGGACGAGATGAACGAAAAGCTGGCCGAACTGGAAGCCAAGATCGAGGAAGGCACCCACCTGCGGCGGGTGTTTGACGAGTTGCGGCAGGTGCAGAGCAAGTTTCATAACCTGAAGTTTACCAAGGACCACCGCAACAAACTGTGGAAGCGGATGGACAAGGCGTTCAAGGATGTGAAGGCCGCCCGCAACGGTGGTAAAGCCGAAGGCGGCGGCGGCGGCGGCAACAAGGGCCGTACCGAGGCGCGCCTGGAGGGCCTGCTGAAGGCGATAGAGAAGATGGAGCGCAGCATCGGGCGCGACGAGAACGACCTGAAGTTCGAGCACCGCCGGATAGAGCGGACGGACGGCCAGTTGGAAGCACAAATCCGACAGGCGAAGATCCAGATGATCCAGAGCCGCGTGGATAGTAAGCAGGTGAAGCTGGAGGATATGTATAAAACGCGTGACCAACTGAACGAGCGTGTGGCGAAAGAAGCCGAACGCCGCGCCGAGGACGAGCGCAAGGCCGAGGAGGCCAAACTGCGCAAAGCGGCGCAGGAAGAGGCCAAGGCCAAGATAGCCGCCGAGGCCAGGGCGCGTGAGGAAAACATGACCGACGAGGAGCGCGCCAAACTGGAAGAGGCCGCCCGGATGCTGAGTGGTAAGCCGAAGACGGAAGCTGAGGCCGATGCGCCCGCCCGTGAGGTGAGCACGCCCGCCGATACGCCCGCCCGGCAGGCGGCCGACGTGGCCGGTGCCGCCGCCGCCCTGGTGGGCGGGGCCGCTGCGGCTGCGCCGCAGCCGGCGACCGCAACAGACGCGACCCCGGCCGTACCCGCAAGCGTGCCCGCCGAGGTGAGCGAAGCCGCCGCCGAGACGCCCGTGACCACCGAGGCACCCACCGCTGAGACGCCAACCGCCCCGGCGGCGGCGGCCGCCGCCGGTGCTACCGCCAGCCTGGAAGATGTGTCTCCTGCCGTGCCCGCAAGCGTGAGTGAGGCCGCTGCCGAGCTGCCCGCCGAAGCCGTTGCCGCCAAGACCGAAGTAGAAAAGGCCGCCGCGCCGGCCGCCGAGCAGGAGGAATCGCTGCTGGAAGCGGCCGGTGACATGATCGGTGAATCGCTGACCGACGTGGCGGATACGGTACGTGCCGTGGCCGAAGTGGTGGGCGATAAGCTGGCCGATGGCATTAACGACCTGCTGGGGAAGGACGAGGAAGAATAGGTTCCTCGTCCGAAAAAATGCTGCCTGAAAAGAAAAAGGGGCGGAAAATGTTAAAATCTAACATTTTTCGCCCCTTCTTTTTAGCAGAAAGTGCCGGTTTGAGAAAAGATATTTTCACAAAAACTCACAAACAACAAGCTGTCTGTCAATGCAATAGTAATTATACGCGGCAATTAATTTTTCACAATATGCCATTTCTGTTCTTGTCAGGCCCTGGTTCTTGCCCCATCTTTGTAATGTCAAGAGGAGGGAACGCCGCCTCGCACTACTTGGAAAGTAGGAACGACAAAAGAATTTATGTTCATGGGATTATGATTTACGTATCCTTTCGTCTCGCCTCATTCGGGGCGGGACGATCGGTTACCGTTTCTCTCCCGCGAATAAAGCCTTAGCCTTGCGTTATAAAAAATGGGCGACCCATTGCAGTGGATCGCCCGGTGTTCACGGGATTTCGTCGTCTTTGAGATTACTTGTCAAACTTATGATAACGCTAAGGTATGCCGAGATTGGTCAGATTACCAAATATCGGTAGTAAGAATTTTGGATATGTTCATGGGATTATTGAAAAGTCGTACCACTTTGGTACGACTTTTTTTGTTGTAGGCAGCCTGTAAATCAGGCCCGTAAACTCGTTTTAGCCGGGGCGGCGAACTACCTTTGCGGGATGCGTATTCCCATTGTATTTTCCGACGATCACCTGCTCGTCATCGACAAGCCCGCCGACCTGCTGACCGTTCCCGACCGTTTTGATGACGAGAAACCGTTTGTCTTCGGCGTCCTCCGCGACCGTTATCCGGAGCTGCTTCCCGTCCACCGGTTGGACCGCCAAACCAGCGGCTTGCTGGCCATTGCCCGCACGAAGGAAGCGCACCGTGCCCTGAACGATCATTTCTCGAACCGCCGCGTGGCCAAGGATTACCTGGCCCTGGTAGACGGCACCCCCCACCCCGCCAAGGGCACCATTGACCAGCCGATTGCCAACAGCCCCGAAAAACCGGGTAAAATGATGGTGACCCAGCGCGACGGTAAACCCGCGCAGACGGATTACGAAGTGCTGGAGAGTTTCAAGGATTTCAGCTGGCTTTCGGTCCGGATCCACACCGGCCGCACCCACCAGATTCGCGTCCACCTCGCCTACCTCGGTCACCCGCTGGCCGTCGACGAACTCGTACGGTCGCCGCTCGTCCTTTATGCTCTCCGAGTGGAAGGGCCGCCGCAAGTACCACCTGAAAGCCGGCAAAACGGAACGCCCCCTGCTGGATCGCGCCAGCCTGCACGCGGCCCACCTGGCCTTCCCCCACCCCATTACCGGTGAACCGTTGGACTTCCGGGTGGACCCGCCCAAGGATTTGCGGGCTACGTTGAATCAGTTGCGGAAGCTTTGATGCGGCTTCGCCGCAGGTATTTTTGTAGGACGCTGCGCGTCTGGTATCTTGGTATTTTTGATTACCTGCGGTGATCGTCGCAAGCTCCTCGGAGTTCAGCCTACGCGTACACGGGGGGGGGCTGCGCCCATACCTTAGCAGGACGCTTTGCGTCTGGTAATTTACCTGCGGTGATCGTTGGCAAGCTCCTCGGAGTTAATACTTTGGTAGAAGCCTAAGCGTACACGAGGGACGGGGACTTTGCTATTAATGAACTACCCCGCTACCCAGCTACCCACTACGTACTAACATCCGGGCGTGCCCCTTCGCCTAACGGCTCAGGGTCGGTCCCTTGCGGGCTTCGCTATTCGCTCGGTGCTGCCGCACTCGTCTGAGGGCAGGGGCAAGCCCTGCCCCTACGTCGCCCCTCCAGGCACCTCACGCAAACAACCTGCCGGCCCGCCCCCGGCAGTCATTGGTCGAAAAACCACACCTATCCGCCCGCCCCGCCGTTACTTTAGCAAAAACAGGCAACCATGCTGGGAAAAGTAAAAAAGTGGCTGGGGATAGAGGGCGTAAAACTGGAACTGGACCTGCCCCCGACCTTCGACCTGGAGGGCGGACGGATCGAGGGCCGGGTGCGGCTGTTCAGTAAGAATGCGCAGACGGTTACGGCCGTGCGGTTGGTGCTAATCGAACGTTACCGGCGGGGCCGGGGCGAGGAGCAACTGGTGGATGAGTACGAGTTGGGGCGCTTTACCCTGACCGAGCAACTGGAAGTGCCGGCGGAGGGGGAGATTGAGCGGGCCTTTAGTTTGCCCTTCTCGCGGCCGGTGTCGGAGGTGGATGAATTCGGGCAGCGCAATGTCGTTTTCGGGGGGCTGGCGTGGGCGGCCCGCAAACTGCGCAACGTGAGTAGCGAGTACCGGCTGGAGGCGGAGGCCCAGGTGCGGGGCGTGGCCCTGAACCCGTTTGACCGGCAGGAACTGAAAGCGGGGTGAAGGGGGTTAAAATTAGTGGAAAAGAGGCAATAAAACCATTGCACGGTACGGAGGTGTCCGGCCGGATGCGTGAGGTGACTGGACGGGCGACGTAGGGGCAGGGCTTGCCCCTGCCCGTAGACGAGTGCGGCAGCACCGAGCGAACAGCGAGCCGGTAAGGGACCGACCGCCCCCGCGCAAGCGGGGCGGGCACGCCCGCATAACTCAATTCAACCGCCAGAAATAGGGCGTAAATAGTACCAGAATAGTAAACAGTTCCAGGCGACCGAGTAGCATCACGAAGCTGAGGAAAAGCTTGATCTGGGGACTGAGCCAGGCGAAGTTATCGACCGGGCCTACTTTGCCGATGCCGGGTCCTACGTTGCCGAGGCTGGTGGCCATGGCCCCGATGGCGGTCATGAAATCGAGGCCCATGATGGCGAGGATGACGCTGCCCACCACGAAAATGATGAGGTAAAGGAGCAGAAAGGTAAAAATGTGCGTGATGATGCGGCCGGGCACCACGGTCTCGTTTAGCTTGAGGGGCACGATGGCGCGGGGGTGCACGAGGCGTTTGAACTCCAGGTAGCTGTTTTTGAAAAAAACCAGGTTGCGGATGATCTTGATGCCGCCGCTGGTGCTGCCGGCGCAGGCCCCGACGAAGAGTAGCGTGAAACAGACGATGGTGAGCGCGTCGGACCAGGAGGTATAATCGGCGGTGACGAAACCGGTGGTGGTGATGAGACTCAGTATCTGAAATAAGCTATCGCGAAAAGACTGCTCCAAATCCAGATCGGTAACGATGTAGACACGGGTGGTGATATATACCGTCAGTATTAGGATGAGGTACACGTAGGCGCGAAACTCGTCGCTGGCCCATACGCGGCTGAACCGTCCTTTAAGGCCGAGATAGATCACCGTATAGTTGGTACCGGCCACAAACATGAAAAAGACCGTGAGGTACTGAATGGACGGAGAAAAAGCGGCCATGCTGGCGTTGCGGGTGCTGAACCCGCCGGTGGCCATGGTGGTAAAAGCATGGCAGACGGCCTCGTAGACGCTCATGCCGAAAACCACGAATAGCACCATGAGGATGCCGGTGAGGCCCACGTAAATGAGCCATAAACGTTTGGCCGTTTCGGAAATACGGGGGTGCAATTTATCGCTGGTGGGGCCGGGGGCCTCGGCCACAAACAGCTCGATGCCGCCGATGCCGAGCAGGGGGAAAATGGCCACCGTGAGTACGATGATGCCCATGCCGCCGATCCACTGGGTGATACTACGCCAGTAGAGCATGGCGCGGGTGTGGCTTTCGATGTCGGTGAGCACGCTGGCCCCGGTGGTGGTCATGCCGCTGACGGTCTCGAACAGGGCACCGGGCAGATCGGGGATCATGCCGGTGTAGAGGTAGGGCAAAGCCCCGAACGTGACCATGGCCAGCCAGCCGAAGGCTACGATGAGGTAGCCCTCGCGCTTGCGGATGCTCTGCCCCTTGGGCACGTGGACAAACAGTAAAAGCGGCACGCCGACGGCCAGCGAGGTGAGGCCGGCCAGGAAAATGGGCAGCGACACGGCTTCGTCGTAAATGAAACTGACCGGCAGGGCCGTCCAGATCATGAGACCGATGATAGTGAGCAGAAACCCGATGACCCGGGCCACGGGGCGGTAGTCGATCATCGGAATAAAGATTCTAGTTTGCTGATCGCGTCGGGCAGTGCGAATACGATCACCTTATCGTACAGTTGCAACTGAAGATCGCCATTGGGGATCACGTATTCCTCGCCGCGCAGCACACCGCCGATGAGGGCTGTTTTGGGGAAGTGCAGGTCGCGGAGCGGCTTGCGGGTGAGCTTGTTGTTTTTGACGATGTTGTACTCGATCACCTCGGCATTCACGCCGTGCAAGCTGGTGATGGCCTCCACCTGGCCCTTGCGCACGAAGCGGAAGATGTTGTTGGCCGCAATCAGTTTTTTGTTGATCAGCGTATCCACGCCGATGTCCTGGCTGATGTGCACGTACTCGGTATTTTCCACCTGCGCGATGGTCTTGTAAACGCCGTGGTTCTTAGCCGTCAGGCAGGCGATGATATTGGTCTCGCTGTTTTCGGTCAGGGCGATAAAAGCGTCCATTTCCGAGAGACCTTCTTCCTGCAGAAAGTCAAAATTGGTAAAGTTGCCGTGGACCACCAGGGTATTGGATAATTCGCCGCTCACGGCTTGGCCGCGCTTCCGATCGCGCTCGACCAGCGTAACGTGATAGTCGTTTTCCAATCGTTTGGCGGTGGCGGTGGCCAGGTCGCTACCGCCCAGGATCATCACGTTTTTCACCGTCACGTTGCGCTTGCCCACGATCCGCTCCAGTTCCTCCGCGCGGCCGCGGCGGGTGATGAAGTAAATATGGTCGTTGCGGCGCAGCACCGTTTCGCCGCGCGGGATAATGGTCAGGTGGCCGCGCAGTACGGCAATGGGCCGCAGGTCGATCTCGCTCTGAAATTCGTTGATCTCTGATATCCGCAGGTTGGCCAGCGGCGAGTGATCGTCGAGGGTGATGCCCATCAGAGAGAGCTTGCCTTCCTCGAAATCGAATACGTCGGTAAACGAACACTGCCGCAGCAGACGCTTGATCTCGGAGGCCGCCAATTGGCGGGGGCTGATCAGGTTTTCCACGCCCAGCGAGCAAAACATATCGCGGTTATCCTCCTCCAGGTATTCCTCACTGGCTACGCGGGCAATCACCTTTTTGGCTCCCATCTTCCGGGCCAGGATGGAGGTGAGCAGGTTGGTTTTCTCGCTGGTGGTGACGGCCAGCACCAGGTCCGCGCCGTCCACGCCGGCTTCTTCCAGGGTTTTCATGGAGGCACTGTCGCCGCGCAGCGGCAGCACGTCCAGGTGCGTACTGGCGTAGTCGAGCACGTCCTGATCGATGTCGATCAAAATGATGTCCTGATTTTCGGACGCCAGCAACTCGGCCAGGTGGAAACCTACGTCGCCGGCACCGGCAATGATGATCTTCATGGTTCAAGGGGTAACTAATGCGGCGCAAAAGTCGGTAAACTTTTCAACTTAGCCGCCGCCCGATCAGGTTCAAAAACTCGTTGCGTGTTTCCACCCGCTCGAAACCGCCGGTGAAGGCGGAAGTGGTGGTTACGCTATTTTGTTTCTGTACCCCGCGCATCATCATGCACATATGGCTGGCCTCGATCACCACGGCCGCACCCAGTGGTTCCAGGGCTTCGTCGAAGGCGTGTAGAATCTGGTGCGTGAGCCGCTCTTGCACCTGCAGGCGGCGCGCGAATACATCCACGATGCGGGGAATCTTGCTGATGCCCACGATCTTACCGTTCGGGATGTAAGCCAGGTGCGCCTTGCCGAAAAACGGCAGCATATGGTGTTCGCAGAGGCTGTAGAGTTCGATGTCCTTCACGATGACCATCTCACTGTAGTCTTCGTGGAAGATGGCGGACTTCAGGATTTTCTGCGCGTCCTGTTCGTAGCCCTGGGTCAGAAACTTCATCGCTTTGGCGGCGCGTTCGGGGGTTTTTACCAGCCCTTCGCGGGAGACGTCTTCTCCCAGTTCTTCGATTATTCGGTGGTAGCTGCCGCTCAGTGTCGGCAATGTATCCTCTTGCATTTTTTGCTTTGCTTATTCAGTGTGCCGGCCCTGACGGCGGTTGCGCTGTTTCCAGATGTGCATGATGAGCCGCACGGGTAAAATTGCTCCGGCAATTACGGCCCAGACACTGAAGAACAGAAATTCGGTTTTCAGGTAGTCGTCCAGCGACTTCCCCCAGACGGGTTCCAGATCGGCGATGAGCACGTCGGGGCCGCGCTCATCGAAAAACAACTGAAAATAGTTGATGTACTGCACCAGGTAAAATACCAGGGGCAGCAACAAAAAGACGAGAACGATTTTAGCCCCCTGACGGTTGCCGAGCCAGCTGATGTCTAACTGAAACAGGTAGCGCGTGAGGGTGATGGCGGAAAAAATCGCCACCGCGTTGGGCAGCAGGTACGGGAAAGCCGGCAAGTAAAGGTGTACGGGTAGCAACAGCAGCACGATGAGCAGGGCCGTGAAAATGAGCCAGATGATTTCGAGAGTAAATCGCCGGGCATCGGGGTTGGTAGCTTTCATGGCGCGAAGGTAAGCGCATCCGGTAAATGGCGGCGGGGTTCTTTCGGGTGATTGTGAGGAATAGCGGAGTGGTCCAGCCGTCGTATTAATAAGAGTTAGTAAACAATCTAAACTATGAAAATTATGTCTGAGTAAAATACCGGTCTAACTTACGATTTTCCTCCCGGCCCCTCCGTCCAACTCCGCAAAGCCAACTATCTTTGCCGGCCACTACCTCGTCTATGCTTTATTTCCTGGTCCGCCCCATCGCCCGCTGGTCGCTTCGTATTTACCTGGGCCGCATCCACGTCACGGGGCTGGAACATATTCCGGCCGGCCGGCCCGTCATCCTGGCGGCCAATCACCCCACCACTTTCATCGAACCCTGTCTGCTAGCCTGCTACCAGCCGCGATCGCTGTGGTTCCTGGCGCGGGGCGGGCTGTTCGGCAATCCGGTCATGGACCGGATACTGGCGGGACTCAACATTCTGCCCGTTTACCGCCTGCGCGACGGCGGTTACGGCAAGTTGAAAAACAACTTCGACACCTTCGCCGCCTGCTACCGCGCCCTCTACCGCCGCCGCGCCCTGATGATCCTGGCCGAGGGACGGTGCGTTCACGAAAAACGGCTGCGACCACTGGTCAAGGGTAGCGGGCGGATCGCACTGGGCACACTGGCCGAGCACCCCGATCTGGCAGAAGTCTATATCGTCCCCGTTGCGGTCAATTTCACCCATGCCGACCGCCTCGGCTCGGACGTAGGCATCGCCTGCCTCCCTCCCCTGCTCGCCTCGCCCCACCGTGCGGAATTTAGTACCAACCCGAACGGGGCCATTGCCGCACTGACCGATGACCTGGCCGCCGCCCTGCGGCGCGGCGTCATTCATATTGCCGACCCGGCCGACGACCGGCTGGTAGAGCACGGCCTGCAGACTTTGCGCGCGGGCTGGGGCACCGACCTTCCACTCGACCGCCAACTGGCCGCCGAATACCGTTTCGTGGAATGGATAAACGGCCTGCCCGCCGCCGCCAAGGAACGGATGAACCACGCGGCCGACGCCTATTTCGCCCGCCTCGCCCAACTTCGGATCGGTCCCGCCGGTCCGGCCGCCGTCGGAAAAGAAGAACCCAAGGCAAAACCCTACGCGCTTACCATAGCGGCCGTATTATTGCTGCTCCCGCAACTTCCCATCCTGGCCATTGCCCAACTCACCGCCGGCAACCTCTACGAGCTGGAATACTATAACCCCGTGCGCTGGGCCGCTTACACCATCGGGCTGGCCGTTTTGCTGCTCCTGTTGCCGGTTATGTTACTCATCGGCTGGTACACGGCGGCCGCCGTCCTCGCGGTTTCCATCGCCGCCGCCCCCTGGTCGGCCCGTCGCCTGCGGGAGACCGGACGGCTGTGGCACCGGCACCGCGCCCAACTGCGCATTGCTCCCGAACTGGCCGATCTAAAGGAACTGCGTACCGCCTGGCAACAGCAACTAGGGGCTACCGACTGGCTGCAGCCATCCGTTAACGTCCTGCCATGACCAACGTCAATGAAGCTTTCTACGAACAACTCAATGAGTACGGACGGCAGCGAACGCCCTGCCTGTTCGTCATCGACTTCGAGCAGCAAGCCCCCCTACTCTATCCGCTCGATCAGGTAGATCCCACCCGGCTTCAGTATGCATTCGGTGCCCGCACCAACGCCGTTCCCCGGGCCACCCCTTCCCCCTTGCCGGAACTCCGGGTGGGAGAAATTTCGCTCGCCGATTACCGCCGGGCTTTCGATATCGTCCAGGCGGGGCTAAGGCGGGGCGACAGTTTTCTGACCAACCTCACCTTCCCCGTGCCGGTGGAACTAAACGGAAGTCTGGAACAAGTTTTCCACGCCGCCCGGGCCCGTTACCGGCTGTGGTTGCGCGACCGTTTCGTCTGCTTTTCCCCCGAGACCTTCGTGCGCATTGCCGATAACCGCATCTTTTCCTATCCCATGAAGGGCACCGCCCCGTCCGACGGCCGCGAGGCCCTCCTGGCCGACCCCAAGGAACGCGCCGAACACGCCACCATCGTCGATCTGATCCGCAACGATCTCAGCCGGGTGGCCCGCCGGGTTCTGGTGGAAGATTACCGCTATCCCGAGCACCTCCCGGCCTCCCGGCCCGGGGGCGGCGGACTATGGCAAACCAGCAGCCGGATCGCGGGTGAGTTGTCCAGTGACTGGCAAAGCGGCCTGGGCGATCTCCTGGCGGGTTTGCTACCCGCCGGTTCCGTCAGCGGGGCACCTAAACCGAGCACGGTTAGCATCATCCGCCGGGCCGAGAGGGGTGATCGCGGCTACTACTGCGGTGTCGCCGGGTTGTTCGACGGTATTGGTCTGGACAGCTGCGTCCTCATTCGTTTTATCGAGCAGAGCGTTCCAACTACCCACTTTTTTCGGGCCGGCGGCGGCATCACCACCCGCAGCGAACTGACCGCAGAGTACCGGGAAATGCACGCCAAGGTGCTTATTCCTACCTCTCCCTGAAAAACTTTACCTACTTTAGCGGGGCCTCACCCCTTCACTTTGGCTACAACCCGCCTTACTACTCCCGCACCCGTTTTACTCGAAACCATCCGCATCGAGGATGGTCGGGCAGCCCTATTGGAGTACCACCAGGAACGGGTCGATCGCGCCCTGCGCCGTTATTTTCCCCGGGCGGGTCGGCTGTGGCTCAACCGGGCCGTCGAAACGCTGGAGCTGCCCCCGGTGGGCGTCCATAAATTGCGGTTGCAGTACCGGGATCAAATCCTGCATACCGAGATCCAGCCCTACATACAACGGCGCATCGAAAGCCTGCGCATCGTGGCGGCCGACCAACTCGATTACGGCCACAAGTACCTCGACCGCCAGCCGATCGACCGGCTCTTCCAGCAGCGCGGGGCCTGCGACGACGTCCTGTTCAGCCGCATGGGCTATCTCACCGACACGTCTTATGCCAACGTCGCCTTCTTCAACGGCACCGACTGGATCACGCCCGCCTGGCCCCTCCTGCGCGGTTGTCGCCGCGAGTTTCTCCTGGCCGCAAAAATCATTCAACCCTCCATTCTCCGCGAACGCGACCTGCCCCATTTTACCGAGGTCAGGGTCTTCAACAGCATGATTCCCTGGGCCGCCGCACCCCGCATTCCGCTCGAACGGGTGGTGGGGCGGAGCTAAATTTGTCGAGGGTCGGGCTGTTCTTTTCGGGCGTGTCCCCACCTGGCGGTGGGGCCGGCACCTTCCGGGGTTCGCTGTTCGCTCCGTGCTACGCACCCGCCTGCGGGCCGGGGCAAAGCCCCGCCCCGCGGCGGCCCTCCAGGCGCCTCACGCGGGTGCTAATGGTCTATTCCATTAGGAGTGTCTTACATCTATTTACAAACATTTACCGACAAGAAATAAGCAGACCGTATTCAGGATGGTTAATCGTGAAAAACACAACCAATGAAATCAATAGTATACCTGCTCTGCCTACTACTCTCCATAAATTCCTGTATTGGCCAATCCTCTGCTGAAACGGAAGAAATTTCCGTCAGCAAGGCTGCGCAAATTGATGAAATCATCAGTCTGTACGCTGACTATGGTGGATTTAACGGGGCCGCTGCCGTCTCCCATAGGGACCGTGTAATCTACAAGAAGGGCTTCGGATTTGCTAACATGGAATGGGATATTCCCAACGACATCGATACCAAGTTCCAGATCGCATCCATCACCAAGTCCTTCACCGCCATGCTGGTGATGCAACTGGTGGAAGACAAAACGCTGGATTTGGAAGAGTCCATCTCAACCTACTTGCCGAACTACCCGAAAGAAGTGGCCGAAAAAGTAACCATCCACCACCTGCTCTCCCATACTTCCGGAATACCGAATGTAAAGGGAGAGAACAAAGCTTTCCACCCCGAGGACATGGTTGGTAAATTTGTTAACGAACCGCTGGCCTTCGACCCCGGTACAAAATTCGACTACAGTAATTCTGGTTATACCCTACTGGGCTACCTCATTGAAACAGTAACCCAACGATCTTACCAGGATGTCTTGACCGATAAAATATTTAAGCCGCTCGGGATGACGAATAGCGGCTTTTACCGAAACCGTACGTTGATCAAAAATATGTCTTCCGGGTACAACAGGTGGTACGGTGATTATTTTGACGTAGACAAAACGGATGAGTCCTCGGCCTATTCAGCCGGCGGCATTTACTCTACCGTAGAAGACATGATGCTATGGAATGAAGCGTTGCGGCACGAAACGCTTTTGCCGCAGGAGTTTATGAATAAAATATTCACCCGGCATAGTACCGACGGCGACGGGTTCTACGGCTATGGCTGGGAATTCAAGAGAATACCCGTCGGTAATACAAACGAAACGATTGAGACCGTCGGCCACAGCGGCATGATGGATGGCTACCGCACGTCATTCATTCGTATTCCATCCACTAACTCTTCCATTGTTCTGTTCAGTAATACGAGCTATGCATTCCTCAATGCTCTCAACAAATCAATTCTGGGCATACTGAATGACCGGCCCTATGATGACCCGCTAAAACCCCTTGCCTTGTTCTTTACCCGAGTAGTCGAACAAGAAGGAATAGATGAGGGCATTTCGTTTTACCGGTTGAACAAGGACGAAAGTGAATACTACGTGTCTGAAGAAGAGCTGATCGTTACGGGGTACAAATTCTTGCAAAGTGGAAACCCTGATTACGCCCTTAAAATTTTTGCGCTAAGCATCGAAATATTCCCCGCTAGTTATAATCCCTACGATAGCTATGCGGAGGCTTTGATGACAACTGGACAAAACAGGGAAGCGATTGAGTATTACCGGAAGTCTTTGGAGCTGAAACCGGATAATATAAATGCTGAACGGATGATTGAAAAGTTGCAGGAGAAAATCGGCCGAGACGATTAGGAACGTATAAAGATCAACCTCCGGATTTCAAGTTCACAAGCCCAGCGGTATGGCTCCTCTGAGCAGAATCACCACCGACGTTGATCTTTGCCTAAGCTTTAATTTGACTTTGCTACTTTGCGCTGACCAAATTGGTCGTCAAACAACTGCTTGAATCAAGGTATAGCGCATTTTGGCGTAGTAATTATTCATAAGCCCTGAAATCGGGCTAATGGGAAGTTTCGTATTCTCCCACAGCTCCATCCTGACGGCCGTCAGAACGTCGGAAAAGCAAATCGACATCAAGCCCAGTAAACAGGGAGTGGATCGCTTGGTGATCTTTGCGCCCCATCTGCGTTCGATGGTATCGTCAAGGGCAAAAACCAGCGGCTCGCCCGGTATGCAAAAGGTGGTGTACAGTAAGTTGAGCAGTACGGCGGCCAGACTCATGGCCGACCACTTGTGCCGACTCAGAAATCGATGAAAACGGGCAAAGCATTTGTCATCGCTCAGTCCTACCGCTCGCAACACGTTACAGATCGTCCGGCTACCTGGACAGATTATGGCACCGACCAGCAAGAGTTGGGCCTTTAGCCACGCCTCTCTGCGAAAAGCGAAAGAAAAAACCGATATTGTGGACTGGAATCTCGGGGGTAAAGTCAGCATCATTGTGGAGGTTAGATACCTCAATGTAAGGCGTAAGCAGAGCGGCGAGAATGATAACTATTCCAGCGGCAAAAAGAGTTTGCCCCCGAGATGGTGGGTTTACTCATCTCAAAGTTGTCGGCTATCTCCCCCGCCTTAAGGTCTTTTTCCCGCAGTAAATGTAATATGGACCGGCGGGTGGGGTCGTTAAGTGCTTTGAAAACGGAGTCCGTCAAATTGATTTGACAATTAGGCAACTATCAAAATTAAAAATTGACCTCCTCGCCCTGCTTTTTTCTTTGCGTAGCTTTGCCCCCCGATCGGAAACCGCCCGTGCGGAGCCGTTAACTACCTTCCGGTGCAACTACCTGCCAGTTTTTTATTTTACCTCAAGTGGCTACTGCTGGCCCCCATCATCCTGGTGGTGGCCTACTTCATGATTGCCGCTCTGCTATCCTGGATCGGCACCGGGCCGCGCGCCAAACCGCTGGTTGGCGAGGTAACGACCATTTACCTGCACAGCAACGGCGTACATACTGATTTCATCCTCCCTCAGGCGGCCGTGCCGGAGCGGCTGATCGGGATGCTGCGGGGAGCGGACGCGGCCGCCTACCTGGCTTTCGGCTGGGGGGATAAGGGCTTCTACCTGGATACGCCCACCTGGGCGGACCTGAAGGCGAGTACCGCCCTGAAGGCCATGCTGATCCCCTCGCCCACGGCCATGCATGCCACCAACTACCGGGCCGAGGGCAAAGAGTGGGTGGCTGTACCCATCGGCGCGGATCAGCTGGAGACCCTACTCGACTATATCGAGAATACTTTTGAAAAGGATGCGGAGGGAAATTTCATCTTCATCACCGATGCGGGCTACGGTGATAACGATAATTTTTACGAGGCGCACGGCAACTACAACGGCATCCAGACCTGCAACTACTGGATCAATAAGGGGCTGAAAAAGATGGACATCCGCACCTCCGTCTGGTCGCCCTTCGATTACGGACTGCTCTACCACGCCCGGCGGGAAGCCGAGGCGCGGGGCGTTACCGAACCGTTAAAGGAGCCGGTTAAGGAATAAGGTGCTAATCCGTAGGTAAATTTTTCGGTTATTGGTGGCGTGAGTAACAAGTCGGAACGAATTGGATGGAAAAGTGCCGGTGCGCTGGTGATGGCCGGCATGATCGGGACCGGTGCGCTCACTACGCTCGGTTTTCAGCTGGACTATATGCAGCGGCCCACGGCCATCCTGTTCCTCTGGGCGGTGGGCGGCGTGACGGCCCTGTGCGGTGCGCTGACGTACGCGGAGATCGCGGTGCGGCTGCCCAAATCCGGGGGTGAGGCCCATTTTTTGTCCGTTATCTATCACCCGCTGGTGGGCTTCCTCAGCGGCTGGGTCAGTCTCACGGTCGGTTTTGCGGCGGCGGTGGCCCTGTCGGCCATGGCCCTGGGCGATTACCTGACGCAGTGGACCGGTCTGGCCTCCCCCACCCTGGCGGCGGGCACCATCATCTTGCTGTCGGTGGTGCATTCTATCAGCCCCCGGCAGTCGAGTCGGTTTCAGAATGCATCTACCTTAATTAAGGTCATCCTGCTGATCGCCCTGGTGGCGGCCGGCCTCTGCTACGCGCCCGCCCACGCGGCCGCCACCAACCTGCCGCCCCTGCCGGGCAACTGGTGGGACGAACTCACGGGCGCCGGTGCGGCCGTGGCACTGGTTTCCATCGGCTACGCCTACTCGGGCTGGAACACGGCCGCCTACATCACCGAAGAGATCGACGATCCGGCCCGCAACCTGCCGCGCGCCCTGCTGGTGGGCACGGTGACGGTGAGCATCATTTTTATCCTGCTCCAATTCGTTTTCCTGCGCCAGGCCCCGCTCGACGAACTTCGCGGCCGCGTGGAGATCGGTCAGGTGGTGGGCCGCCACCTGTTCGGTCCGTGGGGTGCGCGGGCCGTTAGTGCCATGGTGGGGCTATTGCTGGTGGCGGGCATGAGCGCCATGATCTGGGTGGGGCCGCGCGTGGTGCGTGCCATGGCGGAATACCACCGGCTGTGGACCTATTTTGCCCGCCCCAACCGGCGCGGCGTGCCCATTGCGGCGGTATGGTTGCAGGCTTTTATCAGCCTGTTCCTGGTGCTTACGTCGTCGTTCGAGGCGGTGCTGATCTATTCGGGTTTTGTGTTACAGCTGTTCACGCTACTCACGGTGGCGGGCCTGTTCATTCTGCGCCGCCGCGGGCGCGGCGGGCCGGCGGCGGCCTGGCAGTCGCCGCTCTATCCACTGCCGCAACTGATCTTTCTCGGTTTCACGGCTTGGTCCATGATCTACCTGCTCATCGACAAGCCTTTCGAGAGTAGCCTGGGACTGCTCAATCTGGTGGCCGGGGCCATTGCCTACCGGCTGGAGGGTAAATAACGGACCGTTTTCCAACCTCGGCCGCTTTCATGCTGTTATGCCAACACGCCGGACAAAAGCCCGGCGGAGACCCCCGTTTTATGCTCATTACCAGAACGCTCTACCACGTCGGCCGCTACTTTCAGTTGCTGGGCAACGCCGTGGCCAAACCCGAGCGGTTTTCGATGTACTATAAGGAGACCGTGCGCCAAATGAACGACATCGGCGTCGGTTCGGTCTTCATCGTTTTCCTCATCAGTATTTTCATCGGTGCCGTTACGGCCGTACAGTTTGCCTACCAACTAGGCGACAGTTTCGTACCGGCCTACTACATCGGTTACATCGTGCGCGACATCGCCATTATCGAGATGGCCCCCACCATCACCTGCCTGGTGCTGGCGGGCAAAGTCGGCTCCAATATGGCTGCCGAACTGGGTGGGATGCGGCAAAAAGAACACATCGACGCCATGGAGATCATGGGCGTCAACACGGCGGCCTACCTGATCTTGCCCAAGGTGCTGGCGGCCGTAGTAGTCATTCCCATGCTGGTGGCCATCGCGGCCTTTGTCAGTGTCATCGGCGGCTATATGTCCACGGTCCTTACCGGTGCCATCACGCACGCCGATTATCAGCTGGGCCTGCGTTCGTTTTTCATCCCCAACAACGTGACCATCATGTTCGTCAAGGCGGGCGTGTTCGCTTTCCTGCTTACCACGGTCAGCTGCTACCAGGGCTACTACGTCAAGGGCGGCAGCATCGAACTCGGCGAAGCATCCACCCGTGCGGTGGTTTTTAGCGACGTACTCATCCTCCTGTTCGACTACCTGCTGGCCGTCGTCCTTACCTGATCCGCCATGATACTCACCAAAGACTTATTCAAGCAGTTTGGGGAAAACGAAGTCCTCAAGGGCATCAATGTCCAGTTCGACCAGGGCAAATGCAACCTGATCATCGGCCGGTCCGGGGCGGGTAAAACGGTGCTGCTCAAACTGCTCATCGGCCTGTTCCGGCCCACCAGCGGCACGGTCTTCTATGACGATGTCGACTTCTTCGCGCTCGACGAGCAGGAAATCCGCGAGATTCGCATGAAGGTGGGCATGCTCTTCCAGGGCAACGCGCTGTTCGATTCCATGACGGTGGAGGAAAACATCCGCTTTCCGCTGGATATGTTTACCAAAATGTCGCTCAAAGACAAGCGCCACCGCGTTAACGAGTGCCTGGAGCGCGTGGACCTGGAGGGCGTCAACGGTCGCTATCCCGCCGAGGTTTCCGGTGGTATGCAAAAGCGCGTCGGCATCGCCCGCGCGGTGGTCCTCAAGCCCGATTACCTGTTCTGCGACGAACCCAACTCCGGTCTCGACCCCAAGACCTCCATCGTCATCGACGAACTCATCAGCGACATCACGCACGAGCAAAACATCACCACCGTCATCAATACCCACGACATGAGTTCGGTCATGGGCATCGGCGAGCACATCATCCTGCTCCAGGACGGCCGCCTGTCCTGGCAGGGCGAAAAATCGGAAGTCCTGGAAAGCACGGACGAGAATTTGCAGGATTTCATCTTCGCCTCGCCTTTCCTGCGCCGCTTGCGCAAGGATGCGCTGGTAACCCGGCACCGGGAGGAGGAAGCGGAGGGGTAGTTTTGTTGAAGGGTAGAGGGTAGCATTTACTCTCTCCCTCTTAGAGAACCGGGGGGGGGCAAACGTTTTGAGCGCACTAACTACTATATTCTACCTGCTAAAATTTGGGCGTGTCCGTCCCTGACGGGCCGGCCGGTCCCCTCCAGGCTCGCTGTTCGCTCGGTGCTGCGCACTGCGGCTTATACCCGCCCCTTGCGGGCACCTCACGCGGGAGGCAGTTTGACGGATAAGCTACACCATGCCAAACGATCCCGCAGGGTAAGTTACCCGATCGGATTACCCGCTTTCACCGGTTGATCCACTCAAATTTCAGCGTCCAGACTCCATTCGGCCCCGACCGGTAGCCGATTTTTTCGGCAAACCGATTAGCGGCAATATTTTCCGGGGCAATCGTGGCATATAAAAGGGGTTTAAGCAAACGCCCGAACCCATAATCGAGTACGGCCAGATAAAGCTCCTTGACCAGTGGGTCACCCCGAAACTCGGGTAACACGGCTGCGACCACCTCCGGGCCGGGGGTATTATCTGCGGGAAACAACCCGAATACCCCGACAAACGCTCCATCCGATTTACGATAACCCGGAAAAAGGCTGATTCCGTCCCGCTGGTAGCAAACCCGGTAATAATGGAACAGTGCTTTCAGACCGGGCCGATCGAAAGTGCGTCCGTTGAACAGGTAAGTGCGTGCGTCGGGGTCTTCCGTCATTCGGCCCAGATCGCCCAGTGAGCGCGGACCGAATACCCGCAGGCAACCTCCCGGTGTTTGCATCACCTCCACCGCATCCATTGCCTTTAAATCTTTCCCTCGAGTGAAATCCGCTAGCCGTGTCGGCCGGTCCGAAGCGGCGGAGTAACAACTCATCGGTACCCACTGAGCAGCTGGATTGGCTACCCGGAGCATCTCGGCCAGATCGATACCCAGCGTTTGATTGGCGCGAACCGTATTGCCGTTCGGGCAGACGGTCGTCGGACTCATCGTGGTAAGATCCAGGGCCCGGGTAGCGGAATAGTTGAGCGGCTCGAAGTCCGGCGGTGGGGGGAAAGGCCCTCCCATGCCGGGATCACAGTAGCGGACGGGCAACGAGCCGTCCTGAGTGGCAATGGTAGCATTCGTTAGGTCCGCACCATCCAGACGAGTACCGGTACAGGTCGCCCCCTGCAGGCAAGCACCCGTTAGGGAAGCCACGATACTACCCGCCAGCGTCGGCGTAAGATCGGCCTGGGAAAAATTCACGTTGACCAGGCACGCATTGCTGAATTTCGCTCCCCGTAGCGTTGCTCCGCCCAGGTCGATCCCCTCCAGGTAGGCATTGGTAAAATCAGCCTGTTCGATCGTAGCGGCTTCCTTGATCTGGGTAGAGGCCCCGAAAAGAGAGGCAAAAGCAAAACTGACCCCGAAAAGGTTAGCTTGTGTAAAATCTACGTTCGTCAGGAAAGCGTAAGAGAAGAGGGCTGCCGCTGATTGCTTCAACCCGCCTAGTTGCGCCATCCGAAAGTTGTTTTGATTGAACGTAGCACCCACAAAAACCGTCTTCAGCAAAATCGCACTTTCCAGAATGACACTGCTGAAATCAGAGCCGCCGAAATCAGCTCCCGTCAGGTCTGCACCCGTAAAGTCCGGCTTGGCATTTACGTCCACGGAACCAATCTGGCAACCGACTCCCGTGCACCCCACGAACCGGGCCTGACGGGCAGTGATCCCTTTTCCCCACTTTACTTTGGTTAAATCGGTACCGCTCAGATCGGCACGGTTCAAATTGACACCGGAAAACAGTATTCCATTGAGCGAGGCACCAAGGAATGTCGCTCCGCTGAGATTTGCTTTGCTAAAATCGACTCCGTCCAGTATCGCGTGATTGAAATTGGCTTCCGAACAGTCCAGGCCGCTCAGGTCGGCCCCCGTAAGATCGACGTAGGTGAAATCCATTCCGCGCGCATTCCTCCGGCTTCTGAGATCGGTCAGGCCGGGAGTGATCGTTGCCCGTTCAAAGTTAGCTAGCAGGCCGGAGGTAGGTTGAAGCTGTCTTCCCGGTATCGGATAGGTAAGTTGCGACAGGATCGTATCCACCACATAACTCACTGGGTACCACGGAGCCGCTTCGGCCGGAGTTATCCCCGGTCCCCCCTGAATTTCCAGCTGAACCAATCCGTTCGCACCTATTTTGAAGCGAAAACGGCCGGCCTGCTCTCGATCCAGTGTCGTTCTTACCAGTCCGAGTCGGTCGTAGCCCTGCAGGTAACGGACCCCTTCGCTTTCCAGTAGGGGGGCACCCGTTTGCAGAATCAACTCCCCCGGAGTGATCTGATAAGCGATCCAGTGTTCCCGGTTACCGGCGGAAAGCGCATTGACCTGGGGAAGGGTCAACTCCGAATTTAGACGGCGGGGACCCAGGTATTTCAGTGTGCCGCCGGCATTGGTAGACTTAAAACTATACTTGCCGAGGAAGGTCATTGGGCCGGTGATCTGGTTGCGGAGTGGGCCGGGGTATCCGCCGCTACCGGCGCCAAGCCCAGATCGACTGCGATCTGCGGTTTGGAAAGCAAGTACAGCAGACCAGTATCGTTGACGTGCTGCACATCGGTCAGTACCGAAACAAAGCCGTTTTTAACCGTGATCTGAGCTTGGGAGAAAAGAAAATTAAAACCGGCGATCCGCGGCAAGGCTACACCCGCCTTCCCGATTTTGGCGACTTCCTGCGCATAAACCGGCTCCAGGGCGGACATCCAGATCATCCCGAAATCACCGTCGTCGATACCACTGATGGGTGAACTGACAAAGGTAGCCGTGGTTGCCCTGGGAACGATCTTGAAGACGAACTGCAGGGTCTGGGTAGTACCGCTAACGCCGAGTACCAGTTCGGTCAGGGTATCCGTCTGGCTGACATCGAAAGTGATGACCGGAATGGCATTCCCATCGTCGAGTACATTGAGAACGACCTCATTTTTGTGAATCACTACGGCAGCCTTCACGGTAGCGGCCGTTTCGATCTCGGTTTTGTATTGTGCGGCCGCTGCGGCTCCGATGAAATTAGTGAGTTCCGTATAAAAACCGGTTTCCGTTAGATAAACCTCCCCTTCCATATCGGCCAACCTGGATTCGATTTTGGGGGGCAAATTGCCGGCGATTTTTGCCAGACCCGCTGCGGTCAATTCATAAATATCCTTGAAGGTTACGGTTGGGGCGGCTTTTGCACGCACCGTTGCCGTCATTGGAAGGTCGGGATATTTATTCCAGAGTTCCTGAATGGAATTCTGAAAATATTTGGTATTCAACACTTCCGGATCCGGGAGTTGCCCCGCCGTTACCTTTGACTTCAGCAGCCCACTGGAAAAATAGGCCCAGCATAGACTATTAAAAGTATAATCGGAGGCCTGGTAAGCAAGGTGATGTCCAGTGGGTACTGCCGGTACCGTCAATTGGGGTGGATTAGCCGCCGCGTAGTCCTTGCCCTTATAAGCGGCCACACCGGTTACTCCGGTCTGTATGCCTGCGTTGCCGGGAAAAACCAGCCCCGCCGGCCCGAGTTCAAAACCGAAAGTAATATCTTCGGTCAGTTTTCCGGAAGCGGGAATGGAAGAAAAAAGCGGCTTGACGATGCTTTCAACCGCCTGTTTGAAATTTATAGTGTCGACGGCCGTTTTCGTCGCGTCACCTATTTTGCTCTTAAAACAGCCGTAGCTATCCTGTTGGTTGAGCAGGCTTTTAGGGGGAATGTTGGGGGTAACCTTGCCGGTACTCGGAGTTGCGCTTACGAACGTGAAATTCCAGGCGTCGTTACCGTAATCGAATTTGAACTCGATCACAATGGACATACTGGCAAATGCTACGGTATAAGGGTAGGTACCGGTAATCTTCGGGCCGTTACTACAACTAAATCCAGAGCAGGATCTATAATAATACTGCTCGAACCAAGTGTAGTTCACCGTAAAATTTGTGGCCTCCAATTCCAGGGTAAACTCCCCCTGACTGTCTTGAGCTATGGTTTTGAAAGTGGGATTAAAGGAAGTAAGTGAACCTGAGGATAAATGTACACTGATTCCCTTATACGTGCCATACCCATATTTGCTGGAACCTCCTGGAATATCCGCTACCGGAATGACCTTATCGGGTGGCACCAATCCCGCCATGGCGGCGGTGAGTTTGGCGGCCAATTGGGTACTGGCGAAATAGGAAATTCCGCTCTGCGAAAGAGCGATCGTGAGTCCTTGTAGAGACATGGGAAAGATTTAGGGAAGTGATATTAAATTGGGAAAAATTTGTATCGGTCGGTTACCCGCGTGAGGTGCCTGGAAGGGGCGACGTAGGGGCAGGGCTTGCCCCTGCCCGGAGAAGCAGCCCGCAGGGCCGACCGACAGGGAGCCTGGAAGGGACCGGCCCGACCCCGTCTTCGGGGGAGGGACACGCCCGCCAAAAGCTCATTAAAACCAGTTAACCGTTTCAGGGCGTGGAAGGCAGCCAGATACTCACCGAAGGCTCCGTTCGTTCACCGGCGGGTTTGACCATTTGCTCGAAGTTGAGGGTGTACATGGTGCGCCACAGGTCTACCGTGATCCGGGCGGCCGAAACCCCGGGGGTTTGTGACAACCAGCTACCGTCGGGGCGGTAAAGGTCCAGGCAATAATCCGAAGCCTGGTTGCCGTCGTTCAGGTACTTTAATACGTAGAGGTAGCCCTTTGATTCCACGGCCACGTCGAGAACCGTTACCGGAGCGGCTTCTGCTTGCAATGGGGCCACGGAAGATTTTCCCGCAAAGATGGAGGCCGGATTACCGAAAAAATCGAATGCCTGGAGCCTTGCCTCTCCCCCATTAAGGGCAGTATCCGTTCCTTCGAGAACAACTATTCCATTATCCGGCAATGCCGCAATGCCCACCGGCTGGTGTAGCAGGCCGGGCCGTGAACCGTAGCCCGCGTAAATATTTGCCAGCGGTGCTTTAGCATCGGCTACCGGCCCGCCGGCGGCTAACCCGAGTATTTCGATCTTGGCGGTGGTTTTATTGATCCCCGCCGCATAACCGGAGGGATGCAAAACCACAGCATCCATTTGCTCGTTGAACCTGCCCCAACTGGTCCCCGGGTCCAGGTCGAAGGGTATTGCCCCGGGTCCGTCCGAAATCGGCCGCAGGTGATAATTACCCCGGCGTGGGTCGATCCAACCCGCCGTACAACCGTTACCGGACCCCGGCTTTCCGGTTAATTCATATACCGACAGTACCTTATCGGTAAAACCATAGGGGACAAATCGTAGACCCGAGGACGGTGCACTCCGGTCGTCGATCCCCTGAAAGCTGAATTGCTGACCGGAATAAACGCCCGGCCCGCTGCCCGCCATTGGAACACCTTGTTCCGATGCCTGCCAGCCGTAACCAAGCTCACTGGTCTCCTGCCGCAGGCTGATGCCGGTGAGGCCCGCTAAATTACTCCCGACTGGGTTGGAACTCAATTGCTTCACGGTAGCGGTGGGGGCACCGCCGGTTGCCGACCAGATCCTTTTTCCCGATCCCGCGTCCAGCATTAGTTTTTTATCAAATCGGTAGCTGGTAGAAGCCGTCAGGGGGATCAGGTTTTCTTTAATGTGCTGCTGCGGTACCGTGAGCAGGTTCCCTGCCGTGTCGGCGGAGATGAAGTCGCTCGTAGCCGCACCGGCCAGCCAACCGGTGTCCGAGTAAAAGCGTGCCGCGAAGCGGACCGCGCCCCCGGCCGGTAGTCGATTTTTTTGGGTGCCATTGAAATTTACCGTAATGGGGCCGGTCTGGGGCGATCCGGTTAGTTTTCCCGTGGTCTTTCGGGCCGTACCGTCCTTGAAAGTGGCCGTCACCTCGTAATGGGTAGCTTCCAGCGGCCAGGTATTTTGATGATTGACATCGGGGAGCAAGGTCCAGGTCGCATCGACCGATCTGCCGGCGATCAACTCGAAAGAAGCGGGGCTACTCGCCACTTCAATGGAGGTTTCCAATAATAGTGCCACATCGGAAGCTACCGAGACCGCCAGGGCAATCCAGCCTACTACGGGGGTAGCTTCTTCGGCCGCCCCTTCGGCGATCTCTGCGGTCATCCAGGCGGCGATCTCTACGGCGTCCAGCAGCAAACGGGGAATCAGGTCCAGTACCGCGATCAGCAGCGTACTCGTACTTCCCCCCTGGATGGAGGAAGAGGCGATACCGGTGATTAGGGTGCTTCCGATGTCCAAGGCGACGGAAAATGCCGATTTTGCCAGGTTATTCAGGCCGGACAACGACACGGATGCCCCGGCCAGCAGGCAAACCGTAGGAATACCGAAATTAAAGATGCCGGTCATGATCGCCCCCCCCCGCGCAAACAGTCGTGTCCCAGCCGCCGTGGTATTTCCCGTCCGCCCCGACGATTCCCCCCGTCCGCCCGATCCCGCCACAGCGAATGCGCACCGCAGCGGCGTTGCTCGGCCAGGGAAATTTTATCTCAGTCGGTGAGTTACCCACCGGTACGGCGAGTATCGTGTTGACCGAACTAAACATGGCCACGTACTTCTTGGTGTCCGTATCGTAAGTGCCGACCAGGGCACCGGGTAGTTTAGACTCCCAGCCTGCGGGGGTAACCACCGATCCATCGGCCCCCAGGAACTCGACATAACCGGAAAGCCAGCGTAGCCAATCGTTCTTGAAACTAACGCTAAACTGGTTATCATTAAGTGTCACCGGACTCGTCTGGCTAAATCCGTGCTTCGGAGTCAGGTTATTGACCGTCCAGTAACTACCCGATTCCACTTGCTCAGCTTGCGCGGCTATTTCCCCTGTTTGGGGAGCACTGACGTTGGTCTTCCCCTGATTTACAGTATAAAATCCCGCGTTAGTTGCCGTCGATTCAAGTTGGGTATCGTTTTTCGCCCGGCGGATACTGTGGAGCATGGGTCCCTTCATCCATTCTTTGGTGGCGGTACTCCAGTCGTAATAGCTACGCTCGGTCGGTTTGCCGTCACCGTCCAGATAGGGGGTTTCGAAGGTCCAATTTTGCCGGTCAGGGTTCTTCTGATGCTCCAGTGCTTGCTTATAAATACTCGTGGCCAAATCACTGGTACCATTGGCGTATTCAATGATGCTATGGACGCGGGCACCCGTTTTGGGGCCGGTATTTACAAGTTCCTGGTGGTGATAGACCAGCGAACAGGCCACATCGAAAGCAGTCTTGTAGTCGTGTACATCCACGATGGGTGAGAAATCTGCCAACATGGTCATTTCCAGCCCGTACGGCAAGAGTTTGGGGTGGGCTTTCGCGGCATCGGGATGACCATCTTTCCGGTGTTTTTCCACCAATTCCCGACGTGCCGCTCTGGGCAGGTGGATCATGGATAAAAGCAGCGTATCTAGGCAGGCATCCGGTAGCCGATTGGGTGTTTTGAGCAACAACACTTGTACGCTATCGGCGGGTGTTCGCACATTTTCAGCGTAATGGGTTACTCGTTCCGCCGGTAAGCGGCCGATGATCGGTTGGTCGGTGGCAAAGCGATCGATACTCTGCTGCGTATGACGGCAGAGGGCGATCCGTTCCGTCCCCACGTGCAACCAGAGGGGGATATCCGCATCATTCAAAAAACTCAGATCGAAATGGAGGTGGGTACTTTCTTTGCTTTTTGCCATGACTATTGCCCTTATTGATGTTGCTTTACTTTTCTGCCGAGGCAAAAGGAGTAAATTATTTTCAATGGCAAAGTTAGGCAGAGTCGTGCCCCCCCACAAGGTAGGAACTACCCGTATCCTTCGGTATAACTACCTGAAATTGAAGAACACTAGTCTCTCACCACCACCCGACTCACAAACTCCCGCCCATCCACCAACCTGCCCCGCAGGCCGTACACCCCGGCGGGCAGGCCGCTCAGGTCCACGTTTTGTCCCTCGCTCACCCGTACGTTGCGGCCCAGCCGATCCAGTACCCGCACGGAACTTACCGGAAATGTCGGATCGATCGTCACCCGCCCCACCGTGGGGTTGGGGAATATGGATGGGGACAGTAGCGGTTCACCGCTGCCATCCCGCACCGCCACCATTTGCACCACCGGTGAATCGGCGGCATCGGTGATCTCGGGGGCCGAAAAGTAACCGATCAGTGCGCTGCGGCCCTGGTAGGTGCTACTCCCCCACCCCGGCACGCCGGTCACGGCCACCTCGCTTCCCTCACCGTCGTGCGAACCGACCACGGCAATGCCGCCGCGCAACTTAAAGAAGTTGTGCAATTCCGTGTTGTCCGCCTGCGGCCCGCCCTGCGGGTCCCAGGTGCCGGTAACCAGCGAACTGTAAAGCGGCTTACTCAGATCGGGGGCGTACTGCCGCACGAAATAATTCCAGCTCGACTGGCCCTCGCCCGGCCGGGGCATTTTCTGGTAGGCATTGGCCGTCGTCATGGTGCGGCGGCCCGTGCCGATGATGATCACCGAGCCGTCGGCCGTAACTTTCACGGTGTTCTGCCGCAGGCGCGTGGTGTTCACGGTCGGCCAGCCGGCGTTGGGGTTGGGCCAGTTGTCCATCAGCGGGTCGGTCAGCGCGGCCCCGATCCCGCTGGGGTTATCGGCAAACTCGGCCACGTAGGTTGCGCGGCGCAGGGTGCCGTTGGTCAGATCCAGTTTACCCAACCAACTGATGTGGATGTTGCCGGAGGTGCCGGTAAACTGCTGTTGAAATCCTTTCGCTGCCGGGTTAGCGGCAATGGTATTACCTTCCCAAAAATTCTCCACGTTATTGCCGTGCGTGCGGGCATTTACGATCAATTGGCCCGGGCCGCCACTGCCGTAGTCAATTGCCAGCCCGTCGATGTACTGGTCGGGAGTTGAGTTATGGGTGGTGCCGTCGGGCCGGATCTCGTGGTAGAGGCGCGACCACCATTTCAGTTGACCCGTCGCATCAAAGGCCACCACGGCCGGCTCGAAATCCGGGTTGCCGCCGGGCAGCACGCTCTTGGTGTTGATCCCCAGGTAAACACTGCCATCGCGCCGGTCTACCGTTACCGAAGACGGGCCGTAAGTGATCGAACCGTCTGGATTGTCGTAGCCGGTATAGCCCGGCCCGTTGGTGTTCGGGCTATCGGCAGTGGGGTCGCAGGGTCCGTTGTATAGCACGTCAAAGGGCCACTTCCCCTGCTTGGTGCCGCCATTTTCGTCGGGCTGGATCAATTCATAATCCGCTTGCGACCAGGAACGGAGATTACAGCGGCCGTCCTTTTTAAATACAATCGCACTGTAATCGAGAGTGCCGCCCGAGTAAGAGGAAGCGGGGGTACCGTGAAACTCACCCCCGCTCGCTATCCAGTGCGTACGCCAATTCTCCACCACATCCAATTCTCCCTCGCCGGTCAGCCGGTACATGGCCGACCAGCTGAAATCATGCGAATCTCCCCGCACGAAGTAGACCCGGCCGGCGGCATCCACATCCCACGGCTGGTAGTTCTTGGGGTAGTCGCCGTTTTTGCATTTGGCGTTGTAAGTCCAGGAAAAGGCCGTCGGCAAGCCGTCCACGAAATTGTTATTCAATTTACCGATGAAGTAGCCGCCCGGGCCGGCATCCTCGGTACCCCCGCTCAGGTACAGGTCGCCGGTAGCGGTGCGGGGAAGGTTGGTGGATTTGATGAAACGAAAATCTTCGGCCCCGCCCTGCGGCAGGTACACCACGTCGAGCAGGTTTTCCAGCGTACTATCCGCGTGCAGCAAGAACGCAAACCGGTTGCCACCCTGCGCATTGGCTATGCCGGCGGGGTCCAGTTCAATACGGTTCAGCCCGGCGGGCAACCAGTCCAGATCGTCGGCCGCACCGGCAATCAGCACGGTGCCGTCCGATAACTGAACGATGTCGTATAGGGTTTCCTCGCCCGCTCCGCCGGCGTAGAAAAGACGGTTTTGGGCGAGTAGTAGGGACGAAGCAAGCACACAAAAAACAAGTAGGATCAAACTTCTCATCAGGGGGATTCTATTATTAGAACCCCAAGGTACCGCTACCCTTCTTATCATCCCCTTATTTTTCTAGGGTCGTTTCAGGAACGGTAGCCCCCCTCCGGAAACCGGTAATGGAAGAGCCGGCTGCGGGCCGTAATCCCTCCCCCCCGGGTAGATTTAGCCCGGCTTGGCCGGCTCCTTTAAGTTGATCCATCGTTTAGCTGAAATCGTATTCCATCGTTACAATGAATGGCAAAGCACCTGATTACTTGCTTACAAACGGCATCTGAAAATTAAACTGCTCCGAGTCCACTTGTTTCACCAAAAAATCCGCCAGGTCGGCGCGGCTAATGCTCGTGCCCGCGTTCACGCCCACCCAGCCCACGCGGTACTCGCCCGTGTGCTCCCCGTCCGTCAGACGGGGGCCGCGCACCACGGTCCATTTTTTGCCGCTCTCTTCCAGTACCCCGGCATGCTTGATCGCATCGTTCAATACCTTGGGTACGGCAATTTTCATGATGGTTCGGATCGCCTTATCCATGAACTTCGGCTCGTCTTTTTCCGGGTAGGGCAAGCCCCCGCCCGAGAGCGAGATGATCCGGTCCACCCCGGCAGCCTGCATGGCGTCCAGAATATTTTTGGTGCCGTCGGTTTGTAGCCATTCGGGAGATCCCTTCACGTGGCCGAACAGGCTCAGCACGATATCGGTGCCCTGCAACGTGCGTTTCACGTCGGCAAGGTTTAGCACGTCGCCCTTTATGATCTCCAGCCGGTCGGAACGTTGTTCCACCTTGGCGGGCGTACGCACCAGTGCCTTTACGGCGTAACCCTTGTCCAGGGCCTGGGTCAAAAATTCTTGTCCGGTACGGCCGGAGCCGCCAAAAAGAGCGATGGTTTTCATGGGGTTGTTTGGGTTACTACCGACTGATAATTAGCCGATAATGTTTCGTAAGATACATAGCCGCGCGCCAGAGCCACGTATTCGCCCTCCCGCTCCAGTACAACTGTCGGGAAGCCGTTGACGCCCAGTTTGCGGCTGGTCTCAAAATCAGCCTGTGCTTTGCGCAGGTATTCCGGCGCGCGCATTTTGGTCATAAATTCTTCTTCGTCCACGCCGTATTCTGCGGCGGCACGCCCGTATGCTTCCAACTCCAGCGGCGGGGTACCGTCAAAGTAAATCATGCGTTGCAGGCGCCCGGCAAACGTCACGGCCAGGTCGGGTTGCATATCCTTAATCACCGCCATCGCCACGGCCGGTGGGATCGAGGTAAACACGGCACTGCCTTCCTTTAGGGTATGGTCCAGAAAGTGCCGCCCGAACGTCACGCCCGTGGCCCGTTCCACGTCCTTGTACGCCCAGCTGATGTAGCCGGCCACCTCGCCGATCGGACCGATCCGCGTCCCGGTGATCATGCCGCCCGAGACAACTTCGAATTCCAGGTCTTCCTGGTGCTCGGCGTGAAACCGTTCCATCACGGGCGAAAAACCGTAGCACCAGCCGCAGAGCGCGTCGTAAATATAGATCAGTTTCATGCGGGGGGCTTGAGTGGTTTGCGATGCACAACTTCCCGTAACCAGCAAAAAGCAACAGACAAGCGGAAAGAGTCTCATCGAATTATTTTATATTATCTTTCCACAAAACTAAGGCCCCACCCGCGCATTAACCCTTGTACCTACACTAACCTTTTTGTCAGTATGCCTCCCGCACCCATCCCCGTCACCCCCCGCTGCCCCGTCCGCACCTCCCTCGACATGCTGGGCGGCAAGTGGACCATGCTGCTCATTTATCAGCTATCCCACGGCCCCCACCGCGCTTCCGACCTCGGCCGCCTGCTGCCCGACATCAGCGAAAAAATGCTCCACCAGGAACTCGGTTCACTCATCGAAAACCGCCTGGCCGTCCGGGAAGAAAGTAAAACTGCTTCCCGCCTTATCACCTACCGGCTCACCGATCAGGGCAAGCGGGTACTCCCCGTCATCGAGGCCGTACGGGTTTTCGCGGAAGGTTATGAGTAAGGGGGCGTGCCGGTTCGGCTAGCGCCTCGCCGTCGGTCCCTTTCAGGCTCGCAGGTCTGCTCGGCCCTGCGGGCTGCGTCCTCCGGGCAGGGGCAAGCCCTGCCCCTACATCGCCCCTTCCAGGCACCTCACGCAAGAGATATAGTAATGTAGAGGGTAGTACAAAATTCAGGCAATTTCTTCCTCTATACCAAGTTATTGCGCCGTTACCTATCGCGGCCCGTAAAACCTGTCGCCATTGAAATGGATCATGTGTTCGGGTTCATCGGCAATCCAGCATTCTGATTCCCAGGCGATGTCGGCTGCGAATTTTTTAAAGTCTTTTCTAGTGAGAAAAGCCGTCACGTAGATAACCCCGGCATTCGTACTTTCAGATAGCTTTTCCAGCGTATGCATCCTTTTTTTGCCAATGGGGCCATGACTGGTCACTGCTTCGATTAGAAAAAGCCAGTTCTTTTGCGGATCATGCAACACGACATCGGGTAATTTGGTATGACTAATTTTACTTAGATCGAGGCCAAGTTGCTTGAGTTTGTCCTCCTTGACGTACAAGTACTTATCAGCCGTATCACCTATGTAAAGGATTTCTGCGGTGGGTGAAAAGGTTGGAAGGAAAAGTTCGATGATCCGTCCCTGTAACTCGTTGTGGGCACCCGGGGACAGCGTAATGGTAGTGGCGTCGGGAAGGACAATAGTAATTGCCGATAGTAATCGTTTCTCAATGTATCGGTTGTTTCGCTCACTGCTTGCGGCAACAAACGCGGCAATACGTTTTTTATAACCATTTAACCCGAATTGCTTTATAATCTGGACGAACTCAGGAAGTAAGGAATAATGATTTCTGCTACTGTTGGTAGGAATATTCGGATCATCAACATTTTGCTCTACAACACCCAATTGTATAAGGGTATGAATATCGTTTCTTCTGATCGTCTCCCGCGAGTTTTCCGCATATTTTTTTCGATAACGGTCTGCCATGAATTGCATAATTCCCGGATATCCGATCCCCTTCTTGTTTCCTACAATGCTCAGTTTGTTTACCGATGCGTCGTTCCAAGTGTCTTTGGGACCAATGCCGGCCAGGGCTAACAAGACCAGAGACGACCGCTCATTGAGCAGGTTAGCGGGTGCATGAATTGAACTCAGGATACTTATTGCATCTTTAATATTTCCTGCTTTGCTCATACTAATTCCGCAGATTTCGAGGCTTCGAATACCACTTGCTCGATCAGTTCATCCAATTGGTTCAACTCATAATGTCCCTGTCGATATATTTTTCCGATGGCAGTAATTTTCTCTAATGACGGCATCGGCAGCAGACGCATCTCGGTGGCCGAAACATTAATATTGCCGTTGATCATGCGAAAGTAAGTGTTATAAATAGACGAGTTGAGTAAGGCACACAACCCATAAACAATATTCGGCTCTAACTCATGACCAACCCGGTAGAAAAAATTGGTTTTGTTTTCAAAGCCCAGGTACTCGAAATCAAAATCGTTTTGTAATATGGGTGCGCAAACCAGCCGATTTTTGTCTTCTTTTGCACTGAAGCGCCGCTGCAAAACGTAATTTCCGCTGGGGACGAGTTGACTGCTTGCTTGGCAGGAAATATACTGTGGCTTTCCCATATCTTCCAGAGGCCACGACAAATGGAAAGGCTGAATATTCCTGTTCCAGATCAGTGGAACGACAGATTCATTGTCCGTTTTGCGTAAGTGGGCTTTGGCCCGAAATGCTACTACCCTGCCCGTAGATACCCTGATGCCGTGATCCGTCAGGCGATGGGTCAAACGGCGCATTTTACAAATCACCATATAATTTTCTTCACCGGACGGTAAATGCAACACTTGATCTTCAGAATCTAAATCGACCAAATCAGTCACCTGATAAGTATGAGTGTCTGCTACGTTCAAATCAGCAATACCCTCTGACGTAGAAATTTTCGTAGTCGTACCTTCACCACTACTCAGTTTTAATATTACCGTTTCCTGCAACACGCCATCTTCTTTAAACGTCTTGGTCCGTGAGTCAAAGAGATGAACGTGTTTTATGCGAGATTCCTTAAACAAAAATTGCCGCAATGATTTAAAGTACAAGCCCGCCGAAAAACTACGGGGTACGATGAAAATACACGTGCCGCTAACCTTGACCATCCTGATCGAGGCAGCCATGAAACCTGCATAAATATTGGTAATATTAGGAACAACATCCTGAATAGCCAGAACATTTTCGTCTCCCCGGTTCAGTTTGAAATAGGGCGGATTGGCAATGATGAAATCGTAAGTTTCTTCCACTTCCCGTCGGTTATGGTAAAACCAGGTTAAAAATCCTTCCCGGTGAATCTGGTAGTTGACGATTATTTCCTGATCGGCGTAATAATGCCGGAGGTAAGTCAAATTACCCGTCAGGGTTTCCAGTACAGCCCCATCAATCTCAAAAACGTCGATTTCAAAATGAGTTACCCCATCTCCTACTAATTTTTCAACCAGACAACAGGTCAGTATGCCGTGGCCGCAACCGGGGTCGCAAATCTTTACTTTCTCTTGTGCGCCGGCTTGCTCAGAGGTAGCGAGCGAAGCCATGTACGCCGCTATTTCAAGGGGCGTAAGAAATTGGCCGAATCCTTTTTTGTGCTCCTTTGCGGTGGAGGACGAATAGACTATTCCATTTTGGTGGGCGTACTTTGAGGGGAGCATACAGCAAAGATAAACTTTCCAGCAAAAAGCATGATGCGGTAGCACAAACCTCTAGCCTACAACTTCGTAACGGCTTGTTTGCGGTTTAACCGTCGGGGGTTCCGGAAAACTGTTGATTAACTTACGTTTAGCCTGATCAGATCAGCCCTACTCCTTCCCCTCTCCGTATTTCCCCCGAAATTTCTCGTACAGCATATCCTGCTTGTTCTCCAGATTAACGGCGCGGCCGTCGATCCAGGCCATTTCGATTTGGCTGGTGCGCATATCCAGCGCATCGCCGGAACTAATGAAGAGCGTGGCTGATTTCCCGGCCTCCAGGCTACCGTATTGCTTGTCAATACCTAGGATGCGGGCCGGCTCCAGGGTGACGGCGCGGACGGCGGCCTCGTAATCCAGGCCGTTACCGACGGCGGTGCCGGCGTTGAAGAGCAGGTTGCGCTGTTCCCAACCGCCGCCTACGCTGAGGGCGAAGGGAATACCGGCCTCGGCCAGCAGGCGGGGATTAAGGAAGGGCTGGTGGATGGGGTCATCGGCCAGACCGGGCAGGGCGTGTACGTTACTCAGTACGACGCTGACTTGTTCCTTTTTCAGGAAATCGGCGATGCGGTAGGCTTCGTCGCCGCCGTAAATGACGGGTTTCATGCCCATGCTCTTCAGCAAGATCACCCCGGCCTGGATATCGGCGGCCTGATCGGCGTGGAGGTAAGCGTTGGCCTCGGCGGAAAAGGCGGGGCAGAGGGCGGCATAATCCAGGTTGACGGGACCGCGCTCGGCGGCACCGGCGGCGGAACAGTAGGCGCGGGCCTGCTTGAGGTAGTTGGTGAACTCGGTTAGCTGTTCGTCGTAATTTTTGTTGGGGGAAAGTTCGCCGGTGCGCCAGTTGTAGCTCAGGCGGTTGGGCCAGTTGAGGTGAACACCGTCGTCGGCGCGAACGGTGGCGTCTTCGTAGTTCCAGCCGTCGAGTTGCATCACGCTGCTTCGCCCGCTGATCAGGCCGCCGCTGGGGGTGGGTTGGGCCAGCAGGATGCCCCGCGAGCGGACGGTGGGCGTCACCCGGGAATCGGTGTTAAAGGCGATTTGGGAGCGGCCGTGGGGGTTGAAAGTACCCACTTCGCGACCGTCCTGCGTGGCGCGGACGGCATTGATCTCCACCAGACCGAGATCGCTGTTGAGGGCGATGGCACCGGGGTAGGCGTGCTTGCCCGTGGCATTCACCACCGTGTAGCCCGCCGGAGCGGCCTCGGTTCCGACGCGCTCGATCTTGCCGTCTTTAAACAGGATGGTTGCCCCTTCCACCACTTTGCCGTTACCTAAATGGGCGGTTACGCCGGTAACGGCGATGGGACCGGTCTGGGCCGGGCCGGGCGGGTTGTTCTGGGCGGCGAGGGTGAGGGTAAAGAGGAGGAGGAAAGTGGCGATAAAAGTGGGTTGCATGGTTGATTTTTTATTGGAGGTGGAGGTGGGATGCCGCGCGTGTTTCGTGGTTCCCCACCCGAGCCTGCGGCTCGACCTCCCCGAAGGGGAGGTAAAAGATACATACACGACACTTTACCTCTCCTTCGGGGAGGTCGGACCGTTAGGTCCGGGTGGGGAAACCGCGCTTAGGCTGGAAACCAAGAGCGTGTCTAAATTTTTACTTCCTGAGAACCAAGCATTTAAGAACCTGGCGTCATAAAAACTGACTTACGTAACCCGCTATGCACGCACCACGAAGTAGCCGAGAAGCGAATTTTTTATCTAGCCGGAACCTTAACCACGAAGTAACCGCGAAGCGAATCATTGATCCTCAGTTCTTAAAAATTTTAGACACGCTCTAAAGTACAAAAATACCAGCGGTAAAGCCGCCTACTGAAGTACGGGCGAAGCCCCCCGCGTGAGGTGCCCGCAGGGGCGTTAGCGCACGCAGTGCCGAGCGATCAGCGAAGCCCGGAGGGGACCGACCCCGCTCCCGTCAGGGGTGGGGGCACGCCCGGATGCTCTAGTGAAAATCGGAAAAATCATCACAGTGCCGGTGGATGCGGCCGTTGCCGTTATTCTCCGGTTTTTGTGTTTTCGCGCCGCCCATTTTTTCGGTCAACGACTTCTGGATGAGGGCGTTGCGCTCCGTTTCCAGGGCGAGGCGGGCCTGCTCGTCGGCGGTGCGGCTGTAATACTCGCGGCCGTCCACGAAGGTGTAGTCGGCCCGGGCGTAAACGCTGAGGGGGTTGGCGGACCAGAGCACCAGGTCGGCGTCCTTGCCGGTGCGGATGCTGCCGACGCGGTCCTCGACGTGCATGAGTTTGGCGGGGTTGAGGGTGACGAATTTCCACGCCTCTTCCTCACTGACGCCGCCGAAAAGGACGGCCTTGGCGGCTTCCTGGTTGAGGCGGCGGGCCATCTCGTCGTCGTCGCTGTTGAAGGCGACTAAAACCCCCTGCTCGTGCATGAGGGCACCGTTGTAGGGGATGGCTTCGATGACCTCGAATTTGTAGGCCCACCAGTCGGCGAAAGTGGAGCCGCCCGCGCCGTGTTCGGCCATCTTATCGGCCACTTTGTAACCCTCCAGGATGTGCGTAAAGGTATTGACGCGGAAGCCCATGCGGTCGGCCAATTGCATCAGCATATTAATTTCGCCCTGTTGGTAGGAGTGGCAGGTGATGAAGCGCTCGTTGTTCAGGATTTCGAGCAGGGCCTCCAGTTCCAGGTCGCGGCGGAAGGGTTTTCCGCTCTTGACCAGATCGCCGTATTCCCTGGCGCGGGTGAAGTAACTCTCGAACACCTGCTCCACGCCCATGCGGGTTTGCGGGTAGCGGTAGCGTTGGTCGTCGCCCCAGTTGGACTGCTTGACGTTTTCGCCCAGCGCGAACTTGATGAAGGGCGGCGCGGCGGCGAATTTCATTTCCTCCGGCGTGGCCCCCCAGCGGAGTTTGACGATGGCGGACTGCCCGCCGATGGGGTTGGCCGAGCCGTGTAGCAGTTGCGAAACCGTGACGCCGCCGGCCAGTTGACGGTAAATATTAATGTCGGTGGCGTCCACCACGTCGCCGATGCGAACCTCGGCCGTGCTGGCCTGGGTGCCTTCGTTGACGCCCCGGCTGATGGCGATGTGGCTGTGTTCGTCGATGACGCCGCTAGTCAGGTGCTTGCCCGCAGCGTCGATCACGCGGGCACCGGCGGTGGGCAGGTTTTTGCCCACGCGGGCGATTTTGCCGTTTTCGATCAGCACGTCGGTTTCGGTCAGGATCCCGTCGGCCTCGTTGGTCCAGACAGTGGCGTTGCGGAACAAGACACGCTCGACTTTAGGCGCGGCTTCGCGGCCGTAGGCGGTGTTGGGGTAGGTGAGGCGCGAGACGAGGGCGGACTTTTTGTCTTCCTTATCCTTCTCTTTCTCGTCGTCCTTATCCACCACATCGCCCGTGCGGCGGGCCGACCAGTTGACCCACTCACCGGCGGGATCTTGGCCCCGGCCGTTCCAGTTGCCGTCCTCGCCCACCGTGCCCTGCAGACGGTAGTAGGTCAGTTCGCCCTCGGCGTCCTTGGGTTGGTAGGTGATGGTGACCAGTTTGCCGTCGAGTGAGTGCTTGATCTTCTGCTCGGTGCTGTCGCCGGCCAGTTTTATGACGGCACTTTCCTTGCCGGGGGTTCCCTTGACGGTGAGGTCGTAGGTAGCGTTGCCGATCTTCAGGTCGTATTCACCGGCCAGGGCGGTCACGTCCAGCGGGGTAAGGACGTAGGGCAGGCCGTGAACCCAGTTGTGGTGAACGACGGTTTTCTTGTCGAACAGCGGCCCGTCGGTGACCAGGAAGTTGGCCACTTTACCTTTTTCCAGGGTGCCCACGCGGTCGGCCACGCCCAGCAGGGTAGCGGGTGTGACGGTGAGGGCGCGCAGCGCGGCTTCCTCGCTCAGTCCGCCGGCGATGGATTTGCGGACCGCCTCGGGGAAATCGGTTTTCTTCTCCATCCCGTCGGCGGTCAGGGCCACGGTGATGCCGGCAGCGATCAGTTTGGCGGCGTTGGTGGGGGCTTGTTCCCAGTGGCGCAGTTGCTCCACGCTCACGATGCGCGCGGCGTAGGGATCGGCCACATCGTAGGCGTCGGGGAATTTGAGGGGCAGGATAAACGACATACCCGCAGCGCGCAGGGCATCCAGCCGCTGGTACTCGTCGCCGGAGCCTTTGATTACGTATTTCTTACCGAATTCTTTGGCCAGTTTCTCGGCCCGCAGCACGTCCTGCCAGTTATCGGTGGCAAATACCTGCGGCAAATCCTGCACCCGGTTCCAGGCGGCCAGTGACAGATTGGTTTCCCGGTTCTGTTTGCCGTACCACTGCCCGTCGAGGTAGGTCTGGCGCAGCAGCGCGATGGAACCCATGAGCGAGCTGGGATAATCCTGCGTGGAAACGCCTTTGCGAAAGGACAGGTAGTGCGCCGCTTGCTCCTTTAGTAAGAGTTCGCGGGCATCCTCATCACTCAGTAGCACCACCGCCCCGGTGCCCCGGCTAATGCCGTCCTGCTGGTGCGTGGCCACGGCTCCGAAACCGAGTTTGCGCCAGGCTTCGGCGTCCTTTTTGTCGGGCGAAAATTCCTGGTCGGCCCGGAAATCAGGTTTAAGAGCTTCGTTCCAGCCGTAGGCCCCTTCGCGATTACTCAGCATCTGCGGGCGGCCGCTCCGGTCCTGCTCGATCGGTTTAGCCTCGGCAATACCGTACTGTGCGTAGGCGTCGATGAAAGAGGGATAAATGTACTTGCCCGCCAGATCGGTGACCACCGCTCCTTTCGGGACACGTAGATCAGTACCAACGGCTTCGATTTTTCCATCACGGATGAGCAGGGTGGCACCCCTGACCTCCTTGCACGGTGCGGTGATGATGGTGGCGTTAGTAAACGCGAATACGTTCGCCCGCTGGGTATAGATGCCGTTGTACGGGTAGGTTTCGGACCCTTGCGCGGTGAGGGAAGGGAGTAATAAGTAAGCCAGCACGATCAGTGCCGCTGAAAAAACGTGGCGGTGGGTACGATTCATAGCCTCTACTTCTGGTTGAGGCGGTAAGGTAAGGAAAATGGCTTCGCCGTATTTTAATAGGCGGCTTCGCCGCTGTATATTGGTACTTTAGTATCCAGCCTACGCGTGGTTTCCCCACCCGGACCTAGCGGCCCGACCTCCCCAAAGGGGAGGTATTTGTTTCATAAACAACACTTTACCCCCCCCTTCGGGGAGGTTGAGCCGAAGGCTCGGGTGGGGAACCACGCCCCACTAGCGGCGCAGCCGCTCCCAAAACCCGTTACCCCTCTCCCCTACGGCGGAAGGGGTTACCACGAAGTAGCCGCGAAGCGAACGGGACCCTTCCGATTAACCGGGCCGGGGGTGAGGGATCACGCGCAAACATCGCACATCAGACATCGTACATCCAACTGACTGGCGTCATTCGGAGACGCTACTCGCGGAACACCTCGATTTCCTGGTTTTTTACCACCAGATCGGTAAATTTACCTTTGAACCGGGTGGCCTTCACGATGTGGTTGTCGATCCAATGGTAGTTACCGCCGCGGGGCTTGCCCATCAGCATGCCCTGGTACTTAAAGCCGTGCTTGTCCAGCCACATCTCGGTGATTTCGCGGTGGGCTTCGGTGCGGGAGGTAAAAAAGGTAATGATGTGCCCTTCTTCGTACCACTTATTCAGGATACGCAGCGCATCCGGGTAAGGCAGGCAGGTGCCCATTCGCTCGGGTTCCTCGTTGGGGATATCGTCGCAGATAGTGCCGTCGATGTCGATCAGGAAATTCTTGACGCCCTCGGGCAGGATGGGGCTGATCAACTCACCTTTCTCGTTAAAGGTCTTGTTCAGGCTGGTAGGAGCAGTTGCCATGGGGTTATTTTAAAATGAAAGCGCAAAAGTAATTCATTTTACCCCCGCCCACCAACAAAACACTTCCATTTCCTACGATATTAAACCGGGGTTAACGCAGCCGATTATGGGAATCGCCCTTACTTTGCGGCCATGAACGATAGCAAAGTAGCCATAGTTAGCGGGGCCTCATCGGGTGTGGGCGAGGCCCTGGCACCCCTGCTGGCCGTACACGGATATACGGTGTACGGCCTTAGCCGCCGTAGCGTAAAACTGCCCGGCGTGATCACCCTACCGGCCGACATTACCGACGTGGCGGCACTGGAAAATGCCGTCCAAACCGTCATTGCCGCCGAGGGCCGCCTGGATGCCGTGCTGCACTGCGCCGGCATCGGCGGTGCCGGTCCGGTAGAGCAAATGCCCGCCGTGGAGGCCCGCAAGATCGTGGAAACCAATTACTGGGGCAGCTGGAACCTGGCCCGCGCCTGCCTGCCGCACCTGCGCGCACGGGGGGCGGCGGGGCACCTGTTTTTCGTCAGCTCCATCGCCGGCCTCATGGGCATCCCCTACCGCTCGGCCTATTGCGCGAGCAAGGCCGCCGTGATCGCGCTCACCGAAGCACTCCGGCTGGAAGTCAGCGGCACGCCCCTGCGCGTTTCCTGCATCTGCCCCGGCGACATTGCCACCAACAGCATCGCCACCCAGTACCGGATGCCGTACACGGACGTCGATCCGCTCTACCGCCCCACCTACCAAAAGGCCGACGAGGGAATGGCCGCCAACGTAAATCACGGCATGACGGCCGCCCACGTGGCCGAATCCATCCGGCGCATCATGCAAAAGGATCGCCCCAAGCCGGTCTACGTGGTGGGCGAACCCGTGCAACGAGCCAGCACGTGGGCCAAGCGGTTGCTGCCGGGTTGGGTGTTCGAGCGGGTGCTGATGAAGTATTATGGGTAAGAAAGGGGGGGCTTCGGGCGTGCCCATCCCTGACGGGCCGGTCGGTCCCTTCCCGGCTCGCTGTTCGCTCGGTGCTGCGCACTCCTCCCTGCGGTCGGCCCGTCCAGGCACCTCACGCGGATGCGCGACGGCTATGGTTAAGGGGACCCAGACCAATAGCCGGGCCGGGGGAGAGGGGTGTACAAAACCTGCACTGGTTAAAGCCTGATAAACTGAATAGCCTGGATCTACGACTTAATTCACTACGTCTCATCCACCGCAAAAAGTACGTTACGCACCACCGAGCGGGAGTCAGCCGAACCGCCGAGGGAACCCGACAAAATTCCCACGGCGGCCAGGAAGATAACCAGCCGCAGGTGAGCATCAAAGGTGGCACCGTCCTGGTCGGAGGTCCAGGTACTCATCAGGGGATCGGGAAAAACAAAAACCACTACGCCGTACATGAGTAAAGCGAACAGGGTAAACAGGCAAAGCAGCGTGAGCACCAGCGCGAGATAAGTGGCTCCGGCCGTGACCACCGAGCTTTCGGATGTTTTGCCGTTACGGGTAGTCACGAAACGGAACGAGAACGCCCGATACAGCACAAATGTAGCCGCCACAAAACTGGCAACCACAAATACCGCTAATTGCTGATTATTGACCGAGGCGGCAAAATCCCAGGTCTCCCCCCCGAAGATCAGGATGATAATCACCGAAAGTGCCGTGGCGATCATGGTCGGTAATTTAGTAACGATCCGAAAAGGGTTTGCCTGAACGGCACCCCGGACGATACGCGGTAAGTTACCGGCCGTTTGTGTTAGCACAAAACCCAGTTTGTTCCCCCTCGAATACCGATCGTTGGCCTCCCGGGCTAAATTTGTTTTCATCAGCTCGAATTGCCGCTCGGTAAAACGGTCCATCGCATCCAGGTCCCGGGGCACCTCTATGCGGCTCAGGTAGTTCGTTTGATTAGACTGATAACCCAGGTTCAACAGGCGACCGAAGCAGTGTAACATCAAATTACCGAGACGATCGGTGAGAAGAGCCTCGTTTCTCAGGTCTTCCGAGCCGTAATCCGCCAAGCGGCGGGTGGAGATGATGGCCACATTGGTAAGTTGTGATGGAAGAGCGAGAAGGTAAGAAAGGGAAGCAGCAGAAATTTCTACTTCGGTAATCAGGAGTAGAAACGCCAGTTTGCGTTCCGTTTTCTCATTGATCCCGATCTGTATGAAATCGAGTGCATGGTAGCCGTTCTTGTCCGGTTGTAGCGGAGGGCCGTCAAAAGTCAGGGATTCGATTCGCAGCCTCGACTCTCGTTGCACCACCCCCGTAAAATGCTGCGTAGCTCCCCGCGTGAGATGGCTGAGCGAGCGGGCGTCCCGGCCCGCTACGTCGATTTTCATGATTCCTACTACGATTTCTCTGTCCATGTGGCGGTCTTGTCGGTTGCTGGTATTAGTGGTACGTTGTGGCGGAGAGGATGTTTGACGCAGGAGTCCAGCGGGGCGGAGGTGGAGGCAAAAGCTTGGATGCAGTAAGGGTCCATAGCGCAAGTTCGGCTAAATAAGTTCCAACCTTTTTACTATGTAAATAATTGTTTATCAGTAAAATATACATTACGACCATCATTCCAAGTTAGTAATTTCATCTATCTATTTGAGAAATTATAATTTTGTTTCACTATCTTTAAACCGATATTCACACACCTCTACCTACGTTTAAATCCCAGGAACACCCGCCGCGAACATTTACCGCTACCGCATCCCTTGCCCGTCCGGCGAGGCCGGTACCGTCGTGCACCTCCGGCTTGATGCTATTCGGCCCGGTATTCCATTATTTATTCGATCGGGTCAGGGGATTTTTTCACCCCTATACTTTATCCCATGAACGCGAAGAAGATTGTTTTACTGGCTGTGCTGATGCAGCTGGGAGTGGTTTGTTTTGGACAGATTTTTTATAGCATACACCATGGCAACTCAATATCCCAACTCTTTACGCAACGACATTTAACCCGGGACAACCTCACGGATTGTTCCATATATCAGGACACCGTTCCGGCTAATCCCTATACGGCTACCCGAGGTAAAGCACTGGCCATAGATGAGAATGGTTTGTTCTTCGGTACCACTTTTCAAACAGCCTTCGGTCCAGTTTACTTCCAATTGATGGAACTTACTACTGACGATCCGGTCTATCTGGAATACGGCCCGGCAACAATTCCTGCGGGTGGTGGCAATCTCGACGGCGTGGTCTCCATCGGAAACAGTGAATATTACCTCTTCAATTACGGTGGATATAATACCCATTTTAACATAGAAACCCAGGTTTCTACTCAACTTTCTCAAACATTGAACGGAAATACCGGTGACAGTGAATTTATTGACGGCTTCATTTACCGGCAATGGTTAGTTACCGGCATTTTTAATACATTGCTCAAGGTAGATCCGGTATCGGGGGCATTTGTGGATACTATATTTTTGGATAATCCACCCGTGCCGTTACAGGGCGTGATCGGCGGCCTGGCAAGCCAATGGAAAACTGACTGCAGTGGCAAACAGTTAATTGTTCCGACATTCCGAGACACGGTACTGGCGGATGACCCCCTCACCAGTTACAAGATTCTATTCTTATTAATCGACCCGGCCTTTCCCACTGAAATCGAAAGAGTAGTTTGCCCCGCCCCCGTCAAATATCCTTCACAAACTCTCTTCGACATGGCCTCCTGGGAAACCCACCGCCAGGTCTGCGAGGTACGTTTGGACCTGGATGAGGACGACAGCCAGGGCCGGGCCGGCCCTCACTACCGCAACGCGGATAAATGCGCCCAGAATTTTCCTCTGGCGGACGATGACATTACGATCTGGACGATCGACGACCGGCCGGTAGACTCCGTTTACATCAACATCAGTGATTTTGGTTCCACCAATAAACTTGAATACCTGTCAATTCCGGCTAGTCCCGATTTTACGGCAGAAATCACGAATGATACCTTGATCCGTATCTACCCGCTCACGCTCAACCTTTCCTATGCGGACTGGGAGTCTTACCTCAGTCAAACCCGCCTGGAAATCCCGGCGGGACAACCCTTCAGTGTCCGGGCGGTAGAATTTTTTCTTTACGCCGGTGGGCTACGAGCAGACGGCGCACGCAGTTACGTGAACTACCAAGCCAATACCGTTTATGCCGGTGAGGACCAGACCATTTACACGTGCCGCTCCGGTCCGGTAGGAGAAGATGCTCTAAATCCATCCGGTGTTACTGCCGGCGGTCGCTGGGAACCCGCGCTATACTACCAACTATTACGCGACGAAAACTCTTTAGGGTTTGATCCAAAATTACTGGAATACGGTACTTTTCGTTACATCGTAGAACCGTTCAGTGATTGCGGTGGCGTGTTACCTGACACGGCAGTTATTACCATTCTCCCCTACCCTGCCCTAATCGCAGCTGTTCCCAATCTTGCCGATACGGTAAACATTTGCCAAGGAAGTTCCTATGAGTGGAATCTTCTGAATCTACCGAACGTGGTAGCTGGAAACTACCTACCGGACATGGGTTCGATAGCCATGCCGCGTACCTATAGCGAAGCCGGGTTGTACCGCGCAATAATCTATTACGATTTTGAGGACGAGAACGGCAACCAACAGTTATGCGAGGAAACCATCACCCTCCGCCTGCGTATTGATCCACCCGATCCCTTGTTTTATGAAATCGATACCACCATTTGCTTTGGACAGACGCTTGAGTTTGCTGGATCGACCTTCACTCAGACCGGTTTTTATTTCGCGGATTCCATAGCGATGGGTTGTCAGGTAAATTTTTTACTGCACATCACCTCTGCTACCTCCACCCAGGTCACCCTTGACACCACCATTTGCGAAGGGCAAATCATCCAGCTCGGCGGCAATACCTACGACCAATTCGGCAACTACCAGTTCACCGCCGCCTCCCAGGACGGCTGCACCATCCAGTACAACCTCAACATTACCGAACGCGCGGCCGTCATGGTGGAACTGGACACCACCCTCTGCGCGGGCGAGACGCTGCTCTTTGCCGGTGCCGCCTTCGGTTCGGCGGGGGTCTACAACGTTAATAATACCATCGGAGTAGGCTGCGATACCATCTACCGCATTTTCCTCTCCTACCTCCCCGCCAACCTGATCGAACTGGACACCGCCATCATCGCCGGACAGAGTCTGGCAATTGCCGATACCGTGCTTACTTCCAGCGGCACCTATACGTTCACTTATCCGGGTAATGACGGCTGTGATAGCCTTTTCCGCGTCAACCTGCAGGTGACTACCGGTCTGCGTGGCACGCCATTGTCCGCATCGCGCTACCAGGTTACTAACCCCATCCGCAGTCTCAGGGATTTTCGGGTGTTCGATACCGGTACCGGCGGCACCATTGGAGTGACCCACCTGGAGATTTTCACCGGCGACGGGCGGCGCGTCGGTACCTGGGCCTCCGTCTCCGCCTTGCCGGATGAGCGGTTGCCGGCGGGGGTATATATTTACCGGCTACGGCCGGTGGGTGAGGA
>CAVPZP010000070.1:0-73102 GCA_963710215.1 Lewinellaceae bacterium | reverse complement strand
CGATGGCAGGCCCCTTCAGAAACTGCGCCCCCAATGAATTGCTGGCTAACAAAGGAGCCAGACCCGCCACGGTGGTCACGGTGGTCAGCAGAATGGGCCGAAAACCACTGGACGCCGCCTCGATCAGGGAATCCACAAAACCCTGCCCTTCCTCCAGCAACTGGTTAAAAGTGGACACGAAGACGAGGCTGTTGTTGGTAAATACCCCGATGAGGGCGATAGAGCCGATGATGGAAAATACATTCAGTGCCTCACCCTGGATCCAGTGGCCTAAAATGACACCGATAAAGGCAAACGGATAGAGGGCAAAGGTGAGTAACGCCTGGCTAAAGCTGTTGAACGCAAGCACGATCAGGGCCAGCATCACGGTCATGATAACGGGAAAAACCAGCCCGGCCCCACCGCCCATCTTTTCGCTCTCGCGGCTCTGCCCTTCGGCACTCTGGGATACGCTGGGGTAGCTTTTGGTCAGTTCGGCCAGTATACCGGCTTGTAGCTCACTGATTACTGAGGGGGCGGATACGCCGATATTAGCGACATTGGCCTCCACCCGTATTTCCCGCTCTCCTTCTAACCGATTGATGACCTGATTAGCCGTACCGTATTCCAGATAGGCGATTTCGCTCAGGGGGTAGCTCGTTCCGTTTGGGCCGTTGATGCGCATATCGGTTAGTTGGTTTTCGGCGGTACGGCCATCTTCGGGATAGCGCAGCCACACCTCCACTTCCTCATCGCCTCGTTGCAGTCTTACCCCGGTGCCGAATAATGCACCCCTCACCTGGTTCATTACGCCGCCCACACTCAGACCCAGCCGCTCTCCGGCGGGATCGAGATGGATTGTAGCTTCCTGAACCCCGGACTGGTCGGTGTCGGAAACGTCTTTGATATCGGTCCGTTCTCGCATAGCATTCTTTAGTTTGTCGCGAGCGGCACGCAGGGCGGTCAGGTCTTTGCCACGCAGGGCAATGGAAACCGGCTTGCCGAAAACGGCGTTGGTGGCACCGATGCCGTACACCAGCCCGATCGCTTCGGGAATAGCGGGGGCCTCCTCGCGGATGGCCTCGGTCAGGTCGAAGGAACTGATGTCACGCTCCTCGCCGTTCAGGTAGGTGATACGGAGTTTGCCCTGATTAGGGCGTGGGCCGGTAATGACTTCCACAAACTTGATCAGTTCCTGATCGTACTCCTTGTTCAGCTTTTCCTTGGTGCGCTGGGCGGCAGCGGCGATCAGGTTGAGTTTATCGGTAGTAACCTCCAGTGGGGTGCCGGGGGGCATGCCCAGTTCAATGAAGACGGCCTTGTCGTCCAAGTTAGGGAAGAAGGTAAAAGCGACCACTCCGCTACCCATGAGTCCAAAGGCGGCCACTAGCAGACCGATGAATACCGCCACGGTGACAAAGGGCATCAGCCGCCATTTGGTTACCGCACTACGGAATACCGGCAGGTAAGCCCGATTATTGACCCATTCGACGGCCCCGTTAAACCAGCGTTCTATCTTGGTCGGTTTACGATTGCCGCGCAGGGCGCGGGAGTGCGCCAAGTGGGCGGGCAGGAAGAAGAAGCTTTCTAGCGCGGCAATTAGCAATACGGCGATTACCACGAAAGCCATCTCGCCGAAGAACTCCCCCGTTTGGGTGGGCAGGAACATAAACAAGGAGAAGGCCGTGACGGTAGTACCCAGCGAGATAAGTACCGGCACCACCATTTGCATTGTGCCCTCCAGGGCGGCCTCGGCAGGCGAGACACCCTTTTTTTTGGCCCACTGAAAAATATTTTCCCCAATCACTACCCCGTCATCCACCAGGATACCCAATACAATAACAAAGGCAAAAAGCGATACCACGTTGATGGTCAAACCCTGTATGCCGGACAGGATGAACATGCCGATAATGGCCACCGGAATTTTGAGAGCTACCCAGAATGCCAGGTAAGGATCGAGAAATAAAGCCAGCACTAACAATACCAGGATAAAACCGGCAATACCATTGCCGGTCATTGTGCTCAAGTTGTCCTGCACCGTTTCGGAACCGTCCTCGATGATGGTTAGCTGTATGCCTTCGTGAACGGCGTTAAAGTCCCGCGCATAAGCGGCCGTTTGCTCGGCATTGGTCACGATGTTCTCATCCCCCAGTGCGAAAACATTAAGAACCACCGTTTCTTTGCCATCCAAATAGCGGGTACCGGGGTCGCGTTTGAACTGGTCGCGGAGTTCGGCTACCTCCTGCAGGTACAGCACGTTACCGTCGGGGTAGGCCCTTATAACGATATTGGCTAAATCCTTGGCAAAGTAGCCCTTGTCATCGGCTTTGATGTTGATGTTACGTTGCCCGGTTTTGATTTCCCCGCCGAACGTTTCCAGGTTGGCGGCGGCTACGGCACGGCCGATCTCCTCGAATGTTAGTCCGTAGGTGCGCAGTTTACTTTCACTTACACTGATTTCGATCTCCTGTTCGGGAGTGCCGGAGACGACGATATCGGAAATACCCGGCAGGTTGAGCAGGTCCTTTTCGATCTGATCGGCATAGTCTTTCCTTTGCTGACGGGTAATATCGCCGGTGATGGCGATGGCCATAGAAAGGTCCTTTACGTCACGTTTATCTACCACGGGCGGTTCCACGCCCCGGGGGAAGTTGTTGATCTTGTCGACGGCGTTTTTGATGAGAGCGAGGGTAGCGTCCTCATCGGCGTCCTCGGTCATCTCCACGGCTACGGTGCCCAGGCTGGCAGTGGAACTGCTACTGATGCGGTCGATGCCCTCGACTCCCTCCAACTCTTCTTCGATCTTGAGGATGATACCCTCTTCCACTTGCTCGGGCGTAGCACCCGGATAGGCCACGCCGATGTCGACAAAGCGCACCTTGGCCTTGGGCAGGTAGCTGGTTTCGGTCTGTGCCAGTTTCAGTGCTCCCAGGCCCACGATGAGCAGAACGCAGAGGTTGACGATAGTAGGATGCTCGATGAAAAAGGTAATGATCTTACGCATGGTTGGAAGGCGGCTGCGCCGCGTATTTTGGTAGACAGGCTGCGATCTGCCTTATTTTTAATGTTTTTGATTGAGTCCGGGCGTACTTTTTCAACGGGACCTGCCGGTCCGATTTACCCCGGAGGGGGGGTGATACGCGCTTCATTCATTTCGCCTATTTACTACTCTTGAGAATCGCTTTATAATTTGGAGAAACAGCGGAGTTTATCCAGCAATCCCTGTCGCCCGCGTGAGGTGCCTGGACGGGCCTCCCGCAGGGAGGAGACCCGCAGGCGTAGCCGGAGGGGCCGAGCGAATAGCGAGCCGGGAAGGGACCGACGGCGGCCGCGTCAGCGGACGGCGGCACGCCCTTTAAAACTACTACTGTGCCCTGGTGCCGAGGATGGCCCCCGGAACGGAAACCGTGATGACGCGATCGCCGGGGGCGAGGCTGCGGAGGTAGACCTTGTCGCTTTCGATGGCGGCTACTTCTACAGCTTTGGTGCGGACCACGCCGTCGATGATGACGTAAACTCGGCCGTCGCGGCTGAGGGCTTCTTTGGGCAGTACGGCCACATCGGTCAGGGATTGACCGGCGACTTCGCCTTCCAGATAGAGGCCGCTGCGCAGTTCCGGGCCGGAAAGGCGTAGGAAGGCGGTGACGGTTTGGGTGGCGGGGTCGACGGCGGTGCCGAAGCGGTTGACGGTAGCCTGGTATTGGCGACCCAGGTTGCGGGAGGTGAGCTGGACGGTTTGGCCCTTGCGCACGTGGCCGGTGGCCGAGGCGGGCAGGCCGGCGCGGACTTCGTAGGTGTCGGTGCGGCTGATACGGGCCAGTTCCTGACCGGGCTGAACAATGGACCCCGGATCGACGGCGGCCATGGTGAGTTGCCCGCTGAAGGGGGCGCGTATAGTGTAGTCGTCGAGGGTGACTTCTTTGGCCCGGATGGCGTAGTACTGCGCGGGGATGCCGTTGGCGCTGATAAAGTAGCGTAGTTGCTCGTTGGTGATTTCGGGCAGATCAGGCAGCATTTTGTCGGCCCGGACCTGATTGGTGAAGTGCTCCCAAGCGGGGTGTTCGGCGGGGTAATCCAGGCTGAGATCGGAAAGAATGCGCACTAACGCAGTTACCAGGTTGCTGCGATCAGCCCGAAGGCCGAAAAGAAGCGGTTCGTTGTCGATGCGGATCATGACCTCGCCCTTGCGGTAGCTTTTGCCCTCCTGCAACAGCTTGTTGGTAGGGAGTACGAGGCCGGGTACCTGCGCACTGATGCCGGCTTCCTGTAGGGGAATGACCCGCCCCGTGACCTGGATGGGGCGGTTGATGCTAACGATGGAAACCGTCTCCGTCGGGTAGGATTTGGCCGGGGCGGTAGTGATGCCGGCAATGTCGGTGGCGGCAGCGGGTTCCGTGGTTTCTTCTTCTCCACAGGCAGTGAGGATAAATAAGAGTAAATAGAGTAGTGATGGACGCATAGAATTTGCTTGAGGTGAGTGGAAAGGAGACGGGGTGAATCATTTTAGCGGCCGTAAGGCGGCGAGGCGCGGCCGCAGTAGGGAACGTGCCGTAAAAACCCGGCTTTTGGCCGTGCCGACGGGGATGTTGAGGCGCAGTGAAATCTCCTGATACTTGTGGCCGCGCAGAAATAGCTCGAAGGGCAGGCGATAGAGCGTGTCCAATTCACCGACTCGGCACATGATCTCTTCAACAGTCATGGATGATTCGGCAGGATTGTGGGCGGTAACACTAGCCGCCCAAGCCTGGACCGGCGGACGCTCGTGTAGCAACCGCCGGCGGCATTGTCGCTTGCGGTAGTCGGTTATGAAAGTATTGTGGATAATGGTGAGGCCCCAGGCAAGGAAATTGGTGCCATCCTGAAACTTATCGCGGTGACGAAAGGCAACCAATGCGGCATCTTGCATCAGGTCTTCGGCATCTTCCTCATTATGGGTCAGTTGGCGGGCACGGGCTAGAAAACGTTCCTTGTGCAGGCCGCCCCATTCGGTGAATTGCGCAGGTGTCATTTCATCAGTATTTTGATCTCCACAACTGGCTATTCCAGCGAATGGTTCAATCATTTGATTGAATAGTTTGATCAAATTTTTTACGCCCGCTTACAATTGCCCTCCTCACAGCGTTGTGTAATGAAGAACTCTGCTGATTATGATGATAGAAGAAAATATTGCCACTTTAAATATCCCGACCGAAGAAAAGATCATGCGGGCGGCCACGCGGGTGTTTACCCGGCGCGGCTACGATGGCACCACCACGCGCGATATTGCCGAAGTGGCAGGTATCAACGTAGCCACTCTACACTATTATCACCGGAAAAAGGAAGACCTGTTCCGGCAGGTTGCCGAGACCTCCATGCGCGAGTTCGTGCAGATTCATACGGAAATCTTTAGTCACCCCCTGCCCCTGCGCGAGAAGATTTATGCGTTTGTTGACCGCTACACCGAGATGTTCGAACATCGGCCGCACTTGGCACTATTCTGCGTACTGGAATCGGAGCGCACACCGGAATCCTTCCACGAACTTGTCGATTTTCACGCCCCCCACCGTGTGCTGACCAAGCAGTTAGAGGGGTTGTACGCCTCAGGAGAAATCCGTAAGATCAGTCCACAGCAATTTCTCAATGCGCTGGTGGGCATGACGATCTACCCCTTTATCACCAAGGGTACCATCTTAACCGTGAATGAGATGGATGAAGCCGGTTTTTCACAAATGCTTCAAGCGCATAAGCGCATGGTGCCGGAGATGATCATTAATTATGTGTTTGTTAAGTAGGTTGTTACACCTTCTTAAGTTCGTCTCTGTAAGTTTTCAAGAATCGGTAGAATAGAGCGACGGAATTTCATAAACGCTGTGGAACCACGCAGTTGACCTTAAACCGCTCATTCACCATCCCCACACAACCCTCAGCCGCCACACTCGTTTACTAGCAAGTCCACCCCGGCAGCCGCACCGCCTCCCGCCGGCAGGCCGAGAGGTATCTCGACCGGTTGAGCACCGCTTTACTCCATCATTCACCTCGAAAGATCATTTATGATCGAAAGAAGCAGTGAAACTAATCCTTCAGTTATTCCATCATTGAACCCCGACATCCGGCAATTCTCCGCCCCCGAACTGATCGACCTGTTGAAGGACATGGGCGAAAAGAAATTCCGTGCCCGCCAGGTACATGAGTGGTTGTGGAAGAAATCGGCCCACTCGTTCGATGAGATGACCAACCTGTCGAAGGACCTGCGCGAGCGGCTGAAGGAGACCTTTTTGCTCCGGCCCATCGTACTGGATATGCGGCAGGACTCGGAGGACGGCACCATCAAGAGCCGTTTTAAACTCCACGACGGGCACCTGATCGAGGCGGTCCTCATCCCCGTACCGGACGACAACCGCTACACCGTCTGCGTAAGTTGCCAGGTGGGTTGCTCGCTGGCCTGTACCTTTTGCGCCACCGGCCGCATGAAACGCGTGCGTAACCTGGACCCGGCCGAGATCTACGACCAGGTGGTACTGGTCAACCGCCAGTGCCTGGAGACCTTCGGCCACCCGCTGACCAACATTGTGTACATGGGCATGGGCGAGCCGCTGCTGGCCTACAAATCCACCCTCGGCAGTATCGAACGCATCACCTCGCCCGACGGGCTGGGCATGAGCCCGCGCCGCATCACCGTCTCCACGGCCGGCGTGGCCAAAATGATCCGCAAATTGGCCGACGAGGACGTCCGTTTCAACCTCGCCCTCAGCCTCCACGCCGCCGATGACCGCAAGCGCAGCGAGATCATGCCGATCAACGACCAGAACGACCTGGAATCCCTGATGGAAGCCCTGCGCTACTTCTACCAGCGCACCGGCAACCGCATCAGCTACGAATACATCGCCTTCCAGGATTTTAACGAGGGCATGGCCGATGCCGCCGCTCTGTTCGAGTTGTGCCGTGATTTCCCCGTCCGCATAAATGTCATCGAGTACAACCCGATCGACAATGCCCCCTTCAAGCGGGCCTCCGCTCACCGGATCGACGATTTCGCCCGCTACCTCCGCGATCGCGGGGTCATGGTAACGGTCCGGCGCAGCCGGGGGCGGGATATCGACGCGGCCTGCGGGCAGTTAGCGAATAAGTAAGCGGCGGAGCCGCTTACGTACTTTGGCAGGCGGCTGCGCCGCTGGTAATTTGGTACATTGGACTAAGCCCATGCGCTTTTCCCCCCTAGCCCCCCGAAGGGGGGAGTTTAAGTTAGCAGGGAAACTCAATCATTACCTGCGGTGCTTCTCTCAATCGCAAAGCGATTGATCGAGGTCAGTCATTTAATCATTGGTTGCCCCTGAAGGGGGGAACCATATAATATTTAACCTCTCCCTTCGGGGAGGTCGAGCCGGTAAGCTCGGGTGGGGAACCACGTGGTACGAGCCACACAACGTCACCCCTCTCCCCTGAGCAGGGGCCGGGGGTGGGGGAGCCGAATCAAACCCCAACCTCCGAAAAATCTTCCCTTTCCTATGCCCCTCCGAATAGTTTATCTCCTTCACCTCGAAAGACCATCAACAGTTTAGAGGAGCAGTGCCGCTAATCCCTCCGTCCTTGCCCCCCCGATGGCTAATCGTCTGGGTCCCGTTCGCTTCGCGGCTACTTCGTGGTAACCCCAGCCGCCGCAGAGGGGGGGAGTTTAAGTTAGCAGGGCAATTCAGTCATTGGTTGCCCCCGATGGCTAATCGTCTGGGTCCCGTTAACCCCAGCCGCCGCAGAGGGGGGAGTTTAAGTTAGCAGGGCTACTCAATCATTAGCTGCGCTGCTTCTCTCAATCGCAAAGCGATTTTTCGAGGTCCATCATTCAATCATTCAGTCATTCAATCATTCAATCCTTAATCCCCCCCCCCCCCCGCGTGAGGGATAGGAGGCGTTGTTTGAACGAAATGTAGCCACGCAAAATCTTGCGTGGCAAAATGGAGAGAGTGCCGGATAGCCCGACCCCGCCGGCAGGCGGGGGCACGCCCACCAAACGCCCCGCCGCCCCCGTACATCAAAAACCGCCCCCCGAACGTTTGTCCTCCTGAAGATTAATCCTCCCGATATGCGCCACCTGCTGTTTAGTGTTCTTTGCCTCTTCCTGACCGCCCACCTGGCCGCCCAGCCGACGCGGCTGGCCCAGCAGTATTTTGCCGACGGCGAGTACGAAAAAGCGGCCCAATTGTACGAGCAGCTGTTTGAGGAGAACGGAAATAATGACTTTTTTTTCGACCGCTACCTCGAATCCCTGCTGGCGCTGGAACGATATGACGAGGGGGAAAAGGCGATTAAAAAACAGTTAAAGCGGACACCCGCCAACAGCCGTTTGTACGTGAGCTACGGCCGTTTGCTGGAACGCCAATTTAAGCCTGAAGAAGCTAAAAAACAGTATAAAGCCGCTATTGAAAACCTGGGTGCCGACCAGTATAGCGTGACGAATCTGGCCAATACGTTTATCCAGCAGACGATGTACGACGATGCCATTGCGACCTACGAGCGGGGGGCGCAATTGATGGACAACCGGCGGATATTCGCCTATAACCTGGGCGACCTGTACCGCCGCAAGGGGGACGTGGAAAAAATGGTCGAAAATTACCTGGATGCGATCGAGGATAATCCCCGCCGGGAAGAGCAAATTCGCACCATGTTTCAGCGCTATCTGGGGGATGACGGCCTGCGGGTGCTGCAACGGGAGTTGTACGGCCGAATCCAGAAAAATGCCGATAGCGAGGTGTTCCCCGAGATGCTGGCCTGGGTTTTCGTGCAACGCAAGGACTATAAGGGTGCCCTGCGGCAGGTGCGGGCACTGGACAAGCGGAACGACGAAAACGGTACCCGCGTTTTTCAGTTGGCCATGATTGCGATGAACGATAAGGACTACGCGACGACCATTGACGCGCTGGATTATATTATCGAGGATAAGGGTACCTCGTCCACCTATTATTTGGATGCCAAGCGCGAGAGCCTGCGGGCGCAGCGGATGCAACTGACGGATGGTTTTGATTATAAAGAAAAGGACCTGCGCCGGTTGGAAGATAATTACCGGACGTTTATTGCCGAGTTCGGCTCCAACGCCGCAACCGCCCCGATGCTGCTGGAACTGGCCGAGCTGGAAGCCCTGTACCTGAATGATCTGCCGGTTGCCATTGGGATACTGGACACCATGACCCAGCTGCCCGGCGTGAACCCCACCGTGCGCGCCGAGGGCAAGATCAGTCTGGGAGATTATTACCTGATGACGGGCGATAACTGGGAGGCGACGCTACTGTATTCGCAGGTGGACAAGGAATTTAAGGAAGACCGGCTGGGCCACGAAGCACGCTTTCGTAATGCCCGTTTATCCTACTTCCGGGGTGATTTCGAGTGGGCGCAGGCGCAATTCGACGTGCTGAAAGCCTCTACCAGCAAACTGATTGCCAACGATGCGCTGGACCTGTCGGTCTTCATCATCGGCAACATGGGCCTGGACACCACCACCACCCCCATGCAAACCTACGCCGATGCGGAACTGCTGGTCTTCCAGAATCGCTTTGACGACGCTTTCGCCACGCTGGACCAATTGCTAAAGGATTACCCCAACCACGAACTAACCGACGACGTGCTGTACCTGAAGGGCGACATTTACACCAGGTTGCGCCAGTACGATAACGCCGTGCTGAATTATCAGCGCGTGGTACAGGATTTCCCCAAGAGTATCCGCGCCGATAATTCGCTTTACAAAATGGCCCAGCTCTACGAAACCCGCCTGGACGACAAGGCCAAAGCGCAGGAACTGTACGAGACCCTGTTCATCGACTTCTCCAACAGCGTGCTGGCCGTGGAAGCGCGCAAGCGTTTCCGGGTGCTGCGCGGGGATGACGTGCAATAAGGGGTGGTGGATTGAAAATCCACCACGTACTGTGGTAAGCGGCGTTGCCGCTGGTAAATATCTTCGGTGATCGTCGCAGGCTCCTCGGAGTTTAGTACGTTGGTACCAGCCCACGCGTACACGTCTCCTCACCCCCAGCCCCCCGAAGGGGGGAGTTTAAGTCAGCAGGGCAACTCAGTCCTTGGCTGCCCCCCCAGCCCCCCGAAGGGGGGAGATCAAGTTAGCAGAGCAATTCAATCATTCAGTCATTCAATCATTCAATCATTAATCCCCCCCCCCTTCAGCTCCTCCACCGCCTCCGGATTCAGCAGCGTCGAAGTATCGCTCAGCTGATCCGATTCCCCGGCGGCTACCTTGCGCAGGATGCGGCGCATGATCTTACCCGAGCGGGTCTTGGGTAACTCGCTCACGAACTGGATCTTGTCCGGCTTCGCGATGGGGCCGATCTCCCGGCGGACGATCTGCACGATCTCCTTACGGGTGGCATCATTCGCCGCCGCCCCGGCGGCCAGGATAACGTAAGCATAGATGCCCTGCCCCTTGATCTCGTGCGGATAACCGACCACGGCCGACTCCACCACCTTGGGGTGCTCATTGATGGCGTTTTCCACCTCGGCCGTGCCCATGCGGTGGCCCGACACATTGATCACATCGTCCACCCGGCCGATAATGCGGTACATACCGTCGGCGTCGCGGCGGGCACCGTCGCCGGTAAAGTATTTGCCGGGCACGGTGCTGAAGTAGACGTTTTTGCACCGCTGGTGGTCGCCCCAGGTGGTGCGCAGCATACCGGGCCACGGAAACTCCACGCACAGCAGACCGGCGGCGGGGTTGCCCGTCACTTTTTCGTTGCTGTCCTTATCCACCAGGCAGGGCTGGACACCCGGCAGCGGATAGCCCGCAAAAGTGGCCTGCTGCGGGCTGTGCCCGCCCAGGCCGGAGATCATTATGCCGCCCGTCTCGGTCTGCCACCACGTATCCACAATCGGCACGGTATTGCGGCCCACTTTCTCCTTATACCATTCCCAGGCCTCCTCGTTGATCGGCTCACCCACCGACCCGATCACCTTCAGGTCGCTCAGGTCACGGCCCTCCACGTACTCGTCTCCCTGGGCCATCAGCGCGCGGATGGCGGTGGGCGCGGTATAAAACTGGTTCACCCGGTGCTTGGCGCACACCTCCCAGAAACGGCCGGCATCGGGGTAGGTCGGCACGCCCTCGAACATCATCGTCGTGGCCCCGCACAGCAGCGGCCCGTACAGGATATAGCTGTGCCCGGTGATCCAGCCGATATCGGCCGTGCACCAGTACACGTCACCCGGCCGGTACTGAAACACGTTCAGAAAACTGTAGGCCGTGTACAGCATATACCCGCCGCAGGTATGCACCACGCCCTTGGGCTTACCGGTGCTGCCGGAAGTGTAAAGGATAAACAACACGTCCTCGGCGTCCATCTCCTCGGCGGCACATTCGGCCGCCTGGCCGTCCACCCGCTCGTGGTACCACGCGTCCAGCCCCTCGTTCCAACTCACTTCCTCGCCCGTATTGCGGTGCACCAGCACGTGCTCCACGCTGGGGCAGCCCAGCCGGATGGCGTCGTCCACCACCTTTTTCACGGCAATATTCTTGCTGCCGCGCCGGTTGTAATCCGAGCAAACGATCATCTTGCATTCGGCATCATTTACCCGGTCGGCCAGGGCCTGGGCACTAAAGCCGGCAAATACCACCGAGTGAATGGCCCCGATCCGGGCGCAGGCCAGTACCGACACGGCCAGTTCGGTCACCATCGGCATATAAAAACACACCCGGTCGCCCTTGCCGATCCCCATCTCGCGCAGCGCATTTCCCGCCTTGCACACCTCGGCGTGCAGTTGGCGGTAGGTCAGCCTCGTGGCCGCATCGCCCGGCTCGTTCGGCTCAAACAAGATGGCCGTCCGGTCACCCCGCTCCTCCAGGTGGCGGTCCAGGCAGTTTTCGGTGATGTTCAGTTTACCACCCTTAAACCACTTCACATTCGGCCCGTCAAAGTCCCATTCCAGCACCTTATCCCACGGTTTGCGCCACTGAAACGTCTCGGCCTCAGCCGCCCAGAACCCCTCGGGGTCCTTCACCGAGCGGTCGTATTCTTTTTGGTAGTGATCAAAGCTGGTAATGCGAGTAGGTAGTTGCATGGGCGTATTTTATCCGGCCAATTTAAGCAGTCCGTAGGGGACGGCCGTTGTTTCGGCTGCTTTTTTTGGGCGTGCCCCGGCCTCAACGGCCGGGTCGGCGTCCTGCGGGCTTCGCTGTTCGCTCGGCGCTGCGCGCGCCTCCCTGCGGTCGGCCCCTCCGGGTGCCTCACGCGGGACCTCGGACCCCGGACCTCGGAGCGTCCGCGTCCCGGACCTTCGGTCCGGGGAAAAAGCGGACCTCTGAGCGTCCCGGGGGGCAGGACCTCGGAGCGTCGCGCGGCAACGCCGCGCGCCCCACCCCACCATTTAAAACGGCAACTCCGGCGACAGCAGTTGCTCGATAATCACACCGATCAACTCCGGCCGCTGGGTGATGAGCAGAACGACAGTAACCACAATACCGTAAATACCGCCCCACAGGTGAGCGTTGTGGCCGACGTTGTCGCGCCCCCGGCGGTCCATGTACTGACTATAGGCGAGGTAGCCGATGCCGAACACGATGGCGGGCAGGGGCGGAAAAATAAACCAGGCCCAGGGCTGGAAAATGACGTAGACAAAAATCACGGCCGCCACCGCGCCGGAGGCCCCGAGGGCCGAGTAAGCGGGGTTGTCCTGGTAGCGCTGGTAATCGACGGTAGAGGCGGCAACAAGGGCGGAAAGGTAAAAGAGCAGGTAGAGAACGCGCCCTACAACTTCGTTAAAAAATACCTGCGTGAAGACTTCTTCCACAAACCCGCCGAAAATATAGAGGGCGTACATGTTAAAAAGCAGGTGCTGAAAATCAGCGTGGATAAAACCGTGGCTAATGAAGCGGTAGTACTCGCCGTTGCGCTTGATGGTGCCGGGGCTGAGGACGAATTGGCGGATCATGTCCTGGCTGCTGAAGGCTCGGTAAGAAACCAGGCAGGTAACGATGATGAGCACCAGAGTGACGTTGAAGGAGATAGGTGGCATGGTGGGGGCGGCTGCGCCGCGTATTTTAGTAGGCGGGCGTTGCCCACTGGTAATTTGGTACTTTTGACCAGCCCTGGCAAACACCGGGATGCGTACGAAAAGCTGCTCATTGGACTCGCCATCCGTAGATGTGCCGCCAAAGTTAGCAAAACCCCCTCACCCCATGAAAAGATTCGGATTGATCGGCTACCCGCTCGGACACAGCTTTAGTGCCGGCTACTTCACCGACAAATTTGCACGACTGGGGCTGACCGCTACCCACGAGTATCGGAGTTACCCGCTGGAGCGGATCGAGGACTTTCCGGCCCTGCGGCAGCGATTAGGTGACGAGTTGGCGGGACTGAATGTAACCATTCCCCATAAGCAGGCGATAATCCCTTACCTGGATGAACTGAGCGAGGCCGCCCGGGAAATTGGGGCGGTAAACACCATTGCGGTCCGCAACGGACGATTGATGGGCCACAATACCGATGTGATCGGCTTCGGGGAGGATCTGGACGAATTACTACCCGAGGACAGGGCCGGTATCTCTGCCCTGGTGCTGGGAACCGGCGGCGCGGCGCGGGCCGTCTGGTGGAGCCTGGAGCGGCGAGGTATCCCCTACACCAGGGTGAGCCGGAATAAAGGAAAGGATAGCTTGACTTACGACCAGGTAGCAATGGAAGTTGTAAGACATAATCGTCTGATCGTCAATACTACACCGCTTGGAATGGCTCCGCACCTAACACGGTGCCCCCGGATTAATTACGACGGAGTAGGACCTCAACATTACCTTTACGATCTTGTTTATAACCCTGCACGGACGACCTTTTTAAAGGAAGGACTGCAACGCGGGGCAACCGGCCGATCGGGCCTGGGGATGCTGCACGGACAGGCGGAGGCCGCCTGGAAAATATGGACGCATGAAGAAGGCAACGGGACCGGTAAGAGACTTTAGCAACATCCGTGAATTGGGTGAGGCCATTCGTGTAGCCACCAAAGAAGGCGACCGACCGCTACCACCGATGAACCCGGACGTGGCGGCCGATCTACCCGATTTCGAGGACACTGAAACGACCTTTGCTCACCGGACCGATTCCGAGTTGCGGCATTCGGCGCGGCTGTTTCACCTGCTAAATTTCGGCAGGTTGAGTGACGTGCTGGGCAGCCTGTCCGCACTGGCCGTAAAGTGGCACCTGCCCTTTGCCAAATGGAGCGTGAAAAACACGATCTATAAGCAATTCGTGGGCGGCGAAAGCCTCAAGGAAGCCGAGCAACACATTGGGCGGCTGGAGGAGCTGGGCGTATTTTCTTACCTCGATTACGGGGCCGAGGGTAAAAGTCGGGAAGAGGATTTCAACAAAACGATGAAAGTTTGCTTGCGCGATATCCAGTTCGCCGCCCAGCGCGATGCCGTTCCGGTAGTAATCACCAAGATCAGTGCGCTGGCTCGTTTCGGTCTCCTCGAAGACATCCAGCGGTCTGACTTCAGTTTCGATTCCGTTACCCGCGCCGAGTACAAAACAGTGCTCAAACGGCTGGACGCCATTTGCGGCGCAGCCGCCAAGGCCGGCGTAACGCTCTTCATCGACGCCGAGGAAAGTTGGATCCAGGACACCATCGACCACCTGGTAACCCTGATGATGCGCCGCTACAACCGCGAGAAGGCCATTGTATATAATACCTTTCAACTATACCGGCACGACCGCCTGCACTATCTCACCAGCAGCTACGATCGTGCCCGCTCGGGCGAGTATATTCTGGGAGCCAAACTGGTGCGTGGTGCCTATATGGTGAAAGAGCGTAAGCGAGCCGAGGAACGGGGCACTCCTTCCCCCATCCAGGCCGACAAACAGGCAACCGATAGCGATTTCAACGCCGCCCTGCGCTTCTGCCTGGATCACTATCAGGAAATCGCTTTCTGCAATGCTTCCCACAACCGCGACAGTGCCAAACTAATGGCCCGCATCATTCTGGAGCGCGGCCTGCCCCGGCGGCACCCCCATCTCGCTTTCTGTCAGTTGTACGGCATGAGCGACGATTTAACCTTCAATCTGGCCAAAGCCGATTTCAACGTTGCTAAGTACCTCGTCTACGGTCCCGTGCGGGAAGTATTACCCTACCTGACCCGCCGGGCACAAGAAAATACCACCGTTACCAAAGATATGGGCCGCGAATACCGCATGGTGGTGCGGGAAATCGGTCGCAGGAAGGGCGAAAACCTGGATTCGTAGGTAAAATTCCGGTTAATCTTTGCCGGAGGGCTGCGATATTATCTATATTTCATATATTTGTATCGGACAAATTTGTCCCGTCTACTTACCAATCGTCTCACACGCGCAAAAATGCGCTACGGCACCGCACCCGGTGCACCCGTACTGCCGGACAATAATGTGCCGGCTGGAGACCTCAGTTATTTACACCAGTCTTTTTTCCCGGCTTTCTCCTTTTCCCGGGAGAAGTATGCCGTTGCATGAACCTATCCAAAAACATCGTCCGAGCGGAATTTTACGCGGCGGGCAACCGGTTTTCCCCATCCCTTAAGCTAGGTAGTCTTTCCTCACCCGGAAGGACTGCACTCGTTTTGAACCGATCTACATGCAACGACTCTCTACACTTGTGTACCATCTGCTGGTACTGTCTGCCCTGGGCAGCGGTACCCTGGCCGCCCAGAACCCTAACCGGGACTGCGAGACGGCTATCGTAATTTGCTCCGATTCGAGTTTTATCTTCGACCCCGGCGGCGGAATTCCCTCATTTCCCGATTTTGCCAACCCCAATAACGATCAGGGCTGCCTGGAAACCGGCGAAAGCCTGTTCGGCCACGGCTGGTTCTGGTTCCGTTTCCGCGACGATATGCCGCCTAACTCCATTATCATACTCGACATCGTGCCCCTGGGCGGGGGACTGGAAGACTATGATTTTGCCATCTACGGACCCGATCTCCAGTGCGACAGCCTGGGCACACCGCTGCGCTGTTCATTCGGGCGGGTGGAATCAATCTGCGATACCTGCGGCCTGACCGGGCTGGGTAACGGTGCCACCGAAATATCCGAGAATAACCTGGGCGACGGTTACGTCTCCGCCATCGTGGTACAGCCCGGCCAGTCCTTTTATATGTTCCTCGACCACTGGTTCGACCAGGCTGGGCCGGATATGGGTTTTGCTTTCGACTGGGGCGGATCGGCGGCACCCTTTCTCAACTGCCTGACCGACCCGAGTTGTATCGACTTCAGCCTGGCCGCCCGGGATACCGTACGCGTCTGCCCCGGCACCACCTCCGTGAACCTCAGTTCGAACGAAGATCTGGTAGAACCAGGCACCGATTACGTGTGGTCCGGCCCCGCCGCCGGACTTTTGAACCGCACGGATAGCTTGCACGTAACACTCGACCTATCGGGCGGACAGACGACTTTTGAACTGGAACTCACCGCCCAGCGGGGGGTCTGCACCGGTAGTACGCCCGTGGTAGTGGTAGTGGCGGCCCCACCCCAGATCCAGATCAGCGACCCTACCGAACGCTGCCCCGGCCAGGCCGTCACCCTCACCGCCGCACCCGGAAACGGTGCCCAGGGCTACCTCTGGTCTACCGGTGCCACCACCGAGTCGATCAGCGTAGACCAGAACGGCCCTTACACCCTCACGGCCACCTACGCGGGCGGCTGCCAAACCTCGGCTACCGTGACCGTACAGGAGCGAACGGTGGGTCAGTTAAGCGTGGCCGGCGACCGACAATTTTGCGGGGGCAGCCAGACCACCATTCAGTTATCCGGTCCCTTTGAGATTTATCAGTGGGCCGACGGACCGGCGGGCGTGCAGCGCACCTTCAGCCAGGCGGGTGCCTATGCGGTGACGGCTTTTGACGCAGCGGGTTGCCGACGGGATACCATCGTTGCCCTGGAAGCCCTGCCGCTGCCCAGTCCCGTGATCTCGGCCCCCGAAAATGCCTGTGTGGGGCAACCCTTCCTGGTGACCGCCACGGAGGGATTTGAAAGCTATGGCTGGTCAAACGGTGTGCTGGCCAGTAGTTTCGTCAGCCCCGACCCCGGCACCTTCTCCCTTTTGGTAACCGATGAGAACGGTTGCATCGGGCAGACCAGCGTCACCATCGGCTTATTCCCGGATAATCCACCCGACCTGGACCCCGAGTTTGCCTTCTGCCCCACCGGTAGCGTCGCCATATCGCTAAACAACGGCCCCTACGCCGCCTACAGCTGGTCGGACGGAAACAATCAGGGCACCACCTTTTCCAATACCCCCGGCCCACTAACGGTCGACGTGGTCGACTTCAACGGCTGCGTATACCAGGCCGCAACCGAAGTACGCCGGCATCTGACCGTGGCCCCGGACCTGGGTCCGGACCAGGGCTTTTGCCCCGGTGATACCATTATGCTGACCGCCCCGCCGGGTTACACCAACTACGAATGGATGTCGGGCGAAACCACGCAAGTCATCAGTGTCAGCACCCCCGGCAACTACTCGTTGCTGGCCACGCACGACAACGGCTGCCAAGTCACCGCCGAAGTGGACATCGAAGCATACCCCGAGCCGCAGGTCTTTATCGGCGGCTCTACCGACCTCTGCCCTGACGCCTCCGTAACCCTCACTGCCCTACCCAATTTCCCCCAATTCAACTGGTCTACCGGTGAGCAGACAAAAATCATCGAAGTAGCTGAGGCCGGTACTTACCTGCTGGATGTGGTGGACCAAAACGGCTGCACGGCCGACACGTCCATTACCATCATTGCACGGCCGGCACCGCAACCCGTGATCAGCGGCGAAGCGGAATTTTGCGCCGATGAAACCCGCACCTTCAGTCTGGCCGGTACTTTTACCACCGTACTGTGGCAAGACGGCAGCACGGGCAATCAGATTACCGCAACTGATAGCGGCTGGGTATCGGTGCAGGTGACCAATCAATTCGGTTGCCGTGCGGGAGATAGCATTCTGGTGGCACCCCAGCCGCTACCTTCGGGGCAGATTAGTGGAGATAATGCCATCTGCGAAGGAGAAAGCGGACTGTTCACCCTCTCCGGCACCTACGATTCGTGGATGTGGAACGACGGCTCTTTCGAATCGACCTACGCTACTGACATAGCGGGGCCGGTGACGGTCGATCTCTTTACAGACTTCGGTTGCACCGCCACGCTGGCCACTTCCCTCGCCATTTTCGAGCCGCCCGTGGCCGAAGCCGGTGGTCAGCAGAATTTGACTTGCCGCAACCCCCAGGTGCTTATCGGCCCCGCCGCCCAGCCCGGCCTGACCTACGACTGGACCGGACCGGATGCCTTTGCCTCCGATCAGGCCCAGTTTACCACTACGCTGCCGGGCTGGTATTACCTGCAATCTACCGACACGCTCAGCCAGTGCGTTTCCAACGTCGACTCAGTACAAATTCAGGACCTCCAGTTCGAGCCGCAGGTTGCCGTCAGTTTTTCGGACACTATCGACTGCATCAATCAGTTCAGCCTGCTCACGGCCGTGGTGGATCAGCCCGGCTATCAATACACGTGGCGCGACCTGACGGGTGAGATCATCGGGGCCGGTACCAACCTGCCCGTACAGGGTTCGGGAAGCTATACGCTCACCGTGGAAGACCCCGCCACCGGCTGCAATGCTTCCGACATTATCGAAGTGCCCGTAGATTCGGTCGCACCGGTATTTAGTCTCAGCCCACCTCAACCGCTCGACTGCCGCAACGACACACGCACCCTGTCCGTCATGCAGCAGGACGGTGAGTGGAGCTACGTGTGGACCAACCTGAACGGCACCACCGTTGCGCAGGATACCAACCGGTTCGCCGCCACCCTGCCCGGTACTTACACAGTCACGGCCCGCCACCCCGCCAGCGGCTGCCCCGCCGTCCGCACCGTGGTGCTGGGCGTAGACCGCGTGGCCCCGCCCCTGTCGGCGAGTGTGTCTACCGACCTGACCTGCCTGGGCGGTCCGGCCCAAATTACGGCTCAGTTACCCGACAGCCCGGACAATTTATCCTTCAGCTGGCTGGACGAAGCGGCCGCTATTCTCACCTCCGACCCGGTAATGACGACCGAACGATCGGGCACCTACACCGCCCGCCTGGAGAACCCTGCCAACGGTTGTATCACCACCCTTCCCATTCGCCTGGACCCACCGGCCGATGCGCCTTTCGGTTGGATGATCGACCGGATGGACCCCGTCTGCGCCGGCGATACCGACGGCCTGATCGAAATCAACGGCCTACGCGGCGGCACGCCCCCCTACACCTACTCGCTCAACGGCGGCACCCCCTCACCCGAGGCTGTTTTCATGGACCTGGCAACCGGAAATTATAGCTTGGCCGTAACTGACAGCAGAGGTTGCCGCATCGACACCTTACTGAGCCTGGCAGCGGGTAATTTCATCAGGGTGGATGCCGGACCTGACCAGATCATCCTACTGGGTCAACCCGTCACCCTCGGCGCACAAGTTACCGATGACGGGCAGCCGATCCGCTCCATCGACTGGCACCAGGTACCCGACAGCAGTCGTACCTGCCCCGGCTGTACCGACTGGACAATCGATAGCCTGTTCACCACCCAGGATTTTAGCGTCCGCGTTACCGACCAACAGGGCTGCACCGCACAGGATGTAGTGCGGGTGGTGGTGCAGCGCGATCCCCGCGTTTACATCCCGACCGTGTTTTCACCCAATGAGGATGACGTCAATGACTTCTGGATGCCCTTTGGCGGCCCCTCCGTCTCCGCCGTTTCCGAGATGCAAATCTTCGATCGCTGGGGTGGCATGGCGTTCCGCCTGGAAGCGCCCATCGAGGGACGCGGCGGAAACGACCGCCGGGGCTGGGACGGCAATACGGACGGCAAGCCGGCCAATATCGGCGTCTATATATATCAGGTCTGGATCGAATTTATCGACGGCAGCCGGGAATACTACAAAGGTGATCTGACGCTGGTACGGTAGTAATGGAAGGATGGTGATCGGGTGGGTGGAGATTTTAGTAGTGAATGGGCACAAGCAACCGGCCGTCAAAAAGCCTACCAGGCGATTTTTTACCGCCCTGACCCAAAAACGTGCTTTGTGGGTTACGCAAAGGGCCCGGCACCGGTTGGCGGCGGACCCTTTGCGTGCAATGAACACGAAACACAGACGAGGGATGGGAGCCGGGCCGCAGCGCAGCGGAGGCAGCCCGCAGGGCCGAGCGAACAGCGAGCGGCGGACACGCCCGGCCGGGCGACCGCAGGGGAGCACGGCGGCCCACCCATAAATATACGGCTCAATCACTACCCGCCACGTCCTCGCTATCGGCGATGATGTTGCGGCTGATCTGGTAGTTTTCACCCCAGTATTCGAGGTAGAAACGTCCCTGCCGGATTTCTTTCTGGTAGTCGAGGTAATTGACGACGCTTTTCTGGAGCTGCATGCTGTAGTCGAGGCTGACGGCCTGACCGGGATCGAAGGCGGTGGCGCAGTCGACGTTGCGGAACCAGCGCATCCATTCCTTGCTAGCGGGCTGACCGGCGGCCGGCGGGTTGATGCCCCTGGGCTGCTGAAACTGGGCGAGAATGGACGATACCACGGGGTACTGGCCGGTGGAGTGGCAGGACATGCAGCTGGAAAGTGCGTTGTCGACCGGCCCGTTGAGGCGGCCGCCCCAGCCGATGTGCATGGCGGGCATGGTGGGGTCGGGGTTGATGATGGTTTCTTTCAGGTCGGCGTTGATGACCGTTTTGACGGGCGTGGGGTTGGAGCTGCCGGTGGTGTAATCGGGGTCGTTGCCCCACATGAGGCCGACGGGTTGGAGGTTTTCCCAGCGGTTGGCGCTGGAGAGGGTGCCATTGTAGACGAAGGTGCCGAATACCCAGCCGCCGGTGGATACGGCCCGGTCGTCGCGGACCATGATGTCCATCTGGATCAACTGCAGGGGCGCGGTGACGTGCTTGCTACCCAGGCTGTCTGTTTTGGAGGCGTTGCCCGGTAGATCGGCCTCGTAGACGTAGGCGTTCCAGGTGACGGGGTTGACGAGGTAGGGCACTTCGTTTTCGGCCAGGGTGGTATAAAGGACTTTACCGACCACGGTGCCGACGGGAAAACCACCGCCGCGAATGAAATAGTCCAGTTCCGGCTTTTCGGTGTCGGGCCAGAGTTTGCCGATGGTGTAGCCGCCCAGGTCGTTGTAGAAACCGACGGCGTAGGCGAAGGAGGTGTTTTCCTGCGTGGGGGCCAGCATGTGTTTGGCGATGGGACCCTCGCGGGTGAGGCCGTGGTAGCCTTCGCGGCCGGTAGAACCCCAGTGCTGCCAGGGAACGTGGTACCAGTCGCGCACCTTGTTATCTTCGAGGAAGAAGGAATTTTCGAGGTTGTCGGGGTCGGCGTTGCCCTCCAGGATGTAATCGCGGACGGCCAGGGCGTAGGTTTTCCAATCCTCCTTGAAGTCGATGGCAAGAATATTCCGGACGGCCGCGTCGACGGCCGGTTCCTTTTCAGGATAGTCCTGGCTCAGTAGGAATACCCGACCGTCTACGCTGTCGGGACCGGGCATGAATTTGAAGTCGGGGAAACCGATGGTCGGCTCAATCTCCAGTCCGGGGGAGAAGGGCGGGCTGATGGATTCTTCTGCGGTGAGGGGCGTGGCCGGCGCACCGTCATCGTCGGCGGGTGCCTGGCGACAGCCGGCCGGGAGAAAGGTGAACAGGACCGCAATGAAGAGCAGTCGGAGGCAACGAGTTAGCATGGGTGGTTGGATTGGTGGAACTCAAATGTGCCTCTTGCTCCCCTCGTTTTTGGAAAATTCAGTAAAGTTCGGGTAGAAATACCCTCATCAACACGTACATGCTGCAAGAGAAATACCCCGACCTGCTGCTCACACTTTGCCGGACGGCCGGTGCGTTATAGCGGCGGACTTATCCCCATATCCCCATGCCGCGTATCTTTTTGCTGTGTTGTTTCATCTTGCTGACTCTGCCGGGTCTGCGTGCTCAAAAAACTACCGTCCACGACTTCCCTGCCGAGGATTTGGCGTTTCTCAAGATCATGGGGGACTCCATTGCCAATCTGGCCTTTGTGGTGCAGACCGATAGCGTGAGCGAGGAGCGTTACCTGGCGGTGCACGCGCTTATTCCGCGCCTGGTGAAGGCGCTCAAAACGCCCAACTCGTTCCACTACCGTTTCCCGCAGGTACAGCATATGTCGATCCAGTATCCGGCGGACAGCAGTTTTCGGATTTTCACCATCGAGTTGTTCGTCAACCGTGATGAGTACCGTTATTTCGGGGCCATCCAGTTTGCGGGCAGCGAGCTGAACCTGATTCCCCTGGTGGACCGATCGGGAGAGTTTGCCGGAGACCTGACTACCGCCCGGCTGACGCCCGATGACTGGTACGGCAACCTGATCTACCGCATCCAGGAGGTGAAGGAGGGGCCGCATCCTTACTACCTGCTATATGGTATCGACAGCTACTCGGCCTACCGCCGCCGCAAGCTGGTGGACGTGCTCCGTTTTGACCGTCACGGTATGCCCGTACTGGGGGCGCCCGTGTTTGTGGACGATAAGGGTGGGGTGAAATCGCGTCTGCTGCAAGAATATTCGGCCGATGCCAGCGTCCGCCTCAATTACGATGAGGTGCAGGAACTGATTATGACAGATCACCTGGAAACCATGGGCGGCCAAGTGGGGCAGGGGCCGGTCAATGTGCCCGACGGTACTTATGAAGGCTACCGGCTGGATGGAGATGGCAAGTGGCACTACGTGGACAAGGTTTTTCACCACGTTTATGACGAAGCCCCGCGCCCCCAACCCAGGACGGAAGGGAAGGGAACCTCGATCATCGGCCGGAAGAGCGGCCGGAGGTAGGACAACACAAATGCCCGTGGCGGACGTTTAAGGACCGGAACCAGCTTCCCCATTTATGCTTAAACGACTGCTTCAACTCCAGGCCTTCAGTGTTTTCGTACTGCTGATCGGCTTCGCCACCCAGTATCCCGGCCTGCGACCGGAAAACCGGCCGGAGCCGGTGGCCGAGCAGCCCACCGCCGCACGGACGGCAGAAAACCGGGAGGAAGCGGCCGACATAGCCCCCGCGAAGGACCCCGCCGAACGGCCGGTAAAAGCCCTGCCGAAGAAGTCGCCCGAGCCGCTGACCATCGCAGCTAAGTCACCGCCCGAACAACTGGTTTTTCCCGTAGTGGGCTACGACAAATCAGCCGTCATCAGTTTTTTCGGCGATAAGCGCGGCAAATCCCGCCTACACCAGGGCGTGGACATCAAGGCCGACCGCGGCACCCCGCTGGCGGCCGTCATGGACGGCAAGATCGAGAGCGTTAAGGAAGGCGGTTCGGGCGGCAAGCAGGTTTGGCTGCGCGGCACCGACGGCCGCCTCTATTTTTATGCCCACCTGGATAGTTGGTCGGTAGGGGAGGACGATCAGGTGGCCGCCGGCGACATCATCGGCACCGTGGGCAATACCGGCAATGCCAGCAAAACCATCCCCCACCTGCACTTCGAGATCATGCTGACCGAGGGCCGCAAGCGCACTTCCATCGACCCCCTGCTGGAACTGGGCGGCGGCGTGTAAAAGTAGCTATTCTTTCAGGCCCGGCCACTCCATATTCATCCCTTCCAAGGCACCGAGAACGATCTCCGACATCAGGTAATCCCGGTACCACCGCTGGTCTACGGGGATAATGTGCCAGGGAATTTTATTGCAGCGGTTCAGCACGTCGTTGTACGCCTCGCGGTAGGCATCCCAGTGCTCGCGTTCCTTCCAGTCGCCGGGGTTGTGCTTGAAAAACTTGGTCGGGTCCTCCATCCGCTCGCGCAGTTCCTTTTCCTGTTGCTCCTTGCTGATGTGGAGGTAAAACTTCAGGATCGTCGTATTGGAATCGTAGGTCAGCAAGTGCTCGAAAGCATTAATGCTCTCCATGCGCTGCGTCACCCGCTCTTCGTCGATCCACCCGTGCACGCGTTGGATGAGCACGTCCTCGTAGTGCGAGCGGTTAAAGATCACCACCTCTCCCTTGGCCGGTACCTGGCGGTGTAGCCGCCAGAGAAAGTCGTGGGAAAACTCCTCCTCGGTGGGTTTTTTCCAGCTCACGGCCCGCATCCCATTGGGCGAGCATTCGCCGAATACTTTGCGCGCCGCTCCGTCCTTACCACTGGCATCCATTCCCTGAAAAATGACGAGCAGGCCGTGTTTCCCCTCGGCCGCCAGTTGCTCGTGCAGGTCGGCAATCCGGTCGGCGCGGTCTTTAGTGATGCGTTTGGCGTCTTCTTTGTCCAGGCCCTCGGGCGCGCGGGTGGGAAATTGGGAAAGGTTGATCATTATTTGGTGGCTGCGCCACGTATTTTGGTAATTCGGTAGAAGCCTTCGGCTTTGGTGTTTTAGACCAGGCCCGGGCGTGGGGAAGTCAAATGTAGTAAAATCGTGCGGGATGAGGGATCGTGCACGCGTAGGCTTGTAGCAAAGTACTAAACTCCGAGGAGCCTGCGACGATCACCGAAGGTAAATACCAAGGGCGAAGCCTTGATCAAAAGTACGGGCGCAGCCCCTCATAGTACCCTGTTCCGCGCCGCCTCGTCCGTCAGCAATTCGTAGACTTCCGTACCACGCCGGTAAAGACGTTCCACATCCAAGGGGCTGAGGAGGACACCTTTTTTATAGAGGAGGAAATAATAGCCGAGGCCCTCGATGTTCCAGCCGCGCTGCAGGGTAAAATAGCGCAGCACCTCGTCGGTAAAATGGTGGCGAATGTACTCCTCATCACCGCCGGTGAGGCGGTACTGATCGGAAAACTTGGGATAGCGGACAAAGTCGATGTCCTTCATCCCGAACAGCTCACCGATCTTGTGGGTCAGCGTTTCGGGGCGCATCCACATCTCGGGCAGGCCCAGTTTAGCACTCTGCATGTAGAAAACCGTCTGGTTGACGGGGCGCGATCTTTTGCCGTTGAAAACCAAATAGCGGTAGTCGAAGATGCGCAGGTCGTGTTCCATTAGCCCATCCTGTCGGCGCAGAATATGGCGCACCCTTCCCCGCCGGCCCCGCCGGAAAAGGCGAAAATCCTGCAGTTGCACCGTCAGGTCATAACGGTCTTCCTCCTGGTATTCGAGGTCGAGGCGGCGGGCGGTTTCCTGTAAGTGTCGGCGGCGGTACTGGAGCAAGGTCTTTTTTTAGTGGTAGTTAGTAGATAATATTCTCCCCCCTTCGGGGGGGCCGGGGGGGAACACACCCCAAGTTTCCACCTCTACAATTATTATTATGCTTCTCCGGGCGTGTCCGTCCCTGAACGGGCCGGCCGGTCCCTTCCGGGGTTCGCTGTTCGCTCCGTGCTACCGCACCCTCCCTACCGGTCGGCCCTCCAGGCACCTCACGCGAAAACGCAAAGAAAACCGGGAACGAGGCTGTAAACGGACGAAGCAGGCCAAATGTACAAAAAAACGGAACGCAGCCTACCGCAACCCGCAAGCCGCCGCTAATTCCCTACTTTTGCGCTCCGCAAAACTTACCCGACCCATGAGCGAGACCGCCAAGACCATTCTTTCCGGCATCCAACCGACCGGCAACCTGCATTTCGGACGCTACTTCGGGGCCGTGGAGAACTGGCTGCGTTTGCAGGAAAATTACGACTGCCTGTATATGGTGGTGAACTATCACGCCATGACGATGCCGTTCACCGCCAAAAAATTGGCCGAAAACAGTTGGGACTTGGTGTTCAACTTGCTGGCCGTAGGTATCAAGCCGGAAAACCTGTTTATCCAGAGCCTGGTGCCCGAGCACACGGAGTTAGGATGGATGCTGGGGTGCTTCACCAGCTACGGCCAACTGTCCCGCATGACACAATTCAAGGACAAAAGCAGCCGCAACGAGGACGGTGAGGACCATTTCATCAGTGCTGGCCTGTTTAGCTACCCGGCCCTGCAAGCCGCCGACATCCTGATCTACAAAGCCGAACTGGTGCCCGTGGGCAAAGACCAGGAACAACACCTGGAACTGACGCGCAACATCGCGCAGCGGTTCAACAATTTTGCCGGCAAGGAATACTTTGCCCCGCCCGAACCCCTCTATACCGAGGTGCCGAAAGTGATGTCCACCGCCGACCCCGACCGAAAGATGAGTGCCAGCCTGGGGGAGAAGCACAACATCAACGTTTTTGCCGACGAGGCGCGGATCCGTAAGCAAATCCGGTCGGCGGTGACCGATACGGGCGATACGCCGGCGGGCGAGATGTCGGCCGGGGTAGAAAACCTGTTCAGCCTGTTGCGGGCAGCGGGCGGGGCGGAAGCGTACCAGAGCCTGATGGAAGATTACCGCGCCGGCAGCCTGAAGTACGTGGACCTGAAGGAGGCCGTGGCCGACGGTCTGGTGGCGGTGAGCGCGCCCATTCGCGAACGGCGGGCGGCCATCCAATCCGACCGCAAGGCGGCCAAGGATGCGATCAAGGCGTCGTCGGCCGAAATACGCAAGCGGGCGCAGCAAACGGTGAAGGAGGTAAAGGAGATGACCGGCCTGATGAACGTCCGTTTTTGAGCCGATCGGAGCGGGCTGAAAAAAAGGGAACCCCAGTACAATGAAGTACCGGGGCTCCTAAAACGCGCTCTCTCTGATGTGAAACAGAGGTCTGTACTTTATCAAGTACCCGACAAATATAGGAACTTTATAATCAGTGTGACAAACTTTTGACCAATTATTTTTCGATTCACCCCCTAAATTGTCTCTCGGGGCCAATTTAACCGAAATAAAGCAAGAATGCAGTACAAGGAAGCCCTCAGCGAGTTACAGGAAATACTGGAAGAACTGGGAAAAGAGCAGTCGGATATCGACCGGTTGGAGAGCCGCGTCCGCCGCGCGGCCGAGTTGATTGCCTGGTGCCGGGCGAAGTTGCGGGGCGTGGAGGAGGATTTGAAGGCACTGGATCCGAAGTTGGCGGACCGGTTGTAGCGGCTGTGCCGCTACGTACATTGGTTATGTTGGGGCTGCGCCCGTACTTTTGATTGAGGCTTCACCTTTGGTATTTTGGTACAAGCCTAGGCGTACACATTTGGGCTGCGCCCGCATGTTACCTGTGGTGATCGTCGGCAAGCTCCTCGGAGTTGCGCCTTAGTTTGCACTATTTTTCTCTCTATTTAATCTATCACCTCCCTTGCTTACCATTCTCATCACCGGTGCCACTTCTGGAATCGGGCTGGCTACGGCTACCGAGTTGGCCGCGCGCGGCCACCGCGTATTACTACACGGCCGGACGGCCGAGAAACTAGCTGCGGCCCGGCAACAGATTATTGAAAGTTTTCCGGATGCCCGGCTTGGCACCTGCGCGGCCGATCTCGCGCGGCAGTCCGAGGTACGGGCGTTAGGGGCGGCCGTGCGGGCACGGGAAGAGCGGCTGGACGTACTGATCAACAATGCCGGAGTGTGGAACAGCACGTATGAACTGACTGAAGACGGTATTGAAACCGTCTTTGCCACCAACCACCTGGCTTACTTTTTACTCACCCACGAATTATATCCTCTGTTGGCCGCCGCGCCTCACGGTAGGGTGATTAACGTCGCCTCCGATTCGCACAAGCAAATCAAGGGGATGCGGTGGGATGACCTGGGGCTGAAAGACAACTACCACGGCCTGCGTTCCTATGCGCAGAGTAAATTAGCTAATGTGCTGTTTACCTACGAATTGCAACGTCGCTTTCCGAACGATAAAATGGATGCTTTTGCCGTGCAGCCGGGACTGGTACAAACCGACATCGGCATCAAGGGCAACAACTGGCTTCACGCACTAGCCTGGCGCGTGCGACGGCGCATGAGCGGCCATAAAACACCGGCCGAGGGAGCAGCCACCTCCATCTACCTCGCCACCGCGCCCGAAGTGAGCGGCCGGGGCGGCACCTACTGGGACGACTGCCGGCCCAAGGAAAGCTACTCCGGCAGTAACGACCCCGCCGAGGCCGAGCGCCTCTGGCAGGAGAGCTTGCGTTTATGCGGCCTCCCTTCCTTTTTCACGACCCCTACTATACCATAATGATCCGTTTTCCCGCCGAATGGGAGCCGCAATCGGCCCTGCTCCTCACTTACCCGCCCACGGAATCCGACTGGGGCGACACCCTGGTAGCTGCCCGCGCCACTATTCTGGAGATTGCCGCCCAGACCCTGCGGTTCCAGGACGTGATCGTGGTTTGTGAAAACGGTGCGGAACTGCGGGCCGAACTGGAACAACTGGCGGCCGAGCGTCATCTACCCGCCGCCACTTTTGAGTTAAGCACCTTTGAGTTCCCCGCCAACGATTCCTGGGCGCGGGATCACGGTCCGATCACTGTTTTCGACGACGACCGCCCCGTTTGCCTCGACTGGACCTTTAACGGTTGGGGCCTCAAATACCCCGCCAACCACGATAATCAGCTCACTCCGCTGCTGCATGCCGCCCAGGCCCTGACCCCGGCCGCATACCGCCTGCCCGGCTTCGTGCTGGAAGGCGGCGCACTGGAATCCGACGGCCGGGGCACGCTACTCACCACCAGCCGCTGCCTGCTTTCGCCCAACCGTAACCCCCTGCTCGACCGCGAAGATTATGCGGAGCTGCTCGGAAAATGGCTCGGCACTAAGCGAATCCTCTGGTTGGACCACGGCTACCTTGCCGGTGACGATACCGATTCGCACATCGACACCCTGGCCCGCTTCGTGGCCGAGGATACCATTATGTATGTTGCCCCGCCCCCGCCGCCCGACGAGCACCACGCCGCCCTCAGCCGCATGGAGGCCCAACTGGGTACTTTCCGACAACCGGACGGTACGCCTTATCAGCTTATTCCCCTGCCGTGGCCCACTGCTCAATTTTCCCCGGAAGACGGTCACCGGCTGCCCGCTACCTACGCCAATTTTACGCTCATCAACGGTGCGGTGCTGGTCCCTACCTACGATTGCCCGGAAGATGCCGAAGCCCTGTGGACCATCGGTGCCGCGCTACCGGACCGTGAGGTGATCGGAATAGATTGCGTGTCGTTGATCCAGCAGCACGGTAGTTTGCACTGCGCCACGATTCAGGTGCCGAAAGTGGGGGGGAACAGGGATTGAATGACTGAATGATTGAATGATTGAATATCCCGATCAGCTTAAATCTCTCCCCCCCTTCGGGGGGGCGGGGGGGGGGAAACAAGGAATAAAGGTTCAATCAAATGGTTGAGGAGTTGTACTCCGACGAGGAGCTTCGCTCCGACCATGTACTCCGACGAGGAGCTTCGCTCCGCCCATATACTATGACGAGGAGCTTCGCTCCGCCCATATACTCCGACCATGTGCTCCGAGTACCTCGGAGTACAACTCCTTCACCGTTTTCAAGATCAAAGGAGAAAAAATTGTAAATTCCCGCCTTCACCAACCTGTCCTTATGCGTACTATCCTGCTTAGTCTTTTTGTTTGCCTGGTTATTTCCTCCCTTCCCGCCCAGGGCACCGTTACGGGAGGGCAACCGAATACCTACTACCTGCCCGATCTGGCCTACGACCCGGCCATCCCGACGCCGGAGGAATTTCTGGGCTGGCGGATCGGCGAATGGCACTTGAGTCACGATTTGCAGCAGCAATACATGAAGGCCGTGGCTGCCGCCTCCGACCGGATGCAACTGGTGGAATACGGACGCACTTACGAGGGACGGCCGCTACTCAATCTGATCGTGACCAGCCCGGCCAATCACGGGCGGCTGCAGGAGATCAAGGACGAGCATTACTTTTATTCCGAGCGGGGGACAAAGGTGCCGGCGGTGGGCGACGTAAAGGGCGTACTGTATCAGGGTTTTAGTATCCACGGCAACGAACCCAGCGGCGGCAATGCCGCCGCAATGGTAGCCTACTACCTGGCCGCAGCACCGGAATCGGCCGTGGGGCGCTTGCTGGACGAGAACGTGGTCATCTTCGACCCCTGCTACAATCCCGACGGCTTCCAGCGGTTCAGTACCTGGGCCAATATGCATAAGAACAAGAACCTGACCCCCGACCCCGCCGACCGCGAGTACGACGAATCGTGGCCCGGGGGACGTACCAACCACTACTGGTTCGACCTCAACCGCGATTGGCTGCCGGTGCAGCACCCCGAGAGCCGGGGGCGGATCAAAACCTTTCACGAGTGGCGGCCCAATGTACTCACCGATCACCACGAGATGGGGACTAATGCGACCTTCTTCTTCATGCCCGGCGAACCGACCCGCGTGCACCCGATCACGCCGAAAATGAATCAGACGCTGACCGGCAAGATCGGCGATTATCACGCGCGCGCACTGGACCGGATCGGGTCGCTCTACTACTCGGGCGAAGGCTACGATGATTTTTACTACGGCAAGGGATCGACCTACCCGGATGCGCACGGGGCCATTGGTATCCTGTTCGAGCAGGCCAGTTCGCGGGGGCACTTGCAGGAGAGCGAGAACGGCCTGCTGAGTTTTCCGTTTACGGTGCGCAATCAGGTGACCACTGCCCTGAGTACGCTGGAAGCCCTGACCGAACTGCACGACGAACTGCTGACCTTCCAGCGCGATTTCTACACCAAGGGCGATTTGCCCACCGGCGGCTACTACGTGGAAACCGACGGCGACCTGGGCCGCGCCCGTGAGATGACCGAACTACTGCGCCGGCACGGGGTGATCGTGAAGCAGTACGGCGAAAAAACACCCACCGGCTACTGGATCAGCAACCAGAGTACTAACCACCGTTTTATCGAGAGCCTGTTCGAGCCGCTGACGAGTTTTGAGGACAGCCTTTTCTACGACGTATCCACCTGGACCCTGCCCCACGCTTTCAACCTGCCTTACCGAAAAATGGCCCGCCCGCCCGCCGACGGCTTCATGCCCCTGGGCGGAACCGGCGAACCCGCCATCGACCGCACCCGGGCCGGCTACGCCTACCTGCTTCCCTGGGACGATTACTACGCCGCCCGGGCTGCCTATTACCTGCTCGATCACGGCGTGCGCCTGAAGGTCAGCAGCCTGCCCCTCACCGACGCGGCCGGGAAAACCTACGCCCGGGGAGCCGTCCTGATCCCCCTGCAGAATCAGGGAGACCTGCTGGATGAGGATATCCACCAGTTGGTGCGGGAAGCCGAAGACCTGGCCCGCGTGGATATCGAGGCCCTGGATTCGGGCTACAACCCCGATAGCCCCGACCTGGGCAGCCGGGCGGCTTTCGAGACCATCCGCAAGCCCACCGTGGCCCTGCTGGTGGAGGGCGGGGTAAATCCTTACGACGCCGGCGAGGTATGGCACCTGCTCGATCAGCGGTTCGACATTCCCGTCACCAAACTGCCCCTGCAGGCCGTGGGCCGCGCTGATCTGAGTCGTTACAATACGATCATCATGGTAGACGGCAATTACGGCGACCTCGGTTCCGCCGGCACCGGTGCATTGCAACGGTGGCTGGGACCCGATCGCGTGCTGATCACCCAGAAGCGGGCCGCTACCTGGGCCGCCGCGAATAATTTGGCGAAGGTCAGGGTCCGCGCGATCAAGGAAGATACCTCTACCCTGCGACTACCTTACTCCCGCATCGACCGCGATCGGGGCGGCCGGGTGCTGGGCGGATCCATATTCCAGACCGAGGCCGATCTGACCAGTCCGCTGCTCTACGGCTTTAAGCGCGAGAATGTGCCGGTGTTTCGTCGCGGCACCCTGCTGTTCGAACCCACGAAAAACAAGTACGCTACGCCGCTCACTTATACCGACAAGCCACTCCTGAGCGGCTACGTCCACCCGGATTTTATTCCCCAACTGGAAGGCTCCGCCGCCCTCCTCGTGAGTGGCGCGAACGGCGGTCGGACCATTTGCTTTGCCGATAACCCTAATTTCCGGGCTTTCTGGTTTGGGACGAACCGGCTGTTTCTGAATGCTATTTTCTTCGGGCATACGATTGAAAGGGGAGGAGTGGAGTAGCCCCTCGCACCCCCGCGTGAGGTGCCTGAAAGGGGCGTGCCCCCCGTCCCGGAGGGCGGGGGGCACGCAGCCCGTAGGGCCAAGCCGACAGGCGCGCCTGGAAGGGACCGACGGCGAGGCGTCAGCCGAGGCGGCACGCCCAGGAAAGTATTTTAGGAGGTAGTGCGCTCAGGACGAGCGCGTTACTAGCCAATATGGACTACCTCACCACCTGGTAAACTTACTCGACTACCTTGCTGCACGACTTCGTTTTGTCGGCGCAGCACGCCTCTTTTTTCGGCTTGCAGCAGGCGGCCAGGGCCTCCTGTGCCTTGGGGCGGGCGGGCACGTTATCGGCGTTGTAGCCGGTATTGGCGATGGCCTGGCGCAGGGTGGCCGGTTCGATCAGGTCGGCGTCGTACTTGATCTTGATCTTGCCGGTTTCCAGGTTCAGATCGGCACTTTTGACGCCATCCAGGCCGGTCAGGGCCGTTTCGATGTTGGTTTCGCACATGCCGCAGACCGCGTTGGTCTGGATGGTCACTTTTTTGGGCGGTGCCGCCATGGACAAGAAGCCGAATACGGCGACTAAAAACAGTAGGTTACGCATGGTAATAATTTAGTTGGTAAAAATAATGGTTTTCAATCAATCCACTCCCTGGAGGAACTTCAGTTCGTCCAAAAGCCGAACCGACGATACCTCGGAGGAGGGAGTAAGTCGTTCAGTCATTCACCTCGAATGATCATTTATGATCGAGCGAAGCAGCGCAGCTAATCCTTACCCAGCTCCCACCGGAAGCCCAGGTAGGCCTGTCGCTGAAACAACGGCTGGTACACCTGGGTTGCATCGAAGTACCCGCCGAACGGGTCGGCGGCTCCAGTGATGGCGTTGCGCTGTGTCACGCTGGTCAGGTTTTCGCCGCCGCCGTAGATTTCCAGGCCGTCCTTGATTACGTAGGTGAGTTGGGCATTGAGCAGCCCGAAGGTAGGTGATTTTTCGTTCGTGATCAGCCGCTGCTCGCCCGTCCAGTGGTAGTTGAGGTGGGCCTTGAAACGGGCGCCGTCGTAGCCCACCGTGGTCAGCACGCGGTGCAGCGCGGTCAGGGGCACCTGGCGCAGCCCGCCGTCGGCGTAGGTCTGGCGGGCGTCGTTGTATTTGTAGGCCACCTTCACGTCCAGCAACCGCAGAACCTCGTAATTGGCACTGACGATCAGGCTGTTGGCAAAACTGCTGCCCTCCAGTTGGTAGATACGCAAGGTTTGCAAATCCTGCTCGGCATCGACGATCAGTTGGTCCTCGAAATCGGTCCGAAAGGCGTCTACGACCAGCTGGCCGGCGCGGCCGCCCAGGATGAAGCCGCGGGTAATATTGAAGCCGTAGTTCCAGGCGGTTTCCAGACCCCGGAAACCGGGGTTCGGCCCCGCCGGTTCCTCGTCCGTCGCGCCCGAACGGTCCGTCACCGTGCGGCTGCTGGGCAGCCAGTTCAGGTTGTCCACCAGCAGGTTGGGCGACCGCCATCCCCGGCCCGCACTCAGGCGAACGACGGTCAGTTCGTTGGGCTTGAACTTGACGTTCAGGCGCGGACTCAGTTGTGTGCCGCCCAGGTTGTGGTGGTCGGCCCGCAGGCCCAGAATGGCGGTCAGCGACTTGCGGTTCATATCCGCACTCGCTTCTTCCCAGCTAAAGGTATACTCGCCGTAGGCACCCACCGTGCGTTCCATGCGGCCGTAATCCACGCTGTCCAGCACTTCGCGGAAGTCGTCCGAGCGGACGGTCCCGCCCAGGCTCAGCAGGTGGCCGTCGTTGCCGATCCGGGTGTGGTAGAGCGCGTTCAGGTAGCCCGAGCGTTGCTCGCCCACGTGGCGTTTTGCACCATAGCGGTTATTCAGTTCGTGGTAGCTGCCGCTGTAGATCAGGCCCACGCTCCGGTGGGATTTGGCGAAGCCGAAGTAACCGGTTTTGCCCCAGGCTTCCAGCCGCCGGTTGTCCTGCTCGATCAGGTAGGGGTCGGTTTCGGTCAGTTGGCCGGCCGTGCGGCGGTCGCTCACGCCCAGCACGTTCCACTGCCCTTCCCAGTTGTCGTTGCCCTGGCGAAACAGGCGCAGCAGGCCCACGGCGGTTCGGCGGTCGGGCATATCCTTGAATCCGTCGCCGTCGTGGTCCAGTTCATTATTCGTAAAGCTGCCGTGGCCCATGCCGCCCAGCCACAGGGTTTTGCCAACCTGGCGGTTGGCCAGCGCGTTCACCTCGCCCCGCCCCTGGCTGCCGGCAAACAGATTTAAATAGGCTTTCGGTCCGTCGGTGGGCTTGATCAGTTCGGTATTGACCTCGCCGGTCAGGCCGGCCGCGCCGCTCTCCAGCGAGCCGCTGCCCTTGCCGATCTGGATGCCGCTCACCCAGGGGCCCGGCACCAGGTCCAGCGCAAACGGGGTGGCCAGGCCGTCCAGCATCGGCCGTTTTTCCAGGGTCAGTTGCGTGTAGTTGCCGCGCAGGCCCAGCAGTTGTATTTCGCGCCGCCCCGTCAGCGGATCGCCGTAGGTCAGATCCACCACGGGGCTGTTCTCAAAGCTCTCGGCCAGGCTACAGCAGGGGGCCTTGCGCAGTTCTTTACTCGTGATCGATTCCAGGTTGCGCGTCGCCACCAGGCTGGCCGAGTTGCCGGCATCGCGGGCGGTCACCTGCACTTCGCCCAGCAGCGTGCCTTCTTCCGCCAGGATGACGGTGAGGGGAAATTGCAGCGTATCGGTCCAAAATTCCCGGGTCGCAAACCCCAGGTAACTGATGCTGAAGCGGTCCTGACCCGGCGCGGCGGGCAAGATAAATCGGCCGTCGGCATCCACCGTCGTGCCCGTGCCGTCGGCCCAGCGGACGGTGGCACCGACCAGTGGATAATCATCGGTGTCGAAGACTTCGCCCCGGGTCTGGGCGGCAAGTCGGGAGGTAGTTATAAGGAGTAGGAACAGCAACGCGCACGGCATCGTCCGGCGGACGAGCGGTGGCGGCAATAATGTAAAACACATAGGAAAATTGATTTAGCGGGTTGATTGACAAGTGCGGGGCAAGTCGGCCGGTGGCCGGTCAATCGTTGGCTAAATCAAGAAGGTCTGGTGGGCAATCAGCAGTCGCCTCCCGCCGGGCGGGTCGGGCGGCGTGGGGCCGCGCACGGGCCGGTGCGTCGCATCCGGGCGGGTGGGCGGCAGCAAGAAAGCGGTCAGGCGCACGGGCAGTGCCGGCACCGTTACCGGCGGTACGAATCGGGCCGGTGGCTCCACCACGAAGTTGGCGTGAAAAGCGGCCACGATCACCTCACTGGAGCAACAGTCTTTTTGCCGGGGTTCCTCCTTACCCGCGCAGCATTTGTGCGGGGCATTTTTCTTTTGCTCCGCTTTTTCCAGCTGCGTCAGGCCGTGCGCGTCACACTCGTGTTCGCTTCCGGCCAGGGCCACCGCCTTCTCGCCCGCACACGCGCACGACACCCACTGCAGGGGCATGCCCAGGCTCACTACCAGCAGGTAGAGCGTCAGCCAGGGGGTCAGCGATTTGATGAAGGAGCGGTAGCGCATGGCGCAAAGGTAGGCTTTTGCGGACTCGGAGGCAAGGGGCGGGGCGTGAACGGGGTGTTAAGGAAATGGGGAAATGGTGGGTGATGATAACCTCAGGAGCACCCCGCTAGATGATACCCAGCACGGAGGACAGGGCGGTGGCCAGGCCCAGGAAACTCAGAAATCCGCAAATGTCCGTAACCGTTGTCAGAATGATGGAAGACGAGGTTGCGGGGTCCTGTCCGATCGCTTTAAGCCCGATCGGGATAATGGCACCGGCAAAACCGGCAATCAGCATCGAGATGATCATGGAAATACCGATCACCAGGGCGATTCCGGAAGAGCCGGACCAGAAGTAAACGATTATCCCGGTGGTAATCGCTACCGCTACGCCGTTGATGAAACCTACCATGATCTCTTTTTTTGCTACCCTGAACCACTGGGAGATCCGGATTTCCTTCAGGGCCAAACCGCGGATGGTAACCGCCAGCGCCTGTGAGCCGGTATTGCCGGATTGGCCGGCCACAACGGGCAGGAAGATGGCCAGGATGGTGATTTTTGCGATGGTGTCTTCAAAAAGTCCGACCACCATGGAGGCTAGAAAGGCGGTTGCCAGATTGACCTGAAGCCAGGGCAAGCGTTTCCGGACGGCAAACGATACTTTTGACAGCGCGTGCTCTTCCCTGCCCGCGCCGAACATGGATTGCAAACTCTCGGTCATCTCCTGTTTCGAGGCGGACATGAGCGCGTCGTTGCGGATAATGCCGAGCAGGTGATTGTTGATATCGGTAATCGGTAGCTGGAGCAGTGTTTCTTTTTCGATCGCTTCCAGCACTTCTTCCCGGGTAGCCATGGCGTTTATGGAGGGGGCGAAATCCATGATGTCGCCCAGCCGGATGTGCGGCTGGGAAATAGCGATGTGGTGCAAAGGTATTTTGCCCGCTAGCTTACTTTCGTCGTCGAGGATATAGATGACCGACAGGTTTCGGTTAGCGGCGATCCTGATCTTGGAGAGGACGTTTTCAACCAGGTCGTCGAGGTGAAAACTAGTTACGTCGGTTTCCATCAGGTAGCCCGCAGTACTCTCGTTGTAGGTCAGAAAATCTCCTATTTCCCGGGCTACTATCCCGGATAGCAGGCTCAGTTTATGAGTGCGGGTGCTTTTGTCAAGACGAGAAAGGATACGGGCCGCCAGGTGCGTGTCGACGTTTCCGAACAGGTTCCTAAACAAGTCATCCTCCATTTCCAGAACGAGCGCCGTAATGGATTCCATGTTCAGGTGAAAAAAGACGGCTTTTGCGTTCTCCTCGGGAAGTTTTCTCAGGTAGTCCAACGCCGTCTCCGTAGCGAGTGAACTTAAGGTGTAGGCGGCATCCTTCGGGAAATTTAGCAAATAATTTTCCAGCAGGATGTCTTCGATAGTGTCGATGCTCTGTTCCATATCGGTTGTTTCGATCGTTTTATTTTCCGCCCCCCTGTAGTAATCCGTTGATTCCGATCCGGAATAATTCCCCGAGGGCATTACCGGTCTCTTCTATTTCGTGCTGGGAGTTCTTGGCGGGAGAGTTGTACTCCAGCACTCGCCTGCGTAGTAGCTTTCCGACCAGCTTACCGGCCGTGTCGAGCACGGGAAGCTCCCGGTAGTCGGACCAGCCGGAGTGCTCGGCAATCGTGCTGATTGAAAAGTCCGATAGCAGCAACGGAATCGTAGTGATGATAAGGTCTTCAATGGTAGCGGATTGATCTTCCGCCAGGAATAATTCCTTCAGCCGGACAATCCCCTTGAAATTCCCGTCCAGATCGATCACGTACAGGTAGAATTCCTCTTTCCGCCCATCGTTCCGGAAAATCTGAGCTGCGTTACCAACGTTCATTTCCTTGTTCACCACCGTTGCGGACTCGGTGAGCGTAGCGACTGAGTTGGGCAGGTAAGACAGTTGTCGTTTGATTTGCGCGACTCTATTTGCCGAGACGTCAGTTAGAACTTTCGCTCGCGTCCCCGTATCCATGAACCTTATAAGGGCCGCAATCACGGACACGTCGGTATTTTCGACCACTTCTCTGGATTTGCCGGCCGACATGACGCCGAGGCAGTGCGCGGCTTTTTTCGCATTCATCAGCTTCAGGAGCCTTATGTTTTTATCCACGGAGAGCGTTTGCAGAAAATCAGCGACCCTCTCGGCGGGCAGGGCATCCAAAGACTTAGCCGCCGCGAATGGATGCCGGTTCATAAAGTCATGTAGCATGGTCTGTTTGGGATTCATATACTACTCTTTGTAATCAGGTAAGATTCATTCTCACTGAACATTTTCGCGGGGATCGTGATCTGCCCTACCTCATTTTCCAGCACCACGCTTACGGCATCGATCTTGATGATGATGCCCCTGATTTCGCCGATCTGAATTTCATCGCCTTCCTGGTACCTTCTGCGTAAATAGTAACACGCCAGTATATTGCTTACCGAATTTTTCGACCCGAGGGCAAACGCGAGTGCCCCACCGAAAAGCAGGGCCGCTAGAAAAATATCGATGACATCGATCAGGAGCGCTATTTGTACGCCTATCTGGTCCAGGGCAATGATGATGCCCAGGAGGAGGAGGAGGTACCTGACTGTTTTCAGCAGGGCCGTGCTGTACTTCGTACCCGTACGCCTGGAGAGGGAAAGGAGAGCATCCACTACCAAATTACCCAATACTACGGCGGCAAAAACGATAAACACGGCCGCTACCACGTTGGGGATATAACTCGCAATGCCCTGAAACCACCTGGTCAGAACGAGCAGGTCCAGGATCTCGGTTACTATGATGACGCTAAAGAAAATAATCAGCCAGAAGAATGCCGTACCGAGGTAATAGCCGGCCCTTTTCAGGTTAAATCGTTGAAATCGCGGTCCGGTTATTTTGCTGATGTACCGGAACAGGCGAATAATCAGGTACTTGACCAACCTGCCCAGCAGGTACCCGATGAGAAGAACAAACAGGGAGGCGATGATGCCGGGAATCGCTGCCAAGAATTGTGTCTTCAGCCTCTCGAATGCATCGAAAATATCATTCATCATCGTTCGTGCCTTGCTATTCGCGAGTGGCCGGATGCCCTCGGGTCAGTTTTTTGTAGCGAGGCCGATGTAACGCAGGGGTCAGGCCTTCGCTGCCAAAGTTACGGCATTATCCGCAAACCTGACCGCCCATTTAACCTAAGGTGGGCGTGCCGCCTCGGCTAACGCCTCGCCGTCGGTCCCTTCCAGGCTCGCTGTTCGCTCGGTGCTAACGCACTCCGGCCCTCCGGGACCGGCCCTTCCAGGCACCTCACGCGGGGGTCCCCCTCCGACTCCGTAACATTAAAATTATTGGGGTACCTAAGAGCGTGTCTAAATCAGCTTGAGTATAAACCGATAATTTGGGGTAAGAATATTTGTGGGTTGGCCGGCTATTCTTTCAGGGCCTCCTCAAAAGCATCCAGATAGTAAGGTAGTTTTTTCCGGGCCTTTTCTTTACCGTATGCTCTTTCCAAATAGGCCGTGGCGCGATCAAACTTTTTTCGGCTTTTACTCTCAATGGCTCTTTCGAATCTTTCCGCAATTAAAAAGTAGAGGGTTAGATCCACGTCCAATTTGCCGAATAATTCAGTATACTTCGTTTTGTTTTTTAAATATAAGTCACCTACCTCTTCAGGTACGTCCGCAGCGAAATACGATAGCGTCGAAAAATATCCCTCCGACAAAGCGTTGGAGGAATTTTTCCAGTACTGCTCAAATTCGGGACGATCCAGAACCATGATATCGTCACGATTGACAAAGTCTATATAAAATTTCGGATAAATCATAGTATCTACATCAGTGGAATATCCTTTCAAAAACATTCCATCTTGGTGAAAATGGAGCGACTCTTGAGAAAATTCCAGGACACTATTGCTGAGAGTTTCCTCATCGTCACCGCTAAATCCGTACTTTCTATTTATTACGGCTCCGTCGGAGTTTAGTATGATAGCCGTCGGGTAGCTTATAAGGTGATGTTTTTTCGACAGGTGAAAGACCCTGTCATTTTCAGCATCGTAACGGAGCAGAACAAAATTTTCCGCCAGCGGGCGGGTGACGGAGTCGTTCTTGAAGACCCACTCGTCCAGTTCCTTACAAGGAAGGCACCAAGTGGTGTAAAAATCAACGAATAGCAGTTTATCTTCTGCTTCCGCCAGGGATAATGCCCTTGCGTAGTCTTGTTCTATTATTTGCAGGTCCTGAGAAAATCCGGTTACAAGGGTAAAGATCAGGAAAAAAGTGAGCGTCAATTTGGAGACCATATAGCTTGTTTATGATTGGTGAACGTGTTATCAGCGTCGGTACATCGATGTTGATTTCCTCACAAATTTAAGACTGAAAAGTTACCTACTTCCTGTCATAGGACAAGATTTACCTGCTCGTTTTTCGTACCGGCGGATTGATTTGCCGGAAAAAAGGCTTCCGTTGCCAACAGCGACCTGATCCTTTCATCATTGGAGCTTATTCGGTAATTTTGACAATCAGTACTTGATGATTTGTAGTCCCGCACGGATAAAAATTTACACACGCTCTTAGGTAAGTTATTTTCATGACGTTAGGTTTGAGAACATTTGGTGCTCAGGTAGCAAACATCCGAACAAGCTCTTACCGAGATCAGCCTTATGGTAGCGTACGAAGAGCATTTGTACGTCGGCTGTCCAACCTATTCAAGTTTACCCACTACAGTTATAATGGTGTGTCAACTTCCCGTCACCTCTTTCCTCTGTAGCGGCTGGGATTACCACGAAGTAGCCGCGAAGCGAACGGAACCAGACGATTAGCCGGGCCGGGGGACGAGGTCTCCAATAAGCGAGTGCAAAACCTGTACTGGTTCAAGCCTGATAAACTGGACAGCCTAATTTATACGGATGATTAAGAATATCTAAATCCCCCTTCTGATTCTACTCAATGAGGTGTCGGTAACACCTAGGTAGGAAGCAATCTGTTTTAGGGGGGCATTCTGGATGATTTCGGGTTTTGTGTTCAGTAGTTCCAAGTATCTGTCTTTCGCTGACTTCGTGACGATATCTACCGAGCGTTGTTTGGCCAAAAATAATTGCAAGGACATCCATTGCCTGCCCCACTCCCTGATACCTTCCAGGGTGATAAAGAGTTCTTGAAATTTTTCGAGGCTCATTTTCCAAGCCGTGCCATCCGTCACTGCGACAATATTCTCCCGCGTCGGTACTTGCTGAAAAAAGGACGATACCTCAATAGCAAAATCATTGTCCGAGAAAAAATCCGTGGTAATCTCATTCCCTGTATAGTCGTACACAAATGATCGGACCAACCCCGTGGTGATCAAATAATACTCCCTCGCCGTCTCACCGTTTAACAAAAAAGTATCGCCTTTTTTAAAAACTAGCTGATCGTGTGCCGCTGCTATTTTTTCGTATTCCGCCGGCTTAATGAGGGGGTGACCGTAAATGGAGGAGAAGTTGGTTTTATTCATTGGTAGTAGTTCTCGCTATCACCTGATTCGGTATTTTGCTTTTAAGTAATCGTACATAACTTATCTGACACAGTTGAAAGTCAAAACGCTTATAAAGCGGCGGAATAGTATTTCCTGCAAAGGTCAAAAAAGATACGTGTCGCTAATTATTATAAGGTATGGTGGCATTCTAAGAGTTAACATATTCCGAACCGTACTCGTTCAACTACCTTTAACATCGACTATGGAAGTGACGGCCTAGCCGGCCTCAGCCGGCCGAAGATGGCGCATTGTCAGCTGCATCTTACCGTCTAGTCTAGCGGACCGACCTGCAATTCCCATTACCCCTCCCGCCTTGTCTTCCTATGCCCCGTACTTCATTCCGAAAACCTGCCCTAACACCTCTTAGCTGCTTGGCCAAATTTAATCCGGTAAGCTTGCCGATTCACATGAATGGGATTAGTCCTGGGAGGAATTATTCAATAATTTGAAGAAATGAAGTTTATAGGCAACTCCGGCCGCTTGTTTATTCCTGTGTAGCTTACTCTTTGGCCGCCAAACACAGGTGGGGGGATGTAAAATTGAAAATTATTTAACGATTGGTTGATGATTTGATAATAGTTAAGATCACCGAGAGATAAGCCGGTAGTGTGGGGAAACCGGCAGGACTCAGCGAACAGCATGACAGGAAGTCGCCGACCCGATCTAGCAGGACTATGGCAGGATATATACACAGCTAAAACTCAAGAAAATATTTTCATTAACCTTCAGGCCCTTACAAAAGCAGTAATTTTGCCGGCACTGAATAACTACCACGAGTCACCTGTGAAAAGTGATCCTGCCGCGACATAATTTTACTTTCGGCTACGGTGGACTATTTATTTAGTTTAAACATACTTAATAAACTACTAACCAACCCCTGTTATGCGATACTTGACTACCCTGCTCCTTCTTGCCGCCCTGACCAGCTGCTCCCCCAGCCTGATCTACAGCCCATCCATTAACCTGACCAACGAATCCCTTAAATCAGGGGAGATCGACCTGTCGGGAGGCGTGGAATTACTGCCCGAAACGAGACCGGACGCGATTCGGGGAAACCAGACTACCCTGGGCGTGAGTGGCCAACTGGCATACGGGTTCAGCGATAAATTTAACCTGACCGTGAAAGGGTGGGGAGATATCGACGGGAGAGGTCATGATAGCCGCATGGGGTTTTCACTAAATGGGCAGTTCATTAAAGTATTCGACCCGGCCAGCCGACTGATCGTGCTTCCCCGTTTCGGTATCGCACTCGATGGCACTAACATTGGCGGGTATGGGATAGGGTCATCCGTTATTTATCAACACACGATCAATCAACGGTTTAGCTGGTATGGCGGTACGGGCTTAGTATGGGGTTTCAGACAATTGAATAGAGCCGTGAACCGGGAAAGTGAACTCAAAATGCCCATGGGTTTCGGTATAATCGCTAACCTGGGCCTCGGGTGGCAGGTGACCGACCGGATACGCGTCAATGGAGAGATAAACCCCGTTTATCAGATCAATACCTTTGATGACAACTCGCAGTTCCTGGTTGCTCCGTCCGTTGGCGTGGGGTATACGATTAATAAGGATTAGAAAAGTCTGCTTTGTCAACTTTGAATAGCGTTGCTGATGTTAAAGTTGTTGTACACGCAAAACGCTCATGACTCCATCCAGATTCCACACCATTAGCACTGAAATGTACCAAGCCTACCACGCCGCAGAATTTCCGCAGGCCGAAGCACTGGCCGGTGAATTTTTGCGCCTGGCGGAAGAAAACCGGGAGAATTGGCACTACGGAAACGCCATTCACCACGCAAATCTCATCCTGGGATCAGTTGCCCTGCAGCGGGAGTGCACGGACGAAGCCGGGGATTACTTGATCCGAGCGGGTAGGACACCCGGTTCACCTCAATTAAATACTTTCGGCCCGAATATGGCTTTAGCCGAAAAACTATTGAAGCGCGGGGAGCGGAAAAACGTGTTACAGTATTTGGATGCCGTTGCCGTATTTTGGCAGCCGTTTTTCTCAACGTCAAAATTGAGCCGTTGGAAGCAACGTATCGATGCTGGAAACGTTCCGGATTTTGGGGCTAATCTGCGTTATGGAATGTAGTTGTGGTGCGGTTTTTGCGTTACATTTGCCACCCCGCCCTCAATCAATAAGTTACCTGACCGATGAATCTGGCAAAACCGACCCTGCTCAAAATTACCGAAATCATTCAGCACCGGGTGTTTGATTATGACCCCCAGGACTCCAAGACAAACGAGAACAAGAACTATAGCATCGGTTACCCGGGGACCCCGCTAGAAACTGGTCAGTATGGACTAACTACCGCAAGAGTAGAAATAATTAGCGGCGAGTTAGCGGGTATTGAAAAACTAAAATGGATAAACAGAGAAACTTTTTTCATTTATATCACTGAAGTAATAAGCAGCACGCTAACGGAGGCCGTCGTTATCCTTGACACTCGCAGTTTTTACATGATCAGCTATCTGGAGGCGGTAGAGTACGATATTCAACTCGGCGGCATTTACCTCAGCCTGGACCACTACAGCCACGAGGAATTCCAGAGCGACTTACTTCACAAGGAGCTACTCGAATTACTGATCGATCACAGCGACCTGACGGAGAAAGATCACCTCAAAAAGTTGATCCGCCCGACCAGCTACTTTGTCAACCACGAGAAAGTCAAGAAACAGGTGTTTGCAGGTCAAAAAAAGCTGAGGTTGACCTATCTGTTGGAAGAAGATAAGGTTGCGGGAACAATAGTCATCAGCGATAACGATGCTACCATTTCCGCGCTGAAATTTAACTTTCCCCGACCCATCAGGGAAAATGTTATGGCGGACTGTGTCAAAAAAGTGATCGACGAACAGCCGGCGGGTGAGACGAACGGGTTTCACACCATCCATTTCCGGGGGATCGATTCCTACCAGCTGCCTTCGGGTGCCAATGCACTGATCGAAATGTCCAGTCTGGATATTGACAACGATGAATACGACGACGTACTATCGACCTGGCAAACCCTCATGAATGAATACTATTTTATTAGCATCTACGATGAGTTAGAAATAAAGTCAGGGGGTTATGCCCGGGAGGTCCAGAACTGCATCGGGGTCGAACTGGAACGACGAGGCGATTACGGTCGGGAAATATCCTTTGAGGCCGTTGTTTCCTGGAAGTTACTTCTACAAATTAGCGAAGAAGTTTTTTATTGGTATGCAGCGGTAGACCATCCTCCCGACGGAGAATTTTACCTGGTTTACCAAGAAAGTGACCCCGATCGAATTATGGTCAATTGCCAGTATTCATAGTCGGCCGCTTTACAATACGCCGCCTCATTCCTGCACCAACTCAAACACCCGATACTCCCCCGCCGCATACACCTCCAGCCCCAGTAATGCCCTGATCTCCGGCTGCTCTTCCACCGCCCGCGAACTGGACACCAGATAGCCCGCCCCTTGCCGGATAAATTCCCGCAATTGTTCGGCCGTCAGGTTATCGTAGGCGAAACTCCAGCCCCGGCGGTCGAGGAAATAATGGTTAACGGCACCGGAATTATCGTTGCCGGTAACGATCGACGCACCCGGCGGCAGGGCGGCGCGCAATTCCGTTTTATAGACCTGGAGCGTATCTTCCGGCCGGTCGAACCAGCGGTTGTTGATGCGGAAGTAGGCGAATACAGGAACAGCCAACACCACCGCGTACAGCAACACACGGCTCCAGCTTTTACGCATGGATAGCAGGTGCTTCAGCCCCAGGCCGCTCACCACCGCGATCATCGGTAGCACCGGCATAAAGTAGTAATCGTGGCTTTTGCCGATTACCGGCAATTCGTAGCCGTAATAGAGCGCGTGCAGACCGAACCACGCCAATAGCGGCCACGACTCCGTGCGACGAAACAATCTTTTCCGGAGAACCAGATACATCCCATACAGGAAGACCGGCAGTGCACCGAAATTAATCAGGTTCTCCGGTAGCGTGGAGATGAGGTGGTGCTGCAAATAGTCTAGTCCGCGCAGCAGGTCACCCTCGGCGGAAAACCAGCCGCCCACCACCGGATTTCCGCCCCAGGTGGGGATAACGGTCGCATACCAGAGAACAGGCAGGATCTGCCAGGAGAACAGCACTGCGGCCGACTTGATCAGCAAGGGCAACTGTTGCCGATCGCGCAGGTATTCGATTAAAAACCAACCGGCGGGGAAAGCACCGTACAGCACGAAGGGAAGCTTTGCCGCACTCGCCAGGGCAAAGAGAAAACCGGCCGTAATCAATAACACGGTCCGCCGGCTGCGCACCCAGGCAAGGAAAGCGACCAGTGCCCAAATAGCACTACACAAAGCAAAATTATCCGGCAGCGGACAGACCGTGAAGTAATAGAAGGTCGGTGAGAAGCTGAACAGCCAAGCACCGATACCGGCAATGGTTTGATTACGAAACAGCGCGTTCAAAAACCGGTAAATACCCACGGTCGAGAAAATGCCCAGCAGTAGAGACAACAAACGCGTAATCCTGATATCATCGGTCCCCGCCACCCGGTACACCCCACCGAACAGCCACTGCATCACGGGGAATTCCAGCCGAAAGATGCCGTCACCCGTGCCCCGGTTATCGTGCCGGGGGTTGAGGATATTGAAGTCCTCCCGCGCGAAGTTGCGGATGTTTACCTGCGTCATGGCCTGCCGGAATACGTGCATGTGTTGCAAGTCCACCCGGAAGGCGGGCAGGTGCAGCAGGCTGTAGAGGATGAGCCAGGCAATGAAAGCGAAGGTGAGGCGGTGGGTTTTCAGCAAGATGGCCGGCGAGGTAGTTGGTGGGTGGTAAATTTAAACACGCGCTTAGGAAATTGGCGAGGGGAGGGGAAGGTTCACGGACAAGCAATGTAGAATGATCTGGAATATGAAAGCTGATGATTTTTGCATCACGTACGTGAATCATTCATTACTAAACGGATGTGTTGTTCTCTGGAACTGGATGAGAATAAAATTGAAATTTGTTGGAGAACATTAGTGTAACTCTGTATTAGCGTTTCCAGTGAATGTGCCCATAAATAGCGCATATATGCATTTATTGAGATGGTTTATAACTAAATTCTAAATTAGAAACATCAATCATCTTCTCTTTTGTCAAAGAAGTAATAAATTCGTAAAAATCATCAGATCTATTAAATTCAAACATACTATTACCGAATGATTGGTATGCGATTTTTCTATCTTCCGCAACAATGTAATTATTAGAATTATACACAACGTTTATATTAGAAAATAACGGTTCAAAAATAGTTTCTTTTGTCCAGGCTTTCCGTCAAAAATAATATCTTGTTGGAGCCTGGTTCTTCCAATATCATACTTGACGATGAATAATCATCAGGTTGAATTTCAATTAAAATAGTTATAAGTTTTTCTCTGTCAGCAGTCACAGTTATCGTGTCACTGACATATTTACCCTTGAATATTTTGTCGACCCTATATGTATTTATCAATACTTTTCCTTCACTACCGACTTCCCAGAAAGACTTTAATTGGGTAGCCTCATAGACGTAATCCGCCAGATTAAAAGATTCTTCAAAGCAAACCTCGGGCAAATTAATCGCGTAACAAGGAGAATCTATCCGTAAAACCTGCCCGCTCAAGTTGCAGACAAAAGATACAAGTACAAAACATAGGAAAAAAATCTTCATGGCAGTATTTTGTGTGTTAATACGCTGAGAAAAAGGTGACTGTTCACCCTAATATAGCACGTGGCAAGTTTCATTGCGTAGCCAAAGTGTTCAAACATCAGTCACTGCTTCATTCTGGATAATTTTCAAGGTAACAAATTTTTTTGGTGAGACATTAGAGTAATATATTTTCACTCCATTACTTATGGTTGCTTTATAAGCTCTGGAAATATATGCGTATAGCATAACTATGTTATCCCCCTCCCCACCGCGTGAGGCGCCTGAAAGGGCCGCCGCGCAGCGGCGGAGTGCGCTAGCACCGAGCGAACAGCGAGCCTGCAAGGTGCCGACCGGCCCGTTTTAGGGACGGACACGCCCGGAGTTTAGTAGGTAGTACGCTCATAACGAGTACATTACTAACCCACTACCCAACTACCCACTACTTCCTCCCCCCCAAAATACCCATCAAACCCCGCACCAGCTCCCGCCCGATTGTGCGGCTCAGTTGCCGGCCGGAGGAAGAACCCATGACTTGCTCCAGCATCGACTTTTCTTTTCGGCGCGACGTGCTGCGGCGGCTCCGGCTCTGCTCCGTTTTGGCGGCGGCCTTTTCGCGCTCCTCGCGGAGTTCGGCCTGGCGTTCGGCCTCCTGCGCCTTCTCGATTTTTTCGTTCAGTAGTTCGTGGGCACTCTCGCGGTCTACCGCTTTGGCGTACTTGGCCACGAGGCGGGAGTGCTTCACGACGGTGTCGATCTCCCCGGCCGTGAGCACGTCCATGCGGCTCTCGGGGGCGCGGAGCATCGTGTGGGCCAGCGGCGTGGGGATGCCCTTCTCGCTGAGGGTGGTGACCAGGGCCTCGCCGATGCCGAGTTTGGTGAGCAGTTCGTCCACCTCGTAGTAGTCGGTGAGGGGGTAGTTTTCGGCGGCCAGTTTGATGGCCTTGCGGTCTTTGGCGGTGAAGGCGCGCAGCGAGTGCTGGATTTTGAGGCCCAGCTGGCCGAGCACCTCATTGGGGATGTCGGCGGGGTTCTGGGTGACGAAAAACAGGCCCACGCCCTTGGAGCGGATCAGTTTGACGATGGCCTCGATCTGGTCGAGCAGGGCATCGGAGGCTTCGCTGAATACCAGGTGCGCCTCGTCGATGAAGATGACCAGTTTGGGGCGGTCGGCGTCGCCCTGCTCGGGGAAGGTGGCGTAGACCTCGGCCAGCAACTGGAGCATGAAGGTGCTGAAGAGTTTGGGGCGGTCCTGGATGTCGGTGAGGCGGAGGACGGAGACGATGCCCCGGCCCAGTTCGTCGATGCGGACGAGGTCGTCCACGTCGAAAGATTTTTCGCCGAAGAACAGCTCCGCGCCCTGCTGCTCCAGGCCTACCAGTTTGCGCACGATGGCACCCACGCTGGCGGTGCTCATGCGGCCGTATTCCTTTTCGACCTCGTCCTTGCCCTCGTCGGTGAGGAACTGGAGGAGCTTGCGAAAATCCTTCAGGTCCAGCAGCGGCAGCTTGTTGTCGTCGGCGTACTTAAAGGCTACCGAGACGATGCCCGACTGGGTTTCGTTCAGGTCCAGGACCTTGGAGAACAGCACCGGCCCGAACTCGGAAACCGTGGCCCGCAGGCGCACGCCGGGTTCGTCAGACAGGGTCAGGAACTCGATGGGGCTGCCGCCGGGCGTAAAGGGCAGGCCGATGGCCGCGTGCCGCTCGTCTATTTTGGGGTGGCCGGCGCTGGGCCGGGCAATGCCGCTCAGGTCGCCCTTCACGTCCATCAGCAGCGAGGGCACGCCCACTTTGGAGAGCTGCTCGGCGATAATTTGCAGCGTTTTGGTTTTGCCCGAACCCGTGGAACCGGCGATCAGGCCGTGGCGGTTAAGGGTGCCAAGCGGCAGCTTAACGTGCACGCCCGCCAGGGTTTGGCCGTCCAGCATGGCCCCGCCCAGCACGAAACTCTCGCCTTTAAAGGTGTAGCCGCGTTCGATCTCGGCGGTAAAATTTTCGGTACTCGGTTTAGTTGACATTATTCCAATCGTTGATGCGGCGGTCGAATTTTTTCTTGCTAAACGGCCACAGGTCGATGTTCGAGCGGGCCTCCAGGCGGGTTTCCAGGTCGGGGGGCATCAACTCGGGAAAAAAGTCGATGCCGGTGGCGGTTTCCACGTCGTCCACGCTGACCACGTAATCGTAGAGGGGGTCGAAGCTCACCTGGTTGGGCAGGAGAAAGGCGATGGCCTTGGTTTCGGGTTCGTCCAGGTCCAGCAACACCTTATAATAGGCTGCCGGAACGGGTATTTTATTGGCACCGATCGTACCCTTGGCCGCCTGCGTCAGCACCGGCCCGGTCACCACGTACAGGCGGCCGTTGCGGTTGGCCCAGTCGCGGGTCAGTTCTTCCAGCTCCCGCCAGATGCCCTGGTTAAATTGCCGGGCCTGCGGCGATATATTGCTCATGTAAAAGGTCTCGTCGGCCAGTTCGGCGTCAAAGGCGCGATCGGCGGCCGGCAGCAGGTGCCCCCGGTCGTAACCCGAACCCCGGTAATCATCGGGCGCGCGGAACCCGAGCGCACGGCCGGGTCGGGACGGAAATTATCCACGCGCTCGTTCCAGGGCCGCTGCAATTCCTCGCGCGTCAGGATGTAGGCCACCCACTCGGCCTGTTCCCAGTCTTCATTATACGACAGCGCATAGCTCCGGTGCCGCACCAGCGTGCCGCCCGAGGGCGCGGGCAGGTAGTAGTCTTCGCCGGCGTAGTCGTCCACGGCCGGTCCGTCGGCCGGGGCACTCCCGTCGCCGCCCAGGAACGACTGAAACAGGTAGAACAGTCCCGCCATAATGGCCCCCAGTATCCCGACCCGCGCAATGGTGCCGCCCGAGCTGGATTTCTTTTTGTCAACGTGGTTGGAGCGGATTTTTGCCATGGGGCGAAGGTAGGGATTTCGGGGGGCTTTGCCCTTCGGCACTTTGCCAGCGGTGATCGTCGCAAGGCTCCTCGGAGTTGGTATTTTGGACTCGGTTCAGGAGTACCCGCCCCGTTCCGTGCTATTATGCTTACCCTTTTTGGGGGGAGAGTGAAGCGACGAGTCCGAATGGTAGGAGCATTTGGAGAAGCAAAATTAGCGTCTCTGCTTATTTGGTGCTTACGCCCTTAAAATGATCTTCCTTATCTCTGAACAATATGTTGAAAGACGTCAGGCTGCCGTAGATGCGGGTGATGTACTGCTGGAGATTGACTTTGTTGGTGTCATCCAGGTCCGAGGCATTGATGCGTTGCTCCATCACGCGCAGGCGGTCACGGACCATGACGATCTTGTGGAGGAAGGTTTCGATGGGTAACTCGTAGCCTTTGAGGCCGTCCTCGCCCGGCTGCAGGATCAGGGTACCGTCCGTCCACTTATCGGCGATCTTGATTTCCTCTTCCACACCGTTGTAAGTGCGCAGGATTCGGAGCAGGCCCTTTTCCGCCTCGCTGAAACTGACGGGTTCCTCGGCCTCCACGAGGTGGATTACTTCGAGTTGTTCGGATTCCTTGCCCACGGTTTTGATGCCGTAGGTCATAAACGTGATGTCGTAGGCAGCGCCGTGCAGGCGGATAACCACCCCGTCGCCGAAAGACGGGTGCCGGACCCGGCTGCCGACGCCGATGAGTTGCTTTTCCATGGTGATGTCGTTTGGGGGGTGAAGGTACGGGAGGATGAGTTAAGACGCCTCCTGTGGTGTCGTGATAGTTCACGGAATGACCTCCAGTCTCACCTTTTTACGGCGTACGTTTTTTTCAACTCATTATTTCGTTCATTGCTCTCCGCTACGGTATTGCCGGAATCTACCAGCATCTTGGCGGTGATACGGCCGTACCAGCTGGGGTAGCCCGTGTAGCTAAAACTCAGGACTTGCTGGGCACCCGCTCTCAAGCCGCTGATTTTCTTTTCGTATGCCGGTTTCGGATAATTTTCCCCCGCCCACCATTGCACGGTGAACGGCCCTGCATCAGCACCGCCGGTGTTCTTGATAATGGCCTGCAAATTTATCTTCTTTCCCTTTACCGGGCTAGTGGGGTTCATCTGGAAGGCGGAAATCATCAAATCGGGTATTGCCGTGATTTCGGGTTGGTCAACGGCTTTTTTACTCACGGCGTAGGTCTCTATACTGATATTGTTGCTTTCGTTCAATTCCGTCAGATCGTTTTCGGCATCCACTACGAACTTAGTGGTAATACGGCCGTACCAACTCCTGTAGCCCGCATAGGTGAAATTTAGTACTTCCTGTTCTTCGGCTTTCAGTCCGTTGATTACTCGTTCATAAGCGGGTTCGGGAAAATTCTCCCCCGCCCACCACTGTACGGTAAACCGGCCCGCATCGCCTGCGCCGGTATTTTTGATGACGGCCTGCAAACTCATTCGTTCCCCCTGTACGGGTGTCGTAGGTTTCCACTGTAGCGCAGTGAGTTGGATGTCGGGCTTGCCTGCCGCCGCAGGTGGGGGAGCGGGATCGCCGGCCGGTTCGTCCGGAGCGGGTGGTGGGGTACTGGGTTCGGCGGTCGTACCTGGATTGGTGGGAGGGTCTTCTCCCGTCGCCGGTATACCCACTTCAGCGATTTCCTCTCTTGTCTGACAACTCCGCCCCGTATAGCCGGTAGGGCAGTCGCAGGTGCCGTCGTGGCAGACGCCGCCATTCAGGCATTCGATCCGGTCGCAGGGATGGGCATCGCCGGCATCGCCGCGCAAGGCGAAGTATGCGGCCAGAGCAACCAGCGCCAGCCCCAGGAAGCCGATAACAGCCCATTTGAAATCAAATTCTTTGGATTTTTCCGGCTTTCCAGTAGCGGCGGTGGCATAGCCGCGTTTTCCCTTTGCCAGATTGGAAGTGATGAACAGGATGGAATTACTGATGCGGTTTTCTTCCAGTTGCGCATCGTTGGGGTCGATGGTGCCGCTATTGACCCGGCGTGTCAGGCTATTGTATCGAATCTCCAGTTGCAGCATCTGGTTGACTATGCCTTCGTCGTTCACGTTCTCTTTCAGTACATTAATACTGTCCTGAATGCGGCCTTTGCGCAGGTGGTCCTGCGCTTGCTGAATGTAGGTGGTCATGTGTGCTGGTTAGAGTTTGACAAGAGGGATGGGCGAATTGGTGACTTTTACCAACAGATTTGTTACGGCTGATATAGCAAGTGTTGTAACTCAAGGTAGCAAAAAATCAGCAATCGATCTACCGATATTTTATCCGATTAGTGATATTGTATGCTGCCCCCCACACATGCCCCCACGCAAAAAGAGCGGCGGGCAGCAGCCCGCCGCTCTTTTTGCGTAACGAATTAGGGGTTGTCCAATGGCTAAGCCGCCCGCAGCAAGGATATTTTGCTCCGGCTCAGCTTTTCTCGCGCATAGTCGGCGGTGATCTCGAAAGAGCGGATGTCATTGCGGCTGGGTAGCTCGAACATGGCGTCCGTCATGATGGCCTCGCAGATGGAGCGCAGGCCGCGGGCACCGAGTTCGAATTCGAGAGCTTTTTCGGCGATGAAATCCAGGGCGTCTTCGGAGAAGGACAGCTGGATATTTTCCAGCTTGAACAGACGCTGGTACTGGCGCACCAGGCTGTTGCGGGGTTCCACGAGGATACGGCGCATGGCCTCCAGATCGAGGGGGTTGAGGTGAGTCAGTACGGGCAGGCGGCCGATGAGTTCGGGGATGAGGCCGAAACGGCGCAGGTCCTGGTGATTGACGTAGTGGAGCAGGTTATCGCCGTCGATCCGTTCGGCCTCATCGGCGCGGAAGCCGATGATTTGGGTATTGAGCCGCCGACCGATGATCTTTTCGATCCCGTCGAAAGCTCCACCGCAGATGAACAGGATGTTCTCCGTATTCACTTTGACCAGTTTCTGTTCGGGGTGCTTACGGCCGCCCTGGGGGGGCACGTTGACGTCGGTGCCTTCCAGCATTTTGAGCATGGCCTGCTGAACGCCCTCGCCGCTCACGTCGCGCGTGATGGAGGGGTTATCGCCCTTGCGGGCCACCTTGTCGATCTCGTCGATGTAGACGATGCCGCGCTGGGCGGACTCCACGTCGTAATCACAGACCTGGAGCAAGCGGCTGAGGATGCTTTCCACGTCTTCGCCCACGTAGCCGGCTTCGGTGAAAACGGTGGCATCCACGACCGAAAACGGTACGTTCAAATACTTGGCGATGGTCTTGGCCAGCAGGGTCTTACCCGTGCCGGTGCGGCCCACGAACAGGATGTTGCTTTTTTCCAGTTGCACGTCATCATCGTCGGCACCGGGGTTCTGCAACCGCTTGTAGTGGTTGTAGACGGCAACGGAGAGGATTTTCTTGGCGTCTTCCTGCCCGATGACGTATTTATCCAGGTGGTCCTTGATGTCCTTGGGGCGTACCAGTGCGGCGGCTTCCAGATTGACCAGTTTCTTTCGCTTGGCGGCAAGGGCCTGCTCGTCGATTTCCTCGTCCTCCTCGGGTCGGCCTCCGAACAGTTCTTCCTGCACGATTTCCTGCGCCTGATCGACGCAAACCTCGCAGATGTGGGCGTCCAGTCCGGCAATGAGGATGAGGGCATCCGATTTATCTCGTCCGCAGAATGAACAGCGGTATTCGTTTTTACTCCTTAGCATGGCGGCAAATATACGGCTTATGCGCGGGTGAACCGGCCGGTGGGGCGAGTTCCGCGCAATATGTTGGGGTTAATACAAATGGAAGGAACGCGTGAGATGGAAAAAGGGTGTACGGGTGCAGCCCCCTACCGTGAGGTGCCTGGAGGGGCGATAGCGCACGAAGTGCCGAGCGAACAGCGAAGCCCGCAAGGGACCGACCCCGCCGGCAGGCGGGGGCACGGCCAAAGAAAAACGGCCTTTCGACCGCCACCCGCACGGCAGCGAATGCATCGAAAGACCGTTTAAATATCGTGGTTACACCACGGAAAAGATCGGCTTTAGGCCTTCTTCTTGTCCAGTGCCTCGCGGCTGAGGACCTCGTCGATGAGGCCGTATTCCATGGCCTCGGTGGCTACCATCCAGCGGTCGCGGTCGGAGTCCTTTTCGATGCGTTCGTAGGGCTGGCCGGTGTGCTTGACGTAGATGTTGTAGAGTTCTTCCTGGAGCTGTTTGATGAGCTTGTAGTTGATCTCCATATCTGATACCTGGCCCTGCATGCCGCCGGATGGCTGGTGGATCATGACGCGGCTGTGGGGCAGGCCGGAACGCTTGCCTTTTTCGCCCGCCGCGAGGAGCAGCGAACCCATGCTGGCCGAGAGGCCGGTGCAAATGGTGGCTACGTCGGGCGAGATGTACTGCATGGTGTCGTAGATGCCGAGTCCGGCCATGACCGAGCCGCCGGGGCTGTTGATAAACATGGTCACGTCGCGCTTGGGGTCGGTGGATTGCAGGAACAGCAACTGGGCCTGGATAACGTTGGCCACGTAGTCGGTAACGGGGACGCCCATAAAGATGATGCGGTCCATCATCAGGCGGCTGAAGACATCGACGGCGGCCACGTTCATCTGGCGTTCTTCGATGACATTGGGGGTGAACCCGTTGATGTTGGGTGCCGCGACGGAGGCCGCGCCGCCGTTGGCGGCGGCGTACCTGTCGAGGTGCATGCCGCTCATGCCGAGGTGCATGGTGGCGTATTTATGAAATTCGTTCTGCGGAATCATTCGGGTTGATTTAGGGTAGCCGACGCATGATCGGCAAGCGGGGCCGGTAGCGGCCGCGCACCTGGTTAACACCCGAAGGGGCCGGGGGTTTAATGCCCCGGCGGGGGGGCGGTCTTACTCCTCTTCGTCGGCGTTTGCCTCGTTGAATTCCTGGATGCGTTGGTTCAATTCCTCGGTGGTGACCTCGACGACTTCCGTTTTTACATCCGCCAGCACGGGGTCCATCAATTTAGCTTCCAGGGTGGCATTGATGAGTTGATCGCGTTCGCCGGGGCTATCCATGATACGTTTGACCATGTCATCCATGAATTTGCCCCGCATCCAGGGCTGAACACGGCCGCCCAGCATGCCGGCGATCTTCTCGACGGCCGCATCATAAATATCATTTTCGGTTAATTCGATGCCGTACTTTCTAGCCAATTTGCCGCGAACGCTCATCCAGCGGACGGCCCCGGTAAATTGATCCAGATCGTCTTCGGTTACCTCGTCCTGGTTATCTTCTTCGAGAGTTTGGCGCAGGAAGGAGCGGGGAACGGCAAAATCCTGTACTTCGCTCAGGTGTCTGCGGACCGCTATCCAGGCCAGTTGGCGGCCCTGTTCGTTAGGGTTATCGGTTAGCATGCCGCGAAGTACTTCCCGGACGGAATCTTCGTCGGTTGACTGGTAGCCCTCTCTAGACAGTGCGGAAATAACTTCGCCTATTCCGGCGGGCTGCAGGCGAGTAACGGCCTGGATGGTGAAACGGAACTCCGCTCCATCGGGGATACCGTTATTGTTGATATCGGCCGTAGCGGCCTCGCCTTCTTCCTCGTCATCGGACACATCGGCGTCGGCGGAGTCGATGCCGAGCACCGTTTCGAGGGTGAATTTTTCGGTCTGATCTTCTTCGATGGCGTTGATGTCGGCCACGAAACTATCACCGATCGTTTTGCCCAGCAATAGTTCCGTGAATTCGGGGGTGGTATCCACCAGCGAAACGGAAAATTCATTATCGATGCCGTCCATCAGCACCGCATCGTCCTCGATCTGCTGAAGGTGCAGGCGGACGATATCCTCTTCCTCGATCTCGCCGGTAACTTCCTCCTGCTTGCCCAGGTTGCGGCGGGTTTTGTTCAGCAACTCGTCTATTTCTTCTTCCCGGACACTCACTTCCAGTAGCTCGAACACCGCACCGTCGTCCAGGCCCTTGATCTCGTAATCGGGCAGAAAACCGATGGTGAAGACATTGGTGTAATCTTCGAGTTGGCGCGGGTCGATGGTGCCGGTGGATTTTTCCTCATCGACGATCGGTTGGCCGATCACTTCCAGTTCCGTTTCTTCGAAGAAACCGCCCATGGCTTCCTGGAATTTGTGGTTGACTAACTTAGCCAGCATTTCGCCGCCCACCATTTTAATGATCGTGGCGCGGGGGGCCTTGCCGGGGCGAAATCCTTTCATGTTGGATTTACGCATCGCCTCGGCGATCTGGGCGTTAAAATCTTTTTTATAATCATCGACGGCCACGGTAACGGTCAGGGTGGCGGTCAGGTCATCGTGCTTTTCGACGGAAGTAGTGGGCATGGGGAAAAAATGTTGGCGGGCGGGGCCGCCGGCGGTTAAATCATTGGGGCCGTAACTTTCGACGCAACTACTGCGTACGGAAAAGTGCCACGGCAGGGGGCTAAAAAAAACCGGCCCGCCGCGGGCGGGCGGGCGGACCGGAGGTCTGGGCCGAAGCCCAAACTGCTCTTGAGTTATTTTTTATGTGCGGATGAAAGGACTCGAACCTTCACACCTTGCGGCACCAGATCCTAAATCTGGCATGTCTACCAATTCCATCACATCCGCGCTACGGGTGGGTGAAAGTGGCCGGTTGACGAACCCTTCATCCCTAAAGCGGCGCAAAGATAGCAGGATTTTGCAAATCGGAAGGAAAAATGTGATTTTCCCCGCCTGCCGTCCAAAAAATCTTTCGTCATGTAGCCGGATAAACTACCGAAGCCCGTAATTTGTTTTCTCTTTGCTTTAATGTTGGCAAAAATCGGTCCAAATCTCTTCTCTAACCTCATTCAGATCATGGCAACCTTGCTCCAGGAAAATCCCGCTTATGCCAAGCCCGCCATCGACGCGGCTTACGAAGACATGGTAGCTTCCATGCGGGTGCCCGCCGGCGAGGAGGACCACCGCCTGATGCGTGCCGCTTATGAATTGGCCGAGGAAGCCCACCGGCCTCAGCGCCGTAAATCGGGCGAACCCTACATTTTTCATCCCATCGCGGTGGCTAAAATCTGCGCCGAGGAAATCGGTCTCGGCCCCACCGCCATCTGCGCGGCACTGCTCCACGATACGGTGGAAGATACCGACGTGACGCTGGACGAGATCCGCGACCGCTTCGGCGACCGCATCTGCGCCATGGTAAACGGACTGACCAAACTGGACAGCGCCTATAACATGGAATCCGCGCAGGCGGAGAACTTTCGTAAAGTGCTCATGACGCTGGTGGAAGACGTGCGCATCGTGTTCGTCAAAATGGCCGACCGGATGCACAACATGCGGACGCTGGACGCCATGCCCGATAACAAGCAGCTCTCCAAGGCCGCCGAGACCAGCTACATCTACGCGCCGCTGGCGCACCGCCTGGGGATGTATAATTTCCGGACGGAATTTTTGGACCGTTGCATGAAGATCATTCAGCGCGACGAGTATAAGGAGATCGCCGACAAGCTGCAGGAGACCAAAAAGGCCCGTGAGGAATACATCGAGACGTTTATCCAGCCACTGCGCGAGGAACTGGAAGGTTTGGGCGTGAAGTACAAAATTTTCGGCCGGCCCAAGTCCATCTACTCCATCTACAACAAGCTGAAGAACAAGCAAGTCCCCTTTGAGGAAATTTACGACTTGTTCGCCGTGCGGGTCATCCTCGATCTGGAACAGGGCAACGAGGTACTGGATTCGCGGCGCGAAAAAACCCTCTGCTGGCAGGTTTACACCATCGTTTCCGACTACTATACCCCTATTCCCTCCCGGCTCAAGGACTGGGTCAGCAATCCTAAATCTAACGGTTACGAGAGCTTGCACACTACCGTAATGGGGCCGGAGGGCCGCTACGTGGAAGTGCAGATCCGTACCGACCGGATGGACAACATCGCCGAGCGCGGCTTCGCCGCGCACTGGAAGTACAAGGGCGTCAAGGGGCAAAAGGACGTCTACGAGCAGTGGCTGGACAGTGTGCGTGAACTGCTCGACGACCCCACCTCACAGGGCAATGCCGTACAGTTCGTGGGTGATTTTCGGGCCAACAACTTCTTCAACGACGAGGTCTACGCCTACACGCCCAAGGGCGACATGAAACTCCTGCCCAAGGGGGCGACGGTACTCGATTTTGCCTTTGCGGTCCATACCGAGGTCGGCTACCAGTGCCAGTCCATCAAGATCGACAATCGGCTGGTTCCGCTCAGCCGGGAAGTCAAGAACGGCGACCAGATCGAGATCATCACCCGCAAGGGGCAGCGGCCCAATCAGGACTGGCTCCGGATTGCCAAAACCGGCAAGGCCAAGGCAAAGATTCGTCATGCCCTGCGCGAGGACCGCAACAAGATCGCCGATCTGGGTAAGGAGACCCTGGAACGTAAGCTGCGCAATGCCGGGGTCAAGGAAAAAGAGTGGGAAGTAAGCATGGATAATTTGGTCAAATTCTTTGACTTTACGCTTTACCACGACCTCTATTATGCCATTGCCGAAGAGACCATCACCACGCAGCAGATCATGCGCCACTTCGAGGTCAGCAAGGAAGGCCGCCTGGTGGAGATCGAAGTAGAAAAACCGGTAGGGCAGGAACCTCCCACAACGACCATCGAACGGTCCGGCCGTCGCAAATCGGCCGACCGCGCAAAGGGCAAGGCCCGCCTGCTCATCAACGGCGAACCCGGCGAACAGTACGAACACAGTTTTGCCCCCTGCTGCAACCCCGTGCAGGGCGACGAGGTGTTTGCTTACCTGGCCAGCACGGCCGGGCTGCGCATCCACCGCACCAACTGCCCCAATGCCATCAACCTGATGGCCAATTACCGCTACCGCATCATGAAAGCGGAGTGGATCAGCACCACCGAAAGCTCCTTCGTCACAAATCTGCGCATCACGGGTGTCGATACGGGCAAGGGCGTGATCGAAAATATCAGCCACGAGATCAGTTCGCTGCTGGACCTGAACATCCGGTCGATGAATATATCCGGTCACGATGGGTTTTTCGAGGCCACCATCAGTATTTTGGTGGTCAACGTAGACCAACTCCGGCTGGCCATCAAGGCCCTGGAAAAACTGGATAGCGTCTCAACTGTTTCCCGTGAGGACGGAGAGCCGGGCCATACCGACTGACCCCCGCCCGCTCTTTTCTTCCGCTTCTCGAACCAACCAGCCTTCCCGATGACAACCGATCAGCCCCTCAGCCGCACCGAACAAACCGTGGTAACCGTCAAGAAAATGTTCGCCCGCCATCTGGAAGAAAACAAGCTGCGCAAAACACCCGAACGCTTCGCCATCCTGGAGGAAATTTACCGCCGCGAAGACCACTTCGATGCTGAGGCCCTCTATATCCATATGAAGACCCAGAACTACCGGGTCAGCCGCGCCACCGTCTACAACACGCTCGAATTACTTGTCAGTTGCGATTTGGTCAAGAAACACCAATTCGGTAAAAATCTCGCGCAGTACGAAAAAAGCCACGGCTACAAACAGCACGACCACCTGATCTGCAACGATTGCGGCCGGGTGCTCGAATTTTGCGACCCCCGCGTCCAACAGATCAAGGACATGATGGGCGACCTGCTCAAATTCGACGTCACCCACCACTCCCTTAACCTTTACGGCAATTGTGCCGGGGCCTGCGAGCGTACCCAGGAGGCCTGAATGGTCCGTTCGGGCACATTTTGCCTACATTGTGTCGCATCGACTCAACATTTGGTCTGCAACCGACTTCCTTAACCAACAAATTGCGGAGGATTTCTCCGAACTACCCGGATTCGTATTGTTTTTAGCGGACTATTGTGTGGGGCGTGCCCCCGGCTAGCGCCGGCGTCGGTCCCTTCCCGGCTCGCTGTTCGCTCGGCCCCTGCGGGTCTCCTTCCTTCCGGGCAGGGGCAAGCCCTGCCCCTACGTCGGCCCGTCCAGGCACCTCACGCATCCGGTCGGAAGAGTCGTTATCAAACCTTAGATTTTTTCCATGACTTTGACCAACCAGGAGGCTTATCCTTACGCTTACGACCTAACCAACTGCGATAAGGAACCCATTCACCACATTCGGTTGGTACAGTCTCACTTCTACCTGCTTGCCGTTCGCCCGTCCGATTTGCACATCCAGTTCGCCTCCGCCAATGCGGCCGAGCTGTTCGGGCAACCACTGGACCGGCTACTCGGGCAATCCCTGCGCCCCCTGTTGCCGGCGGATACTGCCCGGCAACTCAGCCTCTACGGTACCGATACCGGTGAGGCGCCCGCTAATCCCCTCTTGCTGGAACTTCCGGGTGCCGCCGCGGCTTACGACCTCACCCTCATCCCCCAGGATGACCTGCTACTATTGGAGATCGAACCCGCCAACCGGGACTACGGTACCGGGCAGCGGCAGCAGTTTGCCCTCGCCGCGGCGGTGCAGCACCTGCAGCAAGCCGCCGATTTCAGCCACCTCGTCCGCACCATGGCCGCCGAGGTCCGGGCTTTCGGCGGCTACGACCGGGTGATGATCTATCGCTTCGACGGCGACCACAACGGCGAGGTGATCGCCGAGGAGAAACTGCCCGAACTCACCCCTTACCTGGGTCTCCACTACCCGGCCTCCGATATCCCCGCCCAGGCCCGCGCCCTCTACCTGCGCAACCGTACCCGCATCCTCGCCGACCGTACGGCCGCTACCGCCCCCATCCACGCCGCCCCCGGCCTGCCCGCCGCTGCTTCGCTCGATCTGTCCGACTGCGTCAGCCGGGGCGTATCACCCATCCACCTCGAATACCTCGGCCACATGGGCGTGCGGGCTACCCTTTCGCTGGCTGTAGTGGTAGAGGAAAAACTCTGGGGGCTGGTGGTCTGTCACCACGGCCAACCGCGTCCGCTCAACTACCTGGAACGTGGGTTTTTCAACTTGCTCGGCACCGTTTTCTCGGGCACGCTGTCCCTTTATTTAGCCAAAGCAAAAAGGGAAGAATCGCTGCGCATCAACTCCGTCTGTTCCCGCCTGTTCGAGCGCATGAGCCGGGGCAATCAGGTTCACGAAGGATTGATCGAGGGCGAGCCGAACTTGCTCGATCTGAACGATGCGAACGGCTGCGCACTCTACTACGAAGACCGCCTCAGTGTGCTGGGTAAAACACCCGCCGCAGCGGAAATTCAGCAGCTTATCGGGTGGTTGCAGAGCGGTGCCCCGCAGACGGACGGCCGTGAAATTTTCTTGACCGATCGGTTAGCGCAGCACTATGCCCCCGCCGAAAAGTTGCTCGATTCGGCGGCCGGGTTACTCGCCATTGCCATTCATCCCGAGCAGGGAGAATACATCCTGTGGTTTAAACCCGAAGAGCGGCAAACCGTAAACTGGGGCGGCGACCCCGGCAAGAAAGCCGTATTCGACGAAGTGCGGGGCCGGATCTCACCGCGCAAATCTTTCGACAGTTGGGCGCAAGTGGTAGAGGGCCGGTCACTCCCCTGGCCGGATTCCGCCTTGCCGGCGGCCCGCCTGCTCTGTGACCAAATTCGCGACGTGATCACGGCTAACGCTAATGAGTTAAAGGCAATCAACCGGCAACTCCAGCGGGCCTACGAGGAAATGGAATCCTTCAGCTATTCGGTCAGCCACGACCTGCGGAGTCCCCTGCGGGCCATTGCGGGCTTCTCCCAAATACTGGAGGAGGATTATCATGACAAATTGGACGAGGAAGGCAAGGAAACCATTCAGGTGATCCAGCAGAGCGTAAAGCGAATGGGATCCTTTATCGACGGCATCCTCCATTACGGTCGCATCACTTACGGTGCCATGAAAACCGAGCAAATCGACCTGGCGGAGTTGACGCGCAATGTCTGGGCCGATCTATCTACCGAGCGAACTGATTGCGAAGTCGATCTAACCATTGCCGATAACCTGCCGGCAATCAGGGGAGATGCTCAGTTGATCTACCGGTTGATGATCAACCTATTGGGCAACGCAATCAAGTACCGTTGTCCGGACCGGTCGGCTACGATCCACCTCGGCTACGATGACGAGAAAACCGCCTGGTTCATCCGCGACAACGGCATCGGTTTTGACGACAAGCAACAAGAGCAGGTTTTTGCCATGTTTACCCGGCTGGTACCGGAAACCTACGCCGAAGGGTCGGGCGTGGGCATGGCCATCGTCAAGCGGATCGTCAACATGCACGGCGGCAAGGTATGGGCCGAGAGCCGACCGGACGAAGGTGCCGCCTTTTTCTTCACGGTAGCAAACGGTTGATCCATGCCTGACCCGCTTACGCTAATCGAACTACTGCGCGCGGGCACCCGTGCCCATCACGACCGGGTGGAGGCGGTGGGTTTCGGCAACGTATTGATGGACGGCACGATCGACCTCGACCGCTACCGTCGGCTGATCGCGGCCCAGGCCGATGTTCACGCCCATTGGAACCGGAACTGCTGTCATTCCGCATCACCGTTCCCGGTGCGTCCGAAGCGCTGCCCTACCACTATCAGTCCCGCGGCCCGGCCCTCCACCGCGATCTGACGGCACTGGGCCTATCCCTACCTTCCGCCCCGCAACCGGAAAACACCCTGGAGCCGTACCGCTTGCTAGCCCGCGCCTACGTGCTGGACGGTGCCTCGCTCGGCGGCAGTGCCATTTACCGTGCTCTCCGGCAACACCGGGGCGCTGATTTCACTCCGGACATGATGAACTTCTACGCTTTCCAGTCCCGCACCGGCCGGCAGCAGTGGGCGGCCCTGTTACCTGTTTTGCGCCAGACCAGGGTAGGGGAGGAGCAAGCGGCCGAGGCCGTGGCCGAGGCCCGGAGAGTATTCGATCTGTTTGCCGCAGCATTCACGGGCGAATAACCGGCGCAATTATTTTTGCACTCGTCGGAAAATTCCGGGAACTGACCAGCATTGTTGCACGGTCCCGGCTAGCGAAAGAATCACTCCCGCTGCGGAAGTTATATATTTATTTGCGTGAGGTGCCTGGACGGAGACGACCGGAGGGAGGAAGCCCGCAGGGCCGAGCCGGTAGGCGAGCCGGGAAGGGCTACGGTTCCGGTGCAAGTCGTATTAAGCTTAGTTCTAAAGTGTTGTCATCAGTCGCGACCCCCGTAGCATGAACATGAACCGCTCCAGTCCTCTTTTCATGGTTAGCGGCCCGGGTGCTCGTCTTGATTTATAACCGGACCATCCCCCAGCCGGGCAATTATCCAAGCGCCGAAGGCTAGTTTATTGCGGTGGTAAGGGTTACTTTTCTTTTTGGTTTTTCCCTGAACGGCCCGCTCCCCCGTCACAACAAAAAAATCAGCATATTTGCGCATACCCTGCCCCTATGCCAACCCGCACCCCTAACCTCACCGAGTACCGCGATATCCAAGCCGCCGTCAGCAAAAATAAGCTGAACGAGGCCCTGCGGCTGATGAATGTATTCCCGGATTTTCAACGTTACATACCACTACTGCAACGTGATCTGACCGAGATCAAGCCGGAGCAAATTAAGGGAATCGAAAACCCCTCCCTCGTTAACAAAAACGAGACTCGTTGCCGACCGCCTCCTCGGCCTCCTCGAACCTTACCTCCCCACCGAAGAACTGGAACCGGCCCCCGCCGGCACCCACCGGGGCCGCAGCGATTACACCCGCCTCCTCACCGATGCCGCCGCCGGCTACCTGCGCGTTACCACCCACTTCCGGGGGCGGGGCGAGAAACTGGCGAAAATCGCCGCCCTGTTAGCCGCCCCCGGCCAACCAATCGCTATTTACGGCGGCGGGGGCAATGGGAAAACCACCGTTTGCCACCGTGCCATCGCCAACTGGCTCTCCGCTGGGCCGGACCACCGCGCCTACGTGGTCCAAGTGGAGCACCTCAGCAGTTTCCCGCTCTTCCTGGCCGCCCTGGCCTCCCTGGCCGGCCTCGATCCCGATCGGACGGGGGAGGAGCAACTGCCCCAACTCCTCGCCGCTCTGGCCGAACTCCCGTCCGGCTTGCTTTATCTGGACAACCTGGAGTCCATCCAGGAGGAGCCGCGAGCCCTCGCCCTCCTGAATCGCATCGACCAAGCCGGCAACCTCCGCCTCCTCTGCTCCACCCGCATCCGCCTCGCCGGCTGGGAGGAAGTCCCCCTCGACGTGCTCAGCGACGCCGACGGCCTCGAACTCTTCCAATTGGAGTGGCACCGCAAATCCGGCCGCACCCTGGAAGACCCCCTGCTGCCGGCCTTCGTCAAAACCGAACTGAGCAACCACCCGCTCTCCATCGAACTTACCGCCTCCCACGCCGCGGAATACCTCCATCTCAGCGATCTCATCGTCGATTGGCGCGAGAATGACGCCGCTCTCCTCGCCCGCTTCGCCGGCCGGGAGGGGGAGAAAAACGATAACTTTTACCTCTCCCTCGGCCTTTCCCTGCGCCGCCTCGCTAATCAGCCCGGAACCCGCCGCCTCCTGGCCCTCTGCGCCCTCTTCCAGGACGGCCTGGACGGGGCCATGCAAACATCCCTCCGCCAAGCCGACGTCTACACCACCCGCGACCGCATCCTCCTCTTCGAGCGCAACCTCGTGCGGCTAAACGAGGCAAACAAGCTGGAACTGCTGCCCCCGGTGGCCCGCCTCATCCGCTCCGGCCTCCGGCAGGAAAGCGAGGAATTACTGGACGAGGCCCAGTTATTTGACGATGGGTTTGCGATTGCTTGCTCCCGGGATTACCCCACGCAGGCACGGCTGGATTTTTTGGAGTACTTCGTTTATCGCGGGTGGGAGGAGGAACGGTTGTTTAGGGTGTATAATAGTTTGTTTAATGACTATCAAAAAATTCCCCTTCGTAGCCATAGACTGCTTTCAGATCTAAAAATTCACCCTTTTTGGAAAGGAAATGGTGGGGTATTGTCACATATTCTAATTATTCTAGGTCAACTCGAGTTTATATTAGGCCAGAACGATCTAGCGCGTGACCACTTTACGGAAGCCGGTGAGCTGTACGAGAAGATAGGAGATGAGCTGGGGCGGGCCAATGTCACTCGCAACTTGGGAACACTGGAATTCAGCCTAGGCCAGAACGATCTAGCGCGTGACCACTATACGGAAGCCGGTGAGCTGTACGAGAAGATAGGAGATGAGCTGGGGCGGGCCAATGTCACTTGTAACTTGGGAGAACTGGAATTCAGGCTGGGCCAGAACGATCTAGCGCGTGACCACTTTACGCAAGCCGGTAAGCTATACGAGAAGATAGGAGATGAGCTGGGGCGGGCCAATGTCATCTTTAACTTGGGAAATCTGGAATTCAGGCTAGGCCAGAACGATCTAGCGCGTGACCACTTTACGCAGGCCGGAAAGCTGTACGAGAAGATAGGACATGAGCTGGGGCGGGCCAATGTCCTCTTTATCTTGGGAAAACTGGAATCCAGGCTGGGCCAGAACGATCTAGCGCGTGACCACTTTACGGAAGCCGGAAAGCTGTACGAGAAGATAGGAGATGAACTGGGGCGGGCCAATGTCATCTTTAACTTGGGAAAACTGGAATTCAGGCTAGGCCAGAACGATCTAGCGCGTGACCACTTTACGAAAGCCGGAATGCTACACGAGAAGATAGGAGATGAGCTGGGGCGGGCCAATGTCCTCTTTAACTTGGGAAAACTGGAATTCAGGCTAGGCCAGAACGATCTAGCGCGTGACCACTTTACGGAAGCCGGTAAGCTGTACGAGAAGACAGGAGATGAGCAGGGGCGGGCCAATGTCCTCTTTAGCTTGGGAGAACTGGAATTCAGGCTAGGCCAGAACGATCTAGCGCGTGACCACTTTATGAAAGCCGGTAAGCTGTACGAGAAGACAGGAGATGAGCTGGGGCGGGCCAATGTCACTCGCAACTTGGGAGCACTGGAATTCAGGCTAGGCCAGAACGATCTAGCGCGTGACCACTTTATGAAAGCCGATAAACTGTACGAAAATATAGGATTTGAGCTGGGGCGGGCCCATACCTTTCACTACGTAGCTCAATTAGAAAAGGCGGAATATAATTACGAGGATGCTAAGGTAAACTGGAACAACGCCTTAAAGCTATACCGAATGATTCAATCCCCAAGGGATATTGCTGAAACACAGCTTTGCCTCAGCGAACTAGCCGAAGAAAGCGTTGATCCACTACCGGACCGGAAAGAGCGGCTGGCGGAAGTGAAGGCGCTGATCAATGCATATAAGTTAGATGATCTGCGGGAGCGGTACGCGGCACTGGCACCAGGTGAAGACGGGGCCGGGGAGGGGAATGAAGGCATTTAGAGCGTGTCTAAATTTTTACTTCCTGAGAACCAAGCATTTAAGAACCTGGCGTCATAAAAACTGACTTACGTAACCCGCTATGCGCGCACCACGAAGTAGCCGCGAAGCGAAGTTTTTATCTAGCCAGAACCTTAACCACGAAGTAGCCGCGAAGCGAATTATTGATCCTCAGTTCTTAAAAATTTTAGACACGCTCTCAGGTGATAGACTACGTACTCACGCCTAAGCGCGAGAATCGGTTCCTTTAGAAAAGGCGTCCGGTGCGTGACCTCCGGTCTCGCGCGAGCCAGGCAACCGACCTCTGGTCGGGAGTTACCGGAGGCGTACTAGGCGATCTACTCCAGCTTTATTGTAGCAGTAAAAACCTTCGACCGGAGGTCGGGAGCCGATTCTTCCGCGAGACCGGAGGTCTCGCACCATTTTTAGCAGCGGTTCGCACCGCTAGCCGGCTGGTTGGGATACGGGTGGATTTTGCGGCGTTGGCTGCCCCGGCCCGCGTGAGGTGCCTGGACGGGGCGGCCCGACAGGGACGCAGCCCGGAGGGCCAAGGCGATAGCCGCGCCGGGAAGGGACCGACCCCGGCCCGGCAGGGACGGGGGCACGCCCAAAGAAGGAGTAAACAAATGCAGGATGAAAAATAAATCGGTGCCAATAGGTAACCTGTTGGGTGGGGACCGGAATAGAAGGGCAAACAAACACCGACGCCATGAAGAACTTTGGATTATTTTTTATGCTTGCCGCCACGCTACTGCTGTGGAACGGCTGCTGTGAACCCGAACTGGTGGGCAACGTGAGCAATACGCTGCGCGACCAGGAAACCAATAACTGGTGCTGGGCCGCCACGACGCAGATGCTGGCGCAGCACTTTGATCAGACCGTGAAGCAGTGCGATTTGGCTAACGAGCGATTTTCGGAAACGGCCTGTTGCTCGGATGAGGAGGAAGGCAATAGTTGCCCGAAGAATAACGACTGTAACCGCCCCGGCTGGCTGATGCTGGATTTTGCCGGACTCACGTTTAGCGAAACGACAACAGCCATGAGCTGGGAGGACCTGCGAAAGCAGGTGCACTGCCGTAAGAAGCCGATGGGTTATGCCTACGGAACTTCGGGTGTGGTGGGCCACGTGCTGGTGGTAAAGGGCTACCTGACGCTGAGCGGTACCAATTACGTGGTACTGAACGATCCCTGGAGTCCCTGTAGAGGGGAGGAACGGATCATTACGTATGCGGAGTACCGTGATCCAGATGGTGCAAGCACCCACTGGCGGACCTGGTTTGATCTGGCTAAGAAATCCTAAGTACCTATTACCATTAAAAACAATACTATGAAGACGTTTATTACCGCCGTTTGGCTGCTGATGGGCAGCCTGCTACTACTGAGCAGTTGCGGCACGAAGAACCCCGGAAACAACCAGGGGCCCGCCGGGGACCCGGCGGATACGCCGGTGTACGCATCGGCGAAGGCGGCGGCCGAGCAGGCCCAAGCGGACCTACTGTCCGCGCTGGACAGCGGCCTGGGACTGAACCTGGGCGTGGACCGCGCCACGCTGGCGAGTGCCGTGCCGGGGCCGGAAATAGCGCAAGCGGGCATTAGTTTTAAGCAACTATTGCTGGCCGATTCGATGACGACGCTGCGCCAAATGGCCGATGACCAACTGAATGTGATTGTGCCGCTCATGAATAAGCAGTCGGTGGCGACGGTGGTGGGCCTAAGCCGCAGCGAGGAGGGCTGGCAAGTGGCCGAACTGGCCGGACAAGCTACCAGTAACGACCTGAACGAGGTGCTGGCCGCTACCGGAGCCGCTGCCTCGGCCGTGACGGTGTACCAGGTGCCTAATTTGCAGGCGACCGTATACGCAGTGAACCGGGGACAGGAATATGTTTCTTACCACACCAGCTACAACGGCCGCTCGATCCAGGAGGGTTACGATGAACGAGGTTTGCTACAGCAACTCAAGGCAGATGCCGTGGTGTTTCAGCGCACCTACGGAAACGAATTGCAGAAGCAGCAACTGGTACGGTAAGTATGGTATTACTACGTAAAAAGCCGCCGGCACCCTACGGGCACCGGCGGCTTTTCTATCAGCGATAGCCTGAATTAAGCCATGGCCAACTGCTTCTCGATCTTTTCGGACAGTGCAGCCTTGGTAATGGTGCCGACGTGCTTGTCGACAACCTCGCCGTTTTTCAGCACGAGGATGGTGGGGATGGAGCGGACGCCGTACTGCATGGACACTTCGGAATTGGTGTCGACATCTACTTTGCCGATCAGGACGCGGCCTTCGTACTCCGATGAGAGTTCCTCGATGATGGGACCGACCATGCGGCAGGGGCCGCACCATTCCGCCCAAAAGTCGACGACGCTGACGCCTTCGTTATTGAGAACTTGTTCCTGGAAGTTGCTATCGGTGAGTTCGAAAGCCATGTTGTGTTGTATTAAGGTTTGACGAAAAGGCCCGGAACCCGCTGCAAGCCGGAGGGGCATATGAATTTGGCGACCGAATCGTCGGCCGCCGGGAATATTAACACGCCACCGATTTAAGAGTTTTGTCGGACGGCCTGCCGAAGGGTCTACTGTCGGTACCCTACATTTGTGGGATGAGACAAGCTTTTTTTGCGCGGACTGCCGCCCGGCGGGCCGATCTGCGGTGGCGGCCGATGCTGATCTGGGTAGGGTTGCTGGCGGTGCTGCTGCTGCTGCGGACCGCCCTGCCCGCCGCCTGGATCGAGCGCGTGTATTCGCGCGGTTTTTTCCTGGGCGTGAGGTGGGTGCTGGATACGCTGGTGACCTGGTCGCCGGTGGCGCTGATCTACCTGTTCTGGCCGTTGCTGGTGGTGGGGGTGGTACGGCGCATCCGCATCATCCGGCGGCGGGCGCGGACGCGGGGGGTGTTCTGGGGGCAGTTGCTGGTGAGTACGGTCGGTTTCCTGGCGGCGGGCCTGAGTGTTTTCCTGCTGATCTGGGCCTTCAATTACGGCCGCCTGCCGGTGGAAGAGGTACTGGGCCTGCCCGAGATCACCATCGACCTGGACCGGCTGGGCGAGCGCGTACGTGCCGAGGCTGCCGAACTGGCCGTGCTGCGTGCCGCGCTGCCGGGGGCCGACACCAGCCGTACGCTGCCGGAAGACCTCTTCCCCGCCCGCCCGGAGGCCGCGCTGCGGCCGCCGCTGGAGGAGGCCCTGGCCGCCTACGGCTACCCGACCACGGGGCGGGTGCGGGGGCGACTGCTGTATCCGAAAGGTATTTTTCTGCGCTTTTCCTCGGCCGGACTATACTGGCCTTTCGTGGGCGAGGGCCACATCGACGCCGGCCTGCTGCCCCTGCAACGCCCGGCCGTGACGGCCCACGAACTGGCCCACGGTTACGGTTTCGCGGATGAGGGAACCTGTAGTTTCTGGGCCTATCTGGCGGGCCTGCGCTCGGAGGATGCGGCCGTCCGGTATGCCGTCCGGCTAGATTACTGGCGGGATATTGCCGGCACCTACCGCCGCTATCGTAATGAGGAATACACCGCCTGGCGCACCGATTCGCTGGACAATGGTATCCGCCACGATCTGGAGGCGATCTATGCCAATAACGAGTTGTATCCCGATCTGCTGCCGGCGGTGCGCTATGCCGCTTATGATGCCTACCTGAAGTCGCAGGGCGTGGAGGAGGGAATCAAGAGTTACGGGCGGGTGATTGATTTGGTGGAGGCGTGGGCGGAGGGGGGCTTCGCCCGTACTTTTGATTAAGAGCGTTGCCGCTGATAACTTTGTACTCTGGTAGAAGCCTACGCGGGGGGGGGCTACGCCCCTTACTTTACCTGCGGTGATCGTCGGCAAGCTCATCGGAGTTTGTACGTTGATTTGAGCCGATCGCGTACACGGCGGGCAAGTTGAACCGTAGTTTATCTTTAGGTTAAGTCGTGCTGCAAGATTTGGTGAGCTACCGGAGGGCACTTACTTTTATGGTATTGGCTAATTATTGCTACCATTATATGCTCAAGTTGCGCTCGCTGGTCTGCTGTTGCTTTTTTGGATTACTGGCTACCGTGATGGCCGTGTCATCGACGCCTGGTGGGGTAAGGATGGAAGTGGGGCTGAATGCGGGTGCACGCTATGCGGTGTACGTGGAAGCGGTAACGGAACTGACTGTAAAGGCGGACCGCTATAAATCGGCACCCACGATGGCGAATCTGGCGGAACTGCGGAATGGACTGGCCGCCGCCCGCGATGCTTACAAGCGGATCGAATTTTTAGCGGCCTATTACCAGCCTGCCTTTGTGGAGGACTACCTGAACGGTGCACCCCTGTTGCACGCTGAAAACGAGGGAACGCACGGACAAGTGACCCCGCCCGAGGGCCTGCAGGTGCTGGATGAACTGATCCACTCGGAAGAAGCGGAGGCGGAGCGGTCGCAGATCGCGATCCTGTGCGGGATGCTGGTTAACCGGACGAAGCAACTGGAGGAAGAATTTAGCGGGAGGAACTACTCGCTGGATCACCTGCTGACGGCAGCGCGGATGCAACTCATTCGCACCTTTACGACGGGGGTGACGGGTTTCGATACGCCGGGATCATTGCGGGGGGTGGAGGAAGCGGCTGTTTCAATGGGCGCCCTGCGGGAGGTGCTGGCGGTGCAACCGAAATTAGCTGCTGCGGCCGGATATACCGAGATCGACCGGCTGCTGGTCGGGGCGGTAGACTACCTGCGGGCGAATGCGAATTTTGATACCTTCGATCGGTTGTACTTCTTGCGGCAGTACGTCAATCCGCTATACGGGCGACTAGGGAAAATGCAGCGAGAACTGAAGCTGGTACCCGAGCCGCTTTTTCCCTCGCCGATCAACCAGCGGGCGGATAACCTCTTTAGCCCCGACTTGCTCGATCCGTATTTTTATACCGACCTGACGGCCGCCGCCGACGGACCCGCCCTGCGCCAACTGGGTAAAACGCTGTTCAGCGATGCCAATCTGAGCCGGGGAGGGCAACTGAGTTGCGCCTCCTGCCATCAGCCGGAGCGGGCATTTACCGATGGGCTGCCGCAGTCGAACAGTGCCGTTGACGGTAAGACCGTGCTGCGCAACTCGCCTACTTTGCTCAATGCCGTTTACGCCGACCGCTACTTCCACGACCTGCGGGCCTTTACGCTGGAACAGCAGGCCGAGCACGTCATTTTCGACCACGGCGAGTTCGATACCGAGTATGACCGGATCCTGGAAACGGTCAACGACAACGCCGCCTACGCCCCCCTAACCAAACAAGCTTTCGGCAAGTCCCGCCTGGACGCCGCCGGCTTCTCGGCCGCGCTGGCCTCCTACGTGCTATCGCTGCAATCATGGGATAGCCCCTTCGACCGCTACGTGCGGGAGGAGAGCGAGGAGTTACCCGAAGAAGTGGTGCGGGGGTTCAACCTGTTCATGGGCAAGGCGGCCTGCGGCACTTGCCACTTCGCGCCTACCTTTGCCGGGTTGGTACCGCCGGATTTTGTCAAGAGCGAGAGTGAGATACTGGGCGTGCTAAAAACACCCCACCGCTTGCGCAAGCAGGTAGACGACGACCCCGGCCGCAGTGCCAACCAGGTGCACCACGAAGAGGTGTGGATCTACGCCAAGTCATTTAAAACCCCCACGGTACGCAACGTCTCCCGCACGGCTCCCTACTTTCACAATGGGGCCTACAGCACCCTGGAACTGGTGGTCGATTTCTACGATCACGGTGGCGGCGCGGGTATCGGCCTGGACGTGCCGAACCAGACGCTGGGGAGTGATTCGTTGCACCTGACGGTGGTGGAGAAGGCGGATTTGACGGCGTTCATGGAAGCGCTGTAAAGGGGGGGATAATGATTAGCTATACTGTAACTAGTGGACCAACCGGAAAATTCTGTTATACCCAAATCTTGTTTTTTTTGCCTCAGGCTTCGTTACGGAAATCCTTAGGTAGCTCACAAGACCTCCAAGCCTCGTCTGAGACAAAAAATCCGGCGAATTAGCACAACGACCGCCGCAGGCAGCAGCGCAGCTAAACTTCCCGTTTAGTCCACTAGCGTGAGGTGCCTGGAAGGTTTAGTGCGGAGCACCGAGCGAACAGCGAGCCTGGAAGGGACCGACGCCGCCCCGCAGGGCGGAGACACGCCCGAATATAAACTTTGAATAAACGCTGTATTAATTTCACCTTTGCTCTTGCGACCATCTCCGGCTGAAACGGCCTCATCCTTAAACTATAATTAATTAGAGGGAGACTGTCACGTTACGTGGCACCGATACCTTTGTGGCCATTAATAACCATAAAAGTTCTCCTTCGATGAAGCTATTTTATTTGAGTATAATTTTTCTACTCTGTTGCCTTGCTGCCGGCCCGCTGGCCGCGCAGGTACAGACCGTGCAAATACAAATTAATTCCTCCTCGGACGATGCCGAGGAGCAGGGGCTGAACGGCAATAGCCCCGGTAGCATGGACCTGACCAGCTCTGACGTGGAGTTGGTACGCGACGGCGGCGACGGCGATCAGTTGGTGGGCCTGCGCTTTGCGGACCTGGCCATTCCCCGCAATGCCAGGATCGTTAGTGCCTACATTCAGTTTGGCGTGGATGAGACCGACAATACCGACGGCACCGTCTATGTTCAAGTAGAAGATGCCGATGATGCGGTCACGTTTGCCGACGTTAGCGGTAATATTTCGGGCCGTGCCCTGCTGAGCGATACGGTGACCTGGGCCGCTATTCCGGAGTGGACGTCCGCCGGTGATGCCGGTGAGGACCAGCGCACCCCCAGCCTGATTGCTCTGGTGCAGGCCATCGTGAACCGCGGCGGCTGGAATGCGGGCAATGCCATCAGTTTCGTGCTGACCGGCACGGGCGAACGCACGGCCGAAGCCTTTGACGGCGACGCCTCGCTGGCCGCTACGCTGGTGGTGGAATACCTGCCGCTGGTGACCGAGACCTTCTTGCTGACCGAATCGTCGGACGATGCAGAGGTGAATATCGGTAATGGTGCCATTGACCTGACCAGCTCCGATCTGGAACTTACGACCGACGGCAGTGCGCTGCAACTGGTGGCCCTGCGCTACCCTAACCTGACGGTGCCGTCCGGTTCCATTATTGCCGATGCCTACGTGCAGTTTACGGTAGACGAAACCAACACGGGCGGTACGGTGAGTGCCGGTATTTTCTTCGAGACGGGCGATGCCGCCCCGATCTCCACGGCCGCTAATCCGGTGGATCGTGATTTTGATTTCCCGATTTTCTGGAACAACATCCCCGACTGGGGAACACTGGACGTGGCGGGTCCCGAGCAGCGGACGCCCAACCTGGCCGCCTCCATTCAGAGCGTGATCGACGGCGACGGCTGGAACCCCGGCAATGCGCTGCTGATCGGCATGATCGACCCGGCTATCCTGAGTATTCCCGGCTATACCGGTAATACGAGTAAGCGCGTGGCGCAGTCGTACGACAAGTCGGCCGACGCCGCTGCCAAGCTGGTTATCTCTTACTTTCCTCCCGTAGTGTTTCAGGACGGAATTTTTC
>CAVPZP010000069.1:0-275908 GCA_963710215.1 Lewinellaceae bacterium | reverse complement strand
GGCGGTGGGCAGCGACCTGGTGATTGATTTTGCCGACAACTTCTCGGCCGATACCCGCCTGCCCGGCCTGTACGTGTACCTGACCAACAACCCCAACACGACTAACGGAGCACTGGAGATCGGTCCGGTAACGATTTTCAGCGGTGCGCACCAGATCACGGTGCCCGATGTGGACCTGGCTACTTACAGCTATATCCTTTATTTCTGCAAACCATTTAACGTAAAGGTCGGTGACGGCGAAATCCAGGAATAATGAGACCTTATATACTACTCTTTGCCGCCCTCCTTTTTGCCGCCCCTCTTTTACATGCCGGCGGCCCCTGGCCGCAGGAGAAAAACGGCGGCTACCTGAAGCTCTCCGAATGGTGGATCGTGGCGGACCGGCACTTTACCAGCGGTGGCGAAACCGACCCCAACGTGACCGGCGGCTATTACGCCACCGTGCTCTACGGCGAGTACGGCATCACGGACCGCTGGACGGCGATTGTGAATGCCCCCCTTTTTGCGCGGGCCACGGTGAATAACCTGCTGTCGGGCACCACGAACGAGGTGATCGAGGCGGGAGACGCAATTAACTCAGTGGGCGATATCGAGATCGGCATCAAATACGGCCTGATCACGGATAAGCGGGTGGTGGTTGCGGCCTCGCTATTTCTGGGCCTGCCGACGGGTCAGGACGTGGGCGGCCGCCAAATGAACCTGCAAACCGGTGACGGGGAATTCAATCAGTACCTGCGCCTGGATGCGGGTACGAGCCTGGGCAAGAGTTATGTCTCCGCCTATGCGGGTTTTAACCAGCGCACCAACAATTTTTCTGATGAGTGGCGGGCGGGGTTGGAAGCCGGTACTACCTTCTGCGACCAAAAGATCGGTCTGACGGGCCGGCTGGACGTGGTGGAATCGCTCCAAAACGGCGCGTTGAACAGCGAAGCCGGGGCGGGCACCAGTATTTTCGCCAACAATACCGAGTTCGTGGCCGTGAGCGCGGAGGCGCGTTACGCGATCCGCAAGAATCTGGGCGTGTCGGCCGGGGTCGGCGGTGCCTTGCGCGGGTCGTTGATCTATGCGGCCCCTTCGTATACGGTGGGGGTTTACTATAGCTGGTAGACCGCTTGGGTAGGGGGCGGCACGGCTAGCGGGATTCCCCACCCGAGCCTGCGGCTCGACCTCCCCGCAGGAGAGGTTGACCTAGCATGGTTTTATCCCTTCGGGGGGTTAGGGGGAAATCCGCAGGCAGCGTTCTCATCACCCATGCAACTACCCCGAACCCAAGGCGTTTTAAGCCCACATAACCCACCCTCCCATGTCTACCCCACCCCTGGTCAACCGTGTTGCCAATAGCCGCTTGCTTACCTTTAAACTGGAAGAGTACCTGCCGGAAGCCGGGGTAAAATTCGCGCACTTCGATTTGAAGGATTACTTGTTCATGGAGATGATCCTGAAGGAGAAGGATTTTCGCGCGGCCTTGGCGGAACACGATTGGGAGCAGTACCGGGGCAAAATTTTACTGGTTTACTGCTCGGCCGATGCCATCATTCCGGTGTGGGCGTATATGCTGACGGCTACTTATGCCGCGCCTGCGGCCGTGGATGTTTTTCAGGGCAGTGAGGCGGAATATTACAAAGCCTATTTTTTGCGCAAACTGGCCGGTCTGGACCCCGCCCTCTACGAAGATCAGCGCGTGGTAGTAAAGGGCTGTAGCGACCGCCCCGTGCCCGAGGCCGCTTATTTGGAAATAACGCGGCGGCTGCGGCCGGTAGCCAAATCGATCATGTACGGGGAACCCTGCTCGACGGTACCGATTTATAAAGCAGCGAAGAAATAGGTGTCGAGCCGCTTTGGTAAGGAACGCGTCTCCCGGAGCAAATTTTTGGAGAAAAATTCCCCTCCGACAAATTATTGGCTATCTTTCGGATTGATGAGGACAATTTCCGCGCCGGAGCCGTCCCCTTTCCTATGATTTGATTAACCAGCCAGCAGCTATGACCAAAGCTCGACTCTTATTTCCTCTTGTTCTTTGCCTGTTTATCGGTACGCTTTCCGCGCAGGACGTTCACTTCACCCTCCACAACATGAACCCCGTCTGGCTGAACCCGGCCCGGACCGGTGCCTTCCTGGGCACGGCCCGTATCGGCGGTACCTACCGGGGGCAATGGCACAGTCTGAGCGGCATCAATACGCCCTCCATTTTTGCGGATGCCCCGATTGTGCGCGGCTTCCGGGAAAATGACTGGGTCGGGGTCGGTTTTAACTTTATCCAGGATAACGCCCGCCAGGAATTTGCTACGGACGGCGGACTATCCAAGGTGCAGACCACCATTGCCGGTCTTTCGGCTTCCTATCACCTGTCTTTGGACGACAATCGGCGTAACGTCATCACCCTGGGTGCCACTTACGGCCGTAACAGCATTGCGCTGGACCTTACCGGCCAGCCACTGACGGAAGAGCAAATTGCCAGCGGACTGGGCGGCGGCGGCCTGAGCGGCACTGCCCTGGAAAACCTGATGGCCGACGGTGATAGCAAGGGCTATACCGATATTAGTGCGGGCCTGATGTTGCGCTCCGTGCTGGACCCCGCCAGGGGCAATGCCCTGGAACTGGGCGTAGCCCTGATCCACCTCAACGCGCCCATGCGCGAGTCGATCATCCCCCGGGGAACCGGTGGAGGAGGTCCTAACCCCACGCCTAACCCACCGGCCACCGGCAACCAGGACGACCGCAAGCGTTTGTCCACCATCCACGCCCACGCTTCGCTGGATTACGGTTTGACGGATGATTGGCGCTTCCTGCCCACCGTGTTCTTCCAGAACTCGGCCAACAACTCCAGCGTGTCGCTTCAAGCCTGGGCGGGGCGTATTCTCAAGCCCGACGTGATGCTCAAGTTCGGCCTCGGCTACCGCACCGCCGACGCGGGCAAGGTGCTGTTCGGTCTGGATTATAAGGACATCCAGGCGGCCATCTCCTACGACGTGACGCTCTCGCAGCAGCGGGAGATCAATAACTATCAGGGTGCCTTTGAACTGAGCGCGATCTACACCATTAAAATTTACAAGCAGCCCGAGGTAACGCCTTCGCTGCTGTGCCCCCGCTTCTAGCGGGCGGCCGCCCAACCTCGCGCCGGCCCTGGGCCGGCGTTAACGAAAGTCGTTTAATATTTTCGGCCGGAAGAGCGTTGATTGAACCAGCCCGCTTATCCTTCACTGCGAGCGTTCCGCTTACCGCCACCTCAAGTAATCCATTGATGAGAAATCTTACGTCAGCCGCTTTAATGATCGTTATTTGCTGGGTAGCCGCCACCGGCACCCTGTGGGCGCAACCGCTGCGCAGTGCTTCTTCTTACGAATCCCTGGTGCGCGAAGCCGATACCAATCAGGTCGAAAACAGCTACTACGAGGCGATTCAATTAAATGAAAAGGCACTCGAGAAGCGCGATAAGGACAACGAAGAAGTACTAGCCGATCTGGGCCTGGACAATTTTCGCCTGCGCGACTACGCCGCCGCCAAGCGCTACTACCGCCAACTGTTCCGCCGCGCCGAGCCGTCGGATACGACCTATAACCTGCACCGTTACTACTACGGCGAGGCCCTGAAATCGGAAATGGAGTACGCCGAGGCGATCACGGTACTGGGCGAGTTCGTGGCAAATTCCACCGATCCGCTGATGACCAATCTGGCCAAGATTTCCATTGCCGGCGCGGAGATGGGCCTTTCGCTGCCTGAGAATGCCGAGGGCGTGAAGGTGGAAAACCTGGGCCGTAAGGTCAACGCCGCCTTTTCCGAGTATGCCCCCACCCTTTCTCTGGATGGCAGCAAGCTCTACTTCTCTACCTGGGAAGCCACCGAAGTTGTCAACCCCGAAGATACCAACGACCCCAAGCAGCTCAGTGCCATCTTCATGAGCAGTAAAGAGGCAAAAAAGGATGGCACCACCGAGTGGGGCAAACCTACTCGCCTGGGTAAGGAGGTGAACCGCGTGAACGTCCACACCGCCAACCCCGCCCTGAGTGCCGACGGCCGCCGCCTGATCTACAACCGCATCGTGATGCAGAACCAGAAAACGGTGGAGTCAAAAATCTATTCCAGCGATCAGAATGACGAAGGCTGGGACAGTGGTAACGAAGTGGCCGGCGTCAACGGCGATTACCTGGCCCTGAACCCCACCACCGGAGAACTATTCGGCAACGAGGTCCTCTTTTTCATCAGCGACATGCCCGGCGGCTACGGCGGTCGCGATATTTACTACGCCACCTACAACGGCGACGGCACCTACCAGGATCCCGTCAACCTGGGCGAGAGCATCAACACGCCCTACGATGAGGACACGCCTTTTTACTTCGACGGCACCCTCTATTTCAGCACCAACGGCCGGCCCACCCTCGGCGGCCTCGACGTGTACCACAGCGACTGGAACGGCAGCAACTGGAGCAAGCCCGAAAACATGGGCAAAGCCTACAACTCCAGCGTGGACGACCTCAGTTTCCGCGTTTTCGACGAAGGCTATGCCGGTTTCATGACCAGCAACCGCGAGGGCGGCCGCTCGGTCAAGAGCAAGACTTGCTGCGACGATATGTACGGCTTTACCGTGGATCGTCTCTTCGCCGATCTGGTGGTGGGCGTCTTTACCGCTGAAACTTCAACGCAAAAGCCCCAACCACTGCTGGGCAGTACGGTCAAACTGACCGCCACCGAAAATGGCCTGACCGGTTCGCCCGAGTCACAGACCAAGGCGGACGGCAATCAGTTTAACTACGGCCTGAATTTGGAGAACGCTTACCAGGTCATTGCTTCGGCCGAGGGATATTACCCCGACACTTTTACCTTCAATACCCTGGGGCTGGAGGAGAGTAAGACGACGGTGCACCGGTTCTTCCTGGAGCCTGTTCCAATTTCGATGGATACTATCGTGATTGAAGAAGCTATCGTATTGGAAAACATCTTGTATGATTTCGATGACGATAAAATCCTTCCCACTGCCGAGCAAGATTTAGAATTCATCAAGGGGTTGATGGAGCAGTACCCGGATATGAAGATTGAACTTAGTTCGCATACCGATTTTCGGGGTGAAAATGCTTATAACCTGCGCCTTAGCCAGAAGCGTACTGATTCCGCTCGTCGCTGGTTAATTCGTAATGGAATTGATGGTGCTAGAATAAAAGCCAAAGGTTACGGCGAAACGGTACCCCAGACGGTAAACACCAAAAACGCTGCCCGTTATGACTTCATGAGTGAGGGGGACATTCTAACCGAACCGTTCATAACCGCTTTATCCACAGAGGAGCAGAAGGAAGCCGCCCACCAGCTTAATCGCCGGACGGAGTTTAAGATTTTGGAAGGTCCTACCTCGATCATTATCGATCGCAAAATTATCGAGCGCCGCGAAGACGGCTCGGATCGCAAGGCCGAGCCAACTCCCCAGCCCGCTCCCAAGGCTACACCCGCTCCTGCTTCGAAGCAACAGCCCGCGCCGGAAAAAGCCAGGCAAACGAGCCTCTCTCCCAAAAGCCTACCCTACCAATCCTCACTCTCCCGTGAGGAAAGTCTGGCGGGATTGCCAGTACTGGTCTTCGGCCAGCGCGAGCTACAGCTCGGCCGGGTCAACCACGGCGAGAAGCGCAGTTTCAGCTACATCTTCACCAATAAGGGCGACAGCCCGGCGCAAATTTCGCTCATCACCGCCTGCGAGTGCACCACCACCACGCACGACAACAGCAAGGTCTACCAGCCCGGCCAGAGCGGCGTGATCCAGGTCTCCTTCGACAGCACCGAAAAGGACGAGAGCGAAACGATCGACATCGACATCCTCCTCAAGCAGCGCACCAAGAGCGGCGAGCCGATCATGGAAACGGTCCAGTATTCCTATGAGCTGGTGAAGTAAACAAGCCGTACAACTACTTCTTTTCGCCGGTTTCGGGCGTGCCCCCGGCTAAGGCCGGGGTCGGGCTATCCGGCACTCTCTTCGCCGGGGGCCGTTCCGCAATACTGCGGAACGGCCCCCGGCTCGTTCAGACAACGCCTCCTATCCCTCACGCGGGGGTAGAGTGGTAGTGAATGCAGAAACAGGCCGGCCAAAGAAGGCGGGAATTAACTAGAGAAAGTATTTTTTCTCAAATTTAAGAAACGGGCCTAGCATCCCCTTGTGGGAGGGAACCCACCCAGGCCGCCACCGCCGACCGTCCCTTCCCCACTTCCAGCCCACCGGGCAAGCCGGTGGCCTTTCTTGCGGGGCCGGGGGGCCGCAAAAAGCCTGTTCAAAAGAAAATCGAATTTTTCCGCGCCGGCTATAGCGTTCGCACCCGCCACACAAAGTAGCAAGTGGTTCCGGTGCGCGCAAGGGCATCGATTTAAAAACTATGATTGGGAGTTCGTGAGCGAGGAGCCGTCATCGCGGCCGATTCTCGTTCTTTAGCTGGTTGCCATCCGCGATGAGCAGGGGGATGGGCCGGGCTGCAGAGCATATTGCTGGGGTCGGTTTGGAGTTAAAACTCGCTAACTGACTCGTGCAAAGGTGCTAGGATTCAAGTGAAGCGGTCCTGATTTGACCGGTATCACCCACTGGTTTGGTGCCGCGAAGAATCAGTGCGGCGGGATGGCCCTTTGACCATTCATGAAGCAAAGATACAAAAAGTAGCTGAAATATAAAAGTTAAAACAAAAATTTACTAGCGATTAGCATATGTTTAGCGGGTTGGTGTAGGATTGAAATTATTAACCCGCGTGAGGGGCGTGGAGGGGGCGAGCGTTAGCGAAGCAGACCGGAGCGAAGCGGAGGGCCGAGCAGGCTTGCGAGCCCGGAACGGCCCGACCCCGGCCCGGTAGGGACGGGGGCACGCCCAAAAAGCCGTCCAAAGCAACCTTTTTCTCCCGCTAGTGCTTAATTTAGCGCAACCGTTTTTTCTTAACCAGAAGAGGCCGATGAAGGAACCGAAAGCGCGGCGACGAATGGGGTGCCACCACCACCACCGGCGTTGCGAACCGTGCTTTTGCGACCCGGCCGCCCCGCCATATGACCAGCCCCCTGAACCAAGCCGCCCCCTACCAAGCCGAGAACCACATCCGTATCGTCACCTCCGGCAGCCTGTTCGACGGGCACGATGCGGCCATTAATATCATGCGCCGCCTGCTGCAAGCAACGGGCGCGGAAATCATTCACCTGGGCCACAACCGCTCCGCGCGGGAGGTGGTGGAGGCAGCCGTGCAGGAAGACGCGCAGGCCATTGCCCTGACCTCCTATCAGGGGGGGCACCTGGAATACTTTCCGCTACATCAAGCAGCTACTCAAAGAATACGGTGCCGAGGACGTGAAGGTAGTGGGCGGCGGCGGCGGAACGATTCTGCCCACCGAGATTGAAGAACTGCACGCGGCGGGAATCGATCGGATCTACGCCCCCGACGACGGCCGTAAACTGGGCCTGCAGGGCATGATCAACGACGTGCTGGAACGCGCCGATTTTCCCCGCGGGGAAAATTTCGACTGGACATCGACCAAGTGGCGCGAGGGAGATCGGCACCAATTGGCGGGCGCCCTGTCCGCGCTGGATAATTACGGCCTGAACGGCACCCAACTCCCCGAAGTAACCGACCCGCCGCCCATTCTGGGAATAACCGGCACCGGCGGCGCGGGAAAATCCAGCCTGACCGATGAACTGTTGCGCCGCCTGTTGCGGGATTTTCCCGAACTCCAGATTGCCATCGTCTCCGTGGACCCCACGCGCCGCAAATCCGGCGGTGCCCTGCTGGGCGACCGAATCCGGTTGAATGCCCTGCATCCCGACATCAGCGACGGGCGCGTGTACATGCGCTCGCTAGCTACCCGGGCCACCAACCGCGCACTGAGTGATTCGATACCCGATACGCTGAAGGTACTCCAGGCGGCGGGCTTCGGACTGATCTTGCTGGAGACCAGCGGGATCGGGCAATCGGGGACGGAGGTGACCGATTTTGCCGACCTTTCGCTGTACGTGATGACGCCCGAGTTCGGGGCGGCCACGCAGTTGGAGAAGATCGACATGCTGGATTTTGCCGATTTGGTGGCCCTGAACAAGGCCGACCGGCGCGGCGCGGCCGACGCCCTGCGGGCGGTGCGCAAGCAGGTGCAGCGCAACCAAAACCGCTGGGACGAGCCGCTGGAAAACATGCCCGTTTACCCCACCCGCGCCAGCTATTTCGGCGACGAGGGGATGGACCGGCTGTATACGGCCATCGTGGAACAGCTGGAACTGGCGGGTGGCAGACCGGCGGAGGTCTCGGTGGGCGCGGCGGCGGAAACGAGCATTGTGCCGCCGGCGCGGGTGCGCTATTTGTCGGAGGTGACCGAGACGGTGCGCCGCTACCACGGCCTGAGCGATAAGCAGGCGGACCTTGCCTCGCGCGCGAATGCCCTCACCCGCAGTGCGGAGGAAATGGAGGCCGAGGAAGTGCAACACGCCCTGACCAGCCGCGCCGAGGAACTGCGGGAAGAACTACGCCCCGAGATCCGCCGCGAACTGGACGGCTGGCCGGAACTGGCCGACCGCTACCGCGCCGATGAATTCGTGTACCAGGTGCGCAAGCGCGACATCCGGGTGCCCACCACCGCCACCACCCTGAGCCACACCAAAGTGCCGCGGCTGGCCCTGCCCCGCTACACCGACCCCGGCGACCTGCTGCGTTGGCTGCGCGCGGAGCACCTGCCGGGTTACTTTCCCTTTACGGCGGGCGTGTTCCCGTTCAAGCGGCGGGGCGAAGCCCCCGCCCGCATGTTTGCCGGGGAGGGCGGCCCGGAACGCACCAACCGCCGGTTTCACTACCTGGCCCTGGGCCAACCCGCCACCCGCCTGAGTACCGCCTTCGATTCGGTCACCCTCTACGGCGAGGACCCCGACGAGCGGCTGGATATCTACGGCAAGGTGGGCAACTCGGGCGTGAGCGTAGCCACCCTGGACGACTGCAAACGGCTGTACAGCGGTTTCGACCTCTGCGACCCGAGCACTTCGGTGAGCATGACGATCAACGGTCCGGCGGCGACGGTTTGCTCGCTGTTTCTGCAGACCGCCATCGACCAGCAGTGCGAACGCTATTTGCAGGAGCATGACCTGAGCGAAAGGGTAGAGGATTTTCTTAAAAACAGGTTTGACGAACGCGGCCTGGATCGGCCCGCCTACCGGGGCAAGCTACCCGAGGGGCACGATGGATCGGGACTGCTACTGCTGGGCATGACCGGCGACGAAGTGCTGGATGCGGAAGTGTACGAGCAACTGCGTAAGAAAGCCCTCACCACCGTGCGCGGCACGGTGCAAGCAGATATCCTCAAGGAGGACCAGGCCCAGAATACCTGTATTTTCAGCACCGAATTCAGTCTGCGGCTGATGGGAGATATGCAGCAGTATTTCATTGACGAGGGCATCCGCAATTTTTACAGCGTCTCCATTTCCGGCTATCACATTGCCGAGGCGGGGGCCAATCCGATTACGCAATTGGCCTTTACGCTGGCGAACGGCTTTACTTACGTGGAATACTACCTGAGCCGGGGGATGGCCATCGACGACTTTGCGCCTAACCTCTCCTTCTTCTTCTCCAACGGCGTGGATGCGGAGTATGCCGTGATCGGGCGGGTGGCGCGGCGGATCTGGGCCATTGCCATGCGCGACAAGTACGGCGCGGACGAGCGGAGCCAGAAGCTGAAGTACCACATCCAGACCAGCGGCCGCAGCCTGCACGCGCAGGAGATCAGTTTTAACGACATCCGCACCACGTTGCAGGCCCTGTACGCCATCTACGACAACTGTAACAGCCTGCACACCAACGCCTACGACGAGGCGATCACCACCCCGACCGAGGAAAGCGTGCGTCGCGCCCTGGCCATTCAACTCATCATCAACGAGGAACTGGGGCTGGCTAAAAACGAAAACCCGCTACAGGGGAGTTTCATCATTGAGGAGCTGACCCAGTTGGTGGAGGAAGCCGTACTACTGGAATTCGACCGACTGACCGAGCGCGGCGGGGTGCTGGGGGCGATGGAAACGATGTACCAGCGCACACAGATCCAGGAGGAGAGCATGCACTACGAGATGCTGAAGCACACGGGTGAGTTGCCGGTGATCGGTGTGAATACCTTTCTGAGCGACGAGGGCAGCCCGACCGTTATCCCCGACGAGGTGATCCGTTCGACGACGGAAGAGAAAGATGCCCAAATCGAGGGTCTGCGTGCTTACCGAAAAGCTCATGCACCGGAAGAAGCGAAGGCGGCCCTGGAGAGTCTGGCGGAAACGGCGGCGGCGGGCGGTAATACGTTCAGCGAGTTGTTGGAGGCTATTCGGACCAATACACTGGGTGATATCACGCGGTCGTTGTACCGGGTGGGAGGGCAGTATCGGCGGAATATGTAGGCGCGCTGCGCGCGCCCGTATTTTGGTAGGCGACGTTGCCGCTGGTATTTACCTGCGGTGATCGTCGCAAGCTCCTCGGAGTTTTGTATTTTGGTATATGTCTACGCGTACACGCTAAACGTGCAAAACATTCCAAATCACACGTCCTACATCACAAATCTTCGCCTTCCCTTCGGGGAGGGAGATCGCGGTATCGTTGGGAGGGAAAAAACGGGGTACGGGCCAGGGGGATGCGCAGTAGTGCTTTGCCAAACGCGCTGCACACGTATAATTACTCCGTCATTAGCTGCGCTGCTTCTCTCAATCGCAAAGCGATTCTTCGAGGGCGATCATTAGCTGCGCTGCTTCTCTTAATCGCAACGCGATTCTTCGAGGTCAATCATTCAATCATTCGGTCATTAGCTGCGCTGCTTCTCTCAATCGCAAAGCGATTCTTCGAGGTCGATCATTCAGTCATTCAATCATTAGCTGCGCTGCTTCTCTCAATCGCAAAGCGATTCTTCGAGGTCGATCATTCAATCATTCAATCATAATCATTGGCCCTCCGCCCGCGTGAGGGATGGGAGGCGTTGTCTGAACGGAATGTAACCACGCAAAATCTTGCGTGGTGTAATGGAGAGAGTGCCGGACAGCCCGACCCCGGCCCCCAGGCCGGGGGCACGCCCGCAAAACCCCCTACGGATTTAACCGGCCGCCGCAGTATTTGCAGTAGACGGCATCGTCATCGTGCCCTTCCTGCATGCAGAAGCGACAGGCTTGGGTGTTGGTGAGTTTGGCACGATTATTCTCCTTAATCATTTCGCCGGTGACGATGCCGGTGGGCACGGCAATGATGGCATAACCGAGGAGCATGACGACGGCGGAGAGGAACTGGCCGAGGTTGGTGTAGGGCGTGATGTCTCCGTAACCGACGGTGGTGAGGGTAACGATGGCCCAGTAGATGGCGCGGGGGATGCTGCTGAAACCGTCGTTGCTGCCGCCCTCGATGAGGTACATGACGGACCCGATGATGATGACGACCAGCGTGATGAAGAGCAGGAAGATGCTGATTTTGGTCTGGCTCTTGCGCAGGGCGATCTTGATTTCGTTGCCCTGGTCGAGGAAGTGGCCGAGTTTGAAAATACGGAAGATGCGCAGGAGCCGCAGGCTGCGAACGACAAGTAATGACTGGCTGCCGGCGATGAAGAAGGTGAGAAAGGAGGGCAGAATGGAGATGAGATCGACGACGCCGAAGAAGCTGGCGGCGTACTTTTTCGGCCGTTCCACGCAGTAGAGGCGCAGCAGGTACTCGATGGTGAAACCGATGGTGAAGAACCACTCCAGGAAAACGAGTATGCGGCCGTACTTGTCCACGAACTCATCGGATGTCTCCATCATCACCACCAGTACGCTGATGACAATAAAGACCAGGAGCGTGATGTCGAACGCCTTGCCGGCCGGGGTGTCGGCCTCGAAAATGATCTCGTGGATGCGGTGACGGAAGCGGGAATTTTCTTTAGACATAGTTAAAGGACGAGCAGAGGCCGTTGGTCGTTCCGGCAAGGTAGGTAGATGTAGCGGATTAGCCAAAAAAGGTAGGATCGGGGTGCCGGGAGAGCCGAAAGACATTAGCGGTTTTACTAATGTATGCAATTTTCACTAAAGTGTCTGATCGTATCCGAGGGCTATTTCGTACCTTCGTAGACGGCGGCGTCGAATGGATGTCGGCCCGCTTTTGTTCCCGACTTGTATTTATTCCCTTACCACTACATAGCCCCCCGCATGAACGCAATTATCATTGAAGACGAGATCAACGGTCTCAACAACCTGAAAAATCTGCTGGCCGAGCACTGCACGGACATCAACATAGTGGGAACGGCCGACGGGGTGGAAACGGGTACGGCCCTGCTGGACGGGGGAGACCTGGACGTGGACGTGGCTTTTCTGGATATTAACCTGGCCGACGGCCAGGTGTTTCAGTTGCTGAACAACATCCGGCCGATCGACTTCGAGATCATCTTTGTTACCGCCTACGAGGAGTACGCGGTAAAGGCCTGCGAGTACAGTTCGATCGGCTACATCGTAAAGCCGATCGACCCCGACCAACTGGTGGACGCCGTGTCGCGGATAGACCCGCGCCGAAACAGCAAGACGGACAAGCGGCTGGACATCTTCCAGCAGTATGTCAACAACCCCAACGCGTTCTCTAAACTGAGTATCGCCGCACTGGACGGAATCTACTTCGTAAACATACGTGACATTGTGCGATTTGAGGCTGAGGACAACTATACGCACATCTTTCTAGAGAACGGCGATAAGATAACGGCCTCCAAAACCATCAAGGCCTATGAGGATATGCTGGAGCCATTCAATTTTTACCGGGTGCATAAACGCCACGTAATCAACCTGAACTATATGCGAAAGTTTGTCAAGGGAGACGGCGGCTACCTCATCATGGACGACGACATCCGCATCGAGGTATCGCGGCGGCGGCGGCCGGCCTTTATGGAAAAGATGCGCCGCTTGCAAGACGGATTTTAGCGAAAAATATACCGGTCGTCAAACTTATTTGTTTTTCCCATTTGTTAATATTTCAGGTCCGGCAGCAATTTGTTAGCAGAACCGCCTGATTTTAGCTATTTTTATACCGAGAAAATTACCACCGGGCGTTTCGGCGCACTAACAATCCCCCCCTAGGGCGTTCTTCGACCCAGGCACCCGGTGAAAACACACCACACAACTACACAATCATGGCGAACACGAAGAAATCGATCGACGAGCTGAAAAAGTCGAATAAAACGCTCGACAAAAAGAAGATGGACAAGGTCAAGGGCGGCAAGCGCCGCGATGGCTGGGGCCGCCGCGGCTGCGGTAACATTACGCCTCAGTAAACAATGACCTGATTGCCCCACCGGGCCGTTCAAAATCATCTAAAAGGACTGTCACGTGTTCCGCACGGCGACGGTCCTTTTTCGTTTTACGAAAGCGCATCATTTCCCGGCTCATTCACTCCTTTTTCACCGTCCATTTTCCCCCATGAGTATTGCCTCCCCGGCCGCCGCCAAACGCCGAACCGATCTATTGGAGCAGCAACTGCTGCAACAGGAAGACGCCATGCAACGCATTGCCCTGCTGGACCAACTACTGCCCGATTATATCTACACGCGCCCGGAACGGTCGCGCCAATTGCTGGATGAACTGGATGCGTTGCTCGGAGACAAGGGGCTGAATGACGTGGAGGATTTTCTTTTCCGCTCCCTCATCTACCGCAGCACGCTCGAAAATCAGACCTACCACCACGAGCGGGCCGTGGTCATTCAGCGCAAACTGTTGCTGCTGGCCGAAGAGCGCGGAGACGTGAGCCAGTTGGCGGAAATTTACATGGACGCCTGCGGTACCTACGTTAATATCAACCAGCTGGAAACGGCCGAAGACCACCTGGACCGGGCCGAGGCCTTGCTGCGTAACTACCCCGATCCCATTTTGCTGGCCCGGGCCACCTTCCGGCGGGGCTACATCTACCTGCACCGCAACAGCTACGGGCGGGCGATTGATAATCTGCTCAAGGCCGCCACCATCTATGAGGAGAGCACGAATGACCTGACGGTAAAGGACCACTATTTCCTGACGCTGATCCACGCCGGCCTGGGGCGAATCTACGAGCGCAACGACGACCGGCAACGCTGTATCCAGGCCTACCAGGCGGTGGTAAAACGCTGCGAAAAATGGAACCTGCGCAGCCGCCTGGCCTGGCACTACCTCCACCTGGGCAACGCGCTGATGAATGCCAATTACACCGCCCAGGCCGTGCGCTATTTTAAACTGGCCCTGATCGCCGAATCCGATGGAAGCGAGGTGGCCCGGGCCGGTGCCTACGCCAACCTGGGCAATATTTTCGTGGAGCAGGGCAGTTTCGGGGAGGCGGAAGAACTGCTGCAACGGGCCTGGGAAATCTACGACCGCCTGCCCGAACCGGACTACGTGAACTCCAGTTTGATTTCCTTCTCGCGTGCCCAGATCAAGGCCGCTACCGGAAACCCCCGCGAGGCACTAACCGAATTAGCCACCGCTTTTTCACTGGCCGAACAGGCCGACGACTATCAACAACTGGCCGACATCAGCCTCCAGCAGGCCAAACTCCATGCCGAACTGGGCGATTATCAAAGTGCCTACCACATCCAGCAGGGCTACAATAATTTTCAGGAACTGCACCTGCAGCAAATGAACCGGCGCAAACAAGCCGAGATCGAAGCCCGCTACCAAACCGAGGCAAAGGAACGTGAAGCCGAACGCCTCTCCCTCGAAGCCGGCAAGCTGCAACTCAAGGCCCTGCGCGCGCAAATGAATCCGCATTTTCTGTACAACGCGCTCAATTCCATCCAGTCCTTCATCACCGGCAACGACCTGAGCACCGCCAGCCGCTACCTGGCCCGTTTTGCCAAACTGATGCGCAAGAGCCTGGAATATTCCGATGTGGAGTACATTTCCCTTGAAGAGGAGCGCGCTTTTCTCGACGATTACCTCACCATCAACCAGGCCCTGCGGTTCGGCGGCGAGATGACGTACACCATCATCATCGACGAGGATTTGGAAGAGGATATTCTCGGCGTGCCCACCATGATCCTGCAGCCCTACGTGGAAAACGCCATCGAGCACGGCCTCCGTTCGCGCAAGGGCGGCCACATCGAGGTCCGTTTCGACCTGGTGGAAGACAACGACGACGAACTCCTCGCCAGCGTTACCGACAACGGCATCGGCCGGGCCGCCAGCCAGGAAATCCAGCAACGCGACCCCCGCTACAATGACCACCGTTCGCGCGGCACCGAAATCACCGAGCGGCGGCTCCGGCTGCTCTGCGGCGACGCCACTTTCAGCGACCCGGACGCCGATGACGGCAGCGACGACGAGCGCGAAAGCCCCGTGCGCACCATCGACCTGTTCGGCAGCGACGGCCAAACACCCGCCGGCACCCGCGTGGAGGTCGTTATTCCGATCGTGGATTTGCACCTGCGGTAGGGATGTTGTTAGGGGCGTGCCCCCGCCTGCCGGCGGGGTCGGTCCCTTCCCGGCTTCGGCATTCGCCTCGGTGCTTCGCACTGCCCCGCTGCGCGGGGTCACCGTCCAGGCACCTCACGCGGGGGGGGGGGGGGCGGTCTTTGCCCGCCGACAGGGGCAAGCCCTGTCCGCACGTATTATGCGGAGGGGAAAGCTATTTAAAGGGAGGGAAGAGTCGGTGCGGGCGAGGGGATCGGCTTCGTGAAAGGATGTTTGCAATAAATAGGCCGCCTGGCTTACGTTCGGAAAGCAAAACAGCTTATTGGGAAAGCGCAGCCCGAAAAAACGGACGGGTGCCGCCACCTTTGCGGCATCACCGAGTACAAAACCTAATTAAAAAATAGTCTTAGCGACAACTCAAACAAAATAAAATGAAAAAAATAGGAATCATCGGAGGTTCAGGCTTTATTGGAAGCTATAACACTCAAAAATTTTTGAATGAAGGATACAAAGTAAAGGTATCCACTATGGATCTTTCCAAAAAAGGAAAGTATGAACATTTGCTCAGCCTCAAAAATGCTGATAGCCTGGAAATCTTTCAAGTGGACGTTGAAAACAAGCAAGAGCTTATGGGTTTTCTAAAAGACTGTGAAATAGTAATTCACGGAGGAACACCTTTTCAATTGGATGTCAAAGACCTTCAGAAAGAATTGTTTGACCCTACCATCAAGGGTACAGAAAACTTCCTTGAAGCAGTTCTTAAGACTCCCGGGATTGAAAAAGTCATTTTTATTGCATCCGTGGCGGCTTACAACACAAGCTTTCCATTTTTACCCGAAGGAAAATCTGAAAATGATCAGATCACTGAAAATGATGAACCCTTTTCGAGCGAAGAAGCCATTCCTTATGCCCAAGCAAAGTTTATTGCTAATCAGACCGTCAATAAATTCATTGCAGACCATCCAAATTTAAGCTTTGAAATCACTTCAGTTTCACCTGTTGCCGTGATGGGAAAATCTTTGTCAAACAGACAAGATTCAACTTCAACGGGTTTACAATTTCTGTTTAAAAATAAAATTGCTCCCAATCCCTTCATACAAATGGTCTATGACGTGGATGTATTATGGGCATTGATAGATGTAGAAGATGTTGCCGAAGCAATTTTCAAAGCGGTTACAACCAAAAACACCCATGGTAAAAACTATCTTTTGTCAAGTGAAAGTTACAGGGTGTCGGATGTGACATTAATGCTCAACAATCAACACCCGTTGGGTAAACCTGAAATCTGCTATAGTTCTGCTTTGGCAATAAAGGATTTAGGAATAAGCTTTAAACCGGTAAGCATTCCTTTGAATAACTATTCATCATAAGAAAAATCAATACGGCAGCAGCCAACAGCAGCTACAAGCAGGCAGGGGCTTAGAGCGTGTCTAAAATTTTTAAGAACCGAGGGTCAATGATTCGCTTCGCGGCTACTTCGTGGTTAAGGTTCTGGCTAGATAAAAAATTCGCTTCGCGGCTACTTCGTGGTGCGCGCATAGCAGGTTACGCAAGTCAGTTTTTATGACGCCAGGTCCTTAAATGCTTGGTTCTCAGGAAGTAAAAATTTAGACACGCTCTTAGTCGGAGACGCTTAGCAAGCTAAAGTATATTAAGCAAATATAATCGTATATCATATCGCATTTTCCCTACTTTCAATCCCGCAACCGCCGGATCAACTTGCGCCGAAATTCCGCCTGCGCCTGATCCAGCAAGACCAGTTTTTTGGCGGGCAGTACCTTGCGGTATTCCTGCAGGGCACGGACCTTTAATTCATACTCCTCCCGATCGCGGGCGGCCTGTTTATCCAGGTGACCGGCGGCAGCGGCCTCGCTCAGATCGGCCAGGTCGATGGCGCGGGGGCGGTTTTTGTACTTGAGTTGCATGGCCTCGCGCTCGAACCGGAAGTAAAGCGGAAAAAAAGCATCCGATTCCTGCTGGGTCAGGTCCATGCGCTCGGTCAGGTAGATTTTCGCGGCGGCCCGGATGCGGGAAAAATCGCCGTCACCACCGCCCCGGGGCGGTTGGGCGGATAGGAATGAAACGGAAAACAGCAACAGTAGCAGAGAGAGTAGGGGGCGCATAATTAATTGGTTTGGTCGAGGTTTTCCTCGTCCGATTCATAGATAAATTCAGTCTCGAACTCGTCGATATTCGCGTCGATGTAGGCCATGATCTCGGCCTCCGAAAGATTGTCGATGCTGATGGTTTCCGCCGCAAGCGACGGCTGCTCAGTAGCGGGCGCGGCGGGGCGTAGTAGCAACCAAATCCCTACCGCTAAAATCAACAGAATAGCCGCCGCCCGGGCGTACCGGGGCGAGAGCCGGCGCACCGCCGCAGGCTTCATTCGGGAGGGGAGTCCTTCTTCCGCCAACCGGTCGGCCAGCTGCTCGAAGTACGCGGCCGGGAGGCGGGCTAAAGCCGTCTTTTCTACCGCTGCAGTGCTTGCAGCGAGGCGGGCAGTTCGTCGCGGTCGGGATCGGGGGTAAAGTCAGGCGATTTCATCGGAGTGGTCGGTTAGGTAAGCGGAAACTTTTTGGGCGGCGTGGTGATAGCTGGCTTTGAGGGCACCCTCGGTCAGGTCGAAAATTTCGGCCATTTGGCGGTAAGGCATCTCATCGTAGTAACGCAACTGGAAAACGGCGCGTTGCCGGTCGGGTAAACCCGCCACGGCGGCCTGCAGCTTGCGCTGCGCGGCATCGCCGTCGAAGTAGTCGGCGGCCCGCAATTCGCGGTCCACCCAGTTGGCTTCATCCTCCAGCGAGAACGAAGTGCGGCGGCGGCGTTTTTCCAGCCAGGTCAGCGATTCGTTGGTGGCAATGCGGTAGATCCAGGTGTAGAAACTACTGCGGCCGGCAAATTTATCCACTCCCCGATAGATTTTAATCAGCGTTAGTTGTAGCACGTCGTCGGTATCTTCCCGGCTGGTCACCATCCGTTGGATGTGCGCCCGCAGGCGCGGACCGTAGTGGACCGTTACTTCCCGCAGGGCCGCGTTGCGCGTGGCCGGCCGCCGGAGACGAGCGACCAGGTCGGCATCGTCGAGCGTGGTAGGTGATTGCAAAAAAGGAAGTTGTTGCATTGACGGTAGTTGGACCGGACCACCACCCGTAGGTTTAACGAGCAGCAAATAAAACGGCCCCTTCCGGGGAGAAAGGGGCCGTTTTCGAGTAAAAAAGCAGCAATGGATCAACCGAAGTTGTTCAGTTTCAGCGTCCAGTCATAGTCCGTGTACTCGGGGTCGGGATCCTTGGCGTCCTCGGGCACGATGCCGTACTTCTTGAGTGTGTCGTCCACCCCGTCGAACTCGCGGAAATCACCCTTGAACCACTTCATGAGCGAGGTGGTCCTGACGATATTCTTCTCGGGAACATAAGTAGAGAAACGCTTCAGGTAAGCTTCCGTCAGCTGGTCGAGGTCTTTGTCGATGGTAGCGGCATTAAAAGAGTAGACCGGCGGGCAGTCTACCGCGCCGCAGTTGAGGGCAAAGTGGATGCGGGGGTCGGTTTCCTTAACCCGCATCATTTTCTCGTACTCGCCGGGAAACAGCTTGCCGATATAACCCATCCCCAGCTTGGTCTCCGAACCCCGGATAATACCGTGCTCGATATCCTCCAGGCTCAGTTCCTTGCCGGCCACCGTGACGATGGGCATGGAAAAAAACTTTTTACGGTCGTCCCAGAGGCTCTTGTCGTCCGTCAATCGTTGCTGCACGGTGCCGTTATAGACGTTGATCCAGAAGGCCAGCCGCTTTTCGTCCGTGTCCAGGGTACGGGCCAACTGCTCGGGGTCGAGATTCTTGAGCCGGTCGAAGATCGGCTGAGTGCCGGTGCCGCTTTTCAGGTCGTCGATCAGGTAGCCGGAAAGCTGAGTCATTCCCGCCTCGGCAATGGGCGTCCGTTGGGGTTCGGCGTCCTTGTCCTGTTCGGTATCGGTTCCGTCGGCGGTCTCCTGCGCGGCGGCGGAATCATCCATTTGGCGCGGATCGGTCTCCTCGTATCCACAAGCTACGGCACCGAAAAAGAGCAGCAGCAGAGCTAGATAGTTAATGGTCTTCATATTTGGGTTAATTTATAACAGTAACCGCAGCTTACTAACCGTGTTCGCCTTGTTAGCAGCAGCGATCTGACCGGCAAAGACCACCCAGGTGAAAATAACTATTGTACCTACATCAAATAATTACCTTGTTGTTGAACCGGATGCCCGTTCAGTGGTTCACCGTTCCATCCTTCCGCGCTGCGTAAGTGAGCGGATGGGTCACTAATCAGTAACGCGTTCATACTGAACGATCTACTGCCCCCTTTCATCCCGTCGGCGGCAAAACCGTTTTCGCCGGCGATTCAACCAACTATTTATGAAGTCTACATTCTTTTCACTGTTCGTACTGGCTTTTCTCTTCGTTTCCTGCGGCCAGACCACCGGCGAAGAAGCCACTACCGAAGATGCCGTAGCCATCGAGGAAGTCGCCTCGGCCGAAACCTACAACATCGACGCTTCCCAGAGTAACCTGGAGTGGGAAGGCACCAAACTGGTGGGCGAAGGCCACGTCGGTACCATCAACGTTCAGGGCGGCAGCCTGGAAGTAGAAGGCGGCAACATCGTGGGCGGTAAGCTCATGATAGATATGGCATCGCTCACCTCTACCGACCTGGACGGCGAGGGTCTCCAAAAGCTGAACGGCCACCTGATGAGTCCTGATTTCTTCAACGTCGAGAAGTACCCCACCGCCACTTTCGAGATTGCTTCGGCTACTCCCGTTGACGGCCAGGAAGGTGTCACCCACGAAATTAAGGGTAACCTGACCATGAAGGACCAGACCAAAGCCATCACCTTCCCCGCCAACGTGCAGATGATGGACGGTAAGATCATGGCCACCTCTCCTGCATTCACCATCGACCGCACCGACTGGGGCATTGTCTACGGTGCCGAAGGCAGCGTGGCCGACCTGGCCAAGGACAAGACGATCAACAAGGAGATCGGCTTGAAACTGAACTTGGTAGCCATGAAATAATCGTGGCTTAGCCACTTGCTTTTCAATAGCCGGCCCTGCCGGTTTCATTAGGGTACTTCAGCAGTCAGTTCCAACGTGTTAAGCACGGGAGGAGCGGCTGCCGGAGTACCTTTTTTTGTGGGGGGGGGTGAGGGATAGTGGGGCGAAGCCCCCCTTTACTTCTGTAAAATCTTCCGATACCGCTCCCCGTCCGTCAGCACGGCAATGGCTTCCTTCACCTCCCGGTCATTGCGCAGGCCCATCTGCACCATGCCGCGCTGGTAATAGTAGCGGCCCGCGATCTCCTTCTCGATCAGGTCGATCAGTTCCTTTTTATTGCTGTTCAGTTCCGATACCTGCTTCGAGTCGATCGTACCGGCCAGTTTATCCAGTTCGCCGCCGATATTGAGGCCCTCCTCCGTGGCGGCGGTGCGCAGCTTGGCCAGGGCCTGCTCGGCATCGCTCTCGTACTGGAAGCCGTTCTTTTGCAGGTACCCCTGAAAATCATCCCAGTCCGTAAAGTGAAACTCCGTTACCGTATCGATGGCGGGGTGGCGCAGTGCCCAGTCCGTCACGTAGTCAAATACCAGGTGCTCCTCCAACAGTTCGGCCATAATGCCGCCGTCACTCAGCGCGGGCAGGCGCACGTCGGGGGCCACGCCGCCGCCGTCCAGCACCGTGCGTCCGGCGCGGGTCTTGAACTCGGCCCGCTTGCTGTCCACAATATCCACCGGCTTGCCGTCCTCGTATTCCACGCTCTGGATACACCGCTGGCTGGGGATGTAATACTTGGCCGTGGTAATTTTCACGCGGCTATTGTACCCGATCTCCATAATATTCTGTACCAGCCCCTTACCGTAACTCCGCTGGCCGATCAGCACGGCGCGGTCCAGGTCCTGTAGCGCGCCGCTCACTATCTCCGAAGCCGAAGCCGAGCGGGGATTAATCAGCACCGCCACCGGCAGGTCCGTATCCAGCGGCGCACGCTGGGTCTTGTAGGTGCGGTCCCACTCCTTCACCTTGCCGCGGGTAGAGACGATCACTTCGTCCTTGGGCACAAAAATATTCACAATGTCCACGGCCTCGTTCAGCAGACCGCCGCCGTTATCGCGCAGGTCCAGCACCACGCCCTTCATGTCGGGGTTTTCGGCCCGCAGTTTACTCACCGCGTCGCGCACGTTGGCCCCCGCCTGTTGCGTAAAGGTGGTCAGGGCCACATAGCCCACTCCATCGGCCAGCATCCCGTAATAGGGCACGTTCGGGATGTTAATATCGCCGCGCACCACCTTCAATTCCATTTCACCCTTGCCCGGCCGCTGCACGGTCAGGTTCATCGTCGTGCCCGGAAAACCGCGCATAATTTCCTCCAACTCGTCCAGCGATTTACCGCGCGCATCGCGCTCGTCCACCTGTAGTATCCGATCGCCGGGCCGCAGGCCGGCTTGGTCGGCGGGCTGGTCCTTATACAGTTCGGTAATCGTGATCAGGCCGTCCATCGCCTCCATCTCCGCACCGATCCCGTTGTACTTTCCCTGCTGCTTAATGCGCGCACCCTCCACCAGCGACTCGCTGTAATAGTTGGTGTATGGGTCCAGCGACGCCACCATGGCATCAATGCCCACCTTCATCAATTTACCGGGGTCAATCTCATCCACATAGTTGGTATTCACCTCTTTATACAGATTGGTATAGATCTCGATATTCTTCATGATCTCGAAATACTTATCGGGATCAGGACCGATCGCGGCCGCCAAACCGGCAAACCCAACGAGCAATATCAGGGAGTAGCGGAGCAAACGTTTTTTCATGGGAAGACTATTTTTAACGTGACGTACGCACGAGCGTACCGGTTCGGATACAAAACGTCAATCGGCGCGGCTAGTTGTTCGGGGGTTAAATTCGGTTTGCGTTTTACCCCTCTTTTACCTCTTATAAACCGGGCATGGGCGTGCCCCGGCCTAACGGCCGGGTCGGGCTGTCCGGCACTCTCTGCATTATGCCACGCAAGATTTTGCGTGGCTACATTCCGTTCAAACAACACCTCCCATCCCTCACGCTAAGAGGGGGAGCGAGATATTGCCGCGCTACGGCATCCGCTTACCCGGCCGTCATTCGGCCCGAACACTCGGAGGGGTCCACAACCAATTCCCTCCCCTCCCCTACCTTCGCCCCCATGAAATCTCCCACCAACCCCTGGCAGACCCATACCAACCGGACCGTCTACGATAATCCCTGGCTGCGGATCGAGCACCACGAGGTGACCAACCCGGCGGGCGGGGCGGGCATTTACGGACTGGTAAAGTTTAAGAATTACGCCATCGGTGTCGTCCCCGTCGATGAACAGGGGTATACTTACCTGGTGGGGCAGTGGCGATATGCCCTGGACCGGTACAGCTGGGAGATACCCGAGGGCGGCTGCCCACTGAGCACCGATCCGCTGGAGACCGCCCACCGGGAACTAGCGGAAGAGACCGGCCTGCGGGCCGATCGCATGACCGAACTGCTGCGTTTCCACACCAGTAATTCCGTAACCGATGAATTTGGTATCGCCTATATGGCAACCGGTCTCCGTCAGGGTGCCTCTGATCCCGAACCGACGGAGGATATTACCCGGCTGCGCCTCCCGCTGACCGAGGCACTGGAATGGGTGGACTCGGGTAAGATCACCGACGCGCTGAGTATCATGGCGTTGCAGCGGGTGGAGTTGCTGCAATTGCGGGGGGAGTGGTGAGCGAATAGATCGGCAGGCAATAGCGAAGGGTTCAGCGCTTAGAGCTTCAGTTAGCCTAGACAAAATAGCCCCGATCCAAGGACCAGGGCTACGCGGGATAGAATCTCCAAGGAGAATCTTCCAGTTGATCACAAATATAGAAAAAGATCGCGTAAGACCAGGAAATGAACACCGTGCCTTCGTGGTTAAGGTTCTGACTAGATAAAAAATTCGCTTCGCGGCTACTTCGTGGTGCGCGCATAGCGGGTTACGTAAGTCAGTTTTTACGACGCCAGGTTCTTAAATGTTTGGCTATCAGGAAGTAAAAATTTAGACACGCTCTTAATCCAGCTCCCAATCCTTGTAAAAATCCAGGTCCTCGTCCAGTATTTCCTTGGTGTAGAAGATGATCTGGCCGGTGTGGTAAGAGTAGTGCTCTACGGCGTGCAACAGCACGTGCATGCCCGTGACGGTGCGTCCCTGGATGGGGTAGGTGCGTTTCAGGTCACCGGCGGTGACGCCGGCGAGGACGGTGGTGACCGACTCGGTGACGGCCCCCAACATACCCACCAGCTGCTTGGCGGTGTAGCCGTCGCGGATGGAAAATTCCTCGGAGCGGGTGCGGCGGTCGGGCAGATCGGTGAAGGTGGTCATGACCCACTGCCGCAGGTTGCCGCAGAGGTGGATAACCTGGTTGCCGATGCTGTTGGAATTATCGTTGGGGCGCTGCCAAACGGCTTCGGGCGGGAGTTTTTCCAGGCAGGTACGGATTCGCTCGAAGTTCCAGCGGCAAAAGTGGGCGGCCTCGGTGGTGAGCAGTTCTTCCATGATGGTGAGGTAGTGTGAGGAGTAAGCCGGGTGGGGGAAAAGAGGTTAGTGAAGGGAGTAAAGTCAGACACGTCAATTGCGTGAAGTGCCTGGACGGGCCGACGTAGGGTTAGGGCTTGCCCCTAACCCGGAGGAAGGAGACCCGGAGGCGTTAGCCGGAGGGGCCGAGCAGACCTGCGAGCCGGTAAGGGACCGACCGCGAGGCGTTAGCCGAGCGGGCACGCCCCCCCCCGAAAAATCAGGCCGGATCGTAGGCCCACTTGATGTAGACGGCACCCCAGGTGAAGCCGCCGCCGAAGGCCGTGAGGATAATGTTGTCGCCGCGTTTGAGCTGTGATTCGTAGTCGTGGAGGCAAAGGGGCAGGGTGCCCGCCGTGGTGTTGCCGTATTTCTGGATGTTGACCATGACGCGCTCCAGCGGGAAATCGGCCAGGCGGCTGACGGTTTCGATGATGCGGATGTTGGCCTGGTGCGGTACCAGCCACCGGATGTCGTCGGTCTGGAGGTCATTTTGTTCCATAACGCGCTTGACCACGTCGGACATGCCGCTGACGGCGGCCTTGAAGACCGGGCGGCCGTTCTGGGTGACGAAGTGCTCGCGCGCCATGACGGTATCCACGGTGGACGGGTAACGCGAGCCGCCCGCAACGAGGTAGAGAAATTCCGAGCCGCTGCCGTCGCTGTGGTGGATGTAGTCCTGGATGCCGGTGCCGGTGGCGTCGGGTTCCAGCAGGACGGCACCGCCGCCGTCGCCGAAGATGACGCAGGTGGTGCGGTCGGTGTAGTCGATGATGGACGACATTTTATCCACCCCCACGATGATGCATTTTTTGTGTGCCCCGCTTTCCACCATGCGCGCGCCCACGGTGAGGGCATAGAGAAAACCGGAGCAGGCGGCATTGATATCGAAGCCGAAGTGGTTGCTGATGCCGCAGGCGTGGGCGATGACGTTAGCCGTGTCGGGGAAGATCATGTCGCCCGTTACGGTGGCGCAGATGAGCAGGTCGATGTCTTCGGGCCGGGTGCCGGTTTTTTCCAGCAGCCCCTTTACCGCCTCGATACCGAGCACGGAAGTGCCCTTGCCTTCGCCCTTGAGAATGCGGCGTTCTTTGATGCCCGTGCGCGAGGTGATCCACTCGTCGTTGGTGTCGACAATGGTGGCTAACTCGTCGTTGGTGAGCACGTAATCCGGTACGTATCCGTGTACTCCGGTGATGGCGGCGCGGGTCTTTGTCATGGTAAACAGGTGGGGTGGATTGGAAAACGGCCGCAAGGTACGAAAGTGTGAGTGGCTACGCCACGTACTTTAGTAGCGACGCTGCGCGTCGTTGTATTTTACCTGCGGTGATCGTCGCAAGCTCCTCGGAGTTGGTACTTTAGATTCAGCCCACGCGTGTGCCAATTTACGCGGCTCGTATGACATACGCCCTAACGTACTTTAGTAGCGACGCTGCGCGTCGTTGTATTTTACCTGCGGTGATCGTCGCAAGCTCCTCGGAGTTGGTACTTTGGATTCAGCCCACGCGTGTGCCAATTTACGCGGCTCGTATGACATGCGCCCTAACGTACTTTAGTAGCGACGCTGCGCGTCGTTGTATTTTACCTGCGGTGATCGTCGCAAGCTCCTCGGAGTTGGTACTTTGGATTCAGCCCACGCGTGTGCCAATTTACGCGGCTCGTATGACATGCGCCCCCACCGTAGCCTACGGCTACCGCCTCCCCGCTGGGTAGGTCCGGGTGGGGGCGTGTACGCGTAGGCTTATCTAAAATACTAAAATACAGCGGCAAAGCCGCCTACCAAAATTCGCGCGCAGCGCCCCTAATGCGCTTCGAGCCAATTCTCTCCCGTACCCGTTTCCACCACGATCGGGACGGCCAGATCGGGGATGGCCTCGCGCATCAGCTTCTCGATCAGGGGCGTTACGGCGGCGACCTCGTCGCGGGGGGCATCGAAGACGAGTTCGTCATGGACCTGGAGGATCATGCGGGTGCGGAAATTACCGTCCAGCAGAGCCTGGTGGATATTGATCATGGCGATCTTGATCATATCGGCGGCGGTGCCCTGGATGGGGGTATTCATGGCCATCCGCTCGGCGTTGGTTCGGGCCAGGCCGGATTTGCTGGTGATGTCGCGCAGGAAGCGGCGGCGACCCAGTAGGGTGGTCACGTAGCCCTGCTCGCGGGCGGTGGCTACGTTGCCGTCCATAAAGGCACGCAGGCCGGGGAAGCGGTCGAAGTAGTTCTTGATCAGGTCGCCGGCCTCGGAGCGGGTGATGTTGAGTTCCTGCATCAGGCGCTGCGCCCCGGCCCCGTAGAGGATGGCGAAGTTGACCGTTTTAGCCTGGTTGCGCTGCTCGCGGCTTACGTCGTCGTAGGGCGTGTCGAAGACCAGCGCGGCGGTGGCGCGGTGGATGTCGCGCTCCTGCTGGAAGGCGTCTACCATGTTTTTGTCCTCGGAGAGGGCGGCCACCAGGCGGAGTTCGATCTGGCTGTAGTCACTGGCCAGCAGCACGTGGTCCTTGTCGCGGGGGATGAAGGCCTTGCGCACCTCCGCGCCCTCGGGCGTGCGGATGGGGATATTCTGGAGGTTGGGGTTATTGCTGCTCAGGCGGCCGGTGGCGGCGATGGTCTGGTTGAAGGAGCTGTGAATACGGCCCGTTTTGGGGTTCACCAGTTTGGGCAGCGCGTCGATGTAGGTGCCCAGCAGTTTGCTCATGCTGCGCACCTGCAAAATCTGCGCCACCAGGGGGTATTCCGCGCCCAGTTCGGTCAGGGTGGCCTCGTCGGTGCGGTACTGGCCCGATTTGGTCTTGCTGCCCTTGTAGGGGATTTTCATGCGGTCGAAGAGTGCCTCGCCCACCTGCTTGGGCGATCCGAGGTTGAAAGTCTCGCCGGCGGCAACGTAGATCTCTTCCTGCATCGCCTCCATTTTGGCGGTGATCACCTTGCTGTACTCGTTCAGGAAATCAACGTCGAGGTTGATGCCCTCGTACTCCATGTCGCGCAGTACGGGCACCAGCGGGGCCTCCATGCTGGTGTAGAGTTCGACCAGGTTTTCTTCCTCGATCTCGGGTTCCAGGGCCTGATAGAGTTGCAGGGTGATGTCGGCATCCTCGCAGGCGTAGTCGGATGCTTTTTCCACCGGCACCTCGCGCATGGTGACCTGTTTTTTGCCCTTCCCGATCAGGTCGGTAATGGGAATGGGCTGGTACTTGAGGTAGTTCTCGGCCAGCACGTTCAGGTTGTGCCGCTGGTCGGGTTCCAGCAGGTAGTGCATGATCATGGTGTCCTTGAGCGGACCGCGCACGTCCACGCCGTACCACTTCAGCATCAGGGCGTCGTACTTGAGGTTCTGGCCGATCTTGGTGATGTCCTCGTTTTCCAGCAGCGGCTTGAACTCGTCCACAATCGCCTGCGCCGCCGCCCGCTCGGCGGGCACGGGCACGTAGAAGGCTACCCCCGGCACGTAGGCGAAGGAGAGGCCCACCAGTTCGGCCAGATTGGGGTCCAGGTCGGTGGTTTCGGTATCGAAGGTAAAAGCCGAGCGGCGGCTCAGGGCGGTGATGAGTTCCTTGCGCTCCTCGGGCGTGTCCACCAGGCGGTAATCCTGCTCGGTGGTGGTAAAATTCTTGTCGGCCACCGAGTGCGCGGCGGGGCCGGCACTGCTCTTATTGGTCGATTTACCTACGGTGGTGGCGGCAAACAGGTCGCCCTGGCCCCCGGCCACCTGACGCTCGTCGGGTTGGCCCAGTATTTCGCGGGCCAGTGCGCGGATCTCTAGTTCGCTGAAGATCTCGCTCAGCCACTCGCGGTCGAAGGGTTCGATCAGGTAGTACTCGGCACTGAATTGCACGGGTACCTCGATGTCGATGCGGGCCAGTTTTTTGCTCAGCAGAGCCATGTCGCGGTGTTCCTCCAGGCGTTCTTTTTGCTTGCCCTTCAGTTCGGCGGTGCTGTCCAGCAGTTTTTCCATGCTGCCGTATTTTTTCAGCAGCGTGGCGGCCGTTTTCGGCCCGATGCCCGGCACGCCGGGGATGTTGTCGATGGAGTCGCCCATGAGGCCGAGCATGTCGATCACCTGGTCGGGGTGGCCGATGTCCCACTTGGCCAGGATCTCGTCCACACCCAGGATCTCGATGCCGTTGCCCATGCGGGAGGGCTTGTACATTTTGATGTTCTCCTCCACCAGTTGCCCGAAGTCCTTGTCGGGCGTCACCATATAGACATCGAACCCCTCGCGCGCGGCCTGTTTGGCCAGTGTGCCGATCACGTCGTCGGCCTCGTAGTTTTCCACGGTGATAATGGGGATATGGAAGGCTTGCACGATCTGCGTCACCCACGGCAGGGCGGCGCGGATATCGTCGGGCTGTTCCTCGCGGTTGGCCTTGTAGCTTTCCAGCATGTCGTGGCGGAAGGTATTTCCGCTGGGGTCGAAGGCGACGGCGATGTGCGTGGGCTGCTGGTTTTTCATCAGGTCCCAGAGCGTGCGCGTAAAGCCGTGCATGGCCGAGGTGTTGATCCCTTTCGAGTTGATCAGGGGCCGGTTGATGAAGGCGAAGTGGGCGCGGTAGACCAGCGCGTGGCCGTCGAGGAGGAAGAGGCGGTTATCGGGCATGGGCGCGAAGATAATGATTGAATGATTGAATGACCGAATGATTGAATGACTGACCTCGAAGAATCGCTTTGCGATTGAGAGAAGCACCGTAGGTAATGATTGAATGATTGAATGACCGAATGATTGAATGACTGACCTCGAAGAATCGCTTTGCGATTGAGAGAAGCACCGTAGGTAATGATTGAATGATTGAATGACCGAATGATTGAATGACTGACCTTGAAGAATCGCTTTGCGATTGAGAGAAGCACCGTAGGTAATGACCGAATGATTGAATGACTGACCTCGAAGAATCGCTTTGCGATTGAGAGAAGCACCGCAGGTAATGACCGAATGATTGAGTGACCGAATGATTGAGTGACTGACCTCGAAGAATCGCTTTGCGATTGGGGGAGGGGGCACGCCCAAAAAAAAACCGCCCCCCATCATCTGATGGCTGAACCGCGCGAAAACCGCTCATCCCCCCGCCATTACCTACCTTTGCGCCTCGCAATTCAAGCCCAGCCCTTGTTCTCTTTCGACCTACAGCATACCCAATCCGGCGGCCGCGCGCGTGCCGGGCTTATCCAGACCGACCACGGAGCGGTGCGGACGCCTATTTTTATGCCCGTCGGCACGGCCGGCACGGTGAAGGGCGTGCACCAGCGCGAACTGAAGGAGGACATCGGGGCGCAGATCATTCTGGGCAATACGTACCACCTTTTCCTGCGCCCCGGCACCGAGATTCTGGATGAAGTGGGCGGCCTGCACAAATTCATGAACTGGGACGGGCCGCTGCTCACCGATAGCGGCGGCTACCAGGTGTATAGCCTGAGTCACCGGCGTAAGATCACCGAGGAGGGGGTGACGTTTGCCAACCATATCGACGGCGGCAAGCACCTGTTCAGCCCCGAATCGAGTATGGAGATACAGCGGTCCATCGGGGCGGATATTATTATGGCGTTCGACGAGTGCCCCCCTTACCCCAGCGAGCGCGACTACGCCGAGCGCAGCATGCACCTGACCCACCGCTGGCTGGAGCGGTGCGTGACCTATATGAAATATAAACCCGGCAAGTACGGGCATTCACAGGCCCTTTTTCCCATCGTGCAGGGCAGCTCTTACCACGACCTGCGCCGCCAATCGGCCGAGTTCATTGCCGCGCAGGATCAGCCCGGCAACGCCATCGGCGGCCTCTCGGTGGGTGAACCGACCGAGGAAATGTACGCCATCACGGAGGTGTGCAATGAGATTTTGCCCCCCCACAAACCGCGCTACCTGATGGGCGTGGGCACCCCCGCCAACCTGCTGGAGTGCATCGACCGCGGCGTGGATATGTTCGACTGCGTGCTGCCCTCGCGCAATGCGCGCCACGGCATGATCTACACCAGCGAGGGTGTGCTGAACCTGAAAAATGCCCGCTGGCGCGGTGATTTTTCGCCCCTGGACGCCCACTGCCCCGCGCCCACTTCGCAGCTGCACAGCCGCGCCTATTTGCGGCACCTGTTTCAGTGCAACGAGTTGCTGGGGCCGCAGATCGCCACCATCCACAACCTGGCGTTTTACCTGTGGCTGGTGGGCGAGGCGCGGCGGCATATTCTGGCGGATACGTTTCCGGCCTGGAAGAAGGATATGGTGGAGCGGGTGAGTAGGCGGTTGTGAGTTGGCGGCGGCTGCGTGTGACCTCCGGTCGCGCAAAGGGGTGTGACCTCCGGTCGCGCGAACATTTGGCTGCGTGACCTCCGGTCGCGCCCGTAAATAACCCCCCATTTTTTCAGCGCGGCACATTGCCCTTTACCCAGCTACCAACCTTCTCCCCCTATTTCCTAGCCGCCACTTCCAAAAACGCCACCTGCTCCACCAGCTTGTCGAAGCCGGGTCCAAAGGGCGTACCGGGGTGGCTGCCGCGCAGAGCGGTGTAAAACAAGACGGGGTTATTGCCCGACTCGACGGCGCGCAGTGCGGCAACGAATTTGGCCACTTGCCAGTAGGGGGTACTTTGGTCATAGCGGCCGGCGAGGAAAAGCAGGGGCGGATACATCTGCGGACGGATGTTCTGGTAGGGTGAGTACCGGCTTTGCTGCTCCCTGATGGTTTTATCCGCAGGGTTTCCCCATTCCGGGTATTCGTAAACCGTGAGGGGTAGTTCGGGACGTGACATCGTCCCCGCAACGTCGAGGTAGGCATAGTCGAATACGGCGGCGGCAAATAATTGCGGGGCTTCGTTGACGGCATAACCCAACACGGGGCCGCCGGCACTCTGGGCATAGCCGAATACGGGGGTCGGGGCGAGCGGGTGCCCGGGTGAAGCAAAGTAGCGGACGGCGGCCAGATAGTCTTTGCAAGCGGTCAGTTTATTAGCTGCCCGGCCGGCATCGTACCAGGCGGGGCCGCGGACTCCGCCGCCGCGGGCGTGTACGTACACCACTGCGTAACCTAGGTTCATCAGCGCAATATCCGTTTCGCTATGGCCGATGAGGTAAGAGTTTCCGTAGGCTGCGTACACCTTGAGTTGCGTGCCCCGCAGGCTATCTTGCCAGGACGTTTTCCAGCGGACCTGACAAGGAATACGCTCGCCGCCCGTAGACGCCACCCACACGATGCTGTCGCGGTAACCGCTTAGTTCAGTGGGTGGAATATTCGTAGCTACCGGCACCAATCGTTTGGCGGAAAAGTCCACGCTGAATTTCTTGCCGTAGGCCGCCACGCCCTCCATCCGCAGGTGAATATCATCCGATCCCGCCACCGGAACAAATTTAGCGTTCAGTTGTCCCTCCGGCATGGCGATGCGCTCCCACCGCTCTGCCCCGGCGGGGCGGATCCATATCTCGTAGCGGGCGGAGTTTACGGCCAGCACACAGCTACCCCGGCTGTTTTCCCGGCAGTCGGCCAGGTAATCGGCTTTAATATCCGCCCGGCACCCCCGGCCGCGCGGGCCGCTGCCGGCCGCCATTGCCGGATAGGCGGTGGGTTCCTTTTGCCAACCGCTCGGCGTCTGCCGGAAAACAAAGGCCGTGGTCAGGCTCTCGGAAATAACGATCAATTCTCCCGTTGGAATCACCTGCAAGCGAAATTCCGCGCCGGGGTCGGCTTCCCGCAAGAGAGTTTCCCAGCCCCGCCCGTCCGTCCAGCGGCTCAGTTGGTGCGTACGCAGTAAATTGTCATTTTCCGTGACATAAAGGGTATCCCCTCGCCACACGAAATCGTCGATCCGGTTACGATCCGTCTGTTTCTTCTTCGCCGAATAAATCGTGATCAGGCGGTCATAGGTCCGATCGTCGGTAAGGGTGTAGTAGTAGGTACGGCTATCCGTCCAACCGTAGTCGGTTAGCACAAGACCGGGCGTAGCCGGGTCGGTGGCGGCCAGCAACGTTGAGTCCCCATTCGGCCCTACCCGATAAAAACCCGGCCGGCCACTTTGAGTAACCGGCACCGTGTCCGTTACTGCTACGGCCATATTTTCTGTCCGGGCCGGTCTGCCCTGATTTTTACCGGAAAACTGCTCGGCCACGTCTTCCAGCAACTCCGGCCGCTGACGAAAAAACTGGTTGTAATAATCATTTTCCCACTTCAGGTAGGCCGTCGTGGCCGAGTCTTCCGGATTTTCCAGCCATTCCCAGGCATTGCGGATTTGTTTTTCTTTAACGTAATCATTGGTGCGCAGTGGGTTGGCGCGGGGAATAGCAACGGTATCCACCAAAAAAGGCGCGGCAAATGCAGCCTCACCGGGTTGACCTTCCTGCGGACAGTCAAACTCAATGAGTTTTCCCCGTTGATAAAAAGAAGTCTTTTGAAATACGTCCCAGAATTCCGGGTGGTAGCTGCGTGTCAGGTTTTGCAGATTCCACTGAAAACTATGGAAGCGCCAACGATCCACCCCCGCCGGCCTGAGTTCCAACTCATCATCACTCAGATAGAGGGTCCTTACCGCCTGATAGGACGAATCAAAGGAAGATGTTACCCGGGAAACCACCTCCGCCAATTGCCATTTACCATCCGAAGACCGCTGATAGTTCACTTCCGTGTGCATCGAATTTTTTCGGGCTGTCATACTTCTATTAAGATCGAAATTCTTCACAACTGCCTTAGCATTCTCGGCTTGAAACCGAACGATGGCCAGACTCTGCTGGTCGATGTAAAGATCACCGCTAAATACCCCGGTAGTTTGTTGTGAGCTAAGGTCAAAATACCTGGTCGGCTCCTCATCAGCGGGCTGAAAGCGGAGGTGAAAGCAGTATGCTCCATTAACAATGACACTGTCTATCAGGCTATACGTGTATTTTTTCATCCGTCCGGGATCGAGATAATCGTATCCCAACCGCACTTTATCCAGTGCTACCAAATGCAGCACTCCATCCCAAAATCGGACATAGAAATCGTGGGGGGCCTCATTTAAAGAATACCTGGACTGAAGAACCCGGTACCGGTCATTGACAGCGGCATATTGCTGGGTCCCTTCCGGAAAACGAACACCCAGGTATTTGCCTTTCCCGGATTTGGGCACCCGATAAGAAGCATAATAACGATCCCACCCCTCCGAGAAAGCCTGTTTCATGCGAAATTTTTCCGCGTAGGAAGAAGTATAAATTTCCATCAGTGCCTCGGCCACATTAACGGGACAGTCATCGTAAGCAATGACCTCCCGGTATAGGGCCGTTCGCTCCGTCTCCTGCGCCGGGTAGTTATCCGGAACACGCTTCAGGGCCATCTTCACCAGTTGCGCCGGGTCACGAAACTTATGCCGGACCTTCCCGGAAATACTGACCTCGGGCAGCTCCACCGTGGCCGTCGTCAGGTACAGTTTGTTAATTCCCCGCTCCAGTTGAGCGGCATAAACCAGCGTGTCCCCGTAGGATAGATGACTGATCACCAAGACGTTTTCTTTGCCCTTAACCAGCGTTAGCCGGATCATCCCCTCCGCATCCGACACCCCGAATTGCAGGGTATCCAAGGTGTAAAAAGCACCGGAAACGGGCAGCGCCGTTCCCTCTTCCAGCAGTTGGACTTTCCTGATGTCCTGGCCACTGAGCGTGCAGGCGGTAAGAAGGAAAAATAAGACAATTGTTAGGTGGCGCATTGGATTGGGGTGTTGTTTTCTGTCGTGTAAATGGGGTGTGACCTCCGGTCGCGCAAAAGGGGTGTGACCTCCGGTCGCGCAAAAGGGGTGTGACCTCCGATCGCGCAAAAGGGGTGTGACCTCCGGTCGCGCAAAAGGGGTGTGACCTCCGGTCGCACGAAGGGGGTGTAACCTCCGGTCGCGCGAACATTTGGCTGCGTGACCTCCGGTCGCGCCCGCACCGTAACCTCCGGTCGGATAAAGATGCGAAAATCAAAAGTACTATTCCTCATTTTTCGGGCGTGTCCCCGCCAATGGCGGGGCCGGTCCCCTCCGGGCTTCGCTATCGCTCGGTGCTGCGCACGCCGCCGCTACGCGGCGGCCCCTGCGGGCACCTCACGCAGGCGGGGCAGGCACTATTTCCAGCCTTACTTAGGAGGTGGGTTGTAATACCCTGTCCGTAACAACTCCCGTGGAAAAATAGGTGCGGCTTCTGAGTAAACGGAGCAACAGAAAACCCTAATCCAATATTTCCTGCCCTAACCTACCTCTCCTATCTACTCAACATCCAAACCTGACAACAACTCATCAATTGCGAGTAAACGAGAACGACCTGAATATACTTTTTCCCCATCTTCATTGGTGAACACAAATTCAACGATCAAGCCGATTATATACTTTCCATTTCCATCGTCCGTATAGACCGGACAGCCGCTGTGGCCTTTTGCCACCGGTGCGTTTATAGAAATTCTATCCCCCATACAGTCTATCTCGTACACTTTTCCGCTAATCGTGTCAATGCTAGCCTTATAGCGTTTTGCATCGTCGTAGTACGATTGAATAGGGAAGCCCGACAAATAAGCGGTTTGCCCGATTTTTACATTTTCGCAACCCCTGAGCATATCCAGGGAAGATATTTTGTTCTGGTGCGTCTTGAGATAAGTGTACAGCGTAAAATCCTGAGTTTCATTACTGAAGACCCGGTAAAGCAACCAGTCCTGCTCGTTGCCGTAGTTTAATCTGCGCGAGGGGCGGTTATTCGCTATATTTATGATAAACTCATCTTCTACTTTATTTGGTGGATTCCAGTTTGCTTTAACCCTGATATACCTTGCATACGACTGAAAATCCACTCCATCTCCTTTACCCACGACGTGTTTTGCGGTAGCCAGGTAGAATATCGGTTCTTCGACTGAACCGCCTCGCAAAAAGAAGCAGGTTCCCGAACTTAAAATAACCCCGTTATTCTCCTCGATCAACTCAATTTTAGCGATTGCGATTTGATCCTCTTGTTCAGGGTTAGCCGTGCACGAAAGCAAGCAGCTGCAAATAAAAACCGGGATGAACTTCAACCCAAAAAGGAGAAGTCGGCGAGATGTTTTCATGATTTGAATTAAATGATGTTGTTGGTAATGGTTGAAGGATGTTCTTGAAAGAAACCGATACTTTGCTAGAATAAATCTCCGGCGAATTAGTAAGTTGATACTCACGGGTTGGCCCACTGACATTATTGCTTTTATTGCACCGACAAAAATCATACCCGTTAATACAGCCTACCTTAATCCTTAAAATATTCCGCTACAAACCTTTTCAATTCTTCTCCCCTAATATCCATCCCTACTACCTCATAATCTTCATTCACCAAATAGGTAGTCGGTAGCGAAATGATTTTGTACGCTGTCCAAATAGGCGATTTATTGCCTAGTAAATCGGTAACGTTGTCCCAGGGCAGGTTATCGATAGATAAAGCTGTTGCGATTTTTTCGCTTGACTCATCCTGAGAAACTCCGAAAACCTCAAAACCACGGGCATGATATTGCTCGTACAGCGGCTTCAGTATTTCTTTATTTTCTCTACGGCAGGGCATACACCACGAGGCCCGAAATCAATCAGGATCAATTTACCTTTGACATTATATAGTCAAACAATCTAGGATTTGTGATTTTCAACTCAGTCGGTTTTGTGTGATTTAAACTTGAATATCAATGAGTTACACACAAGGCATGAATCCGGGCGTTTCACAAATCTTCAGTTGTTGTACTATAAATACAAAAGCAGGGGAAGGGGAAGGGCAATTTTCGTAGCACGTGCCTTTCTTCGAGGTCAAGATAAGACATTCAACTCATTCCATCTTTCTACCACCCAACATTTCCCCATCCCAGCCCTTTTATCCACACCTACCAACCACCCCGCCATGCTCATCGAATTTACTGAACTCGGCATTTACTGCCCGCGTGCCGATATCTACATCGACCCCTGGCGGCCCGTGCCGCGCGCGCTCATCACGCACGGGCACAGCGATCACTCCCGCTACGGGCACGAGGCCTATTTGTGTACCGATCTGGCCGCGCCGGTCATCCGGCACCGGCTGGGGGAGATCAATTTGCAGACAGTGAAGTACGGCCAGGTGACGACCATCAACGGCGTCGACTTCAGCTTCCACCCGGCGGGGCACATTGTCGGCTCGGCACAGATCCGGGCGGAATACAAGGGAGAGGTCTGGGTGGCCAGCGGTGATTATAAACTGGAAGACGACGGCCTGAGTACGCCCTTCGAGCCGGTGCGCTGCGATCACTTTATCACCGAATCCACCTTCGGGCTGCCCATCTACCGCTGGCAGGACCAGCACCGGATCATGGACGACATTAACGCGTGGTGGCGCGGCAACGTAGCGGACGGCAAGGTGAGCCTCGTCACCGCCTACGCACTGGGCAAAGCCCAGCGGCTGCTGCGCGGGCTGGATACCTCCATCGGCCCCATTTTCACTCACGGCGCGGTGGAGGCTACTAACCAGGTAATGCGCGAGCAGGGCATCGACCTGCCGGATACTACCTACGTATCACCGGAACTAAAAAAGAAAGATTTTGCGGGCGGCATCGTAGTGGCCCCACCCTCGGCGGTCAACTCCAACTGGAGCAAGAAATTCGGCCCCCAGAGCGTCGGCATCGCCTCCGGCTGGATGACGCTGCGCGGCGCGCGGCGGCGCCGTGCCGCCGATCGCGGCTTCGTGCTGAGCGACCATGCCGACTGGCCCGGCCTCCACGAGGCCATCACCGCCACCGGGGCCGAACACATTTACGTCACCCACGGCTATACCGACATCTTCCGCCGCCACCTCCTCGATCTCGGCCTGGACGCCCAGGAGGTCACCACGGAGTATGAGGGGGAACTGGCGGAGATGAGTGAGGGGAAGGAGGAGGAGGCATCCTCAGCTTCCTGATTCTCCGTAGAGATACAATACCTTGCGTTTCCGAATGGTGCTAACCATTCGGACCCCACCACGCAGTCTCCGCCCTCCGGGCAGATCCGTTCCCCCGAACCGGAGGGCGGAAACTTAAAACACCACTACCCTACCCCGCACCACGCCGTCTCCCTGCACCAACCGCAGGCGGTACACGTACACCCCGGCGGGCAGGGCCGTGGCGGGCAACTCCCCCGGACCCGACCAGCGGCCGACCCGGCGGCCGTCGATGGTAAACATCTCCAGCTCCCGGAGGGGGAGCGGGATGCCCCGGGAGTCGAATGCTTGAAACTCCCCGATGCCGCGCAGGGGGTTACGGATGCGGATGTCCGATTCCTTTCCCGCTTCGGTGATGGTGGTGCTGATGCCCGCCACGTTTACGCGCAGCAGGCTGTCGCAGCCGTCGGCGGCGGTGAGGTGAAGGTCGTAGGTGCCCGGATCGGCAAGGAGTGTGTCGGCGATCAGAAGGGACTCTCCCGACACCAGGAACGTATCCAGCACCGTCAGCCGCTCGGGTAGGTAGCTGAGAAAGAGGGTGTAGAGCGTATCGCAGTTGCCGTCGTTAGCGGTGGCGTAGTGGTAGACGCCCGCCTGGGTCAGTAGTTCGTCTCCGAAGGCGATGGCGGCACCCGCGCAGAGGGTGGTATCGGAAGAAATGGGCAGGGCCGGAAGCGGACTGAGTTGCAGGCTGTAGGCTGTGGGGCAGCCGTTAGTCGTGTCGCTGAACGCGTAGCCGCCGAACGCGCTGAATTCCCGCCCGCCGAAACTGATCGTCTCGCCCGCGCACACGGCCGTATCCAGGCCCACTGCCGGGGGCACGTCCAGCACGGTCAGGTCCAGGGTATAGCTCGTGTCGCAGCCTTGGCCCGGCACCAGCATTTCGTACAGGCCCGTTTGATCGTACGCCTGCCCTCCCAGCGCGACAGAGCCGCCCGCACAGATCACCGTGTCGAGCGTGCGGACCAGGAAGGAGTCGGGTGTGGGCAGGAGGGTGAGGGAGATGCGCTCAAAACATAAACGACCAAAAACATTTATATCCTGTGTAAAATCTAACAATCCTTTATAGGTACCCGGCTCCGTTAAAATACGAAAAGAGTCCGCAAAGGACGTCGAATAGCTGCCGGGTTCAAACCTTCCGCCATTTACTATCGGAGAGTTGCCCGGCCTCCAGAGGTAGCTGCCCGCCGTACAGAGCTGCACCGTATCGTACTGTTTGGGTTTGTACTGGGCCAGAGCGGGGTGTAGTTGTAAATTGATCGCCGCTGTATCACCCGTGGGGCAGCTTGGATGCTGGAGAATATACTGATAGACACCGAAGGCGAGGGAATCGGCCTGGAAAAAACCAAAGTCGTAAGATGTATGCCCCTCATAAGTCGTTAATTCAGGCTCCCAACGACCACCCGGATCGGACAATTCAAGAAATGTGTATTCACTATAGTACACTTGGCGGCAAATCTCAAAGGCCCGGTCCGGCCCCGCACTCGGTATCCCGGTCCGCACGTCGATAAAGCTACGTGCCCCATCCGAACTGATACCGCCGGCGTGAATAACGGTCTCCACGGTCCGCAGGCCGCTGGTCTGGGGTTCGGGTACTTCCAGCCGCAGGACGGCCAGATACGCGAGCCAGTCAGTGTAGGTCAGGGCGGTGTTCAGTGCATAAATTGTCAGCACGGTATCGCCCGTGCTCTGGACGCTGAATTGCGGGTCATCCGGGTAGCGCAAATACTGCCCGGTACTACCCGCCGCTTCATTACCGATGATGGCGACGGTGACGGAATCAATGGACCGCTCGTCTACCGTCCAGAGGGTCGCGTCAGTATCGATCAGGGAAAAAAAGGTCTCGCAGTAAGTTGCGTGCCGATAATGCGGCCCGGCGCGGCCCTGGCTGTCATCCGCATCCAGGTCCAGACGAATCTCGCAGGTCTGGCGGTGCGTTTCCCAACTGAACGCATCGAATGTGCTACGAATATTACTGGTCACTAAGATATCCTCTTCCACGCAAGCCAGTTCCACCTGGCCCGGTTGGACATCTAGGTCCATCAAGCCCAGATAGTGGGAAATCATGGAACCGGGCTGCCAGGGAAGGTCGATCAGCGGTAAGATCAACTGGCGGCCGCTGCAGTCATTTTTCCAACTACCCGTGAAATCTCTCACTACCTGCGGTGGAGTAATACCGTCCGGTTCTACCAGCAAGCTATCCAGAATGGTACCATCCAAGGGGTCAATTTTCAGAATCCGAGATCGGTAGGGGGGTGTCTGTTCATAATTGTGACCGTAGAGAAATCCGTTCATGTAGGTCAGGTCACCGACACTTGGGGAGGGATAATCTGGCAAGGGGTAGATAACCGAATCGATAAGGTTAAAATAATAGATGTTTTGATTAGTTACCAAGTAAAATACTCCGCTGCCCGCTGCCGTACATCCATTGACGTAATTATCACCCTCACTCAATTGATAAGGGCCGTAATTTTTAATGAGCGGCTGGTAGCCGTCGATTTCCGCCTGGCGTACGATAAGGCTGCCGTCCGCCTCACTCCGAAACGATACAAAAAGACCGCTCTCATCAATCGTAAACGGTCCACTCAAAAAATAAGGGTTTGGGGTTAAATAAAAATTGTAATCCTCCCTTACGGGTTCAAGGTAATCGACGGTGCACGAATCAATGGTAAAGCGGGCCACCTTTCTTCCGTATCGTTCATAAAATGTTTGCGCGTTGAGGGAAGAATATAAAATCAGGCAGAGGGGCAAAAACAGGAAACTTTTCACGGGGAGAATTACTTAAATAAGGATACCCCCGGTCTGCTTGAGTGAGCAGCCGGGGTTATCCTTGTATGTAAGAATTATTTCTTCAAAAGACTCGCCAAAGCGGTACGCCCGCTAGGTAAAGTGACGCGGATAATATAGGAGCCGGTGGGTAAGCGAGCTAACGTAGGATCGTCAATGGTTAACCCATGACCACCGACCTCACTGACCGAGGAATAGACCGTTTGCCCGCGTGCGTCCGTTACTTTTAACTGTGCCGTGCCTTCTTCCAACTGCTCCCAGACAATGGTAAAGCGGCCGGCGGAGGGGTTGGGGTAAAGGGTGGGGTTTATAATTTCTGTTACTGGAACGCCCGACTAGTCAGAGTCTTTTCCTCTAAACTGCTGCCCGCCCTGGGGGTAGCAGCATGGTCGGGTCATAAAGATCACAGTCGCCGTTGATGTCGCCGGTTTTGATTGCGCCGAAATCCAGTTGGCTGGTCGGGCTATTGCCAAAGTTGGTTGGCTGGGAAAAGTAACCCCAGAAATAGTAGCCGTACATCAGGGCGTCCTCGGAGAAAGTAGCCCCGGTGGGGTGGTTAAAGTAATCCAGTGTGGTGATATATACCACCGATCTACCATAGGAATCAGGAGGGCTATTATTGCCATAAATAAGCGGAGTGACAGGAAGAGGAACAGAATTGTTTACATAATCGTCCAAAAGATTGAGATCGTACATATCAATTTTACCGGAACGATCAATGTCCGCCGCCACTAATTGAGCGTAAGTTAGCTCGGAACCGGGAATTCCATTTAAAAAATCGTCGAGCATATTAACATCGGTTTGATTTACGCCACAACCAAAGTCAAAGAGTTCATCACTAGCCTCCAAATCCACAAAAAGTCTAGCGATTGCTTCTGATTGAGTAGTCGGGATGCCAGTAACAATGTAAGGATTGCTGGGATTAGCGTAGGAAGATGTTCCTACATATTCCGTTGGGTCACCAAGTATCTTGAGCCGGACAGTAATTCCCGGCAACTCCGAATTAGGCGGATTCGCCATTCCACTAGCCCGTATCTTGCCGGTAAAGCTCAGGGAAGAGCCGTTACAGAAGACGGTGGAGGAAACTATCGTAAAATCCATGCATTCCGTTGCCGTACAATCGGTACCGGAAACACTACTGATGATCGGCTGCATACATTTGCCCGGTGGCAACGTGAAGGTGACACTTGCCAACGATCCCGTTACGGGTAGTGAAGAGGAATTGCTTAACTCACTAAGTGTAATCCTATTGCCGGATTGCAAGGCACTCACATCGACTCCGGCCACGACCGTTACGTTTATGTTGCTCACGTTGGGACCGAGATCCAGAACCAATTCAAATTCCGAGGCACAAGTAAGGCTCGCATTGTCAATATCGACCGTCATTGAGAACGTGTTGGTACCGACAGGGGTACTAGAAACGATAGCCTCCAGTTCAGCACAGGGTGGTTGAGCGAATAGTGCCACGCCACTACCGAGTAGTAGCAACACCAAACAAAATCGCACCAACAGTGCGGGGGGGGGTGAAAAAGTTTGCATAAGAAATGCGTTTAGGGTAAGAAGGGGAGGTGTCGCTACGTAGGTAATTTTTCATTTGACTGCTCGGAAGTAATGGTTTTCACGTGGCTCTTTAGGCGCAACCATTAAGGAAAAGCGTAAGGGAAAACTGAAAAATCAGTACAGTGACTTATCCCGCTCAATATATGTAACTTCTAGGACAGTTTCCAAATTTTTACTGCATATCAGTCGATATGACCTAATCTTCATAGGCCGAATAATTAAAGCATTTGCAAGCCATCACAACACCACCACCCTACCCCGCACCACGCCGTCTGCCCGCACCAACCGCAGGCGGTACACGTACACCCCGGCGGGCAGGGCCGTGGCGGGCAACTCCCCCGGCCCCGACCAGCGGCCGACCCGGCGGCCGTCGATGGTAAACAACTCCAGCTCCCGGAGGGGGAGCGGGATGCCCCGGGAGTCGAATGCTTGAAACTCCCCGATGCCGCGCAGGGGGTTACGGATGCGGACGCCCGATTCCTTTCCCGCTTCGGTGATGGTGGTGCTGATGCCCGCCACGTTTACGCGCAGCAGGCTGTCGCAGCCGTCGGCGGCGGTGAGGTGAAGTTTTATCCGCCCCGTACTCGTTTGATAGAAATGGGCTAGCTTTGCTCAGGTGGAACGACTCAGCAAGATCGCCCCCGCCAAAAAGAGAACCGCTTGATGAATAAGAAATGGATTGGCATATTGACGATGTTACTTAGCGCCATCACCCTGTGCGTTCCGGCTTTGATCAATAAGTTTCCCTTTGTATACTCCGATACCGGCACTTATATTTATGTCGGCTTTACCGATGATATTTCCTGGGTTCGCCCCACGCTCTACGGTATCTTTATGCGGCATGCCAGTTTGAAAGAAAGTTTGTGGTTCGTCATCTTCGCACAGGCTCTGATCACGGTGTGGTTTGTGCGCCGGTTTTCGGAAACACTCTTTCCGCGCCTACCGGATTTTTTTTCACTATTTATTATCGTATTCCTTACCGCTACTACCAGCATCGGGGTAGTGACCGGGATGCTGATGCCCGATTTTACCACAGTCATCCTCATTTTCGCGCCGGCCATCGTATTATATGGGCAGCCCACGAAATGGTGGAATGTGATTTTGATTTACCTCGGTCTCTGGTTCGCTCTCGCCAGCCATCATTCTCACGCGTATATTTTCGTTCTTATTTTAATTCTTCTCGGGCTACGCTCCATCATTCAGTGGAAAACCACTCCCCGGAGGACATGGATCGGGTTCATACCGCTTGTCCTTGCACTCGTTATCGGTCATTATACTATCCCTTACATTCACTACCAGCGTAAGGGGGTATTTGAGGCCAGTAAGGCCGACAACATTTTTCTGGTCGGGCGCATGAATCAAATGGGTTTATTAAAACCATTTTTGGATGAAAAATGCCCCACTCATGATTTTTCCATTTGCGCCTACCGGGATGCTATCCCAAGTGATTTTCTGTGGGATGGCAATAGTCCGGCGAATAAAGACGGTGGCTGGGACGTGAACAACGACCGCTACGCGGAAGTAGTCAAGACCTTTTTGAACAGTCCAAACTACTTGAAAAAGGCGGTGGTCAAAACGTTTGAGACCGCCGCCCAGCAATTCTTTATTTTTAAAACGGTGCAGTTACAGGTGTTCAAGCCAAATGAATGGCCTCAATTTGTTTTCGCCACTTACCTACCGGATGTGATGTCCAGTCTTCAGGATTCAAGACAGCACCGGGGAGAATGGAATGATTCGACCGTCAATTTGCTGCAACACCTGCTCGTGTTTTCCAGTGGCCTCTACCTGATCTACCTCTTTGCCTACCAACGCAACTACCCGGTGCCCGCCGCTCACCGGCATATCGGCTACCTATTGCTGGCGGGGCTACTAAGCAACGCCTTTATCTGCGGCGGCATCTCCATGATCGCGCCGCGCTTCCAGTCCCGTATTATCTGGCTGGTACCGTTGACGGCTTTCTGCCTAGGCTATTATCACTGGGAGTGGCAGCGGCGTAAGCGAGTTTTAGTAAGGAACGCTAAATGAGTCTGGAAGGGCTGGTGGCTTTTGGCCAGCTAATCGGTAAATGAATGGCAGGGGGGGTCCTACTCCCGTAGGCCCACCTTCTTTCCCACCCCCTGTCGCCAGAATACTTTAAGTGCAAACCAGCGAATATTTCGATGCGTCTGGTAAAATCTGCCCGGTGGGCCGAAGCGATGTTCGTGATTAAGTGTAAAATAAGGAGTTAGTGCCAAATTTGCTTCCAAACCTACCCCCAAGCCTCGCCAAATGGTCCGATCTAGACCTAAATGACAGCCACTGCTATATTTGTTAATAACATCAAGGTTGTAGATACCCCAATACCCTGGAGTAGTGGCCGGTTTGTCATAAAATGATTGGTAGTTATCGTACCTGTTCAAATAAAGACCGGTAGTAATATTCACATATTTATTGGACCAACCTGCCCCTAGCATGCCGTAGTAATTCAAAACCGTTGGATTACTTTGATTCGTTCTCCATTGTAGAGGGGTTTGAAGTATGATTGTAATTCATCATAGCCAAGAGACAATGTCAAATAAACATCATCTTTGACAATGTATTGTCTTAAGCCTATAGTAGCCCCATAGCCCAATTCATAATGATTTGGTGTGCTGAATTTCTCACTGATATAGACGATCTTCATCGCATTAACGTTAACGCCACCCTCCAGTGATGTTCGGAAGAAAGAAGAGAACTGCGGCTCGCTTTCTTTTGTAAGATAGGGATCGGACCCTGCCGTTTGGGCGCTTAATGTAAGGAGGGCTACAAAAAAGCACAGGGTAATTGATATCTATCTCATTGCTTCACGATTTTAGTGGAAATTACTGTCTGGCCCTTAAGTTGAGTACGCAAATAGTACTCGCCCGCCGGCACCTGGGGGAGGGTTAGCGAACTGGTCGAGGTTTTATCTAGAATTGCGCTACTCACCACCGTCATATTGATATCCAGCACCTCCACAAGTAATGACTCATCGGGTGTATATGCTTCCTCATCCTTGAGAATACCAAACTGTATTTGACCGCTCGTAGGGTTTGGCCAAGCTGCCAGTTTGTACCCCTTAAAGCAATTTTGCTCAAAAAGTAGCTGCCCTTGTCTAGAAACTGATCCACATTCATTTGTTTGAGTTACCGTAAAACTAACCGGGTCATAGTTAAAATCTATCTCGGGAAGAAATAGATTACCATAAGGCAGACGCACCTCCATCTTATCTTCAGAAAACTCATATTGATATAAAAATGGCATATTAATTTGCCACGATATTTCCCCAACCTCTGGACTGGTATTCACTAACCTGATTCTGTAATCACTGCAAGGATCATGTGAAATCAATGGATAGAAAGGGGGCGGCGGACCGACATAGATTATTTTTTTGAGCATTGTCGGCAAACAACTCTTTGGGTTAAGTATTTCCAGCCTTACAAAGCCGGGACCCTGTTCGAGTGATTTTACCGAAATAGATGTCGTGTTAGTAGCAACTATTTCCAAGTTCTCGCTTACAATCCAATTTAATGCCAAGCCCTCCATCTCGTTCCCGGTCAGGTTAAACGTTTCTGTCACTCCCAAACAAATATTCGACGTGCCTTTCAATTCGAAAATTTCATCGTAACGTTGTTCTACTTTGAACCAGTCAATTTCAAATGATTTTATTCCGTCTAATTCTTTTGAGTTCTCGATCTCACCGTTGATCGCCGAATTTAAAATGGCATTCAAATTAAAACCGCGCAGCCGGTCCCACCACAGTGCCTCATAGATATTACTCAACGACTGACCCTGAGGTATCTGTGCACAACGTATAGGTTCTCTATCATAGCGGTACATTGACCCGATTAAATGGGTCTTTTCAACTTGATAATAGCGGTAAACTTCATATACAATTTCATCATCAAAATACCACGTAATTTTATCATTTTCCCATTCCAAGCTATATTCATGGAAGTTATCGTAGGGCGAGTCTGGCATAGCCACAACTTTCGATAAAACAAGGTGAGGCATACCTTCTCCTTCACATGCTTCTTCATTTAAACCATTTAACGTTTCGTAGACCGTGTATCCTTCATCACAGGGATGCAAATTCCATTGATGATAGGTCGTAAAAATTTCGCATTCCGAATTTTCACCGCAAAGTTCAAACTGATCGACTTCTCCGGCCCAACCATAAAACCAGAAAGCTGCCGCTGCTTTCAACTTGGGCAACTTTGCCCGAATAGTAAATCGTCCCTCAAGAAAACAGCCCGATTCAACATTGGTACCTGATAAAAAAGGGTTTAAATTTCGAGAGTTTACCATACCAACCATGTATTCTCGACTTTGGGTAACAATACTTCCATTCTCAAGTCGAACCTCTCTCACCAGTTGATCTTCCGGTGTCTTACCTACCAGAAGATGTAGAGATCCATTTTTAACCCTCACCATACTTGGGTCAAACCAGTGTGGAAATTCTTGTACAAATGCTACATCATTGGGAGGCTCCGAATCATGACCTACCTTCCAAAATTCCGTGTTGAGAGAAGTACCATTAAAATCATCCTTAAGAACTTCTTGATAAGGTAGATCAGCATGACATTCACCATCAAACCTGCTAAGTTTCACCATGCCGGTTCTCATAAAATCTCCGGCAACATAAATATGCTCCTCCTTACCATCGACTAGTCCGTCAAAGATATCTTCGTTAAGAGGAACGTTTTCAAACTTTTTGATAACAGGGTTCAGTAACGTCGTCGGTGTGCTATAAGGGTCTTGAGAAAATAGGGGTGTAAAGCCGGCTATTGCAATTAGTGTTATACTTATGAGGTGACGACGTATTATTTCGTGGAGCAGGGAGCAGGGAGCAGGGAGCAGGGAGCAGGGAGCAGGGAGCAGGGAGCAGGGAGCAGGGAGCAGGGAGCAGGGAGCAGGGACAGGAGCAGGGAGCAGGGAGCAGGCATAACAATGGATGTTTTTTGCGGTTGACGAATTCATTCTCTACTCAAATATACGTACATATTTCATACCGTGCAACGCTCGCGCCATATAATTTCACATATATCATATTTGACGAGCTTATTGTGATGATTTTTTGTAAATTTTAGTGAATCAGAATTTAGCGTGCGATGTTCAAAATTGCTAATTTGACTGCCAATTTGCTGTATGCTGTTATCCACTACATCTACCCAAAACCGCCACGGGGCGGCCGGAGCTTCGCTCCGACCGCCCCGTGGCGTATAAATCATTCTGAGATCCGATCTAGCTACCGAAATCGTCAAAAGCGATATTGCTTTCGGGTACACCCAGTTCGTCGAGCATATTCTGGACGGCCTGGAGCATCAGGGGCGGGCCGCAGAGGTAGTACTCGATTTCCTCGGGTTCGGGGTGCTCTTTGAGATAGTTGTCCAGAACGGCCTGGTGAATGTAGCCGGTCATGCCGTCCCACTTGTCTTCTTCCAGGGCATCGCTGAGGGCGATGTGGTAGGAGAAGTTGGGGAACTCCTTTTCGATCTCGCGGAACTGCTCGGTGTAGAAGAGTTCGGCTTTGGAACGACCACCGTACCAGTAGCTGACCTTACGGTCGGTCTTTAGGGTATGGAAAAGGTGGAAGATGTGCGAACGCAACGGGGCCATGCCGGCACCGCCGCCGATGTAAAGCATCTCCTTGTCGGTGGGTTTGATGAAAAACTCGCCGTAGGGACCGGAAACGGTTACCTTGTCGCCGGGCTGCTGGTCGAAAACGTAGCTGGAACAGATGCCGGGGTTGACATCCATGTAGCGGTTGTTTTTGCGGTCCCAGGGCGGGGCGGCGATACGGATGTTGAGCATCACGATATCACCCTCGGCGGGGTGGTTGGCCATGGAATAGGCGCGAAATTGCTCCTCGTTATTCTTCATGGTCAGGCCCCACATCTGGAACTTGTCCCAGTCGCCCTTGAACTTGTCGGCGGGGGCGTTGGGGTGGTGCTCGGGGTGGGGGGTGATGTCGAAATCCTTGAAATCGACGGTGATCTTGGGTACGTCGATCTGAATGTAGCCGCCGGATTCGAAGTCCAGTCCCTCGCCCTCGGGCAGCTGGACGACGAACTCCTTAATAAAGGTAGCGACGTTGTAGTTGGACTTTACCTCACACTCCCACTTCTTAATCCCGAAAATTTCTTCGGGCACACGGATGTGCATATCCTGACGCACCTTTACCTGGCAGGCCAGGCGCTTATGCTCGGCCGCCTCGCGGCGGGTAAGGTGGTTCATTTCGGTGGGCAGCACGTCGCCGCCGCCGCTATCGACGTGGCATTCGCACATGGCACAGGTGCCGCCGCCGCCGCAGGCAGAGGGCAGAAAAACGCTCTTTTCTGACAGGGCCGCCAGCAGCGTACCGCCGGGGTTCACGATGAGGGGGTTGTCCTCATCGCCGTTGACGAAGATCTTTACCTCGCCCTGCGGCACCAGTTGCTTGCGGGCCATGATGAGCATCACGGACAGGGCCATGATGACCGCCGTGAATACTATAATTGCCAGTACGATAGTCATAGTCGATAGTGTTATTTGTTTGCCCCCTAACCCCCCGAAGCGGGAGAGGACACTTAATAATTAAGCAGTGATTGTCTCAATCGTTAAGCGGTTAGGCAACCTATTCTTTGCAATACTCCCCCTTTCGGGGGGATGAGGAGTTACCGCGTGAGGTGCCTGGAGGGGCGTTAGCGCACGCAGTGCCGAGCGAACAGCGAAGCCCGGAAGGAACCGACCCCGCCCTTTGGCGGGGACACGCCCAAAACCCGGCGGGAAAGAAGCGACGTCTAAAAATAGAACAGTCAGTCTGCCCCCCTAGCCCCCCGAAGGGGGGAAATACTGCAATAAGGGAACATTCAGTCAATTTGCCCCCCTAGCCCCCCGAAAGGGGGAATTACTGCAATAAGGGAACATTCAGTCAATTTGCCCCCCTAGCCCCCCGAAGGGGGGAAATACTGTAATAAGGGAATATTCAGTCAATTTGCCCCCCTAACCCCCCGAAGGGGGGAAATATTGCAATAAGGGAATATTCAATCATTCAGTCATTAGCTGCGCTGCTTCTCTCAATCGCAAAGCGATTTTTCGAGGTCAATCATTCAATCATTGCCTATTCCACCGGAGTCCAACCGGCGAAGACCTGGGGGTCGATACCGGTGAGGCTGAGGAAGGCGACACCCATGAGGCCGGTGATGAGGAACGCCATGCCCAGGCCGCGTAAGGCGGGCGGGACGTTGCTGTAACGGATTTTCTCGCGGATGGCGGCGATGGCAATGATGGCCAAGAACCAGCCGAAGCCGCCTCCCATGCCGAACGCAATAGATTCGGTAAGGTTGTACTCGCGCGACACCATGAAGAGCGAGCCGCCGAGGATGGCGCAGTTTACGGTGATGAGCGGCAAAAAGATACCGAGTGCGGCGTAGAGGCCGGGGCTGAATTTTTCTACAACCATCTCGACCAGTTGTACCATGGAGGCGATAACGGCGATGAAGAGGATGAAGCGCAGGAACTCCAGTTCGAGGGTCTTGAGCAGGTACTCGTTGATGAGCCAGTTGATGGGCATGGTGATGCCCAGCACAAAGATGACCGCGAGGCCCAGGCCGAAGGCGGTGCTGAGCGATTTGGAGACGGCCAGGTAGGAGCACATGCCCAGGAAGTAAGCCAGCACCATGTTTTCGATGAAGGCCGACTTGATGAAGATATTGATGAATTCACCCATTGCGGTGTGGATTTAACGGACAGGAGGGAAAAAGAGATCGAACGAAAACGGGGAGGACGAGCGGCTCTAGGAGACGTCGACCAGTTTGTTGTTGTACGACCGCTGGATCCAGATGAGGACGGCGATGATGAACATGGCGGCCGCCGGCAGTACCATCAGGTTGTTGTTGCCGTACCAGCCGAAGTAGCTGCTGAAACCGGACGTGGCGATGGTGTTGATGAAAAACTGGTCGCCCGCGCCGATGAGGTTGAGCTGGATGCCGCTACCGGCAAAGAGCGTACCCTTGCCGAAAATCTCGCGGATGACGCCGATGATGATAAGGATGAGACCGTAGCCCAGTCCGTTGCCGATGCCGTCGACGAAGGAGCGCCAGGGCTTGTTGGCCATCGCGAATGCTTCGAGGCGGCCCATGACGATGCAGTTGGTGATGATGAGGCCGATGTAGACCGACAACTGCTTGTAGATGGGGTAGTTGAAGTACTTGAGGGCCAGCTCGACCATGGTTACCAGCAGGGCGATGATGACCAACTGGACGATGAGGCGAACGGCCTTGGGGATGGCGTTGCGCAGCAGCGAGGTGATGAGGTTGGAGAAGGCGCACACGAATACCACCGCGATGGCCATCACGAAGGACGGCAGCACCAGCGACGTGACCGCCAGGGCCGAGCAGATACCGAGTACCTGCACCGTGATGGGGTTGTTGTCGTTGAGCGGATCGGTGATGAGCAGCCGCTCCTTCTTGCCGAATAAGGGTTCCTTCTCGACCTCGGCAATGGCCGTGGTGTTGGTTTTGATTTCCGTAGTTTCCGCCATGGCAGGGGAGTATTTTAGGGAGTAACCACCGGCAGGACCGGCGGGTAAGTCGTTTTCAGTTCAGTTAGTTGGCCGGTAGCAGTTGGCTCATGGTGGCACCGGCTGCTTCGCGCTGCTGCTCCAGGTAAGGCTCGTAGGCCCGAATACCCTTATAAAGCATGTCCGTCACGCCGTCGGCCGTAATGGTGGCACCCGACAGGCCGTCTACCTCATAGGTATCGTCCTTGGCACCGCCCTTACGAACCAATACGGAGACGTACTTCTCGTCGCGGTAGATCTTTTTACCGATGAACTGCGCGGCAAAGGCCGGGTTGTCCTTGATTTCGGCACCCAGGCCGGGGGTTTCGCCCTTGTGGTCGAAACTGGCACCGGCAATGGTATTCAGGTCGGATTCGAGGGCCACATAGCCCCAAATCTCGTCCCACAGTCCGTTGCCGCGCACGGAGAGAATGTAGTATTTCTCGTTGTTGGCGTCCAGGATGTAGAGCGGCCGCATCTGCTGCAGGGGGTCTTTCTTACGCTCCTGCGCCATGTCGATCGACTCGGCCTTGATGTCCGCCATCGGCTGGCCGTTGACGTCCAGCACCTCCTGCTGCATTTTTTCCTGGAACAGGTTGAGTACCTCGTCGTCAGCCAGCTCGTCGGGCACGATACCGGCTTCTTCGAGCGGTTGGGCCACGGCGGCCAGTACGGCACGCTTGTTGAAGACGTTCTCGTTGATGTTCGCCTGTTCTTGCGTAACCTCCTTGACTCCTGCCAACAGGAGAGCGACCAGGACGGTCATGGCTACCACGAAGATGTAGACGTAAGTGGTGGATGTCTTTTTCATTACGAGCGATTGGTAACGTTAGCGGGAGGGTTGAAGGAAGTCGTCTCGGCGTTCTGGGCGGTATAGACCTCCAGGTTGCCGCGGCTGGTGATGACCTCGTCGCGGACGGCGGCCAGGCGCGCACCGCGCTTGGCGCGGCGGCGGATGTTGGCGTCCAGCACGTAATGGTCGATCAGCGGCGCGAAGACGTTCATGAACAGGATGGCGAGCATCCAGCCTTCGGGGTAAGCCGGGTTGAGCACCCGGATGATGAGGCCCACCAGACCGATCATGAAGCCGTAGATCCATTTGCCCGTGGGCGTGGAAGCGGCCGATACGGGGTCGGTAGCCATGAATACAATGGAGAACATAAAGCTGCCCATGATCATCTGGTAGTACCAGGGAATGGCCATGAACTGGAAAATGCCGGGAACCTCGGGCGTCAGTTCGGCGGCCGCAGGCGCGATGGCGTTCAGCAGCAGGCTGCACACGATGAAGCCGATGATGCCGCCCACGATGATGCGGTAGTCCGCCACGCGGGTCAGGATAAGGAACAACATGCCGCCCAGGATGAGGGGGAACGAGCTTTCGCCGATGGAACCGGGAATGCCGCCCCAGAAAATCTGGTCGGTAGAATAAACCGCCTGCACGCCGGCCCAGCCGGATTTGGCGGCCAGGCCCAGGGGCGTAGCCCCGGTAAAACCATCGACCACCATGCGGCCGCCCTCCCCAAAGGTAGACAGGCCTGCGGCCCCGAAGATACCGTCGAACAGGTGGTGCGCCCAGCCGTAGGTGGTGCTGATGTAACCGGCACCGTAGTTCTCGATGCCCGAAATCCAGACCTCGTCACCGGAAATGGTGGTGGGGTAAGCAAAGAAGATAAACACCCGCGAGAGCAGGGCGATGTTGAGTACGTTCATGCCCGTTCCGCCGAATGCCTCTTTGCCCAAAATTACGGCAAAAGCGATGGCCAGGGCCAATATCCACAGGGGAATATCGGGAGGCATGATGAGCGGGATCAGGGCACCGGAAACCAGGAAGCCTTCCTCGACGGAGTGGCCCTTTTTGGCGGCGTAGAAGAACTCGATGCCCAGACCGACGATGTGCGTGACCACGAAGATCGGGATGATCTGGATCAGGCCGTAAACGATCTTCAGGTGAAAACCTTCCAGCAGACCGGTATACTGGCCCAAGGCGACGAAGTGCTGATGGCCGATGTTCCAGGTGCCGAACACGTAAAGCACCTGCAACGCCAGCACCACGTGCACCATCAGGCGCTTCAGGTCCATGCCGTCACGCACCTGCACGCCCGTACCCGAGGTAACGGTGGGCGGCTGGAAAGCGAAGGTGTAAAAAGCGTCGTAGGTCGTGTGCAGGAGCGGCGACTTATCGTGCTCCGGCTCAAAACGCTTGACAAAATCGTGCAATGCTTTCATTCCTGAGGAAAATTATCGTGAAGATCGTAAATCGGGCGGGCTAACTGGTGAATAACAAAATAACACCTCCGAAAGACGAATCCTACATTTCATTTATACAAAAAGATGACAGGAGAGACAACTAGCTGAAAATCAGCTTTACTAGCTCTGCTCCCGTACCACATCCAGGCCGGTGCGCAGAATCTGCTGCAACGGCTGCTTGGAGACGCAGCTGAACTCGGCCAAGGCCACGTCTTCTTCCACCAGCTCGTGGATACCCAGACCTTCCATGCGCTCGAAGTCATTGACCAGGATCGCCTTCATCAGTTGCTGGGTGTAAATGTCCATCGGCATCACGCGCTCGTAATCGTTGGTGGTCACGAAAGCGCGCTTCTCGCCGTGGGTATTTGTCGTCACCTCCTTCTTACCGCCCAGGATATAGCCGTGGAAAGTAGGCGAGATCGACTCGCGCTCCTTCAGCGGCAGCAGCCAGCCAAATAATTCGGCTTCGTTGCCCTCGTCGATCACGGAGACGCTGTTTTCGTAGTAATCCATGAATTGGTCCTCGGTCACCTGTCGGCCATTCAGCACGTCGCCGCTAATGATGCGGGCGTTGTGGTCGGGCAGCAGTTGGCCGCGCAGCAGTTCGCCCAGGTTAGCACCGGAATGGGTACGCACGTAACCCGGCTTGGAGATGGCGTAGCCGCCCAGCGAGACGAGGCGGCTGGTATCGTAGCGGCCGTTCAACAGCAGTTCGCCCAGCAATAGCACGCCGTTCACATCCAGGGTCCACACCTTGTCCTGCGGCCCCACGGGGTGCAGGTGGTGAATCTGTACGCCCACGTTTCCGGCGGGGTGCTTGCCCCGGAAGTAAGCCTGTTGGGCACCCTGCACATTGGTGAATACGGGTGAGGGGGCTTGTTCGCCGCGAGCGTCCAGACCGAGGTAGACTACGCCGTCGGTCAGTTTATTTAGCACGTCGATACCGGCCTGAAACTCGGCCATGCGGGCCTCTACCGCAAAACTCAGATCGGGGGCCAGCGGGGCGGTGTCGAAGGTACTCACGAAGATGTCGCGGGGCACCACGTCGGGGTCGGCGATCACGTTAAACGGACGCTGCCGGAACACGGGCCAGGCACCGCTGTCGGTCAGAAAGTCCACCAGTTCGGCGCGGTTGGCGGTCTTCAGGTCGGGCACGTCATAGGTGCGCGATACCTGCTTGCGGTCGGCCAGAATCACGATCTCGGCAATCGAGCGCTTCATGCCGCGCTTCACGTCAATCACCTCACCGCTCACGGGGGCGGCAAACTTGACGCGCTCCTGCGTTTTGTCGTAAAAAAGCGGGTCACCGGCCTTCACCGTGTCGCCAATTTCCACCACCACCTTGGGGATGGGCTGCATCCCGATAAAATCGGTCGGCTTAACGGCAAAGCGCGTTACCTGCACTTGCTCGTCGATCACGTTTTCCGGCTCGCCCTTGATCTGCAGATCGTAGCCGCGGTTAAAATGAAAATAACGCTTTCCCTCCAGGTACTTCGCCAGTTTTGGGCGGAAGATCTCGTTCATTTTCGGGAAGACCGAAAAATTGGCCCCCGTGGCGGTAGCCCCCGTCTGGCGGGCCTCCGAAACCAGCAGCGTGTCCGATACGCTGACGATAATAAAGAACAGGATCAGAATGGCCACGGCCGCCAGGCCGTACACCAGGTAGTTGCCGGCCCCGGTCCCCGCCTGCGCCCAAATCCCCGATGTAACGGTGAGGAGCAGTAGAAGAGTAAGGGCTGATTTGCGTTGCAAGCTTGTCATAAAGGGGGCTGCTTGACCTTGAATTGAGAGGTAATTCAACAGGAATTTTCGGGGAGAATCCCCCCCTCCACGCCTGCCGGGCGGGCTGATCTGCCGCCTAAAACTCAGGGAAACCGCAAGGTTTTTCCATTGAACCGCAAAGTTACAAAAGGTTTGGCGTTTAAATAGATACGCCCCCGCCTTGTTGAAACGGGGGCCTTGTTTAGATTTAATCCATATAGTAACCGGTCAAGGGCGGTGGCCTCACGCTGTATCCCCGGCCCTTTTGCTTGCCCTTCTTTGGGCGTGCCCGTCCGCCTGCGCGGGCCGGTCGGGCTATCCGGCACTCTCTACATTTCACCACGCAAGATTTTGCGTGGCTACATTCCGTTCAAACAACGCCTCCTATCCCTCACGCAAAACGCGCACACAGCCCTCCCGCGATAACGGGTAAACAAAACCAATCCCCCTCACCGAATTACCCTCAAACCAACCATCCCTACCCCACACACACTCCTTATATACAGCTCCCCCCTTCACCTCAAAAGATCGCTTTGCAACCGAAAGAAGCAGCGCAGCTAATCTTCCCTACTCATTCAGTCATTCACCTCGAAAGATCATTCATGATCGATAGAAGCAGCGCAGCTAATCTTCCCTACTCATTCAGTCATTGAATCATTCATTCCTTGTCCCCCCCCTTCAATCCTTCCATCCCTCCATCCTTCATTCCTTGCCCCCCCTTCATTCCTTAAGCCCACCCTAAAGCCCCGCCTTTTGCCGTTAAACTATCGTTAAACGAAGTGGTTCCAGTCAGCCGAATTGTCTCATTAAACGATTGAGGGTTAGGGATTCGGCGGCGGAATGGTTCTCCCCTTTCACGCCGCCGCCCGAGTAACCAAATGACCCACTTAAACGTCTTATAAACGAAGCGCATCCGGAAAATCGTAACTTCGGCCCGCTTTTCGCAAAAACGCAACCCTTATGAAAATCCGTACTTTCCTCACCACCGCGCTCACGGCGCTCTTCCTCCTCACTACCGCCGGTAGTCTCTCCGCTCAGAAGATCGCTTCGGTCGACGTGCAACGCATCCTGGAAAGCATCACCGAATACGAGCAGGCCCAGACCGACCTCGATCGCCTCGCCGCCAAGTGGCGTCAGGAGATTAACGAACGCTACGACGTTATCAAGGGCATGTATGGAAAATACCAGGCCGAGCAGGTTCTGCTCAGCGAAGCCCAAAAGACCCAGCGCGAGGAAGCCATCGTTGCCGAGGAGCAGGCCGTCCGCGATATGCAGCGCGAGCGTTTCGGTCCCGAAGGCGCACTTTTCCGCCGCCGCCAGGAATTGGTAAAACCCATCCAGGATGCCGTCTATCAGGCCATCGAGGAGTATGCCAACAACCGCGGCTATGATTTCATTTTCGACCGCGCCGGCGGTGCCGGCATCATCTTTGCCAACGATCAGTACGACAAGACCGACGAGGTACTTCGTCTCCTGCAGAACTAACCCGAATACCCCGACCAACCCAAACGAGCATTGAATGAATTGTCCGGGCGTTTCACCACGCAACGAAGTTGCGCCGGTTACCTCCCTTCTTATTCAATCATTCGATCATTCAGTCATTCAATCATTGAACTCTCTATTTATGTCAAACCTATGGAAAATGGGCGTCCTTACGCTCGTACTCGCCGTAGCTACTTTCTCCACTGCCACCGCGCAGAAATTCGGTTACGTTAACTCGGCCGAAATCCTCGCCGAATTGCCCGCCGTCAAGAGTGCCGAGGCCGAACTCGAAGCCCTGCAGAAGCAACTGCGCAAGCAGGGTCAGGCAATGGTGGAAAAGTTCCAGGCCGACTACGTCGCCCTGCAGGAAAAAGTCGAACGGGGCGAGCTTTCTCCCAAGCAACAGGAGGAAGAAGCCGCCAAACTGGAAAAGCGTCAAGCTGAAATTCGGAACAAGGAAGGTGAAATGACCAACCAGATGGAAGCCAAGCGTAACGACCTGCTCCAGCCGATCTACGATATGATCAATACGGCCATCGCCGACGTGGCGAAGGAAGGCGGCTACACCTTTATCTTCGACCAGCAGATTCTCCTCTACAGCGAACCCGCGCAAGACGTGAGTACGCAGGTTAAGGCCAAGATCGCCAAGTAAACCGATTCGCATGGAGCATACCGCCCCATCTCTTACCGATCCGATCGGAGTCTTCGACTCCGGCATTGGCGGCCTCACGGTCGCCAATGCTATTTTAGGGCTACGGCCCCAGGAAAAGCTCTGCTACCTGGCCGATAACGCCCGTGCGCCCTACGGGCAGCGGTCGGTGGTGGAACTGCGCCGGTTCAGTTTCGAGATTACCGATTGGTTACTGGGTCAGGGGGCCAAAATTATCGTGGCGGCTTGTAATACCGCCGTGAGCGCGGCCCTGACCGAACTGCGGGCAGCCCGGCCGGGCATCACTTTCGTGGGCATGGAGCCGGCCCTCAAACCCGCCGCCCTGCTCACCCGAACCGGTAAGATCGCCGTGCTGGCCACGGCCGCCACCCTCGCTTCCGACCGTTTCTACAACCTCAGTGCGCGTTTTGCCACCGGCCTGGAAGTACATACTGATCCCTGCCTGGGTCTGGTGCGGCTGATCGAAGACGGCCGTGCCGAGTCGGAAGAGACCCGCGCGCTACTGCGCACCATCACCGCTCCGCTGACGGCGGCCGGAGTAGATACGGTGGTCCTGGGTTGTACGCATTATCCGCTGGTGGCCGCTGAACTACAACGCCAACTCGGCCCCGGCGTCACACTCGTCGACCCGGCACCGGCCGCCGCGCGGCGCACTATTTTTCTCCTGGAGGAGTTGGGCCTGGCTAACCCCGATCCATTGGACAGACCCGTCCATCACCTAAATTTTACCGGCCCGCGGGTTTCCCTGCCGGCGGGCCACGGCTGGGAAGCCCTCTCAATGGCGGAAATCGATTTTCGGGCGGGCGTAGCGCTGGACTAGTCGAATACTCTGGCCGGATACCGGAGTTTATTCCCATCTTAGCGGCATGGCTCGAACGGCAGATACTCCCCCATCCCCTGTTGCCGGTAATGAATCCGGGGCGCACCCCTGCAAGAATTGCGGCCACCTGGTGCGCGAGCATTTTAACTATTGCCGCAACTGCCGCCAACGCAACCAGCCCGGCCACCCTACTCTCTGGGAGTTTCTGAATGATTTTGTCGAGTCGATCTTTAATGTCGATAACCGCGTTTTTCGGACCATCCCCGCCATCTTCATTCCCGGCCGGTTGCCGAATAATTTTAACCGGGGGCAGCGGGTGCGTTACGTCAATCCGTTGCGGCTGTTCATCATCACGGCGGTGATTTTGCTGGCCCTGATCAACTGGCAGGTGGGCGAGGAAATCGAGGAGGGTGCCCGTGAGTCACTCGCTCAAGAGCAATCCACCGGCTACCGCAGTGCATTCATGCAGGAACTATTGCTGAACCGCGACACGATTGCACGGGTCTACCCCGCCGCCGCGCCCGCCCTGGATAGCCTGACTGACAAAATGGGTTCAGCAAAACCCGACAGTAGTTACTTTGCCTACTACACTTTCGACAGTGCCACGGTGGGTGCCACTTCGCTCACGGTGGCTACCATCGATATGGTAAAACTTCCCGTATCCGAACTATTGGACAAATACGAGATCACCGGCTACTGGGAGCGACTACAACTTCAGCAAGAAGTAAAGATCCGTTTACAGGCCGGCAGCGCGGCGCGGGTCATCATGGGGCAGATGGTGTGGGCCGTACTGCTGGTGGTGCCGTTCATCGCCCTGCTGCTCAAAATTCTTTACGTCCGCCACCGCCGCTACTACGTGGAGCATTTCGTTTTCACGCTCTACGTCCACTCCTTTACTTTTAGTGTGTTTATCCTTGCCCTGTTAGCTGACACGTGGTTGGATGACGGCCTGAGCTACGCCTATGCGGCCGGAGCGATTACGCTTTTCCTTTACTTGTCCCTGGGGAAGGTCTATCCCCAGCACTGGTTCAAGACACTGGTCAAGTTTTTGGTGATCGGCACCGTTTACCAATTTGTGTTGCTGTTTACTTTTCTTCTGGTGCTAATTGTTGCGGTGGCACTGTTTTAATGGGAGGTTGCGGAGGAATTTTTTGCCTCGAAAGATCGCTTTGCGATCAAGAGAAGCAGCGCAGCTAATCCTTGGTTTCCCCCCCAGCCCCCCGAAGGGGGGAGCGCAAATTTCATTCATCTCGCTCAGTCAATCTTTCACCTCGAAAGATCATTTATGATCGAGAGAAGCCGCGCAGCTAATCCTTCAATCCTTCCATCCCTCATTCCTTCAATCCTTGCCCCCCCCCCGCGTGAGGTGCCCGTAGGGGCGTTAGCGCACGTAGTGCCGAGGCGAATGCCGAAGCCCGGAGGGGACCGGCGGCGAGGCGTTAGCCGCGGCGACACGCCCGGAAAGGGTTTTATCCGTATCGGTACTTTACGGGTATTGCGCGACCGGAGGTCACGCAGCCAAGCGTTCGCGCGACCGGAGGTCACACCCCGTTCGCGCGACCGGAGGTCACACCCCCGTTCAACGAATGCTTTTGCCCTGCGCCGCGTTGACAAACAGCACGTTGCCCAGTTCCTGGTAACCGGAGAAGAGTTGGCCCTGCAGGCGTTTTAGTGCTTTGTCGCGGAAGCCGATGAGGGTAAGATCGGCATCGTGGCTGCGCTGGTTGATGACGGTGCGGGTATCGGTCTCGGCGGTGCGGCAGATGACCTCGATATTGGAGCGCGAGATAGGCAGCTGGCCGTCTTCGATCAGTTCGTAAAGGCGGGCGCGCTCGGTGTCCAGCACGCTTTCCTCGAAAACGGCGTAGATCTTGATGGTGGCTTTCTCCCAGTCGCTGTGACCGAGCATGATGTAGGCCAGGAGGATCATCAGGTTGGCGTTGTCGTAATCGGCGGGGGTGATCCAGATGTGGATCTGGCGTTTGAGGCCGAACCCGCGCTCGGAGACACCGAGGATACAGACATCGAAATCGACGGATTTGATGAGGTTGAAATTGTCGATAATATCGGTCAGGCCGTCCTGGTCGCGGCGGGAAAACTCCAGGAGCAGCAGGTTATTTTCCGTGCCCGCGATGCCGGGAAACTGGATGATCTGCGCCACGCTGGAGGTGTAACTGGGACTGACGATGGTGTCTACGTAGATCTGGCTGCCGGTGGTTTCGGCCATGCGGATGATGCGGTCTTTGATGACGCTGCTCTCCTCGTTGGTCTGGTGGCTGAGGTAGCCGTTGATGTAGTGAATGTAGGTGCCGAAACCGTATTTCTGCGACAGCCAGCGCAGCAGATCGAAGGCCCCGAGGCGGCGGAAGGTCTGATCGGTGAGGGCCACGGCCGAGGGGCGCCAGCCTTTTTTTTCTTCCTTATCGGCCTTCTGGAGAAATATCTGCAGGCGACGGCTAAACTGGAAAATAACCCCCTGAAAAATGAGGGCGATGCTACGTTTGTCTTCATTGCTGTTAGCGATGAACAGGTAGAGCAGCGCGATGAGGATGATGGCGATGGAAGCGTAGACTGCGTTCATGAAGAACATGAGCCCGAAACAGGCCACGGCGCCGAAGAGCGACACCCACCACTTGGAGCGAAAACGCGGCCGGTAACTGGGGTCGGCGGCAAAGTGGTTGAGAAAACTGATGAGGCACAGGGAGCCGTAGGTGACCATGAAAAACATGGAAATGATCTCGGCCACGCTGTCCAGCGCACCGGCCATAATGAAGACAGCGGCTACGGCCACGGTAATGAGACTGGCGTTGTAGGGTTCGTTTTTGTCGCCCTTGCCCCGGGCCAGCCAGTTGTTGAACTTGGGCGTGGGGAATATCCGGTCGCCCGCAATGGCCTGTAACGTGCGGGGGGCCACTAGAATGGAGCCGAGGGCCGAGGAGATAGTGGCTGCCGCCAAACCCAGCGGAATAAGCCACCAGCCCTGCCAGGCGATGTCGGACATGATCAAACTACTGGTATCGGCCAGGGCCTCGGGGGAGGCCGAGACAGTCAGTTTCCAGGCCATGAAGATGTAAACGATCATGCCGAAAATAGTGGCCGAGAGGGTGCCGAGGGGGATGGAACGGCCGGGGTCGCGCAGGTCGCCCGAGAGGCCCACGCCGGCGGTCATGCCGGTGAATGCGGGGAAAATGATGGCAAATACGGTGAAGAAACTGATGGCCGGTAGTGGATCGGAAGGCGGGTTGTCCGGGGGGGACGGGGCTGCCCTGAACTCCGGCTCACGCCTTATGCTTACGTGGCCGGCACTGTCCTGAGGCAGGGTGATGGGCGTCAGCGGCGGCCGCAGGTCAGCTTCGGTGGCTACCACTTCGGTATCGAAAGCGGTGGCGAAAGGGGCCAGGTCGTGGGTTTGGCTGTAATCGGTGGTGCCGACAAAGAATGCTACCAGTGCCACGGCCAACGTGGCCACCACCACGTACAATACCTTGACACCCAGATCGGCACCCTTGGTGAGAATAAGGATGGTGAGCAGGATCAGGGCCGGGATGCCGATGGCCTGCGGCTGCCGCAGCAGCCAGGTCGCCGAATCGGGCAGCACATAGTTTTCGGCCACCCAGGCCAGCGCGGGCGCGAAGGCCTCGGTAAAGGCCATGATGTAAAAGGCCACCGAGATAGCCTGCGAGAAGTAGAGCGCGATGCCGATGGTGGACCCGATCACCAGGCCGAACGAGCGCGAAATGATGTAGTACTCGCCACCGCCCTCTACCTTCTGGTTGGTAGCGATCTCGGCAATGGCCATGGCCGTGGGGATGGTAACGGCGTGCCCGATCAGGATAATGGCGATGGTACCTACTAAGCCTACCATACCCACCGCAAAGCCGAACCGCAAAAACATGATGGCCCCCAGAATGGTGGAAATGGCGGTAAAGAACACCGGCGCGGTTCCAAACTTTTGTTGGTTCGGCATAGGGGGGCAGGGGATAAAATGAACGTACTTTCGCCGCCAAATGTACTATTTCCATGCCAGACCTCTCCCGCCAATCTCGCCTCGCCGCGCTCCTGCAACTGGGTCGCCACCTCCGGGCCGCCGCAGACGATGCTTACCTGCAGGCCGTTATGCAGCGCACCGCCATCCATAACCCTTGGTTCACGCTGGATAATCAGGCCCTGGCCGTATCCGCCGCGGCCGACCAGTTTCTGGCCGAAGACAAATTGATTCCCTGGGCCGCCGAATATCCCGAGCCGGACGAATTGCAGCCGCGCCGCGTGGGGCTGGTACTGGCCGGTAACATCCCGCTGGTGGGTTTTCACGACCTGCTCTGCGTTTTCATAAGCGGGCACCGGGCGGTGGTGAAATTATCGGAAAAATCGCCCTATCTGATTCCCTACCTCGTCAAGTTACTGGAACGTTTTCAGCCCGGTGCGGGCGGGTACTTCGAGTTTGCCGAGAAACTGGGCCGGTTCGACGCCGTGATCGCCACGGGCAGCAATAATTCCGCCCGCTATTTCGAGCAGTACTTCGGCAAATATCCCCACATCATCCGCCGCAACCGCAACGGGGCCGCCGTGCTCACGGGCGAGGAAACCACCGGGGAGTTGGCCGCGCTGGCCGTGGATATTTTTCGCTACTTCGGTCTGGGTTGCCGTAACGTGAGTAAAATCTACGTGCCGGCGGGCTACGATTTTCACCCGCTGCTGGAAGCCACGCACGTGCACAACCGGATTCAGTTGCACCCCAAATACAAGAATAATTTCGACTACAACTATGCCCTGATGCTGCTCAACAAGGAGCCGTTCCACAGCAACGGGGCCGTCATCATCCGCGAAGGGGCCACGCTCCAGAGTCCCATCGCCACGCTCCACTACGAGACCTACACCGAAATAGAGGCCTTGGAAACGGAACTTGCCGGCCGCCGCGACGAGTTGCAGCTGGTCACCGCACGCCCGGGCCTGCTGCGGTTTCCCACCATTCCCTTCGGCGAGGCCCAACAACCGGGGCTAAGTGACTATGCCGACGGCGTGGATACGATGAGGTGGCTGGTGGGTCTGGGGTAGTAGTTGCGGGGGAGGAAAGGGGCAGCCAATGGTTGCCATCAACCAATTGGTTACCAAGTATATAGGTTGCTATTTTCAACCCGTCTTCGGGCAAGGGTATCGCCGGCACGATCTCCGCAACGGGCCTACTACCTTTACGTATTACCTACTAATTCTACTGTGGAGCAGCCGTGCCCCTGACCCCGCAATACTGCGGGATCAGGGTCGGTCCCTTCCCGGCGCGCCTGTCGGCTTGGCCCTGCGGGCTGCGTCCCTGCGGGAACGCCCCGTCCAGGCACCTCACGCGGGGGCAAAAGCAAGGAATGAGGGGGGGGGGCTAATATCGCTCTACCCCATGCGAAGGTATTGGCGGGCGGACCGAACTTTTCCCACCCCGGTCCTATTTTCACGGCAGTTCCGCGTTGCCGGGAATAATAAGATCGGCTACCGATCATCTTCCCGTTCCACTCCCCGCTAACCTCCACCCGTGCAGTACCGTTCCAACCCCGACCTGTCCTTCCTACCCGCACGCGCCCACGATTGGCGGGGCAACCCCTACCATGAGGGTTACTACCGTTACCTGGAAAAACCCTTCCGGCCGGAGTGGAGCAAGATGCTGCGCTGGATGATAACCCCCAACCCCCAGCGGGCCGAAAAAAAACAGGACAAATGGCTGCCCACTGTAGCCCCCGATTACAGCTATCTGAATGACCGGGGCCGCGACTGGATCGTCTGGCTGGGTCACGCCTGCTTCCTGTTTCAACTGGGCGGCGTGCGGCTCATCACCGACCCCATGTTCAGCGATATGCCCCTGATCAAAAGACTGGTGCAACCACCCTTCAAACTAGAGGAGCTGACGGGCATCGACTACGTCCTTCTCTCGCACGACCACCGCGACCACGTGGATAAAGAATCGATCAAACGATTACTGAGCGTCAATCAACCGAAGAAAGTCCTCGCTCCGCTGGGGCTAACGAAGTTGATCCAGTCATGGGTGAAGGGTGCGCCGGTGGAAGAAGCCGGTTGGTACCAGACCTATGCCACCGATGCCGCCGCGCCGCGCATCACCTTTTTGCCCAGCCGCCACTGGTGCCGGCGGGGGCTGACCGATTTCAACCAGGTACTGTGGGGTGCCTTCGCCATTCAGTACGGCGGCAAGACCTATTACTTCGGCGGCGATAGTGCCGAAACGACCTACTGGGCCGAGGCGGGCCGTTTGTTTCCGGATATCGCCATTGCCATGCTGGGCATCGGTGCCTTTAGCCCCCACTACATGATGCAGGATAATCACGCCAACCCCGAGGAAGCCTGGGGCGGTTTTGAAGATCTGCGGGCCGCCCGGCTGTGGCCCATGCATTTCGGCACTTATGACCTGAGCGACGAGCCGATCTCCGAGCCGCCCAAACGCATCCGGGCGGCGGCGGCCGCCGCCGGGAGGGAGGACGATCTATTGCTGCCGGGGGTCAATCAGCCGATTTATCTGGATTGAGGCGGGCAGCGTCACATCGTCGTCAATGCCGGTCGATTCGGGGATAAAGCCTGTCGTTTATCGTACCTTTGCAGTTTGGTAGCGGGGTCTTCACCCCCTTGCATTAGTTAATGATTTTTCCATGTCTGAGAATATCCATCCCGTTTTCGAGCGGATGATCGGCCGCGAGGAACGCGAGCGGCGTTTGGAACAGCGCAGCCGCGTGCTGTGGCTCACCGGCCTGTCGGGTTCGGGCAAGAGTACGATTGCCATTGCGCTGGAGCGTTTGCTATTCGATCGCGGTTATACGGTGCAAGTGCTGGACGGTGACAACATCCGGTCGGGTATCAACAATAACTTGGGCTTTAGTCTGGAGGACCGGGAGGAGAATATCCGCCGCATTGCCGAGATCGCCAAGTTGTATGCCCAGACCGGCGTGATTACGCTCTGTTCTTTCATTAGCCCGACGCGGGCCATTCGAAAGCAGGCCAAAAAGATCATCGGCGAAAAAGATTTTTTGGAAATACACGTAGCTACCCCGCTGAAGGTGTGTGAAAAACGGGACATAAAGGGACTCTACGCCAAGGCCCGCCGGGGTGAGTTGCCCGGTTTCACCGGCATCGACAGCCCCTACGAAAAACCACGCCACCCCTTTCTCAAGATCAGCACGGTAGACCGCAGCCCGACCGAGGCGGCCATGGAAATACTCCACGCCATAGAGCGCCAAATCGACCTGTTATGATGACACGAAGCGAAACGACCCTTATGGAACCCAAGACGATGCCCCACCGGATGAGCCACCTGCGCGAGTTGGAGGCCGAGTCGATCTACGTGCTACGCGAAGTGGCCGCCCAGTTCGGCAACCCCGTGCTACTCTTCAGCGGCGGTAAGGACTCGATCCTGATGACGCACCTGGCGGCCAAAGCCTTTGCGCCCGCCCGGATCCCGTTTCCGTTACTGCACATCGACACCGGCCACAATTTTGAGGAGACCATCCGTTTCCGTGACGAACTGGTGGAGCGGCTGGGGGCCAAGCTGATCGTGGCCTCCGTGCAGGAAGCCATCGACGCCGGCAAGGCCCGCGAGGAGAAAGGCTACAACGCCACCCGCAACTACCTGCAAACCGCCGTGCTGCTGGAAAGCCTGGAGGACGGCAAATACGACGCCGCCCTGGGCGGCGGCCGCCGCGACGAGGAAAAAGCCCGCGCCAAGGAACGCTTTTTCAGCCACCGTGACGAGTTCGGCCAGTGGGACCCCAAGAACCAGCGGCCCGAACTGTGGAACATCTTTAACGGCAGCAAGCACTTTGGGGAGCACTTCCGGGTGTTCCCCATCTCCAACTGGACGGAGCTGGATGTGTGGCAGTATTTGGCCCTGGAAGAAGTGCCGCTGCCCAACCTCTACTTCGCCCACCCGCGCCGGGTGTTCCGCCGCGACGGCACGCTGCTGGCCGATCACGAATTTATTCAGCGCAAGCCGGGCGAGGAAGTATTCGAGGCCATGGTGCGTTGCCGAACCATCGGCGACGTGACCTGCACCGGCGTCTGGGAATCGCATGCCACCGACCTGGAGGGCATTATCCGCGAGGTGAGCACCGCCCGCCAAACCGAACGCGGCGGCCGCACGGATGATAAGCGCTCGGAGACGGCGATGGAGGATCGCAAGCGCCAGGGCTACTTTTAGCCTCCGCGCAGCCGGGCTAAAAGTAGCCCTGGCGGTATTTTTGGTAGGCGGCGTTGCCGCTAGTAATTACCTGCGATGATTTTCGCACGCTCCTCGGAGTTAAGAGCGTGTCTAAATTTTTACTTCCTGAGAACCAAGCATTTAAGAACCTGGCGTCGTAAAAACTGACTTACGTAACCCGCTATGCGCGCAAGTTTTTTATCTAGCCAGAACCTTAAATCATTGATCCTCAGTTCTTAAAAATTTTAGACACGCTCTAAGCCTACGCGTACACGCCCCCACCCGGACCTGCGGTCCGACCTCCCCAGAGGGGAGGCTCCGTCAGGTAGGTTACGAAGCTTCCCCTCGGGGGAGGCGGGAGCCGTAAGGCTCGGTGGGGGAGCATGAAACAAGGGCCAAGTAACGTCACCCCTCTCCCCTAGGGAGGTGGCACCACGAAACACTTGCCAAGCAACGCCAAACTTCCCCTTCGGGGAGGTCGGGCCGGCAGGCTCGGGTGGGGAACCACGGCATGAGGGCAACCGGTATCTGACCCGGCCCGACGTGGTCGTCGGGATGCGATGGTAGTTGCGTGAGGTGCCTGGAGGGGACGTGCGTAGCACCGAGCGATAGCGAAGCCCGGATGGGACCGACGCCGGGCCGCGTTAGCGGACGGCGGCACGCCCAAAAAATGAATGAACACCCGCAAACCGCACCCAAATAATAATTTATGGAAACCATGACGCCTACGACCGAACTGCTCCGATTTACGACCGCCGGGAGCGTGGATGACGGTAAATCCACCCTGATCGGGCGGTTGCTGTACGACAGTAAATCTATTTTTGAGGACCAGTATGACTCGATCCGCTCGACTTCGGAGCGGCGGGGCGAGGAGGGCGTGAATCTGGCGTTGCTGACGGACGGGCTGAAGGCCGAGCGGGAGCAGGGAATTACGATTGACGTGGCTTACCGTTATTTTGCGACGCCGCAGCGCAAGTTTATCATTGCCGATACGCCGGGGCATATCCAGTATACGCGTAATATGGTGACGGGGGCGAGCACGGCGAATGTGGCACTGATCCTGATTGACGCGCGGCGGGGCGTGGTGGAGCAGACGCGGCGGCACGCGTTTATTGCGGGGCTGCTGCAGATTCCGCACCTGCTGGTGTGCGTGAACAAGATGGACCTGGTGGATTTTGCGGCGGACCGTTACGAGAAGATCCGGGCGGATTTCGAGCAGTTGCGGGAGAAGTTGCCGAAGCAGGATGTCTCGTTCGTGCCCGTATCCGCGCTGCTGGGGGATAATGTGGTGGAGCCGTCGGCTAATATGCCGTGGTATGAGGGGGCGACGCTGTTGCAGTACCTGGAGAAAGTGGACCTTGCGACGGACTATGACCTGGTGCACGCGCGGTTTCCGGTGCAATACGTAATCCGGCCGTATACGGACGAGCACCACGATTACCGGGGCTATGCGGGGCGCGTGGCGGGCGGCGTATTCCGGGCGGGGCAGGCGGTGAAATTGCTGCCGAGCGGTCTGGAGACGACGATTGAGAAAATAGACACGGCCGACGGTGAGCTGGCGGAGGCTTTTCCGCCCCAGTCGGTGACGCTGCTGCTGGCCGATGACATGGACCTGAGCCGGGGCGACATGATTGTGGCGGCCGAAGCCGTGCCCGAGCAGACGCAGGACGTGGAGGTAATGCTGTGCTGGTTTAACGAGCGGCCCCTGCAGGTGCGCGGCAAGTATGCCGTGCGGCACACCACGCGCGAAGCGCGCTGTGTGGTAAAAGAGGTGGTGTACCGGCTGGACATCAATACGTATGAAGAGCAACTGGACCGTAAAGACGTGGGCATGAATGATATAGCGCGGGTGAAACTGCGCACGACGGTGCCGCTATTCGTAGACCCCTACGATAAGAACCGGGTAACGGGATCGCTGATCCTGGTGGATGAGCAGACGCACGAGACGGTGGCGGCGGGGATGGTGATTTAGGGGGGCTGCGGAGCGTAACTAACCCGAACCCGCAAAAAAAATTCACCTCCTCCACAAAAATAGTGTTGAATCTAGTCTGCGCTAACAATCCTGCCTACCATGAAATTTTCCCTCGTCACGCTTTTCTTCCTCGTCGGCCTGGCCGGTTGTGCCCACCTGACCCCGCTGGAAGAAGCGGCGCAACACTACCGCCTGCACGGTGATTTTACGGCCCTCAATAATACGGTGGAACTGATGCCGGTGGGGACGGACACGGCCACCGTCCGACGGCTGCTGGGGGAGCCGATTGACATGGGTTTTGATTTTCGCTACCTGGTCGACTCGCTGGGGCCGACGGGCTGTTCGGTCGGGGCGGTGTTTCACATTGATGGGGCCGGGCTGGTGGATGATAAGTGGACGGGGGATATCTGCGAGTAAGTGGAGCGGCCGAATTGATCCCGACAGGGGCGGTATTGGTCCATTAAAGAAGGCTTAAAATCGGGAAAAACGTTCCTTGTGCCTTCTAAATGATTCATCTTGCCGACTCAAACCACTGCCCCGATGAAACGATCGCTACTCCTTTTTGCCTCTTTTTTGTTGCTAATGACCGGCCTGACGGCCCAGAGCGGTGTGCGCGGCCGGATTGCCGATAAAACAGGAATAGACCTGCCGGGGGCTACGATCTACGTGGTACAAACCGAAACCGGTACGGTGACTAACGACGAGGCGAACTACGAGATAACACTGGAGCCGGGGCGCTATACCCTGATTTACCAATACCTGGGTTACGGAACGGTGACCGAGCGCGTGGAAATCAAGGAGGATACCTACGTGGAGTTGGATGTGCGCCTGCCCGATGAGTCGAACGACCTGACTACCATTGAAGTGTATGAAGGGGCCGAGGATCCTTCCTACAGTGTCATCCGGCGCGCGATTGCGAAAGCGGATTATCACCGCCTGCAGGTGGAAAAATATACGGCCCGCACCTACATCAAAGGTACCGGCCGGTTGAAAAAATACCCCAAGGCGGCGCGGCTGCTGATGTCTAAGGAAGACCGGGTATACCTGGATACCACCAAGGCCTATTCGAGTGAGGCGGTGAGTGAGATCACCTTCAAGCGGCCCAATGATTTTTCGGAGCGGGTGATTTCCATTTACGAAGAAGGCGATGCGCGCCAGACCAGCCCGGCACGGTTTATCGGGTCCAGTTTTTACCAGCCGGAAGTATGGGACGGTATTTCGCCGCTGAACCGCCGGGCCTTCAGCTATTACCGCTTCGAGTTGGACGGCTACTTCCTGGACCGCGGCCGGGGCGTAAACAAGATCAAGGTGACGCCCCGCTCGCGCGGCGACAATGTTTACGAAGGCTACCTCTATATCCTGGAAGATACCTGGAGTATCCACAGCCTGGAGCTGACCACCTACAAAATGGGTATCGCCTTTACGATGCGGCAAATCTATGCCCCCGTAAAAGACGACATCTGGATGCCCGTGACCAGTAAAGTGGACGCGAACGGTAAGATCTACGGCTTCGAGTTTGTGTACAACTACATTGCCACCATCTCCGACTACGTGGTGGAGGTCAACCCCGATCTGCCGCCCTATGTGGAAGTGATAGACGAGAAGACCCAGCCCGACGAAGCCGCCGGTGCCCGCGAGGTAGCGCGCGCAGCGCGCAGCCAGTCGATTGAAGACCGCCTGGAAGCGAACGAGAAAGTGACCAATAAGGAACTGCGCCGCCTGATGCTGGAGTACCAGCGCGAAGAACGCCGCGAGGAAAAAGAGGAAAAGAAGGACGAACCCGTACTGACGCGCAATTACAGCTACAAAATTGACTCCACGGCGCGCGAACAGGATAGTCTGTTCTGGGCCGCCGTGCGGCCGGTGCCGCTGACCAGCTACGAGGTGCGCGGTTATTATCTGGAGGACAGTATTGCGAAAGTAGACAAGATCAAAGAGGCGGGTGACACCACTTCTTCCGGCAAGTTGATCGTGGGCGGCAAGCGATTCAAACCGGTTCATTTATTGACAGGGCACAATTATAAGATCGGCAAAGGCCGCAACTATCTGGACCTGAAGGGACCGCTCAACTTCCCCCATTATAACCCGGTGGAAGGCTTTGCCATTAACGCCGAACTGGCTTTCCGTCACAATGCCGATAGTAGCGGCTACAAAGTAGGGGTGCATCCGCGTTACGGCACCGCCTGGGGGCGGACTAACCTGCGGGGATTTTTTGAGTTCCGCAAGTACCGGCCGCGTGCGGCCCGCTATTTTAATTTCTGGTTGGACGGCGGCCGCTACCTCGATAATTTTAGTAATGCCAGTACGCTTAGCCCGGTCGTTAATTCAGTTTTTGCCCTTATCGCTCAGGAAAACTACCTGTTGCAGTATGAGAAAAAATACCTGGACGGCAGAATCTCTTACCGTTGGGGCGCGGCCGTGGAATTATTGGCCGGAGCAGCTTACGAAGACCGCCGCACGGTGACCAATAATACCAATTTCTCCCTCTTTAAACGCGACGAAGAGGTTTTTAGACCCAATGCCCCGATCAGCGCGGAACTGGGCCGCCCGGTCACCAGCCTGGATCCGGCTTTCGTTGCCCGCTTCACCCTGCGTACGCGGCCGTTTCTGGACTATGTGCGGAACAATGGTCAACTGCGGTACATAAAGCGCAGTAGCCCGCTATTTATCCTGCGTTATAAAGCGGGTATTCCCGGCATAGGTAATAGCACCTCCGATTTCCAGTACGCTGAGATCGGGATTGAGCACGAGATCGAGATCGGCGTGCGGGGCAAACTTTCGTTTCAGGCGGACGCGGGCAAGTTTTTCAGTAAGGAAACCGTACAGTTCCCCGATTTTAAGCACTTCAACGGCAACGAGATCTTCCTCAACACCTCGGCCCCGGCCGGGAGTTTCCGCCTGCTGCCCTACTATGCTTTCAGCACCGGCGACGAGTACGCCCAGGTTCACCTGCACTACCACTTTCGTAAGTTTCTCCTCTCGCGTATCTGGAAACTCCAGTTGCTGGGCCTGCGCGAAAACGTTTTCACTAGTTTTCTGGCCACGCCCGATTCCAACAATTACCTGGAAGCCGGCTACACCATCGACAACCTGTTCCGCTTCATGCGCATCGAGTTCGTCACTTCCTGGCGCGATGGCAAGTACGAGGATTTCGGCGTCCGGGTGGGCGTTTCCACCAACCTGTTCGGGGGGTCGGTAGACCTGTAGGGCGTGGATAAACGGGTGATTAAATTTGGGGAATGGAATAGCCAAGCGAATATAGCGTCATGGCCGGGTGCGGTCTATTCCCCTAAAAATCTTCCATCACCCTGCGGTATTCGGCAAAGTAATCTCCCCATCCGCTCTCTTCGTCCATCGAGCTGTTGTGCCAGAGCGTGCGGAAAGTACCACCCGTGCGCCGTACTTCCTCGGCTAGCTCTTTCAGTTTCAGGGTAGCGGCGGGGGGGGCCAGTTGCAGGTAATTGCGCAAGGTCACATCCATGGCCGCAAAGGGATGGATCGTCAATCCGGTCGTTTCTTCTCGCTCCAGATCGTACCAGGGAAAGTCATGGGCCGTGCCCGCCCGAAAGCCTACCGCGTCGGCGTAGCCCATGCTGTACTCGTCCTTAATACCGGCGGCGGCCAGGGCGCGGAAGGTGGCGGGCAGGCGAAAGCGCAGAAAGTGCTGCCGCGAGGCCGTCACCGGCGCGCCGGTGATCTCGGCCAGGCGAGCTATCTCCCCGGCAATCAATTCCGGTCGGTCGGTGGTGGCATAGGACGGGTGAATCCCCACCGGATATCTCTCCACTACGTGGCGGATCAATTCCCGCTGCGCCGACAGGCCTGCGGGGGGGTTGGTATCGAAGCGGGTTTCCCGGCCGGAAAGCAGCCAGAAATAGCGGGCGGGTACGCCGTTATCCCGGTGCAGGTGGTGCAGGCGGTCGAACTGGTCGAACGGATCATCCCGCCGCCCCAGCAGCGTGGCCGCCCGCGCCGCAGCGCGGCGCGGGCGGCCGCACAGCGCGTCGCGCAGGCCGGAGGCGATGCCCCGCCACCCGCGGTGGCGGTAGGCCCAGGGTAGGTCGATATCGTAGGTCACCTCGATGGCGGCTGCGGCATTTGAGAGTTGCAGGCCCGGAAACCGCCGTTGAAGTTCGTCGGCCAATTCCGCCGCCACGCGGTCCACCAGGGGGTAATGCAGGTAGCCGTGACGGTGGGCGTGGCTCGCAAAGGCCGGAAACCGACCGTGGCGATCGGCTTGGAACGGTTGGTATTCCTCGCACCGGCTCAGGCAGAAGAAGACCTGTGCCAGCGGATCGTACGCACCGGCGGACGTGAGGGGAAAACGCAGGGTGCCGGTGCGGGTTACTACTTTTTCCCAGTCCAACCGGTCATACCCACTAAGAAAACCGCTGGGTAGAATGGACCATGTCTCGGGGCCGAAATCTTGATCGGAATAATTTATTTTCGGCCCGGCCGCCCCCCGGAACGTCTCGTTGTCAGCCGTATATTCACAGGCCATGCCGGCGCGCTGCCCGAAAACATGATCCACAACGTAGCGCAGGCGCGGGTGGGGGAGAGGGTGATAGACAAGGAGGCGGGCTGGCAAGGGACGGCGATTGTTTGGTAGCGGCGAAGAAATATAACGTAAAGTCCGCCGCTAATCGTAGCCGACCGAAAATTTTAAAACATATTTCCCTAAAACAGCGTATTTTAGGAACCAATATTCTTGTATGCGCCCGATCCACTACTTGCTCGTCCTAATCATTTGCCTCCCCCTCGGTGCTTTCGCCCAGCAACAGCTGCCGGGAGACCGCAATATCTATAATACTCAGGGGCCGGGCTTTGTCTACAACAAGGAGTGGACCTTCAACCTGCTGGCCTATACGCCCCGCAGTTTCGGTATCGGGATGAAGGTCGGCAAGATCAGCTCTTACGACAAAATGAGTTTCTGGGCCGTGGAACTGAGCGATATGCGCCATCCGCGTGAATTGCGGTCCAATTTCGAGAAGGTCATCATTCAGACCAACCGCGTGTCCCGGGCCTTCATCCTCGGCAAGCAGAATAATTTTTATACCATTCGCGCCGGACTGGGCGGCCGCACTTATGTGTCGGAAAAAGCGAAGCAGCGCGGCGTGGCGGTCGGCTACAGCTGGCAGGCCGGGCCTACCCTGGGCTTGCTCAAGCCCTATTATCTGGAAATCGATACCGGCGAGCCGGGCGGCGGCGCGGTGGTCAGCGACGTAAAGTTTAACGGCGACAATGCCGAGCTATTCCTGGATCGCTTCCGCATTTTCGGGGCTTCCAACTGGTCACGCGGTCTCAGCGAGACCAAGCTCCGGCCCGGTGTCCACGCCAAATTTGCCGTTCACCTCGGCCTCGGTGCCTTCGACGAGTTCGCGAAATCTCTCGAAGTAGGCGTTCAGGCGGATTATTTTTTCACGGAAATCCCTCTCATGGTGGAGAGCGACCTCACGCCGGGGATCGAGAACACGCCGCTCTTTCTCAATTTTTTCGTTGCACTACAACTCGGCAAACGGATGTGAGTAGCCCCTGGGGTGCTCGCCGAGGAAATTATTTCAGCGCAGCTACCACCCGGCTCAGGAACCCGTCGAAATCGGCCGTTTTATCGTCATTGTGCCCCAGGCGAACGACCACCGCATCCAGCGATGGGATGACGAATACCCGCTGGTCCTGAAACCCCCGGAACATGAACAGGTCGGCGGGCGCGTTCGGCATATCCGGCCCCGGCAACCAGATCTGGGCACCGTAATCACCGTCGGGGGCGGCGGGCGCGGGGGAGGTGCTGAATTTCACCCACCCGGCCGGTAAGATGCGCTCACCCGCCCACATTCCGTCACGCAGGTAAAGTTGGCCCAGGCGTGCCCAGTCCCGGGCCGTTGCCCAACCATAGGACGAACCCACCGGCCGGCCGGACTGATCCGTTTCCACCACGAAACTACTCGCCCCGATCCGGCTGAAAAGCGAATCGTAGAGGTAGTACTGAAACGCGGCCGCATCGGTAAATTGCCCGGCGGCCAGCCGCATCAGTAAATTGGTCGTACCGGAAGAGTAGGCCCAGACGGAATCAGGCGGCGTAGCCGCCGGTTTATCGCGGGCGTAGGCACTCATGTCGGCGGCGGTATGCAGCATCCGGGTAGCGTCCGTTACGCCGCCGTAGGCTTCGTCCCACTCCAGGCCGCTGCTCATTTGCAATAGGTTGGTCAGGGTTACGGCCAACCGTTCGTCGCCGGCCCATTCCGGGAATAACGGCGTTGCCGCCAAGTCCAGTTTACCCTCTCCCACCAGCATCCCGATCACGGCGTTGGTCAGGCTTTTGGTCATCGACCACCCCAGCAGGCGGGTGTCACGGTCATAGCCGGGGGCATAAGCTTCCAAAATCACGGAATCATGGCGCACCACCACTATTCCTCGCGCTCCGCCGCCCGCCACCGGTGCCATACCGTAGTCTACCGCCGCCCGCAGGACCGCTGTGTCTATCCGGTCGCGGTCTACAATGGTGGCCGTATCTGATCCCAGCCGATCCCCCTGGGCCGGGTACAGTTGCGATAACTGCGGCGGCATCGGGGGCAGGGGTAGTTCATTATCATTCAGCAAAATACAGCCCAGCCCGTGGCGGTAAGCCGTCCGGTTCACCAGCCCCCAAAAAGAAGCCGTTACCGCATCGCCATTCTCCGCCATCCGCAGATTTACGGAAGACAGGACGGAAAAATTCAAATCCTCCCGTAAAATATCGGCCAATTCCCGCCCCTGGATCACGTGGCAGCTGCAGGCGTGCTTGGCCGCATAGCCCGCCCCGATACGGAGTTGGGGGCGCAGAAAAATAAAGTAGACGGCCGCTAGCACGAGCAGCAGCGTTGCGAGGGAGTAGAGGAAAATTCTCATCGGCGGAAAGATACCTAAATCCGGCGGCCGCAACCGATGTTAGTGCCGGTTCACCTCCTCACGCCATCGCCGGCTCGGGTTCGGTGGTCTTGTTCAGGATGTATTCCGCTTGTTCCACCAGCGCGGCAAACTTTGCCGGCTGCGGCAAGTCGATATTCAGGTGGTAAGGCGTCACCAGCCCGGGCCGGTCGCTATACCAGCCCACCTTGATCGCGGCCGGTTTGGTAGCGGCAATGGCATCGAATAGCAGGGAGGGTTGTGGGGTGAGGCAGAGTAACAGGTCTACCGGGCGCTCCCGAAAATCATCTACCCTACCGGATTTCGGCCAGCCGAACCAGTTCTTTTCCTTGCGGCTGAAGGTCGGACAGGAAAGTTGCCCGTCATTGGCGTCGATGGGCACCTCCAGGTAGGCCAGCAGGTCCACGCGGCCGCCGCGCTTTTTTAGCCGCTCGGCCAGTTTCAACACGTATTTGCGTTCTCCTATGTCATCCGCCGCAAAGCAGATCGCCACCGTGGCGGCCGTCTCCAGGGAGATCGGACGGTCGGGGTTGGGGGGCGAGGTGCGGGAGGTACGCGCCCTGATTTCCCGAAGCAAACGGTTGTGCTTCAGTTGCTCTAACCAGTTCATGCAAACGAATTAAACCGAACCCGCGCCGGGTGGCGCACGCTCGAATCTTGGTGTGTAGTAGCTCTAAAAAAAAGGTTTCTGAGAAAATCCCGTTGACGGTATAACTCCCGGCCGACCGGTTTCGTTCGCGGGGCCGGATTTCTCCGCTCCGGCGGCTTATTTTTCCGCCGCGCCGCTTTCGGAAAACTCCCCGATCCGGCCGTATTTCTCGATCCGCAGTTCTATGCGCTCGTCAGGGTCCAGTAGGTCCAGTTCCTGGATCACCTCCAGCAGGTGGCCCTTTAGCACGGCCGCCATTGCCTCGCGGTCAGCGTGCGCGCCGCCCGCCGGCTCCGGAATAATGCCGTCTATGATGCCGAACGAATACATATCCTCGGCCGTCAGTTTCAGTGCGTCAGCCGCCTGCTCCTTAAAGTCCCACGACCGCCACAGGATCGACGAGCAGCTCTCGGGCGAGATCACCGAATACCAGGTATTTTCCAGCATATACACCCGGTCGCCCAGCCCGATTCCGATCGCGCCGCCGCTGGCACCCTCGCCGATCACGGTGCATACCACCGGCACGCGCAACTGCGCCATTTCAAACAGGTTGCGGGCAATCGCCTCGGCCTGGCCGCGCTCCTCCGCCTCAATCCCCGGATAAGCCCCCGGCGTGTCGATCAGGCAAATGATCGGAAACCCAAACCGCTCGGCCAGTTTCATCAGCCGCAACGCTTTGCGATACCCCTCCGGGTTGGCCATCCCGAAGTTGCGGTACTGCCGCATCTTGGTATTCACGCCCTTCTGCTGCCCGATCACCACCACGCTGCGCCCCGCCAATTGCCCGATCCCGCCCACCACGGCCTTGTCATCGCCGAAAGTCCGGTCGCCGTGCAGCTCGACAAAATTATCCAGCATCTGCTTGATGTAGTACAGCGTATACGGCCGCTCCGGGTGCCGCGAGAGTTGCACGCGCTGCCAACCGGTCAGGTTAGCGTAAATGTCCTGCCGTGTGCGCTCAATCCGTTCCTCCAGTTCCTGGATGGTCTCGGTCATGTCCACGATTCCTTCTTCGCCCACCTGCCGGATCTTGGCCAGTTGCTCGTGAAGTTTTTCCAGCGGTTTTTCAAATTCCAAAAATACCATGGGGCAAAAGTACGGAAAAGGGATAATGATTGGTTGGTCGCAGGATTAGTTTTACTGCTTCTCTCGATCATGGATGATTTTTTGAGGGGAATGATTGAAGGCCCCATTGCGGCAGGCCGGATGAACATCGGACAGGTGATTATTTCCACTTTTGCTTTAGAGCGTGTCTAAATTTTTCCACCTTACTCAATTACGATTTATGATTTGAGCGCGTTGCCGATCCGACTGGATGGGGTACCGCGTGAGGCGGGTGGAAGGGGGCGGCGCAGCCGCCAGTGCGAAGCACCGAGCGAACAGCGAGCCTGGAACACGCCGACCCGGCCGGCAGGCCGGGGCACGCCCAAATTCGCACCCACCCTGTACACTAGCCGACATATAGCCGATCAACGGCCGCCGCCGCGAAATTATGACCCTGCTTTACCAGCGAAAGACCCGGATCGGTGTGTCTATTCTATAACGGTCCGCAGCCGCTTGCTGACAACATTTGGATCGGCACCGTTATTAGAATGCTCTTAAACACGCTACCTTGACGCCCGGCGTTATTTAATGCCCCACCCCCTATTCACTACGCTCTACCCTTATGCGCCCCTTACTACTACTGACTGCCCTTATTTTTTTCTCTTTCTCCCTTGCCGGCCAGCGGCTGACGCACCGGCCCGGTGAACTATTGGTGCGGCTGGCAGACGGCAGCCCGAGTGAGAAGGTACTGTATGACCATGAGGAAGTGGATGCGGTAAAGCTAATTTCCGCCCCGCTGGCTATTTACCGGGTTGATTTTGACGGCGGGCGGGTGTCGGCGCGGGACCTGAAAGCACGGCTGGAGGGTGACCCCCGGGTACGGACGGTACAGTATAACCACCTGATCAGCCTGCGGGCGGCACCCAATGACCCCCAGTACGGACAGCAGTGGCAGTACAATAATACGGGGCAGAGCGGCGGGATACCGGGCAAGGATTTGAATATGATGTCCGCCTGGGATATCACGACCGGCGGCGTGACGGTAAACGGCGATACCATAGTGGTGTGCGTGATTGATAATGGGATAGACGAGGACCACGAAGACTTGCTACCCAGCCTGTGGACCAACCGGGCGGAGGTGCCCGGCAACGGGGTTGACGATGACAATAACGGCTACGTGGACGATGTGCACGGCTGGAATACGGCGGCGGATAACAGCCAGATCAACGGCGGTAGCCACGGCACGTCGGTGGCCGGAATAGTGGGCGCGCGGGGAAATAACGGGATCGGCGTGACGGGCGTGAGCTGGAACGTGCAACTGATGATTGTACGCAACAACTTTGCCTCGGCCGAGAGTGAGGTGATCCAGGCCTACTCGTATGCACTGGAAAACCGGCAGCGCTACGATCAGACCGGCGGCGCGGAGGGTGCCTACGTGGTGGCGACCAACGCCAGTTGGGGCGTGAACGGCGGCGACCCCGCCGACAGCCCACTGTGGTGCGCGATCTACGATACGCTGGGCAGTTACGGTATCCTGAACGTTGGTGCTACCGCCAATATCGGCTACGATGTGGATGTGGAGGGCGACCTGCCCACCACCTGCCCCTCCGATTTTCTGATCGGGGTGACTAACCTGACCGATGAGGGCGAACTGGAGACGGTGCAGGGGGCGGCTTTCGGACCGGTTTCCATTGATTTGGGTGCCTACGGCGAGGCCGTGTACACGACCAAGTTTAACAACGGCTACGGTACCTTCGGCGGCACCTCGGCGGCTGCGCCGCAGGTGGCGGGGGCGATCGGGCTGCTGTATGCCGCGCCCTGCGATGGTTTTGGGCAACTGCTGCAGGCCGACCCCGCCGGGGCGGCGACACTGGTGCGACAGTCCATTCTGGGATCGACCAAACCGGTAGCCTCGCTACAGGGAATATCCGTGACCGGCGGCGCACTGGACGTGGGCGCGGCCATGAGCCGACTGATGAGCCTGTGCCAGGGCTGCCTGGCCCCCACCAGCGTGGCGGTGACGCAGATCGGGCTGAATCAGGCGGTAGTAAATTTTATCGTCATCGACGCCGTGCAACGGGTGGACCTGCGGGTACGGGTAGGGAGCGGGGCATGGACTACCTTTACCGATATATCATCGCCCTATGCACTACCGAACCTGGGGAGTTGTACGATTTACGAGGTGCAACTGCGGGCCGGCTGCGGCGGGCCGCTGCCGGGCTGGGAAGAGTCGGTGTTTTTTGAGACCGACGGTTGCTGCCGCCCCCCGGCCGAGATTGAAGTAGTGGATGCCACCATTACTACCGCCGATCTGCGCTGGACGGAGGTGACCGCCGCGCAGCAATTTTTGGTCCGCTACCGCCCCGTAGGGACAGCCGATTATACGGCTTTGACAACTACCGCTACGGAATTGAATCTGAACAGTCTGCAGAGTTGTACCACTTACGAATTCGGTGTGGCGACGGACTGCGACACCACCCAAACGGGCTATACCTCCATTACCTTTGGCACCAGCGGCTGCGGCACTTGCCTGGATGCGGACTACTGCGAGCCGACTGCTTTTACGAATAATGAGGAGTGGATTGCGGAGGTGAACATCGGTAATATCCTGATCAATGCATCGGCTAACGAACCCGGCGGCTACCGCAATTTCGGGGCCGAGCGGCCCGCCGCGAAGCTGGAGCGGGGCGGCACCTACCCCGTCAGTTTACTGCCGCTCAACCCCGGTAGTCCGGGACTGGTGGAAGCCTTTAAAATCTGGATCGATCTGGACCAGAACGGGGCGTTTACGAGCGGGGAGGAACTGTTTTCGGGATCTACCTCCAATAACGAAGCATTGGAGGGCAGTATCACCCTACCGGCCGGTGCGCCGTTGGGCGTGCCGCGTCTGCGGGTGGTGATGCAATTTCAGAGCGTGGCTTCGTCTTGCTCGTTTGGCAATATGGTGTTCGGGGAGGCGGAAGATTACTGCGTGCAGATTGTGGAAAATCTGGGTTGCGCGGCCCCCGAGCAAATCACTTTTCTGTACAGCGAGGAGGAAGGTACGCCCCTGATTCGCTGGACGGCGGTGGGGTCGGCGACGGCCTACCGGGTGGGCTACCGTCTGTTGGGCGCGCCGGACTGGATCTATGCCGACGTGGACCGCCCCGAGTTTAAACCGCTGGACCTGATGGGCTGTGAGGTATACGAGGTAACGGTGGCCGCCGTTTGCGGCTCGGAGACCGGTCCGGAGATGTTGTCTACCTTCAATAACTGCGTGGGTACCACAGAACCGCCTCTGACGGATTCGGACTGGCGGCTTTACCCCAATCCTACCGCCGGCCCGCTGAATTTGCTTTGGCAGGCTGAGGGGCGCAGCAATTTGGAAGTGGAATTGTATGACCTGACCGGCCGGAAAATCCGGCAGTTCGCAACTACCGTAACCGGCCGGCAGGAAGTGCCGTTGAGTGTGGGTCGTTTGTCGGCGGGCGTATACTTGTTGCGCTTGCGGGCGGATGGGCGCGTGGGGGTAAAGCGCGTGGTAGTGAGGTGACGGCTGCCCCAATGCCGACAAAAAAAAGGGCAGCCAGAAAATGCATTCATTTTCCGACTGCCGGTGATTCAAACTACTCTCTCAATGTTTAAAAAGAGGTACGAGAGGATGGTTAAACCTCCGTACAAAATCGTGTGAGCGGCGGGAGTAACACAATAGGATTGGTTGCTTACGCCGCGACAAGAAAAAAACGGCGGCCGGGGGGCACTATTGCCCGGCAAGTGTTAAAATCACAATTCTGCCCGGTGTTTGTCCAATTTCAGTAAGACTGCGATCATGAGCGTGAAGCCGAACAGTGACGATCCCCCCTTGCTGAGAAAGGGCAGCGGAATGCCGATGATGGGCAGCAAACCCATGGTCATGCCGATATTAACCAGTACGTGAATGAACAGGATGCCCGCCACGCCGTAGGCATATACGCGGCTGAAAGCATTGCGCTGCCGCTCGGCCAAATAGATGATGCGAAGAAGTAGAACGAAGAACATCCCCAGCAGACCTACAACACCGGCAAAGCCCTGCTCCTCGCCCAGGGCGCAGAAAATGAAGTCGGTGTTTTGCTCGGGCACGTAATCCAGCTTGGTCATGGTGCCATTGAGGTAGCCCTTGCCGGTGAGGCCGCCCGCGCTGATGGCCAGCCGCGACTGGATGAGGTTGTAGCGGGCACCGCCGGCCTCCACTTTTTCGGGTTGCAGCCAGACATTGATGCGGTCTTGCTGGTGGGGTTGAAGAATATTATTGAAGACATAATTGCTGGCCCCCACCATGAGGGCACCGGCCAGTACCATGCCTACCACAAGGCCCGCCAGACGGTTGCGGGTGTCGAGGTAGTAATAACCGACCGCCAGGATAAATACAACCCCGGTACCGACGGCCAGCCACAACCGCTCTACCACGCCTAGATAGTCGAGATAGTATATGCCGAGAGCGGCCAGTGCCAAGAATAACAATTGCCAACGGCGACCTTTTTTACGCTGAAAAGTAATTAATAATAATCCCAAACCGAGCATACCCATGAAAAGTACCTGCGGATCGTAGACGATGCCGAGTACGAACATGGTGGCGGCGAAGCCGCCCACCAGATAGACGAGCGGGGTGAGTCCTTCGCGGTACATGACAATCAGGAACGAAAAGAAAACCAGGGCACTTCCGGCATCGGGCTGGAGCATGATGAGCAAGACCGGGAGCAACCAAATGGCCATGGCCGAGCCGATCCACTTGAGTTTGTCCATGCGGTGCCGCCAGTTGTTGAAGTAGGCGGCCACGGCGAGGCAGGTGCCGAATTTGGCGAACTCGGAAGGCTGGAGGGTGAAGCCCGCGATCCGGAACCAACTGGTGGCCCCCTTGATCTCTGCCCCGAACACGAGTACCCCGACCAGCATCAGCAAAGTGACGATATAAACCGGCCAGGCGATAACGGTCCACAGTTTCCAGTCGGTGAGGTAAAACAGGGCGACGAAAAGAAAAAGGGACAGCAGGATGAAAATGGTCTGCTTGCCGATTTCGGTTTCCAGCAGGAAGGTGGCGGGGTCGGTGGGATAACCGCCTTCGAGGGGTTGGCCGACGGAATAGATAACCAGCCACCCCAGGAAGATCAGCCCGAGGAAGAGGACGAAGGTGGGCCAGTCGACCCGGCTAAAAATAAGATCGGACGGTTTGCGCGGCGGCATGGACGAGGTGGCTAGTACATCTTCAATAACTCATTTTCGGTCACCTCGTCCTTAACGAGGTAAACGCCGCTGAACTGCTTGCCGAGGGTGAATTTGAGGCGTTCGGCTTCCTGCTTGGTGGCAAATGCCCCGGCCCGGAGTTTGTAGTAGGGCGCGTTATGTACCCAGTCGACGGGCACGCTGGGGTAGTCTTGCTTGAACCGTTGTTGGACCGATTCTAGGCGCTGCCGATCGGCCGTGGCGAGGATCTGCACGCGCCAGCCGACGACCTTTTCGGTGCGTTGGTTGCCGTCGATAAATAGTTGCATCAAACTTGCCACCTCGGGGGCGGGCTTGAGAACGATACTGGCCTGAGCCGCAGCGGTGGTGGCGGCGAAGGCAACGATGAACAGGGAAACGAGCAGGCGCATGGCGGGGTAAATTCGTAAGGGAGGATAACCGGCTACGAAGGTACGGCCTTTCCGGCGCGTCGGCAAATGAGCCATTAGCGAACCAGCTTCGGACCCGAACTGGTGCCCAGCCGATCGGCTCCGGCCTGGATGAGTTCGCGGGCGAAGGCCGCGTCGCGGATACCGCCGCTGGCTTTGATCTTGATGCCTTTTTTGAGTTTGCCGCGCAGGTAACGCACCGCTTCCACGCTAACGCCGTCGCCGTTGACACCGGTAGAGGTTTTGACGTAATCCACGCCCTGCTTATTGCAAATGGCGCAGAGCTTGTCCAGTTCGGCGGGAGTGCTGAGACCGGTTTCCACGATGATCTTGACGGCCTTGCCCTTGAGGTGAACGGCCGTTACCATGCGGTCGATGTCGGCTTCTACATAATTCCACTGCCCGCTGCGAACGGCGGCCAGGTTAACGACCACATCCAGTTCGTGGGCCCCTTCTTCCAGCGCACGCTTGATCTCCTCCACCTTGGCGGGCGTGGCGGAGTAACCGTAGGGGAATCCGGCCACGGTGACGATCTTTATGTCCGTATCCGCCAACCTTTGCGCGGCAAAACGGATGTGGTGGGGAGGAATACAAATGGCGTGAAAACCGAAGCGCAGGGCTTCGTCACACAGGCGATCGACGTCATTTTCTGACGTGGACGGGCCGAGAGCGGTATGATCTATATACTGAGACAAATCCATGGGAAGGAACTAACACTCTCTCCTGATCGCGTTTATGAGTACGGTTGCGTGACAGCCTGCCGGCCGTCGATCTACTTATCGGCCACGTAGGGTGCCGATTGGGTTATGCGTAAGTAGTTGGGTAGGGGGTATCTGCCACGCGCGGGTAGGGAGAGAGGTGATCGAAGGTTTAGCTCACCGCGCGATAGCACCGCAAGATAGCCGTTTTCTGGTGGGGAATGCTCCATCGGACCACCCTCCAGCCTTGATTTCGGCCCGCCCTGATTTGCCGATCTAGGACCCAGCCGTTCCGATTTTTCGCTATTCAATTGACAGCCTGTCCGCTACGTGTCCGGCGAATCCGGTTCCAAGTGCTGGATTTTAGCGTCAGTACAAATAAAAATAATGGGAATAATTTTCCCACGCTCTCCGATTAATCATTTCTCTTCCAATAAAACGCGCCCCGGACCCTCTGCGGGGCACGGGGCGCGATGTGACAGATTATTACTTGTGGGCTAATCTATTAAGCACCGTGGCACTTCTTGAACTTCTTGCCGCTGCCGCAGGGGCAGGGGTCATTGCGGCCTACCTTTTTCTCCGTTCGCACAAAGGTTTCCACCGGTTGCCGCTCGGCGCGGCCGGCGGCTTCGCCCGCCCGCTGGGCGGCGCGCTGGGTTTCGGTGCCGCCGCCGTCATCGTCTCCGGTCCGGTTAACGCGCATCTGGCCGAAGTTGGTCCGGGCCGGCTGTTTGGCCTCGCGTACGCGGGGCTGCTCTTCGCTGAAAAATAGATCGCCCTTGGCGAGGTAGGAAGTGGTCTCCTGGTTGATCTCGTAAACCAGTTCCTCGAACAGGTTGTAAGCTTCCATTTTATAGACCACCAGCGGGTCCTTCTGCTCGAAACTGGCGGCGCGGGAAGATTCCTTCAGGTCGTCCATCGAGCGGAGGTGCTCCTTCCACTTATCGTCGATGATGGCCAGGGTAACGGCCTGCTCGATATCGCGGATAATGCTTTCGCCATTGGTTTTCACGCCCTCCTCGATATCGGCCGTTACCCGCAGCGGGTGCGAGCTGCCGTCGGTGAAAGGAATCATGATGCGCTTGTAGCGGTCGGGGTCGGTCTCGTAGGCGTGGCGCACCTGCGGCATCACGCGGTCCACCAGCATCCGCATCTTGCGCTGATAGAAGTCAGTAAACAGGCGGTATACCTGCTCGGCCACGGTGCCTTCGGCAACCTGACTGAAGGCGGCGTCGTCCAGCTCGGGATCAAAGCCGAGTACTTGAATACAGGCCTGTTTGAAAGTAGTGGAACTACCGTTGGCGCGGTGGGCTTCCACCAGGCCGTAGATCAGGTTATTGAACATGGTATCCAGGTCCACCGACAGGCGGTCGCCCGCCAGGGCGTTGTTGCGCTTGCGGTAGATGGCCTCGCGCTGGATGTTCATCACGTCATCGTACTCTAGCAGCCGCTTGCGGATACCGAAGTTGTTCTCCTCCACCTTTTTCTGCGCCCGCTCGATCGACTTGGTCACCATGCCCGCCTGGATCACCTCGCCTTCCTTTAGCCCCATCTTGTCCATGATCTTGGCAATCCGGTCGCTCTGGAAGTAGCGCATCAGTTTGTCTTCCAACGATACATAGAACAGCGAAGACCCGGGGTCTCCCTGCCGGCCGGAACGACCGCGCAACTGCCGGTCTACCCGCCGTGAGTCGTGCCGCTCCGTGCCCACGATGGCCAAGCCACCGGCCCGCTTCACTTCTTCGGAAATTTTGATGTCCGTACCCCGGCCCGCCATGTTGGTGGCAATGGTCACGTTACCCGCCACCCCGGCCTCGGCCACGATTTCGGCCTCGCGCTGGTGTTGCTTGGCATTGAGTACGTTGTGGCTCACATTGCGCATATTCAGCACGCGGCTGAGTTTTTCCGATACCTCCACCGAGGTCGTACCCACCAGCACCGGCCGGCCGGCCTGGCTCAGGCGGGTGATCTCGTCGATCAGGGCATTGATCTTCTCGCGCTCCGTCTTATAAATCAGGTCATTATCATCCGCCCGCTGGATGGGGCGATTGGTAGGAATCACCACTACGTCCAGTTTATAGATTTCCCACAACTCGCCGGCCTCGGTTTCGGCCGTACCGGTCATGCCGGACAACTTATGGTACATCCGGAAATAGTTCTGGAGCGTAATGGTGGCGTAGGTCTGCGTCAGGTCACCGATCTTCACGTTTTCCTTGGCCTCCAGGGCCTGGTGCAGACCGTCGGAATAGCGGCGGCCTTCCATCATCCGGCCCGTTTGCTCATCCACGATCTTTACCTCGTTGTCCATCACAACGTACTCGTCGTCGCGCTCGAAGAGCGTGTAGGCTTTCAGCAGTTGGTTAATGGCGTGGAGGCGCTTGGATTTAATGGCAAAATCCTGCGCTAGCTTGTTTTTCCGGAGCTGCTTTTCTTCACTCGTTAATTCCTCATTGTTGTCAATCTCCGCCATCTCCCCCGCAATATCGGGCATGATGAAGAAGCGTTCGTCGTCATTGTAGCGCGAGAGAAATTCCGTTCCCATTTCGGTCAGGTCCACCACGCGGTTCTTTTCGTCGATGGTGAAAAGCAACTCGGCGTCCACCTCGTGCATCCGCTTATTATTCTCGGCCATGTAGGTGTTGTCCGCTTTTTGCAGCAGCACCCGCATTCCCTCTTCGCCCAAAAACTTAATCAGGGGGCGGTTTTTCGGCAGGGCACGGTGGGCACGCAGCAGGGCCATGCCCGCTTCGCCGTCCTCTACGCCGATGTAACCTTCCTTGGCCAGTTTTTTGGCCTCGGTCAGGTACTTGGTGGCAATCTTGCGCTGGGCGGCCACCAGTTTTTCAATGTGGGGCTTCAGCTCCTGGTAATCCTGGTCATCGGCACCCTGCGTGATCGGGCCGGAGATGATGAGCGGCGTCCGCGCATCGTCAATCAGCACCGAGTCCACCTCGTCGATCATGGCGTAATGGTGGCGGCGCTGTACCTTGTCTTCCTGCGTCCGCGACATATTGTCGCGCAGGTAATCGAAGCCGAATTCATTATTGGTGCCGTAGGTAATGTCGGCGCGGTAGGCCTCGCGGCGGCCGTCGCTATTGGGGCGGTGCTTATCCAGGCAGTCGATGGTCAGCATCAAAAATTCCATGATCGGCCCCACCCACTCGGCATCTCGCTGGGCCAGGTAATCGTTCACCGTAATCACGTGTACCCCCTGGCCCGACAGGCCGTTCAGGTAGGCGGGCAGCGTAGCCACCAGCGTCTTACCCTCACCGGTCGCCATCTCGGCCACCTTGCCGTCATGCAGCACCTGGCCGCCGATTAACTGCACGTCATAGTGCACCATCGCCCAGTCGATCTTGCCGCCGGCCGCATCCCAGGTAGTGGCATACACCACGTCCTCCCCGTCAATACGGAGGTAAGTTTTCTTAGGATCTTTGGCCAGTTTTCGGTCGTGCTCCGTGGCCGTGGTGCGCAATTCGCTCTCCTCGGTAAAACGGCGGGCCGTCTCTTTCACCACCGCGAACGCCTCGGGCTGGATTTCCTTTAGTACAACTTCCAGTTCCTCATTGCGCTGCTTTTGCAAGTCGTCGATCTCATCGAAGATCAGGGTCTTTTGCGCCAGGTCTTTCTCCGTTTCACTCATCTTGCGCAACCGCGCAACCTCCTCGTCGATCCGGCTCAGGTGTTCCGCAATTCGCTCACGAAACTTGGTGCTATGTGCCCTCAATTCATCATTGGACAAGCCGGCCAGGGTCGGAAATATGTCATTGACCTGATCGACGACGGGCTGATAAATCTTGACGTCACGGTCTTGTTTAGAGCCGAATAATTTCTTGAGCGAGTTAAACATGGGAACAGCAATTTTGGTGCGGGGCGGGGTGGTTCCGGGCGGCGCAAAGGTACGTTTTACAGAACGCTAAAACGGTGCCGCTCGTTGTAATCTGACGCCTTGGCGTGAAATGGATGGTCTCGGCTGTCATTGTGGCGCGGGCGGGGGCGTTGCGTGCCGTACGTTTGGGCGTGCCCCCGCCCGGGGCGGGGTCGGTGCCTTCCGGGGTTCGCTGTTCGCTCCGTGCTAACGCACCAGGCCCTCCAGCCACCTCACGCGGAGGCCGAATGGCGGGGGGCCATTCGGCGACGCAAGATTTTGCGTCGCTACTTAGTTTGGTTTCAAAACAATCTATCCGCTTCCTTCGTTATCTCCCCAAAAACCGGCTACCTTCACCGCCACAATTTCACTTCCATGCACATCGCCCTCGCTCAGATCAATACCGTCGTCGGAGATTTTGACGGCAACCTGGCCAAAATGCTCGACTACACCGCCCAGGCCCTGGCTGCCGGCGCGGATATCGTGGTTTTCCCCGAACTGGCCACCGTCGGTTACCCGCCCCGTGACTTTCTAGAGTTCGAGGATTTTATCGACAAGGCCGAGCATACCGTCAACGAACTGGCCAAGGCCGCCCGGGGCATCGCCATCGTGCTGGGTTCGCCCACCCGCAACCCGGTGGTGGAGGGGAAAGACCTTTACAATTCGGTCTACCTGCTGGCGGAGGGAAAGGTGAAGTACGTACAGCACAAAACCCTGCTACCCACCTACGATATCTTTGACGAATACCGCTACTTCGAACCCGCCTCCGAGTGGAATGTCGTCGAGTACCGGGGGAAACGTATTGCGCTGGTAGTCTGCGAGGACAGTTGGAACGTCGGCAACGAAAATCCGCTCTACAAGATCAACCCCCTGGACGAGATGTTGTCGCTGAAGCCGGACCTGATCATCAATGTATCGGCTTCGCCCTTCAGTTTCGACCATGCGGCCAACCGTATCGAGCAGATGCGCGCCAACGTGGATCGCTACAAACTGCCGCTCTTTCTGGTCAACCACTCCGGTGCCCAGACCGAAGTGCTGTTTGACGGCGGCAGTATCGTGGTTTCGCCGGACGGTACGCTCTACGACGAGATGGCCTATTTCCGGGAAGACCTCCGCATTTATGACTTGGATAAGGTGATGACCGGCACCGACCGGGGCGCGGAGCAGTCCAAGGAAAAAATGACGCTCATCCACGATGCGCTGGTGATGGGTCTGCGCAACTACTTCGGCAAACTCGGGTTCAAGCGGGCCATTCTAGGCCTCAGCGGCGGCATCGACTCGGCGGTGGTGGCCGTGCTGGCCGCCCGGGCACTGGGGGCCGACAATGTGCGGTGTATCCTGATGCCCAGCCAATTCAGTTCCGATCACTCGGTACACGATGCCCGGCAGATCGCCCAAAACCTCGGTTGCCAGTACGATCTTATTCCCATTCAGGGGGTATTCGATAGCTATATGGAGGCACTGGAGCCGCACTTCTGGGCCACGGAATTCGGCCTGCCGGAGGAAAATTTGCAGGCCCGCACACGGGGAACGCTACTGATGGCATTGAGTAATAAGTTCGGCGCGATCCTGCTCAACACCAGCAATAAGAGCGAAATGGCCGTCGGCTACGGCACCCTTTACGGCGACATGTGCGGCGGCCTCAGCGTGATCGGAGATATTTACAAGACGGAAACCTACGCCCTGGCCGACTACATGAACAAGGACGGCGAGGTGATACCGGTTAACATCATCAAGAAGCCGCCCAGTGCCGAGTTGCGCCCCGACCAACTGGACAGCGATAGCCTGCCGCCCTACGAAGAGTTGGATGCCGTGCTGTACCAGTACATCGAAATGCACCAAAGTCCGCAGGACATCATCGACTCCGGCCTGGACCCCGCCCTGGTACGCCGTGCCTGCCGCCTGGTCAATATCAATGAATTCAAGCGGCACCAGACGGCACCGGTACTCCGAGTAAGCAATAAGGCATTCGGCATGGGGCGGCGCTTCCCGATTGTGGGGAAGTACCTGACGTAGGGGCGGGGCGGGGTGGGGGCACTGGGTACTATTAATAAGGAGTATAACAGGACGCTGAACCCTACCCTCAGACCAACAACAAGACCAGCGTAAGCACCACGCCCGCAACCGCGAACCACAAGCCCCTTACGCAAGATCGGTCCGCCCGGGAGGTACATCCAGAAGGCGGAGATGACGAAAAAGAGCAGTGCCCCGCCGAAAAAGATATTGAGAAAAAACAGCGGGTCATTGGTAGTAGCTTTGTGGAGGTGGGTCATTTTGCCCAGCACCAGTGGCAGTTCTTTGGTAGTGTATTCCGCCTGCCCGCTGGACAGGTTGTAGGTGCCGTTTTTGAAATAGGCGACACCTCCTTCGGTACGGTCGAATTTGAGCCGCTTGTCGCCGATCTCGCGTCCCAGGTCTTCCGCACTCAGATTGGCGGGAAGGGTACGGTCGAAGTGTTCCTCTACTTTTAGAAAATCGGTATTGCGGAAGATGAGCACCACGCCGCTGATGGCGTAGACGGCCATGATGCCGGCCAGGAAAAAGCCCAGGTAGCGGTGAATGACCCGCACCTGGCGGGAACTGGAAGACGGGACGGCCATGGAAGGGATGAATTAATTGCGGCAAAAGTAACGGCCGGCAGCTGAAATTGCCGAGTAGTTTTTGTCCCTTTCCGGCAAATGCTCGATCTTTCACAACCTCCTCCTCCTGCCCGGTAAGCAAGGGGATAGTAGTTGCGTGAGGTGCCTGGACGGGCCGGCGTGAGGGGTGGGGCATTGGCCCCGACCCGGAAGACGGAGTGCGCAGCACCAAGCCGACAGGCGCGCCGGGAAGGGACCGACGGCGAGGCGATAGCCGAGGCGGCACGCCCGAAAAAACCAAAACACCACTACCTTTGCCCGCAAATCACCCACCGCCATGCCCGCGCCCCGTATTTCCGCCATTGTAGCCACCGACACCCGCCGCACCATTGGCGACGCGGGGCAAATTCCCTGGTTCCTCCCGGCCGACCTGAAATATTTCAAGCGCTTAACGCAGGGGCACGCGATCATTATGGGCCGTAAGACTTTTGAGAGTATCGGGCGGCCGCTGCCCAAACGACACAACATCGTGCTGACCCGCGATCCGTTTTACGTGGCTTCGGGCGTGAGCGTGGTGCACAGCCCCGCCGAGGCCCTGCGACTGGCCGCCGAGACGGAAACGGAGGAAATTTTCATTATCGGCGGGGAAGAAATTTACCGCCAGACCCTGCCGCATACCGACCGGGTCTACCTAACCGAAGTGGCGACGACGGTGGACGGAGGCGATGCCTTTTTTCCGGCCCTGCCTGCGGGAGAATGGGTGGAAACCAGCCGCGAGGAGCAGGAAAAAGACGCTAAAAACCCCTTTGATTACACGTTCGTGGTACTGGAGCGCGTGACTAACCTGGGCGAAGAATAGCTTTGGCCGGCTTCCGCGCCACGGGAGAACACTAGCGCAGCACTACCCGACCGACGCCCATGCTACCGTCCATGAAGCGCAACTGCCAGGTATAGATGCCCGCCGGCAAGCCGGCCAACGAAAATTGTACGCCATACTTTGCATTGCCGGGTGTCTGCCGCCTCACCTCGCGGCCGGACAGATCGAGCACGCGCAGGGCGACCGGCGGCTGTTCTTCGGTCCATACCAGGGTGAGTAGACCGGTGGTGGGGTTGGGATAAGCCCGCACGGCGACCAGTGCGGCCGCCGCCCGGCCCGTGGTGGACAAGACGGTCTGACCCCGCTCGTAAGCACTTACCAGGTCGATGCGGCCGTGGCCGTAAACGGCATTGGGGCTGACCGAGCCGGGGAAATCCCCACAGTTCTGAGCGGAAAAAAGCGGCAGGGCGGAATCCTTGAATACCGCTTCGGTATCGTTTACCCGGCCCCGCAACTCGGGCAGGGCGGAGAGCAATACGGCCACGGCACCGGCCACGTGCGGCCCGGCCATGCTGGTGCCGCTGAAATTGGCGTAACCGCCGCCGGTGACGGACGAGCGCACGTTGACGCCCGGGGCCGCTACCTGCGGGGCGAGGCGGCCGCTACCGTCGATGGTGATGGGGCCGCGACTGCTGAAACCGGCGATGCTGTCCTGGTCGTTGGTGGCACCCACGGGGAAGGCGGCGGCGAAGATGCTGGGCGGCGTATTGATGGTACTGCAAGCGGGGCCGCTGTTGCCGGCCGAGGTGACGACCACCGTGCCGGCGGCGCGCAGGTTTTCGATGGCCAGTTGCATGAGGGCGAAATTGTCGGGATTGCAGCCTTCGAGCGGGGGGCAACTCCAGGAGTTGGCGATCACGTCGGGCCGGCGGGTGGGGTCGGGATCGGTTCCGTCCACGCGGGTGGGGGCGAGGAACCAATCGAAGCACTCGATGTAGCTGGCCGGGCTGCCGTAGCCGCGCTCCATGTTGCGGCAACCGATCCAGCGGGCGCCGGGGGCCACGCCCACCTGGTTGCCCGCTCCGTCGTCGCCCACCATCGTACCCATGGTGTGGGTGCCGTGGCTGCCGTCGTCGCAGGGTTGGGGGGAGTCGAAGCCGCAGGAATTAGTGCCGCCGTTGTTGAGCGGATTGAGCATGTGAATGGCGTCGTGCCAGTTGTAATCGTGGATCACCGTGTCGGCCTGGGTGCCGCGGTAGGCGGCACGCAGGGCGGGGTGCTGCCAGTCGTAGCCGGTATCCTGACCGCCGACGGTCATTCCCTCGCCCCGAAAGCCGAGGTTCCACAGCTCGGGTGCGCCGATGCGGGCCACGCCCCACTCTACCGTGGAGCGGGCCGCGCCGTAGGTGCGCTCGACCCGGCCGAGGTCTTGTTCCGTCCAGGGGTTGGCGATGATGCGGGCCACTTCGGGGCGGGCGGCCAGCCTTTCCAGCAGCTCGGCGTCGGCGCGAAGCAAATAGATGGCATTGACGATGGTGAAACTGCGAAATTCCCGTTGCTCGGCCGTCAGTTGCCGTAGCATGCCGGCCTGGGTGCGCTGCGCCAGATCGCGCAGGGAGGCATAGACAAAACTGCCCCGATTGGCCCGGTTCCGGGCGGCTTTGACCAGGTCGGCACCCGGCTGTCGGGTGAGGACCACGATGGCCTGAACCTGGTTGGTAGCGGCTAGTTCCGACCGTAGGTCGGGGCTGATCTTGGCGGACTGAGCGGCGATGGTGGTGAAGAGACCGGCGAGACAGAGGAGTAATAAGGTACGGAGCATCAGCAGTGAATTTGGGTAGGTAGCTGATACGCCGGGGCGGGAAGTTGGTTCGGCGGGAGCGGGTGTTAAGACGGGAAAATGGCCGGTAGCCGTCGAAAAAACCGGGCTGTCCGGCTAAAAGACGGGGGTGGTAGTCAACTTACCGGCCCGCCGCCGTATTTTCACCCCATGACCTACGATAACTTTACTACCCGCGCCCAGGAAGCCATCATTCAGGCGCAGAAAATAGCCGCCGGACTGGACCAACAGCAGGTAGATACGCCGCACCTGCTGAAGGGTATCCTGGAAACGGATGCCTCGGTGGCCGATTTTATTTTCAAAAAGGTGGGCGTTTCCACCGAGGCCGTACAGCGCGAACTGGACGAGGTGGTAAAGGAGTACCCCATCGTGAAGGGCGTCTCGAAGCAGTTTCTAACCAATGACGCCAACCGCGCCCTGGCCCGGTCGAAAAAGATGCTGATCGATTTCGGCGACGATTATATTTCCGTGGAATTGATGCTACTGGGCATTATTCAGGGCGCGAGCGATAAGGGCGCACGGATTTTGAAGGACCTGGGCGTAACCAACGACGGCATTCGTACCGCCATCCAGGACCTCCGTAAGGGCAAGAAAGTGAACGACCCCAGTGCCGAGGAAACCTACCAGGCCCTGGCCAAGTACGCCATTAACCTGAACGAGCGGGCCGAAACCGGCAAACTGGACCCCATCATCGGGCGGGACGAGGAGATCCGGCGGGTGCTGCAAATATTGAGCCGCCGCAAGAAAAATAATCCCATCCTGATCGGTGAGGCGGGCGTGGGAAAGACCGCCATCGTGGAGGGAATCGCCTGGCGGATCGTGAAGGGCGACGTGCCCGACAGCCTGAAGAGCAAGCGCATCTACGTGCTGGATATTGCCGGTCTGATTGCGGGGGCGAAGTACAAGGGCGAATTTGAAGAACGCATCCGCGCCGTGATCCAGGAAGTGACCGACAGTAGCGGGCAGTTTATCCTGTTCATCGACGAAATCCACACCCTGATCGGTGCGGGCGGCGGCAACGGCGCGATGGACGCGGCCAACATCCTGAAACCCGCCCTGGCCCGCGGGGAACTGCGCACCATTGGTGCCACCACGCTGGACGAGTACCAGAAATACTTCGAGAAAGACAAGGCGCTGGTACGCCGCTTCCAGACCGTCCTGATCGAGGAGCCGAGCGTGGAGGACACCATCTCCATCCTGCGCGGCCTGCAGGACCGTTACGAAGTGTACCACAAAATCGAGATACTGGACGAGGCCCTGGTGGCCGCCGCCGAGCTGAGCCACCGTTACATTGCCGACCGCTTTTTGCCCGATAAGGCCATCGACCTGATCGACGAGTCGGCCGCCCGCCTGCGGCTGGAACTGGACAGCGTACCCGAGGAGATTGACGAAATGGACCGCCGCGTGACCCGCCTGGAGATCGAGCGCGAAGCGATCAAGCGCGAGAATAGCGAGGCCAAACTGGAATCGATCAAGGAGAAACTGGCCAACGCCCGCGAACAGCGCGACGGCCTGCGCGCCCGCTGGCGCAACGAAAAAGAAGTGGTGGACTCCGCGCAGGCCATTAAAAAACGGATGGAAGAACTGGAGCACGAGGCCGAGCGCGCCGAACGCAACAGTGACTTCGAGACCGTGGCCAAGATCCGCTACGGCGAACTCCAGGAACTGAAAATCCAACTGGACGCCGCCGATAAAAAACTGGACGAACTGCCCGACGAAAAGCGGTTCACCAACGAGGAGGTGACGGCCGACGATATCGCCGAAGTAGTGGCCCGCTGGACGGGCATCCCCGTTACCCGGATGCTACAATCGGAACGCGAAAAACTGTTGCACCTGGAGGAAGAACTGCACCGCCGCGTGATCGGCCAGAATGAAGCCGTGCAGGCCGTCTCCGACGCGGTGCGGCGCAGCCGCGCCGGTTTGCAGGACGAGAACCGTCCGCTGGGGAGTTTCATCTTCCTCGGCCCCACCGGCGTGGGCAAGACCGAGTTGGCCAAGGCCCTGGCCGAAGTATTATTCGATGATGAACGCGCCATCACCCGCATCGACATGAGCGAGTACCAGGAACGCCACGCCGTGAGCCGGCTGGTGGGCGCGCCTCCCGGCTACGTCGGCTACGACGAGGGCGGCCAACTGACCGAAGCCGTGCGCCGCCGCCCCTATTCGATCGTGTTGCTGGACGAGATCGAGAAGGCCCACCCCGACACCTTTAATACGCTGTTGCAGGTGCTGGACGACGGCCGCCTGACGGACAACCGCGGGCGGGTGGCCAACTTTAAGAATACCCTCATTATCATGACTTCCAACATGGGGGCCGAGACCATCCTGGAAAATTTCGAGGACCTGGCCGCCGTGGGCGACGAGCACCGCGCGCAGATCATCGAAACCACCAAGGAGGAGGTATTCGAGCAGCTGAAGGAGAATATGCGGCCCGAGTTCCTGAACCGGATCGACGAGCGCATCATGTTTCAGCCGCTCGACCGACAGGAGATCAAGCAGATCGCCCGCCTGCTGTTGCGCAAAACCGATAAGATGCTGGGCCGCCAGGGCTTGGTCATCAAACTGACCGACCCCGCTCTGGACTGGCTGGCCGACCGGGGCTACGATCCCCAATTCGGTGCCCGGCCGATGAAGCGGGTCCTGCAACAAGACCTGATCGACGAACTATCGAAGGACATCATATCCGGCCGCTTCACGGCGGGGGACACCATTTACGCCAAATTGGGCGACAAGGGCGACAAGGGCGACAAGATCGTTTTTGCCAAGGAACCGGACGAGGATCAATCGGCTACGACGACTGCGGAAAAAACTTCCGCCGCCGAGCAGCCGGCGGGTGAAACAGCTACCAACAACCCCGCTCAGGTTGCCCAACCCGGCTCTCCCTCCCCGCCCCCGCCCGCCGGGGATGACGAGGACACCCCCGACCGCCCCCGCAAACGCCGCCGCCGCGGCGGCGGGTCGGGAGAGTCGTCCGAAAATGAAGAGTCCGCTACGCCTCCCGAAACTCCCGCCGATAAGACGGAGCGCGAAAAGAACGTAGCGGAACTCAAAAAGGCCACGCAGGACCTGCTGGATGCGGTAGAAGGCAAGGATTGAAGGAATGGAGGATTGAAGGTGCGGGGGTGAGCACACACGGCTGTTGGAATTCTGACCATCGCCGGGTCGGGCGCATAAGCCCGGGCTATCGCCTCAGGCACCCCTATCCTTGACGCCATTTATTTCTCCCTTCACCTCGAAGGCTTGCCATGCGATCGAGCGAAGCAGCGCAGCTAATCCTTAGGCATAATGCCCTTCCATGCCCGCTGACTTCACTACCAGGTAGTAAAACACGGCGCGGTGCTTGGCATTGCTGGTATATTTTTTGCAGGCAGCCTGTACGTGTTCCATGGCCTTGGCCTCGTCGGTCATGCCCAGTTTTTTCATGCAGAAATTTTTGACCACGCGCTCCAGTTCCGCCTTATCGGAGCAGGCGACCTTGTTTGCGTCGTTGTTGTAGATGGACGGGCCGAGGCCCTTGGCTACTTTGCGCAGCAGTTCCTTGTCGTTCTTGGCGTCGATGCCGTCCAGGGCGGCTTCGTACTTGGTTACGGCTTCATCGAATTTACTCATCGGTGGTTGTTTTTGGTGAGGTAAGGGCCGTAAGGTAAGGTACCGGCGGGGAAATGGCAAGGATGGTGGGCGGCAAGCTTCGGCCCTTCTAAAAAAGCTCAAGGGTTACCGTGCCGGCTACGCCTCTCGGAGTTGCTATATTCTATGTTTAGAGCGTGTCTAAATTTGTGGATTTATATGCTAATGCCTAAACCCAGCCGGAGAGAGACTTAATTTTGAGTCGCTAATGCAAAATCAACTGACTACCATGCTAAACTTCCGCCCCGGAACCGCCGCCGATTTGCCGACCGTGCATGCCCTGGTGGGTGAATTGGCCGACTATGAAAAGGCCCCCCACGAATTTACGGCCACGCTGGAAGATTACCGCCGGGACTTTTCCGACGGGGTGTTTGAGATCATTATCGCGGAGGAAGAAACGGGCGGCGAGCGGGCTACGGTGGGGATGGCCCTGTACTACCTGACCTACAGCACCTGGAAAGGAAGGATGCTGTACCTGGAAGATTTTATCGTGCGGCAGGCGCACCGGCGGCGGGGGATCGGGGACCGGCTGTTCGATGCCTTTTTGGAGCGGGCGGCCGCGCTGGATTGCCGGGTGGTGAAGTGGCAGGTGTTGGACTGGAACGAGCCGGCCGTGAAATTTTACGAGAAAAAGGGGGCCACCATCGAACGGGAATGGTGGAACGGGAAAATGACGATCGAGCGCGGGGATTGAACCTTCCAGGGCGGCAGAGCGAGAACACGGCCTGCGGATATCAATTATTAATCCTGGCTAAGGAGCAGAAATAGCACGATGGCCAGTACGAAAGCGATGGCGATGATGACGAACAGGGTGCTGGAATTGCGGTATCGCATCTCCAGTTGGTCCAGCACCTCGTACCATTCCAGTTGGGCGGCAAGCGGCTCGATGACGAGGAAGAGGTATTTGCTGCCGTTCATCTTGATGCCGCCGTGGTGGCGCAGGATGATGACATCGCCGTTGAGAAAAGCCTTGGTATAAAGAAGTCCGCCGCGCATACCGGCCCCGATGATGATCTTTTCGTTGAGCAGTTCCCAGCTGCCGCTGTCCATTTTGCCGTTGGTGGCGATACGGAGGCGGCCCCCGTCCTCGAATACGTAGAGGACCACGTCTTGCCACTGCTCGTCGTCGCGTACTTCGCGGAAGTGGCGGTTGATGTAATAATCTTCCTCATCCAGGTCCTCGCTGTGCTTGGCAATCTCGGGCAGGAGCCGGTCGATCCGCTCATCGAGGGTTTCTTCGCCATCGGTTTCGATGTTGAACGGCTTGGCGATGCGGTCTAAGAGGCGTCCTTCCACGGGGGTTACGGATGATGGTTGGTGTAAAGATAAGACGGTTGGGGCAAATAAGGTTCGCGTGCTGCCGGACGAGGGATGGGAGGGGGTGCGGCCGCAGGCCGCGAGACGCGTTAGCGGCCGGAGCGAAGCGGAGCCCCGGACAGCCCGGCCGCCCGCTCCCGCAGGGGCGGGGGGCGGCCCCAAAACAACAGGAAAAGTTACTGGTAACCCCGGGCCTGCAGCGCGAATAGCTCGGCGTACTTGCCATTGAGGGTCATGAGTTCTTCGTGCGAGCCGATTTCGAGCAGGCGGCCGTTTTCGAGGAAGAGGATGCGGTCGGCCATGCGGACGGTGGAGAAGCGGTGCGAGATGATGACGGCGCACTTGCCCGCGATGAGTTCGGCGAAACGGAGGAAGACCTCATATTCGGCGCGCGCGTCGAGGGCGGAGGTGGGTTCGTCGAGAATGAGGAGCTGGGCATCGCGCATGTAGGCGCGGCCGAGGGCGATTTTTTGCCACTGCCCGCCGCTGAGATCGACGCCGCCCGAGAAGCGTTTGCCGAGCAGTTGTTCGTAGCCGTCGGGTAGTTCCTCAATGACCTCGGAGGCGAGGCTTTTGTGGGCACTGTCCTTAACCCGCTCCAGGTTGTCGCGGGCCTCGATGCGGCCGACGGCGATGTTTTCGCGGGCGTTGAATTGGTAGCGGAAGAAATCCTGGAAGATGACGCCGATGTTGTCGCGCAGTTCGTCCAGTTTGTAGTCGCCCAGGTCTTTACCGTCGAGCAGAATGCGGCCCTCGGTGGGTTCGTAGAGGCGGGCGAGGAGTTTGACGAGGGTGGTTTTGCCGGCTCCGTTTTCGCCCACAAGGGCCAATTTATCGTCTTTTCGGAGCGTGAAACTCAGGTTGCGGATGGCGTAGTCCTCGCGGCCGGGGTAGCGAAAACTAACGTTCTCGAACACGAAGCCCTGCTGGATGCGCGCCGGAAACGCGATGGCCCCCGGCCGGGAAGTGATGAGGGGTTCGATGGCGAAAAAATCGAACAGGTCTTGCAGGTAAAGTGCGCCCTCGGCAATGCGGCTGAAACGACTCATGATGGACTGGAGGTCGGACTGCATGCGCCGAAAAGACCCCGCCAGAAAGGTGAGGGTACCGACGGTGATGACGGCGGCCAGTGTTTGCCAGATGATGAAGACATAAGCCCCGTAGTAGGCCAGTGCCGAGAGGCCGCTGAAGCCCGCGCCCCAGGTGGCGCGTTTGATGTTGAGGTCGCGGTTGACGATGTAGTAGCGGTGCGAAAGCTGCTCGAAACGGTCGGACAAAAAGTCGGACAGGCTGAACATTTTGATCTCCTTGGCGGTGGTGTCGCCCGCGCCGATGAAGCGCAGGTAGTCGAGTTCGCGCCGCTCGGGGGTCCAGGAGCGGGATAGGGAGTAGGTCTGCTGATTGAAGTAATTTTCCTGGATGAAGCTGGGGATGACGGCCACCACCAAAAGCAAGATAAGCCAGGGGTTAAAGGCCACCACGGCGCCGGAGAGCACGGCGATGGTGAGGATGTCTTGCACCTGTTCCATGACCTGGCTGAGCAGCACGGTGCGGCCGCGGGTCTGCTGGCGGGCGCGTTCGAGTTTGTCGTAGGTATTGGCGTCTTCGAACTGGTAGAGGTCGAGGCGCGAGGCGTGGCGCATGAGGTCTACGCTGGTGCGGTTGGCGACCAGATCTCCGAGCAGCGTGTCGAGCAGGTTGATGGCCCGGTTGAGCAGGTCGCTGGACAGCGCGAGGACGAGTTCGACGGCCACCAGGGTCCAGAGGTAGGTGGCGGCTTCGGGCGGTGCCTCACCGCCGGCGATGAGGATAATGGTATCGATGATCTCCTTGCCGATGTAGAGGATGGCGGCGGGGATGAACGCTTTGAGGAGCCGCAGAAAGACGTTGCCCAGGGTGAGCCGCCGGCTGGTGCGCCAGATAAGGCCGAGGAAGGGCGGCAGGTTACGCAGGGCACCGAACTGTTCGCGCCAGTTCTTTTTTTCTTTCACATCGGGCAGCGGGCGTGGGGGCATGGGGCGGTGGGGGATGGTCCGGGATGGGAACCGGTGAGGGAGGGAAAAGGTCGAGGGAATACGAAATAGGGAATAGTGAATGACTGTATGGACGAGTGCGCCTGTTCGATGGATTGCTGACTCTGGATTAGCGATTTTCAGTTAGCTGCGCTGATCGTCGCAAGTTTCTCGGAGTTCTTGATTGGAACCCGACGACCACGTCGGGTAGTGCTTCTAAACCTCTCTCGCTTTCGGAGACCGGGGGGCAACCCCTAATTTATCTTTCCTTAAATTTACCCTCCCTAAACACCCACCCCATGCCTACCCCCGTATTTAGCCGCCAGGACGTGATCGACGCCGAGCAGGAACTACTACTCAGGCGGCGGGAAGAGAACTTCGGTGATGATTTTGCCCACGATCTGGACGACAACCGATTCGGCATTGCGCTCAGCGGCGGCGGCATCCGCTCGGCGACCATCAACCTGGGTTTTTTGCGGGTGCTCAACTATTACAATATCCTCAAACAGGCCGATTACCTGAGCACCGTTTCCGGGGGCGGCTATACGGGGGCCTACATTCAGAGCACCGTGGCGGCCACGGGTGACTACGATCAGCTGTTCACCAGGGAACACGTGACGCATATGCGCGAGCGGGGACGCTACCTGTTTCCGGGCATCGGGTGGACCAAGCTGTGGAACATCTTTACGCTGGTGGTTTCCTACCTCGTCAGTCTGGTCATGAACGCGGTGCCGCTGCTGCTGGTGGGTGCGCTGTGTTTGGGACTTTACTTGCTGACCGACTGGCTGGTGGATTTTGATTTCGCCCGCATTAGCAGCGGGGTACAACTGGTGGTCTACTACGCGGCCGCCGGTCTGGCGGGCCTGATCGGATTGCACTATCTGGTGAACGTCTTTTTCCCTTACCGGCTGTTTATCAGTGCCTACTTCAACCGGGCCGAAGCCGTCTGGGCACTGGGCGCGGTAGTGGGCGTGGGTGTGGCGGTGGCACTGGGTTTCGAGGGTTTCGAGCCGGTAAACGTAGCCGATAATTTGATCTACGCCCTGGTGGGGGTCGGCATCGTGCTGCTCGGTTTTTTCACCAACCCCAACGGCACCAGCCTGCACCGCTTCTACCGCAAGCAACTGGTGGATGCTTTCTTACCGGGCGACGGAATCGACAAGAACCCCATGCTCTACTCGCTGGCCCGCCCGGACGAGAAAAAAGGAGAAGTGGCCCCCTACCCGCTCATCAACACCACGCTGAACCTGCAATCGTCGAACGATCCCAACTTCATGGGCCGCAAATCGAGCGACTATTTCCTGCTATCGCCCCTGTTTTGCGGCAGCAAACTGACCAAATACGTCAGCACCGAAGATACGACCAGCTACGCCCGCATCACTCTGCCGGCGGCCATGACCGTTTCGGCGGCGGCCGTCAACCCCGGCATGGGCAACATGGGCAGCCGCTTCCTCAGTCTGGCGGCCACCCTGCTCAATTTGCGCCTCGGTTACTGGGTCTGGAACCCCAAACAACTGGCCAAGGGCGGCTACCCGCTCATCTGGTGGCCTTCTTATTTTTTCCGCGAGTTGTTTTCCCGCATCGGCACCGAAAACAACATGGTCAACATTTCCGACGGGGCGCACATCGAAAACCTGGGGGTGATCGAACTTCTCCGCCGCCGCTGCCGCCTGGTGGTGGCCGTGGATGCCGGTGCCGACCCGGAGTTCCGCTTCGAGGACCTGGAAAACCTCACCGTTCGCGCCCGCAACGAACTGGGCATCGACATCCGTTTTCGCAAAAATCAGATCCCCGAGGAGGTACTACGCCCTAACCCGAGCCACGGCTACAGTATCCGCCGCTTTGTGGTGGCCGATATGTACCAACTCTGGGACCGCGTGACCGACAAAGACGGTAAGGAAACCACCGAATACTACGAGGACCGGCGCTTGGGCAGCTTTGTCTACATCAAGTCTTCCATGACCGCGCCGGTGCGCCGCCCGGAGTTCGGGCCGGAAGACGAAATGAAGCAGCAGGCTTACAACTACCGCCGCTTTCACCCCGAGTTTCCGCACGAGAGTACGGCCGACCAGTTTTTCGATCCGCCCCAGTGGGAGGCTTATTTTCGCCTCGGCCAAGAGCTGGCTTCCGACATGCTCGGCTGTGTTCCCCCCGGCGATGCGGACGGCCGCAGCAGCCATACCGTCTGGCTGGACGAGTTGATCGACCGCTACGAGCGGGGCGTGGCCATCACCTTCCCGCCCTCCGCTAACCCGGTCGATGCCAAAGATCCCGCCATGACCACCGATGAGTCGGTGGATGTGGTGGAGGTATACGATAGCTTGCGGCGGAGTGGGAAGGAGATGGAAGGGTAAGTAACTGCGGTACCAAAAACTACCCGCCCAGCAGACCGCCCAGCAGTTTTAGCACATTACCCACCGTCTCCAGGCTCTCCACCGGAATTTTCAGGTAGGTCTGTCCCTTATCGTCGCGCTCCGTGATTTCGCCCAGCAGTTGTTGGGTGGCACGTTCATCGGCGAGGGTGGTGGCCAGGCGACTCAGGAAACCGACGCCCTCGGCCACCAGCGTAGCCGGGGGCGGGGCGGTGCCGCCGGGGCGGGGTGCGGAAGTGGTGCCGGGCGTGGTATCACCCGTGCCGGCACTATCTGCACTATCTGCGGCCGGGGCGGGGGAAGAAGCGGGGGCGGAGGTTGTCTGACCTTCTTGCGGGTTTTTGTTGCCGGATGGATCGGCGGAAGCCGTTACGGCCGGTTCGCCCTGCTCGGCGGGGGCGGGGCCGTCCGGGGTATCGTCTTGCCGGAAATCGTCATCGCCGGACATCGGCTCCGCTTGCTCGGTAGCGGTGGAGGCGGGGGCGGCACTGGTTTCCAGGTCCTCGTCGTCGGTGACGGGTTCGCCGCCGCTGCCCACGATGGCGGACCCCTGCACGCGTTCCAGCCGCTCCATGAAATCGCCGAACTTGCGGTCGTTCATAAACACGCTGTCCTCGCTCGTGTCCAGCACGGCCTCGGCCAGGCTGCTTTTAAAGCGCAGCGTATCCACCATCCGGTGCTCGATCGTCCCTTCGCTGATCAGGTTGATCACCTGCACGCCCCGGGTCTGGCCCAGGCGGTGTACGCGGGCAATCCGTTGTTCCAGCACGGCGGGGTTCCAGGGCAGGTCCAGGTTTACCACTAGGGCACCGCATTGCAAGTTGAGGCCCACGCCCCCGGCATCGGTGCTCAGAAAAACCCGGCATTCCTCGTCCTCCCGGAAACGCTCCAGTAACGCACCGCGCTCCGTGCTCGGCACGCTGCCGTTCAGGTTGGCAAACCCGATCCCGCGCTGCTCCAGTTCCTGGGCCACAATGCGCGTCATCCGCTCCCACTGACTAAAGATCACGGCTTTTTCGCCCGCCTCGGCCAGGTGTTCTTCGAGGATGAAGAATAACTCACCGATCTTGGTATCGTGGCGCGACACCTGGTCGATCAGAAAAGTGCTGTCGCAGCTCATCCGCATCATCACCAGCAGGCTCATCAGGTTACGGCGGTCTTTTTCGGTCAAAAAACCGAGCCGCCGCCACTTGGCCACCAGTTGGGCCAGACTGTTGCTATAATCCTCGTGCAGGGCCTGCTGCTCGGCCGTCATCGGCACCAGCAGGTTTTGGTCCACGCGGGGCGGCAGCTGCTGGGCTACATCACGCTTGCGGCGGCGTAGCATGAGACCCTCCAGTTTCCGGCTGATCTCGTCCAGGTTACGGTAGCCGCGCACCATGTTGTTCTCGTCGCGGGCCTCGTGCCGGGCCTGTAGCCGCCACAGCGGTCCCAGCCGGTACTGGTCCAGAAATTGCACGATGGAATAAATATCCTCCAGTTTGTTCTCCAGCGGCGTGCCCGTCAGGGCGATCCGGTGGGGTGCCCTAAGCCGCTTCACGGCGTGGGCAATCTTGGTATCGTAATTTTTGATCCGCTGCGCCTCGTCCAGAATGATCAGGTCGGGTGCCGAATCGTTCAGGTGTTTGTAGTCGCGGGCCACCACGTTGTAGGTCAGTATCTTGTAGAAAAATTCGTCCTGCTTGTATTGCTCCTTGCGGACCAGTTGATTGCCTTCCACTACCAGTGCCTTCTTGCCGGTAAATTTCTCGATCTCTGACTGCCACTGGTACTTCAGCGAGGTGGGGCAAATAACGAATACGCTCTCGATTCCCATCTCGCGGCCGAATAGCTCCGCCGCGCAGATTGCCTGGATCGTTTTGCCCAATCCCATTTCGTCGGCCAGCAGTGCGCGTCCGGCGCGGAAGCAAAACAGCGCCCCCTCCACCTGGTAGGGATAGAGGTCGGCCTTGACTAGCCCCGCCAGCGCGGCGGCACCCGCCGGCAGCGCATCCGCCCGCCGGCGCCTGCGCTCGTCATCGCGCCGCTCGATGATCAGGTCCAGCGCATCGGGGTAGCACCGAAAGGTATCGGTCAGTGCCCGCGCTCCCTCCAGCAGTCGGTCTACTTCCAGCACCCGTTCCGGCAGGATCACGCCGTCCTCATCTATATAAGGTGTAGCCAGTGCCCGGAAATCTTCCTCCCGCTCCGAGCCGATCCGCAACCGTAGCTTCCGGTCCCCGTCCGAGTAGTCGACCGCCAGTGAACTATACGCCCGCTCCGGTGGGGCCTTGCGGATGTGCTGCTTATTGCCGTGGGTATCGTACAGTTTCACCAGTGCCCACTCGATATGCTTGCAGGTACCCAGCGTGTTGGTCCGAAAATCCGGGCAGGCGCAAAAGTTGGTCCCCACTTCCAGCCCCCGGATCGCCACGCGGTAGGCGGTCTTGTTCTCCGGGTTGGTCACCATGAAATCCGACCACACCGGGTGCGTCCCCAAATTACTCAACTGGTAGGTTTGTTGCGCCCCGTACTGCTTGCGCAGTGCCAGCTGCCAATCCCGGATCGTCAGCTCCTCCGGCTGCCGGTGGTAGGAGATCTTCTTCGCTTTCGGGGTCTTCTTTTTGCCTTTGTCAGCTGCTTTCTGCTTCGCCATGTCCTGCTCGGTTGAAGGGTGAAGTTAGTAATTTTGGGCTTCACCCGTACATTTGCGGTCGGCGTCGCTCTACTTCTCCATCACAATTTCCCCCACCTGCAAATCATCGCGCAGATCCCCGTTCCAGTGGTAAAGTAATTCCACGTCGTCGGGATAGCGGGCGACGGCCTCGCGGAGACGCAACAGCGCGGCGCGGCGGCGGTTGGCCAGCAGGCGGACCACCACCTCGCCGTAGATGAGAATGGCACTCATGTCGGCATTGTCGTAGGCTTCTTCCAGGGTGCGGAAAGCATCGCGCTCGCGGCCCAGGTCCAGTTGGAAAAGGGCGTAGTGGATGTAGTAATCGCCCGCGTCGGGGTTATAGCGGATGGCCTGCTGGAAAGCTTTTTCCGCTTTACCCGCATCGTTCAGGGCACGGTTAGCCAGGGCGTAACCCAGTAACTCGGCGGGGCCGATCTCGTCGATCAGCATCGCTTTTTCGTAGTAGTTGACGGCCTGGTGGAATTTCCCTTCCAGCATGAAAGTATCCGCAATCTGCGTGTAAGGGTCGATATACTCGGGCAGCAGGAGGATGGCGCGGCGGTACATCTCGCGGGCGTACTTGTAGGATTCCAGCTGCTTGTAACATTCCCCGGTGCGGAGGTAGACCGACGGATCCTTTGGGTCGAAGCGGGTAATCAGATCGACGTACTGCTCCAGCGCGGGGCGGAAGCGGCCGAGGTAGAACAAAAACTGCGCGTAGCTCTCGATGTAGCGCGGGTCGTCCGGCTGGATGGTCACCGCATAATCGTAGGCTTCCAGTGCGCGTTCGTCCTCGTCGGCCTGCTCGCAGGCGATCCCGAGGTAATACCAGGCGGCATCATAGTAGGGGTCATCGTCGATCAATTGTTCCAGTATCTCGCGGGCCTGCTTGCCCACCCGGAAGGGGTCGCCCACGTAGACCAGCATCTGCAGGGCCGCGTCATAGCGCGGGTCGATCCGCAGGGCCTCTTTGAGGTCCTCCAGCATCTCGTCGAACTTACGCTCCAACCGGTAAATCTCGCTGCGCTGAAAAAGCGCGTGGGTGCGCTGGTTGTCGTCCAGGCTGCCGTCCAGTAGGCCGTTGATGAGTTCCAGCGCATCGTCGATTCGCTCTTCGTCCAGCAGCAGGTCGATGCGCATCAGCTCCACGTCCGGGTTACCGGGCGAGTAAGTGGCCGCCTGGTCCAGTGCTTCGATTGTCTCCTCGATCCGGCCGAGGTAGACCAGGCTATTGGCCTTGGCGAGATAATATTCCGGCGAGAATCTAAACTGGCTGATGCCCTGCTCGGCCACGGCCAGACTGTTCTCGTAATCTTCCTGGCTCTCGTAGTACTCCAGCAGTTCGTCCAGTTCTTCCTCGCTCAAAAAAGCGGGTTCCCCGCTTGCGAGACCTTCCTCGAAACGGTCGATCAATTGGGCAAGCGGGTCATTCGAGTCGTCCCGTGCGGACGGCGGACCGGGTAGTTGGGGCATACGGAGGAAATAATGGAGATAAGTCGGGGTAGGGGATAACATTCCCGGCCCGGCAAAAGGTTTGGAACGGCCGTAGACACATAGGGAGCGGCGCGAGGAAATTCAGCAGAAGTCCGAACCACCCCGGCCCGTTTTCGGTAAAGCTAATACACCTCTTCATTACGCTTTCTCCCGCCGGACAAAATCCAGCCATTTCAGAAAGCACCCATCTCAATCCAATCATGGCCACCCCCAACGTAAAAATCGAGGAATCCTGGAAGGAAGCCCTCGCCGACCAATTCGACCAACCTTATTTCGCGGAGCTACGCAGTTTTCTCCAACAGGAAAAAGAAGCCGGCAAACAGGTTTTCCCTCCCGGCTCACTCATCTTCAATGCCTTTAATACCACGCCCTTCAAAGACGTGAAAGTCGTCATCCTCGGCCAGGACCCCTACCACGGCCCGGGCCAGGCAATGGGACTAAGCTTCAGCGTGCCGCGCGGCAAATCGGTCCCGCCCAGCCTGCGTAATATCTATAAAGAGCTGGAAACCAGCACCGACTTCACCCCCGTGCGCCACGGCGACCTCACGGCCTGGGCCGATCAGGGCGTGTTCCTGCTCAATGCCATGCTTACCGTGGAAGCCCGCAAAGCGGGTTCGCACAAAAAGGCCGGTTGGCAGGAGTTCACCGATGCCGCCATCAAGGCCCTCAGCGAGCAACGTGAAAATCTGGTCTTTATCCTCTGGGGGGCCTTCGCCCAGAAAAAAGCGGAACTCATCGACGAGGCCAAGCACCTCGTGCTCACCTCCGCTCACCCCTCGCCCTATTCGGCCGACAAGGGTTTTTTCGGCAACAACCATTTTCAGTTGGCCAATGACTATTTAAAGGAGCACGGCAGGGAGCCGATCGACTGGCAGTTGGCGGAGTGATACAGCCCCACTACCACCGCTTCGCAATGTACGGATAGCGGACGTGGTACTGCGTCTTCACCATTTCGGTCAACCGCTCGCGCAATTCGTCGATGCCCTCTTTGCTGTGGGCCGAAACGTAGATCGATTCCTCGCCGAACTGGGCCTTCAGGCCGCTCAGCAATCCTTCCTCCACCTCCCGGCGGCCTTCCTCGTCCAGCAACTCATCAAAGTTACGCTCGCGGAACAGGTCGATCTTGTTGAACACCAGCAGGGTCGGCTTTTCCAGCGATTCCAGTTCCTTCAGCAGGCCCTGCACCGTCCTGATGTGGTCCTCGTGCTGGGGGTGGGCCACGTCCACCACGTGCAGTAAAATATCGGATTCACGCACCTCGTCCAGCGTCGAGCGAAAACTCTCCACCAGGTGGTGCGGCAGCTTGCGGATAAACCCGACCGTGTCCGACAGCAAAAACGGTATGCCCTCATAGGCCACTTTGCGCACCGTCGTATCCAGGGTCGCAAACAGCTTGTCCTCGGCAAACACGTCGGCCTTGGTCAGCAAATTCATCAGCGTGCTTTTGCCCACGTTCGTATAACCCACCAGGGCCACCCGGATCATATCGCCCCGCGTCTTGCGGCGCGTCGTTTCCTGGCGGTCTATCTTCTCCAGGTCTTTCTTCAGCTTACTGATCTTGTCCCGTACGATCCGGCGGTCCGTCTCAATCTCTTTCTCACCCGGGCCGCGCATGCCGATACCACCGCGCTGCCGCTCCAGGTGAGTCCACAGACCCCGCAGGCGGGGCAGCAGGTACTGCATCTGGGCCAGTTCCACCTGAGTTTTGGCCTGTGCCGTCTGGGCGCGGCCGGCAAAAATATCCAGGATCAGCGTCGACCGGTCCACGATCTTCACCTTCAAGAATTCTTCCAATATACTCACCTGCTTACCGGACAAGTCGTCGTCAAAGATCACCATCGAGATATTCTCGTGATCTTCCACATACTTGCCGATCTCTTCCAGTTTGCCCTTGCCCACAAAGGTGCGGCGGTCGGGCGTATCCATTTTTTGGGTAAACCGTCTGGTCGTCTCCGCACCGGCCGTCAGGGCCAGAAATTCCAGTTCGTCCAGGTGTTCCAACACCTCTTCCTCCGACTGGTCGCGCTGAATCAGGCCTACCACGATCGCATACTCGGTCTCCTGGGCCAGACCACTATTCTGCTGTTGACTTACATTCCACTCTTGTGCCATAGGCGGGTGCGGCCGGGCCGCTGCATTTTTTGCGAAGGGCCGTGCCCTTTCTGCGTTTTCGCGCTCCGCCCGTCGTCCGCACTCACGCGGTGGCGGGCCGGAGCCGTCCGACAAAATCTCGTCGTATCGCTTACAACCCGTTTTGCTTTGCATAAGTTGCTTTTCGGGCAGTTCCGGGCCGTGCCACCCCCTGGCCGGATTAAGCAAATTACCCTTCAGTGGGTCGTTTTTTGGGCGTGCCCCCGCCCGGGGCGGGGTCGGCGTCTTCCGGGGTTCGCTGTCGCTCCGTGCTCCGCACCCTCCCTGCGGTCGGCCCTCCAGGTGCCTCACGCGGGGCGGGCGCGGTGCGCCCGCTTACTTCAGTAGACGGTGCTGCCGCCGGTAATTTACCTGCGGTGTTCCTCGCAAACTCTTCTGAGTCGGTGCTTTTGACGGAGTCCACGCCTATACTCCCCTCCCTACACTTATCTTTGCAAAAAAATCACCGTCTTGTCCACCCTATCCATCGCCATCATCGGGGCCGGCGCGGCCGGCCTCGTCGCCGCCCGGCACCTGGAGGCGGCCGGTCACGCCCCCGTCCTGTTCGAGGCCGGTGACCGCCCCGGCGGACGCCTGGTAACCGACCGGGCCGACGGCTTCACCTTCGACCGGGGCTTCCAGGTGCTGCTTACCGCCTACCCGGAAAACCGGCATTACCTCGACTACGAGGCACTGCAACTGCGCACCATCACCGCCGGGGCACTGGTGCATACCGACTCCGGCACCTTCACCCTCCGCGACCCGCGCCGCCAACCCCTGCGGGCACTGGGCACCGTTTTTGCGCCGGTGGGTAGCCTGGGAGATAAGCTCCGGCTACTGAAACTGGTAGCCGAACTGGTCCGCACCTCCCCCGCCGATTGTTTTGCGGGTTTCGAGACCCAGACCACTCAAGATTACCTGACCGCTACCCTCGGCTTTAGCGAGCGGATGGTGGAACGGTTTTTCCGGCCCTTCTTCGGCGGTATCTACCTGGAGCAGGAACTGCGCACCCCGGCGGGGGAATTTCGCTTCGTGTTGAAAATGTTCGCCGAGGGCGAGGCTGCCCTGCCGGCCGCCGGTATTCAGGCCGTGGGCGAGCAACTGGCCGCCGCCCTCACCCGCACCGATTTTCGTTACCGCACCCCCGTGGCGGCCGTACTGGACAACGGCACCCGCCTGCGGCTGGCCGACGGGTCGGACGTAGCCTGTGCGGCTACCATTATCGCCGCACCGCCGGCCCCGCTGCTGAGTAGCCTGCGCGGGCAGGAGATCGCCTGGCGGTCTACCACCAACCTCTACTTTCACCAGCCCGGCGGCGGTCAGGTGGAGCCGTTGTTGCGGTTGGTAAGCCGACAAGATGCCTTGCTCAACACTTTCACGCCCATCAGTGCCGCCGCCCCGGAGTATAACTCCAACGGTGGTATCCTCTGGTCGGCCACCCTGCGTCGGCCCGTCTCCGAACCGGATTCCGCAGCCGCGGCCGCCGGCGTGGAACTGGCTGAAATGCTGGGTGTATCGCCCGCCGATCTGACTTACCTGCGCGGCTATACCGTGAAGGAAGCCCTGCCCGACCTGGATCACATCATCTACCGACACCAACCCCAAAGCAGCCGTCTGACCGAGCGGATATTCCTGGCCGGCGACCACCAACTGAACGGATCGCTGGATGCCGCCCTGCGCAGCGGCCGCCTGGCGGCCGAGGCCGTGCTGGAAAGCGGGATGATATTCGGCAACTAATTTATCGTGCTTTTCCCCCTAAATCAAGTCTTGTCCCACCATGTCGCACGACCTGACCGCCCGCATAAACGATGCCCACGACTTTACCGCCGAGGACCTTATCCAGTTTCCCAAGAGAAAATCCTCCGGGTCCGGCAAGTGAACGGGTAATGAATGTTGGCAGCTTTTCAGACACGCTCTCAAAGACAACATTGCGCCCTGAATCACTGTCTAAAAAGGTAATTGCTGACTATCAATGATAATCCCCCCTTCCATGCTCCGATTCCTCCCGTGCTGCCTGCTGCTCTTTTATGCCGCCTCCCTCCTCGCCCAGGAACCTAGCCCCTACCTTCACCTCGACCAGTTCGGCTACCGCCCCGCTGCCGAAAAAGTGGCCGTACTTTCCAACCCGCAAGTCGGGCAGAATGCCGCCGGCAATTTCACGCCCGGTGCCACGCTGGAAGTGCGCCGGGTGAGCGACAACGGCGTGGCCTGGTCGGGCGCGCCTACCATCTGGAATAATGGAGCCACGCACTCCGAGTCGGGCGACAAGGGTTGGTGGCTCGATTTTAGCGCACTCACCACCCCGGGCGACTACTACCTCATCGACCCCACCGGCGGCCAGCGTACCGGCACCTTCACCATCGCCGACAATGTTTACGCCGGTGTGATGAAGGACGCCGGCCGCGCCTTTTACTACAACCGCTGCAACCAACCCAAACCGGCTCCCTATGCCGAAGGTGCCTGGACCGATGGTCCCAGCTTCGTCGGCCCGCTCCAGGATACCGACTGTAGTTTCGTTAACGACCGTGAGAACGCCGGCCTGCGGCGCGACCTCTCCGGCGGCTGGTTCGACGCCGGCGACTATAACAAATACGTCACCTTCGCTCAGTCCGCCGTGCAGCCCCTGCTGTGGGCCTACGTCGAAAGCCCCGTTGCCTTTACCGATAATTGGAACATACCCGAGTCCGGTAACGGTATCCCCGATATCCTGGACGAGGTGAAGTGGGAGATCGACTGGGTCCGTAAGATGATCAACCCGGATGGCAGCGTCATCATCAAAATGGGGTCGATCAACTACCAAAACGCGGCTTCCCCGCCCAGCAGCAACACCGCTCGCCGCTACTACGGTCCCACCTGCACCTCGGCTAGCATCGCCACCGCCGCCATGCTGGCGCAGGCCGCTACCGTATTTCGCGGCTTTCCGGCCTGGTCCGCCTACGCGGATGCCATCGAGGCGGAGGCGGAGTCCACCTTTGCCTACTGGCTAACCCGTCGCCATGCCAATACCCTGGAATATGACTGTGACGACGGCACCATCAACGCCGGCGATGCCGACCGCGATGAACAGGACCAAAAGGAAATCGCCCTGACCGCCGCCGTCCATCTCTTCGAAGCTACCGGCAAGGCCGTTTATAACAACTACGTTCGCGATCACATTAATGAGGCGGAATACGTCATGACCGGCTGGTGGGGTCCGTACAAAAATGAATTCACCACCGCCATGGTCCACTACCAGTTCCTGCCCGGAGCGGACGCGGCCACGGTCGGCATCCTGCGCAACAGCATGACGGGGATTGTACAGAACTTAGGCAATGATTTTTACGGCTTCAACCCAGCGGATTTATACCGGGCCTTCATGCCTGAATGGTCCTACCACTGGGGCAGCAACAGTGTGGTCAGTAACTACGGTGCCCTCAACCGCATCATGGCACGGGCCGATCTGGTGGCCGGTGCCGGTCCCGATCTGAACCGCAAGGCCGATGGCATGGTGCACTACCTTCACGGGGTCAATCCCCTGGGTTTCGTTTACCTCTCCGGCATGGAAGGGCGCGGTGCCGAGCGTGGCATCCAGGAAATCTACCACGGTTGGTTTGCCGACGGAACGCCCTTCGACAACAGCGAAACCAGCCTCTACGGACCCGCACCCGGCTTTGTCTCCGGCGGCCCCAATCGGGATTTTTCGGTTACCACCATTTCCCCGCCCGCCGGCGAGCCGGCCATGAAAAGCTACAAGGACTGGAACGCCGACTGGCCGCAGGCCAGCTACGAGATCACCGAGCCGGCCATCTATTACCAGGCCGCTTACATCCGCAACCTCGCCGCCATGATGGTCCAGGAAATCGTGCTGCCGGTCACCTACAGTTCCGCGCTCTCGGCCCGCATCCAGGCCAAGACCGTCCTCCTGGAATGGGGGGTTTCCGAAGAAATCAACGCCGCCTACTATGCCATTCAGTACCTCGACGACCGCGATGAGTGGACCGAGATCGGACGCGTTGCCGCACGCGGCGAGAGCAGCTATCGATTCGTGCACGCCTCGCCCCGCGAGGGCCGCAACGACTACCGCCTGCGCCAAACGGATTTTGACGGCACCTACGCCCTCAGCACCGTCGCCTCCGTAAACTTTACCGATCCCTACGCCGCCATCCGGGTCTATCCAAATCCTCTGCCCGGCGGCACGGCGCTCCACCTGGAAAACTTGCCCGTCGGCACGGAATTGCGAATGTATGATTCATCCGGGCGCCAGATCAGGCGTAGGCCCGTATCCGGCCACCAAACTACCGTAAGTACGGTAAATTTACCCGCCGGAGTGTATCGCCTGGAAATCCTCCGGGGCCGGGAAGGGGCCATTTGGCAAGAGCAGATCGTAGTGGAATAATGTAGGCTGAAGTAGGGACCGGCAAGTTTTATTCGGGCGTGTCCCCGGCTGTCGCCGGGGCCGGTCCCTTCCGGGCTTCGCCTAACGGCTCGGCACTTCGTGCGCTAACGCCCCTCCAGGCACCTCACGCGGGTAGGGCAACGATCATTTCTACCGGCCGGGATGTTCACGCTTTCTAAGACCTATCCGTGCGCTACTTCCTCCACTTAGGCTTCGACGGTACGTCCCAGAGTGGTTGGCAGCGGCAAAAAACACCTCCAACACCGTCCAGGAGATCGTCGAACGGACGCTGGCAAAAATCCTCAAGCAGTCGATCACCGTTCACGGCTGCGGCCGAACTGGACAACGGGATGATTTTCGGCAAATAATTTATCGTACTTTTCCCCTCTAAATTAAGCCCTGCCCCACCATGTCGCACGACCTGACCGCCCGCGTTAACGACGCCCACGAATTTACCGCCGAAGACCTGAACGCTTCCGACTGGACGGCCCTGCCGCTGGAGGGGGAAGTCCGCCGCTACCGTATTCCCATCGGCCACGAGTGGGTGACGGCCGAGGTGCTGGAATTCGATGCCTTTGCCAAGCGGGTGGACCTGCGCATTCGCGGCCGCCGCTACTCCGTCCAACTGGCCGACGAGCTGGACCGCCTGATCGACGAGCTGGGCCTGAGCGCGCAGGCCGAAGTGGTGGGCGGCGATATTCATGCCCCCATGCCGGGATTGGTGCGCGAGATCATGGTCAGCGTGGGCGACACCGTCGAGGCCGGGCAGGCGGTGCTGGTACTGGAGGCGATGAAAATGGAAAACATCATCCGCGCCGAGGCCGCCGCCACGGTTACCGAGTTGGCCGCCGAGGTGGGCGCGGCAGTAGAAAAAGGCGCGATGCTGGTACGGATGGAAGGGATATAGGGTGACGCAACTTTTGCATCCCGAGAGGCACGATTGGCTTGTCCGCATAGCATCGGTTAACATTTTTTCGTCTGGGGGCGGTAGTCTCGCGTAAACTAAAACGGGCGAGATCGACGGTGAGGGGATGCGTTTTTCGGCAAGTTATTTATGCCCCCCGCGTGAGGCACCTGGAAGGTGACGGCGTAGCCGGAAGTGCGTTAGCACCGAGCGAACAGCGAGCCTGAAAGACGCCGACCCCGGCCCTCGGCCGGGGGCACGCCCAAAGAACCGCCCCGCAAAAAAACCGCCAAAATGAGCCGCAAATCACCTACCCCGCCGCCCGTACCGGAGTGGAACGGCTTGCCGAAAAGCCCGGCAATGACGGCCAACCCGTTCGGCGGCCTGACGGTGGAAGAGGAGGCGGCGGCCCACTGCGTGCGGCCGGAAACGGAGGAAATCGTGCGGCTGGCGGAGGGCGGCTTCCGGGGCGTCATCCAGTTGCTGGGGCCGCACGGGCGGGGGAAAACCAGTGCCCTGCGCTACCTGAGCCGGCGGTTGCCGGCGGCCCGGATGGCGGCCCTGGGAGAAGAAGCGGCTGACCTGACGATTAAGCACGAGGGGGCATTACTGATCGACGGCATCCACCTGTTGCCCGCAGGGAAGCGGTGGGAATTGTACCGAACCGCACCGCTGCTGTTACTGACGACGCATTTTCCGCGCACGGCGGCCATTCGGCTGGCGGGGCGGCGGAGCCGGGTTTTTCGCTACGGCGCGATCGAGTTGAGTTGGCTGCAAACCATTATCTTGCGGCGGCTCGCCTTATTGCACGCAATGCCTCATGAACGGATGCCCACCGATGAGACGCTACGGCAATTGATTAACTGGTTCGGCCATGATTACCGGGGGCTGATGCAGCACCTGTATGACGAATGGCAAGGCAACCCCCGGCCCGCCCAAAACCACCCCGAGCATGCTAGAAATACGCAATGATTTTTTGGACATCGACATCGATAACGCCGGCGATCTGACGGCCTATGCCATTGGGGAGAAAGTGCGCGGCACCATCCGCATCCGGGCGCACCGGGACGTAACCTTCCTGGAAATACGCGGCTCGGGGCAGCAGGAACTGAGTGGTAAACTGGTGAAAAAACAAACCTCTTTCGGCACCCACCGCCTGCACGGTCCGCTGACCGTTTTGGCGGGCGAGGATGTGAGCATCCCCTATGTGTACCCGCTGGAAATGCTGGAATCCGGCTACAAGGGGAAAAATGCGCAGTTGACCCACAGCCTGCAATTCGATTTCGACCTGGACCGCGAAACCGAGCGAATGGTAGAGCAGGCGGCCCTGAAAAAACTGCGGCTGCTCAATTTTTTCAACGCCGAGCGGGACCTGAAACCGGTGTTGCCCATCGAGGTATCGCCCGCGCGCGCGGGCTACCGGACCCCGACGGGAAAATATCCGGTGGAAGGCAAGGCCGGGTTCGGTTTAGCCTGCGGCGGGTTGGCCATGGCCGGTTTTTTCTCCTTCTTCCTGAGTTCGGCTCTGGATATTTCGCTCTTTTACGTGCTGGGGCCGCTGTTGCTGGCCGTAGCGGCGTTTACCGCTTACCAGTGGTTCGTGAAATCGCTGTTTGAAAAAGTGACGCTGGAAATAGTGAGCGCTGACGAGCGCGGCCTGGAGGTGCGGCCGCACTTTCCGCGCAACGGCCACCTGATTCAGGAGGGGAAACTGGCACTGGTGGGCCGCGAAGTGGTAACCGACCGCCGGGGTACTTCCACGTCCACCTACCGCGAAAAGCTTTACACCTATACTGCCAAGCCTTTTTCCACCGCCGGCCTGCTTCCCACCACCCGCCGCCTGTTCTGGCCCGACCCCACGGACCGCCCCCTGCCCCCGAGTTTGAAAGCCGGTGACCTCGAATTTCGCTGGGACGTGGAACTGGCCATCCGTTTCGGCCCCGGCCTCACAAAAACCTTTACCGCCCAACTGCCCGTCACCGCCGGCCGGCCCGAATCCGGTAGCACCCTGGACCTTCACGCCCGCCCCGCCGAACCCGAAACGGACTGGCAGTACCGGGATGGGGAATGGCGTAGTGGGGGAGAATAATTCTGTGGTTTCCCCCCCCGGGTCCCCGAAGGGAGGAGATTATTTTCTTAAAAAATTTTTCGTCAAAAGACGAGGAAATGTGTACTCGCAGGCTAATCTAAAGCACCAAACTCCGAGGAGCCTGCGACGATCACCGAAGGTAAATACCAGACGCGCAGCGTCTTACTAAAGTACGGGGCGAAGCCCCCTCCCCTATGCAGCAAATAGCCGTCTTCGTTTCCGGCACCGGCTCCAACGCCCGCGTGCTCATCGACTACCTCGCCCGCAGCCCCGTGGGCCGAGTACGCCTGCTGATCTCCAACCGGGCGGATGCCCCCGCCCTGCGGATGGCCGCCGAGCGCGGCGTGGAGACACTGATGCTAGACCGGCGTGAGTTTTACGAAACCGAAAACCTGCTACAGGAGCTGCGGCGGCGAAGGATCGAATTCATCGCCCTGGCGGGATTTCTCTGGCTGGTGCCGCCCTACCTGGTGCGGGCCTACGCGGGGCGGATGGTGAACATTCACCCCGCCCTGCTGCCCAAATACGGAGGCAAGGGCATGTACGGCAGCCGCGTACACCGCGCCGTGCGGGCGGCGGGCGAGGACGAGTCTGGCATCACCATTCACTGGGTAACGGAAGAATACGACGAGGGCAACATCATTTTGCAGGCCCGCACGCCGTTGGCGGCCGGCGATACGGCCGAGCAAATCGGTGCCCGGGTGCTGGAATTGGAGCACCGGCACTATGCGCCGGTCGTGGAACAACTTTTACAAAAAAATATACGTTCCAAATTTTAGCACTTCGCGCCCCCCGGGCAGATCGGTGCACACCATATATAGTAAGGTCGCTTTTCGTTCGGCTATCCATTCATCATACCCATCAAACCTATGCAGTCTAATCTCATCCGCACCGGCGGCTCTTTTTGTTATTTCCTCTTCCCCCGCGTCTTTTTCCTGCTCCTGGCCTGTTGCCTCACCGGGGCCGTATTCGCCCAGAAACCCAACTACAAAAAATCCCGCAAGGAGGCCGAAGCCGCCCTGGAGGAAGGCGACTACTACCAGGCCGCCGAGAAATACCGCGAAGCCTGGGAGGCCAAGCCCGGTAAGGAAGAACTGATCTATCAGGCCGCCGAGAATTACGTGCTGGTGCGCGATTACCGCGCCGCCGCCGAGGCCTACCAGTTTCTCCAGGCCGAGGCCGACGACTACCCCCTCATCGCCCTCAAGTACGCCCGCGCCCTGAAGCAGGACGGCCAGTACGATAAGGCCCGCGAGACTTTTACGCGCTTCATCGAAGCCTATTCCGGTACCGACCGGCCCATTATGCGCGACATCGTGGCCAACGAATTGCAGGGCATTGACCTGGCCAAGAGTATGGCGGGGCGCAACGCCAACGGCATCACCCTTAAGCGGCCGGCCAAGGAGGTCAACTCCGAAAATAATGAGTACGCCCCCGTACCGCTCAGTGCCGACCAGGTCTACTTCGGCAGCACCCAGGGCGGCGAGGCCCGCCTCTACGAAAGCACCAACCAGGCCGGTACCTGGGGCAAGGCGGTCACGCCCAACGGATTCCCCGTCATCGAAGACGGTTTCTACGGGGGCGGTAGCATCTCGGCCGACGGCGCGCGCTTTTACTTCAGCATCTGCAACGAGCAGGACGGCTGGGAAAACATGAACCAGAACTGCGAGATCTACCTCACGCGCCGCACCGCCTCCGGCTGGTCGCAGCCCGAGAAGCTGCCCGATTTCATCAATGCCGCCAAGACCAATAACACCCACCCCAGTTCCATCGTGCTGGGCGGGCAGGAATATCTCTACTTTTCCTCTAACCGGCCCAACGGCCGCGGCGGCATGGACCTCTGGTACGCCGTGCGCGACCTGGGCGTGGATGCGCTCGACTTCAGTTTTCCGGTTAACCTCGGCCCCGTCATCAATACCCTGGGCGACGAAATCACGCCCTTTTACCAGCCGGAGGAAAACGCGTTGTTTTTCTCCTCCAACGGCCACCCCTCACTGGGCGGTCAGGATATTTTCAGCTCCGTGGGCGAAGACATCAACTGGACCGCGCCCGCCAACCTGGGCCTGCCGCTCAACTCCAGCGCGGAAGACTACGGTTACGCCATCGACCGCATGGGCTTCGGCACCGGTTTCCTGGTCTCCAACCGGCCGTTCGGCGGCGTGAAAAACAACACCCGCGAGACCGACCTGTTCAGCTTCAGCACCGGCGCGGGCCGCATCATCCTCTCGGCCGCCGTTTACGACAACCAGGCCGGCAGCCTGCTGAATAACGTTAACGTAGCCATCCTGCAAATCTTCGATGACGGCGGCGAAACGCCCCTGGTCAACCGCATTTTCCCCGACGGCAAGTACCGTTTCGACCTCCTGCCCAATCGCCGCTACCGCGTGGAGATCGCCCGCGAGGGATATCAGTCCGCTAATTACACCGTCAGCACCAACGTGGCCGGCGAGGTCAGCTACGGCCGCCCCCTCTTTCTGGAACCTTTGGCCGCCGGTGCCGGTGCTACGCCTACCACGGCCTACACGCCGCCGCCCACGCCGCCCGCCGTTACGCCCACGCCCCGCCCCATCGACCCCGCCACCGGCCAGGAATACACCCAGCGCGCGATGGCCGATAAGGACAACCTGCGCTACCGGTCCGTCGCCCCCCGCTTCGAGGGCACTTACTATAAGGTGCAGGCCATGGCCGTCCGTGATTTTAACCCCAACGACGGCCAGTACGTCAAGCTCACCAACGTAGGCACCCTCGAATCCGAAGCCCTGCCGGAGCGCAACCTGATCCGCGTCCTGGTGGGCACTTTCTTCAATGACGCCGATGCCAAGCAGGCCCTGGATAACGTGCAGCGGTCCGGTTTTCCCAGTGCCTACCTCGTGCGTTACGACGACGGCACGCGCTACGGGCGGGTGAATTTGGACTAAGAGCGTGTCTAAATTTTTACTTCCTGAGAACCAAGCATTTAAGAACCTGGCGTCATAAAAACTGACTTACGTAACCCGCTATGCGCGCAAGTTTTTATCTAGCCAGAACCTTAAATCATTGATCCTCAGTTCTTGAAAATTTTAGACACGCTCTAACGTAGTTTTTGGGCGTGCCCCCAGCCCTGACGGGCGTGGGGTCGGTGCCCTCCGGGCTTCGCTACCGCTCGGCACTACGTGCGCTTACGCCCCTGCGGGCACCTCACGCGGGTTCACCGGCTACGTATCATGCCGGCGGCCTACCTCCGGATTTGGAGGTAGGCCGCCGGTGTCAGGTATAGGCCCGAACATCACTCCAACCGCACCACCCGCTTCACCACCCAAAAACCATCCACTTCCAGCATCAAAATGGATACGCCCGCCCGGTGCACCGGCAATGACCGGTTCCTCGTCCGGCCGCTCGCGATCTCTGCGCCGTCGATGGTGTACAGTTTGTAATTGACCTCCGCGTCGATGCCGTTAATATGAACCAGGCCGCTGGTGGGGTTAGGGTAAACGACGATGTCATGCCGCTGTTGCGGGTCCATCACGGCCGTCGTGATCCAGGTGCTATCGCAGGGGTAGGGGACGAACTGGTAACTGACGATGTTATTATCGAAGCAGCGGATTTGCCGGATATTGTTGGTGATATTGTCGTTAACGAAACCGATGGGCAGGCGCAGGTCGCCGTAGCTCGTTCCAACTGATTCGATGACCTCAAAGAAATTCTCAATCGTTCCGACACCCAGCGTAGAGCGGCAGAATTGCACCTCGTGCTCTACTCCGTTCAGCAAGACATTCCGGATCGAATCCACGTACACAACAACTGAATCAGGTTCCGCCGCGCCGGGGCTTTTATAGGCAATGGTGTAAAGGCTGTCATTACCGAAATCGTAATTGAGCTGATAATCCTGCAATTCCTCGTCCCAGAAATAAACCCTGTTTCCCTCCTTTAGCATATAGCAAGGGCCGCTCACAAATTGAGGATCGAGGAAAAAGGCATTTTCCCCCTGCCACTGCACCGTGTCGATGATCTCATACACCTGAGGCTTGGTTTGCGCAACCGGGATGTTGACGGCCTCGTACGTCCACTTGGTACCGATGGAATAGGGCTGGGGCGTGTCGTTGATGCGGATGATATCGTTGCAGGGATAGTTTTCCAGGCAGCCGTTTTCGTCCGCTAACAATATCCAGGTTCGGTAAGCATTCCGTTCCAACTCAGTTGCCGTGGATAACTGAGCCGATAAGTTGACGGCAATCGCAGCAAAGCAGCACAATAAGGCGCGTTTCATAGTAAGGGTATTTAGATAGATCTGCTAATCACTTGTAATATAGGAATTAAGCGCGTGAACGTAAATTAATCTGATTGAAGGATTACAATCGGTCACTCATCCGACCAAAATAAGAGCGTGTCTAAAATTTTTAAGGACTGAGGATCAATGATTCGCTTCGCGGCTATTTCGTGGTTAAGGTTCTGGCTAGACAAAAAAATCACGCGCATAGCGGGTTACGCAAGTTAGTTTTTGTGACGCCAGGTTCTCAAATGCTTGGTTCTCGGGAAGTAAAAATTTAGACACGCTCTAAGTCCATTAAAGGATGATTTTTGCCAGGGGCAAAACGGGCGAGCACTGTTCCCCCGCCAAACCCCTACATTAGCCCCTCACCTCCCACCGCAACCCACCAATTTCTGCCGCATGCCCCACTGGTTACAACCCCTCACCCTCAAACGCGACCCGGTCCGGCTCATTCCCCTGCAAACCGAGCACCGGGAGGAGCTACTTCAGGCCGCCGCCGATGGGGAGTTGTGGAAAATCTGGTACACCTCCGTCCCCTCGCCGGAAAGTATGGATACCTATCTGGCTACCGCGCTACTGGAAAGAGCGGAAGGGCGCGGCCTGCCGTTTGCCGTCGTGCACCAGCCGAGCGGACGGGTTATCGGCTGCACCCGCTATTACGAAGTAGACGCGAAAAACCGGCGGCTGCGGATCGGCTATACCTGGTATGCCCGCAGCTACCAGCGCACCGCCGTCAATACAACTTGCAAGTACCTGCTGCTGCGCCACGCTTTCGAGCAACTCGACTGCATCGCGGTGGAGTGGGAAACCAACTTCCATAACCACCCATCGCGCCGGGCCATCGCCCGCCTGGGGGCCAAGCAAGATGGCATCCTGCGCAACCACCGCATCGACTCCAACGGCTGCCTGAGGGATACGGTGCTATTCTCCGTCATCGCCTCCGAATGGCCGACGGTGAAAAAATCGCTGGGGTTTGAACTGACGAAGCGGGAGGAGTAAACCGCCGATCTTTTATCCCCCGATCTCGGTTGTAGAAAACTCAACCCACGCACCATGTCCCAGACCGAGCAACACCCCCTCTTCCCCAGCGGAGACTGGACGGGGTTTTACACCTACGCCTCCGGCCCGACGGCAGTGAAGCACCCGATGGATTGCCGCCTGCAATTTATCGACGGCCGGGTCAGCGGCGAGGGGGTGGATGACGTGGCTGCCTTCCAATGGACGGGCACCTACGACACCACCCTGCTGACGTGTAAGCTAGTAAAGCAGTACGTCGGCCGCCATGCGGTTAGCTATGACGGGCAAGTGGACGAAAACGGCATCTGGGGAAACTGGCACCTGGAAACCTTCACCGGCGGTTTTCATATCAAGCCACGCGACCCTGGGGCGGAGGAAAGCGAGATAGCGGCAGCAAAAGAGGTCAAAAAGAAAGTAGGCGCAGCCGGGGCATAAGGTCGGACGGGAAACATTTTCCGGCCGGACAGTCCACCAAATGGGTCGAACGGCTGTTCAAGCCACTGAACCGTTCATCTTATTATCAGTCTGGATGCCATCCGGAAGTTAATGCTTCTAAAGATGGCGGACGAAACCGGCGGCCCGACCGCCTCCTTCCTATGTTCGATTTTTTCCTGACCATTGCCCTGGTCTACTTCGGTTACCGGGCCTACAATTACTATACCTCCACGCAGCGCAAGCTAAAGGAACGCGACCGCGATGACGAGATCGATCACGGTAGCACCCGGCCGCCGGGCAAAACCCGCCGGGACGACGATGACTTTATCGACTTTGAAGAAATAAAATAAGCTACCCTTGTCCGAATCAATCTTTGACCGCATCGGCGACTGGGTCGTCTACAAGAACAACCAACTCATTGCCTTCAACAAGCCCGTTAACGTCTCCGTCCAGCCGGACCGGACGGAGGGCATGTCGTTGCAGCAACTCGGTAGTGCCTACGCGCAAAACCAGCTCGATCTCATTCACCGGCTGGATCGCCCAACTTCGGGCGTAGTCCTGTTCGCCAAGAAAAAGGGTGCGCTGACCGACCTCAACGAGCAATTCCGTTCCGGGACGGTGGGCAAAAAGTACCTCGCCATCGTGGGTGCCCGCCCGCCGAAAGATTCCGGCGAGTTGGTGAATCACCTCAAGAAGCAGGGCCGCAAGAATGTCATCGAGACCGTGCCCGCCGGCACCGAGGGCAGCAAGGAGGCCCGCCTCACCTACAAAGTCGTTGGCGAAAGCGACCGCTACTACTTGCTGGAGATCGAACTACAGACCGGGCGGCAGCACCAGATCCGGGTCCAGCTGGCCGCCATCGGCAGTCCGGTGCGCGGGGATACCAAGTACGGCTTCAAACGTGCCAACCGGGGCGGGGGAATCGACCTGCACGCCTGGCAACTGGCCTTCGATCACCCCGTCAGCGGTGAGCGCGTGCACCTGAGCGCCGCCCCACCGGCTACGCCGGTGTGGGGTGCATTTGCGGACTATATCGGCTTGGCCGAACAGTCGGTATCGGAGGAAGAGTAAAGGGGGAGCTGGGGAGCCAAGAGTTAACGCTTGCTTGGGAATTTTTAGAACGGAGGATCAATGGTTACGCTTCCGGCTAGATAAAAAATTGCGCATTCAGCGAGTTGAGTAAGTCATTTCCACAACGCCGGGTTCATAAATACCCGATCCTCAAAGAGCAAAAATCCAGACAAGCTCCTATACGATCGAACATCGTATCTAACCCATCACGCATTTTACCGCCCCGCCTACCCAAGCCAGCCGATTGCTCGTTTGCGGTCCGTAGTAGGGAAAGCCTGCATTTCCAGACCTGGGGTCAGGAGATCGCTGATCTTGGTGGCGGCTTTGAGCCAGCTCTGATCGCCGATGACGGCCATGCGCTCGATTTTGGCGTAGTAGCGAAGCGATGTCTTAAAATCCTCGAAAAGGGACCGGAAATTAATGCCCTCCCAGTCAATAATCTCCAGGTAAAGCTTGGCCTTGCCGTGGGCTTCCACCTGAGTATCGAGCAGGATATTGAGGGTCTCGTAGTCTTTGGGTTGCATGGTACCGGAGATGGCCAAACCGAGAACACCGTCCTCGGCCATGTCCAGCCGCCGCAGGGCGGCGGGGGGTTCGGGAGAGAGGAGCGCGGCCAGCCAGGTGTGGGCGGCCTCGCCTTCGGAGAGTTGGAAGTGGCGGTACTCAATGCCGGGGAACAACCAGTCCACGGGGCCGGTCATCCATTTGACCCAGCCGGAATCGGAGAGCAGGGCATATTTTTCGATCTTGCCGACCAATTCTTTTTTGGCGCGCAAGTTTTTCCAGAAGGTCGTCAGGCTATCCCAGCCGCTGACGCTGCGGATATTGGCGAGGAGGCGAATCTTGTCATGGGCACGGGCGCGGTCCTCAATCAGATCAATCAGTTTATCGAGACCGGCCTGATCGACGGTACCGTCGATGGTGAAACCGATGAGGTTGTCGTTGCGCAGGGGGAAAGTGGAAATCATGGTGGCTTATTTTGAGTTGAAACCGGTGATTCCCCCCCACGGTTGGCCGTTCAGGGCGGCATTCGACTAAACGAAAGGTGAACGGGACGAAAGAACCCGCTGCGCCGGTCGTACTTTAGTAGTTTTGGGGGCCGGCCCGGGTCGGTTACCATCCTTGATAATCATCCAAGTTTCCTACATCGCCCTCTTCGATTCCGCAGGAAGGAGACGTTGCTTAGCACTCGTAGCGTCACCCCTCCCCCGAGGAGAAGAACACGGGGAGGAGGGAACACGGAGTCGCATACCCCCACCCATGAAATACCTTGCCCTGTTCTCCTTTCTTATTCTCGTCGGCTGCGCCGCCGATACCGGCGAGCTGGTGATTGTCGATCTGGACCGCGAGGTCATCAACCTGCGCACCTTCGAGCAGCGGATCATCTTGTCCGCAACCGATACGCTGGTGGAGAATTATCACATCGTTACGCTAGAGCCGGGGCGACAAGTAAATGTGAGCACCCACGCCGCCGATGTAGAGGTGGAGGGGCAGGTGTTCCGCATTGCCGTGGTGCGGCCGCTTAATAACTACTACCCCCATAACGGCGCCCCCCTGCCGGGCAATTTTCTGCTGCTTACCCCCGTGGGGCAGGACACGAGTGCCTTTGCCGTGGGGCAATCCAATTTCGGTCTCATTGGAGATCGGACTTACTTTCAGGTTGACCGCCACTACTATCACCTGCTGGAAGTGGCCGAGGATTACGGCAGCATTCGCTTCGAGCGGATGCTACGCAAGCCGGCGGGGCCGCTCACCGCCTCGCTCAACATCCGCTTTCGACGTTTCTCCGTCACCACCCTTACCGGAGAAGACATGGAAGTAGACCATTCCGCAGACCGCGATCTGCTCATTTTTTTCTGGCAAGAATTTCCGCCGGTCGATTCCAGCAAGCTCGTTTTCGCTCCCCTCACCGAAAGGCCGCGCCGTGAACCCGGACCCGAATCCAGGTCGCCATACCCTCCCCCCCAGGATAGCCTGCTCCGGTTATGGTACAAAAATAGTTATCGCCCCGCGCCTCCCCGACCGGGTGACAGCCCTACCCTATTACGACTGGACAGCCTCTACCGTGCCCTCCGGCCTCCCTTCGACCTGGTGACCGTAAGTCTCGATCCCCGCTCCGATAATCTGACCGCTTTTCTCGCAGATCAGCAGATTAGATTGCCGACCTACTTCGCCAATGAGCGAACCTGCCGGTTTCTGAATTGCAACTCACAGTTACCCTACGCCATGCACGTTTCGCCCGCCGGGAAAGTGATCTCTCATTACCTTTCCCCCACTGCCGTTGAATACTTGTTGCGTGATCGCTTGCCATCCAAGTGATTGCTCGGACGGCTAAGTACCTTAATCGTTAGGGGTGGAAACTGAGTAGGGCTATACCTCACATCAAGCTTTCTCCATCTAGAAGCGAGCAAAAAAAGTACGGAGCGTAGCGAGCTTGCGGTTCGGCCCTTTATCCCGCCAGCACCTCCCGCGCATTTTCCGTTACCTCCAGCCCCGCACGGCGCGCCGGACCTTGATAGAGCAGGATGCCGTTTTCCTCGAATTCCAGCTCCAGTTCCGCTTCCAGGCTTTCGCTGATCTTGCCGGTCATGCCGCCCTTGATGGGGCTGGCCAGGCTGCCGCCCGGGCCGGGGCGTCCCTGGATGCGGAGCCGCCGCCGCCCGTGCGTGAAGGTGAGAATGACGGTTTGGGTAGTGATTTCCAGCCGGAGTTTGGCACCGGTCCAGGTGGCGAAGGTGTACAGGCGGCCGTCAAAGAGAAAGGTGCACAGGAAGCCGGTGAACGAACGGCCGCGCCACGGGATGCGCGCCGCCGAGGCCATGAGCGAGGCGGGCCGGGGATGATCGAGGTGATTGGTTTGGGTCCAGACCCAGGCGAGGGGGAAGCTGCGCCCCCAGTCTTTTTCGGTGTAGCCGATGCCGCCGTTAAAATCGGTGGGGCGGCCGAAACACCGGAGACTGCCATTTAAGGTGTGGTGGAAAGAAACCAGCCCGTGGTAGCACTCCAGGCCGGGCACCAGGCCGTACCAGCCCATGACGCCGGGCGCGAACGGCCGCGCGGGCCAGGGTTGGACGCCCGTAAACCGGACGGTGCCGCTGACCTCCGGGAGGTCGAGCTGGATAAGGTCGGTGGTGAAGCGATTGTTACCGATCCGGAGGTCGAAACGGTCGGGGGCGGGCCGAAACTGCTCGGCCGGGAACTCGTGATAATAAGTGCGGTGCGCCAGCCCGTCCAGCAGTTGAATGAAGGCGTGGCGGGTGCCGTCGTCGTCCATGCTGATGCCGGGGATAACGGCCAGCGAGGCGCGGCCCGCCGGATCGAGCAACTTGAAGTACCAGCCCTCAAAATAATGCCGCTGCTTGCCCCAACCGTGGTAGCGGGGTGGATCGAAGGCGGCGGCGATGCGGCGAAAGAGGTGCAAATAAGGAGCGGCTGGTGAAGGAGTGGACTTAGAAGCAACGAGCGGCGGCGGAGGTTCGGCCAAAAGCCGGTCTTTTATCGGGCGGCGGCAAAACCGCCGCGCCCCGGCCGCCGTTACCTTCGTCTACTCCTCCCGTCTGCCTGCCGGATAACCCAAGCCACTTCATGATAAACCGCTCGTTTCGTTACCTCGTCCTGCTTTTCCTGATTGCCCTCGCGCTGCCGGCGGCCGCCCAGTATTCCGGCTACCGCCAGCCGACGGCGGGTGAGCTGAAGGCCCAATTGCAAAAGCTACAGGTGCTGGGCAGCGCGCTCTACCTGGCCGCCCACCCCGACGACGAGAACACCCGCCTGATCGCCTACCTGGCCAACGTGGAAAAAGTGGAAACCGGCTACCTCTCGCTCACCCGGGGCGACGGCGGGCAAAACCTGATCGCTTCCGATATCCGGGAACTGCTGGGGCTGACCCGCACCGAAGAGTTGCTGGCCGCCCGCCGCATAGACGGCGGCGAGCAGTTTTTTAGCCGCGCCAATGATTTCGGCTATTCCAAAGACCCCGACGAAACCTTCACCATCTGGGACCGCGACCAGGTGCTGGCCGATGCCGTTTGGGTAATCCGCAAGTTTCGGCCCGATGTGATCGTGAATCGCTTCGACCACCGCACGCCCGGCACCACCCACGGCCACCATACGGCTTCGGCCATTCTGGGTACCGAGGCATTCAAATTGGCCGGTGACCCCACGGCCTATCCCGAGCAACTGAAGTACGTGGAAGTGTGGCAGCCGCGCCGCCTGTTTTTTAATACCAGTTGGTGGTTTTACGGCAGCCAGGAAGCTTTCGACAAGGCCGATAAGAGCCGCCTGGTGGAGGTGGACGTGAACCGCTATTTACCCAAGCGCGGCCAGAGCGTGGCCGAAATAGCGGCCGTCAGCCGCTCGCAGCACAAGAGTCAGGGCTTCGGCAGTAGCGGTGCCCGCGATGCCTCGCCGGAGTACCTCGAACTGATCGAGGGCGACCTGCCCGCCGACCCGACCGACCTGTTCGGAGGTATCGAGATCGGCTGGGCGCGCATCAAGGGCGGCGCGGCCGTGGGCAAGGCACTGGCCCGGGTGGAAAGCGAGTTCAGAGACGATGATCCCGCCGCTTCCGTCCCCGCCCTGCTGGCCGTGCGGGAGCAAATGCAGGCCCTGCCCGCCGACTACTACCGCGACCGCAAAATGACCGAACTGGACGAACTGATCGTCGGCTGCCTGGGCCTCTATCTGGCCGCCACCACCAACGACGCCACCATTACCCCCGGCGAGGAACTGACCATCGAGACCGAAGTGACCCAGCGGCTGGGCAGCGGCGCGGCGGTATCCGCGCCCCGGGTCATGCCCGCAACGGCGGCCGAAAAATTCAGCCCGCTCAGCCTGCGCACCCCACTGCGCGACACCCTGAAATTTACCATCCCCGCAGCGGCCGACCTCTCCTCGCCTTACTGGCTGAATGAGCCGTGGCGGCTGGGCACCTACACCGTAGACGTCCAGCAACTGCGCGGCAAGCCGGAATCGGACGACCCCGTGCGGGTTGCATTCGATCTGCAAATAGCGCGGCCTGGGGCCGCCAAACCCGCCATGCTGCGCGTGGTGCGCCCCGTGGCCTACACCACCACCGACCGCGTGAAGGGCGAGATCTTCGAGCCGCTGGAGATCGTGCCCGCCATCACGGTGCGCACCGAGGAAACATCCTACCTCTTCGCTAGCGCGGAGCCGCGCGCCGTGCAGGTGCGCCTCACGGCCCACCGCGCCGGTACTGCCGGCCGCCTGCAACTGGTGCGCCCCGCCGAGTGGCAGGTCAGCCCCGCCCACGTCGACTTCACCACCACCCGCAAGGGTGAGGAGCAACTCTTCACTTTTATGCTCACGCCGCCCGCCGGCCAGTCCACCGGCCAGATCGTACCCCAGGCCACCATCACCGGCCAGCCCGACTCCGATTACCACCAAAAACTGGTTACCATCGCCCACGACCACATCCCCACACAACTGGTGGTGCTGGACGCCTCGGTGCCCGTGGTGCGCGTGGCACTGGAAACGCGCGGCAAGAACATCGGCTACCTGATGGGGGCGGGCGACGCCGTGCCCGAGGCCCTGCGCAGCATCGGTTATAACGTGACCTTACTGGAGGAAGGCGATTTTAGCGGCGGTCAACTCGGTCGGTTCGATGCCATCGTGGTGGGTGTCCGCGCCTACAACACCCTCGACCGCATCGCCGTCTACCAGCCCACGCTGCTAAGTTACGTGGAAGAAGGCGGCACGCTGGTGGTGCAATACAACACCAGTCGCGGCCTGGAACTGGCCGACGAAGAGATCGGCCCCTACCCTCTCCGCCTCTCCCGCGATCGCGTCACCGTAGAGGAGGCCCCCGTCCGTTTCCTCGCGCCCACTCACCCCGTCCTCAACGTGCCCAACCGCCTCACCGCCGCCGATTTCAGCGGCTGGGTGCAGGAGCGCGGCCTCTATTTCCCCAACAAGTGGGACGACCGCTACACCGCCATCCTGAGCAGCAACGACCCCGGCGAACCCGCCCGCGACGGCGGCCTGCTGGTGGCCCCTTACGGCAAGGGGCATTACGTATATACCGGCTACAGCTTCTTCCGCGAACTGCCGGCCGGGGTGCCGGGGGCTTACCGCCTGTTCGTCAATCTGATCTCGTTGGGGAACAAGGATTGAGGGAACGAGGGAGTGAAGGATTGAAGGTTCTTTAGGTGTATTTTCCCCCTTCGGGGGGCCGGGGGAGCAAACAATGACTGAATGACTGAATGACTGAATGACTGAAGGATTGAGTTGACCTGCTACCCTAAACTCCCCCCTTCGGGGGGGCGGGGGGGCAAACTTAAGGATTGAAGGTTTCTTTAGGTGTATTTCCCCCCTTCGGGGGGCTAGGGGGGCAAACCAAATCGCTTCTACCTACTACAGTCCGGGCGTGTCCGTCCCTAAGGCGGGCCGGCCGGTCCCTTCCGGGGTTCGCTATTCGCTCCGTGCTGACGCACCCTCCCTGCCGGTCGGCCCTCCAGGCACCTCACGCAATCTCCCAAATCGTACCGTTCACTGGATCGTGATCCCCCCCAGTCGCGTAAGTTTAATTACTCCCAACTACACCGCTTATTGGATCGCGACCACCAGGTCGCGCAATTTTTAATACTCTTAATTGCACAGTTTACTCAATCGCGATCATCGCACCGCCCGACGGATCGCAATCACCAGATCGCGCAAGTTACTTTTCAACACCGCCCATGCTCCCCGTTCGCCCCGCCATCCGCGCCCTGACGCCTTACTCCTCCGCCCGCTCCGAATTTACCGGCCCGGCGGAAGTGTTTCTGGATGCCAACGAAAACCCCTTCCCCGACGGGGGCCTCAACCGCTACCCCGATCCCCTGGCGACGCCCGTGCGAGAGGCCCTGGCAGCCCTGCGGGATTTTCCGGCCGAGCAGATCTGCGTGGGTAACGGCAGCGACGAGTTAGTGGATCACCTGGTGCGGATCTGCTGTTCTCCGGGAGACGCGATCATTACCTGCCCACCGGTATTCGGGATGTACGAGGTGGCGGCCGGATTGTCCGAGGCCGAGGTGATCCGGGTACCGCTAACGGAAGATTTTCACCTGCGCCCCGACGCTGTTCTGGCCGCCGTGACCGAGCGGACCAAACTGCTGTTCATCTGCACCCCCAATAACCCATCCGGCAATGATTTTGCCGAGGATGCCGTGCTGCGCCTCATCCGGGAGTTTCCGGGGATCGTGGTGGTGGACGAGGCCTACTACGATTTTGCGGAGCGGCCCAGTTACCTGCACTACATTGACCGGCACCCCAATCTGGTGGTCATCCAAACCCTGAGCAAAGCCTGGGGGCTGGCGGCCGCCCGGGTCGGTTTTGCCTTTGCCGGACCGGAAATGGTGGGCTACCTGCGCACCGTCAAGATGCCCTACAACGTCAACCAACTCACGCAAGAGCGGGCGGCCGCCGTGCTGTGCCAACCGGAATCGATGCAGCAGCGCCGCACCCTGATCCTTTCCGAACGGGATCGGGTGGAGGCGGCCCTGCCGAAACTGGCTTGCGTGGAACACATTTTCCCCAGCGACGCCAACTACATCCTGGTCCGCTGCCGGCGGGCGGAAGAGCTGTACCGGTTCTTGCTGGGGCGCGGAATAGTGGTGCGCAATCAGACCACCAAGACCCACTGCGCGGGTTGCCTGCGATTTACCATCGGTCTGCCGGAAGAAAATGACCGGTTGCTGGCGGCACTGGGTGACTTTGCGTGAGGTGCCTGGAAGGGTGATCCGCGCAGCGGGCAGTGCGCAGCACCAAGCCGGTAGGCGCGCCCGGAAGGCACCGACCGCCCCGCAGACTTGCGGGGCGGGCACGCCCGAATTAGCCCGCTTATGATCTTGAATGGTAATTTGTGCTTTTGTAAATTGCTCTTCCCGTTTTAAGCCACTCGCTGCAACCCCCGCCGCCAGGCAAAGGGCCATGCCCAAACCAATAAGTTCGCATAACCGCTAAACAAAGAGCGCGACTCCGATGACAGGAAGCCGCGCTCGAGTTATTAGAGCGTGTCTAACTATTCATATGCCGGCATATGTTGGCATCCAACTTTATGTGACAAGAACGCCTGATAATTTCACTCCACTCGCTGCAGCCCCCGCCCCGCGAGGGCCGTCATGAGGACAAACAGCACCAGTACTACCCCGAGGCCGTAACGCAACCCAAAGTCGTCGGCGACAAAGCCGATGATGGGTGGCCCCAAGAGCAGGCCCGCATAGCCGATACTGGAAACCATGCTGATGCCAACGCCGCCCGGCAGGCCCGGCAAACGGCCCGCAACGCTGTAAGCGATGGGAACGATATTAGCCAAGCCCAGTCCCACGAGCAGGAACCCGAATACGCTGGCCGAAAGCCAGAGCGGCCACAAGACCAGGGTGATGCCGATGAGAGAAACGAGTGCCCCGCCGCGCACCAGCAGGCGTGCACCGAGGCGGGCGCGGAGGCCGTCGCCCAGCAGGCGGCCCAGCATCATGGCGGCACTGAAGGCCACTAGCCCGGCCGGTGCCCAATAGCGGGTGGTGCCCACGGTTTTTTCAAGAAAATTAGTGGACCAGTCAGCCATGGCCCCCTCACCGAGCATGCAACAGAAGGCAATAATGCCGAGGAAAATCAACTCGGATTTGAAGGGATAGCGGCGGGGTGCGGCGGCTTCTCCCGGCCCGGGTAAAGTGGCGGTAACCCGATCTTCGATCAGATGGCGGACGCACCAGAGGGCGGCCAGCAAGCAAACCAGGCAAACGGTGAACAGGTGGGGGAGCAAATCCAGGCCGGCCAGGATGAAGCCTGCCCCCGTAGCCGCTCCCAGCAACATGCCGCCGCTGAAACTGGCGTGGAAGGAGGACATGATGGGTTTTTTCATCCCTTCCTCAATCAGGATAGCCTGGGCGTTCATGGCAATATCGAGTGCGCCGGTGCTCATGCCGATGAGGAAACCGAGGGGCAGCATGGCGTAATAGGTGGGCACCAGAAAAAGACCGGGCGTGAGGATGCAGTAGGTGAGCACCGCCGCCGCCGTGAGGCGGCGGCTGCCGGTGCGGACGATGACCACGCCGGTGAGCGGCATGGCCGCCAGTGCCCCCAGGCTGAGGGCCAGGAGTACCAGACTGAGTTGGCCGTGCGTGAGGTTATACACCTCCTGCACACGGGGTAGGCGGGCCACCCAATTGGCGTGGATGAAGCCGTTGATGCCGAAGATAACCGAAACGGCCACCCGGGAAGTGCGTAAGGCAGTCGGATGAATCATGCGGCAAAGGTAGACCCGCATGGGGCATAACCGCTAGTCGGAACTTGCCCGCTACCGGTGGTATTTTAGCCCGTGGCGGGATATATATTCCCCGCTACGTTAAAATACGAAGCGTCCAGGCGAATCACCTTAACCCGCCTTGATGAGCGACAATAGTTGATCGGATGAAAGCGAAGCACTCATTTCGGTGCCGGACAGGAGGCTGTCGGCCAGATCGCGTTTTTCCTGGTGGAGGGCGACGATCTTTTCCTCAATGGTATTCTCGGTTACGAAGCGGTAAACGGTAACCGGCCGCTGCTGACCGATGCGGTGGGCACGGTCGCTGGCCTGATCTTCCACGGCGGGGTTCCACCAGGGGTCTAGATGAAGCACGTAATCGGCGGCGGTGAGGGTGAGGCCCGTTCCACCCGCCTTGAGGCTGATGAGGAACACGTCTCCCTCGCCCCGCTGGAAAGCCTGCACGGCCTCGTCGCGCTTAGGTCCGGGAGTGGAACCGTCGAGGTATTGGTAGGGGATGCCCTCTGCTTTGACCCACTCTTCCACCAAGCGCAGGTGCTTGACGAACTGGCTGAAGATGAGTGCCTTGTGATTTCCCTCGCGCAGTTCTTTGATGGTCTCGGCCACCAGCGCGAGTTTGGAACTGTCCAGTTGCACCTTGCTGTCCACCAGTGCGGGGTGGCAGGCCGCCTGACGGAGTTTGGTGAGTTGGGCCAGCACCTGAAACCGTTTGTTTGGTCCTTCGGCGCGGTCGATTTCGTCGAGTGCCTGCTGGCGCAGGGCTTCGTAAAAGGCCCGTTCGCCGGTGGATAATTCTACAGTCAGGTTGACCTCCGTTTTGGCGGGCAGTTCTTCCAGTACTTCTTCTTTGCGGCGGCGCAGGATGAAGGGTTGGATGAGTCGCCGGAGTTGGGCGCGCCGCTCGTTGTCGTTGTTGCGGCTAATGGGGTTCATGTACTTATCCGTGAACCGCTGATAGGTGCCCAGCAGGCCGGGATTGAGGAAGTTGAACAAGTTCCAGAGTTCGCCCAAGTGATTCTCGATGGGGGTACCGGTAGTGACTACCTTGAACTTGCCGCGCAGTTCCATGGCTACTTTCGAGCGTTTGGTGGTGCGGTTTTTGATGGCTTGCGCCTCGTCGAGTATGATGACGCCGAATTCGCGGGCCGCCAGATTCTCCCCCTCGAAGGGCAGGAGGCCGTAGCTGACCAGTAGAATATCGTAAGGCTTGGCAGCCTTGATCATCTCCGCCCGGTCGCCCGGCCCCAGCAGGACAGGATTGAGGGTAGGGGTAAATTTATGGGCCTCGCGCAGCCAGTTGCGCGTAACCGAGGCCGGGGCGACCACCAGGGCCGGACCTTCCTCGGCACGGGCGAGGATCATGGCCAGTGCCTGGACGGTTTTTCCGAGGCCCATATCGTCGGCCAGGCAGGCACCCACGCCCCATTCGGCCAGACGGGATAGCCAGCGGAAGCCGTCCATTTGGTAAGGCCGCAGTTCGGCACGGAAGGTGGAAGGAACGCGAGCGGAAATGCGCTGCGAACTGTCCAGTCGTTGAAGGCTTTCGCGCCAGGCCATATCTGATTCAAAACTGCCCAGTTGGTCGGCAATATCGTCGAAGAGGCCCGCCGCGAGGGGATGCAGTTGCAAGTCGTCTTTGGTGGCGGAAAGCACGCCCTCCATCTCGCGCAGTTTGCGGCGCAGTTGTTCGGTCAGGGCCACGTACTCGCCGTCGCTGAGGCGGATGAAGCGCGAGCTGGACTCCTCATCGGCCATACGTTCCATCAGTTCGCGGAAATTGATGACCTGTTGATCGTCTACCCGTAGTTCGCCTTCCACGTTAAACCAGCCGCGTTCCTGCTGGACGCCCAGGGTAAGGTCACCGAAATCGGCGGTTCCGAGCAGGCGAATTTTTTCGCCCTTGGGGTGTTCGAGGACGATCTTTTCTTCGGCCCGGAGCGGCTGTAGTTCCAGTAGTACACTGAGGCAATCTTCCACCTCGTCGAGTTGCCACTCGTAATCGCGGTAGACGATCTTTTGCAGGGTGGGGCAGGCGGCAATCACCTCATCGGCGCGGCGGATTTCCTCGGCCTGCGAGCGTTCGGCCATGATACGTCGACCGTCTACTTCGGTGATGACCTTGTGCTGGCCCTTGCCGGGTTTGAAGTACTGCAGCTGGCCGGGCAAGGGTTTGACAAAGAACTCGATCTTGAAGCTCTCGCCCGTGGGGAGCAAGTGTACATAGATCCGCGAATCGGCACCGGTAGCATCCACGTCTTCGATGGTGCCGGCCAGCGTGGATTGCACGTTGACGACCTTGCTCAGGCCGCGGGTCACTTCGCGCACCCAGTGGCGGGCCCGTTTGGGCACACTGAGGACCGACCCGATCTGGCGGCGGATTTCGGCGTGTTCCTCGGTGATATTGAGAACCAGATAGCGGGTGGGGGTTTCTTTGACCACGCGCACGCCGGGTTCGCTAAATTCCTGGGCGAAACGGATCTCCAGTTTTTCCTCGCCTTCTTCTACCAGAAGCTGCGGGTCGCGGGCGTCCAGTTCTACCGAGACGGCGGGGTTATCGGCCAGGAACAAGTGGGGGTGCCCCACGAGGATGGGGATGGCTTTCTCGTAGTCCAGTTCAAAGACTTCCTGATTGTAGTAGCCGCCCTTGTTGCTCACGTCGATGAGTTGGCTGACGGCAATATCCTGCTGGACCATGCCGGTCAGTTCACCGGCCTTGATGCGTTTGAGGGCTACTTTGCGGCCCTTGGACCAGCTGCCGCTCTTACCCAGGGTTTGCTCGCGGGGTTCCAGTTCCTTACCGTTAAAATCGACAAACCAGACCAGTCGGCTGCGCTTTTCGGCCTTGCCGCTTTTCCCCTTGCCCTTGGGCTTGCTCAGGTTGGCCAGCATTTCCAGCGCGCGTTCCCAGGCTTCGATGCGGGGCAGGGCGTCGGTGAGGGTTTTAGCACCCAGCTTATCACCCAGTTGCTCGGCGTGAGTGCGGTAGATGCGCCGCAGGTTCTGGTCGGGATGACAGACGGCGAGGGCGTAAGTAAGTTCCATTTCCACCCAGCGGTAACCGTTTTCCTGAGCCAGATTGCGGTCGAACTCCAGGCGATCGAGTTGGTCGGGTTTCAGGTCGTATTCCGCCCAGGCGATGGTGAGGCCGAAAAAGAGGTGGCCCGGTAAGGAGCGGCGCATATCCGGCCGGTCGATGAGGTTACGGAAACCATCTTCGTCGTTGCGCAGAAAACAGACAAATGCCGTCATGGCGGCCACGGCCTGATCGAGGTGGGGCGGCAGGTAGTCGATCCGTTCCACGTAGGAGCGGATGTGCTCGGAAGATTTGAGGCCGAAGCGTTGCAGCAGGCCGCAGCAGTAGAGCAGGCCCGTGAGGTCGGCGGGTCGTTTGACATCCTCGCCGGATCGTTCCTTCTGGCGGCCGCGTGTTACGGCTTCCCAGCGTTCCAGCAGTTGGTTGTCGCCCTCCGAACCACGCACGATCGAGTAGATCATCTCATAACCCTGCCGCCGCCACGGAATGGTTTCCATCTCCTGCCAGAGCATGAATTTGGGCCACTCGCCCCGCAGCAGGTAGAGGTGTAGTAGCATATCGCGTACCGGCCCCCAGATACCCGAACGGGCATAGTCGCTCTGTTCGATGTAGCTGATCAGGTCGGCGGCATTCCGGCCCTCGCGCAACAGCCGCTGGTATTCCTTCTCGATGTTGATGAGTTGCCAGCGGCTGGGCAACTGGTCTACCCACTCGGGGTCGAAACCGTTAAAGAGCGGCTTGGTAAAGTACCCCTGTTCGGCATCGGCGGCGTAGTAGACGGCGGTCTCGTTGAGCAGCCGCTCGAAAGAACCTTCGTTGCGCAAGTAGTAGGCGATCCGCAACTCGCGCATCATGGCCCATTTACTGGTGGGCTGCCAGTAAGTCTTATAGGGGAGTTCGCGGCGTAGTTCGTTCAGCAGGTAGCTGAAATCGGGCCGGTTGCCGGCCAGCCGCATGATGTCCTCGCTGTACTCATCGGAGATGCGCCAGCCCTGCTTGTTGTAATCGTCGAGCAAGCCCGCCTCGAAAAGGCGTTGGGCTATTTTGTTGGTGCCGGCATGATCGTAGCGATCGGTGCCGGGGGGCGGTTGAATACTCAGTTTATTTAGCAGGCGCGAGAGTTCCAGCGTGGAGATACGTTCGAAAATCGCACTCAAAATGGTAACTACTTCGCGATCGACCGGAGCGAGGGCGGGCCAAATTTCACGAAAAGATGCAGGCATACGGTCAGTTGGGCTTATCGGAATAGAAAGCCGCTAACCTTGCTTTAGTTTAATTTTTGCCGGGTTAAGTTCCCATGAACCAGAGCGGGTTCCTCGGGTCGGGCCGGCTCCTTTTTCGGGAAGATCTGCCGGAAGGTCCGCTCCAAGCCAGCCTTCAGGCGGTCGAAACCCCGCAGGGGACTTTGGGACCGCTCGCTGATCTCCAGAAAACCGAAATCTACCGGACCGGCCGGTTCCCAGAGTTCTTTGGAGATCAGGGTGGGCAGCAGCACGATTGGTGGGGCGGCGGTGGGCAGGCCGGCCGACCGGACGGGCCGGTAGTACTGGATAAAATCTTCAGTTGTCACGGCATCGCCGGGGCACTTGTTATTCCAGACGGCAACCTGGTAGGGCGACAGGTGCAGGGTGACGGCGGCCTGCGTGAGGGTGGTATCCGCTGCTCCGGGCAGGGAAGAGTAGCGGTTGTAGGCTTCTTCCATGGCGGCGGGGGCATCTCCCTCGGCGGCACCGATGAAGGGCGAAAACACCCGCAAGCCGGCCTCGCTGTCCGCTGCCGGAACGCGGTCGAGGAAATCGGTCAGTGCACCGCTCACGCGCTGCGGCAGGCAAAGGTAGTGGCCGCCGGGGGTGCCGGGCACGAAGCCGCGCAAGTAGGCGGGGTTCAACTCCTGCAGCGTCTCAACCGACAGACCGGTAATTTGAGCGATGCGGTAAAAACTCAGCGGCCGTTCGATGAGCAGGTAATCGGTCAGCTGTAGTTCGAGGGGCGGCAGGATGGGTTCGATGTCGTGTTTGGCATAGAACTCCGCCAGATAGGCGGCGGCGATATAGCCGGGAACGTAACCCGAGGTTTCGTTGGGCAGGTGCTTGCGCAGCCGCCAGAAGTCGGAAGAGCGTGAGCGGCGTTGTGCCCGGTTGACCCGGCCGGGACCGCTGTTGTAGGCGGCCATGGCCAGTGCCCAGTCGCCGTAGATAGCGTACATGCGGCGCAGGTACTCGATGCCGGCGGCACTGGCGCGGCGAGGTTCCAGGCGTTCGTCTACGTTGTCGTTAATGGTCAGGCCCAGTTCGCGGGCGGTGCCGGGCATGAGTTGCCACAAACCGGCGGCCCCCACGGGTGAGTAGGCATCGCCCCGCAACGCGCTTTCGGTGATGGTGAGGTACTTCAGGGCGTCGGGTAGCCCAGCAGCCGCGAGTTCCTGCTCGAAGATGGGGAAATAGCGCGTGGCCCGGCCTACGATCAGGGCGGAACTGTGTCGCCACCGCTCCACGTAGCGCGTGATGATGTAGCGGACGGATTTATCGTAGCGGTGCTCCAGCAGGCTCTGGTCCAGGGAACCGAGGCGTTCGCGGACGGCATCGTCGGCATCGGTCAGGATGCGGTCTACCTCGGCTTCCACGGCGGCCTCGCTATTCCAGTCGGGGGCGGCGAAAGCGGCGGAAGGAAAGAAAATCAGTAAGGCGATCAACAAGCGGCCGAGGCCGGATAAGGCGGGTAAGTCTGTGGGTGTGTCCAACGTGTGTTCTGGCTTGGTACGGGCACGAAGGTAAGGTATTTCCAGAATTAGCAGAAAATCGGAAGTTCGCGTGAGGCGCCTGGAGGGTGATCCGCGAAGCGGGAAGTGCGCTAGCACCGAGCGAACAGCGAAGCCCGGAAGGTGCCGGCCCGGAGGCGATAGCCGAAGGGACACGCCCAAAACCACCAAACTAATCTGCTAAAAATCACCCTCCCGGCAGCACCTGATTAGCCGCCCACGCGCTTGCTTTCGTCCTCCAGACCGGTTTTGCGGTTGCGTGATTTTACCTTGGAGTTGCCCACCGCATAGCTGATGCTGAGGGCCACTCGGCGGCTGTCCCAGTTGCCGTTGCCTACGCCGCGCAGGCCGTTGAAGTTGGAAACGCCGCGCCAACCGGAGGTAAAAAAGATGTCGTTGGCACTCAGTTTGACGTTCATGCGGTCATCGAAGAACTTGCGCTGTAGACCGAGGTTGAGGGCACCCTGGTCTTCGTACTCGAACACGCCGCCCCACACGCCGGGGCCGCTGTAGTAGCCCGAGACTTCGCCGGTGAGGTCGAAGGGCAGCGGGAAGGTTTGCTGCATGAAGACGCTGTAGCTAAATACCTGCACGTCGATGGTGGCCCCGTCGCCGTAGTCGGCCTGGTTGTCGGTGTAGCCGGCGTTGACGTTGAAAAAGGCGTTCCAGCCCTCGGTAACCTGGAAGGGTAGCGCGGCATTGAAATTGTAGACGGTTTGCGTGGCCAGGTTGTCCCAGCTGATGAAACCGGCGCGGGGGTCTACCTCGTCGGGGCCGATCAGACGGGTGATCTGGTTGCTGGTGCGGCTGTAGGCCAGTTTGAAGTTGTAGCGGTATTTGAGGGTGTAACCCAGTTCCACGTTATCCACGATTTCGGGGCTGAGGAAGGGGTTGCCGCGCTCGTAGCTGAGCTGGCTGAGCTGGTTGCGGAAGGGGTTGAGCACGTTGTAGTCGGGCCGGTTGATGCGGCGGCCGTAGTTGAGCGCGACGGTGTTGCCCTGCTTGACGGCATAGGTGACGCCCGCGCTGGGAAAAAAGCTGATATAGTCGAGGTTGACGGGGTCTTCGCGCAGGTCCCGGCGGAAGGGCGTCAGTTGGCCCACGGCGTCGGTGAGTTCGGTACGCAGACCGGCCGAGTAACTGATTTTCTCGGAAAGCTGACCGGCATAGCTCAGGTAGGCGGCATAGACGTTTTCCTCGTAGTCGAACTGATTAGAGCGGGTGTCGCTCAGGGTCCTCACTTCGTTGGTTACATCGTAGAAGAGGAAGGTATTGCCGGTTTCCACGCGGCTGTACTTCAGGCCGGCTCCGAATTGACCCTTGCCGATGGGCTGCTCGTAGTCGGTCTTGGCGGTGTAGATGTCGATGTCTACCGGCGTGTCGAAGTAATTATCGGCCGTGCTCAGCAGGGTTTCGCCGTCGGCGGCGAAGTAGCGGTTGGGTTGGTCGCGTAGTTCGTCGTTGCGGAAACGGCCGTAATCCAGGTCCACGTTCAGGCTGCGGCCCTTGCCGGGGTCGAAGCGGTAGTTGAGGTTGTAGGTCTGCTGGTTGCGTTGGCTGGTGCCGACGTTGGCGGCCCGCAACAGGCTGTCGGGGGTGGTGGTGATGTCGCCCGTGCCGTAGATGTCGGTCATGCTACGGCTGTTGATGTCACCGTCGGTCGTTTGGCCGCTCACCAGGAAGCCGACGGTCTGGTTTTTGCCGAGGAAAAAATCGGTGCCCAGCCGCAGGGAAGGCGTCCGGTTGGTGCCACGGAAGATGTTGGACTCGTCGAGCAACAGGCCGTTTTGAAAATTTTGGAAGTACATGAAGTTGAAGTTATCGCCGTAGTTGTAGCCCACGTTGCCGAATACATTCATGTTCTTGTTGCGGTAGTTGGCCAGCACGCTGCCGTTGTAGCGCAGGTAGCGCCCCTGGCTGACGGTAGTGGACACGGTAGCGTTGGCTCCCTCGTTTTCGTTGCGCTTCAGGCGGATGTCGATGATGCCGGCATTGCCCTGGGCTTCGTACTTGGCGCCGGGGTTGGTGATAATGTCGATGCGGTCGATCTGCTCGGCGGGCAGGCTCTTGAGGTAATTCGATAGGTCAGCCCCTCCCAGTGGCAGCCGTTTGCCGTCTACGTAGATCAGTACGCCGCTGCGGCCCAGCACGGTCAGGTTGTCGTTGTTGTCCACGGTTACGCCGGGGGCCTGGCGCAGCAGGGCCAGACCGTCAGAACCCGCGCTGTTGATGGTGCCTTCCACGTTGAAGACCGTCCGGTCGGGCTTGATTTCCACCAGCGCGCGGCGGGCGGTCACAGTGGCCTCGGAAAGTTCCACGCCGCTATCATTCATGGTGAGCTGGCCCAGATCTAATTGTTGGCCGCCGGCTAGGGTAAAGGTCGGCACCGCCAGTTCGGCAAAACCGACGTAGGTGGCGCGCAGGAAATACTCGTCGGCGGGCAGTTCCACCAGTTTAAAGGTGCCCACGTCGTCGGTCACTTCCACCTTTACCAGACTGCTGTCGGCGGCGCGGTGCAGGGCCACGTTGGCGTAGATGATGCCGGTGTCGTCGCCGTCCACCAGCCGCCCGGAGACGGAGGCGGCGCGTTGGGCGGAGAGGGAAAATAAGAAAAGGCAAAAGAGGGTAAGTAAAAACGTTCTCATTTCAATTGGTTTTTTGCCGCCGGGAAGGGGCGGACCTGGTGGGAGGTCAACTACAAGGACGATAACTGTAAGCCGCCGTTGCATCCCTGCCAACCGTTTAACTGACCGCAAAATTAGGGTCCCCTTGCACCGGTCTCCAAGACAAATCGACCAACGACCACAGGGGCCGACGAACGGTAATCGGCCGTACTTTTTACTCATCCCCCGACCGGCGGCGTCGATCTAGCGAGCAACGGTAAAGCCCGGAAGTGGCCGGAGACGGCCCGGCAGGGACGGCGTTATGCCTCATTTCTTCACCCCGCGTCCAGGAAACACTGGAGGATACGTGCACCCGCCGCCGCTGATTTTTCGGGGTGAAATTGGGCGGCAAAAAAGTTGTCTTTGCGCAGCATGGTGCTGAACCTGGTACCGCCGTAATCGCCGGTGGCGACAGCAAAGAGGCTTTCCTCCACGAAGTAGCTGTGCACGAAATAGCAGTAGGCACCGTCGAGGGCCGGGTCTACCCAGGTGCCTTCCCTGACGGTGATGGTGTTCCAGCCCATGTGGGGTACTTTGGCGCCGTCGAGGGGGCGGAAAAGTTTGACCCGATCGGGAAAGATGCCGAGGCAGGGCGTGTTGTTTTCTTCGGAGTGGCTGCACAGCAGTTGCATGCCCACGCAGATGCCGAAGGTGGGTTGGCGCAGGCCGCGAATGACATCGGCCAGGCCGCTGCGGTTGAGGTGGGCCATGGTGCTGCCGGCCGCGCCCACGCCGGGAAATATGACCCGGTCGGCGGCCCGGATACGGGCGGGGTCGGCGGTGAGTTCGTGGGAAACACCGAGGCGTTCGAGGGCGAAGAGGACCGAGCGGATGTTGCCCGCATTGTAGTCGATTACGGCGAGGTGCATCAGAGGGTTCCTTTGGTGGAGGGGAGGCGCATATTGTCGGTGTCGATGCGTTTGGCGGCCTTGACGGCCTTGGCGAAAGCTTTGAAAATACCTTCGATCTTGTGGTGTTCGTTGGTGCCCTCGGCTTTGATATTGAGGTTGCAGCGGGCCTCGTCGGAGAAGGATTTGAAGAAATGGTGGAACATTTCCGTGGGCACGTCGCCGATGCGCTCGCGGCGGAAATCAGCGTCCCAGACCAGCCAGGGCCGGCCGCCGAAATCGAGGGCGACGGCGGCCAGTACGTCGTCCATGGGCAGGGTAAAGCCGTAGCGTTCGATGCCGATCTTACTGCCGAGGGCCTGCCGAAAAGCGGTGCCGAGCGCCAAAGCGGTATCCTCGATGGTATGATGCTCGTCGATGTGTAAATCTCCGTTCACGTGGATCGTCAGGTCGCAGCCGGAGTGGCGGCCGACCTGGTCGAGCATATGGTCGAAAAAGTGCAGGCCGGTCCTGATGTCGGTCCGGCCGGTGCCGTCCAGGTCCAGTTCGATGCGAATGTCCGTCTCTTTGGTCCGGCGGTGTACGGAGGCGCGGCGTTGGCCGGTGTGGAGAAAGCGGTAGACCTCCGCCCAGTCGGTGGTGGTGAGGGCGATGGTTTGGCTCAGTTCGCCGCGCTGCTCGGCGGTGAGTTCGTCTGCTCCCAGCTGGGGGTCTTCGGCGAGGTAGATGCCCCGGGCACCCAGGTTTTTTGCCAGCTGCATATCCGTCAGGCGGTCGCCGATAACGAAGCTGCCGGCCAGATCGTAGTCGCCCGCGAGGTAGTGGGTCAGCAGGGCGGTGCCGGGCTTGCGGGTAGGTTGGTTGTCGCGGGCGAACGTGCGGTCGATGATGATCTCGTCGAAGTGAATTCCCTCGCCCGCCAGTGTCCGCACGATGTGGCCCTGGGGCGGGTGAAAAGCAGCCTCCGGAAATGCGGCCGTGCCCAACCCGTCCTGGTTGGTGACCATAACGAGACGAAAATCAAGCTCCCGCGCGATGCGGCCCAGGTAGCGAAAAACGCCGGGGTAGAACACGACCTTGTCCAGGCGGTCCACCTGGTAGTCCTCGGGTTCCAGGTTGAGGGTACCGTCACGGTCGATAAAAAGAATACGTTGGGGCATGGGGATACTACGTTACGGCCGGTGGGAAATGGGCAAGAACGACCGCCAACGGGCTTTGGTTGTAACCGAAACCTTCCGCCGACCGCACGGGGCGGCCGGCGGAAGGTTTCGGACTCCTGGTAATGCCATCACCGGTAACCCATCAGCGCAGCAGCACGGCCTCGCCCCGATACTTGGTCACCTTACCACGCGGGCCGGTGATCTGGGCCTCCCAGAGGTAGACCCCGCCGGGGGCGTCCTGATTGTTTTCGGAGCGGCCCGTCCAGCCTTCATTCGGATCTTCGGTGGTAAAGATGGCAGCACCCCAGCGGTTCCAGATCCGGAAAGCATAGGATTGGTAACCGAACAGAAAGGCCTTGGGAATCAGTTCGTCGTTCAGGCCGTCGCCGTTGGGGGTAAAGGCATTAGGCATGAAAAAGGTGATCTGCGGCTCCACGTCGATGGTCTGTGTCAGGGAGTCGATGCAGCCGCTGGGGTGGGTAACGTACTGCGTAATATCGATCAGGCCGGTATCGCGGAAGGTGTAGGGGAAGTTTCGTTGCAGGGTGCCGAAGCCGTTGCTGAACTCGTAGCGCCACGCGATGGCTTCCAGGCTTTCGTCCATAAAATCTACTTCGCGGCGGAAGTTGGTGGGCGTCTCGGGCATCCAGGAGAAGCCGGCGGTGGGGGCGGGGTCTACCCGGATGAGTTGATTGAAAAAAGTATCGATTGCGCACCCGATCGGACTGGTAATATCCACCGCTACGCTATAAATGCCTGCTTCGTTGTAGGTGTGGAAAGGGCTGATCTCGTTCACGGTCCCGGTACCGTCACCAAAATCCCAGATGATATCGTAGGTTTCGTCAACGGGTGTTGACAAGTTGGTGAACAGCACATCCTGCGGCACGCAACCCGCCACTACACTGGGGCTGATGAGGATGAGCGGCGGAACTGGAAAATAATTGATGTTTTTGGTGATGGCATTCGAGCAGCCGTTCCCGTCGGTAGCCAGCAGGGTGGCCCCGAAATCGCCGGGAGTTTGGTAAGAATGGCTGGGGTTAACCAATGAGGAACTACCGCCGTCGGCAAAATCCCAGTCCCACTGGGTAATACCGCCCGGGTCTCCGGTGGTAGACAGGTCAGTGAACAGTACCGGCCCGGCGATGCAGGTATCGTAGGCGAATTCAAAGTCGGCCGCTACGGCGGGAAAAATATTGAGGATAAAGTCGGCCGTATCCGTGCAGTTGGATAGGGAAGAACGGTTGAGGATCATGGTGCCGGGGTAAGTGCCGACTTCACCGATAAAGGTCGTCAGGTCGCGGTTGCCCTGAAAAATGGTATCGCCGTTGGGTCGATAAACTTCCCAATCATAATCATTGATGAATTGGATGATCGTAGACTCATTGACGACTGTAATATCGCCCGGACCGCAAATGTTAATGACAAAATTGCCCTCCTCGTCAATGAGTGTCTCGTCCAGGTCCGCAACTACGGTATTCTCACAAATCGTGATATTAAACTGAAACTCCCGCTTGACGGTACTCAGCAGCACCCCGTCACGGTACTCATCGATACAAATTCCCACCACGAACTGGCCGATGACATTGGGAGTACCACTAAGCAGACCGGTAGAGTCATTATAGGTAAACATGGCATCGGGTCCCAGGGGCTGCAGGGCTGTATAGGTGGGTGCCAAAAAGCTGACCCCATCGTAGGGCGGCGGTGATTCGGGGTTGGGAGCCAACCCATTTGGTGCATCGACCGGTGCACCATCCACATTTGCCCCCCCCACTACCGGTGAGCAGAAACTGTAGACCAGCCGGTCGCCGTCGGCATCCTCACCGGCCATATCCAGTTCAAACGGTTCGTTGGCACACAACACGATGGGAGGGAAATTCTTGAATACCGGACTACTATTGCACATCTCCCGTGCCTCGCTGGTAAGGGTAATAAAGTAAGTAGCCCCTACATCACCGGGCATAAGGATATTAGTGATAAAGTTATTCCGGCAGCAGCGCGAGTAGGATATGGTGTAGTCGAAATTATCCACCGGCAGGGTAACGGTGAACGTATAAATACCTTCCTGTACACACACCGTAGGCGGCACGATCAAACAGGGGTTTCCGGCATCGGGGGGGATGGGAGTAATCTGGGGTCCGTTCAGAACAATGGTATTTCCAAAAACCGTCGTTCCCTGAAAGATCGTTACCGTACCGACTAAAGCACCTGCCCCGCCGGCAGGATCGCTATCGAAAAGTGCCCCCTGGGGGCCGCTACCGTCGTCATTCACGCAATCCCGGTAAACCGTCATCGTAATCAAGTACGTCCGCTCCGTTGCCGTGGAATCCGTGCAGACATACGTCATCTCCCCACCGATAATGTGGCGGGCGGTCAGGTCCGTCAGCAAGCCGCCGCCGGTCAGTATAAAGATAATACCGGCCAGGCGAAAAATAAATCGGTTGATCATAGGGTAGCACTTTAACATTTAAGAGAACAATTCAAACGCGGGGCGGACGGTTGATATGATAGAACGACCGCAAATAGCGGTTCGTTTGCCCCACAACTTAGGTATATATACGCACGCGGCCCATTTTTCCGGGGGCCTTGACAGCATCTTAACGGTCTCCCGGAAGACCGATCCCCGAAACTACGGCCCACCGGCCACACTGCCCGCTATTTGTTGAAGGTTCGTTCGCTAGCCGACCAACCCGGCCGCCCCTTGTCCGCAAGCGGGTAACGATTTGGTTTCCCCATACTCACTAGCATAACTAACCCCCCATGACGACCTTCAACGTAGCCCCTTTCATGCCCGCTCCTTTAACCCCCCTCTTGCAAACGGCCGCCGAACGCCTGTTGGCCGGCGATCTCGTGCTGCTGCCCGGCGATACCGTCTGGGAAGTCGCCTGCCGTTCCGACGACCCCGTAGCCCGCATCCGGCAGGCCCGCCTCTGCCCCGATGACCTGACCGAACTTCTCTATGCCGACACCCAGGCCCTGCGCGGCCACCGCCCCCGCCTGCACCCCCGCCTGGATACCCTCCTGCACGTACACCGCCGCCCACTGGGCGTCATCGACCCCGAGCACGACGTGGATGTTTTCTCCGGTAAGCCCACCATCGTGCGCGTAGCGCACCGCCCCTATTTGCGCCAACTCCTGCTCGCCCTGGGCGGAAGGCCGCTCTCCGTGGTACCGGCCCGCCCACTGGGCAACCTGCCGCCGCCCCTCGGTTTCGGAGCCGTCCGCTCCGATCTGTTTGCTGGCGTCGATCACGTGGTGCTGCTCCGTCAGCGCGATTACCTGGCCCAGCGGCCGCACCCCCACGTCACGCTGGATGAGAACGGCGAGTTGCACTTCCTGCGCGATTAGTCGCTCAACAACGGCCGTTTACGGACCAACGCGCCAACCTCACCGGCTAATTCATGGTTTAGGTGAGTGTACCCATGCATCCTTTCCCATGACCCTCTCGCCCCGTTTTCGTCACGCCCTGCGCTGGTCTCTCGGCCCGGCCGCCATCATCTGGGCCGTCTTTCTCGTGGAGCAGGTTGTCGGCAGTTTTGCCTTCGACTACGGTTTGTATCCGCGTGAGATCGTGGGTATTCGGGGCATCTTTACCTCACCGCTCCTGCACGGCAGTTGGGGACACATCCTTTCCAATACGCCGCCGCTCATTGCCCTTTCGGGCCTGCTGTTTTACTTCTACCCGCGCACCGGCCTGCGCATCTACTTTTTTATCTATCTTTTCACCGGTCTCGGGGTCTGGTTCTTCGGCCGATCGGTTTATCATATCGGGGCCAGCGGGGTTATTTACGGTCTGGCCGCCTTTCTCGGGTTGGCGGGCTTTTTTCGCCGCGATTTCCGGGCCATCATCATTTCCCTACTCGTGGTTTTCCTCTACGGCGGCATGGTGGCCGGCCTCTTCCCCGGCCAACCCGGCATCAGTTGGGAATCACACCTGATCGGGGCTCTCATCGGCGGCATCGCGGCCTGGGTCTTTCGCTCCCAATTGGAGGACCACGAGATCACCGCCCGCCGGCGCAAGGCTGATAAGGAAGCCGCTTGGCTTAACGAGGAACGCCGGCCTTTTTTCCCGCCCGACGTGTTCGAGCGGCGCAAAGAGGAACGTTAGTGGAACTGAAACTCGCTAATTGCTCTGGGATAGATTAGGACTAATGTTCGTGCAAGATGGGGAGAAACGGCGCAATCAGCAGTTTTTCGGTCGCCCCCTCACCATTCTCCAAGTCTCATCCCCTTAGTGTCTTTGCCCTTCCTTACCTTTAGCGCATCAACCACGTATGCGCATGACCACCTCTTTACGATTTTTCCTCTCGGCCGCGGCTGTTCTCTTCTTTACCAGTCTCGCGGCCCAGCCCGCTTCACACGCCCCATCGAGTGCCATCCCCGTGCTGGCCTTCCCGGCGCAAAACAATGCCGCTTTACTTACCGAGGAACTGCGTCTGCGCAGTACGCCCGGCCGTGCGCCCCACTTCGCGCTTACCCAGTCTACCGACGTCAGTCCGGCTACCGGCGGCAAGTGGGAAGAATTATCCGGCGGCCGGTCCGTCTGGCGGCTGCGCGTCAACTCGCCCAATGCCAAGTCGATCAACCTCGGTTTCACCGAGTTCTACCTGCCCCCCGGCGGCGAACTCTATCTTTACCCCGCCAATCAAAAGCAGCCCGAAGTACTCGGCCCCTTTACCCCCGCCGATAATGAGGAACACAACCAGCTTTGGACCCCCATTGTGCCTACCGACGACCTGGTTATCGAACTGCGCGTACCCACCGCCCGGAAATCATTCGTCCGCCTGCGGTTAACCGATGTCAATCACGATTTTGTCGGCTTCAACTCCAGTTCGCTCCTTTCCGGCTCCTGCAATCTCGATGTCATCTGTGGAGCCGAGGACGGCTGGGGCATCGTGGATAAGTACCGCGACATCATCCAGTCCGTAGCCGTTTACAGCACCGGCGGCAGCACCTTTTGCACGGGCTACCTGGTTAATAATGCCCGGCAGGATTGCACACCTTTCTTTATGACCGCCAACCACTGCGGTGTAGCTAATGCCGGGGCATCACTGGTGGTCTACTGGAACTTTATCAATAGCGTCTGCCGCCAGCCCGGCTCCGCGGCCAGCGGCGGAAATGGCAACGGTGTACTCAACAACTTCAACACCGGCTCCATTTTTCGCGCAACCTGGGCCGACAGCGACATGACGCTACTGGAACTGGACGATCCCGTCAATCCCAGTGCCAACGCTTTTTATGCCGGTTGGGACAATAGCCTCACTGCACCCGGCGATACTGTAATCGCCATTCACCATCCCAGCACGGATGAGAAAAGAATCAGTTTTTCATTTCAGCAGACCTTTCGCGTAAACGGTATCAGTTCTACCCCCGCAGCCAATGGTAATCACATTACCGTTCCCAATTGGAACATCGGTACTACCGAGGGCGGCTCTTCCGGCTCGCCGCTCTTCGACCGTTTCAAGCGCGTGCGTGGACAGCTCCTCGGTGGCGGAGCCGCCTGCGGTAACAGTGATTTCGATAGCTACGGCTTTTTCGGCGTCTCCTGGAACGGCGGCGGCACGCCGTCCACCCGGCTCAGGAACTGGCTCGACCCGGATAATACCGGAGTAACGCAAATTGACGGCCGTTTTCAGGATGCCTGCGGCGCAGCCGTATTCAGCCCCGCAGCCTCACGGCCGGGTGTTCCTCAGCCACACTAAGCTACACTATCAACGTGGGCAGCGGATTTTAGCGGGCCGATCAACCTTAGCTCGGGAGTTTGCCAACGGAATTACGGCTTCTTTCAACCAGACTACCATCCAGCCGGGTGCAAGTTCCCTGCTCACGGTACAGGCACCGACCGGTTTCAGCGGTTCATTTACCATTCAAGTAATCGCCGCCAGTGGAGCAACACAGACCAGCACCACGTCACGGCCAATTTTATCGGCGCGGTTCCTGTGTTACCCGTTGTGTTCGCCCGCTCAGGGACCGACAAACACCGGCGTACTTCCTCAGTTCAGCTGGCATTCCGGGTAGCGCGGGAGTTATTAACTACCACTACTGGTTGCCACTTCAACAATTTCAGTTACCCTCTAATCAGCGAACAGACCACCGGCACGACGCTGGTCACGCACCGACCCTGCTCGTCCGCCAACACTCCTACTACTGGCGTGTACGATCCACTAACATCTGCGGATTGGGCGAGTGGTCCGTCCGGATCACCTTTGTCACCGCCAACATTTCCTGTGGGGTTCACTCTTCGGCCGATGTGCCGGTGTTCATCTCCGAGGTTGGTACACTGCCTCGTCACTCCACCCTGCAAGTCACCGGTACGGACCCCATTAGCACCCTGGAAATATCGCTTCAAATCGATCATTCTTTTGTAGGAGACCTGACCGCACCTTACTTCTCCCGGTGGCACCTGCGTCCTGCTGTTTGCGGACCTCTCCGGCGGTGGTTGTTTCGGACAAGACCTCATGCTCACCTTTAGTGATCAAGCAACTCTGACCAGTGCTGATCTGGACAATGCCTGCGTGACCGGCACCAGTCCTGCCCTCCAAGGCACTTTTACCAACCGGAAGACCCACTCTCCTCCTTTGCCGGTGAATCACCCACGGGCACCTGGACGTTGGAGATACAAGACAACGCCGCTGCTGACGGTGGCCAGTTGGTTGACTGGTCAATCGACCTATGTACCGCCGGTACCAGCGCACCCGATTATAGCTTGAGTTTCATTAGTGTTGCAGATAACCCCTGCCCGGATGATTTCAAGCAATTCGAGTTGCAATTAGGAAACGACTTTGTCGCTCGATCTGGACTACGAGGTTCCGGATAAATGGTATGTCCACGATCAATTTTTCCGCTTCTTTTTTCGCCGACGTTCGCCGTCTCATGGTTTCACTTTTATTTCTCACTACTCCCGGCACCTATGACGTTGAAATAATTGTAACCGCTGCCGGCAACTCAACGAGTATTTCCACCACATTTACCGTTCAGGCACTACCTAATTTTCCGGTTTTACAACTCCCACCGTCGTCCACTACCTTCCAGCAGGGGCAGACACTTAATTTCGGCTGGCAACTTACTGCCAACACGGTAGACTATGAACTCCAGATCGCCACTGATGAGGTCTTTGATAACGTAGTTTATTCTACGATCACCACTAGCAATGTAGTTCAGCTGAGCGATTTCTCTAGTGAAGGCCAATTTTATTGGCGGGTTATTGCTCGCAACGAGTGTGGGGATGCCGTACCCTCCCCCAGTGATTTTTTTATTCAGCCCGTCGCCGTACACGATCTAGGTGCCGATCGGCAACTCTCCGTTTCTCCCAACCCCACGGCGGGTCCGCTTTTCCTGAGTCTTACCGGCAATTGGTCGGCCGAGCCGCTGGACGTCAGCGTGCATGATCTCACGGGGCGTCTGTTGCTAGAGCGCAGTTTCGCTACCACCGCCGGCGAGCACCGCCTCGACCTCGGCCGCTTGCCCGGCGGCACCTACCTGGTAGCCGTCGTCGTGGGGCGGGAGCGTATCGTGGAGCGTATTGTTGTCATGCGGTAAAACCGGGGCAGCAGCGAGAAATGTTCTTGCCGCTTCCGCCATTTTTGTCACCGGCACGGACCTTATTTGCTACGAATGTTACGAATGTTTTGGGCGTGTCCCCGTCCCGCAATACTGCGGGACGGGGCCGGTGCCTTCCCGGCGCGGCTATCGCCTTGGCCCTGCGGGCTTTCTCCTTCCGGGCAGGGGCCAGGCCCTGCCCCTGCGTCGTCACCGTCCAGGCACCTCACGCGGGTATACCTACCTGCTTCGTTTCAGGCAACGTTTTATTCCGGTCTATAAGTGATCTTCGTAATCTTTTCGGCTGATGTCCAGTTTGCTCATCCGGGCGAAAAGTGTTTTGGAATTCATGTTTAGCAGTGCGGAAGCTCCCTGCTTACCACTCACCCGGCCGCCGGTATGTCGAAGTGCCTGCCTGATGTGTCTTCGCTGGCACTCATCCAGGTCGAATTGAAAATGCGTCAGCTCGGTTTCCTTTAGTTTAAAATAACCGCTCACCAGTTTCTCCCCTTTTTCATTCGTGGTGCGCCAATGATTGATTTCAAACCACCTCGACCCCCCGGACGTGTCGACTAACTCGAACTCACCCTTGAGAAACTCCCCACCCCGCTGCTCTACCTCCAGTTTCCGGCCGTAACGCTTACGGCTCGTCGGTGCCATTTTTTTCATCAGGCTCTCGAACCGTATTTCATCGGGGTCTGCTATTTTAAGCAATTGCAGCAGGCCGGCCGTTGTCAGCAGATAGCCGGAAGAAAGATTCATTTCAAAGCCGGCCAGATTATTGGCAGCGGCAATCCGATCCAGCAGTTCGGAATAGTGTTTCACCTCCTGTAATACCTTTACAAGACAACAGATGTAATTGTCATCCTCATGGATTAATTTGGTGGTGGTATGAACCGGATAGACCAGTCCCTTGGCGTCTTGCTGGTAACTGATATATTGGTGGCTACCTTCGTGTAGCGTAATGTTGTAGTGATTCTTCCAGTCACTTTTTCTTAGTCCGGGGCTATAATCAAAAACTGATTTGGAGGATAAATCGTCAAATTCATAACCCAAAATATCACAGGCGGAAGGGTTAGCATAGCGGATCGAACCGGAGATATCCAGGCAAAACACATGGCCGTCCATTTTAGAAATCAGCCCTCCTGCCATGCCGGCAATCTGGTCGGGATTTAAAAGAGGCATCGATAGGGCGTTTTGTATAGTGAGTTAGGGAGGGCTAAGTTAAGTCAAAATGCTTGTCTGAACAAGCTGGAGAATCAGGTTATTTTTTTACAATATGATTGAATGTCCGATACCTCGGTTGGCCGAATGATTATTCTCTTACCAAATCAACGGTCGGCTCAGGGGCCGGTGGCAATAATTAACGAATAGCGTCTGCCGTATGGCTAATCTTTTACGTACATTGTTTCGTTAAGTAAACGATCCTCGTCTGAGGAATGCTTGCGCTGATTTGAATGTTTCGCCGTTTTTACTTTGCCGCTTATTTTTTACCCCATGAATGGATCCGATAATTACCAACTGCTGATCGCCAAACTCGATCAGTTCATTCGCAAGTTTTACATCAACGGCCTTATCCGTGGTGTCCTTTATACCGTAGGGGCCGTACTCTTGCTGTTTTTGGCTATCACCCTGGCCGAGAACTACTTCTACTTCGACAAGGCCACTCGTAAGTTACTCTGGTATTCTTTTATCGGTCTTAGTGTGGCCGCTACCTCGTTCTGGGTATTGGTGCCGTTGGCGCATTATTTCCGCCTGGGCAAGGTAATCAGCCACGAACGGGCTGCCGCCATTATCGGCGATCACTTCAGCGGTGTTCAGGATAAGTTGCTTAATGTACTGCAGCTCCAGGGCCAGGCCGGTTCGCAAGCCGATGCCTCCCTCATCCGAGCCAGTATCAACCAGAAAGCGGCCGAGATCAGCCCCGTGCCCTTTCGCTCCGCCATCGACCTGAGCAACAACCGCCGCTACCTCAAGTACGCCCTCCCGCCGCTGTTGCTGCTCATTGTCATCATGGTAGCTTCCCCCGCCTGGATCACCGATGGCACCCGCCGCCTGGTGAATAACAACGAGGAGTTCGAGCGGCCCGCCCCCTTCAAGTTTACCGTGACCAACCCCGAACTACAGGTGGTCCAGTTCGCCGACTTTCCCCTCACCATCCGCGTAGAGGGCGACATTCTGCCCAATGAGGTCTTTATCGAGATCGACAACTACCAGTACCGCCTCCAGAAAGTTGCCCCCAACGAGTTTACCTACCGTTTCGCCGGCGTGCGGCAGGATGTGGTCTTCCGCCTTTTCTCCGGCCGGGTCAAGTCAAAGGCTTACGAACTCAGCGTGCTGAAAAAGCCTAACATCGTCAACTTTAACGTCCGTCTGGACTACCCTGCCTACCTGGGCCGTACTGACGAGGTGCTATCCAATATCGGTGACCTCAGCGTGCCGGTCGGTACCCGCATCGACTGGGAGTTCACCACCGAAAACACCGACCACATCGACCTCTTTTTCTCCGGTGACGAAACCGCAGAGATCGAGCGCGCCGGTCAGGACCGCTTTCTGTTCAAACGCCGCGCGAACCGCGATGAGCAGTACCGCCTCGTTGTGTCCAACGACCGCCTGCCCCGTGCCGATTCGATGGCCTACTCGCTCAATGTCGTTCCTGACCTCTACCCCGAGATCTCGGTGGAAAAATTCATTGATTCCACGGACAGCAAATTGCTATATTTCGTCGGTGATGCCGCCGACGATCACGGCCTCACCCGCCTCAACTTTGTTTACACCCTAAAGCGGGCACAAGGTGGTGACGCGCAACCCAGAACGGTCAGCATCCTGAAGCCCACCGGTAAGCAGACACGCTACGATTACGTCTGGGACCTGCGCGAGCTGGCCCCCCAACCGGGCGATGAGTTGTCTTACTACTTTCGAAGTATACGACAACGACGGCGTAAACGGTGCCAAGCCTTCGCGCACCGGCATGATGACCTACCAGCTACCTACCCGCGATGAATTGGAAGAACAGGCCGAAGCCAACAGCGAATTACTCAAGGATAAGCTGAAAGAAGCCATTAAGGAAAGCAAGGAAGTAAAAGAGGAGATGAAAAAACTCCGCGAGAAACTGCTACAGGAAAAGGAGATGGACTGGAAGATGAAAAAGGAACTGGAGAAGCTAATGGAGCGTCAGAAGCAGGTCCAGGAAAAGATCGAGGAGGCACAGGAAGCCTTCGAGGAAAAGAAACGCAACGAGGAAGAACTCAGCCCCGCCGAAGAAAACATCAAGAAAAAGGAGGAGCAGCTCGAGAAGATGATGCAGGAGGCGATGAACGAGGAAATGGAAAAACTCATGGAAGAAATCCGTGAGCTGATGGAAAAGTTGGAGAAAGAAGAAGCTCTTGATAAAATGGAGCAGATGGAACTCAGCAACGAAGAAACCGAAAAGGAACTGGACCGTCTACAGGAACTGTATAAGGAACTGGAGCTGGAAAAGAAGATGCAGGAAACCATCGAAAAACTGGAAGAACTGGCCGAAGAGCAGGAAAAGCTGGCCGAAGAGACCGCCGCCGAGGAAAAGCCCACCGAAGAATTGAAGAAGGAGCAGGAGGACATCCAGAAGGAGTTCGACAAGATTCAGGAGGATGTGGAAAAGATGGAAAAAATGAACGAAGAGCTGGAAAAGCCTACGGACATGGACCCCCAGGAAGAGATGCAGGAAAGCATCGAAGAGGATATGGAAAAGGCCCAGGATAAGATGGAAGACAGCAAGCCCTCCGAAGCCTCTGATTCTCAGAAAAAGGCGGGGCAAAAGATGAAGCAGATGGCCAACTCAATGCAGATGCAGATGCAGGCCCAGCAGCAAAAGGAGCAGGGCGAGGACATCGAGGCCATGCGCCAGCTACTTGAAAATATCGTGGGCCTGAGTTTCGACCAGGAGGCACTGATGCGTGATTTCAGTGCCGCTACCGTTAACACTCCCCGCTACGTAAGCCTGGTGCAGGAGCAATTCCGCGTGAAGGACGACTTCCGACTGGTGGAAGACAGCCTGCGCGCCTTGGCAAAACGTAATATCGACATCGAAACCTTCGTACTCGATAAAGTGAACGACATCAAGGGCAACCTCCGCCAGGGGCTCGACGACCTGGAAGAACGCCGCAAGCCGCAGGCTTCGGACCAGCAACAACGGGCCATGACCAACCTGAACGACCTGGCCCTGATGATGAGCGAGTCACTGGAAAAAATGCAGCAGCAAATGGCCGGCATGATGCCGGGTAACCAGGCTTGCGAAAACCCCGGCGAGGGCAAGGGCGAAGGCAAGAAACCATCCGATAAACCCGGCGAGGGTGGCGGCGAAGGGGAAGGCCAGAAGGGTCTGAACGAGGACATGAAAGGGTTGCAGAAAAAGATGGGCAAGGGCGAGGGCAAGGCCGGCGCGGAAGAATTTGCCCGCATGGCCGCCAGGCAGGCAGCCCTGCGCCGTGCACTGGAAAAAAAGCAGGCCGACCGCCGCAGCAAAGGCAAAGGCGATCCGGAGTTGCAGGAGTTGATCGACGAGATGAATAAGTCCGAAGAAGACCTCGTCAACAAGCGGCTGACCAACGAAACCATGCAGCGCCAGCAGGATATTCTGGGCCGTCTGCTGGAACACGAAAAAGCCGAACGCGAGCGTGACCAGGACGAGCAGCGCAAGAGCAAAACCGCCGATCAACAACGCCGCGAGATGCCCGCCACCCTGCAGGAATACATCAAGCAACGGCAGGCGGAAGTAGATATGTTCAAGCGGGTATCGCCCGATCTGAAACCTTATTATCAATCGCTCGTAGACGAGTATTTCCAGCAACTGCGGGGAGGAAACACGGCACCCGCCGCCAACCCCGGCACGGGCCGCTAGTCGGTCGTTGTCCGTTTGGTAAACCGGGCTGGAACCGTTGAATGTTAAACTTTGGCGGAAATCGGCCTTTCACCCCTGATATTTAGGTTCTTACCCAGCTTTTTCGTATCTCATGCGTTACTGACCTTGGTACTTTGATTGCATCCCCATCAGCCACTTTACCCACCGACGCTAAACTATGCCATGCTACAACAACTCAAATCAGACCCGAAAAACATCTGCGAAGTCGATCGCTTCGTTGCCAAAATAGCGGAGAAGTATAAATTGAGTGAAGAAGTATACGCTAACCTGTTGATTAGCCTCACCGAGGCGGTCAATAATGCTATCATTCACGGCAATTGTCAGGATTGCAGTAAAACCGTTTCCATCAAACTGCGCCGCCTTACCAGCGGTTTGGCCGTGCGCGTGAGCGATCAGGGGGCGGGTTTTGATTACCGTAAATTACCCGACCCGACGGCCCCCGAAAATATTGCCAACCCCGGCGGCCGGGGCGTTTTTCTGATGAACCAACTCTGCGACAAGATGCAGTATCAGGATAACGGGGCAACCGTAGAGATGCGGTTTAATCTGAGGTAGCTGCTCCTTTTATATTTATCGCCCGGGATACCCGCCGCGTGAGGTGCCTGGACGGGCCGTTTCCGCAAACTTGCGGAATGGAGTGCGCAGCACCGACCGACAGGGAGCCGGTAAGGGACCGACCCGGACGTCAGGACGGGGCACGCCCTGAGACCCGGACACTACATTCTTACGGACGCCGCAAATATTCCGCCGTCTCAATAGCATTTATTATCGACCACGTCTTCCCCCAATTGCCGGATCAGGAGCCGGAAGAACCGCTCATCTTTTCGGCTTCTGAAGTCCTGAACTGGTCGCTCGACCTGGCCTGGATTGCCCGTCATGCTCCCTGGATCGAGCGAACCGTCACCGGTGCCGGCTGCCGGTTGCATCGCCTGGAGTATACCTTTTGTACCGATGATGAGTTGCTGGCCATTAACCGGGAATATTTGGACCACGATACCCTGACGGACATTATCACTTTTGATTATAGCGAGCCGCCCCGAGTGGAAGGAGAAATTTTCATTAGCCTGGATCGGGTGCGCGATAATGCCGCCGAACTGGGTGAAGCCCCGGACCGGGAACTGGCGCGCGTGGTTATTCACGGCGTACTACACCTTTGCGGGCAGGGAGACAAAACGCCCGCCGAGGCGGCCGAAATGCGCCGCCGGGAAGAGGCTGCATTGACAGATTGGATGAAATTGGCTTAATATTTTCTCAAATTGTTCGGTGTACGTACCTTTTACCATCATTTTGCGTACTTTGAGGAGGAAACGCCGCCCCGCTCCTTATTAGCAATATCCGGGCAGCGAATTTTCCGTTATCCCATCTATCCGAACCCACCGAATGCTATCAAGCGGGTGGTTTTACTGTCTCCGGTTACAATGATTCAATCCCGCTTTTTCCTGAAGTACTGCCGCATCTTTTTCCTCCTGCTATTCTTTTTGCCACAACTGACCGCCCAATCTCCGGGTGGTTCGGCTTATAAGGGGGATTTGAGCCAACCGTCCGCCGAGGAGCAGGAGTGGGTGAGCCGCACTTACCTAAGCATGACGCCCGACGAACGATTGGGCCAACTCTTTATGATCCGCGCCCACAGCGATCTCGGACCCGAACACGTGGCCGCCGTGGAACGTCAAATAAGGGATTACCACGTAGGCGGCCTGTGTTTTTTTCAGGGCACCCCGGAAGAGCAACTCGCCCTGACCAACCAGTATCAGGCCCTGAGCAACCTGCCGCTGCTGGTGAGCATGGATGCCGAGTGGGGGCTGGGGATGCGCCTGAAGGAAACTACCATCAGTTTTCCGAAGCAACTGGCCCTGGGGGCCATCCGCGATAATCGGCTGATCTATGACATGGGTACGGAGATAGCACGGGAGATGAACCGACTGGGCGTAAACGTCAGTTTTTCGCCCGTGCTGGACGTAAACAACAATCCAGACAACCCCGTCATCGGCACCCGCTCGTTTGGCGAAGACCGCTACAACGTGACCGTCAAGGGCTATATGTACATGAAAGGCCTGCAGGACCACGGCGTGATGGCCTGCGCCAAGCACTTCCCCGGTCACGGCGATACCGACGTGGATTCGCACAAGGATTTGCCGATCATCAACCACGGCCGTGCCCGCCTGGACAGCATCGAGCTATACCCCTTCCGTGCCCTCTCGCGTTACGGTATCGGAAGCGTAATGGTGGCCCACCTGAACATCCCCGTCCTGGATAACCGCGAAAACCGCCCCACCACCCTGAGCCGCGCCGTCACTACCGACCTGCTGCGCCGGGAGGTTAATTTCAATGGTCTGGCTTTTACCGACGCCATGGAAATGAAGGGCGTCACCAAGTATTTCAGCCCCGGCGCGGCCGATGCCGAAGCGTTGCTGGCCGGTAACGACATGATCTTGCTGCCCGAAGACATTGCCGCCTCCTTTGTGTCCATCCGCAATTATCTGGCCGACGGGCGGATCAAATCGGCCCAGCTCGAAGCATCGGTTAAGCGCATTTTGTTAGCCAAATACCGGCTGGGGCTGGTGGGCAATTACCCCACCCTGGCGGCCGCCAACCTGCGCCGGGAGATCAATGCCCCCGCCGCCTACGAACTGAAGCAGCGCCTGCACGAAGCCTCCCTTACCCTGGTCCGCGACGATGCCGGAGTTTTGCCCATCGGCGGCGACCTGAGTACGCTCAAATTGGCTGCCATCGCCGTAGGCGGCAATGAGGTAAGCCCCCCGTTTCAGGAGCGACTGGCCGGTTATGCCGGCATCACCCGCCTGAAAGTGGACCTGACCCCCAGCGCGGCCGAGACCGCCCGGATGCTGGAACGCACCGCCGGCCGCGACGTGGTACTGGTCAGTTTGCACAGCAGCGGATCGTCCTCGCAGGAAAAAATTCAGGTAACGGAGTCGCTGCTTCGCATGCTACGGCAACTGGAGAAGCGGTCTAAAGTGGTGATCGTCGTTTTCGGCAACCCTTATACCCTGGCCCGGCTGGATGAATTCGGGACCGTCATGGTGGCCTACACCAACGACCCCGTGGCGCAGGATGCCGCCGCGCAGGCCGTCTTCGGGGCCATCGGTATGGACGGTCGCCTGCCCATTACGGCCTCCAAAAAATCTACCTACAACAGCGGCCTGGTCACCCGGAAAAACTTCCGCATGGGTTATGCGCCGCCCGAGCGCGTGGGGATGTTTTCCGACACCCTTTATGCCTACATCGACAATCTGGCCCACCGCGCCATTGCCGAACGCGCCACCCCCGGCATGACGGTGCTGGTGGCCCGCCAGGGTAAGATCGTGCTGGAAAAAGCCTACGGCTACCACACTTACGAAAATAAATTGCCCGTCAGGACCGACGACCTCTACGATCTGGCTTCCATCACCAAGGTAGCGGCCACCACCCTCTCCCTCATGAAACTGTACGAGGAGGGGCGGTTTGAATTCAGTGACCCCCTGAGTACGTACCTGCCCAGCTTGCGCGGCACCAATAAGGAAGGTCTGCTCATCGGCGACATCCTTGCCCATCGGGCGGGCCTGCTGCCCTGGATTCCTTTCTATACGGCTACTCTCAGCGGCACCAAACGCAAGAAATCGGCTTCTTCCGAGTTCTACCGTACCCTTAGCGGCGGCAGTTTTAATATACCGGTCACGGAAAAACTCTTCCTCAAAGAGGACTATCTAAAGGTTATTCAACATCGGATTCTTACCTCCAAAGTAAGGCCGCCGGGTGCGTATCGCTACAGTGACCTCGGCTTTTATCTGATGGCGGACCTGGTCAAGGAACTGAGCGGTGAGACGGTGGATGTATATGTTGCCAAGAATTTTTACCGGCCCCTCGGCCTCAGCCACCTCACATATTTACCGCTGCGCTACTACAGTAAGACGCAGATTGTGCCCAGTGAAAAAGATGCCTACTGGCGCAAGCAGGTCGTACAGGGCTATGTGCATGACATGGGCGCGGCTATGCTGGGCGGTGTTTCCGGTCACGCCGGTTTGTTCGGCAATGCTCACGATCTGGCGGTTGTCTTCCAGCTGTTACTCCAAAACGGCACCTACGGAGGTCACACCTACCTGAAACCCGCCACGGTAGCTGCTTTTACCCAGCGTTTTCCGGGCGAATCCCGCCGCGGTTATGGATTCGATCTTAAGCAACTTAATCCCGAGCGGAAGTTGAATACCTCGTCCCTGGCCTCCGATCTCGCTTTCGGGCACCTCGGTTTTACCGGCACCGCCGTCTGGGCCGATCCGCAAGAAGATCTCGTATTCGTATTTCCTCAGCAACCGCACCTTCCCCGACATGCGTAACCAGCGCATCAGCCGCCTCGGCACCCGCCCCCTCATGCAATCGGCCGCTTACCGCGCCATCAACCCCGGGGCGGCAATCGATCGGCTGAATAAATTGTACCTGCCGACTACTTGATCGAGGGATAATGTGCCGGTAGCCGACTTACTACTTACGGCAAGTTCCTACTACTCTCTACCATTACAACTATATTATATCGGGCGTGCCCCCTCCCTTCGGTCGGCGTCGGTCCCCTCCCAGCTCGCTGTTCGCTCGGCCCTGCGGGCTGCTCGCTACGCTTGCCCTGTCCGGGCACCTCACGCGGACTACCCCCGGAGGGTATATTCCCGAGGGCAAGACTGAACGATGGTACCCCTACTCCCCAATCCTCCCCTCCTCTTCTTCCAACTCGTTAAAATAGCGGACGATGAGGTGCTTCAGTAATGTTTCCTGTTCCATCAGTTCACGGCGGGGTACCGGTAGGGCCGTATCGTAGTGGGGCCAGCCGTCGGCATCGCGGCCCACGAAAGTATAGTGACCTTCGTAGCTCAGTAAACGACACACGGCGATGTGCATCAGATCCTGTTTCTGTTCCTTGGTAAATTTCTCCTCCCAGCGCCCCAATTCCTGAAGACCGATAAGAAAAAGCAGTGCATTTAAATCGGGCAGGCCGGCGCGGCCGAATTTATCCTGAACCAGGTGCCGGATTCGGTTAAAGGCAAAATCTACCTCCCAGTTTTCGGTGGGTTTACTCATGCCTTACAACTGCCGCTGCTGGAAGAAAGCGTCCAATTTACCTTTGGAAAGATCACCCGACTGGTAGCCCTGGGTAAAATAACGCACCCGTTGTTCTGACGTGCCGTGGGTAAAGGATTCCGGCACTACGTAGCCCTGCGCTTCCATTTGTAGACGGTCGTCGCCGATGGCGGTAGCGGCCCGGATGGCCTCGTCGATATCGCCGTCCTGCAGGATACCGGCGGTCCGTTGTGCGTGGTGCGCCCAGACCCCGGCCAGGTAATCGGCCTGCAACTCCAGGCGGACGGAAAGATCGTTCTGTTGCGCCTCACTCACCCTACCCCGGGCCTGACTTACCTGCTGCGAGTAGCCGGTCAGCTGCTGGATATGATGCCCCACCTCGTGAGCGATCACGTAGGCCATCGCGAAATCACCGGGGGCTTTGAAGCGTTGGCGTAATTGGTCGTAAAAAGAAAGGTCGATGTATACCTTCTGATCGGCCGGGCAGTAAAACGGTCCGGTAGCCGCCGAAGCAAAGCCGCAGGCGGAGCGGTCCTGACCGCTGAAGAGTACCAGTACGGGTTCGCGGTAATTTTGGTTAAAGGATTGGGGGAATTGCGCGTTCCATACATCCTCCGTCTCAGCCAATACCACGGCCACGAACTGGCCCAACTCGTCTTCCTGGCTGCCCTGCGGTGTTTGCAGGCCCGACGGAGCGGAAGTGGTGGTGCCGCCGCCGCCGGTGTTGGTCACCCCCAAAATCTCGGACGGGTCTACCCCGAATAGCAGGGCCAGGATCACAATTACCACCGTTCCGATACCGAACCCGCCGGCGGCTTTGCCGCCGCTAAAGCCGCGGCTACCGCCGCCGCTACGGCCGCGGCGATCGTCTACATTGCTGCTCTGTCTTCTTCCTTGCCACTTCATGGTTTCCTTCTTTAGATGGTTGTTTGGGAGGGCCGTGCCCGCCGTATTCTGCTAAAGCGCATAGTTGGCAAGATAGTTTGATTTTGGTTCTCACGTGGCCGGTTTTTGAACATCCACTTCACGGCCTCTTAGTCCATTTTGAATTTGATCGGCAAATTGAACAGCACGGGCACCGCCACTCCTTTCTCCTTACCGGGTATCCAATGGATCCCCTTTTCGTTCATTAACTCTACCACTAGCATGGCTTCTTCATCGATCCCACCTTCCAGACTGCGCACGATCTTGATGTTGGAAAGGGTGCCGTCGGTTTCTACCACGAACGACACTACCGATGTTCCCTCAATTTCTTTTTCCCAGGCTTTGTCGGGGTAGTAAACATGCTCAAAAATAAAATCGCGCATTTTCTGTTCGGAACACCGGAGTTTTTTACTCAGGTCCCTTTCTTTCTCACAGCCGGGGAAACGGGGCATCTCAGCTACCTTACGATAAACACCGTCTGAGTCGGGATTCGGGGGTAACGCCCCACCCGGCTGTTGGGCAAAAGCTGTTCCACTACCACCCATCAAGACGGCCAGGAGAAAAACGCGGGCCGCTACGTGAGCAGTAATTCTTAGGATAAATGAATACATCGTGAACGGGTTTTTCGGTGAGAGAAAGCGATGTGTCGCTGCTAAGATACAATTTAATGGGGAATGACCGAAAGCACTATCTCCCCCAATAAAAAAGGCCGAAACCTTCCTTGCGGAAAATTTCGGCCTTGATTTGCTAGTAGGATCGAGTTCTTACTCGAGTTTGAACTTGACGGGCAAGTTAAACTGTACCCGTACCGGGCGACCACGCTGCTTGCCGGGGGTCCATTTTATCTTTTCGGTATTCATCAGTTTGACTACGCGCAGGGCTTCGTCACCAGTCTGAGCACCGGGGTCACGTACCACGCGGGCGTCAGATACCGTGCCGTCTTTCTCAACGACGAAAGTAACCACGGCCGTACCTTCCACGCCGTTCTCACGGGCGATGGCGGGATACTTGATGTTCTTGTAAATGTACTCGAGCATCTTTTTCTCGGAGCACCTTTTCTTTTCTTCATCACTACCCGAGTCTTCACAACCGGGAAAGCGGGGCATCTGCTCCACTACTTTGAAGATATCCTCCACGGCGGGTGGGGGTGGCGGGGGCGGGGGCGGAGGGGGCGGCGGCGCGGCGGCTTTCACTTCCGGCGGTGCCTCGACAACCGTCTTATCCTCGATCGTCTGATCGGTAAATTCGGGTGGGTCTTCCTCGATCAACTCCTCTTCGGGCACCTCCTCGATAACGGGGGGTGGGGGTGGGGGCGGTGGGGGAGGCGGTTCTGCGGTCCGGGGCGGCTCCATTTCGATTTCGTCGGGAATGTCCATGGCACCGTCCGGGATGAAGATTTGTTCTTCGTACTGGGTCCAGCCAAAGGCCAGGAGCGCAAGGCCGAAAGCCAGGGCGAGACCGAAGTTGAAGAATGTGCCGCTAAGGCTGAATACATCGACTCGATTGTACTTGGCGCGGTTCTGGAGGGGCGACTTCGAGAGGTTCTCGCGGTATTCACCGGCAATACCTTCTTCCGTACGCTTTTTGTATACGTTTTTCAACACCACGATCATCGCGATGATTCCGACAACGATAGCCACCAGTACCAATCCTAATACAAGGCCGGTTACTGAGATATCCACATTCATAGGCTCGGTTTTAAAATAGTTTTTAAATTATGTGTTCGACCTGCCGTTCATCAACCGATAACCGGTAAAATAAAGCGCAACACCGCCGCCGGCACCGAGGCCGTTGGCAAGCATATCGCCTACATCCAATTGTCGGCCCGGAAAGAAAGCATATTGCATCATTTCCATCAGCATTCCGTAGATCAGTGCGATCGAAAATGCCATCCAGCCCGGATATTTTACCCCTGATTTTCGGAGAGGAAAAGAGAGCAAAATGGCGAACAGGGCGTAAAATACGAAATGCGCCGCTTTATCCACGCCAAAGAGATCATTTCGCCAATCTATTTTCGGGAGCCGGTCGCTCGGCCAGCCGGAAAGCAGGAGGAGCAAGACGGCCCACGCAAGGGCGGGCAACCATTGTTGCCGGTAGGTCTTCAGTAAAAGAGATGCCAAAGCGAAAATTTTTGGCGGGTAGCCGAGCAAAAAAACCTAAACGGTTTCTTTCTCGTAGGCTTCCGCATCCAGTAACTCATCCACCGTTGCCGGATCGGAAACTTTGATCTTTACGATCCAACCCTTTTCGTAGGGGCTTTCGTTGACCAAAGTTGGGTTGTCTTCCTCGGCTTCATCCAGCTCTTTGTTGAACTCAATGATGGTACCGGCAACCGGCATCAGCAGATCGGAAGTAGTTTTTACGGCTTCGACCGAACCGAAGATTTCACCCTGTTCCAGGGTTTCCCCAACGGTGTCCACCTCGACATAGACGAGTTCGCCGAGTTCGTGCTGGGCAAAGTCAGTGATACCGACGTAGGCGTGGCCGTCTGCTTCCATACGGATCCACTCGTGATCTTCAGTATAGCGCAGCTCTGCGGGAATGTTGCTCATGGGGCAAAGATTAAAGAACGGAGGGATGAATGGATTAGCTGCGCTGCTCCTCTTGATCGCGTAGCGATCATTCGAGGTGAAAGATCAAATGCGCTGCTCCTCCCAATCATAAATGATTTTTGTAATTGATCTACCAAAAGATCATTTCGCTCTAATTAGCACTTACGCCGGCCTCTTTTTCCAGAAACTGGTTAACCCACTCGCTGGTAAGCGACTTGGGCCGTTCGAGGGGCATACCCAAGGCACGGCTCCAGCACTGGGCGGCCAGTACGCCGAGGGCACGGCTGACACCGAAGAGTACTGTATAGAAGGTCTGCTCCGTAAGGCCGTAATGCATGAGGATGGCACCGGAGTGCGCGTCCACGTTGGGCCAGGGGTTCTTGACCTTGCCGAGGCCGCCGAGGATATCGGGCACCACGTCGAAGATCTTCCAGACGGTCTGGATGGTAGGATCGTCGCTGAGGTATTTTTCCGCGTACTTGCGCTGGGCGGTGAAGCGGGGGTCGGGCTGACGCAGCACGGCGTGGCCGTATCCGGGGATGACCTGACCGTTGTCGAGCGTTTCGCGCACGTAGTCGGCAATCTGTTCCTTGCTGGGGCTATCGGTGCCCAGTTTTTCGTTCATGGCCAGGATCCACTTAATGACTTCCTGATTGGCCAAACCGTGTAGGGGACCGGCCAGGGCATTCATGCCGGCGGCAAAGGACAGATAAGGATCGCTAAGGGCCGAGCCGACCAGGTGGACGGTATGGGCCGAGGCGTTGCCCCCCTCGTGATCGGCGTGGATGGTGAGGTAGAGGCGCATGAGGCTCTTAAAATCCTTGTTGGGCATCCCGAGCATATGCGCGAAGTTGGCGGCCCAGTCGAGCGAATTGTCGGCCGGAATCTGCTTGCCACCGTGAAAGGTGCGGCGATAAATGTAAGCAGCCAGGCGGGGCAGGCGCGCAATGAGGTTCATGCTATCTTCATAGACGGCGTCCCAGTACTCGTCCTTGGCCATGCCCTCATCATAGCGGGCGGCAAAAATACTGTCGGGCTGCATGGCCATGACCCCGATGGTAAACTGGGTCATGGGGTGCGTAGTGATGGGCAGGCTATCCAACACCTTATAAGTAGCATCTGACACGGTGCCGCGCGACGACCACTCCTTGGAGAGCCAATCGACCTGCTCCTGCGAGGGTAGCTCGCCGGTCAGCATGAGCCAGAACAAGCCCTCGGGCTTGGGCTGTCCTTCGCTATCGCCCGGCAGTAGTTCTTTAAGCTGTGGAATAGAATAGCCCCGAAAGCGGATTCCCTCGATGGGGTCGAGACGAGAGGTTTCCCAAAGCATCATCTTGATGCCGCGGGCACCGCCGTAGATTTGACTGAGGACTACTTCGTCCACTTTCTTGTTTCCATGCTCCTTGAGCAGTTGGCGTGATTCGGCAAAAAGGGTTTTCGCCTTTTCGGCGAAGAGTTGCTTCAGGGGATCCATGTACTTTTTTAGATAAAAGAAGGGCGTGGTAAAAATGGTTCAGTGGCCGCGTTCAAATCAGGGATTTGACGCGAATAGGAGACAGGTAGGAACTGCAACGACGCCGGAAAGAGTTGCAGCGAAGCTGCTACAGAGCGTGTCTAAAATTTTTAAGAACTGAGGATCAATGATTCGCTTCGCGGCTACTTCGTGGTTAAGGTTCTGGCTAGATAAAAACTTGCGCGTATAGCGGGTTACGTAAGTCAGTTTTTATGACGCCAGGTTCTTAAATGCTTGGTTCTCAGGAAATAAAAATTTAGACACGCTCTTAGCTTGAGATGCGGCCCACTAGTAGCTTTCCAGCAGGCGCACCCGAATGGCATCGCCATTATGTCCCTGGGCACGCAACTCCTTGATCCGGTCGCTTTCGGCGATCCGGGCGGCAGTTTTACGTTGCTGGAAGATGGCGCGCTGTTCGGTGGTATTGAGGATACGCTCGATGCTATTTTGCTCGCCGATGTGGGAAGACTTGCGCTTGGCGTAATACTTCACCTTGTCCTTGGTTTGCAGTGGAGCGATGGCGGCCAGGTTTTCCAGGCGGGTGCGCTCGATCTTCACTATAGCGATTTGCTGATCGGCATCCAGGTTATAGATAGCGGTCACTTCGGCCGCGGCGGCGGCCACCTGCTCATTGGTCACTTTAGCGGACTGAGCGGTCAGCAACCCGGCAAACAGGAAAAAGCAGAGGAGAAAAGAATACTTCATGGCACAAATTGGTCAACGCCCCCGGGATGAGGGAGCAAGGTATTGGTTGGAATGCGCTAAATTAAGTAAAAGCCCGCGTTAATCGGTTGCCTTGCCCGATATTTGCGCGCTGAACGCGCCGACACGTCGTCCGGCCGCACAAAATTACCCCCTTTTTATGCTCTTTATTCAGGATGTGTTGATCAGTGACGAGGTCGTTTCAGAAAACTTCCTCTGCAACCTCGACGCCTGCAAGGGAGCCTGTTGCTGGGAAGGTGACTTCGGTGCTCCGCTGGAAGCAGAGGAGCTTTTGCTGATGGACCGGGTATACGAAGAAGTGAAACCTTTCATGAGTCCGGCCGGCATCGCGGTAGTGGAGAAGGAAGGGAGTTTTGTCAACTATAAGGAGGACAATTCCTTCGGCACCCCACTCGTCGCGGGCGGCCCCTGCGCCTACATGACACTTGACGAGACGGGCAAAGCCCAGTGCGCCATCGAGCGGGCCTACAAGGCCGGGGCCACCGGTTTTTACAAACCCATCAGCTGCCACCTCTATCCCGTGCGGGTAACGGTAAACGAGGAAGCCAATTTCGAGGCCCTCAACTATGACCGTTGGGATATTTGCTCGGCCGCCTGCACCAAAGGCGACCGCGAGCAGGTGCGCATCCATGAGTTCGTGAAACCCGCCCTGCTGCGGAAATACGGGCAGGAATTCTATGACGAACTCTGTGCGGCGGCAGAGCAGTTGGAGTAAAAAAAAGACCGACGCACGCTGTGCATCGGTCCCAAAATAAACACCTAAAACCCTATTAACAATTCTTGAACGGCCGGTCAGGGGCCGTTAGTATTTCGCATGACACGGTAGACGCGGCTATTGTTGCATAACGACAGAAGGGCCGATCTACGTACGATTTTTTGGGAGAGCGGGCAACCGGAGGCAACTAAAAGTGCTCCCACCGCAGGGCAAATACAGACAGGTATATAAAAATGTTGACTTGTCTTTTGCCTTACAAAGATAGGGCAAAATATTTCAATACGCAAAATGGTTCTGAAAAAAAACCCCATTACCTACCCCATGATGTGGGGGCGGGGTCAACTATTGACTTGTTTTCGTGCTTGAAGCAAGGGAGAACTGCTACTATATTACTTACTCCCTCGGGAACCGTCTATTTCCCCGATGCTCATCGACCTCCTCATCAGCGGCATTCTGGCCTTCATTATGCTCAGCGTCGGGTTGGCCCTGCGGATGGAGCATTTTCGGCTGGTCTTCAAGCATCCGCGCTCCCTGTTGCTCGGCCTGTTCCTGCAGCTGGTCTGCTTGCCACTGCTGGCCTTCGGCATTGCGGCCGTTTCTCCGTTGCCCGGCTCATTGGCCGCCGGCGTGTTACTCTTGGCCGCTTGCCCCGGCGGCATGACATCGAATTTCATTTCCTACCTTCTCGAAGGCAACACCGCGCTTTCGGTCACCCTCACCATCTGCAACAGCATTTTGGCCCTGGTCACCATCCCGTTCATCGTCAATTACGGGCTGGACTATTTTTCCGTCGGCCTCGGCCGGCCGCTGGGGCAGCTGCCCTTTTCGCCCACGGTTGGGCGCATCTTCCTCATCGTGCTGGTGCCGGTACTGGTTGGTTTGGGCATCGCCAAACTGGCCCCCGCCCGGGCCAAACGTGCGCAACTCAGCCTACGCTGGCTCACCCTGGCCCTGCTGGCTTCCCTGTTTACCATCAAATTCCTGGCCCCGGCCGACGCCGGCGGCTCCGGTCTCACGCTGGCTGAGATCGCCCTCATCCTACCGGTCTCGCTGGCAGTTAACGTAGCGGCCCTCACCCTGGGCTGGCTGCTCAGTCGGGCGGCCGGGCTACCGCGCAACGACCAGCTCACGCTCGGGGTGGAAATCGGCATCCAGAACACTTCCCTCGCTTTCCTCATCGCCGGCACCCTGCTGGCCAACGAGGACCTGCTCAAACCGGCCCTGGTTTACGCCATGTTCTCCTTCTTTACCGCCGTGGCTTACGGCCTCCTACTCAAACCCCGGCAGCTTCCCCGCCTCCGCGAGCAGTACCGCGAATGGCGGGCGCAGCGAGTAGAGTAGTAAGGTAGCGGCCATCAACCTCCCCCGAGAGTGTTCATCCAATTGTGTCTACTACAAATCTGCCTACTAACACCCGGGCGTGTCCGTCCCTGACGGGCCGGCCGGCCCCTTCCGGGGTTCGCTGTTCGCTCCGTGCTAACGCACCAAGCCCTCCAGGCGCCTCACGCGATTGACCCGAATACACTGCATCGAACACCCACCTATTCTTCCTCGCGCGCTGCTTGAGCGGGCGGGATGAGGGGATACAGTTTTTCCGGGTTGCGCAGCCACAGATCGCGTTGCGGGAAGGGGATTTCCACGCCATGCCGCCGAAATTCCTGGTCGATGGTAAACCGCAGGTCGCTGCGCACGTCCTCGATCCGCAGGAAATCCCGCGACCAGAAATAGAGTTCGAAGTCCAGGCTGGAATTACCGAAATCGACGAAGCGGGCAAAGGGCTTGGGTTGCTCCATGATGCGTTGGTGCCCGGCGGCGGCCTTCTCCAGAATGGATTTCACCTTGGCCGTATCCGAACCGTAGGCTACCCCCACCTTTATCTGAAAACGGGCCTTGCGCTCAAACTGGCTCCAGTTGGTTACCGTATCGCCCACCATTCTGCTGTTGGGCACGATCACCACGATCTCGGCCCGCGTCTCGACAATGGAAGTGCGGGTGCCGATCTTCTTCACGGTACCCACCAGATCGCCCAATTGTACCATGTCTCCTACTTCCACCTTACGCTCGAACAGGATGATGACGCCCGAGATCAGGTCGTTAAAGGTTTGCTGCAACCCGATACCCACCCCCACCAGGAGCGCGGCGGCACCGGCCCCCAGCACAAACAGATTGAAGCCGGCGGTCTGTAAAAAAATCAACACCCCCAGCACGTATACGAAATAGGTCAGTAGCCGATTGATGGCAAACTGCGACCCAAAGTCGATCTTGCGCCGGTGATAGTAACTGGACAGAAAAATATTAAGGACCACCCAGAGCAACAAGCGGATCAAAAAGAAAACGAGCAGCGCATTGAACAGGCCGATCAATGAGATGATCGCTACATCCTCTCCGCCCTTGAGGCTACCGATCGGCCAGACCTGCGGGTTATAATCAAGAATGTGTAGCACCACCAGCATGGCAGTGGTATAAACAACCGGGCGAACGACCTTGAAATTTGCCGCCCCGCGCCGGTCGCGCGGCTGGTAGAGGTTGCCGTCCGCATAGCGCCGGGTGCGGTAGCGACGAAAGCGGCGCATCAGAAACTCCTGCACGAACCAGTCTAGCGAACTGATAACGGACAGCGTAAGCAGGATCGTTACAATCTGCGAAATCTTGATCTGAAAAGCATCCCGGGCTTCGCTGAACCGGAGGCTGTAATCAATGTCCAGGGTGCGGATGATAACGATGATGATCAGCGCGAACCCACCCAAAATCAGTACGCGCCGTGCCCGGCCGCGGGCACCGGCGGGCATCTCTTCCGCCTCGAAAACCCGGGGTAATACCAGCCGCAACAACACCCACCACCCGATAAACACGGCCAGGGTAGTACCCAGGATAGTGAGCAGGTGGCCCAGGGTAACGATGTACCGGGCGATGCGAAAAAGTTCCTGGTTCAGGTCTAAATCAAACATGGATGGAGGAGGTAGGCGCAGTATTTGCCGGGCCTAACTTACGACTATTTTACGTTCGTTAGAAGGCCGGGTAGTTTTCCCGGCCCCTGCGTGAGGCGCCTGGAGGGGCATCCGCGCAGCGGGGCGTGCGTAGCACCGAGCGAACAGCGAAGCCCGGAAGGTGCCGACCCCGGCGCTAGCCGGGGGCACGCCCTAAAGAAATCTAACCGAGCGCGTTTCTCCTAACCTCCCTCCTCGGGTTTCTTGTCCTTGCCGAAGAGCAGTTTGGACCAGAACTCCTTGCGTTTTTCTTTTCGCTCCTCTTTTCGCTCCTCCTGAATGGCTTCCTGAGTCAGGCGATCGGCATACATCTGCAGGCTTTCCCCTTCCTGGCGGGGATACTCGCGGGCCATCTCGCGCAGGTCGGCGGGCGTCAGGTCCTGCACCCGGGTCTGAAACTGGGCGATGGCCAGTGAATCGTCGCTTTCCTCGAACAGGATGGGCATATCGTCCAGAAAATCCGGGCAAGACAGGTAGGCCAGCGTCATCTCGTCCAGGCCGCCGAACGCCCCGCCCCGGTACTCTTTCAGGCCGTCCCAGGTTTGCACCCGCCGCATGAAACTGCCCCAAATGGTGAGTGCCGTATTGGACGCCCCGCCCCGGCTGAGGGTGCGAAAGTGCACGCTGGGAACCTCGTTGCCCACCCAGGTGCCCACCACCAGTTTGGGCACGTAACCCAGGAACCAGCCGTCGGATTGGTTCTGCGTGGTGCCCGTTTTGCCCGCCAGCGCACCGCTCAACCCATAGGTGGATCGCAGGCGGTAGGCCGTGCCGCTGTTGACCACGCCCGCCAGCAGGAAACTGGTCTGATCGGCGGATTTTCGACTCATTACGCGCTCTCCCTCGTCTTCTTTGGGTCGCTCGAAGGAGACGATCACTTCACCGTCGCCGGTTTCTATTCGGTCCAGGTAGTGCAGGCGCGGCGGCCGCCGGCCGCCGTTGGCCAGGGTGGCGTAGACCTGCACCATTTCGTAGAGGCTGGCATCCACCGAGCCGAGCGCGATGCTGGGTTCGGGGGTGATCTCGTGTTCCACGCCCATGCGCTGCGTCATTCTGGCTACGCTGCTCAGGCCCGCGCGCACGGCAATGGCCACGGCCACGGTATTGATGGATTTGGACAGGCCGCCCTTCATGGAGTAGGCCCCGTCGTAGTTTCCGTCGCTGTTGCGGGGGCTGTAGCCGTTGTACTGGCCGTATACCTCGCGGGCGGCGGGCGTGTATTCGCAGGGCAGCATCCCGTTTTCCAGAGCCGTGGCGTACACCACCGGTTTCATGGTGGACCCCACCTGGCGGGTGGCCCGCACGTGGTCGTACTGCACGAACTGCTGGTCCAGTCCGCCCACCCAGGCGCGGATGATGCCGGTGGAGGGTTCAGCGGCCAGCAGACCGGTGCCGAGCAGGGTAAAATAGTAGCCGATACTGTCGAGGGTGCTGAGGGTGGTATCCACGGCCGCGCCGCTGCGCCAGTCATAAATGGTCATGGCGCGGGGCTTGGCGAGTTCCTTACGGATGACGCTATCGGTCCTGCCCGCTTCGGCCAGGGCGCGGTAGGGTTCGGAGTTCTTGAGTTGGCTTTCCAGCGCATCGGCCCAAGGCAGGTCCTTGCGGTCCTCCCAGTCTTCGTAGAACGCCTTCTGAATGTCGGCCATGTTTTCTGCCACGGCCTGTTCGGCGGCCAGTTGCATCCCGGCGTCGATGGTGGTACGGATGCGCAGGCCGTCGGTGTAGAGGTTGTAGGCGCTGCCGTCGGGTTTCTTGAAATCCTTGAGCAGTTCGTCCACTTCCCGGCGAATCTGCTCGCGGAAGTAAGTGGCCAGGCCCTGGTTACGGTTCTCCAGTTGGTAGTCGATCACCAGCGGCAACGCGCTCAGGCTGTCGTACTGCTCGGCGGGCAGGTAGTCGTAGCGGGTCATCTGGCGCAATACCACGTTGCGGCGCTCCAGAGATTTTTCCGGAAAGCGACGGGGGTTGTAGGAGGTATTGGCTTTAAGCATGCCCACCAGCACGGCGGCTTCTTCCACTTTTAGCTTAGCTACGTCCTTATTAAAGAAACGGCGGGCCGCCACTTTTACCCCGAATGCATTGTCGCCGAAGGGAACGGAGTTGAGGTAGTGTACCAGTAGTTCGTCTTTACTGTAGGTTTTTTCCAGGCGGCGGGCAGTGATCATCTCCCGCAGCTTGTTGATGGGCGTGGAAAGGAAGAGGTATTCCTTGCGTCCGTAGATATTCTTGACCAGTTGCTGGCTGATGGTGCTGCCGCCGCCGGCCGATTCATCGCCCAGTAATACATTTTTGAACAGTACCCGCAAAAATGCACGCGGGTCGATGCCCTGGTGCTCGAAAAAGCGGGCATCCTCGGTAGCGATCAGGCCGTTGATGAGGAAGGGCGACATCTGTTCCAGGGTCAGGTTGACCCGGTTCTCCAGGTAAAACTTACCCAGTTGCTCACCGCCCTCGGCAAAGATGGCGGAGGCTTGCTTGTTGCGGATGTTGGCTATTTCCGACTTGCCGGGCAGCGGCCCCAGGGCACCCGTATAAACCAATAAGAACAGGGCCAGCAGACAGCCGATTCCCGCCAGCACCAGCAGCCCGGCACCGTAGGCGATCAGGCGAACCGTTGACTGGCGGCCCGCCCAGGCCCGGCCCCGGTCCACAAAGCCCGGACGGGGTAGACTACTCAGGCGGCTGCGTATCTGGTTGAGCTTGACGCGAATCATCTCGCCGTTAAAAATATCCATAGGGGGGCTGCTGTTTCGGGGCGCAAAAATAAACAAAACGTAGATTATTCTATCGAATAAAACAACGAGTGATTGATTCGCCCCATTCGGTAGCCTCGTTGTCAGCGACTTAGAACGTCCGAGTGACCTTTTTGGTGCGACTCTGCCGCCGAATGATCGACGGCTTTTCCGGGAAGCCGTATCTTCGGCTCTCACTTTTGCTATTCCAACCATGCGTCGTTACCTCCCCCTTATCTGCTGTTTGCTGTTACTGGTTCTCATGGCATCCTGCCGGGCCGCCGGTTGCGGCTGTCCTAAATTCTAGTGGCCGGGCCGGTCATTATTCTAGCCGTCCTCGACTGGGGCCTCGGTCATGCTACGCGCAGCCTGGTCGTGGCCGCCACCCTGCGCCAACTGGGGGCACGAGTAGTCTGGGCTGCGGCCGGACCGGCCGCTGATTTTCTGCGGCAGGCCGCCCCGGACGACGATCACCATCCACTGCCCGCTTATGCCGTCCGCTACGCGGGCCGCAATATGTACCTGAATGTAGTTACCCAACTGCCCCGTCTCGTTAGGGCGGTTTACCGGGAAGGCCGGGTGCTGACCGGGCTGGCCGAAAGGGTGAATGCGGCGGCGGTGATCTCCGATTCCCGTTTCGGGGCGCGGGTGGCGGGCCTGCCCTCGGTGTTCATCACGCACCAGTTGGAACCTATTTTGCACCCGCTGGTCGGACGGCCGGGGCCGTCGGCCGCCTACCGTTTTTTGCTCAATCGTTTCGACCAAATCTGGGTGCCCGATCACCCGGGACCGGACAACCTGTCGGGTCAACTATCCAATCCGGCTCGCTATCCGGCCGGTAAGGTGAGCTTTATCGGTCCACTGAGCCGGTTTGCCGGTTTTGGCCTTCTCGCCGATAATCGGACACCTTATACTATAGTAGTCCTGCTATCCGGCCCCGAACCGCAACGTACTTACCTGGAACGGGAGCTTATTGCCGGCCTGACTAATTTTCCCGGACGGCACTTACTCATTCGGGGCAAGCCGGAAGCGGGTGGAAGCCGTCGCCGGGCCGGTAACCTGGAAATTATCGACTTACTAGTTGGGGAAGAATTAGCGCGGGTGCTGGCTGCGGCCGGTCGGGTCATTTGCCGCTCCGGCTACAGCAGCCTGATGGACTTGGCGGCGGTGGGCGGCGCGGCCGTTCTGATTCCCACGCCGGGGCAGACGGAGCAGATTTACCTGGCGGAGCGGGCGGCAGCGCACGGGTGGGCAGATAGCGCCACTAGCGGGTCGGCGGCCGTAGCAGTAGTCAGTGCCCAGCCGAGCAACCGGCACTTCCCCCACCCATCTGACACCGACAACAGCCTGGACCGCCAGATAAAAACTTGGCTGGCGAGCATTTAGCAAAGACGGACAACCGACATCAGCATACAAACCCTACTGAACAGACAAAATGTGAAAAAAAGACTCATTCAATCGAACAAGTGCCTTTCCCATTACGTCGTATTAGTAGCTGACCAACACGCAATATGCTAATTATCAGCCAATTAAAATAAAACAATATGAAAAATCTAATTGCCACATTGGTGCTTACCCTAATTTATTCTTGTGCTCTATTCGGACAAAATCTAACCTATTCGTCCATCGACCCCGATGACGATCGGATGAAGGACGTAACAATGGAAGACATGGACCGCATGGTTCAGGCTTACTACGACGTCGAGTTTCGTAAAACGGCCATTATCTACCTCGGTTTGGATAACGATCAGACCATGAATTTTACTCCCATTTATCTGGATTACATCAATCTGAATAGAGGATTCGCCCAAAAACGCTCGGAACTCGTAAAAGAATACCGCGAGGAAATGAAAGAGGATGACCGGGTCAAAGACGAGCGCAACGAAACCGCTGAGTTTATCGAAAATTACTGGGAAATCAACAACCAACAACAACGTGCCTATACCGATCTGTATGATCGATTGGAAGACGTTGTAGGCCCGATCAAAGCCCTGCAATTCTTCGACCTGGAACGCGGTGCACGTTCCCGCCTGAATCGCATGGTACTGGAGCGTTATGCGCCTACCGTCGCCATCCTTGAACCCAACTATGTCACCTACCAAAACCAACTGAATGACTTCAATAACTGGAATAGCATAAATATCGATGGTGAGGTAGGGTTAGATCACAATTTCACGTCTACCGGCCTGGAAAAACTGGTGAATGCTGCCGAAAACATGGCTATGGCCGAAGGCATTACCGTACCAGGTTTTGCTAAAAAGAAGAAACGGATCATGGAAGAGGCTAGCGCAATAACCAAAGACTGGAAAAGCATGAGCCACGCCAACAGTGCTAAAATGGCCTTTACTCATACCGCCGAGTTACTAAGCGAAATCGCTAAAGACAGTCGCTTCTCGGTTAATGAAATGACCGTCAAGCGCCTGATGGAGCATGCCAATGCCATTAACGTCGATAAAAAATTGACCGACCAATCCGATACGGTCTATGCCTTTTTCAACTTCGCCGAAAGCTTGGTCAACAACCTCGCTCGGCAAGCCTTCAGCGGTCGCTCCACCTACCGCCATCTGGGTGCCATGAAAATGTCAACCGGAACCGGTGACGCCGACGGCAAATAACTAAGGCTCAAATCACTTTGACCCAAAGCCCCCACCTTGAACATGATTCAAAGTGGGGGCTTTTTTATTCAGCCGGTTGTGGGCGTGCCCCCGTCGCATACGCGCCGCGGTCGGTCCCCTCCGGGCTCCCTGTCGGTCGGTGCTGCGCACTTCCGGCTACGCCGTCACCCTCCGGGCACCTCACGCATAAAATAGGAAAGGTATATCCCGGAAACGGCCTTTAGAATGATGATCCTTCCTGCACACCGCCGCAATTCACATCGGTATGCTGATAAGCTTTTCAGATATACAATCTGGAGTAACCCGTTAACCATTCCGGCTGTCAATCATCAACTCGCTGTCCCGTGTAGCCGGCTTCGATGTGGTAGCGCACCGACGGCGGGTCCTGTTTTACGACCGTAATGGGGTAACCGGGAAGCTGGTCACCACCACTTGGAGCAGCAGCTTATTCAAAATAGAAGGGTACATTAGCCGCTATGCCCTTCAGACAAACGGGTACATTTGCCGCGTCGGTTGTACTAGCCACGTAATGGTAGGTACCGTCGGGGAATTCGTCCGTCGGGGCCGTTCTGCCGCCGCAGTCGTCCAGGTCGGTGGGTTCATTGGCGTAGGCATAAATCGGAAAACCGTCCTTGGCGAAACCGAACAACGCCACGCTACTCGTTTGATCGATCAGGGTGCAACTGATTTCCGTAATGCCGTTGGCGGCCAGCACCTGATTGGTGACCTGCGGAACGAAATGCCAGTGGTAATAGCCGGCCGGATCGTGGTGGCCGCCACAGGGATCCAGGGAGGGGAAGTTGATCTCGGAACTCGTACCGCCGGGAGGCCCCATCATCGGCCCGCTGATGGCCGAGGGTGGGTTGCCGTTAACCGGTACGCCGTCCAGTGAAAGACCGATAAACTCCACTTCCCCGATCTGGTCGTTCGTTCCGGACAGCAGGGGGTTGGCGGGAATAATGAAGGTCAGCCGCAGGTCATCGTCGGGCGCGGCTTGGAGGCAGTTGGAAACGTCGCGGCCGGCGGTACCGTCGAAATTGTCGACGTTAACCGTGCCGTCATCGTTGACCATATTATAGCCGTCGGATTCGATGTCGTTCAGCAAGGCCTCGGCGAAGACACGCAGGCCGGGGTTGGTCGCCCCGTCGTAAAAGCCCATGCCGGCGATCTCATCAATCGTTTCCGGACAAAATGGGCCGCTAGCGACCGGGTTGCTGGAAAAGGTGAGCCGGAAACACTCGGCCGAGCTACCGTCGGCGAGGGTAGACATGACCAGGTCGAAAGAGACCAGGGAACCGGTGTTGAAGAGGCTTTCCGTGAGCAGGTAATTTCCGTCTTCGGGAATTGCAATGACCGTGTCTTCGTCGCCGCATGAGGCAATCAGTAGCACCGCAAGCAGTACCGGCCCGAAGGCATAAGAGGTATATTTCATTGGAATTTGTTTAGTGTACGGCCCTCGGGAATAAGGTCTTGCCGGCGGCCATAAGCCAGGTAGCCCAGCGTTCCCAAAAGAAGGAAAGCCCCGAAGAGTAAAAACGGCAGGAAGCCGGTGAAGCCGCCGCTCGCCGCCGCCAGTACGAACTCATTGTCGGCAGCCTGTAATTTTGCCGTATGCGCATTGGCGTCCGACAACAGGAACCGGTTTTTGGAAAAACCCTCTTTGACCACGTACAGCGCACTCTGATTGTGCGAGATATTGCTGAAAGCGGCATTACGAATCGTCAGGGAAGTCACCTCTCCGGGAGTGCCTGCGAGCTGAAAAGTCGCCGTCGTCTCATGGCCCAGGTTGACTATGCCGTCTTTTAGCAGCATGATCGTTCCGTCGTTGAAACGAAGAATTATTTCTTTTTGCAGATATTCAACGACGAGTTTCCGAAATTCTTCCGGCGTAGCGAAGGCGGACTCGCCGTAGCGGGCCGCTACCTCGTATTCAAAAGCGGTTAGTGCCGCTCTGATCTGTACTATCCATTTCCCTTCCTCCTGCTCCGCTAGGATGGTAGAGGAGATGCTGGGTTGGTGGGCGAAGGCCGTCAGCGAAGCGCACAGCAGCCCAAGGGTTATTATTACTCTGGTCATGGTAGTGGTTATTGATTCCGTGGAGGACGCCGGCCGCCCTGTGGCTGCGGTGCGTTCTCAACCTCAGTTCTGGAAAGAAATCCGTCGTTATTTGTATCGATCGTGGCGAAATCGCGCTGTAGCGGGCCTTTCACCTCTGACTTCGCGAGTTTGCCATCCTGGTTAGCATCCATTTTGAAGATTTCGTCGAGGTTAGGCCGCTGCCCCCGCTCGGGGCGGGTTTGGGTGGTAGCGGTACTGTCCGTTGCTGTTTTTTGAGCATTACAACTTACTGCGGCGGTAAAGATCAGGGCCAGGACCAGCAAGCGAAATGCCGATACCGCCGGTAAGGGGAGCAGTGGGCGAGGATTATTATTCAGGTTTTTCATTGGTTCGATTTTTACGTTTCAGGAACACCATGGTCAGGCCCGCGATTAGCAGCAGGCCCATCAGTAACAGGATGAGTAGGGGGAGTGGCACCTTCAGCTAATTAGCCACGTAGGCACCTTGTAGACAGTTAATGAAATTGTTCGCCCCGGCCGCGTCCACATGGTAGTGGTAGCCGCGCACGTCGTCGGAGTGCCCACGGCAGGCGTCGAGGTCGGAGAGATCACCTTCGTTGGCGTAGATGCCGTGTCCGTCCAGGGCGTAGCCGATCAGGGGGGCATGGCCGTCGTCCTGCGCCACGGAGTAACTCACCCCGGTAGCGGCATGGTAGTGGTAACCCTGGTTGACGTTGATGTGGCCGCCGGCATCGTCGAAGGGGGCCAGGGTGTAAGCCGCTAAAATATTACCGGTGGGAGCCGGCGCGGAAAATTCCACCCCGTTCAGGGCAATGCCCCGGGTTGAAGGAACGGAGTTGCCTGGTCCTCCGGGGCCGGTGGCAAAGAAGGCGGCAGTACTTTGTAGTACGGGGGTGACCGGGATCAGGAAAGTGACGGAGACGTCAGTGACGTAAGACGGGAGGCATTCGACGCAGAAGTTCCGGTAAGCCGCCCCAACGTTTGGGTTGGCGGCGTTAATGCAGTCTGCTTCGGTTTCCGTGATGAATACGTCGCCGTTCGCGTCGTACATCCGCCAGGTGGCGTCGTTGTAAAAGGTAGCCATGTTTTCGATGAAGGCACCGTCTACGTCGTAAGCTACGCCGCCTTCCAGCCAAATGCCGCCGGCGTCGGCGTCGTCGCTGATGTTGTCGGGGCACCAGGGACCCATTTCGTGGTCGGTCGGCGTGCTGCTGCTCGTGATTTGGTAGCATTGGGTTTCGGTGCCGTCGGAGAGCGTACAGGCTACCGTCGTAACGGTCGTGTTGGGGTTGGCGTCGGTAAACAGGGCGGCGTCTACGTCGATAACCGTTGTCGTACCGGGGTCGATCGGCACCATGCCGCCGTCGTCGTCTTCGCAAGCAGTCGCTAAGAAAAGGGAGGCAGTAAACAAGAAGGTAAAAAGGAAAAAAGAAGGTTTTTTCATTGGATTGGTTTTTAGTTGGTTTTCCCGCAGGCTTATCCTGTGGGAACGACCGCAGTGAGTGCGACCCGTTTACTGCGGCAAACTTCGGGGCAAATCAGGATGGATATGAGGGTTTTCGACACTTCGGTTAGTTGGCTCGACAACTCGGCATTTTGCCCGAAAAGATGGAATGATCAAGGAAAATGCCGGATCGTCGAGCAAAACGGGCGGATGGTAGACCGCTATCCGTTACATTCGCTTCGCGGCACCTCTGTAGTGGACCTGCGTCCGCGCCCGCTTCAAACCCTCGCCCGCTTTAGCCGCCACAGTTCCGTTTCAATCAGTTTTAAAATCCGGCTATTAGCCGCCTTCAACCGTTCCAGTTCGGCCCCGGCTTGCTGAATTTTCCATTTGCATTCGACTGATTTATTCTGATTCATACGGTCGCGCAACCAAGCCTGGTAATCAGCGGGGTGAGCGTTATCGTGCCCGGTGGACGGAGCGTGTAAATGGTTTTCTTCGGTAAGCAGGGATACGTGCCGCTGGTGGATTTCCCGCAGTTGATCCACCAGCGCGTTGAAGTTGGTTTCCGCCGCCCGATAACGGTTGTACTGGATGGGGTAGCGGTTCAGTTCGATGGTCAGCTTCCGGGAAGTCAGTATCATTAACTCATCCTGGGAAACCGCGGGCGCGGAGCCTCCGTAGAGGTAACTCAACTGGACGTAATCAATAATGATGATGGAGTCCAGCACCACCTGCACGGGAACCTGTGCTACGGGACCAGTTAGATCGATGCGAAGATTCGTAGTGCGCAGGGCATCGTCGTATTCCCGCAGGCTGCCGATGATTTCCCGCTGGTTGGCGCGAAAACTCTCCTGCAAACTGAGGAGCGTTTTCTCTTCCTCGTTCCGGGTGCTGAGTTCCTTATTCCAGTTGTTGAGGTAGAGTCCGATCATTACGCCTACGGTGATGAGCAGAATCTCCCCGATGGCGTATAGTAGGTAATTGTGAATCTTCAGTTCTACCAGTAACTTCCGGCGGATGCGATTGAATATTCTCATTGGAAGCCATTTCCTACCAAATCAAATCCGGCCTGCCAGGCGTCGAACAAATCCATTTGCGTCGGCGCGAGAACGCTTGTCAATGCTTCCCGCCAGTCGCTCCAGCAAGCCAGTAGTGCGGTATGCTGCCCAACGGCGGGTGGATAATCAACGATCTGCCGGCGCACCCGCAGGAAAGAAGCATTGATGGCGGTGACGGCAGTTTCCTGTTGTTGGGTCAGTTGGAGTTCCCGGCGCATCGCGGCGGTCAGACATTCCGGGCAGCCGGCGGTCGGGGTGGATGTCGCGGGATTCGCCGCCAGGGAAATTCCCACCAGCAGCAGTAAAACCAGGAGACGAAATTTAAAAATCATGGCAACGGTAATTAGATGATTAACAGAATGAAGGTTGAGCAGCCCAAACAAGCTTTCAAAACGACTCCCCCCCTTCGTCCCCACCGCCTTCCCGCGGGCTTTTAGGTTTTCCCTTCACTTCCCGCAGGCTGTACTGAAAACCGACGTAGACAATGCGGCTTTCGCGTTGGAACTCACTGACGGTACTCAATCCATCAACCTCCGTAGAGTAGCCAAACCGGCGTTGATTGAATAGGTCGGTCACCCGCAGCGTGACCGCGCCGCGCCCGTCCATGAGTGGTTTACGAAACCCTACGTCAAAACTCTGCATGGCATCGAGTCGGCCCTGAGCGGTTACGCCGGGGCTGCGGTAGAAGTAGGTGAACTGCGACTGAATTTGCGCCGGTAGTTCGTAACTGCCCTGGAGGCGGCCGCTGAAGTTGTAACCGTCGGCCTGGACTTCGCCCTCGGCCAGTGTCCCGTCCAACTCGGTACGGTAGGCATTGGCGGAGACCATGAGGTTGAACTTGCGGGAGGGGCGCAGATTGAGGACGGCTTCCGCGCCGTAGTCACGTCCACTATCCAGGTTGGCGACCGTAGCCAGCTGTATGCCGTCGCCGAGCGACTCGGTCACGCGGGTGATCAGGTCGTTCTTTTCCCGGTAGTAGAGACCGCCGGTAAAGGTGCCGCCGGTGAATCGCTGCTGTACGTTCAGTTCATAGCTATTGATGAGTTCGGGCAGCAGGAAGGGGTTGCCCGTGCGCAGATTAAGTGGGTCGCCGCGATCTACGAAGGAGTTGAGATCCCGGATGCCGGGCCGACGTACGCGGCGGGAATAGCCGGCCTGCAGGGTGCCGGCTTCCGACAATGCATAGCCGAGAAACAGGCTGGGATATACCTTGAAGTAATCGTTGGTGAACCTTTCGTTGGTGGGTTCCAGCAGTTCGCTGGTGGTAAAAACCTGCTCGGCACGCAGGCCGCCGCTGAAGGTGAACTTATCCACCTTTCCCCCGAAGGTAGTGTAGACGGCGTGGACGTCTTCGTCATAAGCAAAGTCGTTGCTGAACGCATCGACGGAGACGTAGTCGCCCAGGTTCGTATCAAACTCATTGAAGCCTGCTACATTATTGATTTCCTGAAGGGTGGAGCGCCAACCGGCTTCCAGTTTAAAGTCTTCGCCAATTTGCCGGCTGTAGTCCAGCTGGCCCAGGTACTGGGTCCGGCTGCCGTCGGTGGGGCTGAACTGGAGGTACTCGCTTAGGAAACCGCCTTCTCCGTCAAAAACGCTTTCATCATAGTTTTCTACTTCCGTGCGCTGCGAACCGCTTAACTGAAACGAGGCGGATAAGGAACGACCGGGCTTCAGGAAGGTGGTGTTGTAGTCGGCGCGAAGTTCATAGTTTTTGTCCTCTCCGGTTTCAAATTCATCCCGTAGGCTGGTACCGATCAGGCTTCCCGTTTCGTCGAAGCCGGCGGTGGTCCGCAGGTTGGTGTTTTTACCGGTTCCCCAGTGGTAGTTACCACTCACGGCTACGGACGAGCGGGGGGTAAGCGTGTATTCCGTGCCGAGGTTAAACCCCTGGCTTTGGCGAATGCGGTCGCCGTCGAAACTAAACGAGCGAGCGTAGGAGGTGTCGGCAAAGTTCGCGGTTTGCTCGCGGGTGCCCGCGAAGTAACGCTCGTCGTAACGGGCGTTCATTCCAAAGGTGGTGTTGAATTTCCCTTGTTTCCAGTTGAGGTCGACGTTGCCGTCCAGTTTGTTTCCGGTTCCGGCGTTAACACTTGCGGTGGCGTTAAAGCCATCGTCGTGTTGCTGCTTCAGCACGATGTTGATCAGCCCCGCCGTCCCTTCTGGATCGTACTGTGCGCCGGGGTTGGTGAGCACTTCTATGCGCTCGATGTTGGCCGCCGTAAGGGTTTGGAGAAAGGCTTCCTGCTGGGTCAGCGCGCTGGGCTTCCCGTTGATGAGAAAGCGGACCCCGTCGGAACCCCGCAGGGAAACGTTGCCATCGAGATCAACGGTTACGCTGGGAATTTCCCGTAGCAGGTCTTCGGCATTACCACCGGCCGCGGCAATGGATTTTTCTACGTTAAAGACTTTGCGGTCCAGACCGAGTTCCATCACGGCGCGTTCGGCGGTGACGGTAATTTCGGCGAGGTCATTTTCGCCTTCTTGCAGTGTCATCGGGGGCAACTCCACCGCTGTTTTGTCAAGACTAAGGTTTACGGATTGCGACCGGCCTGCGTAACCGAGGAAGCTTGCCTCCAGGCGGTAGTTGCCGGCATCCAGTCCGCCGAGCCGGTAGCGGCCGTCGATGTCGGTACTCGTACCCTTTACCAGCTTATCTTCGGTAGTGTACAGACTGACGTTGGCAAAAGACAGGGGTTCGTTGGTGGAGCCGTCCAGGAGCTGTCCGGTAATGACCAGGTCAGGTAGATCGTTGCTTGCCGTCTGCTGGGCGAAGACGCAGGTATAAAGAAGGGTGAAGAAGCAAAGCAGCAGTAAGTTTTTCATCTTGGTAATAGTTGTTGACTAATGATGAAGCAAACTTCGGGGCATTTTGCGGACGGTATGGGGTTGTTCGACGCTTTGGGTGATTGGTTCGACCGTTGGGCATTTGCGCACCGGTGCGGAGTTATCGAGTAAAGCGGGGGAATGGTAGATCGGGGTATTGGGGAAAGTTTCCACGATTCAGGCGATCAACTCAAGGGTTTGGTAGTCAAGGCTGTTTCGGCTTACGGACCGCTGATACAAATAGTTATAGGGGCAGGACCCCGGATAATCGATCAAAGCAGGGGTATTGTAGATAGCTGGACGGAAAGAAATCTTTGTCGACTTACCTTTGGTGAAGTTCCGGAGCCTTCCGATTCAATTATCCTTATGTCCAACTTCTTCACCCGCCACCGCAATACCTTATTGCACGTCACTTTCTGGGTGCTGTACGCTACTATTTTCTTCCTCCAGGTCAGCTACGGGAGGCGGGAGGCGCCGGAATGGGGAGTAGTTATCCCCGACGTGTCGTTCCACATCATCATGCTGCTGATCATCAGCTACGTACACTACTTCTTTTTCCTGCCCCGGCTTATCGCCGGGTGGGCCGTCGGCCGTTACCTACTGACTTACGGGCCGCTTTTTCTCGGACTCACTTATTTGACCCTGATCGGCAAGCAGTACCTGATCGACGGTTTTACCTACGAGCAGCCGTGGGTATACTCCCTGCGCTTTGGACTCAACGTATTCGTAGCTGCCGTGGTAGTCACCACCTTTGTCAGCCTACTTCGGCTGGCGGAAAATTACTTTGAACTGGAGGCTAAAAGCCGGGAGCTGGAAAACCAACAATTGACCTCCGAACTACGGTTTTTGCGGGCGCAGGTCAACCCCCACTTTTTGTTTAATACGCTGAATAATATGTATTATCTCTCGGTCGACGAATCACCGCGTACCGCTAATGTGATCGCCAAACTAGCGGGCATGATGCGGTATATGCTGTACGACAGCAACGCCCCGACGGTACCGCTGGCCAAGGAGGTCGAATATATGGAAAGCTACATTGAACTGGAAAAAATGCGCCTTAACGATGATGTGCCGATTGCTTTTGAGGTGCATACGGAGGGCGTGGAAGCAGGAGCTATGGGGGGCGTTAAACAAGGCAGCACGAGGATCGTGCCGCTAGTTCTAATCACCTTCCTGGAAAACGCCTTCAAGCACGGTATCAGTAACGGTAGCGGCAAAAGCTGGATTACCGTATCCCTGAACGTTTCCGGGAATGAACTGAATTATACCGTGAAAAATAGCCGGGTTGAAGAGGCAGCAAAGACCGTAACGGAGCAGTCGGGCATTGGGCTGGTGAACGTCCGCCGCCGGCTGGAACTCAGTTACCCGAACCGCCATTCCCTCGACGTGACCGAAACGGAAACCGAATACGCCGCCAACCTAAAACTTCAATTGTCATGAACATCCGTTGTGTTATCGTGGAAGACGAACCCATGGCCCGTAAACTCCTGACCCAGTACGTAGAAAAAACGCCGGGCCTGGAACTGACGGCCGCTATCGCCAGTCCCCTTGAGGCCCTCTCTTACCTAAAAGATAACCAGCCCGACTTGCTATTCCTCGACATTCAGATGCCGGAGATCACCGGTATCGGTCTGCTCAAGATCATGCCGAAGCGGCCGCAGGTGGTTCTTACCACCGCCTACTCCGAATACGCCATCGAAGGCTATGAGCTGGACGTGGCCGACTACCTACTCAAGCCGATCACTTTCGAGCGGTTCTTGCAGTCGATAGAAAAGATCAAGGCGCGGCTGGGTCCTACCCAAAATTCCGAATTAGCGGCCCATGCTACGTTAACTTCCCTTGCACCCGCATCCGCACCCACCGAAACGCCCGACTACCTGTTCGTGAAAGACGGTACCAAATCCGTCCGTATCAATTTCGCCGACATCCAGCACATCGAGGGAATGAAAGACTACGTCCGTATCCACCTGCCCGACCGAAAGGTCACCACGCTGCAAAGCCTCAAACATCTCGTGGAAGTACTGCCGGCGGATGATTTCCTACGTGTTCACCACAGCTACATCGTCGGCACGAATTGGATTGAGGAGGTGCAACGTGACGATGTGCTCGTCGCCGGAACACTCGTACCGATTAGCGATACTTATCGGGGAGGGGTAAAGGCGTTCGTGCGTGAGCGGGAGTTGAAATGAAGGGGAAGCGCAAAGGGCATCATTCTTAGAGCGTGTCTAAATTTTTACTTCCTGATAACCAATCATTTAAGAACCTGGCGTCATAATAACTGACTTACGTAACCCGCTATGCGCGCACCACGAAGTAGCCGCGAAGCGAATTTTTTATCTAGCCAGAACCTTAACCACAAAGTAGCCGCGAAGCGAATCATTGATCCTCAGTTCTTAAAAATTTTAGACACGCTCTTAAATAACGATACTTACAGGTTGGCTCATTAGGGACCATCCCTGCGTGGGCAGGGCGGGTCATTTGCAACTTCTGCTAAAGCTGCCTGATGGATCTGGCGGTGCTGGACGGTGCGGGGAAGGAAATGTGATGGGTAGTGCGAGAATTTTTGGAGTCTCTTTGGCAGTTTCGGTCAAAGGCTGCTCATGATAAACTAAGAGTTGGAAAGAAAAAATTATTCATTAAAAACAACTTTGCTACAATAGGCAGTGCAATTGCCTGTTAATCAACACTATAACTTTATTTTACTTGCAACAATATCTCAAATATAGTTCGTGAGGAGTAGGAAATTGGCCGTAAATTGGCTTGATACCCGAAAGCCAAAATCTTACGCAAGGTAATCATCTTAAAATAGCACCCATGAGAAATTCATCACTTTACGCATTCATGCTTATGGTCTTGATCGGTGGAACATCCTGCCAGAAGGATGAGCCATTATGGATCAGGTCAGGAACTACTAAGGCTTTGCTCAATGGCGAACCCTGGCAAGCGGACAACCATGCGGCCTATTCAGATAATTTTGATCGTTATGGCATTGAAACCTATGTTCGAAACGCTGAGGGGGTTCGCCGCCAGTCTCTCTCGCTCTGGGGTATTCAACCCGGAATAACTGAATATTTTCCTCTGAGTGAGCAATTTGACCGAAATGAAGCCATCGTGCTTTATAGTACTCTGGTGGGCGATGGCGACGCGGTGTGCGATCTTTTCATATTGAACGACAATTTCCCCAATCGCTTTGATGTGCTGGAATTCGATACCATCTCCAAAAGGATAAGCGGAACGTTTACGCTGGAATTTTTGAAGTTGGTAGACCGTGAGTCGATTTGTTCTACCGCTGCACCGGATACGGTGCGGTTTACGGAGGGGACGTTTGAGACAGTGGTGGTGCGCTGATGCACACCAAGTGGGTTTTGGTAAAATAGCGCAGTTTCGGGGTGACCGGGGCTGCGCTGTTTTTATGGTGCAGGTTTGTGAGATTATTTATGAGTTGCCGGTGGTTGCCAGTCCCGCCGTGCGAACCGTTGCATTGTTGCCGCAGGTAAGAATCCGCCGGCTGTTTGACTGTCTATTTACCTGTAACCGGACAAGCGCTGCGCAGCGGGCCGACGGAGGAGGAGACCCGGAGGCGTAGCCGGAGGGGCCGAGCGAACAGCGAGCCGCGCAGCACAGCGACCCGCCGCCGACAGGCGGAGGGATGGCCCCGAAAAAATGACCCGATCGGCGTAAGTTTCCTCCAAAAAATAGATCAATTCGACCGTTTAAACGTTATTGTTCCTTTGTGGCTGCGATTCCGTAGCTTGCACCCAATAACCACCCGACCATGCTGAATCAGCGGATACAGGAGAAATTGACGATACTGGCCGATGCGGCGAAGTACGATGTGTCTTGCTCGAGTAGCGGGAGTGACCGCAAGAATACCAAGCACGGGCTGGGGAATAGCACGGGCATGGGCATTTGCCATACGTATACGCAGGATGGGCGGTGCGTGAGTTTGCTGAAGATTTTGCTGACGAATTACTGTATTTTTGACTGCGCTTACTGCGTGAGCCGGAGTTCAAATGACGTGAAGCGGGCCGCTTTTACGGTGGAGGAGGTGGTGGATCTGACCATCAGTTTTTACCGCCGCAACTACATCGAGGGGCTGTTTTTGAGCAGCGGGATTTTCAAGAGTGCCGACTATACGATGGAGCGGCTGGTGCGAATAGCTAAGACGCTGCGGCTGGAGCACAAATTTAACGGCTACATCCACCTGAAGACCATTCCCGGCGCCAGTGACGAGCTGGTGCACGAGGCGGGCCTGTATGCCGACCGGCTGAGCGTGAACCTGGAGATGCCCAGTGAGGCGAGCCTGAAAAAAGTGGCCCCCGAGAAGAGTTATGCCGAGGTGTACCAGCCGATGAATTACCTGAGCGAGGCGATCGTGGGCTATAAGGAGGAGAAAAAGAGCGTGGTTTCGACCCCTAAGTTTGCCCCCGCCGGGCAGTCGACGCAGGTGGTGATTGGGGCCAGCCCGGAATCGGACCTGGATATTCTGAGCCTGTCGGAGAGCCTGTATAAGGAGCAAAACCTGAAGCGGGTGTACTACAGCGGCTACGTGCCGATCAGTACGGACGAGCGCCTGCCCGCCCTGACCGCGCCCCCCGTGGAGCGCGAGCACCGCCTGTACCAGGCCGACTGGTTGCTGCGGTTTTACGGTTTTACGCGCGAGGAAATAGTGGACGCCGCCAACCCCAATCTGGATACCGAGGTGGACCCCAAACTGGCCTACGCGCTGCGCCACCCCGACCAGTTTCCGGTGGACGTGAACACCGCCCCGCGCGAGGTGCTGCTGCGCATACCGGGAGTGGGCGTGAAGGGCGTGAACCGCATCCTGCGGGCGCGCCGTTTCGGCAGCCTGCGCCGCGAGCACCTGCAGAAGATCGGGATCGTGTGGAAGCGCGCCAAGTACTTCGTGCAGACCGCCGACCGGGATTTTCACCAGTTGAGCTGGGAACCGACCAACCTGCGGCAGCAGATCTTGCACGAGGCGAAGCCGAAGGGGGCGAATCAGTTGCAGTTGTTTTGACGCTGATCTACGACAATACCTATGCCGGTCTGCTGACCGCCGTTTTCGAGTGCTTTCGGCTGAAGGCCGGCCCGGAGACGATAATCCGTGCCGAGGCGGACTATGCCGAAGAGCTATTTGCCACGCCGGTGGTGGTGACCACCGACCCGGCGGCGGCCAAGCGCGTGCGCGTGGGCCTGGATAAGCGGGACAAGGAAGCCGCGCAGTTGTGTTACCGCTGTTTTTTGAGTGAGGACGCCCGCCGCGAGGAGTTGATCTTGCACCTGGTGCGCCGCACCGTGGCCGCCGGGGCGGGCGTGGCCGACGACATCACCGATGACCGGATGCTGCTGCTGAAGCGGCTGAACCAGCAGATGGGCCGCGAGATACACCGGATGCACGCCTTTGTGCGGTTTCAGGAGACACCGGACGGATTGTATACCGCCCTGGTCGAGCCGGACTTTAATGTGCTGCCGCTACTGCAACCGCACTTTGTAGCCCGCTACCCCGCGCAGGATTGGCTGATCTACGATACCCGCCGCCACTACGGCCTGCACTGGGACCGGGAGGAGGCCGCGTTCATCACCCTGTCTTCCGACCGGCACAGCCACCTGCGCCAACTGAGCACCGATCTGCTGGCGAACCGGGAGACGGACTACCAGACGCTGTGGCAAACCTACTTTCGGGCGACGGATATACCCGAGCGGCGCAACCTGAAGCTGCATTTGCAACACGTGCCCAAACGGTACTGGAAGTATCTGGTGGAGAAGTGGGACGGCGAGGGGTGAATTGTATGGGTACTGGTTGTTTTGCTATCTTGTGGCGTGCGTTCACCCTTTAACGTATGCCCGCCATGAAACCGCTACTTTTTTCGCTTTTCCTGTTTACGTTGTTGTTGTGCGGTTGTAGTCCGCGCTATCATTATCCCAGTTCTCCCAACGTGCCCCTGTTGGTGGAGAAAGGAGAATTTAAATCGGGAGTTGAGTTTGGCACAGGGCAATTGAATTTACAGGCTTCCTACGCAGTTACGAATCATGTGGCCGTTATGGCAAGCGGAGACTACGTTTCGGTTACCAACAATAACGCCCGTGACCGGCGCTGGGGGCGAACTTTGGAAGCCGGGGTAGGGTACTTCCGTGTCATTCCCGAAAACCGGGGCAAATTTGTCATGGAACACTTTGCGGTAGCCGCCATCGGGAATATTGAAAATAACTTTGCGGAAAGAGACGGCAATTTGCTGTTCGGCCGGCCGGCCGGAGGCGATCTTATGGGTGATTTTTACCGCCTGGGTATCCAGTCAGGCTTTGGTTACCGGGAAGAAGGTTTTGTTATCGGTATAGCCCTGCGTGCCTTCGGCCTTAATTACCGCAATGTTTCCGGCGATCTAATCTATGACAACGAGGATCAGGTGAGCGAACTACGGCAACTGGGCACTTCCTATATCGTGGAGCCGATCGTTACCACCGAACTGGGGAATGACGTGGTTCGCGCCAAATTTCAGTTCGGAACCAGTAATAACCTCTCCAACAACGGGTTGCTCAAGCGAAATGTGTTTGCTCTGTTAGGTATTACGCTTACGCTCTAAAAAAGCTGCTCCTACCGTATTACCTTGCCCGCCTTTACCAAGACGAACCCCGACCCGTGACCGAATCCGGAATTTACCTGGCCGAACTGCGCCGTGTTTATCAGGCCGAACGCGCCGACTACCTGGAGTGGGCGGCTGCCTATCCTACCCATCTGGACGTGAAACTGGCTGCCTATCAGCGGGCCGTGCTGGCGTGGTACGAAGCGACCATCCGGCCGGATGACCCTTACCGGGGCCCGGCGCGGCCGCTGATCGAACGGGCGGCGACGGAGGAACTGACCCGCAGCGGAGCCGCACCGGCGGCCGTGCCCGTGCCGGGTGCCGAAGCGGCAGAAACCCTGCAAAAACTGGAATTGGGCGACCTGCAAAAAGCGATGCTAAAGCAATTTGGTGAGCTGGGGGAGAGTTGCCGAAATTTGCTGCTGCTGGCCTACTACCATCACCTGAGCGACGCGCGTCTGAGCGAGGTGCTGCCCGTGGCCGGCGGCACGGCCGAACTGACCGAAAAGCGGCAGCAGTGCCTGCTGATGGTGCGCGAACGGTGGGCAAACAGCGGGCTGTTTGCCCACGATACTTTTCCGGGAAGTGACCGGGAGAACCTGATTGATCGCCACTTGCGCGGGGAAACGACGGCGGAAGAACGGTGGCAGGTGGACAATCTGGCCGCCCAAGACACAGCCTTTGCTACCGCACTGGAGCGGCTGGCGATGTGGCGGGAGGCCCTGCGCCAACCCGGGCGGGAGGACGTGCTCCGTACGTTGGCCGAGCAGGAAACCCGCCAGGCCCCGCCCCCCGAACCGGTGGTGGAGCCGGCGGGGTCTAACTTCTGGACCTACGTGATCGGGGGCGTGCTACTGCTGGGCATTGGGTATGTGGGCCTGACCTACTTCGGTCCGTCGGAATCAGAACGCCTGGCCCTGGCTTATTTTCAACCCTATCCGGATGTGCTGACCACCAGTGCCGAAGCGCGGGGGGACGAGCGGCTGGCAGAACTATTCCAACCCTACCGTTTTAACGATTACGCGCAAGCCTACGATAACCTGCTGCCCCTGGCCGGCACTTATCCGTCCGTGCATTTTTACCTGGGGGTGTGCGCCCTGGGGATGGACCAGCCGCAACGCGCCGCCGAGTGGCTGGAGCAGGTGGCCCCCGGCGAATCGTTTTACCCCGCCGCCGATTGGTACCTGGCCCTGGCCTATCTGGCCGCCGACCGGGGGCGGGAGGGCAAGGCCCGCCTGATCAGAATGAGCAACGAGGCCGGGCACCCCTATGCGCGGCAGGCGAACGAACTGCTGGCGCGTTTTGGGTAATTTGGTTGGGCGGCGGGTGTACGTTGTTTGGCCTAAGTGACAGCCAGATAGCAGCGGCGACGCAAAATCTATGTCCGGGAAAGCCGGTTATCCGCCGGAAATAGCCGTACTTTACATTTTTACGCTCCGGCTGACCGGAGCCGGAAATTTGCAAAATATTCCCATGGCGGAAGTTATTAGTCTGCTGAATCATAAGGGCGGGGTCGGTAAAACGACCAGCGTGATGAACATCGGTGCCGGACTGGCGGAACTAGGCAAGCGCGTGCTGCTCATCGACCTGGACCCCCAGGCCAACCTGAGTCTGGCCCTGGGCGTGCCCCGCCAGCCGGTGACCATCTACGAGAGTATGATGGGCGAGTCCGACCTGACCCCTACCAACGTAAAGCCGGGTTTGGACATCGTTACCTCCTCGCTGGACCTGTCGAGTGCCGAGATGGAACTGGTGAATGAGGCGGGCCGTGAGTTCATCCTCCGCGAGTTGTTTGCGGGGGTGGATGACCGGTACGATTTCATCATCATCGACTGCCCGCCCTCGCTGGGTCTGCTCACGCTGAACGCACTGACCAGTTCGCGGCAGATCATCATTCCACTGCAGACCGAGTTTTTGGCCATGCAGGGGCTGGCCAAGATCAAGCAGGTGATTCAAAAGGTAAAACTGCGCCTGAATAAGGAATTGCACATCGGCGGCGTGATGGCCACGATGTACGACCACCGCAAAGTGCTGAACCGCGACGTGGTGGCTACCATCCAGAAGTATTTCGGGCCGTTGCTGTTCGAGACCTACATCCGCGACAACGTGGCCCTGGCCGAATCTCCCGCCGCGCGGCAGGATATTTTTGCCTACAGCCCGTCCAGCAACGGCGCGGAAGATTACCTCAATATTTGCCGCGAGGTAATTGAGCGGACGGCCAGCCCCATCCACACGCGGCCGCGCGAAACTTCCACCACCCCCGACCAGTTTTAATTGCCCCGGGCCGCCCTGCCCGGCACCGTTTTTTCCCGTCCGTTATGGCCAAAAAGAGATTCAAGTCCGAACTATCCTACCTCTTCGACGAAACACCCGAGGAGCGGCCCGCCCCACGTCCGACACGTAAGGAAAAAACTACTGCCGAGCCCAAACCGGCCGAGCGTAAACCGGACCAAAAAGATTTTAGCCTTACCATCGATATCCCGGTTGCCGACGAGCAAACCGACCGCAAACTGAGCGGCAAGGGCTTCACGCAGGACCTGGACGCCTTCCTCTCCGAGAGTTTTGAGGAGCAGGGTCTCAGTACCGGTCCCACCAAGCCTTCTTTTCAGGCCCGGCCCATGCCGCGCCGCCGCCGCAAGACCGGTCTGGATCTGCTGATCCGCTCGACGGTGGAAAAAACGGATGCCGACGAAGGCCCCGCTCGTGCCTCCGACCAAAAGATGCGCCGCGTGACGCTGGTTTTCCAACCCGACCACTTACAGGAACTCAAGGAATTGGCCAAGGAAAAGAATGTTTTCCTCAAAGACCTGATGGGCGATATCGTGGCCGATTACCTGCGGCGCGCCGAGGGGTAACGAGGGTACTGGATTAAACTTCAGCTTGCCATTCAGGTCTAATGGTCAGTTATCACATAATCCTCTCCCGCCATGCGTCACCTCCTCCTCGCCCTCGTCGGATTACTCTTTTTTGCCCACTGTCCTTCATCCGACGACGAAATGCAGCCCGGTCAGGAACCCGAACAGCTTGAACTATACTTCCCGCCCATCAGCTCCGCTTCCTGGGAGACCGCCGGCCCGGCGGAACTAAATTGGGACACCACCCAAATTCCGGCCCTGATTTCCTTGCTGGACCAAGGCGGCACACGGGGGTTTCTATTGCTGCAAGACGGCAAGATTGCTTTGGAACACTATGCCGGTAATGGGTTGGTGTTCAATCAACCCTTCAACCGCGACTCACGCTGGTACTGGGCCTCGGCAAGTAAAACCCTCACGGCGGCGGCCGTGGGTGAAGCCCAGGCCGACGGGCTGCTCGACATCAACGCACCCAGCAGTACCTACCTCGGTGCCGGCTGGTCCGGCATGACGCCCGAGCGGGAAAACGCCATCACCGTCCGCCACCACCTCACCATGACCACCGGACTGGATTACCGCGTAGCGGATCAGAACAGCACCGCAGCCGCAGACCTGGATTATCTGGCCGAACCCGGTACGCTCTGGTACTATTATAACGCCCCTTACTCTCTATTAAAAGACGTGGTCGCCGGAGCTACCGGAGAGACCTTTGACGATTATTTCGACCGCAAGATCGCCGCACCCATCGGCATCACCGGTTCGTGGGAAGATGTGGATGGGAGCAATATGTACTTCAGTTCGCCGCGTTCCATGGCCCGCTTCGGGCTGCTGGTTCTCAATGACGGCCGGTGGCAAAATACGCCTGTTTTGAACCCCGATTTCTTACGGGCTTCTACCACCACTTCGCAGCAACTCAATCCCAGCTACGGCTACCTGTGGTGGCTCAATGGCAAGGAATCCTTTCGTCTGCCGGGAACCACGCTGTCTTTCAACGATAATATAATCCCCAACGCCCCCGCCGATATGATCTGCGGTCTGGGCAGAAATAGCCAATACGTGTGCGTTATCCCGTCTAAAAACATGGTACTGGTCCGCATGGGCGACGACCCGGACGAATCGCCGGTGCCGCTCACCTTCCTGAATGACATTTGGGGCGTGCTGAATAACATCATCCGCTAAAGTCGCTGTAGTCATCCTGCCGTCTCGGGACAGAACCCCGGCCCCCTGCTATCCGTTTCCCTGGTAAACAACCAGCCTCATGGCCGACAAGAAAACGCTGTCCTTCCAGGACCTTATCAACAGCGACACCCCCGTACTCATCGACTTTTATGCCGACTGGTGCGGCCCCTGCAAGGCATTCGCCCCCGTACTCGACAACCTGAAGCACGAGCTGGGCGAAACGGCCCGCGTGGTCAAGATTAACGTGGATAACAACCCTGAAATCGCCGGCAAGCTACAGGTGCGTAGCATCCCCACCGTGATGATCTTCCAGAACGGCGACCTCAAGTGGCGTGCCCAGGGCGCGCAGAGCCTGCCCGCCATGAAGGCCCAATTGGCTCCGTTACTGGCCTGAAATCGGTGTAAATAGGTGAGTTTGCCCAAAGCTGCTATCTTTGGCCGTAACGGTTGGTGCCATGTGCACCAGTTGTTAGGTCACCACTATCCATGATCGGTCAGCTCAGTCCACTTCTTATCCTCTCGGTCATCGCGGCCTATTTCGCCATGCTGGTCGGGGTATCTTTCCTCACCAGCAAGAAGGCGGATAGTGCCGAATTTTTTCTCGGCAACAAGCAGTCGCCCTGGCCGCTGGTGGCCCTGGGCATGATCGGGTCCACGCTCTCCGGCGTTACTTTCATTAGCATCCCCGGCACGGTGGGGGCGGGCGGACTCAACCAGGCGTTCTCCTATATGCAGGTGGTTTTCGGCTATTTGCTGGGCTACCTATTTATCGCCACCGTGCTGCTGCCGCTCTACTACCGGCTCGGCCTCACCTCCATATACCAGTTTCTCGAGGAGCGGCTGGGCCGCCTCAGCTATCGCACGGGCGCGTTCTACTTCATGCTTTCGCGGGTCATCGGTGCCTCTTTCCGTATGTTTTTAGTAGCCATCGTGCTGCAGCGGTTCGTGGCCGACGCCTACGGTGTGCCATTCTGGCTCACGGTTCTCATCACCGTGGTACTCATCTGGCTCTATACCTTTCGGGGCGGCATCAAAACCATCATCTACACCGACACCATCCAGACCGTTTGCATGGTACTGGCGGTTGCCTTCACGGTTTATTCCATCGGCAGTGCCCTGGATGTCGGTGTCGGCGGGCTGATCGACCTGATTCAGAAGAGCGATTACAGTCAGGTTTTCTTTTTTGAGGGCGGGTGGACCGACCCCAACAACTTCTTCAAGCAGTTTTTCAGCGGTGCCCTCATCACTATCGTCATGACCGGCCTCGATCAGGACATGATGCAGAAAAACCTCAGCATGGCCACCATCGGCGACGCGCAGAAAAATATGGCCACATTCAGCATCGTGCTCGTTTTCGCCAACGCGCTCTTCATCGCCCTCGGTGCCCTGCTCTACATTTACGCCAGCAACGTCGGCCTGCCCATTCCCGCCTCCGCCGATCAACTTTATCCCACCGTCGCGCTCCAGTACCTGTCGCCGGCCACGGGCATCATCTTCATCGTCGGACTCATCGCGGCGGCCTACTCCAGTGCCGATTCCGCGCTCACGGCCCTCACCACCTCTTTTTGTGTGGATTTCCTCGATTTCGGCCGCGACAACCGGGACGAAACCGAGCGGCGACGCATCCGCTTGTGGGTGCATATCGGGTTCTCGCTGGTGCTGCTGGTGGTCATCCTCGCCTTCCGCTACCTCACCGACGAGTCGGTCATCATCCTGCTCTTCAAGGCAGCGGGCTATACCTACGGCCCCCTACTCGGCCTATTTGCCTTCGGCCTCTTCACCGACCTCCGCGTGCGGGAGTGGATTCCTCTCGGCAAGCTTCAATTGCCCGCCGTAGCCCTGGTCTGCTTGCTTTCTCCCATCATCTCTTTCCTGGTCGACTATTTTTCCAGGCAACTCCTCTTCGGCTTCGAGTTCGGGTTCCTCATCCTCGCCTTCAACGGCCTGCTCACCTTCCTCGGCCTCCTCGCCCTTTCCTACCGGGAATACGACGGCATGGAAGAGGTTGACCTGGACCGGCAAGATGGTATTTAAATCTGGTTTGATCCAGGCCTTGTCACGGTGTATGGTTTTCGGGCGTGTCCCGGCCTTCCGGCCGCGCCGGTCCCCTCCAGGCTCGCAGGTCTGCTCGGCCGCTACGCGTCTCCGCCCTGCCGGGCGGCCCTTCCGGTCACCTCACGCGTTACAAGGATTGAAGGAGTGAAGGATTGACTAATCAACAGGGATACCCTCCGCCTTCATTCCTTGTTTGCCCCCCGGCCCCCCCAAGGGGGGAGATTACTACTCTTTACAGTTACTCCCCCTCTACAACTGCCCGCCCGCTCTTTCACTTTTCACAAGTCCTGGGTCGTTTTACTATAATTAACAGGATAACCTCCACCTTCACCTCGAAAGATCATCTATGATCGAGAGAAGCAGCGCAGCTAATCCCTCCATCCTTCAATCCCTCCATCCTTCACCTCGAAAGATCATTTATGATCGAGAGAAGCAGCGCAGCTAATTCTTCAGTCCCTCCACCTTCACCTCGAAAGATCATTTATGATCGAGAGAAGTAGCGCAGCTAATCCCTCCGCCTTCATTCCTTCACTCCCTCCATCCTTCATTCCCTCCGCCTTCAATCCTTCACTCCCTCCATCCTTCAATCCTTATCTGCCCGCCCCCCGTGCCCATCTTCCGCCTCCACCCCGATAACCTCGATTTCCCCGACCCCCGCTTGGCCGAGGAGGAAGGTATCATCGCCGTCGGCGGAGACCTGCGGCCCGAGCGGCTCCTAACGGCCTACGCCAAAGGTATTTTCCCCTGGTACAGCGACCCCCAACCCATCCTGTGGTGGTCGCCCGATCCGCGCTTCGTCCTTTTTCCCGACGAACTGCGCGTCAGCAAAAGCATGCGCCCCTACTTCAACCGCCCCAAACTACTCCTCAGCTACGATACCGCTTTCCGGGAGGTAATGGAGAACTGCGGCGAAGTCTACCGCGAAGGCCAGGGCGGCACCTGGATCACCGACGAGATGCTGGAATCCTACGTCCGCCTCCACGAAATGGGCTTCGCCCATTCCGTGGAGGTCCGGGACCCGGAATCCGGCGAATTGGTGGGCGGCCTGTACGGCATCGCCATCGGCCGTGTATTCTTCGGCGAAAGTATGTTCGCCCACGTCTCTAATGCCAGCAAATTCGGCTTCATCAGCCTGGTCCGCCGCCTCCAAAGTCGCGGCTACCGTTTCATCGACTGCCAACAGGAAACCGGACACTTGTCCAGCCTCGGCGGCCGCCCCATCCCCCGCGAGGATTTCCTGCAACGCCTCCTTCCCCTCCGCACCGAAGATACCGAGCGCGGCAGGTGGACCGTGGAGGAGTAAAGAAGGTAATACCATGACGAATCGGGGGTGTGAGCCGGCCTAACGCTCCTACTCGCTACCCGCTACCAATATTACCCGCTACTATTATTACCCGCTACCCTACTCCCGCACCACCGCGCCCAACTTTTCAAATGCCCCCCGCAGGCGGCTTACTGCTTTGTCCACTTCCTTACTGGTCAGTGTCTTGTCCGGCTGCTCGAAGGTGAAGGAAAGAGCGTAAGACTTTTTATCCGCTCCCAGTTGTTCTTCGTTTTCGTAAACATCGAACAGTTGCACATCCGTTAGCAGTTTTTTCTCGGCCCGGCGGGCGGCTTGCTCCAGGTCGCCGAAAGTAATGGCGCGGTCAAGCACCAATGCGAGGTCGCGGTTTACGACTGGGTACTTACTCGGTTCGGTGGTCTGCACGCGCTTGCGGGGCATCACTTTGAGCAGGTTATCCCAGTGGAAATCAGCATGAAAAACCGGGTTCTTCACGCCGAATTTTTGCTGTAACTCGTTCTTCACGCGGCCGAAATCGACCAGTACCATCGGCCCCTTGTGGTAGCGCAGACCGAAGGCCAGGTCTCCACCCTCCGGCTCCGCCACGCGGTAGCCGTCTACGCCCAGCCGCTCCAGCACCAGGTGTACGTAAGCTTTCAGTTCGTAGAAATCTACTTCGGCGCGGTCTTTATCATTAGACAGCCAGCCGGCGGGGGTGCGGCGGCCGGTGAGGTAAAGGGCCAGGTGACCTTCCTCGCGGTAGTTATCTGCCTGCAAACCGTAGGTCCGGCCGAACTCAAACAGCCGCAGATCGGCCTGACGGCGGTTCTGATTGTGCCGGATCGCCTCCAGGCCGCTGGTCAGCATGGCCGGGCGCATAATATCCAGGTGGACGTTGCTGGTATTATTAATGTAGACCAGGTCGGCCACGCGCTCCCCTTCCACTGTGGCCTCGGTGCGGTAGTGGCGGCTTTCCGACAGGCTCAGGGCCATCATCTCGTAGCAGCCCCGGGCGGACAGCAGGTTGCTTACCGTCTCGCGCAGCACGCCGGGGTCCATATCCTTGCGGGTAGTTACCGCGCTGGTCATGGTACCCTTTAGCGGCACGTTATTGAAGCCGTAGATCCGCAGAATTTCCTCGATCACGTCCACCTCGCGCAGCACGTCGCTCTTATTGGTCGGCACGGCCACGGTAAAGGTAGTTCCATCATCCTCGGAAATTTCCATATCCATCGCCTCCAGAATACCGTAGACCTCTTCCTTAGTGATTTCCGTTCCAATCAATCCGTTCACGCGGGCGTAGCGGACGGGGATGCGCTTGCGCTCGATGGGCGTGGGATACAGGTCCATTACCCGGCTCGCTACCCGGCCGCCGGCCAGTTCGGTCAGCAGGATAGCGGCCCGCTTCAGGGCATCCACCACGATATTGGGGTCGCTGCCCTTCTCGAATACCTTGGCCGCATCGGTGCGCAGGTTGTGGCCCATGCTGGCGCGGCGGACGTAGCCCGCATCGAAGTGGGCCGATTCCAGGAAAATAGTCGTGGTCTCGTCGGTCACTCCACTATCCGCTCCGCCGAAAACCCCGGCAATACACATGGGCTTCCCCTCGCCGTCGCAAATCATCAGGTCGCCGTCGCGGAGTCGGTATTCCGTTTCGTCCAGGGCCGGGAAGGGGGTTCCTTCCGGCAGGGTCTGCACGACGATTTTTTTGCCCGCCACTTTATCCAGATCGAAAGCATGAAGCGGCTGACCCAGTTCGTGTAGCACATAATTAGTGATGTCCACCACATTGTTGATCGGCCTTACGCCCACGGCCCGCAGGCGGCGCTGCATCCACTCGGGTGAGTCTGCGATCTTCAAATCGGTGACGGTCAGTCCGGCGTAGCGGGGGGCGGCCTCCGGGATGCGAACTTCCACGGGTAGCGGGGCTTCGGTGCCGGGGACAAAGGCCGTCAGATCGGGGCGGGTCACCCGGCCGTCGCCGCCGTGGTTAATGCGCAGCGCGGCCGCCAGGTCGAAGGCCACCCCGAGGTGGTTGGTACCGTCCGACCGGTTGGGGGTCAGGCCGATTTCATACACGTAGTCGCTGCTCAGGTTATACACCTCGGCGGCCGGGGTACCGGTGACCGTCTCGGCCGGCAAAACGATAATGCCCGCATGGTCGGAGCCGAGGCCGATCTCGTCCAGGGCACAGATCATACCCTCGCTCGTCTCCCCGCGAATTTTACCTTTTTTGATGGTAAACGATTCTCCTTCACTCGGGTGAAGCTTCGTGCCTACGGTGGCGACGATCACTTTTTGCCCCTGGGCTACATTAGGGGCACCGCATACGATCTGCACCGGTTCCCCACCCCCCACGTCTACGGTGGTCAGCGATAGTTTATCGGCGTTGGGGTGCCTGCCGCAGGTCAGCACGTGGCCCACTACCAGACCACGCAGGCCGCCGGGGATGCTCTCCACTTCTTCCAGCCCTTCCACTTCCAATCCGGTACCCGTCAGGATGTCGCCGATGGCCTCCGGCGTCAGGTCGGTAATGATGTATTGGTTGAGCCAGTCGAGGGAAACTTTCATAATGTGCTTAAATTAAGGCCGCAAAGGTAATGATTTTACCATACGGCTAACTTGTTCCCCCTGCGAGTTTCTCGGCACTGGGGCGGCATGGCCGGGGGTAGTTTCTCGATATATTTTCGCCCTGCCCAAACCACCACCGCCCCCGGCTTGTACTAAGCAGGTATTTTTTGCCCTCCTAACCACGTTTATCATGCCAACCACCACCACCATTCAGAACGTCTACATCGTTGCCGCCGTCCGCACGCCCATCGGGCGGTTCGGTGGGGCACTCGCCTCACTATCCGCTATCCAACTGGGGAGTATTGCCATCAAGGGCGCTCTGGAGAAAGCGGGCGTGGATGCCGCCGAGGTGAACGAGGTGTATATGGGCAACGTCGTTTCCGCCAACCTGGGCCAGGCACCCGCACGGCAGGCCGCGCTGGGGGCGGGCATCGGCCAGAACGTGCCCTGCACCACCATTAATAAGGTGTGCTCCAGCGGCATGAAATCCGTGATGATGGGTGCCCAATCCATTATGCTGGGCCAGAACGACGTGGTGGTAGCCGGCGGCATGGAGAGCATGTCCAACATCCCCTACTACGTGCCCGACGCCCGCTGGGGTGCCAAGTACGGCGACCGCAAACTGGTGGACGGCCTGTCCAAAGACGGTCTCACCGACGCCTACGACCAACGCGCCATGGGCTTCTGTGCCGATGCCACGGCCGCCAAGTATCAGATCACCCGCGAGGAGCAGGACGCTTACGCCATCCGCTCTTACCAGCGCAGTGCCGAGGCCACCGAATCGGGTGCCTTCAAGGAAGAGATCGTGCCCGTGCCCGTACCCCAGCGGCGCGGTGAACCCGTGATGGTAACGGAAGACGAGGAGTACAAAGCCGTCAAATTTGACAAAATTCCCAGCCTGCGTCCCGCTTTCGACCGCGAGAACGGTACCGTCACCGCCGCCAATGCCAGTACCATCAATGATGGTGCCGCCGCGCTGGTGCTGGTCAGCGAGGCCAAACTAAAGGAACTGGGCCTGACGGCCCAGGCGCGCATCGTCTCTTTCGCCGACGCGGCCCACGCACCCGAGTGGTTCACCACCGCCCCCACCCTGGCCGCCCCCCTGGCCCTGAAGCGTGCCGGCCTGCAAATGAGCGACATGGACAGCCTGGAAGTGAACGAAGCTTTCGCCGTGGTACCCATGGCCTTCGCACACGACTTGGACGTGGACCACGATAAGATGAATGTTTTCGGCGGCGGCGTCTCGCTGGGCCACCCCCTCGGTGCCTCGGGTGCCCGTATCATCGTCACGCTCAACAACGTACTGCATCAGCGGGATGGCAAGTACGGTCTGGCCACACTCTGCAACGGCGGCGGCGGTGCCTCGGCCATCGTGATCGAGAAGGTGTAAAATGATCGCGATCCCCAGGTCGCGGAAGTAATTTCACCGGAAGACTCAAACCTCGGTATTCACATGAGGAATAATTTGCCCGTATCGTATGGGTACTTACAACCGGTCAAAACCCAGGTATGGCCGACGAAGATGTCGACATCCGGGGGTTATATTCAGTCCTTCAGTCCTTCACTAATTCAATCATTGCGCCCCCGCGTGAGGGATAGGAGGCGTTGTCTGAACGTAGCAAAGGGGCGTTTCGCAAGCTTGCGAAACGCCCCTTTGCGGAGAGAGTGCCGGATAGCCCGACCCCGGCCCTTGGCCGGGGACACGCCCAAAAGCACGGTCAGATGGTCATCACCTCTTTTTCCTTGTCTTCCACAATGCCCTCTACTTTTTTCACGTGGCTGTCGGTCAGGCCCTGCACCTCGTCTTCGCGGCGTTTGCCGGCGTCCTCGGGCAGGCCGTCCTTCACGGCTTTTTTGATGGCCTCCATCGCATCGCGGCGGGCGTTGCGGATACCGATTTTGGATTCCTCGCCGGCGGCACGCACCATTTTGGTCATCTCGCGGCGCCGGTCCTCGGTCAAGGGCGGCACGTTGATGCGGATCAGTTCGCCGTCGTTTTGCGGGGTCAGGCCTAGGTTGGCCTGAAAGATGGACCGCTCGATGGGGGCCAGCATCGTTTTCTCCCACGGCTGAATGGTAATGGTGCGCGCATCCTGCGTGCCCACGTTGGCCACCTGCGCCAGCGGCGTGGGCGAGCCGTAGTACTCCACCATCAGGCCGCTCACCATGGCGGGCGACGCCTTGCCGGTACGGACTTTCATCAGTTCTTTTTCCAGGTGACTGATGCTTTCGTCCATCAGCTCCTTGCTCATGTTAATGGTATCTTCCAGCTCTTCCATAATAGTTCGGGTTGCGAAATTGAGGGCGCAAAATAATTAAAATTACCCGGTACAAACGTCGGTCGGGCGGGAAATGATGCCTGCGGTGCGGGTGGGCGTGCCCCGGCCTGCCGGCCGGGTCGGGCTGTCCGGCACTCTCTCCATTTCACCACGCAAGATTTTGCGTGGCTACATTGCGTTCAAACAACACCTCCCATCCCTCACGCGGGGACAAGGAATGAGGGGAGGGGTAGGTAGTTCCAGGAGATATTTTTAATCGCGTGCGCCCAGGTAGCGCATAACCAAAAAGATGAGGATGGCCAGACTGGACAAGCGCGGAAACCACGTAGGTCATGGCGGCCCACCAGAGGGCGTCTTTGGCGCCGTCGTACTCGCGGCCGGCGGCGTAGCGGCTGGTGTTGAGCCAGGCCAGGGCGCGGTTGGAGGCGTCGAATTCGACGGGCAGCGTAATGAGGCTAAAAGCCGTGGTAACGGCAAATACCAGGATGGTGATGAGCAGGATCGTCTGCCCGAAACCGGCACCCAGCGCACCCAGGGCAAACATGAGCAGGATACTCTGGGCCTTGCTGGCCACCTGCACCACCGGCACGATGGCCGAGCGGACCTTGAGCCATACGTAGGCGTTGGCGTGCTGCACGGCGTGCCCGCACTCGTGGGCGGCCACGGCGGCGGCGGCCACGCTACGCCCCTGAAATACCTCGGGACTAAGGCTAACGGTCTTGGAGAGCGGGTTGTAGTGGTCGGTAAGAAAACCCTGACCCTGGGTCACTTTTACATCGCTGATGTTAAAATGGCGCAGCATTTCCAGCGCGATCTCCTCGCCGCTCTTGCCGTTGCTCATCGGTACCTGGGAGTAGTGCCGAAACTTGCTCTTGAGCCGATTACTGACAACCATGCCGATGCCGCTGAAGGCAAGGGTGATGACGATATAAATCATGTAGCCGCCGGAAAACATAAGCGTGGTGTTTGTTGAAATTAGTTAACGTGGTGAGATCGAAGCCATGCCCACGTAGCTGTGCAGGGCCTTTGGGATAACAATACCTTCCGGCGTCTGGTTGTTCTCCAGCAGGGCCGCCATGATACGGGGCAGGGCCAGCGCACTGCCGTTGAGGGTGTGGGCCAGGCGCGTCTGTTTTTCTTCCTTCTGCCGGTAACGCAGTTTCATGCGGTTGGACTGAAAGGTCTCGAAGTTGGAGACCGAACTCACTTCCAGCCAGCGTTCCTGGGCGGCCGACCAGACCTCGAAATCGTAGGTAAGTGCGGAGGTGAAACCCATGTCGCCGCCGCAGAGCCGCAGGATGCGGTAGGGGAGTTCCAGGGTGTCGAGCAGAGCGGCCACGTGGTCCACCATTTCGTTCAGGGTGTCGTAGCTGGTATCGGGGTGGGCGGCCTGTACCAGTTCTACCTTATCGAACTGGTGGACGCGATTGAGGCCGCGCACGTGGGCACCGTAGCTGCCGGCCTCGCGGCGGAAGCAGGGCGTGTAGCCGCACATTTTTACGGGAAAATCGCTTTCCTCCAGTATTTCATCACGGAGGATATTGGTGATCGGCACCTCGGCGGTGGGGATAAGGTAGAGGTCGTCTACGGTGGCGTGGTACATTTGGCCGTCCTTGTCAGGCAATTGGCCGGTGCCGAAAGCCGAAGCCTCATTGACGAGCAGGGGCGGGGCAATTTCTTCGTAACCGGCTTCAATGGCGCGGTCGAGGAAAAAATTGATCAGGCCGCGCTGCAGGCGCGCGCCGGGGCCGCGCATGACGGGGAAGCCCGCGCCGGATATTTTCACGCCTAGTTCCAGGCTGAACAGGTCGTAGGTTTCGGCCAGTTCCCAGTGGGGTTTGGCCCCCTCCGGTAGCTGGGGCAGCGGTTTATCCCAGGCGCGGTAGACCTCGTTATCCTCGGCCGAGGCACCGGCGGGCACGCTCGGGTGAGGGACATTGGGCAGGGTGTAGAGAAGATTTTCGAGTTCCGCTTCTACGGCCGATAATTCATCTTGCAGGGTAGGCAGTTGCTGTTTGATCTCGCCCACACGGTCGCGGTACTGGGTTGCTTCATCGCGTTTACCCTGTTTGAATAAATCTCCTACCTGCTCGGAAAGGCGATTGCGCTCGGCGTTAAAGTCGTCGATCTGAGTTTGCAGTTCCTTGCGGCGGTCGTCCAGTTCGACGACCTGGTCGATCTGGGCGGCACCGAATTTATCGCCGCGTTTTTTCCAGCCGGTGAGGAGGTGGTCGCGTTGATCGCGAAAGAGGATGAGTTCGAGCATAAATCTTTGGGTTGGCGGCCCGGAAGTGAGCGCGGTGGGGAATTGACGGCCGCAAAAATGCCGTTTTTTTCGGCCGCCCCCGCTACGTGGGCCGAACTTTTTCCGGGGCGGGAGGTTTTTATCGGGCAAATAGGTCGTTTATCCCGTTGGATAATCCTATTTTTGTGCCGCTAAGTTCCATAGCGAGCTTTTCTTGTCGCAGCCTCACGGTAACTTTACCCTGAACGTTCTTTACATATCCCGATGTTTTCCGGGGCGTCCTGCCCCGATATCCGGATAGCTCGCGACAACTACTACTATTTAACCAGGTGGGGTTTTGGCATACGTCCTGTGTGCTGCTCTTACGTGATAACTCACCCGAACTTTACTTTATCGACCGGCGCGCCCATTTGACGGTGCAGCCCTTTCTTTTCACGGTTGCCCTGCCCCTGGTAGACGGAGGGCCGCTTCTTATCCAAACACATTGCTTCCGACCGTTCGTGTCCGAAGACCCTTATTATTCCCGCGCAGAAGATGTACGATTATTCCCAGTTGACCGCCATGCTGGTCCCCGAGCTTAAGGCTCTGGCCGAGAACATGGACATGAGCAACTACAAGAGGCTGAACAAGCAAGACCTCATTCACCGAATCCTCGACGAGCAGGCCGTAGCCGGCGTTAGCAAGGACAAGCGTGAACCCATCACCGTTTCGGAAACCGACCGCGTTCCCTCGCGGCGCAGCACCCGCCCCACCAGGAATCGGGATGACGATAAGGATGATAACAGTGGCAAGGACCGCTCCAAACGGCCCGCGCGCCGCGTCAAGTCATCGGACAAGGACGGAAACGACAAAACCCGCCGTCGCGGCCGCCGTATTGTCGGTCAGTCCAATGACGATAGTAAAGACAAGGACAACGATCAGCAAAACGACCGCCGCTCCAATAACCGGGGTAACCGCAATCAGGAAGAATCCGGCGACGACCGTCGTTCCAACAACCGGAATAACCGTAACCAGGACGATAGCAGCAACGATCGCCGCTCCAATAACCGCAGCAACCGCAACGAAGACGACAAGAACAGTCGGAAGGACGATAACAATAATGATCGCAACCGGCGCGGCCGCAACGAGCAGGACGAATCGAATGACCGGAATAACCGAAATAGTCGGAACCAGGACGATAACAACAACGATCGGCGTTCCAACAACCGGAACAATGACGAACAGGACAACCGCCGCTCCAACAACCGCAACGAGCAGGAGGACAACAACGATCGAAACCGCCGCGGCAACAACCGGAACGACGAGCGGAACGACCGCAATAATCGTAACCAGGAGGACCGGAAACAGGATGATCGGAACAGCCGGAATGATAATCGTAACGATGACCGCAACAACAAAGAGCAGCGCAACGATCGTAACGACCGCAATAACCGCAACAACAATGACGACGACCGCCGCAACCGCCGCGAGCGCACCATTGACGAGCGGGCCGCTAAAGCCAACCGCGCCGACAACAACCAGAAGACCAACGACCCGATCTTCAACGTCGAGCTAGATGCCATCGTCGCCGGCGAAGGTATCGTGGAAATGATGCCCGATGGTTACGGCTTTCTGCGTTCGGCCGACTACAACTACCTCACCAGCCCGGACGACGTGTACGTATCGCCCTCGCAGGTGAAATCTTACGGCCTCAAGACCGGTGATACGGTGAAGGGTTCCGTGCGCCCCCCGAAAGAAGGCGAGAAGTATTTCGCGCTGATGAGCGTGGAAAAAATCAACGGCCTGGAACCCGCCGACGTGCGCGACCGCGTGCCCTTTGATTACCTGACGGCACAGTTCCCGACGGAGAAATTCACCCTCTCCGACCCCAAGGGCGGCGGGCGTGATTTCGGTAACCGTCTGGTCGATCTGTTTACCCCCATCGGCAAGGGCCAGCGTGGTCTGATCGTGGCGCAGCCTAAATCGGGCAAGACTTTCCTGCTCAAGGATATTGCCAACGCTATTGCCCGCAACCACCCGGAGACCTACCTCATCGTGCTGCTCGTGGATGAGCGCCCCGAGGAAGTAACGGACATGAAGCGCAACGTAAAAGCCGAGGTGATCTCTTCCACCTTCGACGAGCCGGCCGAAAACCACGTACGCGTGGCGGGCGTGGTGCTGGAAAAAGCCAAGCGTCTGGTCGAATGCGGACACGACGTGTGCATCCTGCTCGACTCCATTACTCGTTTAGCGCGGGCCTACAACACCGTGCAGCCCTCCAGCGGTAAGGTGCTTTCGGGCGGTGTGGAAGCCAACGCCCTCCAGAAGCCGAAGAAGTTCTTCGGTGCCGCCCGTAATATCGACGGCGGCGGCTCGCTGACCATCCTGGCCACGGCCCTGATCGACACCGGCTCTAAAATGGACCAAGTGATCTTCGAGGAATTCAAGGGTACCGGTAACATGGAACTACAACTGGATCGCAGCCTGGCCAACAAGCGCCTCTACCCATCGGTAGACCTGACCAAGTCCAGCACCCGCCGCGACGATCTGTTGCTGGATCGCGAATCCCTGCAACGGATGTTCGTTCTCCGCAATCACCTGGCCGATATGAAGCCGGAGGAAGCGATGGAGTTCTTTTTGAAAAACATGCGCCACACCACGTCGAATGAGGAGTTTTTGAGTTCGATGAACGGCTAAGGGGGGCGCTGCGCGCGTACTTTAGTAGGACGCTGCGCGTCTGGTACTTTAGTACTTTTGATCAAGCCTGCGCGTACACCGAATTATAGGATTGGCAAATGTATTTGCCAAGAACGACGCCCCCTCCGCTGATGCAGTGGAGGGGGCGTTTGTTGCGTGAGGGATGGGAGGCGTTGTTTGAACGACCGCAGCACCGCATGGTAATGCGGTGCACAGGGAGAGAGTGCCGGACAGCCCGACCCCGTTCCCCGGCAGGGGCGGGGGCACGCCCTCTTTACCAAACAGGAAGACATCTAACTGGGCAAAAACTCAGGCCAACTTCGTAAGTGGGTTCCTACACTTCCCCTTTTGCAAGCAGTGTCCGGACCAGCCCCACGCCGACGGCGGTGACGAGCAACATCGCCGGAAAGCCCCCGACCGTTGAGATCAGTTTGATCCCATCGATGCCCGCAAACGTGATCATCACCCACGAGACCAGGCCGATGACTGTGCCCCAAACCAGCCGAATGTAGAGCGGTGCCTCCGGTGATTCGGGCGTAATGCCCTCCACGCTGAGGGCACTCATGGCCGAAATATTGGAATCGGCGGCGGTCACGTAGCTGAGGAAAACGATGACGAGGAAGAACCCTACGATCACTGTAGTGAACGGCAGCTGCTCAAAAAGCAGGTAAATGAGGCTCTCCGGACCGGTGCCGGCCAGGGCTTTCTGGAAAACCCCGCCCAGCAAACCATCGTAGGTAATGCTCGCCCCACCGAAGACAATCATCCAGAGCCCCCCGAAAACAGAGGGGAAGAATAAGTTGGTCTGAATAAATTCGCGCACCGTGTAACCCACCGCCAGCCGCCCCAGGAACAGGGCCGAGATCGGAGCCCAGGCAAACCAGTTAGCCCAGTAAAAAACGGTCCATTCATGCCGCCAGTCGGCCGGTAGGTCCGTACCGATGACGGTGCTGCGCGGGAGGAAGTTGACCACGTAATCTACCAGTCCGTCGGCCGCCAAACCGAGCATTGCGCGCAGGGGGCCGCAGGTGGCCACGAAGATGGCCAGGAGGATAAAACCGATCACGTTGAGGTTGGACAGCATCCGGATGCCGCGCTGCAACCCCGATGCCGCTGACAGCAAAAAGGCCAGCACGATGGCCCCGCCAATGAGACCGTAGAGTAGCCCGTCACTAGCCAGTCCGGGTAGGAAACGAGCCAGGCCGCCCGCCAGCGTAAGGATGCCCGCGCCTAGGCTGGCGGCCATACCGGCCACCAGCGCGAACAGGCAGACCGCATCCACTACCTGCCCCGCCCACCCGTGCGCCCGCCGGCCTAGCAGCGCAAAAAGCATGGTGGCCAGCGTAAAGGGCTGCCGCTGATTGTAGTAGGCCAGCGCAAACGACAGCCCCGCCACCGTGTAGATGGCGTAGGGCGTGACGGTCCAGTGGAAAAACAGAGTAGACATGGCAAAAACGGCCGGCGCGGGTCCGCTGCCGGCGGGCGGGTCGGTGAGGTAAAAGATCGGCTCGGCCGTGCCCCAGAACAGGATGCCCGTAGCAATGGTGGTGCACAGCGTAATGGCAAACCACCGCCACCTGTTTATTAGCGGCATGGCGGCCGCGCCGCCGATGCGCGTGCGGCCCAGGGGGGAGCCGTAAACCACCAGTATCAGTACCACAAACAGGAAAGTGGACCAGGAAAACAACCAATCAAACCGCACCAGCAACCAATCGACCACCGCCCGCGCACCGGCAAAGAACGGGTCCGTTACCGTAAGGCTCAGTAGCAGGCCCACCAATAGTAGCAGTAGCGGCGAGAAAAAAACGGCGTGGCGCAGGCGGTACGTGGGCATAACGGCAAAGTAAGTACTTCCGCGCGGCGGGCGGGCATAAAATCGCATCTTTGCGCCCCAAACCAGCCCTGCCATGGCCGCCACCTCCGCCAAGACCACCGTTATTAACCTGATCAAATTCCTGCTTTTCCTCAGCGTGGGCCTGGTCATCCTCTATCTCGTGTACCGCAGCCAGAGTAATGCCTACCTGGCCGAATGTGCGCTCAAGGAAATCCCCGCCGAAGACTGTGTACTGTGGCGCAAAGTACTGGCCGATTTCCGCTCGGCCAACTATGGCTGGCTGGTGATCGTCATCGTTTGTTTCTGTATCTCCAACTGGAGCCGTGCCATCCGCTGGAACATGTTGCTGCGTCAACTAGGTTACCAGCCGCGGTGGATCAACGCCTTTCTTACCATTAACCTCGGCTATTTTGCCAACCTGGGCCTGCCGCGTCTGGGCGAGGTGGTGCGCATCACCACCATGTCCGGCTACGAAAAAATACCCGTCGAACAGGTCGCCGGCACGGTCGTGGCCGATCGCGTCATCGACGTTATCTCCATGCTGCTGGTCTCCGCGCTGGCCGTCTTTCTGGCCTACGACCAAGTGTGGGCATGGCTCGATGCGTCCAGCAACCTCGGCGATAAGCTTTCCGGGGTTTGGCCCCTGCTACTGGCCGCCGGACTGGTGGGCGTGGCCGGTCTCGGCATCGCCTGGTGGCAACGGGCGCGCATCCGTTCCAGCCGTTTCGGGGCCAAAGTAGAACAACTACTGATCGGTTTCGCTGAGGGCCTGCGCACCGTGGCCCGCTTGCGCCGTCCGGGCCTGTTCGTGTTGCACAGCATCAACATTTGGCTCATGTATTTCCTCATGACCTACCTCTGCTTCTTCTCCTTTCAGCCCACCGCCGATCTGTCCGCCGAGGCCGGTCTGGTCACGTTTGTTTTCGGCGGCTGGGGCATCGTCATCCCCTCGCCCGGCGGCATGGGCACCTACCACTTCCTGGTCGGTTCCGCCCTCGGTTTGTACGGGGTTTCGGGCGAGGACGGGTTCTCCTTTGCCAACATTGCGTTCTTCACCATCCAGTTAGGTTGCAACGTCACTATCGGGCTGCTGGCCCTGCTCTTGTTACCACTAATCAATCGCGGTAAGGATAAAGTGGAGGTTACTGAGCAGTAAATTTCACTACGTTTCGTAGCGTTTTTCGGGCGTGCCCCCACCTGTCGGATGGGGTCGGTCCGGCTCGCGTGTGGGTCCCCTTAACCCCACCCGGTCGCGTACTCGCTGTTCGCTCGGCCCTGCGGGCTTCCTCCTGCGTCGTCTCCGTCCGGGCACCTCACGCGGGAGAGATCGTGTACGTCCGGGCTGATATCAAATTACCGGCGGCAACTCCGCTCACCAACTCCGAGGAGCCTGCCGACGATCGCCGCAGGTATAGTACGGGGGAAGCCGCCCGCAACCGAATTACCCGGTTCAAGCGTTTACCCGCCATGAAACGTCCTGATCTATCCAAATTCCGGGGCTTCTTTTCCGAGCGGGCTTTCTGGGGCCGCATCGGAGATTATGCCCGACGGGCCGGCAGTCAGTTGACCTATACCGCCCTGCTCCTTTACTTCGCTTACCAGCGTAAGGAAACGCCCGCCTGGGCCAAGCGGGTGGTGCTCGGTTCACTGGGCTACCTGCTGGCTCCCATCGACCTTATTCCCGATCTGTCTCCCTTTATCGGACTTACGGATGACGTGGGCGTGCTCTCCCTCAGCCTGGTTACCATCTCCGCTTACGTCAATGAAGAGGTGCGGCAGAAAGCCAAGGCCCAACTCAGCCGGTGGTTTAGGCAGGTGAAGGAGGAAGATCTTACGGGAAGTGGATGATAAACTGTAGGCCGGTACCCAGCGTAACGGCTACTCTACGAACAGGTCTTTGAACGGCTCCACGCCCGGGGTAACGGAATACTTCTCGAAATCAGTGACGCCGGCCTTGCGGAGAATGGTCTCGTCGATGAAGAAATTACCGGTTTCGCGGGTCTTGAAGATCTCGCAGGCCGCATCGGCTACCACTTCGGGGGTGCGCGACATCTTCATCAGCTCGTCGCCGCCCAACAGGTTGTTGACGGCGGCGGTGGCCACGGTGGTTTGGGGCCACAGGGCGTTGAAGCAGATATTATCGTCGGCGAACTCCTGGGCCATGCCGAGGGTAACCATGCTCATGCCGAATTTAGCTCATGGTGTAGGCCACGTGGGGGGCAAACCACTTGGCCTGCATATCCAGCGGCGGCGAGAGGGTAAGCACGTGGGCCGAATCGGATTTTTTCAGGTAGGGGATGGCCAGTTTGGAGGTCATGTAGGTGCCACGCGTATTGATGCCGTGCATGAGGTCGTAGCGTTTCATGGTGGTCATCTCGGTCGGCGTCAGGCTGATGGCCGAGGCATTGTTGACCAGGATATCGATACCGCCGAAATGATCGGCGGCCTGCGCCAGGGCGGCGGCCACTTCGTCCTCCTCCAGTACATTCATCTTAATGGCCAGGGCCTTGCCGCCGGCCTCCTCGATCTCCTCGGCGGCGGTGTGGATGGTGCCGGGCAGTTTGGGGTGCGGCTCGGTGGTCTTGCCGGTTACGATAACATTGGCTCCTTCCTGGCCGCCATGCGGATGCCGATGGCTAAACCGATACCCCGACTGGCACCACTCACGAATACGGTCTTCCCCTTAAATTGGCTCATTAACTAGTTGTTTGCTGGCAAATGTAGCGATTATTCGCTAGGTACCCGAATTCATTACTTTTCTTCGGCATCCTGGCAAAGCTCTACCAAAACGCCATTGGTGGTGCGGGGGTGGAGGAAGATAATCAGTTTACCGTCGGCCCCGGGTTTCGGGGTGTCGCTGAGGAGTTCGAAGCCGGCTTCCCGGAGGCGTTCCATTTCCGCCAGGATATCCGTTACCCCGAAAGCGAGGTGGTGGATGCCCTCGCCGCGCTTGGCGATGAATTTGGCGATGGGGCTGTCTTCGCGGTCGGCTTCCAGTAGTTCCACCTTCGGCCCGCCGGCGGCGAAGAAGGAGGTGGTAACTCCCTCGCGGGCCACGGCTTCGTGTTTGTACGGTTCGCGGCCGAGGAGGCGGGTGAAGAGGTCGTCGCTGGCGGCGAGGGAGTTGACGGCGATGCCGATGTGTTCGAGTTGCATTTGACGGGGCTGATTTGACGGGTTTAAGTACGGGTTCCGGCCGTAAGGTAGCGAACACGTCGCGATGGACCAGGGGTGGAAGCGGGGCCGACCGCAGGGAAGACAGCCCGCAGGGCCGAGCGAACAGCGAGCCGCGCACGACCCGGCCGGCCGACCGCCAGGGAGGCCGGGGGCCCAGAAAAAGAGGGAACCTACCCGGTAATTAACCCACCACCCGCCGCCCGATGCTATCGTAGGTGAAGCCCAGTTCGGCCATGCGATCCAGGTCATAAAGGTTGCGGCCGTCGACGATGAGGGGGCGGGCCAGTAATTCCTTGATCACCTTGAAACTGGGGGTGCGGAAGACGGCCCACTCCGTCATGATGGCCAGCGCGTCGGCCCCGATGAGGGCCTCGTACTGGTCTTCAACCAGCGTGATGCGGTCGCCGTAAAGCTCGAAAATGTGGGCCATGGCCTCGGGGTCGAAGGCCCGTACGTGGGCACCGGCGGCCAGCAGGGCGTCGATGGTGTAGAGGGCGGGTGCCTCGCGGATGTCGTCGGTATTGGGCTTGAAGGCCAGCCCCCAGAGGGCAATGGTCTTGCCCGTCAGGTCGCCGCCGAAGTGTTCTTTCAGCTTATCGGCCACCCGCAGCCGCTGGCGGTCGTTGACGCTCATGACGGCCCGGAGGATCTGGAAATCGTAGTCGTTTTTCCCGGCCGTGTGGGCCAGTGCCTGCACGTCTTTGGGGAAGCAGCTGCCGCCGTAACCGACGCCGGGAAAGAGGAAGCGCTTACCGATACGCGTGTCCGATCCCATGCCCTTGCGCACCAGGTCCACGTCGGCCCCGGCGATCTCGCAGAGGTTGGCGATCTCGTTCATGAAACTGATGCGGGTGGCCAGGTAGGAATTGGCGGCGTACTTGGTCATTTCCGCCGAGCGGAGGTCCATGACGTGGATGGGGTTTCCCTGGCGCACGAAGGGGCCGTAAAGCAGTTCCATCACGCGCTGCGCGCGCGGCGTTTCCACGCCGATGACCACGCGGTCGGGCTTCAGGAAGTCGTCCACGGCCACGCCCTCGCGCAAAAATTCGGGGTTGGAAACCACGTCGAACAGGTTCTCGCTCAGGTTGGCGGCCAGGGCGGCGTGCACGCGCTCGGCCGTGCCCACGGGCACGGTGCTTTTATCCACGATCACCTTGTAATCCTTGATCAGGTGCGACAGTTCGGCAGCCACGCCGAGGATGTAGGTCAGGTCGGCCGAGCCGTCCTCGCCGGGGGGCGTGGGCAGAGCCAGGAAGATCACCTCGGCGTCCTTGATGCCCTCGCTCAGATCGGTGGTGAACGACAGGCGGCCCTGCCGGCTGTTGCGCTCGAAGAGTATTTCCAGGCCCGGTTCGTAGATTGGAATTTCGCCCCGCCGCAGCCGCTCCACCTTGGCCGCGTCAATGTCCACGCAAACCACTTGGTTGCCCGTTTCAGCAAAGCAGGTGCCCGTTACCAAACCGACGTAACCCGTTCCGACTACCGTGATATTCATACGTCAAACTATTTAAGGGGATCGTGTCCAGGAGTACTAATCGTTATTTAAGGGCGCAAAATTAAGAAAGTTAATCACCCGGCCGATTAGCGGACCGGTTAAAAGCGTTAGTTTTCCGCCCCGCCCCATTCAATTATACCGCCGCATTGCGCATCGCCAGGTCCATTTTCCATTCTTTTTCCGTCCAGTTGCTGCTCCTGCACCTGCGGTCCAATCTGTTACTACTCGTTTTCTGGATCATCCTGGTCTTCTTTTTCACCGGCGTCATCGCACGCGGGGCCGGGGCGCAGTACCTATTTCTCGACCCCGAATACCTCGGTCACACCGGTTTTACCAGTTTTTTCTGGCTGGGCATGGCCTTCTCGGGCTTCGTCATGAGTTGGCACCTGACGGTTTACTTGCTCAGTGCGCAGTACTTTGCTTTTCTGGCCAGCTTGCGGCGGCCGTTCACCAAATTTTGCCTCAACAACTCCGTACTGCCGCTGCTGGTCTTCCTGTTTTACAGCGGCCTTTTGTGCTACTTCGAGCTTGAGTTCGCCGAGGGCACGGTACTCAGTTTTCTCACCAAGTGGTGCGGGTTCACGCTGGGGGGCGTTACGCTGCTGATCGTTTACGCGGGCTATTTTCAGCTCACCAACCGCGACATCGACTACTACCGCCCCCGGCCGGAACTGCCGCCCAACCTGGGCCGTACGCTGGTACCCGGTAGCCGCCGGGGCACGCTCAGCGAGATGCACGAGCGCGAAAACCCGCTGGGTGTGCGCACCTACTGGACGGAAGAACTTAACACCCGGCTGGTGCGCAGCGTGGCGCACTACGACACCTCCATGCTGCGCGGCATTTTTCGGCAAAACCACTTCAACGCACTCATCGTCCAGTTCACGGGCATGGTACTGCTGCTTACCACCGGCTACCTCATCGACTACCAGATTTTTCAGCTCCCGGCCGGGGCCAGTCTGCTCATCTTGTTCAGTTTGTGCGTGGCCCTGGTGGGGGCCATCACCTACTGGTTCGACCGGTGGCGGCTGGCCATCATCATTGCGGGGCTGATCGTAATCAACTACGTTAGTGCCTTTCCCGTTTTTCAGCGGTCCAATATGTTGTACGGACTCGACTATGAGGTGCCGCCTACTCCCTACGATTACGAGCAACTGCAGCGGATCTGTGCCGCCGACACGCTGGCCGCCGACCGGGCCGCCACCACGGCCATTCTTAATACCTGGCGCGGTCGGCAGGCGGAAGAAAAGCCCAAATTGGTCATCATTAGTGCCAGTGGCGGCGGCCTGCGGGCGGCCGCCTGGGCCATGCAGGTGGTGCAGCAGACCGACTTGGCCACCGGCGGTGCCCTGATCGACCATACGGTTCTCATCACCGGTGCCTCGGGCGGCATGCTCGGCATGGGCTACCTGCGCGAGTTGTACCTGCAACAGCGGCGGGGCAGTGCGGTAGACCCCCGCAACCCCGCCCACATCGAGTATATGTGCCGCGACCTGCTCAACCCCGTCGCTTTTTCCATCGTCTCCAACGATATTTTTCTGCCCCTCACCCGCGTCACCCTCCACGGCAAGACCTACAACCGCGATCGGGCCTTCAACTTCGAGAAGCAGCTCAATATCAACACCAACTTCCTGCTCGACAAGCCGCTGGCCGCCTACCGCGAACCTGAGCGGCGGGCCGATATTCCGCTGCTTTTCCTCACGCCCAGCATCGTCAACGACGGTCGGCGGCTCACCATCTCACCGCAGGGCGTCAGCTACATGATGATCCCGCCCGCCGGCACCCTGCCCGGCAACAGTCTGGAGATCGACGCCGTCGATTTCCGTCGCCTGCTCGGCAACCATCAGCCCGACAGCCTGCGCTTCCTCACCGGGCTGCGCCTCAACGCCACCTACCCTTACGTGCTGCCTTTCGCCCACCTGCCTACCCAACCCTCGCTGGAAATAGTGGACGCCGGCTACCGCGACAACTACGGCATCCTGACCGCCACGCGCTTCGTGCAAGTGTTCCGCCGGTGGATCGAAGCCAACACCAGCGGCGTGGTCATTGTGCAAATCAGCAGTTTTGAAAAAATCGAGCGCATCAGCGAATCACAGGGAAAGGGACTCATCGAATCGCTCCTCCACCCCCTCGGCCTGCCCAACCAGTTTCTCACCGTCCAGGAACTAGAACAAGACGCGGGCCTCGGCCTCCTGTTCGACCTCCTCGGCCCCGACAATATCGATTTGGTCCGTTTCAATTACCGCCCCCAGGAGCGCGACATCCTGCGGGCCTCCGTCTCCTTCCACATCACCGAGCGCGAGAAAAGCGACGTGTTGCAGGCATTCGAGTTCGAGGAAAATCAGGAAAACGTTGTGCGGCTGCAAGAGTTACTGGGGCAGTGAGGGGGTGTTGTTTTTCGGGCGTGTCCCGGGCTAACGCCTGGGCCGGTCCCTTGCAGGCTCGCAGGTCTGCTCGGCCCCTCCGCTGCGCTGCGGGTCTCCGTCTTCGGGGCGGGGGCAAGCCCCACCCCTACACCGGCCCTTCCAGGCACCTCACGCAACGGGCCGGGAATTTTTCGATTCAGTGGGCGGTTTGTAGTAGGCCCCACATTACATTGGATATCCGCCGCTACCGGATTGAGGAAAATCTTCCCTATCTTTGCTAACCGGACTGGTGTTGCGGCGGGTCGTCAGCCGTTTCCCCCGCCAGTCTACCGGACCCATAGCTCAGGTGGTTAGAGCAGCGGACTCATAATCCGAAGGTCGTAGGTTCAATCCCTACTGGGTCCACGAATATGTGTGTCTTGGGCGGCGGCCCTATTATACGGGCCGCCGCCTCAATTTCTCCCTCCCATTCTTATTCTCTTGCCGGTTCCCCAACCGCTCTACCGACCTCTTTCCCGGAGGTCCGAAAGATTACGCCGACGAGTGGACAAATAAAAGTGGTTCACCGCGAAAAAATAGCCCGTCAACGGAGCCGTTTTGTCCTGAAAATGCGTTATTTTTATACAACTACCCGGTAGTACCGTTTACCACCGGATCGCGCTCGACCAAGGTTGCAAAATTCGCCGTTCACCCGCCTCCCCGGACCGCTCACGCCCGGCGGCACAAACCCTATGAATGATGGACCGCACCCAAAAAAAACTCCACCAAAAAAAGGGAGGTAGCTTCCGCAAATACGAGATCCTGAAAAAGGAGATCAGCGTAGAAGTAAAAGACCAGGGCGAGTACCGCAAAATGCGCGTCGACCTGGAAGAACTCGACTTCGACGAACTCGTTATCCGCCGCCATCCCAGCGTGACGCAGGTGGTGCTGTTTGCTTCGGTTATTCTCAACGTGCTACTTGCCGCCGCCCTGCTCGTCAACTGGCTCACCTGGGATGGCATCAATACTATCCTGCTGTTTGGGGTGTCGGCGGCGCTGGTCACGGGTTTCGTCTTCTGGGCCGTCAACCTCTTTCGCCTGCGCAAAGATAAACTGATCCGCGGCGATACCACCCTCGCCTTTTTCTACGACGAGGAAGAAGTACCGGAAGTCGATTCCTTCATCGAAACCCTGAAGGAGGCGCAGAAGAAGCACCTGCGTAAGGAATACATGAAGTTCGATGAACTGCGGTCGCTCGACAGCCACGAGGATATTTTTCAGTGGCTGGTCAAGAACGAGCACATCACCCGTAGCGAGTACCTGGTACTGATGGACGAGCTGGCCCACCTGCGCATCATGGGGCGGGAGTAGTTTCCCGGTCCAGATCGGCCCATGTTCCTTCCGTGCGCAGCACTCGGAAACGGGAGAACAGTTCTTCGCTATACCACCCCCGGCGCCGGGTTTCGGCAATGACCTCCCGGTGCCGGGGCGAGTGGTAAGCGTAGTGCTGCATCGCCTTGCCGCTCGTCCAGAGGCTGAAGGTGGCCTGCATGAAAAGGGGGTACTCGCCGATCCCGATACTGATACGGCGGCCGGGCTGTTCGGTCAGGCTGTCGACAATAGTAGGTACGCGCCGCCAAAATTCCAGCATTCGCTTGGTGCTGATGGTAGCCCGGGTGATGACGGCTACCGGCTCGGAGGGGTCATAATCTCCGCTGGTACTAAAGGGTTGCTCCCCGCCCCACGAACCGTGGGCCAGGGTCGGTTGCAGGTGGGCGGTAAACCGCTCCTCGCTTCTTGCTACTATTTCTTGCCAAATCGGGTAGCCACGGAAGAATACCGTCGCCGCAGCTTCATCGCGCCAGGCAACCACCAGGGCATAAACGCCGAAATTGGGCATTTTGCCGAAACCGTCATCGGCACCGCTACCCAGTAGGCGAACGAACTTCGCTCCATCCGCCCGCCGGATATGCCGGGGGGCAAGGCCCATTTGGATGAATGCCCAGTGCCGGTTGAGAAAGCCGGAATAGCGGAGTAGTGAAACGGTAACGTAAGCAGACATCGAGGTGCGAGGTTTTTTGCGTCGGATCGGACTACTGCTGAAAGTCCCCCGGCCGCCTCGGGGTTGCGAGAATCAGCCGACTGATACGTGCTCAAGCAAAAAAAAGTTGAAATTTTCGTCCCGGCGGCGGGCCGTAGGCCTATTCTCCTAAAGTTACCTTAAATTAGGGTGATCGGTCTTTATTCTAGCGGGAACGGTAAACTAAAACGAGAAAGCGGTCGTTCCTGCCTCGATTGTTTAAACGCAAATATTTACTGTTTGCTACAGGTTGAGGAACATTTTCCTCATCAACCGGTATACCACTCATAGCCCGACATTAACCATGACTTTGCCTACTCGTTTCCTCACTACTTTTCTGCCCGGCGCGGTTCTGGCCGTGCTGCTCGTGGCGGCATTCGCCCATTACCGGCAGGCCACGTTTACACAAGACGTTTATACCACCTACTTCGATGCCCGCCCCAGCCACGGCTACTTATCCGAGCGCAGCCTGACGAGCAACGAAGCCGCACGAGATGAGGTATTGCAAGCCGGGCTGGATGCCCACGGCCGGGAAGATTATGCCGCCGCCCTGACCTACTTCCGCGCCTACCTGGAAGAAAACCCTGAGCCGGATGATTTTCGCCCTTATACCTATGCCGCCACCGCCGCTATGGCAGTAGGCGAGTTGGAGGAAGCCGCCGCATGGCTTCATCAACTCCCCCCCACCGGGTCACCCGCTTCGGCCGACCGCGCCTGGTACCTGAGTCTGATCGATCTGCGCCGCGACCAACCGGAAGCCGCCCGGCTGCAACTCAAAGAACTGGCCGCCGATGACAGCGACCGCCGGATGGCCCGGCAGGCAATGGCCGTGATGCAGGCCCTGTAAAACAGCCTCGGACCCAAAAAACTAAAAAGCAGCAACGGAAATCCTTCCGTTGCTGCTTTTTTAATTAACCGGGCAACGTACCGCTGATCGGGCTAACAAGCGCAGCGACCGAGGGTATGACAGGATGCTGCGCACGGACCGACATAAGTATCGCCCCCGCCGTGGAAAGTGTGATCCACGATCAGTAGACAAGCTATAGCGTGAAGGCAAATGGAGTACCTACGATCACTGCTCCACGCACTAATCCCGCAACTTTTTTACCATTCAGAACAAAATTCCTACCGTTCAGAACATTTATTCGAAATAATTTGCCTGCCGCTTGCTTATGTCCCTGATTTGCATTATCGCAGTGAGGGAACCGGGTTCCCTGGAAATCAACCCGGTCCTTTAACGGCACAAACAGCCCGGCAGCAAAATTGAAAAAAAGCCGCTCCCTGACCAGAAATGGAGCCAGGGTAAGTTGAAACAGTCGAACACCGACACCCCCACCTAAACAAACGGAGGCCGCCGAAAATCCGCTAACCGAGTAGGCATTTCACCCGATTCATGTACCAATTTTAAATTCATTCTTATGAAAAAGTTTTACCTTTTATTTTTCTTGCTTTTGGGAAGCATTACCCTTGCTATCTCACAAACAACTACCGAAGTTGTCAGTGGAATGGTTGGGGCTTATGGTTTAGCCGCCTACGGAAACGAAATGTATGTTTCTGATCGATTCGGTGATAAACTATACAAATTTGATTATACCTCAGCAACACCAACACTCATAGAAGTAGCAACTATTTCTGTGCCGAATGACCTTACTGTGGTGGGTAACGATTTGTACATCAGTACAGGTACTTTTCTTAGCGGAAACGGTATTTATCGTCTGGATCTCTCGGCCCCGACACCAATGCTGGAAACCGTCTACTCTACGACTGATAGAACCAACGGACCAACCATTGTCGGAGACGAACTCTATTTTGCTGATCCAAGTATTAGTGCAATCAGAAAGCTTGATCTCACCGAGATGAGCCCTACTCCGACTACCGTAGTCTCCGGTCTTGCACGGCCTCAAGGGCTGACTTTCTACGATGGCCTTCTCTACATACTTGAAACAGTTGGAGATCGACTTTCTTCTTTTGATCCTACCGAAATGAGCCCTTCGACCAGCTTTGTTGCTTCGGTAACCGCTCCTCTTGGCGTTGCCAGAAACGGCAGTTTTCTGTATATCGTCGGAGGATTCGGTAATGGACTTCGCCAAGTTAACCTCAACCAAGACCCTGCTACCGTTAGTGTAGTACCTGGGATCGGCATAGATGATCCTAAGGGCAGTCTTTTTGTAAATGGCGTATTATACATTACCGACGGAGGGAGGGTAGTAAAGGTAGAAGGACTACCAGCTTCCTTCTCCTTACCTACAGTATGTAATGATGAGGCTATTGCTACCCTGGGAGGAGCTTCACCAACTGGTGGTGTTTACAGTGGCCCTGGTGTAACGGACGATGGTAATGGAGAGTCTTTTACTTTTGACGTAGCTGGCCAGGGATTAGGAACTTACACGGTCACTTATACCCTGAATGGTGCGAACGCTAGCACAATGTTCGATGTCGTAGCTGCCCCCACCGTCACCTTCTCCACCGGCAACCTCAGTGTACAAGTCGACGCGGGTCTACAGACCGGCCTCAACGGCGGCACCCCCACGGGCGGCGTGTACTCCGGCAACGGCGTAACCGACGACGGCAACGGCATGACTTACACTTTCGATCCGGCCGCTGCCGGAGAGGGCGAGAACGTCATCACCTATACTATTGCGGATGCGAATGGTTGTGGTGGTGCGCAAAGCGCCGTCATCACGGTGACTCCCGCAGTAGTTCCCGGCGACAACTGTGACGAAGCCATCGATATCTCCGCCCAGTTCGGCGGCGCCTTCAACGAACCACAGACCAGCGGCTTATTTGACAACACGGCCTTCACGACCGATGCAAACGATCCTGCGGTCGTAGCCGGTTGCTTTTTTGGCGAAGATCCTTTTGATAACACCGGCTACTACTCTTTCACCGGCGACGGCAACACCTACCGCGTACGCAGCATACAGTGTACCGGCCCAGACGCCAATCTCGACCTTCAGGTAACCGTGTACAGCGGTACCTGCGGTAACCTCACCGACGTAGCCTGTAACGAGGACGAAGACGGCATCAATAACATCCTCAATTTCAACGTGGAATTCGCTACCGAAGAAGGCGTCGAATACCTGATTTTAGTGGATGGCTACCAAGGCGCAACCGGACAATTTTGTATCGAAGTGACGAACCTGACCGAACCAATGCCTTTACCTGGGGATTTCTGTGATATTGCCATCGACATCAGTAATCTTACGGGCCAGCCAGAGATGGTACCGCAACTGTCGGAAGAATATGACAATACAGGGTACGGTGATTTTCCCGGTGATCCCACTAATCATGCCTGCACAACTGCAAATACTATTACCGGCTTTAGCCCAATTTGGTTTGCTTTTACGGGTGACGGTAATCCGTATACAATCAATAGCACAGGAGGCTTTGATCTAGTAGCGACGCTATACAGTGGTGCTTGTGATAACCTTACCGAGATCGTATGTAATGACGATGATATAGGTTTGAACTTCGGTTTAGAGTTTGAAACCGAAGCAGGTGTAAATTACTTTATCCTCGCATCTTCCGCCAATGGTGGCTCCGGTTCTTTTAACCTCGAAGTCACCAACCAAGGTTCCGTAGGGGTCACCGACATCAGCAACACCAAATTCAAAATCTACCCCAACCCTACCCAAGGCATGATCCAACTCCCCCAAATCGACCTAGAGCGCGTGGAAGCCTATGATGCCACCGGCCGCCTGGTACTGAGCGTGCAACAGCCCGGCACCGGCATCGACCTGAGTGCGCGGTCCGCCGGTCTGTATTTGCTTAAGCTGTACAGCGGAGCAAAGGTCTATTCGGCCAGAATCATAAAGGAGTAGTCGGCGGGTGGGGGGTAATTTAGATTACCGCTTAGAGCGTGTCTCACACCTCCGATGAATAATGTTTCGGCCGGCTGCCGAAAAAAAATGCATCAGAGGAGGAGTCCATGATTATTTCAGGAACGCCAAAAAGCTTCCTGTCCACGCTGAAAAAAGCAGCAACGGAAATCCTTCCGTTGCTGCTTTTTTAATCTGCTAATCAGGGCGCATTTGGATAGCTATTTGAATCAGCTCATCACGCCGGTCCGATAACCGTAGTGCCGGATGCCCTCGGTGAGGTTATCCCGCACGTCGTGTACGTCGGCTAGGAAGAAGGCTCCCTCCTGCCGGTGGGAGACGGCTTTCGTGCGGCGGCCCCGGTGCAGGTCTTCGTAAGTATCGTAGTCGATGGCCTGGCGATTTTCCAGGCGGGCGGTGAGATGGAAATCCTGCACCACATCGCGCCAGCCGGGCAGGACGGTGGCGGTCAGCACCTTGCTCTTGGAGCCGCTGCCGTAGGCAAAGAAGCCGATGTGATCGTTCGCCAGTTCGTTGCCTTCCCGGTAGTCGGCTTCGAGGGTACTCATGAGGGACAGGAAAATAGAACCGGCATAGAGATTACCTACGTCAGAGGAGGCACGCTCGCCCCGCTCGATCTTATCGTGGACGAACTCGCGGTAGACGTCGGTTTTGGTAACTTGGCGGAGGAACTCGCTACAGTTGGCCATATAGGCTTCACGGTTCTCGAACGTATCGGCACAGGGGACATCCAGTTGGTGGTTGACAACAAAGTCGGTCCACTTGTCCACGGCTTTCATCTCGCTCATGAATATTTCGGCAAACATCCGGCGGGCCTGGTAGGCGTAGGGGAGGTGAAAGACTAGCCGTTTCCAGTTATTCATCAGTTCGCCCGCTTCGCTGCCATTTTTGCGGCGGTAGTCCGTTAATGCTTCGTTGATGCGAGCCTGGTAGCAATCGTTAGAGTAGGGGCCGTCAAAAATGGGGGTTGCCTTGTGGAGGCAGAGGCGGGCCTCGTTGCAGTCCAGTACTCCCTTTACGTCGATACCCTCACCGAGGTGTTCGACCAGTTGGTCGATATCTACACCCTTGGCAGCACCATCTGGTAGCATTCTGAGTACCTCCTCCACCAGTTCTCGTTTGGTGACGTAGCGGAGGGGCTTGTAAAAATCGTGGGCGGGGCGGGTGGCCACGCCGGGTTCGTCGGCAATGACCAGCAGGCGGGGATTTTGCTTGACGAGCATGGCCACGGCCCCGGCCCCCTGCGTATATTCTCCTTCGGAACCGAGTTCGTACTTGGCCTCGTCGGAAGCAACAACGATACCGATGCGGTCGGTGCCGTTGCGTACCCAGTCCAGGGTGTTCTGCAGGGCGTCCACGGCACCGATGCAGGCGAAGGTGAGATCGACCACATCGCAGTGCAGGAAACAGTTGGGACCGTATTCGTGGCTGAAGTGATCCTGCAGCATATCGAGCATATAGGTAGCCGTGGGTTTGGCCCCGTCGAGGGCACTTTCGGTGCCCATATAAATGCGGCCGATCTTGCGGGGGTCGAGATCGCTTTTGTGGATGAGGTCCAGCACGGCGTTGGCGGCCAGGGTGGCGGCATCTTCGTTGGTATCCAGGACGGCCATTTTATTCAGCCCCAGCCCTTTGTTCAGTTTGGCATAATTGAGATCACGGGCGACGGCCAGGTCTTTGATGGGCAGGTAAAGCGCGGGGAGATAGGCGGCCATATCGTCGATGCCGACGGTGGGTGGGGCGGGAGCGGACATAAATCAGGGGGTAGTGTAAATGGTTACTAATTGGGAATTTAACGCGGTGGCGGGTAGATGGTTGAGCGGCGGGGACGCGGCAGAAAGCCGACCTGATGGAGAAAACGCGGGGCGGAACTGCGTGAGGTGCCTGGACGGACCGATGCAGGGGCGGGGCTTGCCCCGGCCCGAAAGAAGGAGTGCGCAGCACCGACCGACAGGGAGCCGGTAAGGGACCGACGCCGGCCCGTCAGGGACGGGGGCACGCCCGGATAAATCTGACAGAAAACCTGCATCATTTAACCGGGAGCGCGAAAAAACTATCTTTGCGGGCCACAAAACGATGAAAATGAAAGGGATCATTCTGGCCGGCGGCCTGGGTACGCGCCTGTATCCGCTGACGATGGCGGTGAGTAAGCAACTGATGCCGGTCTACGATAAGCCGATGATTTATTACCCCCTTTCGACGCTGCTCTCGGCGGGAATCCGGGACGTGCTCATCATCTCGACGCCTTATGACCTGCCCAAATTCGAGCACTTGCTGGGTGATGGATCGCAGATCGGGTGTAATTTCAGCTATGTGGCGCAGCACGAGCCGAACGGTCTGGCGCAGGCTTTCGTGCTGGGCGAAGACTTTATCGGAAAAGACCCGGCCTCGCTTATTCTGGGCGACAATATTTTTTACGGCACCGGCCTGAACAAGACGCTGCGGGCCTGCGCCGATCCCACCGGCGGCATTGTGTTCGCCTATTACGTGGCCGATCCCGAGCGCTACGGCGTGGTGGAATTTGACGACCAGCAGCACGCCATTTCGATTGAGGAAAAGCCGGCCGCGCCGAAATCAAACTATGCCGTGCCCGGCCTTTATTTTTACGACAACAGCGTGGTGGAAGTGGCGAAAAACCTGCGCCCCAGCCCGCGCGGGGAATACGAGATAACGGACGTGAATAAGCACTATCTGGAGCAGGGCAAATTGCAGGTGGCGGTGATGGACCGCGGCACCGCCTGGTTGGATACGGGGACGCACAACAGCCTGATGCAGGCCGGGCAATTTATCCAGGTGATCGAGGAGCGGCAGGGGCTGAAGATCGGCTGTATCGAGGAGATTGCCTACGAGATGGGCTTTATCGACGACGAGCAACTGGAGCGGGAAGCCCACCGGTTTTTGAAGAGCGGCTACGGTGAATACCTGCTGGACCTGCTGCGCCGGTAGTGCTTTATTCTGCCCGTCACGGGCGTCATCCCGATCCGGGTCCGGGCGGGCCTTATACCGGCGGTGTTGATCGGGGAGAGCTGACAAAACGATTGCTGAAATTGTTGTTGCAATTAACTGAACGTTAGCCGTTTTGTGTCAAACGAGGTGAGAATCGTCAGCTACGTGGCAAAAAGTTCCCTCCAAGGCCGAAATTTTCAGCTGAAAAGCTTAAATAGTACGTATCGGTAAACTTATTACCTATCTTTGCCTTCCTGTTAAGTATACATTGCTGTCATTTCAGCATTTTCTGTTTTAAAGGTTGCCAATTGAAAAATCTGACTATTTTCCTTCACACCCTCAGTATCGGGGGTGCGCTTTACACAAATGTTCCGGGCTTGGAACTTTCTTACTCGCCGGGCACTTCTGTTCCCGATAACTCTTGTGAGTGTACCCAACCCTTGTCCATTAGTGAGCAGGCCGATCTGATTAGAGCGGAGAGCCTGGCCGTAGCGGATTATTTTGAAGACATAATGTATGCCAACTGGTAGCCGATACCTTAAGTACGATATTTGGTCCCTCAAACCGCCTAACAGGGACGCCAAACCGGTAGTAGTTATTCAGAACGATAGATATAGTAGTGATTTGGGCACGGTTATCGTGTGTCCCCTCCTCCCTTTTCAGGAAATACATAAAAAGACTCCCGAGTACCGTTTCGCCATTATCGGCGGCATGAACGGCCTGCCTGCGGATCAAGAATTTGTCGCTGTGGTTGACCAGATTTTTTCAGCTCGGAAAAATTTTTTTTCTGAAAAGCACGGCGAACTCCAGCAAGAATATCGCGAAAAGCTGGACGACGCCATCCGGCGAATGCTCGTCAACTCATAGTTCATCGTAGCGATCCAGTTCCAGTGCTTCGATCAAACCGATCAATTTATCGGCGTAGCGTGGATCGGTGGCGTAACCGGCTTTCCGCAAGCCGTGTGACCAGGCGCGGTAGTCATCCGGTTCTAGTTTAAACAGCCCCGCATAACGGTCTTTTTGCAGCAATCGGCTATGGTCGCGGTAGCTATGACCGGCGTCCTTATATACCAGGAAGAAATCTTTGTGGGTGTCATCGCTAAAGTTACTACAGTGACCCTTCTTGCAGCTTTTTGAGAAACACTTGATACCGAAGTGGTTATTGTTGTTCGTGGCCAGTCGGCTCTTGCCTACATTGCTTTCCAGCAGGCCCTGAGCCAGGGTTACGCTGGCGGGAATGCCGTGTTGGTACATCTCCTTTACGGCCATGGGTGCATAGGTTCTAACGTAAGCTAGTTGGCGCAGTTCCTTTTCCGTCCATTCCCGCTTGTGCGCTTCGCGCACTCTCAGTGCCACCGGTTGGGCTACGCCAAGCTGCTGGATGGTGTTGCTCTCCACCACACTGATCCACTCGCTCATTCCGTTAATACTTAGGCTGAAACTCACTTCGGGACGGGAAAAGATCGCGAACAGGATGAGCAGCACTCCCGCCTTTAGCCACGGATTGTCCAGCCGTTGTTTGACGTCCGTACGGAGATCGGTCAATTTTTGCCGCCAATCGACTTTGAAGGGGAGTAGAGAATTTTTCATCAGACAACCATTTGGATCAAAGGTAAGCCCATTTTGTTTTAAAAACAAAATTAACCAACAAAATAGTTGTCCTGAAATTGCATTCGCAAACCAACCAATCGACCTCCAAAGGTCTCTCTACTCGGGCAAATGCCTTCCCGGCCGCAGAGTAATGTTTTAGTTTACTGAATACGTTACCTTTGCGCCCGCTTACGGTTCGCCTTCCGGACCGGGCAACTCCTTTAACGATCTCAACTCACCAGACAAATGAAACAACTAATCACGCTGGCCGCTTTTACGCTGCTACTGTCCGGGCAACTTGTTGCCCAAAAATACGGTCACCTCAACTTCGGCAATCTGGTCTCCGTCATGCCCGATACGGAAAAAGCCCAGGCCGATCTGCAGGCATTCGAGGCTCAGTTGGAGAAGCAAGGAGAAGAAATGGTCGCTAAATTTCAGGCCGAATACGAAGTATTCGTTACGGAGGTAAACGGCGGCGATCTCACTCCAAAGGCTCAGCAGGTTCGTCAGGAAGAGTTACAGAAAAAGCAGCAAGCCATTGCCGCTTTCGAGCAGAAAGCCTCTACCGATCTGGAGAAAAAGCGCAATGAGTTGCTTGGTCCCATCATCAAAAAGGCCCAGGATGCCATCGCCAAGGTTTCCAAGGCCAACGGCTACCAACTCGTATTCGATACTTCGGTCTTCAACGCCGTCCTATTCACGCAGGAAAGCGACGACCTGATGCCCCTCGTTACGGCCGATCTGGGCATAGAAATGGAGGAAGAGTAGCACGATTCGGGCGTGCCGCCTCAGCTATCGCCTCGCCGTCGGTCCGGCTCGCGTGTGGGTCCCCTTCACCCCACCCGGTCGCGTGCTCGCTGATCGCTCGGTGCTTCGCACTACTTCCCGCAGGCAGGGGCAAGCCCCGCACCTCCGATCGGCCCGTCCAGCACTTCACGCAAAGACCCGGCAGCCCTGCCAAATGATAGAAAAAGACTGTCTCCCTCACCCCGGGAGACGGTCTTTTTTTGTGGAACGGGAAACTAAAACGAGACAAAAAGAGTTATGGATACAATTGGATAAAAACGGATAAAATATAACCTACATGAACCGCCTGCTCACCTTCGACTACATCACCCGCCAAAGCATCGAGCGCATTATCGGTGAAATCGACGCCTACCAGCGGGGCTGGACCATCGACGACGCCCTCTCGCCCGACCAACTGCGCGAACTGCGTCACCTGGCCACCGTAAAGAGTGTCGGCTCTTCCACCCGCATCGAAGGTGCTCAAATGGAGGACGAGGACATCGCCCACCTGATCGAGAACATGGACATCCGTAAACTCGAAACCCGCGACGAGCAGGAGATAGCCGGCTACTATAAAGTGCTGGAAATCATCCAGGACCAGTACGAAGACCTCCCACTGACCGAGACCCTCATCAAGGGACTACACAATGAGATGCTCCGCTACTGCGCCAAGGACCAGAACCAGCGCGGCGACTACAAAAAGGTAGATAACCGGGTGGTAGCCACCGACCCAGAGGGCAACCAGCGCGTCATCTTCCAGACCACCTCCGTGCTGCACACTCCTGACGCCATGCGCCAAGCCGTAGCCTGGTTCAACCGGGAGATCGAAGCAGGCACCCGCCACCCCCTCATCGTCATCGGTACCTTTGTCTACGAATTTCTGAGTATCCACCCCTTCCAGGACGGAAACGGACGCCTCTCGCGCCTGCTCACCAACCTGTTACTGCTGCGGGCCGGCTACCGCTTCCTGCTTTACGTGAGCCTGGAGCAAGTAGTAGAGCACCGCAAGACCGACTACTACGCCGCCCTCATGAACGCGCAACGCTACCGCAACGACGACGAAGAGGAGATCGGGAAATTCATGTACTTCCTGCTCAGTGCCATCCGTAAACTGACCGGCAGCTTCGAGGAAGACCGGACCAGCATGGTCAACGAACCCGGCAGCCTCTACCTCAACAAACGCCAGAGCACCGTCCTCAACTTCATCAAAAAAGAAGGACCGCTCTCCGTCCGTGAGATCGACGCCCTGCTGCCCGCCGTAAGCCGTAACACCGTCAAGTACGACCTGACCCGCCTCACCGAAGCCGGCTACATCAAGCGGCAGGGAAAAGGGCGGGGAACCGTTTACACCCGTTGACCGTGAAACTTAGTCCGGCCGGCGGAAAAGATAGTGCGGCCATAAATTATTGAAAAAGGGATCACCGCCATCCGGCAGTGATCCCTTTTCCTTTTAAATAGTTCCAATAAACCGGACTCGCTTACAAGTGCCGTTCCGCATGGTAGCTGGAACGCACCAGCGGGCCGCTCTCCACGAAAGCGAGACCCTTCGCCAAACCTACTTCCCGGTAGCGGGCAAACTGATCGGGGTGGATAAACTCGGCCACCGCCATGTGCATGGGCGTGGGTTGGAGGTACTGACCGAGCGTCATTACATCGCAGCCGTTTTCCACCAAGTCGTCCATGGTGCGGAACACCTGTTCTTCGGTTTCGCCCAGGCCGACCATGATACCGGTCTTGGTCCGCTTGCCGGCGGCCTTGATCCGCTTGATCTCTTCCAGGCTGCGGGTATAGTTGCCCTGGGGGCGCACTTTGCGGTAGAGGTCAGTAACGGTTTCCATATTGTGGGAGACCACTTCCTGGCCGCCTTCGATCATCCGCTCCAGGGCGGCCCAGTTGCCGCGTACATCGGGGATGAGGGTTTCGATGGTGGTTTGGGGGGTGCGTTCCTTGACGGCGCGCACGGTTTGGTACCAGATCTCGGCACCGCGATCTTTGAGTTCATCGCGGTTGACGGAAGTGATGACGGCATGCTTGACCTGCATCAGGTCGATGGCCTCGGCCACGCGGCGGGGTTCGTCTTCATCGTACTCGTTGGGGCGGCCGGTTTTGACGGCACAGAAACTGCAGGAGCGAGTACAAACATTGCCCAGAATCATGAACGTGGCCGTGCCGGCGCCCCAGCACTCTCCCATGTTGGGACAGTTGCCGCTCTGGCAGATGGTATTGAGTTTATACTCATCCACCAGCGAGCGGACCCGCTTGTAGTCCGGGCCGATGGGCAGCTTTACGCGCAGCCAATCGGGCTTGCGGGTGCGGGCCGGTTTGCCGGTTCGGGGGTCGGTACTGACGACGGGAAGTTCGATCATGGTAAAGTTTGTCGTGTCGTAAAGGTAGACAATTGAGGTCCGGCAATGGTTGGTGAGCTGCCCTAAGGATGGAGCAGGGCAGCGTCATATTTATCTCCGTACGGAAAGAATGTTCCGGTACACAAAGGCTGTGATTGCGGCCAACCATTTAGCGGCATCGTACCTTTAGAACTTGGTTAAAATCTGATCCATGGCCCGTTTTCATTCCTTGTCCGTTTCCGATATCCGCCGCGAGACGGCCGACTGTGTTTCCGTTGCCATGGAGGTGCCGGAGGAGTTGCGGGACTCCTTTTCCTTTGCCCCGGGCCAGTATTTGACGCTGAAAACCAGGATTGGCGGGGAGGAAGTGCGGCGCTCCTATTCGCTCTGCACCGCGCCCGGGGCCGGAGAATGGCGGGTGGCCGTAAAGGAGGTGCCCGGCGGATTGTTTTCCACCTTCGTTAATCGGGAACTAGCGGTAGGCGATTCGCTGGAGGTGATGCCGCCCGACGGCCGCTTTTTACACCGGGTCGCCACCGACCGCGCCCACTACGTGGGCATAGCTGCCGGCAGCGGCATAACGCCGGTAATGAGTATTCTGAGCAGCGTGCTGGACAACGAGCCGGAGTCACGCTTCACGCTCTTTTACGGCAACCGCAATAGCGACAGCATCATCTTTCACGAGCGGCTGGAGGCTCTAAAGAACCAGTACCTGGGGAGACTTTCCCTGCACCATATCTTGAGCCGGGAGCACAACGGGAGCGACCTGTTTAGCGGCCGGATCGACGCCGAGCGGCTGCGGGTATTTTTCACCCGCCTGGTACCCGCCGCCGGGGTAAATGCCTACTACCTTTGCGGTCCGGCCCCGATGATCGAGGCTTGCCGCGAGGTGCTGAATGAACTGGACGTGGCGGCCGACCGGATTAAATTCGAGTTATTCGGCAGCCCCGCAGACCAGGAGCGAAATACCCGTGCCGCCGTATCCCTGAATACGGAAGCACCACCGGTAGCCCATGCCACGGTGACGCTGGATGCCTTTACGGCAAAAATTCCCGTGGCCGAAGGGGAGAGTATATTGGATGCCGCCCGTAGGGCGGGCATGGATGCGCCCTTTGCGTGTAAGGGCGGGGTGTGCAGCACCTGCCGCGCCCGCCTGGTGGCGGGGGAAGCACCGATGGAGGTAAACTTTGCGCTGGAAGCCGATGAGTTGGCCGCCGGATACCTTCTAACCTGTCAGGCGCACCCCACGACGGAGGAAGTGACGGTTGATTTTGACGCTTAACGATCTAATATGGCTGAGTACGTAGAAAACGTGCGCGACGTGGTGCGCCTCATCCCCCGGGGGCGGGTGACGACCTACGGAGCCGTGGCGGATTTCCTGACGCTGGGTTCGGCGCGGATGGTAGGTTGGGCACTGTTCAAGCACCTGAACGCGGGGGAGGTGCCGGCCCACCGCGTGGTGAACCGCAAGGGCGAACTGAGCGGGCGCGGCCACTTCCCGACCCCAACCGCCATGCAAGAACTGTTGGAACTGGAAGGTGTGACGGTAGTAGACGACCGGGTAAAGGATTTTGACTCTTTGTTTTGGTCGCCGACGGAACTGCTGACGGATTAGACAACCGGCAGGATGCCCACCCGCGTGAGGGATGGGGAGTGGTGACCGACCGCAGGGAGAGCAGACGCGCAGCGGCCGAGCGAACAGCGAGCCACGGAGCAGCCCGGCCCCACCGGTGAGGGGCGCTAGCCCCCCGGTGGGGACACGCCCGCAATAACATAACCGATAGAAATATCTACACCTCCACCGAAGCGCGCTTGCGATCCTTGGTGCCTTTGGGCATGGTGCCGAAAACGTGGTCCCAGAGCGGGTTAGAGACGCCGAACGCTACGTTGTCGGTGCTGTAATGGTGGATGGAATGGTGGATCCACAGTTCGCGGAAGACGTTCTTGGGCGGCGGAAAGATGTGAATGGCGTAATGGATGAGCAGGTAAAGGGCGTAACCGACCACGAACCCGGCCAGAAAACTGAAGCTGTACTGGTTGAGTACCAACTCGAACAGGAAGAGCAGGAGCGTGGCGACCGCGATGGTGAGCAGGGGCGGCATGGCGAGGCGCTGCTTGTCTTTGGGGTAATCGTGGTGGATGCCGTGAATCTTGTAGGTAAAATCCTGGTAGCCTTCCGAGGCACCCTCGGGCGGGTGGTAGAGCCAGCGGTGAATGGCGTATTCGGCGAAGGTGAAAAAGACGATGCCGCCCAGAAAGAGGCCCACCACCACGGGCAGGCTGAGGTCGGTACGGACTTCGGTGTACCACAGCAAGGCGATGGCGTAAACGAAAAACATGGTGACCGGAATGGCAACGTGGGTGCGCGTGAGCCGGTTGAGCCAGGCCGAGCGGAAGAGTTCGTCGGAGGCGGTTTGATTGCTCTTGAATTTTTGTTCGCGAGTTTTCATCTAGTGAGTTTTTAAGGGGTGGCGGGGTAGAGAAAGCGAAAATGTTACCGCTAGGAAATTTTGATCTTGTCGCGAAGGTAGCGACCGTACTTGCGCTTGTAAACGCGGTAAACGCGTTTGAGGTGGGAATAGCTGTAGACGCTCATGGGTTCGCCATTGGGCTTGAGAAAGCCCTGCTGGATCATCCACTCATCGTTGAATACTTTACCCAGGTAGCGGGAACCGTGATCGGGGAAGAGCACCACCACCACGTCGGTGGGTTTGAGTTGTTTGCGGATGGAAAAAACCGCCTCCATGGCCGCGCCGGCACTGTAACCGAGCAGCAGCCCCTCCCGACGCCCCAGTTCACGGACGCGCAGGGCGGCCGAACGGTCGTCGATCTTGATGAAATCGTCGATCAGCTCAAAGGCCAGGTTGTCCGGGATGATGGTCTTTCCCAGGCCCTCGATCTTATAGGAGTAAATCTCATTTTTGTCAAATTTTCCCGTTTCCCAGTATTTTTTCAGTACCGAGCCGTAGGCATCTACGGCAATCACCTGGATCGCGGGATTTTTTTCCTTCAGGTAGCGGGCCGTGCCGGAGAGCGTGCCGCCGGTGCCGGCGCAGCAGACGTAGTGCGTGACGCGCCCCTCGGTGGCTTCCCAAATTTCGGGACCCGTGGTGGCGTAGTGCGCGCCGGAATTGTCGAGGTTCCAGTTTTGGCGCAAGTAGACGGCATTGGGGATGCGCGAAGCCAGTTCTTCGGCCTTGCTATAGTAGCTCTCGGGGTCGTCGGGTTCGGCATCGGAGGGGCAGATGACTACTTCGGCACCCAGGGCGCGCAGCAGGGCCAGCTTTTCCTTACCGGCTTTGCTGGTAACGGTCAGTACACAGCGGTAACCCTTAATGGCACAGGCCATGGCCAGGCTGTAGCCGGTGTTGCCGCTGGTGGCTTCGATGATAGTGGCACCGGGTTGCAGGCGGCCCTTGCGCTCGGCTTGTTCGATCATGTGCAGGGCCACGCGGTCCTTAGCGGATTGGCCGGGATTGAAGGCTTCGACCTTGCCGTACACCTCGGCGGAAATCTTTCCCTCCACGATTCGATCCAGACGGATGAGCGGGGTATTGCCGATGGTGTCGAGTACGCTGTTTAAGACCATGAGCGGGCTGATTGGTTTGCAAGAGGGGCCGGGGCCCGTCGGTTCAGGTCGCCGTGACGCCTGGGGAGCCTTCCGACGAATAGTGAGTAAAAAAGCCACGGAGAACGGGCCTTTTAAAGTGTTCGGGTAATTATTTTCCCAAGATTATGTGGATGTTCACAAGATTAAAACCGGGACAAAAGTAGGGTTTCGTTCGCACATATACACGTTCCCGGTTCGGTTGAGGGTTTAACCCCCCGCCGGAATACTTCGTTGGGTGCTTACCGGTGATAATTTTTTTACATAAGTCTAGTATCTTGCGCCCTCAAATTTTACGCGGCCCCCGAATTGCGGTCGTTATTCAGGTTCCTCCTCCGCTATGGCCAAGTTTAAAGTTTCCCTCAAGGCGCGTCTCATCCTCTTTGATCGTGGGCGGGTACTGCTGTTGCACCAGACCAAACCCAATGGCGGCAACTTCAGCCTGGTGGGCGGAACGATCGAGCGGCAGGAGTTTGCCAAGCAGTCGCTGGTGCGCGAGAGCCGGGAAGAAGCCGGGATCATCCTGCAGGAAAACGACCTCTCGCTGGTTCACGTACTCCATAAGCGGAGGAAGAAGGAGCACCGGATCGTGCTTTATTTCAAAGCCTACCGCTACAGTGGAGAAGTGCGCAACCGCGAGCCGCACAAGTTTAGCGATGTCAACTGGCACGACCTGAACGATCTGCCCGAGAACCTGACGGACACGGTACGCCGCGTGCTACGGGCCTACCGGCGCGGGCAACTCTATTCGCAGCAACAAAAATGACCTTCGCATGGCCGATATTCACGCGCAACTCTACTACCACGCCGTGGCGGCCGTGCAGGAGAAGGAGAACCTGATGGCCCCGGCCCAGCTGGATTCGTTAACAATATTTTGCAAGGAGTGGCTACAAGAAAATAAGTGCCGCCCCTATGCCGTGGGCGGTGCGGCCGATCACCTGCACCTGCTCTATAGTGCCCCCTCGGTGATGATGCCGCATATGCTGCTGGAACGCTGGAAAACGGCGAGCCGGGATTTTTTGCGCGAGAAAGAAACCACCCCCCTACCCGATTTTAGCTGGCAAACGGGCTACGGCCTGTTCAGCTACAGCCATTCGCAGGTGCCCGCGCTGGCGGCCTACATCGAGCGGCAGGAAGAGGTGCACCGGAGCAAATCATTCGAGCGCGAGTATCTGGATATGCTGCTTAAATTGGAGGTGGATTATGAGGAAGGGCACTTGTTTACCTTCTACTGAGGTTGCTTTTTAGCGGTTTGGGCGTGCCCCCGCCCTGGCGGTCGGGGTCGGTCCCTTCCCGGCGCGGCTATCGCCTTGGCCCTACGGGCTGGTTGCTCCGGGCAGGGGCAAGCCCTGCCCCTACGTCGCCACCGTTCAGGCACCTCACGCAGCATCACTTCAGGTATCCCCCGGAGCCGGGTTTGTCGCTAAACCTAGCCCGCCCGTCCGGGCCGAAGGTGACGCCGCCCGCCGGGTCGTCCCGCAGCAGCAGGGCACCATCCATGTCCGCATAATCGAGTTGGGGCAGCAGGTGCGCGATGGTACTGATGCCGATGCTGCTTTCGGTCATGCATCCCACCATGGTTTTTAGTCCCAGCTTCCGGGCGTGGGCCAGCATCCGCCGGGCGGGGAGCAGGCCGCCGCATTTCATCAATTTTACGTTGACGGCGTGAAAGCGGTGGGCACAGGTGGCGATATCGACCTCCACCTGGCAGCTTTCATCGGCCATGATGGGCAGGGCGGAGTGCCGGAACACATAGTCCTGCCCCTCATGATCGTCGGCCGGCAGCGGCTGTTCGATGAACTCCACACCCAGGGTGGCGAGGTCTTTGCTGAGGGCGACGGTTTTCTCGGCCGTCCAGCCGGTGTTGGCATCCACCCGAAATGGCGCGTCCGTATGCCGCCGCAGTTCGCGGATAATGGCCAGATCATCGTCGGTGCCGAGTTTGATTTTATAGGCGGGCCAGGAGATTTTGTGCAAGCGGGCCGCCATTTCCGCCACGGGCGCGATGCCGATGGTGTAAGAAGTGATGGGCAGCGGCCCGGCGAGTGATTCGCCCCAGGCCTCGGCCAGCCGTTGGCTGCGGCGTTTGGCCCACAGATCGTGCGCGGCCGCATCCAGCGCACAGCGCATGAAGGGGTGGGTGACTTGCGCAGCCAGTGCTGTCAGGTAAGCGGCCGGTTCGGTAAGCGGCGTTTGCTCGATGAGGGGGCGCAGGCGTTCCAGTTCGGCCACGAAATCAGCCTGGACCAAGCCGTAGTAGCTGGTCATCGTGGCTTCTCCAAAACCGCTGGGGGCGTCGGGGCCGTCGCTCAATTCAACGATCACGGTGGGCTGCACGTCGCGGCTGCCGTGGCTGATGCGGAAGGTGTGGCGCAGGTGGAGATCGAGGGGGTGGAGGTGGAGTTGCATGGGGGTGAAGGTAGGGGGGTGGTAAAAGATTGCCGGGAATAGAATCATTAATGTTTCGACCCGGCAATCTCTGTACACAAATCGCCTAATCCGTTCTGCGCTCAAATTTACGGAGCGCTTTTGCGGATAATTCCTCAATTAGTTGGATGAGTCTCTTTTCTTTGAGTTCTGATACACCTGACTTTATAGTTCCATCCGTCTGAAAATTCGGACCGAAACCTTTGGCTTCCCGTACCACTACCAAACCGCTACCTCCGTCATAAATACTTACATAGACAGCAAAGGAGCCTTTCATGTCCTCGGGAAACGCTTTACCCTTGTCACGCTTTTTGACGTAGTGAACTCCAGAGATGGATACCATCATCAGATAATCTTCATCCACTTTTTCAGCTAGTTCATTGGCATAGGGTGCCACGTTGGCCCGGGTGTAGGCAGCTTGCTTCGTATCAGTTTTTTTAAAAGATTCGGCCACATAAAACTGATTAACCTGGATCCGGTACGTTTGTTTTTCATCCTCCGAGAACGTATCGAAAGTGAGTATTTCGTCCTTGATTTCGGTTTGCTCGCGGGCGATTTTGCGCAGGGTGGTTTCGGCAATAGTTGCGTAACGGTCGTAGTACTGCTGAATGCCATCGGTTGGGTTGGCAGCCTTTTGAGTAGCTTCTTTCATGGCATCGCCCATAGTGACAAGGGCGAAAATCCCTCTCGCCGGTGGTTCCCCTACCTCAACTGAGACTCGAGTGGGAATAATTCCAATTTGGGCATTCAGCGGCCAGCCCAGAAGGAAAACAAAAAACAATAGTGGTATAAAGCGCATATTGGTGGTTGTGAAAGTGAAAAGTGAAAGCAAAATAGCGGATACAACATATTTCTGTTACCGCTTTCGCTTCTTGGATTTAGTGCGAGCATCAATATCTCGGAGTAGACTCCTTACAAATCGTGCTCTTGGCTGAGGCCGGCTGGAATCGAGATACTTCAGAAGTTCCACGCGAGCGGTAGATAAATCTTCCCCGGCATTGTAGAGATGAGTTCCCCTCAAGCGACTTGCCTCATATGCGTAGGCGGGATTTTTATCCAGTACCCGCAATACTTCTTTCAATTGAGTTTCCCAGGTAGCTCGATAACCGGGATATTCTTCTTTGTCCCAGTTAAATAACTTGATCCGGGAGAGGCTTTCTTCTTCCTCCGCCGTCATATCGCCCACTTGTCCTCGCACCACACTATTCGTAATTTGCCCCATGGCATAACGGGGGGGCAGGCAGAGTAGATTTACCAATGCATCTCCCTTCATACGATTTAGCTTAAGCGTATAGGGTGTGCTATCGTTTGTCTCAACATCCGTCAAAATAGTATCTATCAGACGAATAGCCAGTGGAAAGGCACCGTATGTTTTGGCGTTCTGTAAAAGCATCTCCATCACTTCATCATTCACCTCGCTGGTTAGTCGATCGTAAAGGGTATCGATAGGATTACCGGGATTAGATGAGTAGCCGGAAGTTAGTTGATCCAACAGCGCAATACGGTCCGGGGTACGGGGGTGAGATCGCTCGGAATCTCTCCAGTTAAAGATTGATTTCAAAAAGGAGCTGCCGATCATCCAGTCCAAATTCATTTCCGGCGGCAGCCTTTTCATGCCGGAAACGGCGCAAGCTGCCGGATATCCGGCACCCAGATAGAGCGCAAGGCCCACCGTATCAGCCTCCGTCTCCACATCGGCTGAGTAGGGTTCCGGGCGGAGTTCTTCTTTGATGCTTTCCTGGTAAACGGCTAGTTGCAGGGAATGTCGGTTAATAAAGTGCGCCATCTCGTGCGCCAGCACGAAGGCCAACTCCGCCTCGTTCTGCATCCGTTGCAGTAAACCGGTACAGATCAGGATATTTCCATTCGCATAAGCCGAGGCATTTACCGTAATGTCATCCGCCACAAAAACTTTCCACCCCAGCTCCTCCCGCTTGCCGGGTAATAGCCGGTCCGTGATGCCATAAATGTAAGCGATCAGCTCCGGGTCGTTACGCAAGTAACCCGATGAATCCATGGCGAGGAAGGTAGAATCGATTTCCGGGAAAGTCTCCTTCTCCCACTCGTGTTCCCCCAACCGGTGGCCGGGTTGGGTGAGGGGGATGACCTCGTAAGTCTGTGCAATTCCCGAGGTAACGAGAAAGCAGAGGAAAAATGATAAAACAGTCAAGCGCGTAAAAACATCCATACAGTAAAAAGTTATGAGGTAGGCATGGCAGGATAAGATAAGAGTTTGTTCAGATTTACGGAAGGGCAACGGCCCAATAAAGACTGGATAATTATTTAGCCGGTGATGCGGAATAAGGCATACGAGGTTTCTCCGGTTGATCGAAATAAAATCGGGGACAACCCAAAGTTAATTTTTTTAATTTAATCCGGTGCTTTTTCGCTCCTCTAACATATACGCATAACGCAGGAATACTCCCCACGCCATCACTGCCGCTACCACAAGGCCCGCCGCGCCGTCGCGCCAGCCGCTTTTGACGATGTAGTGTTTCCAGAAGCGAAACAAGGGTTTGATTAATAGGTGGTAGGCTCCGATCTTTCCCGTACGAGCCGCGTGATCCCGGGCGGACCAGCGGGCGTAACGACGCATTTTAGCCAGAAAATGATCGAGGCTGCGGAAAGTATAGTGGTCTAATCTGCCCCGCAGGCAACCCACCTGGAGGCCGGTGGTATCGATTTCCTCGTGTACTTGTACCTCGTGGTAGCGTGCCCGGTCACGCAGGATGAGGCGAACTACGGAGTCGTTTTGCCAGCCGCTATACTTTATCCGGCGGCCCATGAAATAGTTATTGCGGCCGATCCAGTAAACTTCCGCCGCAGGGTCTTCACGGGCGTTGAGCAGCGCATCGATTTCGGTGCGGAGTTCAGGGCGCACGACCTCGTCGGCATCCAGAATAAGGAGCCACTTATGACGGGCGCGGGGAATGGCCCAATTTTTCTGATCGGCCGGACCCTGATATTGCCGCTGTTCCACCCGGGCACCGGCGGCGGCCGCGAGGGTGGGTGTTTGATCGGTAGAGAAACTGTCGACAATCAGCAGGTCGTCCGTCCAATTCTGGATAGCAGCCAGGGTGCGGGGCAGGTTAGTCGCCTCGTTGTGGGTGGTAATCAGGATGGAGAAGGGACGTTGCACGGCACAAAAGTAGGGGTAATCTCCGGGCCGGCAGTGGTTTTGCCCATATATTAGGACACCGAGACATATGTTAAGGAGCGGGCTGAACAATCAACAATCAGGGACAATTAACGATCTTTACAATATGATCCCAATCCGATTTATCTTGGCCGGCACCTTGCTTCTGGGCATTGGCGGCCTGTTACCCGCCCAGCAAACCGCTTCCTCAGCGGCGGACCCCGTTCTCGCTTATTTCGTTTTCCTCAATGATGCCCACGCCGAGTTAACGGCCCGCCAGATCGCCTACCTTCAGCACACCGTACACCACCATACCGAAACCGGTTCCGCCCGTATCGACTTGCTGGCGGGTATTGAACGTATCCGTCTCCGGGTAGCGCAACACGACCGCCCCGAGGAAGAACTTTACGGGCAATTCATGGCCGTACTGGAAACCTACCGCAAGCTATTCGAGCGGCAGTTCAGCCGGGCTGAAACCCTGCTGCCCGGTGCCAACCCGACCCATGCAAGCTTACAAACTTATCTGCACGAACTCAGTTCCGCCGAAGATGGTCTGGCCCGCGCCTCATCCGCTTTTGTTGCTGCTCAGGAAAAGTATGCCGCTCGCCACGGCATCCAACTACGGGAGGGTGAATTTGCCTCCGAGATAGCCCAACTCAATGCGTTGAATGCTTACCAGCGGCCCCTCTACCTGACAGCTTTTCGGCTGAATGAATTGAATAATACTTTTCTGGACCTGATCGACGGCGGCAATTTTTCCGCCGCCCTACCCGCCCGGTCGGCCTTACAGCGTGCACTGACAACCGAACTTCCTGCCCTGCGCGCAAGAGATTCCTACCGGGGCGAGACGGGATTCCGGCAATCGGTCCTCCAATTTGCTACCCTGCTCCAAAAGCTGGCCGACGATCATTACCCCGCCCTCCTCCGTGCGGCGGAAGTAGGCGGACCCGGTCGTCTGGGGGCCGCCGAGTTAGCAGCTTACAACGCTGCGATTGCGGCCATGAATATGCAATTACCGGCCGCGCTGGCAGCTACGCAGCGGGAACGGGAGGAACTGTTGCGCAAGATGGTGCCGAACGGCGCGGCGCGGCGGACGGTGCGGTTGTGAGCGTATAATGACTCACGCAATCCGGGAATAATGCCCCTGTGATATTTTACTTGATCAGTTCCAGTGCTTGCTTCAAATCCTCGACCAAGTCCTTCTCATCCTCTACACCTACGCTCAGGCGGATGAGGCTATCGGTAAGGCCTACACTAAGGCGTTGCTCGCGGGGAATGCTGGCGTGGGTCATGCTGGCCGGGTGGCCGATGAGGCTTTCTACGCCGCCCAGACTTTCGGCCAGCGTGAAAAAGCGGGTATTACTGAGCACCGTTTCGGCCGCCTCGTAGCTATCCTTAGTAAGATCGAAACTAACCATGCCGCCGAAATCACGCATCTGGGCACGGGCAATATCGTGTCCGGGGTGCTCTTTTAGTCCGGGGTAATATACTTTACTAACGGCGGGGTGACCGTAAAGAAAAGCGGCGATGGCGGCAGCATTCTTACAGGCCCGCTCTACGCGTAAGTGGAGGGTTTTGATACCGCGAAGTACGAGGAAACAATCCTGCGGGCCGGGTACGGCACCGACGGCATTTTGGGTGTAGTAAAGTTCATCAGCGATTTCCTTACTGCGGGTGATGACGGCTCCCATCACCACATCGCTGTGGCCGCCGAGGTATTTGGTGGCAGAGTGCAGGACCATGTCGGCTCCCATATCCAGCGGCTGTTGGAGATAGGGACTGGCAAACGTATTATCGACACAACTCATAAGACCCTGCTGTGTAGCCAACGTGGTGAGTGCCTTGATATCCACGATATTGAGCATCGGGTTGGTAGGCGTCTCGATCCAGAGGAGTTTGGTGTTATCATTGATGACGCGGGCGACCTTTTTGGATTCGCGCATATCTACGAAGTGGCTCTTGATGCCTACATCGCCGAATACCTTAGTGAGCAACCGGTAAGAGCCGCCGTAGAGGTCATCGCTGGCGATTACTTCATCGCCGGGCTTGAGCATCCGCAGGATACCGTCCATCGCCGCCAATCCGCTGCTGAAACAGATACCGTGCTTACCATTTTCGATCTTGGCCAGATTGCGTTGCAGGGCACTGCGGGTGGGGTTGGCGGTGCGGGCGTATTCGAAACCCTGGTGCTCTCCTGGAGAGGTCTGGGCGTAGGTGGAAGTCTGGTAGATGGGGGTCATGACGGCACCGGTCTGGGGGTCGGGCGTGAGGCCGCCGTGGATGCACTTGGTAGCAAATTTCATAAGTCTGGCTTTGGTCGGAAGTGGTAATAAAAGCAGTGGAACAGTGCGGGGGGCGGGAAAGATTAGTGATGCAGCTCGGGAGGTCGGGGTTGTTGGAAGCTAAACACCTTAATGATTTGCCCCGATAAATCATCTTCCTGATCCAGTACTCGACTACGTTAGTCTCCGTAACTTTGTGTTTCATTAAAGACCGACACTGCTTTTTTTACGCTCTCCCGCAAAGAAGAAAGTCGCCTGCCAATAATAATTTTTATCGACTCTTCACTAAGCACCTCCCTCCCATTGCCGTTCGACATCATCCCCGCCATCGACCTCATCGACGGCAAGTGTGTCCGCCTCACCCAGGGCGATTACGACCAAAAGACCATTTATAATGAAGACCCCCTGGCCGTTGCCCGGGAGTTTGCCGCCGCCGGCCTGCGCCGCCTCCACCTTGTGGATTTGGACGGTGCCCGCTCCGGCCGCATTGTCAACCACCGGGTACTGGAACGGATTGCCGGCGGCACCGATCTGGCGGTAGATTTCGGCGGCGGCCTCAAATCCAGCGAGGATGTACGGATTGCCTTTGCGGCCGGGGCGCGGCAGATCACCGGCGGCACCGCGGCCGTCAAACAGCCCGCCCTCTTCCGCGAGTGGTTGGAGGAATACGGCCCCGAAGCCGTTATCCTCGGTGCCGATGTCAAGGATCGGATGCTGGCCACCAACGGCTGGCAAGAGGCCGGCGAACGTGAACTGATCGAGTTTCTGGAAGAGTACGTTGCCGCCGGGGTCCGCCACTGCATTTCTACCGACATCTCCAAAGACGGCCTCCTCCAGGGTTCCGCCCTTCCCCTCTACACCGAATTACGTGAACGGTTTCCTGACCTGCAGCTCATCGCCAGCGGCGGCGTCACCGGCCTGCCCGAAATCGAGGAACTGCGTCGCATCGGCTGCCGGGGGGCCATCGTCGGAAAAGCTATCTATGAGGGGCGGCTACAGTTGGAAGATCTGGTCCGGTTGAATACCTGAGGCGCAATGTGCCGGTTAAAAATTATCCCCCCGCACTACCACCCAATCAACTACTCACCGTATATTTGCGTCGCTTTAGTAGGAAACGTGCGTGAATCGGAAGATTTTTCGTGTTTTCTTCTATCCCCGGGGGATTAGCTCAGCTGGCTAGAGCGCTTGCATGGCATGCAAGAGGTCACCGGTTCGACTCCGGTATTCTCCACATAAAGCCGCTTCGATCACTGATCGGGGCGGCTTTTTTCGTGGCCTTATTTGGACACGATAGAAAAGCGGCTCCTGACCGAAGTCGGGAGCCGCTATTTTCACATGTAATCGACTTATAACAAAAGGTCTTGCTGCTACGTGCGGGCCGTTTTGGCTTCGATACTGAGCGTAGTATGGGGCACGGCCCGCAGGCGGGCCTTGCTGATCAGGTTGCCGGTCTGGCGGCAGATGCCGTATTTCTTGTTTTCAATGCGGATCAGGGCATTCTCCAGGTGCTGGATGAGCTTGATCTGGCGGGCGGCCATGTTGTGGAGGTCTTCGTTCTCCATGCTACTGGTGCCGTCTTCGAGGCCGCTGACTTTAAAATCCGGGTTATCGGAAGAGGCGGCGAGTTGGGACTTGAAATAGTCCATCTGTTCGCGGGCACTGGTGAGTTTGGCTTCAATCAGTTCGCGGAACTCCTGGAGGTCCGCATCGCCGTAGCGGTTGATGTGCTGCGTAGACATATAAGCGATTGGTGATGGCCCTCGCGGGGGCCGGAACGATCACTGTCGTGCAAGAATAGGTATCCTTTACAGCAGTAGATCCAGTCAGAGACAGACCGCTTCCCGAACGTTCAAAAACCGGGGGAAATGGTCACTGTTTTTAAGGTGCTGCAAATTTGGTCATTATCCGCGATACCGCCAAACAAAATTTTAAGTATTCACCCCCGCAGGCAAATAATAGCTTCGTGTAAAAAATACGCTATGTCCCACGATCGGCCGGTGAGAAAATCGGCGGAGCCATCCGAGATGAATTGACCTCCCCCCGCGTGAGGTGCCCGGACAGGGCGGCCCCGGAATAATCCGATCCGGTGGGGGAAACAGAAAATGGGGCCGCAGCCCGCAAGGGCCGACCGAACAGGGAGCTGGTAGGGGACCGGCCCCGCCCCAGGCGGGGACACGCCCTGAAAAAGAGAAATATGGGCCGTAACCCGCCTACGGATAATTCTTGGCGGGCGGGTAGCGCGAACGGAAGGAGTTATTCCAGCCCGAACTGCTTTTTGGTGGGTGCGCTATCCAGCGACATGGTTTTGATCATCACGCTGCGGCTGTGGTAGCGGTCGGTTTCTACCCAGCTCATGGCACCCTCCTTGGCACTGATTCCCTGAATTTCGTACTCGTTGTCCAGAGCGTCTACGTTGCTGTCGAGGGTGAGGAAAGTCTTGGCGTCTTCAAAGCGGAGGTACCACATCCCGCTGTTGGTGGTCTCGGACCAGTGGCCGCTGGTAAAGGTGCCGTCGGGACGGAACTGGTACCACCAGCCGCGGCTGCATCCCTTGTCTTTCTGGGCACCGCTGCCCACGTAATATTCGAACACCCAGTAAGCCTTGGCCAGTTGCTGGGCCTCGTAGGACGCCATGGGCGGGTCGAGCCGCTGCCCGTAGCCGCCGTAATTGGTGATGGAGGCCGTGACCTGGTCGCCCTTCAGCACGGCAGCCTGGCAGGGGTGTAACTGTCCCTCACCCTGCCCGCCGGGTTCGTTCACGTCGCGTGGCGCATCGGGGTGGGTCTTGATCAGGCTCTGATCGGCGTATTCCGTGGGTCCGTCGGTAGCGGCGGCGGCGGGGATGTCGGCGGCGGTTTGCGCGGTTTGCGGCTCATCCGCACAGGTGGTGAGGTAGAGCGCCAGCAGGCAGTACGCGGAGCGGAGGAGGATACTTTTGATCATGGGATTATTTTGGGCGAAATTACGGACAATCCCGGAAACGGCAGCCCGCGCCGGCGGCCCCGGCGCGTGAATGATTTGGTAATAGCCCGGAGAAACGGGCGTACTCCCGTCAGCCCAGCCGGTAGTAGCCCGTTTTGAGGTAGGCCAGTTCGGGCACGGTAACCGGGTGGTCCGTATCGTGGGCGGTGCGGCCCTCCGACGCCCAGTGGCGGCCGGCGGCGGTGATCTCTCCCTCCACGGCCGCGAAGAAATCCTCGGGATCGACCCGGCTGGAACAGCTGGCCGCCAGCAGCAGCCCGCCGGGTGCCGCCAGTGGCACGGCCAAACGAATGAGGCGGGCGTAGGCCGTCAGGGCGCGGGGCACCTCGTCGGCTTTTTTGGCGAATGCGGGTGGGTCCACGATCACGATGTCAAAGGTGCGGCGTTGGCTCCCTAACTCGGCCAGTCCGGCAAACGCATCGGCTTCCAGCAGGTGGTGGCGCACGGCGGGCAGGTCGTTAAGTTGGCGGTTGCGAACGGAAGATTGCAGGGCCGGGCCGCTAATGTCCAGACTGGTGACGGTCGTGGCCCCGCCCGCCAGCGCGTGAACGGAAAATCCGCCCGCGTAGGCGAATACGTCCAGCACCGTCTTGCCCGCCGCTTGCCGGCCGATCCGGTGGCGGTTGGCGCGGTGATCGAGGAAATAGCCGGTTTTGTGGCCGTGTACCAGATCGGCGGCAAAGCGCAGGCCGTGTTCCCGAAAAACAACGACGGGGTCGGGCAGGGCACCGGCAATGACCATGCCGTCGGCCAATTCGTGGCGGTCGGCGGCGGGCAGGCGCTGGAGGTTGCGGCTGAGGCGGAGGACCACGGCGTCTAAATCGACCCGTGCCCGCAGGGCGCGGACGAGTAGCGGTAAGTAGGGAAACCAGACGGCCGAGTACAACTTGATGACGGCGGCCCGGGCGTAGCAGTCGATGACGCAGGCGGGCAGGCCGTCGTTTTCACCGAAGACCAGTCGGTAGCCGTCGGTTTCGGTTTGCAGGAGGGCCGCGCGTTTCGTCTGCGCAACGGCAATCTTCTCGGTGAACCACTCCTCGTCCAGGCGGGCCGCCTGATTGAAGGCGATCACCTTGATGCGGATCACGGAATCGGGGTCGAAGAGGCCCACGGCCAGTAGCTTGTTTTTCTTGCGGTCGTAGATGATCGCCAGGTCCCCCGCGTGCGGGTCGCCGCTGACTTTCACCACCGAGTCCTCGAATACCCACGGGTGACCGCGCCGCACGGACCGTTCGGCGGCCGACCGTAAATTAACCGCCAGGCGAGCGGGTTGCAGGGCCGCCAGGGCGGCCAGCGAAAGGTGGAGTTCGTCCGCCATGATAAGGAGTATTAGCGGAAGCCGCCCGCCTGGAGAAAGGGCAACAGGTAGATGAATAACAGCAAGCCGACAATCAGGATCGACACGATGCGGGCGGTTGTCTCCGCAGCCCGGGTGAGGGATAAACTGAGCAGCATGGCCAGCGGGACCAGCGTGATCTGCCAGTGTGCCACCGTAATGGGATCGACCAGCAATAAACTGAGCACCGTGCCGAGCAGAAAGTAATAAATGACCTGAATTTTCTTCCGGTGCTCGATGTTCTGATTGAGGTAATTGGGGCCGGAACTGAATATAGCATAAACGATCAGTGCCGCCGGCACCAGTAGCCCGATCCACTCCAGGCCGACCAACGGGCGAAAGCTGAATCGGTAAGAGAATTCGGGCAGCCCGTCCACGAAGAGCGACCACGCACCGAGCAGGAAGAAGGCGGCGGCGGCCAGAAACACGGCCGCCAGTGTTCCGGTGAGTTGCATCAGCCACATCCGCACGGAGATAGCCCGCAGACTACCGATACCGACCAGGTAAACGGGCAGGAGTGGCAGCAAAGAGGTGTTGCAGAGCACGGCCAGACCCAGCCACCAACCGGCCTGAAACAGGTCGGTAGCGTAGCGGATGTCGCGGTAGATACGCAGCAGCGGCGAGATACTGAGCAGCAGGAAAAGGTTGGCCAACTGCAACGAATGCAGCGGCAAAAAAGCCGGCAACAGGCAGCCGCCGATCACCAGCAACAGGCCGGGGAAAAGATTTTGCCGCCGCGCCAGCCGCTCGCGAAAGATCACGGCATTGATGAGCAGTGCCTGCACCCCGAACAGGAAGGGCGGCACGAAGGACGCGGCGAGCGGGTAGTTACCCACCCATGCCGTGAACACGCTGCCCAGCGGCCCGGCCGCCGGGTCGGGCGGCGGTGCGGCGGCGGCTCCCACGACAAAACTGCCCGCGTAGTGCAACAGCACGGCAATGGGGAGCAAAAAAATGCCGAAAGACAGTTGGTTGGTGCGGAAAAAAGATAGCAAGGGCACGAATGATGGATGGGCCGCCAATTTACGACAAACAGCTTAGCCCGCCGGAAATGATGCGTGCTTATTACCCGCCGACCGGGTTTGCTACCTACCTTCACCCGCATATTTTATCCTTATGCCACCACCGACTACCACCCTGCCCCTGCGCGATTCCTTTCACCTGCCCACCCACCACGGCCGCCCCGCCACCTACCTGTGCGGCAACAGCCTGGGGCCGCAGCCCCGCGCAACCGCCGCCGCCGTGCAACACGAACTGGACCGCTGGCGGGAACTGGGTGTGGAAGGCTGGTTTGCCGAGACCGATCCGTGGCTCAACTACCACGAACTGCTGCAGCAAAGTCTGGGCCGCATCGTGGGGGCACGACCGGAAGAAACCGTGGTGGCCAACGGCCTGACGATCAACCTGCACCTGCTACTCACCAGTTTTTATCGGCCGGAGGGCAAGCGGCGGCTCATCATTCACGAAGCCGGGGCCTTCCCCAGCGACCAACATGCCCTGGCCGCCCAGATCAAGTGGCACGGCCTGGACCCCGCAACCACCCTGGTCCCCGTGCGGCCGCGCGCGGGCGAGTCCGCGCTGCGCACGGAAGACATTGTTGCCGCCATTGCAGAGGCCGGCGACGAACTGGCCCTGGTGCTGTTTGCCGGGGTCCACTACTATACCGGGCAGTTTTTCGACCTGCCCGCCATCACCCGCGCCGGCCGGGCCGCGGGGGCCGTGGTGGGGCTGGACCTGGCGCACGCCGTGGGCAACGTGCCGCTGCAATTGCACGACTGGGGCGTGGATTTTGCCGTCTGGTGCAACTATAAATACCTCAACGGCGGCCCCGGCGCGCCGGGCGGCCTGTTTGTGCACGAGCGGCACGCCTACCGCCCGGAATTGCCCCGCCTGGCGGGCTGGTGGGGGCACGAGGAAAGCACCCGTTTCCTGATGCGCCCGGAATTCGACCCGGCACGCGGCGCGGCGGGCTGGCAGGTCAGCACCCCGCCCATCATCCTGCTGGCGGCCCTGCGCGCCTCCCTCGATTTGTTCGACCGCGCCGGCATGGACGAGTTACGCCGCCGCAGCCTGCAACTCACGGGGCTGCTCTACGGGGGCTTGGAAAAAATGATGGCCACGGGGGCGGATTTACGCTTGCTCACCCCCGCCGACCCGGCGAGCAGGGGGGCGCAGGTCTCCATCTTTTTCGGCGAAAACGGGCGGGCGGTCTTCGATCGGCTCAGTGCGGCGGGGATCATTGCCGACTGGCGCGAGGATAATTTGGGCGGCACCCGGGGCGGCGTCATTCGCGTGGCCCCGGCACCGCTCTACACCAGCGAGGAAGAAGTGATGCGCCTGCTGGAGGTGCTGGAAGACGCCGTCAATTAGCGTATCTTTCGGGGGCCGCCGGCCGCCTGACGGCGGCCGGCCGGGCGTGTCCGCCGCTCCCTGTTCGGTCGGCCCGCAAGCGGTCTGCCTCCGCTACGCTCCGGCCCGGCTCCCATCCCTGGCCCGGGTGATACCGCAGACTAAAGTTTGCCGGCCCCGGTCCTATATCCCTACACCTTTATATAGGTCCAAACCGAACCCCGTTGCTTTCGGAAACATATACCTCAATGAACCCGGCCTTTTTAGTACCTTTCACCGCCACCAACCCCACCGCCCGTGCGATTTTTAGCCCTCGTCCTGTTTCTCGCTACCGTGCTCTTCGTGCTGGGTGCACGCTTTTACTACGTCTGCGACATGAAGGATCTCTGCGTGGTGGAGGATCCGATCGACATTCTGCCCCCCAGCGAGCGGGCGCGCACGCTGTCGCTGCGTATCGGTGACAGCACCATCCTGAGCGGCTACGAGGAATTTGCCTTCGACTCGGCGTCAGTCTATCCCTTGCTCTCCTCCGATAACGTAGCTTTTATCGACACGGTGGCGACCATCTTCGAGGCCGATACCCTGGCCCGCCTCACCATTGTGGGTTTCTACCGCCCCAGCGAGCAAGCGACGGCCGACGGCTTTTTTGAAAACCTCGGCCTGGCCCGCGCCGATGCCATCCGCAACCTGCTCACCGCCCGCGGGTTGGCACAGGATCGGATCAGCCTGGATCACGGCATCGCCGCTTCCGAGGCACTGGGCGAACCCATTATGTTCGACGCCTATTACCCCGTTTCCAGTAACGAGGGCGACTACGAGCGGCTGGCCTTTACCTTTACCAACATGACCTTTTCCGACGCGAACTTTGCGTTCAACTCGGCGGTCTTCGAGCCGGGAGGCGCGTTCCTGGCCTATGCCGATAGTGTACGGACCTATCTCCAGCTCAACCCGGAACAGGAACTGACCATCATCGGCCACACCGACAACGTGGGAGATAACAGCTACAACCAGGGCCTCGGGCTGGACCGGGCCAAGAGTGCCCGCACCTACTTCCAGGAGCGGGGCGTGACCAATACCATCGAAGTGGACAGCCGGGGGGAAACCGAACCGGCCGCCACCAACCAGACCGCCCAGGGGCGACAGAAGAACCGCCGCGTTAATTTCGTCCTCGAATAACTATCTTGATCGTTCTTTTCCACTATTTATTACCGGTCCGATCAGCGGATCAAGCACCCCACCACTATGGATTTATTTAATGACACCCAGCAGTTTTTCATGGCCATGGATAGCCGGGAAAGCCTCTTCTTTCTCATCAGTTGTCTAGTGGTGTTTATCCTCGGCTTTCTGATTGCCTACCTGTTGCGGTCCGCTACTTTGCGCCGGGTGCGCCGTGACCTGCGCGATGCCGAAACGGCCCGCCTGAATGCCGAAACCGACCTGCTACAATTACAGAAAAAGCACCTGAAACTGGGCGAGGAACTGGAAACGACCAGCCGCGAAAAAGTGGACCTGCTGGAGCGTAACCAACGGCTGGACCGAGACAAAAAGGAGCAAAACACCGAGATCTACCGCCTGAACGAAGAAGTGGAACGCCTGCAATCGGCCCATAAATCCTACGCCGTTACCATCGACGAGCAGAACGACCGGATCACCGACTTGCAAACCCGCAATAATAAATTAATCGACGAAGCCAATCGGGGACTGGAGCAGCCGTCTTTCGTGGTGGGGTCCAACGTGCCGGGAGACGTACCGGTCACCGACGACCAAAGCAACGGGGGCACCGGTAGCGGCCGGATGGAACAACGCCTGACCGCCCTGGAAAGCCGGCTGGATACGCTGGCCGCCGAAAACGACCGCCTGGAGAACCGGATCGCTCAATTGGGTGGGGGCACCAAACCCGGTTTCGTGGTGGGTAACCTGGGCAACAATTCCAACAATAATCTGCCGGCCGAAGACCACGACACAACCGATCACGATGAACCCACCATCATCCGTGCCGATCTGCGGGAGCCGGGCATCATCACCGATGCCTCCGGCGACCCGGAAATCGTTATCGATTCCTCCCGCAGCTTGCAGGTCGATTCCATCATCGTGCCGGAGGGGCAGACGGACGACCTGACCAAAATTCAGGTATTGGGACCGTTTTTGCAGCAGAAACTCAACGGCATCGGGGTGTTCACCTTCGATCAGATTGCCGCCTGGGACGAGCAGCGGATCGAAGAGGTGACTCACGCGATCCAGTTCATCCCCGGCCGGATCCAGAAGGACGATTGGGTGGGGCAGGCCGCCAAACTGGCCGCTGAGCGACCCGTGAAGGAATACGAAGCCGCCTCTTTCCGGCACGATGACCTGAAAATGGTGGAAGGCATCGGACCCAAGATCGAGCAGGTGCTCAACAACAACGATGTCCATACCTGGGAACAACTCTCCGGCCTCGACCCCGACGATATCAAGGGAATGCTGATCCAGGCGGGAGACCAGTTTAATGCCCACGACCCCGGAACCTGGCCGCGGCAATCAGCCCTGGCCCGCGACGGCCAGTGGGAGGAATTGCACGAGCTACAGCTACAACTGCGCGGCGGCCGGAATTAAGGTCCGGCTTCCCCGCGTGAGGCACCTGGAGGGCACCGGCGGTAGCCGGTGGTGCGCAGCACCAAGCCGACAGGCGCGCCCGCAAGACGCCGACCCCGGCCCGCAGGGGCGGGGGCACGCCCCAAAAAAGAAGGCTGAAAAGAGAAGCCCCCGCCAGTCCTGAACGGACCGGCGGGGGCTAATTTATGCGGGCAGAACGGTGCGCTAGAGCGTACCCTTGTCATCGTAATCGACGCGGAATTTTTCGATCATCTCGGGGCTGATCGCGTCGGCGTAGGCACCGTAGGCATCGACCAGATTGCCCTTCAGGCCGTCGCTGGTTTCGATGGCATAGAGTACGGAATTATCGTCCGGATTGGTCATCCCCTCAAAGCGGTAGGTCCTCACGATGGTAAAATCCCGGGGATTGTAGTTCTTGTCGTTGGTTTTGCAGTGCAAAGAATCTTCCAGTCGGTTGAAGTCTTCGGTGTAGCCCTCTTCCTTGAGCGTTTCGATGGCCTGGCTGAGGGTGTCGTAGTTGTGGTCCTGGAGAATGGGCATGATGCGTGGTTTTGGTTTGCCTTATTAAAAGCCGAAACCAGCCGTCATGTTCGCCGCGATTTTCGCTGCGGACGGGACAAAAAAAAGCCGGGTAGACTTACTACCCAGCTACAATCATAATCCCAAAAACTAATCTTATGCGGCCCGTAGGCCGACTGCGTCACGAATGACGAGGCCCAAATTTAGCAATATTTTCATATTGCGGTATAATCGACCTGAAAAAATCGCAAAACATTTTTTCTAGCCCACCTCCGTATTCCGCACCAGCAACTGAAACCCGTTGCCGTGAATATTGACGATCTCGATGTTGTCATCGCCCTTCAGGTACTTGCGCAATTTAGTGACAAACACGTCCATCGACCTGGCCGTGAAGTAGTTGTCTTCGCCCCATATTTTTGTCAGGGCTTCGGCGCGCGACAGGATGTCGTTCATGCGGATGGCAAACAGGCGGAGCAGCTGGGCTTCCTTGGGCGAAAGTTTGTCGCGGCCCTCTTCTTCGCCCGTTCCACTACGCAGGGTGAGAATGCGGAGCGGAAAGTTGAAGTGGTAGCGGCCGATTTCGAATTCCTTTTGCTCTTCCTTAGGGTCCAGGGGTGCCTGGCTCCTTTTAAGAATGGCCTGAATGCGTGCCAGCAACTCCTCGCTATTGAACGGCTTGGTGATGTAGTCGTCGGCCCCGATTTTGAAGCCTTCGAGAATATCTTCTTTCATCATTTTGGCCGTGAGGAAGATGATGGGCGTGGCTACGTCCTGCTCGCGAATCTTTCCGGCCAGGGCAAAACCGTCCATTTTAGGCATCATGACATCGAAGATACAGAGGTCGTAATTACCCTTGTGGTAAGCTTCCAGACCGGCCAGGCCGTCCGTGGCCAGCGTAACGTCAAAATCGTGCATATCCAGGTAAGAGCGGAGTACGTCGCCAAAATTCCGGTCGTCTTCTACCAGCAATATCTGGTGGTTGTTGGGAGTATCGTTTTCCATGATCAAGTGCGCAGTGTGTGTTTGTGCGGAATAAAAAGGATGAAGGAGCTACCCTTGCCGAGTTCGCTTCTTACATTGACGGAGGCGTGGTGCGCGTCCATGATTTTTTTCACGTAGCTCAGTCCCAGGCCGAAGCCTTTGACATCGTGAATATTGCCGGTGTGGACCCGGTAAAAGCGGTCGAAAATATGCTTGCGCGACTCTTTGGTCATCCCGATCCCGTTGTCCTTCACGGTAATTTCCACGCCGCCGGGGCGGTTGCGGGTGGTTACCACGATGGTCGGTTGCTCGGGGGAGTATTTGTCGGCATTGTCCAGCAAGTTGTTGATTACGCTGGCCAGGTGCGTTTCGTCACCTTCCACAATGGGATCAGCGGCATTCAGTTCAGCGGTGGCCCGTCCGTCGCGGTGTTCCACGCGCAGGCCGATGTATTCCACCGCCTCTTCGATCAGTTCGTGCAAATCGACCTTGCTGACACTGAGCCGAAGCTCCTGCTTATCCAGCTTGGCCATTTGCAGGACCTTCTCGACCTGCTTATTCATACGTTTATTTTCCTGTTTTATTATGTTGATGAAACGCCCCACTTTCTCGGGGTTTCCGGCCACTTTGGGGTGCACGATGTTGTCGGTAGCCATGCTGATGGTGGCAATCGGCGTCTTGAATTCGTGCGTCATGTTGTTGATGAAGTCGGTCTTCATTTCCGAAACCTTCTTCTGCCGCAATATCACCATGATGGTGTAACCGAAGCAAAGCAGGATCATCACGGCAAAAAACAGGGAAGCCGCAAAATTGAGCCACAGTGACGACCAGAGGATGGATTGCCGATTGGGAAAATGGACGATCAGCCGCCCCGGCGGGGCGGTGCGCTTGTCGAATAGCGTCACCTCGTACTTGCTATTGTAGATGCTATTGTGGCCGGGCAGCAGGTTGATCGGCTTGTCGTCCTGCACGGTGTAATAGCCGTCCTTGATGATAAAGGAGTTGGCGTCTTTGCTGAATACGGCATACTCGAATTCCCCTTCGATACCATGGTTGGCCATCTCCTGGCGGATGGTCTGGTCCAGTACTTCCAGGTCCACGCGTTCTTCCAGCGGCAGTTGGTCCTGGTAGGCCAGCACGCTGTTGGGGTCCACCACGTCGGCGGGGTTCACGGCCACGCGGGTGGGAGAGGGAGTTTCAGCCTGATTTCCGATACCTACCGACCCGAAGGGCGAGTTGAAACCGTTACTGCCGCGAGCGGCCTCCATTTCTTCGCGTTCTTCCAGGCGTTGGGCTACCTCACTCAGCGAGGCGAAAACGCCCTTGTCAAACCGTTCCTCGTTCACGCGCAGGCCCGTCCGGATCAGGTCCAGTTGGAGGATCACTACCCCGATCACGGCGGCACTGATCAAGCCCAGAATCAGCCAAATTACTTTTTTGCTCATGGAGTAGTGAGGACGGTCCGGCACAGGGGCGGGGCGGTCTGTTCGTCAGCCGCAACCGTTCCGTATCTGGATTTTTAACAAACGTTAAAATTTGTCCGCTAGTGCTTACCCCGGCAAAAAGCTCCCTTAGCGCCGTTTCCGGCCGCCGTAAGTGGGGCAGCGGATGTCGCCGAAATAGTAGTGCAGGCCCACGCCCATGAAAATGTACTTGTCTTTGCCGGTGCTATCGCCCCGCTGCTCGCCCTCCCGGTCGCGGTTAGGAGAACCGTCACTGAAGATGCTGCGGTCGGCCAGTTCCACCGCAATATCGCCGCGGCTGCGCCGCAGGTCCGACTGGTCGGCATAGACGGTCGATACGTCATCCAAGTAGTCGGTAAAGGTATTGCGGGCACCGATGTGAAAATCCAGACTCCACTCGTAGCTCAGGTCCAGTTTGAACCCCAGCCCATAGGTGAGCGCGCCGCTGGTGGGCAGGTATTCCTCGCCCTTCAACTGGCCTTCGGTGCCCAGTGCGCGCAGTTCGTACAGCTCTCCGTCGGCCGCCCGCGCCATGGGGTTGTAGTTGAATACCGAAATACCGGCAAAGGCGTAGGGCGTCATCCACCGCTCGAAGTCGCCGTGGATGTAGGGCAGGAAGTTGAACTCGAACTGGGCCGTTCCGTCGAACACATCGCTCTGGAAAGACAGGTTGCGCGTCTTCTCGAAGGGGTTGTTACTGTCCGAATCCATCGCCAGCAGGCGGCCGTAATTGGCACTGATTTTGGCCGAAAGGCGGTCGTTAAAGTTATAGCGCGCGCTCAGGCCGCCCGCCGGCTGGATGCGCCGGAAACTAAAATCCGTATTCAGGTCGCCCAGGTATAGCGCGGCACCCGCCCACGGACCTACTTCCCAGCCCAGCATCTGCTGCGCCCGCCCGGAAACCGGACCCAGCAGTACACCTAATAAAACGAGATAACCCACCCACCCGCGGGCGGCAGTCGGAAGAAAAAATAGGTTGTTCATGGGGAAAGTCAGTTTACGAAATCGGGCAGGGGCATTAAGCGGCCGCAAAGATAAGGGATTATCAGTCAATAATTTAACAAAATACCGCGTAGGGTCACGCCGGGCGAAACCGGCAACATGGCCACCCCGGCCGCCGGGCACAAGGTAGAAACGGCAGCGGCCGCTCGTTAGGTATGCCCCCGGCCGCCGGATTCCCGGCCGGCCGGCCCGCTACCTCATCAGTCCCCCCGGCCTTCCTGTCGGGCACACGCCAGCTCCGCCGGTGCCACTGCCGCGCTAGCGGCAATCACCTTTTCGTAATAGGTCTCGTAAAGCGGCATGATCCGCTCCAGGTCAAAGCGCTCGGCCTGCGCCAGCGCGGCGGCCCGGAAACGGCTCAGTTTTTCCTCGTCCTCCAATATCGAAATGGCATTGCGCGCCATGTCGTCCGTATCGCCCACGGGGCTGAGGTAGCCGGTCACGCCCTGAATATTTACCTCCGGTATACCGCCCACGTCAGACGAGATCACCGGCACTTCGCAGGCCATCGCTTCCAGCGCGGCCAGACCGAAACTTTCCGATGAACTGGGCAACAAAAACAGGTCGGCCACGGCCAGCAACTCCTCGATGGCATCCTGCTTGCCCAGAAACCGCACGTGCGCCGCCACCCCCAGCCGCCGGGTCAGTTCCTCCACCCGGTTGCGCTCCGGCCCGTCGCCGATCAGCAGCAACTTGGCGGGTATTTCGCGCAGCACCTTGTGGAAAACGTGGATCACATCCTCCACTCGTTTTACCGGCCGGAAGTTGGAAACGTGCACCAGAATGCGCTCGCCCTCGGGCGCAATGGCTTTCTTGAAGTGTTCCTTATTGTTCCGGTGGAAGCGCTCGAAGTCGATAAAATTATAGATCACCTCGATCGGCCGCGTAATGTCAAACGAAGCCAGCGTGGTTCGCTTCAGGTCTTCGGAAACCACCGTCACGCCGTCCGATTTATTGATCGCAAACGTAATCGCCGATTCAAAGGCCGGGTTGATACCCACCAGCGTAATATCGGTGCCGTGCAGCGTGGTCACAAACGGCACGTAACGGCCCCGGCTCAGTAAAATCTTGCGCGCCATATAGGCCACCGTCGCGTGCGGCACCGCATAGTGCACGTGCAGCAGGTCCAGCCCGGCATTCTCCACCACATCCACCAACTTGGCGGCCAGCGCGGTCTCGTAGGGCGCATACTCGAATAGCGGATAATCGGCCCCGCCGTCCACCTCGTGGAAAAAAACGTTCTCCTGAAAAACCGACAGCCGCGCCGGGCGCCGGTACGTGATGAAATGGATTTCGTGGCCGCGCCGCGCCAGGCCCAGACCCAGTTCGGTGGCCAGCACGCCGGATCCGCCGTAAGTAGGGTAGCAAACAATACCGATCTTCATGCGGGTGCCTGGTTGGGGGTTGGTTAAAGCGGGTGGGCCGGTTGCAGTCAGGTGTTTTCGGGCGTGTCCCCGGCTAGGGCCGGGGCCGGGCTGTCCGGCACTCTCTCCCTTCCGGGGCGACTGCATTACCCTACGGGCAAATGCATTCGCCCCTACAGTACGTTCAAACAACACCTCCCATCCCTCACGCAACGGGCAGGATCAACGGCCGGAACATTTCATTAATTAACCAATAAACCTTCGCGCACCTAATAGTTCTGAACAACCCGCCGCTTAACCCCATTTTGTCCCCACCCGGCCCCGGCCGGTAAAAGATGGGGCTGTATTCCACCCCCAGAGCATATTTCCTGCGAAAACGCCCACATCACACATCTCACCTCCCACATCACACCTCCCCATGAGCAGCCGTGAAATCCTCGCCCACCTCGTCTCCTTCCCCATCCTCGGCGGCCAGTCCAATCTCCCCATCCTCGAGTGGATCGAAGACTACCTTCGTAACTGCGGCATCACGGAACTCCACCGCGTACCCAACGCAGACGGCACCAAGGCCTGCCTCCACTGCCGCATCGGCCCCGCCCGGCCCGGCGGCATCGTGCTCTCCGGCCACATGGACGTTGTTCCCGTCGCCGGCCAGCCCTGGGATACCGACCCCTGGACCCTCACCGAACGCGACGGCAACCTCTACGCCCGCGGCTCCTGCGACATGAAGGGTTTCCTCGCCTGCTGCCTGGCCGCCGTCCCCCGCCGGCTGGCCGCCGATCTGAAGCGGCCCGTCTACCTCGCCTTCTCCTACGACGAGGAGATCGGCTGCATGGCCGGCCGCGCCATCGCCGAATCCGTCCGGGATACCTACCCCGAGGGGCCGCGCTTCGCGATTATCGGAGAGCCGAGCATGCTACAACCCATCGTCGGCCAGAAGGGCATCAACGTTTACACCACCACCGTCCGGGGTTCGCAGGGCCACAGCAGCCGCGTACGCGAGGAAGTGAGCGCCGTTCACGAGGCCGCCCGCCTCATCGTATGGCTGGAGGATTACATGGAACGGCTCATCGCCGCCGGCCGCCTCGACGACCGTTTTCACCCGCCCCACACCACCCTCCACGCGGGCAAGATCGGCGGCGGCACCGCTTTCAATATCATCGCCAATCAGTGTTCCTTCGACTGGGATTACCGCAACATCCCCCGCGACGACGCCGCCGCGATCATCGCCGATTTCCAGGCCCACTGCACCGCCCGCGAGCGGGAGGTACGCACTAAATTTACCGGCTTCGCCATCGAGAACACGGCCCTTCACCCACCCGTCCCCGCCCTCGATACCCCCACCGCCGCCGAGGTAGTCGACCTCATCACCCGCCTCACCGGCAGCACCCGACTGGATACGGTGGCCTATGCCTCCGAGGCCGGTCAGTTTGCCGAGGCCGGTTTTCAGGCCGTCATCTGCGGGCCGGGTTCCATCGCCCAGGCCCACCGCGCCAACGAGTTCGTGAGTATCGAGCAACTGGCGGGCTGTGATGCAATGTTGGAAAAGATCGGCTAGCCGCAGTTTCTACGCTTCAAAACTTCAAAAACGGTTGAGGAGTTGTACTCCGATGAACTCGTACTACCACGCTTCAAAGCTTCAAAAACGGTCGAAAAGTTGTACTCCGATGTACTCGTACTACGTGGTCGGAGCATAGCTCCTCGTCGGAGTACAACTCCTCAACCGTTTGGTAAAAGTCGGGTGCAGCGAATTTTATGCGTGGAAGTATGAGCTGGAAAACTCTCGGTATCTTTGTATTATTTATCAGAGACGACGACCGGTGGTCGGCAGCCAAAATCGCGCGACCGGAGGTCACACACCATTTAATCATTGACCAAAGAAATAAAGGGCCGCTTCGTCGACCTCAACGAACAAGATATTTACGGTGCCGTCGTCCATCTGGATGCGGAGGGACGCATTGCCGCCATCGACCGTGACCCCTCGCGTGACAAGCGGGGATGGTTCATCATGCCGGGTTTCGTGGATGCGCACGTGCACGTGGAAAGCTCCATGCTACCGCCCACCGAATTTGCTAAAATGGCCGCCATTCGCGGCACGGTGGCCACGGTTTCCGATCCACACGAGATTGCAAATGTGTTGGGCCTGGCGGGGGTGGAGTATATGCTGGATAACGCCGCCCAAACCCCGCTGTCCGTCAATTTCGGTGCCCCCAGTTGTGTGCCCGCCACCGCCTTTGAGACGGCCGGAGCCACCCTGGATTCCGCCGCCGTGGCCGCCCTACTGGACCGGCCCGAGATCAGCTACCTGTCTGAGGTGATGAATTTTCCGGGCGTCCTGAATGGCGACCCCGAGGTGATGGCCAAAATTGCCGCCGCGCACCGGCGCGGCAAGCCCGTGGACGGCCATGCGCCCGGCCTGCGCGGCGAAGTCGCCGCCGCCTACGCGGCCGCCGGCATCACCACCGACCACGAGTGTTTTACCGAGGCCGAAGCCCGCGACAAACTGGCGGCGGGCATGAAAATCCTCATCCGCGAGGGCAGTGCCGCCCGCAACTACGCCGCCCTGGAGGGACTGATCGACGAGTTTCCCGACCGACTTATGTTTTGCACCGATGACAGCCACCCCAACGACCTGCTCAACGGCCACATCGACCGCCTCGTGATCCGGGCCGTGCGCGGCGGTCATGACCTATGGAATGTACTGCAAATCGCCTGCCGCAACCCCGTGCGGCACTACCAACTCGACATCGGTCAACTGCGCGTCGGCGATCCCGGCGACTTTATATGCGTGGACGATCTGCGCCACTTCGGCATCATGCAGACCTGGCGGCGGGGCCGGCTGATTGCCGAGGCCGGGGCGCACCTGATGGGCGAAACCACTACCGAAACCCCCAATATCTTCCTCGCCCGCCCCCTGCGTGCCGACGACCTGCGCGTACCCGCCCGCCCCGATGCCCGCCTGCGCGTCATTCGCGTTCACGACGGCGAACTGATGACCGGCACCGAATGGATGAAACCAAGCATTGCCGCCGGCCATGCCGTAACCGCCACCAGCCACGATCTGCTCAAAATCGTCGTCGTCAACCGTTACCAACCCGGTGCGCCGCCCGCCATCGCTTTCGTTACCGGCATGAAGATGCAGCGGGGGGCCATTGCGAGTAGCGTGGCCCACGATTCGCACAACATCGTAGCCGTGGGCGTAACCGACGAAGACCTGGCCGCCGCCATCAATACGGTAATCGCCAACCGGGGCGGCATCGCCGCCGCCCGCGAGGATCGTACCGAAAGCCTGGCCCTGCCCATCGCCGGCCTGATGAGCGACGAGCGCGGACCCCGCGTGGCGGATCGGTACAGCTACGTTTCCGGTTTCGCCCGCCGGGGCCTCCGCTGCCAATTGGAAGCACCGTTTATGACCCTCTCCTTCCTCGCCCTGCTGGTCATACCGGAGCTAAAGTTGAGTGATCGCGGGCTGTTTGACGGGAATGCGTTCACCTTTACCAATTTGTGGGACTGAGTTAGGATGCCGGTTCTCGCCTCCTCGAATGGAAAATCCGGTGTTCTCCTTCACCTCCAAAGATCATTTATGATCGAGAGAAGCAGCGTAGCTAATCTTTCGTTTCTTCAAACCTTCATTCCATCGCTCCATCGTTCCATTATCCTGCCCGCGTGAGGGATGGGAGGTGTTGTCTGAACGGAATGTAGCCACGCAATATCTTGCGTGGTAAAATGAAGAGAGTGCCGGACAGCCCGACCCCGGCCCTTGCCGGGGGCACGCCCCTCGCCAAGTCCTGAAAAGCACCTTCAATCCCTCACTCCCTCATTCCTTCATTCCTTCACCTCGAAAGATCATTCATGATCGAGAGAAGCAGCGCGGCTAATCCTTGTCAAAAAGGATAGCCAAAGGCGATTTGCGGTACGATTTGCCCCATTTTCACGTTTTCGCGCTCCTCGGGCGGCAAGGCTTGCTGGGCGTCCTCGAAGGGGAAAACCAGGGGCGTGGCCAGGTCAAGGCGGAAGATGAGAAACTCAAAATCGAGGCGGAGGCCGATGCCGGCGTCCACGGCTAATTGTTCCACGAAAGTTTTACTTCTAAAGTCGGTTGCGATCCGGTCGAAGGTGGATTTGTAGGTCCATACGTTACCGGCGTCGGTGAAGACGGCCACTTCGATCAGGCTGTTCAGTTTCTGCCGAAACTCCAGGCTGGTCTCGAAAACGATGTTACCGAAACCGCCCTGAGTGAGCAGGTTGTTCCCCTTGGGCACCGTGGCGGCCGGACCCACCTGGCGCGGCGCGAAACCCCGCAGGGAGTTGGGTCCGCCCACCGAATAGAGGTTAAAATAGGGCACGATTACCCGGTCCGTCAGCGCGTAGGCCACGCCGCCGTGTACCCGTGCGGCCACGGTCTGGTTGCGGCTGAGGCGAAAATAATAACGAAAATCAGTCTCTACCTGCGGGTAGATACTCAGTTCGGCGTCCTGATTTTCCAGCCCGGTGCCGGCCGCGCTCACGCGGTTGAAGTTCATGGACAGGTACTGGATCACCGCAAAACTATGGGTACTCTGCTGCCGCAGGCGGCTGTCGTAATTCAACGTGTAATTGGGCGAATAGAGGATCATCTGATCGAACCGGCCCAGCGACTGCTGCCCCTGGGCTACGCCCAGCCCGCGGGCCAGTTCCAGCAGTTCATCCGTGGATACGCGGGGGAGTTGGAAGCGAAAACTGAGGGGAAAAAACTCATGGCTTTTGGTCACCCGCCGCTGCCAGGTGTAACCGAATTGGTAGCGGAATTGCAGCAGCGAAACATTCTCGTTGGCCGATGAATCGCTCTCCAGAATGTTCGCCAGGTCCATCAGATCGAGTTCGGAAATTTCGGTCTGGAACTGGTTCAGGTTCAGGTCCACGTTTTCCAGGTTGACGCCCAGTTCGATCACCGACCCGCTGGTAATTACGCGGGGGATCAGCTTGCGCCGCGCGGGCAGCCAGAGGCGGGGCACGTTCAGTTTGGCCGTCAGCGAGTAAGTCTGCGAGGTGGGCACGCGGCTACTCGCGCGGTCGCCCAGGAAAAAGGCCAGCGTGGCCCGCCCGTCTATGCGCAGCAGTTCGGCTCCGCGCAGCAGGTTGCGGTTGGTGTAACCGACTCCAACTTCGGGACCAAAGTAGCGGGCGTTGTTGTAGGTCAGACCGAATTCGCCCTCGAACCGCCGCCGCAACTGCGGCTGCAAATAGGCATTGAGCACCAGTAGGCTATCGGCGGAATCCGGCACGGGATCGTAGCTCATGCTGATGTAGCGAAACATATTGTAGCCGCTCAGTCGGCGCAGTGTTTTGCCGTGGTTTTCGGGGCTGTAGGCATCACCGGGGTCGATGGCAAAAGCCTCGTCTACCACCTTGGGCCGCAGGGGGCAGTCGGCGCAAATGATGTTGATGTCGCGGTAGCGGATAGTATCCAGCGTGGCCCGCAGCAAGGTGTCGCCCACCACTATGTTGGGGTGCACGTTCACGTCCACTATCCGCTGGGGGTAGAGGTGGTTGGTGGGCACGTCGTCCTTTAACTTCATCAGCAATTGCACGCGGTTGACGCCGCTCACGGTATCCGCCAGGAACTCGAAATCGCTCTGCGCCGCGTAGTAGTAGCCGCGGTTGCGCAGTGCCTGCTGCAGGCGGGCGGTTTCGGCCTTGATCAGGTCCAGATCGTAGTGCTTGTCGGGCATCAACAGGGTGCGGGGGCGCACTTCTTTCACTACCCGGGCCACCGAGCTATCGGAGATTTCGTAAAACAGCGAGTCGATGGTGTAACGGGGTCCTACTTTCAGGGCGTAGTCCACGGTAATGGTGCGTTTTTTCAGCACGGTGTCAGTCGTCGAACTCGCCTCGTTATAAAAATAACCGTTGATCGCCGCGCGGTTCTCCAGCAGGTCCTCGCTGTAATCTACTTTACCCTCGTCAAAAAAGATCGGTTTTTCGCCCACCGACGTACTCAGCCAGTGCTTCAAGCCCTTTTTTTTGGGCGTCTGGTAGCGGTAATGAAACCATACTTTCCAGGGGTTTCCCAGCAGGTAGGCATTGGTATTATTGTCCAGCGTGGCGGTGGCGTCGGCCGTTATTTCGTCAGTGTTTACGCTGTCGGCCGCCACTATTTCCACCTCGGCACCCCGGTAGAGGTACTTGCCCTCGGGTAGGTATTTCGTTACGGAGCAGGATGAGACGGCAAACCCCAGACAGACCAGTACGAGTAGCTGAGAGAGGAGTTTTCTGATCGGGGCGGCATTTTTTGGGGCCGCCCCTGCGGGTCGCGCCCCTGCATGGCTCGCTATTCGCTCGGCCCTCCGCTGCGCTACGGTCCGGCCCTTGGCGGGCCGCCATTCCGGGCCGCTCGGCCGTGGGGTCGCCCGGCTTCCCTCCCATCCGGTACGGGTATCCTTACTTCCCATCGTTCTTCTTTTTATTGTCGTTGCCGAACCAGTTGATCCGCTCAAAATCTTTGGCAAATACCAGCCGTCCGCCGAAGCGAATTACGTTGCCGCCCACCAGCGCGTCACGGTCGCGGTCGTTAAATATTTTGGCCCGGAACCGGCCTTTCTCGTCAATCAGGTATTCCAGCGTCAGGTTATCCAGGTAGCTCTGCCCGTTACCCGCATCGTCTCCGTCGGAGTTGGTCACGCCGTCCACGCTGATAACCACGCGGTCGTCAAACAACGTTTTACGCAAGCTCACGCGCAGGTTGGTATTCTGCTCGCCCTGGGCGTTTTCGTAGCTGTCCAGACCGAAATCCAGTTCCACGAACCCGATGTATTTATTGGCCAGGTTATTCAGGTAGCCGCTCAGGGCATTGTTGATCGTGGTGCCCACCAGGTTACCGCCGCCCGTCCCCTGGTCCACAATCGGAATATTGAACGACTGGAAGGCGAGCAGCGAGAAAGCGGTAGAGGTGATCCGGCTTTGGTCCTGCCGCAACTGCGCCAGAGCAGCTGAGATCGACTCGTAGCCCACATTGCCGTATACGTCTTCGGGGTAGGTTACGTCAGTGGTCAGGTTGGAGGCTTGTAAATCCCCTTCCAGGTTGATGACCACGTAAAAGGTTTGGTCGCGGCGCAGGCCGGTCACGTCCGCGCTCTCGTTCAGGCGTTGCACCAGCGGCAGGGGTTGGGTTTTCACGGCGTGGCGTATCTCCAGGTCCAGCTGGGGATTGATGACCTCGCCGGTAAAATTGACGCTACTGCCTTCCACCACCACAAACTCACGCCGCAGGCCCTGCAGGATAAAGTCGTAGGTACCTTCGGTCAGTTCCACGCGGCCCACCATTTCCTGGCGGCCGTCGGGAAAAATATTCAGGGTCAGATCGCCGTCGGCGCGGCCCACGAAGTTCTGACCGCTGATGGGGTCCACTACCACGGTCACCTGCACGTCGGGGGTTACGGCCAGGTCCAGCGTGAGATCGAAACCCGATTGTTCTATTTTTACGGAATCCGGTCTGGCTCCGCGCCGCAGGACGTTTTGCCACTCGAACTTCTGGATGAAGCGCATGGTTCCGTCCGCCGTTTGCAAACCGGCTTCGGGGGCGGTATACACGTAGGTAATGTCCGACCCCTCGCAGGCGCGGGCCACCACTTCCACTACCGGCAGTGTCAGATCGCCGGTGATCCTGACCTGGGCATCGGCAAACAGTTTTCCGTAATAATCGGGGTTATCGTCGGCGGTGGAGTTCAGGGCCAGGAAACAATTGGCATCGGCCGTCAGGTCGAAATCCACGTCGGTAACCGAGTTTAGTACCACGTTCCCGTCGAAGGTGGCGCGGTTACCGAGGGAGTCGATGAGCGCGAAACCGTCCATGCTGATATTCGGCCCGTTGAACCGAATGGGGTTTTCCCCGATGGCAAACTGCCCGCCCAGCAGGCTGATGCCCAATTTTGCTTCCACGAAGCGCAGGTTGCCGTTCAGGCGTGGGGCGGTGGTGCTGCCGCCGATCTGGATATCGCCGGTCAGGTAACCCTCGGTACGTTGCAGGTAACCCACAGAAAAGGCTTCCAGACTTTTGAGTTGGAATTTTTGCAGGTCGGCCCGCAGATCCAGGTCGCCGTTCAGGGCGTAGGTTCCGTTTATTTGTACCTGGTTGCCAGCCTCGGTCAGCCCCAGGTCCACTCGGTATACCTGTTCGTTTTCGGTAGTTACCTCGGCTTCCAGTTTACCCATCAGCGTTTCAAATACGGCCAGTGAATCCACCCGCACCTCGCTGGAGATGACGGGGCTGGTCAATACGTCGTCAATGGCGGCGTCTCCATTCAGGATACCGCCCACCAGTTCCTCTTCCGAGTTGAGCAAGCGCGAGATGGTGGTCAGGTCAAAGTTCTCGAAAGAAACGGCAACGTTGTTCGGCTCGGTAGTTTCGGCCCGCAGGGCCTGATCCTGGTAGGTGAGCGCGAAATCGTTGATCAGCAGGGTCGGCCCGGCCAGCAGGATTTGGTTGGTGGGGGGCACCGACCATTCCTGATAATTGATGCGCTGGTTCTCGGCCAGAGCAACCCGGATGGTGTCCGTCTCGGGGTCCAGCAACAAATTCAGGTGGTGCCGCAGGCTGTCCGTTTTGTTCCAGACCCGAAACTCGGCCCTTAACTGACCGTCTTCGTTCTTGCCGGAAAAACGGCTGCGACCCAGCACCAGCGCGTCGCTGAAATTTACATCCTTAATGTTAGCCTCGTAAGTCAGTAAAGTGGTATCGCCTCTGGCGTCCATCACCAGGCTATCGATCTCAATGGAGGTATACTTCAAACGCGGCAGGCGAACTTCCAGCAACAGGCCCGGATTGGCGTCCTGGTAGGTGAAATTAATGGTGGTGGGCGATAGTTCTTCCAGGCCCGCAATCAGGCCGCTGGTCAGGGGGCGGGTGCGCTTCAGGTTCAGGTTAAAATTCAGGTTACGGCCGGATTCCATGGGGTCGGGCTGGTCCACCTGCTCTTCCCAGTACCCCCGCAGGAAACGGGAAAGCTCGGGACCGACGGCCAGGGGGTCAAAGACGCCGTTCAGGTCGGCATCCAGCAGGTCGGAACGGACGGTCACTTCGTTGTTGGAGTCATGCATACTTGCCAGCACTACCATGCTATCCACGAAGGAAGAAGACTCATCGGTGCGGATAATAAAATCGTCGATCTCCACCCGTCCTTCCAGGTTGTAGGGATCCAGGCCGACGGATTCGGCGCGTAGTTTCATTTCCACCATTACCGGCACTTCGGTCAGGTCCCAGCGTTGCATGTCGATGCGATCGAGGTTGAAGACGGCCTTTACCGAAGCTACCGAATCCGGGCCTACGGTATAGAAAGCGTTGCCGTTACCGAGCAGGTCCTCGTTTTTAAAAGCAAATTCCGCCGTGTAGGTTTGGTCATCCACCGTACCGCTCAAGTCTACCAGTTCGCCCCGGCCCTGCTCATTTACGTTCAGTTGGAGGGCCAGTTGCATGGTCGGCTCCAATTTTCCTTTGGCGGTGGCGGTGATGGATAGCGGCTTCAGGTCGAGCGTGCGGATGGTGTCGGAAAACGAGCCGGTAAAGAGTTCGGCCAAATCCAGATCCTGGATTGCGAGGTCCACATTCAGGTCATTGGGGTTGTAGCGGCCTTTGATGTCCCACTTCCCATTGCTGGTGGTGAGGGGCAGGTTGAAGATCAGATCGTCCAAACTGCCGGATATTTGAGCATTGGTGATCTGGAGGTCGGGAAGTTTTAGGTAAGCGGGCAGCAGGCTATCGGGCAGGATGGCATTTACGTCCAGTGCGGCAACGCGCAGGTTACTCACATTAATGTCCAGATTTAGTTTGTCGGGTTCCAAGGCGTTGACAATGGTGCCGTTAATGGAAGCGGTGGTGCTCTCCCCGGGCAGGCTCAGGTTCAGGTCCACCACCAGCCGTTCCATCGGTCCCTTGACCGAGCCGCTGCCCCGCACGAATTCGGGTAGTTTATAACCCTCGGGCAGGGCGGAAGGCGGGAGGTAAGCCAACAGGGTTTTTTTGGTCGCCAGCAGCGTATCCAGTATCATGTCTACCCGCGAATCAGGGTAGGAGGTCAGCCCCACGAAACGCCCGCCCACCTGCACGCGGCTGTTGAGTACGCCCCGACCGGCCCCGCGCTGTTCGAGTGCATAGAGGGTCAGGTCGATGCCGTCGTTGGCGTAGTCAAAGCGGCCGTTGGCCACGATCCGGTCCGGCCAGACGATATCAGCGGGCAGCAGGGTATCGGGCAGCAGGGGGAGGATGGGACCGGGGCGTACCTCCAGTTCATCCAGATTGAGGACCGCCGCCAGCCGGTCGGTATCGAAGGGATAATCTACCCGCCCACGCGAGGCAATGAGGTGCATGCCGGGGCCGTCTACCCTGATGCGGGTAATATTTACCCGGCGACCGTTGCCCCGGGCGTCGACCAAAAATTCCAGTCGCTTGCCCAGGTTATCGCCCACAATATCGTTCTTACGTAAATCTGGAGCCAAGCGGCCGACATCGCGCAGGCCTACATAACCGTTCAGGTCGGCGTTGATGGCAATTTCTTCCAAATTTACGCCTTCGGTCAGATCCAGGACCACGGCCAGCGACTTGCTGTTCAGTTCGCTATCGGTGGTGCGGAGGAGGAAATTTTCCAGGCCGATGAAGCGGGGCGAGTAGTCTACCACGCCCTCGGTGCGGGTAACTTCCAGGCCGCTGCGTTCGCGGGCGGCCAATTGGCGCAGGCGCAGGTGCAAGCTGTCTCCCACATAGCGGATGTCGGTCAGTTCGGTATTGACGCCGGTCAGTTCCAGGTGGTTAAAATCCACGGCGTCGGTCTGAGGAATGGGGGGCGCGGGGATATCTACCTTGAAACGTGAATCGGTGAGGGCAAAGGTGCCGGCACTGAAGTCGATCAACTCGGCCAATTTCAGTTCGGCATCCTCCAGGTCGGTGGATTCGATGTAGGTTTCGAGGTCCAGGCTGTCCATGGCCAACGTAAGCGAGGTACGGCGGATGCCCAGGCGGCCCAGTTCGACGAGGTAATCCAGCGCGGCGGGCGCGGCGGTGGTATCGGTTTCGGTAACACCCAGCTTTACGGCAATATCGGTGTCCTCTAGTTGCAGGCGGTCGATACCGAACCGGCCGGCCAGCAGGTCCATGCGGCCGGTCTTGCCGGTTAGTACGCCGAGATCGAGGGCGAGGGCGAGGCCGGTGGGATCGTCTTGGTACACCACGTCGATGCTATCCAACATCAGACTCAGGTTACTCACCTCGATGCCCCAGGCGGCAGCCGCCGTAGTGTCGGTAGTAGTAATGGCGGGGTCGTCCTGCGCGGCACTGGTATCTACCACCATAAATTTATCCAGCAAGAACTGGATGTTAGAGGTACTATCGGTGGTAATAACCCGCGCTTTCAGGCCGCTAACTTGCACTTTAGAGATAGAAATTTGCTTTTTCAGCAGCCCCCACATATTCATGCCCACCTCCAGGTAAGCGAGGGTGAGGATGCGCTCCTGGTCGGGGTTATCGACCCAGACATCTTTTACGTACACATTGGTCGGAATGTCCAGCCCGATGCGGCCGATGGAGACTTCGGTGCCCAGTTGCTCGGCGGCAATGGTTTCCACCTTACCGGTCAGCCACTGCTGCACGGGGTCGAGCTGGATGGCAACGGCCAGCAGTATTACCAACAAGAGGAGGATACCGACGATCCAGAGCAGTACTTTGCCCGTCCGGCGGAGGATGGTCTTGATCAAGGGGAGCTAAAAGTTTTCCGGTTTGTTTGGGGTCAGGGCATATCCCGGCTATAACCCGCTGAGGGACGCGCTTGTTTGTCGGTGTGGCAAGACTAATGTGCCGATATGGTGGGGAGGCGACCTTGGGGGGGGCTATAGGTATTTTCCGCCGCCCACCCCCCCGCGTGAGGGATGGGAGGTGTTGTCTGAACGGAATGTAGTCACGCAAAATCTTGCGTGATAAAATGGAGAGAGTGCCGGACAGCCCGGCCCCGGCCCTCAGGCCGGGGACACGCCCAAAAGACACTTGCCGAAAATAATTGTCACCCGCTTTCCTCCAGCAGCCACATGCTCATTTCGCGCTCGTGTTCGCGGTAGGTGCCGTGGGCGACGAAGGCGAACTCGTCCTGCAGGAGGCGGTAGGTGACCTCGGAGACGTTGATGCGATGCGGGAGGCTGCTGCTTTCCATGCGCGAGGCGATATTGACGGTTTCGCCCCAGATGTCGTAGGCGAATTTGTGGGTGCCCACCACGCCCGTGACCAGGGGGCCGGTGTGGAGGCCGACGCGAGCGCGGAAGACGGGGCGGCCCGTGCGGCGGCATTCCTCGCCGTGTTTGCGCTGCCACCGCTGGATGTCGCGGGCGGCGCGCAAACAGTTGCGGGCGGCGGTGCGGCCGTCGCCGTTGAGGCCGCCGATGAAGAGGTAGGCGTCGCCGATGGTCTTGATCTTTTCCAGGCCGTGCTTGGCCACGATGGCGTCGTAGGCACGGAAACAGACGTCTACTTCGTAAACCAGTTCCTCGGGTTCCAGCTGGTTGGCGATGGCGGTGAACTGGACAAAATCGGAAAAAAATACGGTCACGCTCTCGTAGCGGTGGGCGCGGGCACGACCGTCGCGCTTGAGTTCTTCGGCCGTTTCGGCGGGCAGGATATTGAGCAAAAGGGCTTCGGTCTCGCGGCGCGAGTCTTCGAGTTCGCTGGTGCGGGCGGTGACCTCGCGCTCCAGTTGCTCGCGGCGGCGGCGGGAGAGGCGGAGACGGTAGCGGGAAATGGCGAGGAGACAGAGAAAAACGAAGGCGGCCAGGCCCGCCCAGAACCAGAAGGTGTAGTAGTAGGGTTGCTGGACGAGGATGGGCAGGCTGACCTCGCGCGTCATCCATTTGGAGCGTTCGTTGGCGCGGGCGCGGATGCGCAGACGGTACCGGCCGGCGGGCAGCTGGGTATAGAGTAGCTGGTGGTTGGTGGACGGTTCGGACCATTCTTTGTCGTAACCTTCGAGCAGGTAGCTGAACTGGTTGTCGGCCGGGCTGCGGTAGTCGGCCAGGGCCACCTGGATATTGAGCAGGCGGTCGCTGTAATTGAGCAGGAGTGGTGAATCGCCGCTGCGGTCGGTAGGGGAGATGACGCTGTCCTCGCGGCCGTCTATATAATCGAGGCGGGTGACCAGGAGCGGCACCTCGCGCCGCTCGGCGGCATAATCGAGGTAACGGTTGTCGGGGTAGAAGGCGTTTACACCGTCTAACCCGCCGAAGTAGAGCCGCCCGCTGCGCGAGCGGTAGAAGCTGATGCGGTTGAATTCATCGGAGGTAAGGCCGTCGGAGGTAAAAAAGTTGGTGCAGGTGGCGGTAAGCAGGCTGAAGCGGCACAGCCCGTTGTCGGTGCTGATCCAGAGGGCGGAATCGCCTTCGGGCAGGATGCCGTTCACGAATCCATCGGGCAACACCCCGGCCGCGCCGTAATTGCGGGGGGCGGTCTGCTCATCGGGGGGCAAATATTGTAGGCCGGCGGCCGTGCCGAGCCAGGCCCCGGCGACGGAATCGAGGTGGATGACGTTGATGCGCTGGTGGATCAGCGGCTGCCGGCCGCGGCCGGCCGACCAGTGTTTCCAGCGGCCGGTGGGCCGGTGGAGGCGGTAGAGACCGTCTTCGGCCGTGGCGACGAAGAGCAGGCTGTCGTTGGCCGCCAGATAGCTGATGGTGAGGCCGCCCGCCGCCCAGGGTAGTTCGTTGGTCGGCCAGGCGTAGATGCTGTCCGCACGGCCGGGCCGGTAGCGGTAGAGATTGCTTTCGTAGCCGAAGAAGAGTTCGCCGGCTCCCGGGCCGGGTGCGATCACGCCCTTATCCTGGCGGCTGGAATTGAACAGCGAGCTGGTGGCGAGGGTAGCGAGGTCGATGACCTCGCCGTTGCCGGTAAACAGGCGGTTGTTCTGATAGTGCAGCCCGAAGGGGTAGTTAAAATAGTTGTTGGCGGGAAAGAGGGGCCGCAGATCGTTGGTGGCGGGGTTGAGGACGTGAATGGAGTTGTAGTGCGACAGGTAGATCCGCCCCCGCTCGTCTTCGGTGATGCCGCGGGTGCTGCACATGACGTCGCTACAAAACTCGCTACCGCCGTCCAGGTAGTGTGAGAACAGTTTTTCGCTGCGTGCCACCTTGATGGCCCCCATGTCGGTGGCCAGCCACACGGCCCCGGAACGGTCGGCAAAGATCTGGCGATAATTGACGGTCTGCTTGAGTAGGCGGCGGATCAGCCCGTCCAGGTCGGTCCAGTTGCGCTGCCAGGTGTCGTAGGTGTAGAGCAGGCCGAGGCCGCCGATCCAGAGGGTGCCGTTGGCCTCTACCAGCAGGCTGCTGACGCCCTGTCCGGGCGGCAGGTCGATGGGCGTGGCGACGGGCTGAAAGCGGGTATCGTCCAGGTGGCGGCGGTAAAGACTACCGTCGGAGAGCAAGACGTAGAGTTCGCGTTTGGTGGTCTGCAGGTCTACAATGCGGGCATCGCTTGCACCGGGGACTTCCTCGTTGCGGAGCAGTTTCCCGCTGGGTCCGTCGATGGTCCATAGTTCCCGGTCGGCCGCGCCGACGAACAGTTCGGTCCCCGCCGAGGCTAGCGGCCGCTGGGGGTACTGCCCGGCGAGTTGAAAGTGGGTGGTTACCGCTCCTTCGGCGGGTAGCAGGGAGCGCAGGCTCAGGCTGCCGGTAGCTTCTTCCTGACTGATGAACCAGAGCCGCCCGCCCACCGTCTCCATGCGCCCGGCAATGACGCCCCGGCGGCGTTCGGAGGGGCCGTCCTTGGTGCGAAAGGTGGTCTGATCTCCCCGGGTATGCTGAATCCAGATCCGATCCAGGGCCGAGGCCCAAATGCGTCCGCTGCGCCCCAAGTGCACGAAATTGGTGTAGCCGTCGGACCCAACGCGCTGGTTGTCGGGCACGGCAAATTGCTCGAATTCGTAGCCGTCGAAGCGGTTCAGCCCGCTCAGGGTGGCCAGCCAGATATAGCCACTGGTGTCCTGCGCGATGCGGAACACGTTGCGGTGGCTTAGTCCGTCGCTGCGGTTGTACACCTCAATGTCCACCTCGCTCTCCTGCGCCCACGGCAGCAGGGGGAGGAGCAGAAAGACAAACAGCAGGTAGCAGGGGCGTTGGGTGAAAGTCACCCGTCAAAATTAAGCATTTTTTCCCACCAGGCCCGCCAGCCACTCCCGCTCCGTGAGCGGATCGGTGGTGCGGATGGTCTCGCGCAGGGCACTGCGGCGATTATTCGGTCCGGGCGGCAGGCGGTAGGCCAGTTGTGCTAGGCGGAAGATATTGCGGTAATTCTCCAGGTGGTAGGCAGCCACCTTGCGGCGGCGGTTGAGCAGGGCGCGGGTATTGGTGAGGTGGGCACCGAGCAGGTGCTGGTGATCGAGCTGGAAGTAAATCTTGAGCCGCAAGGTATGGGCGGACAGGAGATGGATAAAGTCCCGGTAATCGGCCGTGCGCAGGTGCACCAGGGCCCCTGCATAGTCGGCGCGGGCGTAGGCCAGGCGGGCGGCGTTGAGGGCGAATACCTCCGGGCCGTCGGCGGCGGGTAGCCGATCGCGGTGGTCATCGAGGAAGTGGCTGACCCATTCCGTCTCTTCCAGCCGCAGGGCGATGCCGACGATGTTATTAAAGGTGTAAAGCGAGAGCAGGCCGCGCCGGTAGAGGAGTTTACGATCCAGCCCGAGGCGGTAGAGGTCGAGGGCCTCGCGGTGAAAGTTAGTGTCGCCCTCGTTGATGCGTGCCACACAGTAATTGACGGCGATCAGTAACAGGTCGCGTTGCTCGGTGTCCGGGTAATCGGCCAAGTGATCAAAAAGAAACTCGCGGTACTGCTGGAAATAGTCACCGTGTCCCGCTTGTGTCGTCATCAGGCGGCAGCCCAGGTAGTAGGGGCGCAGGGCGGGCAGGTGGGCCAGCGCGGGCAGGTGGGCTAGCTCCAGACAGGCTTCCAGCAGGGGAATGTCGGCAGCACCGCCGGTGAGGCGCGTGGAGGAGAGCGTCTGGCAGGCGTCCCGAAGTTTGAGGGAAAGGATGGTGGCGTCCAGCGCGGTTTCCTTGGCCGCCAGGTTGTGTCGCTGTTGCCGACTGGCGGAGGTAGCGCGATCGAAGTGCAGTTGCTCCAACTGGTAGTGGGCCAGCGTGCCGGCGGAGGTCAGGGCGGGGTGGCGGTCGGCTTGTTTGCGCAGGCGGATCAGGCGGGTAGCCAGGTGATCGGTCAGGTTACGCTCCCGGTAGGCCCGCAGGAGCCATGGGCCGCGCTCGGCGGCGGGTGCTTCCTGCCAGGCGCGGTAAGCCAGCCAGTCTTCCAAACGTTGCAGGAGGTAGGTTTTGAGCAGCCGCCACCCCTGGTCGTCGTAATCCTCGCCCGGCCGCGCGGCGGCAAAGAGGGCTGCGGGCCGCTCCTCCTCGCCGGCGGGTTGATTCAGATAGGCGGCCAGCAACAGTTGTACGTCTTTGCGGCGATTATGCTCCGGACAGGCCAGCCAATCGGCCGCTCCGCGTGCTTCAGCGGGAGAAAAGGAGGCAATTAAATCGTGGAGGAGGGAGGCGGGCACGGGTTAGTTTTTCTACAATTGTAAAAAGGATGGTGTCAAAACTACTGAATATCTAGTGCTTTTGCCCGGCTATATTCAATTTACGATTTCTACAACTGCCCCAAAGTCAACTAGGTGGCGGCTGATAATCGCCCCACCTTTGCAGGGTCAACGATTCATAACTCCCCTGGAAATAAACGAATACCCATGAAACAACTGCTTTACACCTTCCTCTTTTTCGTGATTGCCGCCGGTTCGCTGGCGGGCCAGTGTGACCCGAGCCTTAACCACATTTCATTTTCAAACATCACCGCCGACACCTGCACGGCGGGCACCAATACCGGTTCTTTTACCTACACGATCAGCCAGGGAACGCCACCCTTCGATATCTTCTTCAACGAAGTTTTCGTGGAAACAATCGCCACCAACCAGGGTTCCTTCAGTGGCCTGGCTGCCGACGTTTACGGGATCGACGCCCTCGATAGCCAGGGCTGTGATTTCCTCGGCTTGGTCGACATCAATTCGGTCACCGATATTGATTTCACCTTCACCGTGGAAGAAGCCGAGTGCGGTGCCGAAGACCTCAATTCAATCGACCTCACGGTCACTACTCCTGGGCTAACCTTCCTCTGGAATAACGGAGCCACTACCGAAGACCTGGTGGACGTGCCCAGCGGCACCTACAACGTGCGGATGACCACCCCCGACGGTTGCCAGCAGGTGTTCAGCTACATCCTGGGCACCAGCGGCGTTTCGCCCACCCTGGCCATCTTTCCCGATCTCTGCGGCTCGCCCTCCTACCTCGAAGCCGTTCCCCTGCCGGGTTTCGCCCTGCAGTGGATCCTCCCCGGCGGGGTGGTTCGGCCCATTGTCACCGCCTTCGACGCCCGGGTTGACCTCTCCCAGGCCGGCACCTATATGCTGGTGATCGACGATCCTTCCAATCCCTGCCCCGATTCAGCCATCTACGTATTGCCCGAACTACCCGCCCCCTGCCGCGTCCTCTCCGGTCGCCTCCTCCTCGACGAGGGCAACTGTCAGGTAGACGGCACCGAAATCCCCTTCCCCGAGTGGTTCGTGCGCCTCCAGTCACTAGCCGAGCCGGACAGTACCTACCTCGCCCGTACCGACCAGTCCGGTAACTGGGTAGCCGCCGTGCCGGCGGGTGATTATACGGTGCAGCTCAGTGGTTATAACCAGGCATTCGACGATTGTACGCCGCTCACCACCGTCACCATGCCCGCCACCGGCCCGGACCCCGACCCCGTCGACATCCTCGCCACGGCCGATGTGGAATGCGCCGCCATGCAAACCTCCATCGGGGCCATCCGTTTCCGCCGCTGCTTCAACAACCAGATCATTGTCAACTACTGCAACGACGGTTCCATCGCTGCCGAAAATGCCACGCTCTTCGTCGGCCTCGATGAGTTCCTGATTTATCAGTCGGCCAGCCTCACCCCGTCTCAGGTGCTACCCAACGGACTCCAGTTCGATCTCGGGGACGTGGCCCCGCTCCAGTGCGGCACCATTTTTATCAGTGTAATCGTCAGTTGCGATGCCGTGCTGGGTCAGAGCCACTGCGTATCGGTCAACGCCAAGCCGGGCAACGGCTGCCCCGGTCCCGACCCCGCCTGGTCGGGTGCCACCGTGGAGGTAACCACGGAGTGCACCGATGAGGGTACCGTTTTCCGCATCCAGAATACCGGCGAGGGCGACATGACCGTTCCGCTGACCTACGGCATCGTCGAAGACGGCGTCATGCTCCTTTCCGCCCCCACCGAAGTGCCGCCCCTCCTCTCCGGCGAGTCCGTCGACGTCATCCTGCCCAACGACCAGGGAGCCGCCTACTTCATCCAGACCAACCAGGAGCCATTCAGCCCCGGCTTCACCACGCCCACCGCCTTCGTGGAGGGTTGCACCACCGCCCCCGGCGGTGCCTTCTCCCTCGGATTCGCCAACCAGCTCTTCGACGGCGACGACCGCGCCTCCTTCGACCGCTTCTGCCTCGAAAACATCGGCTCCTACGACCCCAACGACAAACAGGGCACGCCCCGCGGCTACGGCGACGACCACGACATTCTGCCCGGCACACCCCTGGAATACATGATCCGCTTTCAGAACACCGGCACCGATACCGCTTTCACCGTCGCCATCCGCGACACTCTCTCCGCCGCGTTCGACCTCTCCACGCTCCGCTTCACCACCGCCAGCCACCAGTACTCCGCCGAGATCACCGCCCAGGGGGCCGTGCTGCTCACCTTCAGCAACATCCTCCTGCCCGACAGCACCACCAACCTGGCCGGTTCACAGGGTTTCATCACCTACACCATCTCCCCCCGTGCCGATCTACCGCTGCAAACCCGCATCGAAAACACGGCCGCCATCTACTTCGATTTCAACGATCCCATCATCACCAACACCACTTTCCACACCATCGACACCGCCTTCGTGCCGCTCGTCAGCGGCCTGCACCCACCCCGCTCCGCCCGGGTCGATCTCCAGGTCTTCCCTAACCCCGCCACCGGCGCGGAAGTCCTGCAGCTCCAACACAACGGCACCTCCACCCGGCTTTCGCTCACGGTCTACAACACCCTCGGCCGCGTCGTCCGCCGACAAGCCCTCCCCGGCCGCAGCACACTCCGCGTGGCCGACCTGCCCCGGGGCCTCTACATCCTGCAGGTCCGCACCGCCGCGGGCCAAGACGCCGGTTCCCAAAAATTAATGCTTTACTGATGAGTAGTCCTGAATGCTGAAACACCCGTGTGGGCGGTGGAGCAATCCACCGGCCTTGCACGAAAAGACCCCATTATACGAGAGGGAAGGAACGCCGGGGGGTGTTTCCTTTCCTTTTTTTATTGGGCGTGCCCCCGGCCAAGGGCCGGGGTCGGGTCGTCCAGGGGTTCGCTGTCGCTCCGTGCTGCGCACCGCCTCCCTGCGGTCGTCGCCCTTCCCACCCCTCACGCTATTTGAGGATTAGCTGCGCTGCTTCTCTTGATATAAATAATCTTTCGAGGTAAAGGAATGATTGTCTGAAGGATTGATTAGCGAGCTGGTCCGTGGGGGCGAACGTCGCGGCAAACCTGGTTACCCTTTGTAACCTGCACCACGATCAAATCCACAAGCTAGACAAGAATAATTCCTGGAGTAAGCAGGAAGTAATGGCGTGGTTAAGTGAGTGATCCCCCCCCTCACCCCCACCATCCACTAATCTCCGGCCAGAAGACCTTGACAATGGCCCCGATAATGACCACCACCAGCAAGCGATAAGCCCAGAGCGCGGCCTGGTCGTTTTGCGTGGCAAAGCGGGCCGTGAGGTAGGCACCGCCCATTTGGCCCACGGCGAGGAGCAGCCCCAGGGGCCAGTGGATGAGGCCGATGGCGGCGTAGTAAATGACGGCGATGAGGGTATAAATGCCGACCACGGCCGATTTGAGGGCGTTGGCGCGAATGATGTCGTACCTGGCGAGGAGGACGGTGGCGGCGAGGAAGAAAACGCCCATGCCCATCTGGATGAAGCCGCCGTAAAAACCCAGCGCGAGAAAGAGCGGGGTGGATAACCACGCGGGTAATTTGGGCGTGACGTCCTCGGCGGCGGCGCGGCGCAGCCAACGGCTGGGCCGCACCAGGATAACTACCAGCATGGCCAGCAGCAAGTAGCGAAAGATGGCCCGAAAGGAGGCGTTGTCGATAATGCCCGCCACGTAGATACCCGCCAGGGCACCGATGACGGTGAAGACGACCACATGGCGCGAGTTGGCCAGATCGAGCAGGCCGCTGCGATAAAACTGGCGGGTACTGACACCGCACTGCGCCGCCACGCCCACCCGGTTGGTGGCATTGGCCACCACGGGCGGCAGGCCCAGCACATCGGTAAGCAAGGTGAGGGTAATGGCCGATCCGTTGCCGGCCAGCGTGTTAATGCAGCCGGCAAAAAAGGCCCCGACGAGGGCAAGCAGATAAATCATGAAATTACGGTTGGTCCGGGTTGCGTGAGGGGTGGGAGGCGTTGTCTGAACGGAATGTAGCCACGCAATATCTTGCGTGGTAAAATGAAGAGAGTGCCGGACGGCCCGGCCCCGGCCATCGGCCGGGGACACGCCCAAAAAACGCCCCGCCGCCGTAAACACGCAACATCCTGCATCTCCGAACGCCCCCCTCCGCTCGGGCCAAATTACCAACGGCAATGCTGCCTGACAACTCCGAGGAGCTTGCCGACGATCACCGCAGATAAAATACGGGCGAAGCCCCCTTCTCACCGCGTCAAAACAATATAATCCTGCAACAGCGTGCGCAGAAAATCGCGGATGGACTGATCGGCCGGGCGCTCGATACCGAGACGCTCGCAAACCGTGTTGCTGAGTTGGATAAGGGCGGCCACGTGGGCATCGTTGGGGTAGCGGGCGTAGCGGTTGATGGACCGCTTGATGAGCAGCATATCGTCCTCGCTGAAGCGGCGTATCTCGGGATAGAGGGGGACGTATTTATCGAGCGTCTGGATGCTGCGGATCTCTTCGAGGGAGAAGGGCGACCCGGGCCGCGCCCGGATGACGGCCGTGTTGGCCACGATGTCGCCCAGGCGCTGGGCGCGGGCCGAGCCGTTGATGAGCAGAATGGCCGGGATGCCGAGGCTGAGAATGGCATCCGGCAGCAACAGCAGGGTACGCAACAGGTAATCGGCGGGGGTGGGGTCTTCGCCGTCGATGCGGACCACCTTGTTGTGCTGGGCCTTCATGCCCAGCGTCTGGCCCGCCAGCAGCAATTGGCAGAGGTAATAGTAGGTGAGGAAAACGAGCAGGGGTAGAAACATGAGCAGGACCCGCTCATCGGGGAAAAACCGGTGGAACCCGATCAACATCAGGATGAGGTAGCCGCCGAGCACGATCAGCATATCCAGGATAAAACTGAAGATCCGCTGGCCGCTGTTGGCCAGTTCGTATTCGATCAAGACGTTCTGGGTGGTCCGGATGTCGATTGTTTTCATCGGTGGTAAAGGTAGTCATTCCCGGCCGGGCAGGGGGGCGAAGAGAAGCCGAAAAGTGTTACCTTGGCGAGCCGAAACATTTACCTCCCAAAGCCGTCGAAATTGCGCGAGACCCAATTTATCGAGAAGAACGAGCAGAAGTGGCGCGAATACGAGCGTGCCCTTGAATCGGGTAGCCAGGACACCGCCACGCTGCGCGAGCTGTACGTGCACATCACCGACGACCTGTCCTACGCCCGCACGTTCTACCCCAACCGGTCGGTGCGGGTTTATTTGAACAGCCTGGCGCAGCGGACCTTTTTGCAGATCTACCGCGGGCGGCGGGGCCAGGCATCGCGTTTCATCACCTTCTGGACCGATGAGCTGCCGCGCCTGGTTTATGCCAACCGGCGGGCGTTTTACCTCGCGCTGGCCGTCTTCCTGCTGGCCGGGGCCATCGGCATCGTGTCTTACCTCATCGACCCCGAATTCGCCAACCTTTACCTGGGCGACAACTATATGCGCATGACCCGCGCCAACATCAGCTCGGGCGACCCGATGGCCATCTACAAGCAGCGCGGTGAGTACGGGATGTTCCTGGGCATCACCTTCAACAATATTTACGTCGCCTTCATGACCTTCGCCCTCGGGGCATTTTTCGGCATCGGCACCATCGTCATGCTCATCAACACCGGCGTGATGCTGGGCGTGTTTCAGTATTTTTTCGTCGACCAGGGGCTGTTTCAGGAAAGTTTTCTCACCATCTGGATTCACGGCGCACTGGAGATTTCCTCCATCGTCATTGCCGGGGCGGCGGGCCTCACCATGGGGCGGGGGCTGCTTTTTCCCGGCACCCAAACGCGGCTGCGGTCGTTTCAGCAGTCGGCCCGCGACGGGCTGAAGATCATGCTCGGCACGGTGCCGCTCTTCATCATCGCCGGTTTCCTGGAGGGCTACCTGACGCGGCATACCGGCATCGGCGACACCATCCGGCTGCTGTTCATCCTCAGCAATTTCGCCTTCGTTTTCTTCTACTTCGTTTACTACCCCTACCTGGTCACCCACCGCAGCGACCGCAGCGAATTTTCGGCCGACGAGCGCATCATTCCCACCGCCGCCGAAAAGTCGCCCGACCGCGGCAGCATCATGGGAGTGGGCGAGACCGTCAGTTGGGCCTTTACCATTTTCCGGCGGCGGGTGGGCCCGCTGCTTGGTTACACCACCCTCATCATCATTGGTTTCTGTCTGCTCACCTTCGGGCTGGGCAACCGGCCCTCCGAGATGTTCGGCTACCACCGGGAGATCGTGGGGGAGAGTTTTCTCAATGCCTCGGAGATCACCCACTACGCCTTTAACCGGGGCGTGGGCCACGTGGTGGCGGTGGCTCTGGCCGTATATGCCCTGCTGCTGCTGGGCGGCACCCTGTCCCGCCACGAGTTGGACGGCCCGCGCACCACCAGCCTGCAGGAGTACCTGCGCCTGACGGCTCCCGCCGGGCTGCTCACGGTCTGCGTACTGGTGCCGTCGGGCTGGACGGCTTTCCTGTTTTTTCTCACGCTGCCCTTTCTGCTCACCTGGAGCTACCGCAGCCTGACCGACGCCAACGAGGGGCCGCGCGAATCGTTCCGCCTGGTTTACACGCGGCTGGGGCAAACCCTCGGCATTTTTATGCTCATTCTGCTCCTGGGGTTCATCTGTTTCAGCATCCTCAACAGCACCGTCACCACCACCATTTTCAGCTTCCTCAACTGGGTCATCTCCGCCGACGCCATCACGCTGAACGAGTACAACGTGGTCATCCAGACCTTTATCTATTTCTTCTACTTTGCCATGATTCTGCTCCTGTTCCAGATCACGCTGGCCGTCAATTTTTACAGCGTCCGCGAGATGGAGCAGGCCACCGTGCTCCGGGAAAACATCGAGCGCATCGGCAGCGGACGCACCCTGCGCGGCCTGGCCATGGAGGAATGAGGTAGCCGTAGGCGGCGGGCGTGTCCCGGCGGCCTTGGCCGCCGGGCCGGTCCCTTCCAGGCTCGCTGTTCGCTCGGCCGCTGGCGCGTCTCCGGCCCTGCGGGACCGGCCCTTCCAGGCACCTCACGCGAGCGGCGACTGTGGGTCGCCTGGAACACAGGTGTTTGCTCTGTTCGATCCTTCCTTGCTTCATTCCTTACCCCCACACCCGATGGGCGAACCATCCGGCAGCGGCGTAACGGCGGGTACTTCCACACTGCTA
>CAVPZP010000068.1:0-23619 GCA_963710215.1 Lewinellaceae bacterium | reverse complement strand
TCCCCCCCCCCCGCGTGAGGTGCCCGGAGGGTTTTAGTGCGTAGCACCGAGCGAACAGCGAAGCCCGCAGGGGACCGACCGCTGCGCGCAAGCGCAGGGGGCACGCCCAAAAAAGCAGGCCCGCCCGGTACCGAAGCACTAAGCAGGCCGACTCAACCAATTGAAACCGGCTGAGGAAGACCGCTCGTGTCCAATCAGCCGGTGACAACCGTGGTTTTTTACTCTTTTTCGTAGGCGAATTCCGGCGCAACGCGGCCGTAGCCGGTAGAAACCGGGGTTAAGTGCTTGATGATCCTGGCCATGATGCTTCCCCTCCGGTTCAGGACTCGCCGAGTATTTCCATGTCCGCCGCGATATCCGCGTCCAGCGTCGCGCGGTTGGTGCCCGAAATCACGAACGGTGATGCGGTTACTCGGCCCGCCCATTTCGTAGGTGAAAAGATACTGGTAGGGTATTTTAGCCCCTTTCGACTCATGCATCGCTTTGATCTCGCCGAGCAGCGTCATGGCGGCGGCCCTGTCTTTAGGGTCATAAGAGTATTCCTGTTGCCGGAAGACCTGATAGGTACCGGGCTTGGCCGCTGCCGGCTTTTCGTAGCTGAAATCGGGGTGATAGCGGGCGACTATGGTCTGCTGACCCTCATTCATGGTGTTGAGTTCCTGATAAAAGGCTGCCATCTCTTGCGGTTCCAATTGGTACCGGCGCTTGCGAAATTGCTCGTAGATCACGTCTAGGTCCGACATCCGGTCGATAGGCACGGAATTGTATACTTGTCCATCTTCCATCACCGAAGAGGTCCAGTACAGGTCGGCTTTGCCGCGGCGCAGGGCGTCCTTGAATTTGGCATAGGCGGCGGCATATTCCTTTTCTTTTCCGGGGGTAAAGCTTTCCATGCTGACCGCAAACAGGTTGGATGGTTGTTGCGATTTTTGGCTGGATAGGCCGGGCACGTAGCGGCCGCTCACCTCTTTCACCATTTTGGCAATTTTCATCGCCTCGGTACGCCATTCCTTCAGTTCGGCACCGCCCAGTTTTTCGTCTTCGGCCATGCGGCGCTTCAGTTCTGCCTCGCTCTGGCCGGGGTAGGCCACCTCGAAGGCGTTCATGCGGCCGCCCAAGTCGTAGGTGTAGAACTCCAGGTCTACTTTAGAGCCGTACTGTTTCATCAGGGCCACCAGTTTTCGCCCGTGTTCGTAGATTTTAGGCCAATCGGCGTAGTCTACTTCAAAAGTATTGATACGGTAGTAGGGCGTGGGGTCACTGCCCTCGTAGGGGCTGTCGGGTGCCACGTAGCTCAGGTCGGCCGCGTACTCGATCACCATGTTTTCCTGACCGATGACGACGCGGCTCATCTTTTCCCCGTCCACCATATTCATCTGCTCTTCTCTGGAAAGGGAATTGCGAACGAAGGAGAATTGGGCGTCTATCCAATCCAGGGTAGCCATGTCCTTAACGGGCGTAACCACCTCGTAGGTGTCGTTGTCGAAGGCGTACCAGTTGAAGTTGACGTCGGTGCCGGTCCGGTAAGCCCCGGAAATTTTAGTGAAGACCTCCTCGAAGGCGGCTCCTTCGCCGGGGGCCACATGGAAGCGGTGAAGGGTGTAAGATTGGTCCTCCGTCTGGGCGGAGGCGAACCCGGCGAGCAGGCTGAAAAAAACGACCAGCAGCAAATGAATGCGTTTCATGGTGCAGTATTAAGGTGAACGAATTGGTTGTGGCCGCAAGATGGGGCCACCGGGGGGTTCGTCACCCGGGCTACTTTCCAAAGGGGCGGTTTCGGTTTCCGAAGGGGGGATTTAGAAATTGCTGCCGCCTTTGAGGTGTCTCGTGGGGGCCGCGACGCTCCGAGAAACCTTTTTGCCGGCGCAAAAATGTGGGACCACTCGAAGGAAGCGGTCAAGTGCCGTTCTTACGCCCTCTTACGCACCAAATTCTCCATTTCCCCCCGCTGTTCATACAGCTCATCGGAAAAGATGAGAAACTCCCGGCCGTCATTCATCCGAATAAATACGCCGCGCCGATCACCGAAATCCAGTTTACGTAAACGGGAAGTGGCGGGGTTCGCCAACTCACCGTTCCAACGGTTCCGGAACGGTACGTCCACAAATTCGAGATCCTCGATCTCGTCGAGGCGCAGTTTGTACTTTTCTTGCAACAGGTGCCGGGCGCGGATCTTCAGGCTTTTCGTATTCAGCTTGATCCGCAACCGGGACCTAGAAAACAGGTACCAGGCAATACCCAGCGTGGCCGTCAGGGCCAGGGTAAGGGTCAGGTCCCACCCGCTCCAAGTGCGGGCCAACCCGATGTTGGTCAAGCGGTAAAGGGACAGGGCACTAAATAGACCCAGCAGTAAAATAATGCCCCAACTGCGGGGCCGTTGCTCTTCGCGGTGAATGGTGGTAGCCATGGTAATTGTGATTAGTTACCCGCATAGAACGCCCCGAGCTAACGCATGGTTTACCCTGAGTTTACATTAACTTAACATTGGGAATACTCTGCTCACTCCAGATACACCCGCTCCCCGCGCTGACTCTTCACCGAATAACCGAATCTCACCTTCTCCTCCGCGCCGGGTGCCAGGCGTAGCCGCCACCGCACCTCACCCGTGCTTTCGTCCAAGCGGGCACCGGCGGGGAGGTCCAGATCCACGTCAATGGAATTTTGGCCGGAAATCGGCACCTGGTCTACCAGCGTCAGGTCCACGGCATAGGGTTTGGTGTTGCGCACCGCAATCGTCCAACCCCGACTGTCCACCTGGCGGCCGGCCAGAAAACCGCCGCGCTTGCGGTACTCCTTATCGGCCGTTCGCGTCACCACGATGCCGGGGTCACGGCCCAGCGATACGCGCAGCGTATCGCTGGTGTTATCCACGTCCAGCGCGGATTCACCCAGGTAGGTGCCCTCGAAGAGCAACTGGGCCGGGCCGCTGATCAGGTCATACTGCTCCCAATCCACCAGGGCGGCAGTCAGGTAGGCCTCCGCGCTCAGTTTGGGCACGGCCCGGTAGCGGTACTCGGCCGGCACGCTGAAGCGGCGAATCTCCACGGTGCGGCTCTTACCGTCCGACGGGATGGTGTAGGGCAGCTCGATGGTAAAGGCCGTGGTGGTGGCGCGTCGCTCCACGGTGGTGGGCACGGGCGCGTAGGCGGCGTCGGCCTCCTGATCGCGGCTTTTTTTGGAGCGGTTGCCACCGATGTTTATTCCTGATACGGCACCCTTTAGTTTTCCTAGTAGACCTTGTTGACCGTAACCTATAACAACCACTTCCTCTAGCATAGCACCTGATTCAAGCGCAACATCAATTTGATTCCCTACAATCTCAAACTCCCGTGAATCATAACCGGTATAACTTACCCTCAAACTTTCTGCTTCCGCAGGTAGGTTTAATTCATACGCTCCATTTAGATCGGTGATTGTTCCAATAGCAGCACCAATAATCAAGATACTCGCCCCAATCAGCGGCTCTCCCGTTTCTTTATCCGTAACGGTACCCCTCACCGTCCGGTACCCAAAATCCACCGCCGCCTTCGCCACGGGCACGTACACCGGCGGCCGTGCCCCCGGCCGCAGCCGCCACACCGGCAGCTCCGGCACCCGGCCCGACAGCGAGGGATCGCCCGTAGACAGCGTCAGAGCCACGTCCGTCCAGTCCTCGCCGCTGCGCTGGTACACCAGGGCCTGATAGCGCAGGTCCACCGGCCGCGATATATCGGCCACGCGCAGGTCGTAGCGCGGACTCCACCCGGCATTCGGCACCAGGTAGCTCAGCGTCAGATCGGTCGTTAGAGCGCGGTCGGTCTCGGTTTCCACCACCACCTCGGCCGTCGCGCGTTGGTCGGTGGGCGGCCCCAGCTCCAGCAATTCCACCTGCAAATCCTCCCGCCGCTCAGCCAGCAGGCGCAGGCTATCCTCGATCGCCAAATAGCCCATTCGGATCGCCGTGATCCGCTCGCGCTGAAACTTCACGGCGCGTTCCAGGTCGGCCGCATCCAGGCCCGTTTGCTCGCCCGCCACCTGCCGATTGGCCTTCAGCATCTCCTCCTCTTCCTTGGCAATCGCGGCGCGGGTCAGCAGGCGGCGCACCTGGCGGTCCAAATCCTTGATACCGGTCTCCAATTGCTTTTGCGCGGGGCCGTCCTCGGGCCGCTCACCGAAATTTAGCCGGTGCGTAACCGACAACACCAGCAGGTCCGCCGCGCTGCTACTCAGTTGGATGCTGGCGGGGTCCAGGTCCGTGGTCAGGCCGGTAAACACCAGCGTCCGCCGCCCGGCGGGTATCGCCGTCGTCGCGGCCCGGTTCACCTGCGCGCCTTCCAGATAAACCGTCGCCGATTTGATCGTGGATTTCACCGGCACCTCGGCCGGGGCATCCTGCGCGGGCAGGAAATGGAAAAACAATGCAAGCAGCAGCAGGGAAAAAAGTGGGCGCATGGTTTTTTTGGGCGGTAAGATGCCCGTTCGGGGGGAGAGTGCATAAACTCCGGCAAGTTTTTTCGGGCGTGCCGCCTCGGCTACCGCCTCGCCGTCGGTCCCCTCCCGGCGCGGCTGTCGCCTTGGCCCTGCGGGCTGCCCGCATGCGCGTGCCCCGTCCGGGCACCTCACGCTTTTATAAGGATTGAGGGAATGAAGGATTGAATGGGAATGAAGGATTGAAGGACTGACCTCGAAGAATCGCTTTGCGATTGAGAGAAGCACCGTAGATAATGACTAGCTGCGCTGCTTCTCCTGATCGCATTGCGATACTTCGGGGTGAAGGGTTAACTGCGCGATTCTCTTCCCTTCGGGGGGCCGGGGGGGAAACCAAAATACGGGGCGGCGCAGCCGCCCCTTTATAACCGCAGCCTTTCCAGCCGCGTCACAATCGTCTTCTCCTTACTATCATACTCGATCACCATCACAAAACCGGGTTTTCCCGGCAACACCCGCACCATATCCGTCCTGGAATCGAAAGTAAGCTTGTCTTCCACCAATTTACCGTCTATTAAAGAATTCAGGTAGAGACTGATGGTCCGATTTTTCCATACCTCACTCCGCCCACTGAAGTAAGCGGAAATAACGTGGTCTTCTTTTTCATCCAATAGAGCAAAATCGAACATGCCCTGCAATTTAGCCAACGTACCCGTGAGGGCCGGACTATTGGTAGCACTACCCGCATTGCCTCCCAGTTTGCGCATGGAAGTGCTGCCCTTTTCTACCAGTTTGAGTGCATCCATTTCCAAATCCGGGCTTAGTTGCATAAGTAAACCGTCCCGAATACTGATTTTACCCATCCCCGTACGGTAAAATTCGGCCGCGATGAGGATACGCTCATCTTTGGTTATCCCGATATCGTGAATCAACAAGTGGCCCATTCCTTTGATCTTGCCGGATTGCTTGATGTCGAAGTGAGTAGCTAAATCTTGCTGAAAATTAAAGGAAGCTTTCTTGATTACTTCACCGGAACGAGTCAGTTTGATAATATTCACCCCGTCGGGCGCATCGGTATAGAGGCGAGCTTTTTGCCCGGTATTCTGGCCCACCAGCGTAATTTGACCGTTTATGATCCGTCCGGTCAGATAACGGACCGGCAGGCCACCCGCCTCGGTTTCATAAGTGAATAGTTTCTCGCCGGTATTAAGGTCGATGGCAAGTATATCCATTGCATAGGTCTTTGACATGTTACCCTTCCGTTTAAAGATGCCGAAAACAGCTGTGTTTTCGTCCGAAGCAAGGTAGATCGCACCCTGGTGCAGTTTATCTTCCGCACTTGATTCCACCGTCCAGCCTAACATGGTCGTATCAGCAGGTATGTGGGTAATATTATAGCCGACTCTAGCGATAATCCCCTGTGCAGCCATCTTTAAGTCTACGGCCAGAAAACCATTTGCCACGCTAATCAAAGTCGTGGATCTAAAAGGTTCCGCGAATTCTCCTGCTAATTGAGAATCAAAAGGATTGACGGGTAACTCTACTTCCCGCACTAACTCGGCCTTGTTGTCGAACAGGGTTAGTTTCTTGCTGCCGTTGAGAAATTTTGTCTCCCCCGTTTCCACTCCCAGTAGACCATTAGAATAAGCTACGGACCTGATCTCGAACCGGTCGGATTCCAGGTAGGTTTTTTCACTCAGTTCATTGAGTTCCGCATCCAGCAATTTTAAGACGATTTCCCGGTCCCTCCCCCGTAGACGGCGGGAATACACCATGAAATAGCCGGCTATTTTTCCATCCGCTCGAATAACGCCGCTATTATCAAGGTAGGTAACTTCTACATCCCCATACGTGAATAATTGACCGTTGAGGGGGAGAAACAAAAATGCCGTAAAGAGACCGGAAAAGAACAGGGTGGAGATAAACTTCAATTTCATGCGATATATTTACCGCCCAACTTACGGCTAATTCATCAAAAACAGAATTTCCCAGGTCCGTTTTTAGTACTACCAATGATTGAAGTTCATCTCTCCTCCCCCGTGCACCTCCACCAAACTTACCGCCACTTCGACCTGCTGGTCGATTCCCGCCGCCTGCTCGATCCCGGGCGGACCTTATTCTTTGCCCTGCCGGGGCGGCGGGTGGACGGCCATGCCTACGTAGCAGAACTGTACGGGCGGGGAGTGCGTCACTTCGTCGTGCACGGCGGCCGGAGGGGGAGTTTTCGGCTGCCGATTTTTCGCCGGTGGCGGACGTGACTGACGCACTCCAGGACCTGGCGATCCGGCGGCGGAGCGAGGAGATAACACCGCTGTGGTAATCGGCATCACGGGCAGTAACGGCAAAACCATCGTAAAGGAATGGCTGTACCGCCTACTGGTGGACTGGACGGCGATCGTGCGTAGCCCGCGTTCCTACAACTCCCGAATCGGGGTGCCGCTATCCGTTTGGCAACTGCGGCCCGAACACCGCATCGGTATTTTCGAGGCGGGTATCGACCGGACCGGAGAGATGGACCTACTGGCCGCCGTCATTCAGCCCACCCACGGTATCCTGACCAGCCTGGGCGAAGCGCACCGGGCGGGCTTTGCGAGTGAGGAGGAAAAACTGGCCGAAAAGCTGCGCTTATTCAGCGGCTGCACGCAAACTTTGGTGCCCGCGCGAGTGGCAGTCGCCTATCCACGGTTAATGTATTCGCTGAACGGCCGGCAAACCTTCGGCCCCGCCGGGGAGGTGGCGGCGGACTGGACCTATGAGCGCACCGCAACCGATGAGCTGCTACTCATCGATCCGCAGAAAATAGCCATGGCATTCGCCCTGCCTTACCGCAGTCCCATCGACGATTACAATGCCGCCCTGGCACTGGCCGCCGCCCGGTGGCTGGGTGCCCCGCCCGCAGTACTGCACCGGCAGCTGCCCCGCCTGACGCCCCTGGGTAACCGGTTGGAAGTAATGCAGGCCCGGGGCGGCGGCCTCCTCATCAATGACAGCTATTCCAACGACCTGACCAGTCTGGCCGCCGCCCTGGAATTTGCCCGCGAGCGGGACGCCACCGGCCGCCTCAACCTGCTCCTCAGCGACCTGCCGCAGACCGCCCTGCCCGCCCCGGAACTCTACCGACAAGTGGCCCGCCTGCTAGCCACCCACCGCGTAGATCAGGTGCTGGCCGTAGGCCCGGAAATCGGTGAACTACTTCGGCAGGTCGGACCCGACATTAGGGTAGATCACCTGCCCGACCCGGCCGCGCTAGCGGACTACCTCACGGCCCACCCCCTGCCGCCGGCCGCCCTCACGGTGGTCAAGGGTGCCCGTGAGTTTGCCTTCGAGCGCACCCTGGGCAGCCTGCGCCGCATGACCCACCGCGCTGAACTCGCCGTAGACCTTAGCGCACTGGCCGACAACCTGTACGCCCACCAGCGGATGCTGCCCGCCGGCACCCAACTTTACGCGCTGGTCAAGGCCGGTGCCTATGGTACGGGCGGCCCTACCCTGGCCCGTTTTCTGCGCAGCCGGGGCGTGGCGGGGCTAATCGTCGCCTACCCCGATGAGGGCGTGGAACTACGCGAGGCCGGTATCGACGGCCCGATCATGGTCCTCAACGCCGAACCCGACGATTTTCCCCGCCTCCTGGAATACGAATTGGAACCGGAAATCTTCGCCTCCCACCAACTCGATTACCTCCATCAGTTAAAGCGGCCTGCCCGCCCCCTGCGCATCCACCTGAAGTTCGATACCGGCATGCACCGCCTCGGCTTTCCGGCCGCAGAGGCCGCTGCGGTCGGCCGAAACTTACGCGAGTTGGCCGGTAGCGGCCGGATCACTGCGGCCTCGGTGTTTACCCACCTCGCCGCCGCCGAGGAGGAACAGCAGGATGCCTTTACCCGGCAGCAGTTCTCCACCTTCGATGCCCTGTACGCAGTTTTTACGGCGGCTCTGGGCGCGGCCGTGCCGCGCCACGTGCTCAACAGCGCGGGCATCGCCCGCTGGGGCGGGCAAGTGCCCTACGAGTGGGCGCGCCTGGGCATCGGAATGTACGGCATCGGCGGGGCGGGGCGGCTGCGGCCGGTCCTGCAACTCACCGCCCGCGTGGCGCAGGTGCGCAGCGTGGCGGCGGGCGAAAGCATCGGCTACGGCCGTGCGGGCTGCCTGCCGGCGGGCGGGCGCGTGGCCGTGCTGGGCCTCGGCTACGCCGACGGCCTGCCGCGCGCGGCGGGTAATGGTCGGTTCAGTGTACTGTTACACGGCACCCCCGCCCCTGTCATCGGCCGGGTTTGCATGGACCTGGTAATGGTGGACGTCACCCACCTGCCGCGCACCCGGGCGGGCGATGCCGCCCTGATCTTCGGCCCCGGCCTGCCCATCGAGCAACTGGCCGCTGCGGCGGGCACCATTCCCTACGAGATCCTGACGGGCCTGGGAAACCGGGTGCACCGGGTGTATGTGGAGGAGTGAGGGCTTACTGGATTCCGACCACCGGGTCGGGTGCAGCGAGATAAGTTTAGTCGGGAGCGGGCAATGGATGAGGTGGGGACGGCTCTGGAACGGGTTGCCTCAGCAGAATGATTTATCTACACCCTCCGAAATTCCAGTTTGGCCAGATCACGGGGCTTGGTGAAAACCTTGTCCAACTGTTTGGTGAGGGGAAGCAGTACGTTTTGTAATGCGAGGGAAACAGCGTTCAACGGCTCACCTTCCTCACGAATTTTAGGGTTGAGGCCCTTACGGATCGCGCCCGCCATCAGGTAGCTGGGATGAATGTTGATGTACTCCACTTCCCCCAGTTGCAAGCCCCCGGCAGCGAACAGCTTTTCGTAGTAGCTTACCGGGCGGCCGAGACATAGCTCGTCACCCGCAATCGGATCGTCGATCCGCTCGAAGATATAGACCGCCGATTTAGCGACCCGCGCAATTTCCGCAATGAGCGGCTTGAGCATTTCCTCATCCGTATTGTGCTGCAGTACGGTGGCGGTGAATACGATGTCGAACGATCGGTCGGCAAAAGGCAGTTGGGTGCCGTTCACCTTGGTCAACTCCACCCCGGCGGGCAGGATGGACCGGGCCAGTTTGCCCATTTCCGCCGAAATATCCACGCCGGCCAGTTTGGCGGGCTGAAAATTTTCGTGGATGTATTTCAGGTTCCCCCCCGGCCCGTGACCGATTTCCAGTACGGACTTCCCGGCAAAATCCACGGTGGAGAGCATTTCCAGAAACCGCTCCCGCTTGTAGCGGTAGTAGGGTTCATCGTCGCCCGCCACGACGTTCTTCCCGGCACGGCCGCCGACTCGTTTTGCTACGGTCGACCAGTAGGGTTCGGGGTGGTAAGATTCGTTTTTCACAGCTGCGTTTTTATGGATCGGAGGGCGAAATTAGCGAAAAGCACGCTGGCGGGCCAGGTAGCAGTTAACTTAAATGATGGTAACGCATTCATTTCCAAAAATCAGTGGGGCTAACGGGTGGCATCCAAGGGTAGCATATCCCCATGACGTTGGATTAAACGACTCGTTGCTGCTTTGGTTTTGAATAAAAATGGAGTGCCCTGCGCCACCGGTGGGGAGCGCAGGGCAAGGACATACCATTTATCACAACCCACTCAAAAATAAGCCGGAGCGTAAGTTACCAACTTTGCCTGATCGATGAAAATCGAATCGGTATAATCAAGCTTGTAGGCGTAACCGCTATACTCATAATTGATCTCCATAACTTGATCCTGAAACCGAGAGCAGTCCACCTCTTCCATCATTCTTATGGACAAACTGAAATCAGCGTTTGGATCCTCAACGGTTCGCCGATCATTGTAGGTCAAAAAAGTGTAGTAACCTGATTCCTCGTGGACTATACCTATTCGCAAATCAGGCACTCGTACCGTTGAACCTGCTTCAACCTCCCGAACACTCTCAGGGAGGCTGGCATCAGGTACCTGGAAGCGGTGCCACCGGAGGTAAAAGTCAGTTTGGCCTATTCCCCATCCATTCGTTCTAAGAACATCATGGTTAGTAACCGTTACGATATACGTGACCGTATCGTTCTCCCAAAGCTTGTACAGTTGGTAATTCCGAGAAAAAAGTCCGTTATAATCACAAAAATCGAAACCGGAATCTGAGTCAGTGTAGCGTGATGTCTCTCCATTGATAGTTAACTCGAAGGTTGACTCGAAGGGAAGTTCCGGCTCCACGGTAACTACATCGTCATCTCCGCAGGAGAAGAAAATAAGTACCAAAAAAGCTAATATTATAAAGCTGTCGATGTTTTTCATTCTGATTTTCTTATGAGGTCGATAATTAGGCTGTCCAGTTTATCAGGCTAGAGCTAGTACAGGTTTTGCACTCGCTTCCTGGAGACCTCTCCCCCGGCCCGGCTAATCGTCTGGGTCCCGTTCGCTTCGCGGCTACTTCGTGGTAACCCCTTCCGCCGCAGAGGAGAGGGGTGACGGGGAGTTGACATACAAGTAAAACTGTAGTGGGTAAACATAAATAGATTGGACAGTCTAGCTCACAAATACCAAAATCGGTGCCTAGTTCAATATAAGAAGTAATTCTATCTTCCATATCAAGCTCGAAACTGGATTGGTAGAGAATCGTAGCAACAGCGATTGAATCATCGTCTCCACAGTAAGTTGTTACACACATGATAAAATGTGCAAAAAATTAAATATAGCGAAAGTCGTATCATAACCGTAGCTTTCTAATTAGATCAATAAATAGAAAACCTCATGGCGCGATGTATTTATGTATGTGATACAAATATAAGAGCATTTTATAATTTTTGCAAGTTATTTAAAATTTTTATGCCTCCAAAAGCGTAAACAGCCAACGAAAATTTTACGGCTACACCTTGTTAGGCACGATAAGTACTACGTTTTTCCTACAAAATGTCACGGTAAAAGAATTTTGTGCGGGCGTAAAATTTTTTTGAAATGGAAATGGTTTTCGCGTAAATTGAGGTCTTGGTGCTATTGCACTGCGTACGGTCTCGTACCGCGTACACCCCGCGACCGGAGGTGGCGCGGGGCCAAATTCGCGCGACCGGAGGTCACACCCCAATGCGACCGGAGGTCGCGCACGCTTCATTCATCCCATTCATTACCTGCGGTGCTTCTCCAAATGGCAAAGCGATTTATCGAGGTCAATCATTAGCAGCGCTGCTTCTCTCAATCGCAAAGCGATTCTTCGAGGTCAATTATTAGCTGCGCTGCTTCTCTCAATCGCCAAGTGATTCTTCGAGGCTAATCAGTCATTAGCTGCGCTGCTTCCCTCAATCGCAAAGCGATTCTTCTAGGCTAATCAGTCATTCAGTCATTCAGTCATTCAATCATTGGCCCCGCGTGAGGTGACTGGACGGGGACGACCGCAGGGAGGAAGCCCGCAGGGCTAAGGCGACAGCCGCGCCGGGAAGGCACCGACGGCGAGGCGTTAGCCGAGGCGGCACGCCCGAAAAGACTGTTAAACACCCACACCGATGGGGTAGAGGATGTTAACGATATTTCAATACGCCCGCCCTGTTGGGAGGAGGCGGGGGGGAATGGATGCTTTTCGTAACTTTGGAACCCGAAAAGGATGATCCCCGGAGCGGCCGCGTGGCCGACCGCTAAAATTACTGGACAATGAATTACGGACTGAGACTGATGACCCTGCTGGTACTGACCCTGAGCCTGCTGGGCTGTAGTGAACCCCTGCCCGACGGCATGACCATAAAGGGCGAGCTGAGCGGGGCGGAAAACCTGAAGGTTTACCTGGACCGGGCGGGCATAAATGTGGCGAACGATGTGCTGACTAACGGCGAGATTGACGGCAGCGGCGAGTTTTCGCTGAACTTCCCCGAGGGGCTGGAGGCCGGTATCTATAAGGTGCGCGCCGGTGCGCAGCAGGCGTTTTTTGCGCTGGACGGCTCGGAGCGGGTGGTAACGATCACGGGTGCGGTGGACGGCCTGAACAATTTCGACTACCGCGTGAGCGGCTCGAAGGCGTCGGCGACGCTGGCCGAGACGATGAAGGCCCTGATGACCCGCGAGATGGACCAGAACGGCCTCGTGGAATTTATCGACACGACGACCTCGCCCCGCGTGGCGGCCTTTGTGGCGTACACGGCATTCGGCACGAACGGCCAGTTTATCGAGCCGCAGAAAAAAGCCCTCGCCCGCCTGGATGCCGGCAGCAAAATGGCCGTGCAGTACAACGAATTCCTGTCGGCCCTGGAGCAGCAGTATGCCGCGCAGATGGCCAACGAGCGAATCCGGGTAGGAGAAATGGCACCGGATGTGAAACTGCCCTCACCCGACGGCAAGGAATATAGTCTGGCCGACCTGAAGGGACAGGTGGTGCTGCTGGACTTCTGGGCCAGCTGGTGCGGCCCCTGCCGCCGGGAGAACCCCGCCGTGGTGAAGGTGTACGAGAAGTATAAGGACCAGGGTTTTACCATATTCAGCGTGAGTCTGGACGGCGTGGACGACCGCACGGCCGCCCGCGTGCCCGAGGGCGAGATGCAAACCGTGATCGACAGCCAGAAGGAACGCTGGGTGGGGGCCATCCAGCAGGACGGCCTGACCTGGCCCTACCACGTGAGCGACCTGAAGAAATGGCAGAGTGCCCCGGCGGCCACCTACGGTGTGCGCGGTATTCCGAAAACCTTCTTGATCGACCGCGACGGCCGGATTGCGGCCATGGAGCTGCGGGGTGCCGAGCAGATCGAACAGGCCCTGCAGAGCGTGTTGTAGCAAGGGCGAGCCGTTTGTTTTAGCCCGCCCCTACCCCACCCCCAAGCCCCTGATTTGCACGAACGCAACGAATTTAGCGCCGGTTACGACCTGGAGCGCCTGACCGCCGAACGCCCCGACCTGGCCCCCTGGCTGCGGACCAACCCCGCCGGCCGGCAGACCATTGATTTTACGGAAGAGACGGCCGTGAAGACGCTGAACCAAGCCCTGTTGCAGGTGCATTTCGGCGTGAAGAACTGGGACATACCGGCCGGTTACCTGTGCCCGCCCGTGCCCGGGCGGCTGGATTACGTGCACTACGTGGCCGATCTGCTGGCGGGCAAGACGGGGGTGCTGCCCCGGGGCAAAAAGGTGCGCGGTCTGGACGTGGGTTGCGGGGCCAACTGCATCTACCCCATTCTGGCGCACCGCACCTACGGCTGGCGGATGATCGGTACGGATACCGATACGACGGCGGTGCGGGCGGCGGCGGCCATTGTGGCGGCCAACCCGGTGCTGCGCGGCAAGATAGAGGTGCGGGCGCAGGGAGACGAGCAAAGCTTTTTCGGCGGGGTGACCTCGGCACGGGAGCATTATGCCTTTAGTATGTGCAACCCGCCCTTTCACCCCTCGGCCGAGGCGGCGGCGGCGGCCACCGAGCGCAAGTGGAAAAACCTGGGCCTGGAAAGCAAGGACGGCAGCAACTTCGGCGGCCTGGCTCACGAACTGTGGTGCCCCGGCGGCGAGGTGGCCTTTATCCGCGCCATGATGACGGAGAGTAAGGAGTACGGCGACCGGATCGACTGGTTTACTACCCTGGTGTCGCGCCGCGAACACCTGCCGGTGCTGCGGGACCACCTGAAAACCCTGCAGCCGCTGCGCTCGCGCACGATGCCGATGGGTCAGGGAAATAAGGTGAGCCGGATTATGGCCTGGTCGTTTGCGCCGGAACCGGAGCGGGTAAGACAAGGAATGATTGAATGACTGAATGATTGAATGATTGAATAGCTCATCCCAATTTTCCCCCTTCGGGGGGTCGGGGGGGCAAAACAAAGATGGAAGGAATGAAGGTTACTCAACGGATAAAATGAGCATCCTCCCCCCTTCGGGGGGCCGGGGGGGCAAAACAAGGAATAATTGAATAGCTCATCCCAATTTTCCCTCTGCGGCGGCTGGGGTGAAGGGGACCCAGACGATTAGCCACCGGGGGGGCAGCCTTGTTGCCTTTTGCGTAATTTGCGGCTTTAACCACCAGTCACACCCATGTTATTACGCTTACTTGCCCTCGCGGCAGTCCTCACCTTCCTGTTTTCCTGCGAGCCGGCTACCGATCCCGGTGCGGGGGAGGAACCGATCGACTATACCTACGACCCGCTACTGCGGCTGGGGAAGATCGATTCCACGGCCACGCGCGACAGCCTGGTGGCGTGGTACGGCGCGGCGAACGTGCAGGACACCACCATTTATGTCATCGACGGCATGACGCAGGAAGGGACGCGCCTATTCCCCGGCACGGCGGCCGAGGTGGATGTCTTTTACGGCGATGAGCAACCCGGCGGCCCGATTTCCTACCTGCGCGTGCGCCGCGAGGATTCTCCCTGGCACGATGCGGAGTTCGGAATCAAGGTGGGCACCACGCTGGCTGACTTAGTAAAATATAACGGCCAACCCATTGAGATGCAGGGCTTCGGCTGGGACTACGGCGGTTTTATCACCTCCTGGAACGGCGGTAAACTGAGCAACTACGACCTGCGACTGGACCTGGGCGAAATTGCCGATACCCTGAGCGAGGACGATTTTCAGTTCTTCGGCGACACCCTACTTTCCACTACGGATGCTAAACTGCTCACCCTGCCCATCCGGGTCAGTGAGATTTCGATCAGCCCCGGTGCGCAGCAGCGCCTGGATTTTGCCATCCAGCCGGACGTTCGTTTCGACCGTATCTTCCCCACCACCAGCCGCGAGGAACTGACCAAACTATACGGCGAGCAGAACCTGCGCGACGAACCCTTCAACATAGGCGAAGGCGAGACCCGCCCCGGCACCCTGGTGTTCCCCGGCGAAATGGAGGAATTTCAAATCCTGTGGCGGAACGATCAACGCACGGCTCCCGAGATGATCCGCATCACCAAACCCGCCGGTGGGTGGTTGCACCGCGAATCGGGCCTCCAGATCGGCATGACGCTGGAGGAGGTAGCCGCCATCAATGGCCGGCCCTTCACTTTTCTCGGTTTTGAATGGGATTACGGCGGCACCGTCACTAATTGGGAGGGCGGCACCGCCGCGGGTATGCTGGCCCGCCTGACCTACGATACCGAACTGCAACTACCCGCCGCCCTGATGGGTGACCGGGAAGTGAGTTCCAGCGACCATCGCGCACGGGGACTGGGTATTCGGATTATGGAGATGAGCGTCCCGTTGGCGGGACCGGAAATGACCGAGCTAGCTCAGTAGCTTTTTCACCATCCCGGAAATCGTTTTGCCATCGGCGCGGCCGGCGGCCTCGGCGTTGGCCATGCCCATCACCTTGCCCATGTCTTTCATCGACGAGGCACCGGTTTTGGCGATCACCGTGCGGACCAGTTCCTCCAGTTTTTCGTCCGAGAGCGGCTCGGGCAGGTAGGTGGAGATTACCTCGATTTCCTCGCGCTCGGTAACGGCCAGGTCCTCGCGGTCCTGCTTTTCGTAGATCGCCAGGCTGTCCTGCCGCGACTTGATTAGCTTTTGCAGCAGGGCGATCTCGGCGGCCTCGTCGATAACGTTGCCGGTGCCGTCCGTTTTCAGGTTCATGATGGCGGCTTTCACGGCGCGGATACCCCGCAGGCGCGTGGCATCCTTGGCTTTCATGGCGGTCTTGAGGTCGGTGTTGATGGTTGTTTCCAGGGACATAATGGGGGGCGCTGTGCGCGTATTTTTGTCCGGGCGTCTTGCGCCCGGTTATTAAGTTATGGCAGTTAAACCGACGGGCGGACTGCTAAGTTTCCTGAATGATTTCAGCAGCCGACCCGGCCGCTACTCCACCGGCTCGGCTAGTTTCGTGACCTTGTCCACCACCGTGCCTACCGGTTCGCCGAACATGATCTTGCGCAGGTTACCCGGCGTGTTGACATCGAAGATGATGATGGGCAGGTCGTTTTCCTGGCAGATGGTAAAAGCCGTTTTGTCCATCACGCTCAGGTCCTTGCTGATCACCTCGTCAAAGCTGATCTGCTCGTAGCGCAGGGCGGTGGGGTCTTTTTCCGGATCGGCGGTATAGACGCCGTCCACGCGGGTGCCCTTCAGCACCACGTCGGCGTCGATCTCGTTGGCGCGCAGCGCGGCGGCCGAATCGGTGGTGAAGTAGGGATTGCCCGTGCCGGCGCAGAAGATCAGGATACGGCCTTTCTCCAGGTGGCGGATGGCGCGGCGGCGGATGTAAGGTTCTGCAATGCTGGCCATTTCCAGCGCGGAAATCAGGCGGGTAAACAGCCCCTTCGATTCCATGGCCGATTGCAGGGCCATGCCGTTCATCACCGTGGCCAGCATCCCCATGTAGTCGCCCTGTACGCGCTCGATGCCGGAATCGGCGGCGTTCATGCCCCGGAAGATGTTGCCCCCCCCGATCACGATGGCCACCTGTAGGCCGATGTCGGAAAGTTCCTTGATCTGCTCGGCGTAGTAAGAGAGCATTTTCGGGTCGATCCCGAAGCCCTTGTCGCCCATCAGGCTTTCACCACTTAATTTGAGCAACACCCGGCGGTACAGTAGGGACATAACGGTAAGTTTTGGCAAAGGTAAAAAAAGCCGCGACGGTACGTAAGCGGCGCGTCGGGCGTTATTCCCCCAAACTATCGTTTACCATGCGTTTCAGCCCCCTGCTCTTGTTGTTGCCACTCATTTTTCTGCTCCCCGACGTGCTAGCCGCCCAAGACTATAACGGCCCCCGCACCGGCTACGGCATCAGCCTTTTCCCGCACCTCGCCAACCGCCGCCTGGCCGCCGCCAACAGTATCTCCTTCGACGAGATCGACCGGATCGAAGAGCGGGAAGTAGCCGCTTTCGGCTACGCCGCCGGGTTGTTCTTCCGCAACCGCAGCCTCAAACTCGGCTACGATACCGGCCTCAACTACCTCGTCAGCGGCTACGATACCCAGCGCGGCCCCGTGGATGCGGGCGCCCCCCGCCCCGGCTTTTCCGAGTACTCGGAAACCTTCGTCACCCGGCAGATCGAACTACCCTTCGCCATCCAGTTTTATCAGCAGGTCGACGACGCCAACGAATTTTCCTTCTCCCTCGGCCTCGCGGTCAGTTATGCCCTGGATCAGCGCACCGAATACACCGGTTTCAATACGGCCGGCTCGCAAACCTTTGAGATCAACGAGGACGTGAGTTACCGGGCCGCCAATTATGCCTTCACGGCCGGTTTCGGTTACAACCGCCGCTTCGGCACCGACTGGGCCGTGCTGCTCCAACCCACCTTTAAGTACTGGTTTCGCGGCCTCATCGACGACGAAGAAGCCGAACTAAACCGCAACCTGTATATGGTGGGATTCAAAACGGTATTCATGCGCGTAAGGTAGCGGAGTAGCAGCGTTTTGCGGGCGTGCCCCCTCCCTGCCGGTCGGGGTCGGTCCCCTCCGGGCTTCGCTATTCGCTCGGTGCTGCGCACGCTTCTCCGGGTCGGGGCAAGCCCCCCCCCCCCTGCGTCGCCCCTGCGGGCACCTCACGCGCTAAAGTCTTAATTTATCCTGAATAGATTTTCACAAATTTTTTTATTTTCTCCCAGGAAAAACCTGATTAGAGCGTGTCTAAAATTTTTAAGAACTGAGGATCAATGCTTCGCTTCGCGGCTACTTCGTGGTGCGCACATAGCGGGTTACGTAAGTCAGTTTTTATGACGCCAGGTTTCTTAAATAATTGGTTTTCAGGAAGTAAAAATTTAGACACGCTCTTCGTCAGTAGGGGTCCTTTCCTATCGGCACCTTGGTCGGTTCTTTTCCCCGGGTAAGCGGCGTCAGGCCGAGGTTGCCTTTCGGCAGGTCATATAGTTCGTTCGGGTCGGTAAAGGTTCGTGTTTCATAATTTGCGTGCGAAAAGCGGTAAATCGCACCGGGCCGCACCATCAGACTAAGCCGAAACCTGCCCTGAATATCCGAATAAATTTCCTGATACACATCGTATTCTCCATCGGCCATACGCTGTAGTGCCGTGAAACGAACTTTAGCGATGTACTTCTCGCTGAAAGTATCGTAAATTTGAATTTTTACCGCTCTACTGTTCGCGTTATCTTGGGGATGAGGCAGATCCGGCGGGGAGAAATTCGCTTCAAAGGGAATAATCTCGCGGGCCAGTTCTCGCAGCGGATCGTCCTGCCGGAAAAGGCTGACCTGGAGGAATTTAGCCGTTAAAAAATCTTTATCCGTTACGGTCAGCTTTTCCGGTCCGTACTGGTCCACGTATTTCGATACCCCGCGATCCGGGAAGTAGAAGAACTCCGTAGGCGCGGGCGGTTGATCGGAGCGCAGGTTTATTTTCATGCCCACCTCCCCGCGGATACTTTCGGCCACCACGTAATCCACTTGTACACTGACCTCTTTTATCCCCGTCTGGGTAGCTGTTACGTGCAGTATCCGGGTATTTTCCTCTCCCAGCAAACTCTGCAGATTCGGCCGGTAGGAAAGGGTATCGAAAAAGCCCGCCGAATCCAGCAAGCGGTAAGGAACCGTATACAGGTCGCTGGTCAGTACGGCCGTGCCCGCGTAGCGGTAGTAGGCCACCAGGGCCGCGCCGTGGCGGTTGATCAGGCTTTCCTGAATATTGACCTGATCGCTGGTGTCTACGGGGTAAGCGTTGAGATTTATCCGTTCCCGGTTCCCCGCCTGAAAGGCTATCCCGGCTGAGTCTAGTTCGACCTTGCTTTGCTGTCGTTCACGCTGGTAGTGGTTGAGGTGTTTGGCACCCCGATTGTATAAAAGCGCTGTAAATTGGCCGAAACGATTTGCCGGCCCACTCCCGTTTCGCGGCCCAGTACGTCGCGCAGCAAGCTTTCCGCTTTTCCCGTTTCCGAACCGGCTTCGCCGGTCAGTAATTCCAAAGCAGCCCGGTGGTATTCAATGGATTCCGCATTGGTCATTTCATTATTCACCAGCCAGGTGTCGTCCACTTTCCGAAAACGGAACGAAACGTTCTCCTCCACACCCGCCGATTTCGGCACCACCAGTTGTTCGTTGTAGCGGTGCATACCGTAGAGGCCGAGCACCAGTAGAATAACGCTCACCCCGATCGTTTGCAGCAACCAGCGGGGAATCGATTCCTCCTCGGCCGGCGGCGGCGGTTGTTCCAGGTCGAAGTATTCTTCCAGCTTCACGGGCGGCGGTGGCTCGGCCGCTTCGGGAGTTACCGTCAGTGGTTCATGGTCGATTGAGACACGTTCGAGTAGTCCATCTTCGTGTTGCCGTAATCCGCCACGTTCGGCTGCGGCTCGGGCACCGGCTCGGGTTCGGGCTGCTCTTTCGCCACCAGCCCGTCCAGATCGGCGCGTTGTGCGGGGGTGAGGCGGCCCTCGCGGAGTAGTTCGGCAATCATTTTCCCGGCCGTTTCGTCGGCTGGGTCCAGAGCGAATTGCTGCACCGCAAGTTCGCTATCCACCTCGCTCATGGCCGCGCCCCCGGCGGCGGCGGCGCGTACCGCCAGCAGTTCGGCGGCCACGGTGTTACGGGCCAGGGTTTCCAGATAATCCGGCAATGCGGCCAACATTTCGCGGCGCAGTCGGGGCGAAAATCGCCCCTCGTTCAGGGTCGGGATGCGTGCCAACCGCAACAAATTACCGTAGGTAACCGCTACTTCGTTCCCGCCCTCTTTCTCCAGGGCCTGCCCGATCGCCAGGGTCAGGTTCCAGTCCGGGCGGGGGTAAGCGGCCAGGGCCAAAAATCAGGTAGTCAGGCCGGGGTAGGGCTGCAGGTAGTCGGTATAGTCTTTCAGGCGTTTCCAGCGGCGGTACTCGGTATCGCTATCGTGGCGGCAAGCGGTCAACCGCTTCAGGTGGGCGGCATGGCTTTCGTTGGTTTCCACGTCGCCCGCCTCGATGTGGTCGGCGGCGGCAAGGAAGCCGGCCGTGTCGGCGGGGAAAAGGTTAAAATCCTTGGCCAGCAGTTTTTCGCGGTAAGTCCAGGATACGGGCGGTACGGGGCTGAGCAGATAACGGTGAGACGAGCAGCGCAGGTTGGCCAGCAGGTCGGGCCGCAGGCGCGGCGTGGTGGTGCCCCGGGGTCCAGCAGTTCGCGGACATCCCCCAGCAGCAACAACCGGTGCCGGCCGTAGCGGCGCGAGAGTTCGTCCAGGTCCACGCCGCTGGGGGTATCCCGGTTCCAGAACCGATTCAACTGGCTGCGGTAAACGTAGCACTCTCGGCGATAGACATGCCGCCCCCGCAACTGATCGGCCAGGTAGTGAAACAGCCGCCCCTGATGACTGAGGTGTGATTCCTCGTCGATCAGGATCAGGTATTCGGTCGGCGAGCGGTTCAGGCTGTAGCGCAGTTCCGGGAAGCCGCCCGCCCGTACGTAGCCTGCAGACTGTCGGGCAGATTCAGGCGGGGCCGCAGACCATCCTGCCGCAGGCGCAGGCTTTCCGCCAGCCGGAACAAGGCTGGGCCGGTGCTGATGGCTTCCTCCCGCTGTTGCCACGGCACATAGTAGGGTGCCCGGTCCACCGGCGGGGCCGCCAGGAGCGAGGCGGGTTCTTCTTCCTCTTCCGGCGGCTTATTCCGAAACCGGGCCAGTAGACCGCCGACGATTCCCAACCAGAACAGCGGCACCGCCCACGAGACCCATGTTCTGAGTTTGGTGGCATAAACGGTGGCAAGGAAAGATAGGCAACCGGTGGCAACACAACCCCTTGGTTGCCCACTTTAATACGGCCCTCCAATACCCGCTCGCAGAGTGCCCCGGAGGTCGTGTCCCGTACCGTCAGCCGCAGCCGGTGGATACCGGCTTGCTCGTAAACGTGGCTTACCCGAGGGGTGGTGGCGGTGGCACCGTCGCCCGGACTCCCAGCTATAGGTCCAGGGCAGTGCCCCGCCCGCCATTGATAAACGTTCCGAAAATTAAGAGCAGACGGTCTACGCCTCGCCGCGCGCCAGATTATTTTGCGGTAGACCGGTGATCTTCTCCGCCGCCGGCTCGTTGCGGCAACGCACGGAATAGGCATACGCGCTAGTCTCAACCCAATGGATCGTGTCGATGTCATCAGGACCCGTTCGGGTCCAGCTAATACTGCTGTCCCCTTCCGGTGGCACCATCCGCAAAGTGATTTCTTTCCGGTAAAAGGTATCCAGCACGGGCGGCACCACGTAACTCAGGTGTGAAAGTCCCGACTATCCACCAGGTCGATCTTCCACCACTCCCCACGTCCACCAATTTCCACCGGTAACTTACCGGACGCGGAGTCATCCGCAAATCTGCTGTAATTTAAAAAGGTGAGGGTATCGCCCTCCCTTACTTGCGTTTGTTCCCGGCGGGTCGAACCCTAGGATTAATTGTCCGCTTCCGGTTCGGTAGTCGGCCGTCCACCACATTGCCAGAGCCGCCAGTAAGCCTATTCCGATCAATATTCCAGCGATCCACCACCCACCCCTCCCCTTGCGGACCGGTACGGCTTCCTCCGTCTGCCACTTCGCTACGTCAATCAGGTAGGCATCGAAGATGCGGTAAAACTCACCTTGTTCTACCGTGGTCCGGCACAGTACCGGCGATAAGATATACTTCAGTTCCTCCGGCCGTTCCAGGTAGGCGCGGCCCGGCCCGGCCAGCGCACGGTAGGCACGCAGCCGGTCGCCGGGGCTGAGGTCGAACCCGCCGCCGCCAGCTGCCGGAACAGCTCTTCCAGGGGGAGGGTGGTGATATGAGTGGTTTGGTTGGTGATAATTACTTTTATTCAGTCGTTCGTCTCTGCCCCCCCCCGACCCCCCGAAGGGAGGAGGATGCTTATTTTACCCGGTGAGTCCTTCATTCCTTCCATCCCTCATCTCCTTCATTCCTCGTTTGCCCCCCTGACCCCCCGAAGGGGGGGAAATTGGGATGAGCTATTCATCATTCAATCATTACCTACAGTGCTTCACTCAATCGCAAAGCGATTCTTCGAGGTCAATCATTCATTCAGTCAGTCAGTCAGTCATTCAATCATTCTCCCGCGTGAGGTGCCTGGACGGGCATCCGCGCAGCGGGGAGTGCGCAAGCACCGAGCGAACAGCGAGCCGGGAAGGGACCGGCCGGCCCGTCAGGGACGGACACGCCCGGTCATTAGTAAGTAGTAGGTTGATTGTAGTAGGTAGTACGCTCACGACAAGTGCATTACTACCCACTACCTACTACCTGCTATCCATTACTCACTACCCCACTACCCACTAAGAATAAAGCCCCCGCACCGCTTCGTGGTCCTCTTTCGTTTTTACCAGCACCGAGAGGTAATCCCGCAGGCGGGCCGTATCGGGTTCGGTGCCGGTGGCGGCAATCCCGCCCAGGCCCAGCAGCCGTAGCCACGCCAGCAACTCCGCCGTGGCGGGGGGCTTGCGGACGGAAGCCGCGCGCACCCGGGTAAAATGGCCGATGAGGCCCCGCAATGATTCGTCGGTAAAGGCGGTGGCCGTACCGATCTGGGTCTTGGCGATGCGGAAGAGGAGGTCCTCGTCGGGGAAGGGGATGTGGTAAAATACGCAGCGGCGCAGGAAGGCGTCGGGCAGGTTTTTCTCCGAGTTGGAGGTCATTATGGTGATGATGCGGTGGTCGGGTCCGCGCTGGATGGTGCGGTCCAGTTCCTTGATACTGAACTGATAGCGGTCGATTTCATGCAGGATGTCGTTGGGCAGATCGCGCGGTGCCTTGTCGATCTCGTCGATCAGTACCACGCTGCCGGCGGCCGGGGTGGCGGGGTCCAGGAAACCCTGGAGACCGGGTTGGTCGGGCCGGGTAAGCGCGATGGCGCGACCCAGCGCGCGCAGCTGGATAAAATCGCCGGTGACGGGTGCGGTCTGGCCGGTTCCCCGTTGCACGTTGGCCGATTGGAAGTGCGCCACGGCGTCGTAGTAATAAGAAAGGTCCCGTGCCTGGGCATCGGTCTTGGTATTGAACACCAGCGGCTCGGGCGTAAAGTTGTGCCCGGCGGCGGCGGCCAGATCGGAGGCTATTTTATCGGCCAGGCGGGTTTTGCCGGTGCCCGGTTCGCCGGTCAGCAACAGGGGCTGCTCCAGGGCAATGGCCAGCTCCACGGCCTGCAGCAGGGCGGGTGCCATGATATAATCGGAGGCGGTAAAGCCCCTGGGTCGGGCGTCGGTAATGCGGATACTCATGGGATCAGGCGGGTGTTGTACTCGTCGATGAGTTTTTTGAGGATGGGGTGAACGTCGGCCATGTAGTGGTCGGCCTCGCGGGCGAAAGTGGCGCGTAAAAAGGTGCGCGGCCTTTGGGGCGGCACGAACAGCATCTCGTAGCGTTCCAGCCAGCGGCCGATGTCGCGTTGCTGGAGTCTTGGCGAATTCCGGGAGGGGG
>CAVPZP010000067.1:0-68981 GCA_963710215.1 Lewinellaceae bacterium | reverse complement strand
ATTATCTCCGGTTGCCGCGGCGACGACTTCGCCGGGGGCTGTTGTTTCGGTGGTCATGAGGATCGACGGTAGTGAAAGTGGTAACGTCATCCGGCACGAAGCTGAATGAGGGGGGAAAGGTACTAAAAGTGTGAGAAGGCGGGGGCGGAAAGAGGAATAACCGCTTATCAAATTCCCCGTCGATCTCGGAAAGGGAGGGCGGATTTATCCCATTTACGTATTAGCTGCGCCGCCACCCTGCACTTCATAGTAACTTCTGGTAATCAATCTCTCACTCATTGATCTCCACTCGCACTTCCTCTAAATCAATCAGTGATAATAGTACCAATTCCCCGCGCCGGTAAGCGGTAGCTAACCGATCGACCGCCAGCGGCGTGTTGCCGGGGGTGGCAAAATTGCGGTAGTCCCGTACAGTGATGCCATTTGCCCGCCGCTCATTATAGGCCTCCCGTAGACGGGGACTCTTTCCACCGGGATGAGTATAGGCTAGGTATTTTAACTGCCGCCCGTCGGGCGTAAACCAGTAGAGGGAATTCATCGTCCACTCGTCGTCACCACCGTTTTCAGTCGCAAATCCGACGTGGATCAAATCAAGCAACTCCCCGCCGATGGTATCGCGACCGAGGTAGGTGGGCCGGACGGCGGGGTCCAGCAAGGCCCAGGGCATAAAGGCAAAATAAATCACCGAGTTGACCGAGTTCCGCTTTCTGCTGCTTTTCGGTTAGCTCTACCGTCTGATCGTTGACGTAACGAGTCAGCCCATTATTGTTCAGCACGTCACGGATGCGATCGTCGGTCAGGGTGTCAGTCGCACCAGCGCTCGTAGGTATAGTGGCCGTCCTGTTGCCGGTAACGGTAATGCTTGTCACGGAAGCGAAAGGAAACGGTTTGGTTATCCATATCCTCTAACCGCCGCCCGGACGGCTTCCCGGATGATAGCCTTGGCCCGATCGGTAGAATCAGCGGTGGTGAGGGGCGACGTCGTTGAAGCTGCGGGGCCGGCCGGGCGCGAAGCCTGGCAGCCGGTGAGGAGAGCAACTGCAATACCGAGGTACAGCAGTGCGCGAAAAAATATAAATACGGGATAGGTCATAAAATGAAAGTAAAGATAAATAGTGGGAGATTTGTTAAAAATGGTGCGAATTTTGATCGTTGGTTGCAGTATGATTGTCAGTGCGTGTCCCCGTTCCGCTAACGCGGAAACAGCCGGTCCCCTCCAGGCTCCCTGCCGGTCGGTGCTGCGCACTTCGCCTGAACGACTCCCCTTCCGGGCACCTCACGCAATCAGCAAATAATTGGTAGAGTGAATTATCGGCCTACTAACCCCATTATCATTCCGCCAAGTAAAATAGCGGTGATGATAACTATAACCAGGGTATTCACCACTCGATTCCAGCGAGAAGGATCAGGATCGGGTTGGCAACAGTCCTTCATGGGTCAGTTTAATTATTGAAAATTTTTGATTTAGAATCCGGTCATCAAAACATGATCCGCAGGCCACCGCCAAGTCCGAAGTCGCTATCGTAGCTAGCGGAAACCCCCCCAGTACTGGCCGAGGATGTAGCTGGTGCCGAAGGTGTACTTCCACCGTCTTGCCGCTGAATTGGTAACGCGCCTGGGCCGAGGCCCTCCAGCGGCTGGTGAGGGGGATGTCCTCCGCTCCAACTGGAACTCGAAATTGCCCCGGTGGTCCACCCGCAAGTCCGACCAGACCATCATCGGAAGCAGGTAGCGGACACCCACCATGCCCACGGTTTCCACTTCCAGTTCTTCCTGATCGATCTCGCGGTTCATCACCTGGGCACCGTCCACTTCCAAGCCTACATAGGGAGCGAAGTACTGGCGCGGATCGAGGTAGCGCATTGCCTTCCCCTCGATCTCGAAGTTGCCATCATAATCGGTATCGCCTTCCAGACTAAATTCATTGTAAAGGTTAAAATAGGAAAAGTCAGCCCACGCCCCGTTGCTCTGCGCCGATAGGTTGGCGGCAGCGAAATACTGCCGATCGTCCATCGCGAATTTATCGTAGTCTTTCTATTCGCCAACAATAGGTCCGAAGAACCCTCGTAACCAATGATGCGGGCCATGCCCGACATCATGTGGTAGAGCAGGTGGCAATGGAAAAACCAGTCCTTGTCCTCCGTGGCGGCGAACTCGATGATGGTCGTCTCCATCGGGGCCACATTGACCGTATGCTTGAGCGGTGCGTATTCCCCCTGCGCGTTGATGACCCGGAAGAAGTGCCCGTGCAGGTGCATGGGGTGGCTCATCATGGTGGTGTTGTGGAACACGAAACGAACGTTCTCTCCCTTCTCAATCATGATCTTATCCGCCTGGGACAACGGCTGGTTATTGATCATCCAGACATAGCGCAGCATATTACCACCCAGGTACAAATGCACGATCCGTACGGGGCGATCCTCGTGGAGCGTAGTGGGCTGGGTGGACCGGAGCATGTTGTAATCAAAGATCGTTTCGTCCGGGTATTCTTCCTTCAGCTCGTAGTATCCGGTCATCAATACCCCCATGGGCGCACCGGCTCCCATCATGCTATCACCCATATCCAGGTTAGCCATTTCCATGGTTTTGCCGTCCAGTTCAGCGGCGCGGTAAGTAGTGCCGGCGTCCATTCCGTCGTGGTCCATACCGGGCATGTCGTCCATCGGTTCGTCAACGGGGAGGGTGTCCGCGTTCATGGGTTCGCGGCCGGCGTGCTGGTCGATGCCGGGCGTCTTGCTTTTTACCCATCTTGCATCTTGCCGTGTTCCATGCCGGACATCTTGTCCTTCTTACCCATCTCCATCTTACCGTGGTCCATGCCGGGCATCTTGTCCTTCTTACCCATCTCCATCTTGCCGTGGTCCATGCCGGGCATCGACATACCCATTTCCTCCATGGATTGCATCTGAATCTGATCGTAAGTTGGAGCCTCGCCCGCTGCGTAAACTCTCGTAAGAGGGAACGTGGGCCGGGGCTTTTCCCATCTGCATCTTCGGCATCATGGCCATCAGGTCCTTCATTTCCTTGGTCAGTTTATAATAGTCGGCCGGCGGCAGGTCGGCGGCGGGATGGTTGGGTCCCCCGCCCAGCCAGACGGATGTATGCCTGTAACGGTCCCAGGAAGTGGCCCGAAATTCGTAGCGGCCATCCGCCGGCAGCGTCACTTCAATATCGTAAGTCTCGGCGGTGGCGATCAGCATTTTGTCAACCTCCACTGGTTCGACCTCCAGGCCGTCGGCGGCCACGATGCGGAGCTTACCACCGGCATAATGGAGCCAAAAATGCGAGGAGCCGACCCGTCTATGACCCGTAGGCGCACGGTTTCTCCCGCCTTCAGATCGGGGTCCTCGTCCGCTATTCTACCGTTGGCAAGGAAGGCGTCGTAGTACACATCAGCAAAGTCCATACCGGGCATCCGCATCCACTCCATCCACCACTGCTTACCGAGGTTGCCCGACACCAGTGCCCGGCCGTAGCTCTGCACGGAGTGTACGCTTGATGGCGTACCAGTCGGTGTGCTTTTTGATCTGCCGGAGTACCTCGTGGGGGTTCTGCTCGGTAAAATCCGATAGCACGACCACCTTGTCCTTGGTGGGGTAAGCCTGTTTGGGCTGGATTACGATCGATCCGTACAATCCTTTTTGCTCCTGTAATTCGGTGTGGGAGTGGTACCAGTAGGTACCGTTTTGAATAATGGGAAACGAAGCGATGTAAGTAGCCCCCGGCTGAATCAGTTCCGTATTGAGCATCGGTACGCCATCATACTTATTTGGTAGCAGCAGGCCGTGCCAGTGAAAGGACACCGTCTCACGAGTACGGTTCGTAACGTAAAGGCGGGCCGAATCACCCTCGGTAAAATTAAGGGTCGGCGCGGGGATCTGCCCGTTGGTCGCCAGGGCGCGAGTGGGTTTGCCGGTAAAATTGACCACCGTATCGGCCACGGTCAGGTAGTAGCTGATAACCCGTCCATCCTGCTCGGTGACGCTCTGGCCCGGAATCATTTCATAGGTACTCGCCTTCCCATCACCGGTCCGCTGACCATGGGCCATACCAATTGCTAAGAGGCTGAAAAATAGAGTCGTTAGTTGCTTACTGATCTTCATCGTTAAATAGTTTACCTGCAAAAAAAAGGAGGGGATACCGACCGCCGGCCCGTATCCCCTGGTAAAACAAGGCTGCTTACGCGGCCATTTTCCGGCACTCCTCGGCGCACTTCCGGCAGCTCTCGGCGCACCGCTTACAATGGTCGTGATCGTGTTGCTCGCACTGCTCGGCGCAGTAGTCGCAGACCTTGGCACAGAGTTCGCACTGTTCCTTGCTGAATTTGCTTTCGGCGGTCATCAGGTCGATGCTCGCTTCCAGTACGGCGATGCACTGGATGCAGCAGACGGGGCAGTCATTCATGCTCTTTTTCGTGGCCATTTTAGCCAGACAGACTTTACAGTCGATCAGGCAATCCAGGCAGGATTGGAGGCATTTTTGGAAGTCGGTTTTTACTAATGCGGTCATGGTGAAATCGGTTGGTAGCAAGCGGGTGGGCTTGCTGGGTGAATGATATTATTTTGGGTTTCCCCATCGGTCCCCCGAAGGGGGAGGTGCCTTATTTGCTAATCAAGAATCAAGAATCGCTAATCTGCAATCAAGAATCCATCCCGACGGGCAGGTTTAAATGGAATATAGTACGAGCAAATATCAAGTATCAGATATCCCAGGGTTTCCCCCTCGGTCCCCCGAAGGGAGAGGATTGATAATTATTGTCCCTGCAAACGAGCGATCATGCGCTCCATTTCGGCGATTTCTTCTTTCTGGGCGATAATAATTTCACGAGCCAGTTTTTGGGCTTCGGGATCAGTGAGGTGGGCCTCTTCGCTAACCATGATGGCCGAAGAGTGGTGGGGGATCATGGCCTTCATCCACTGTACGTCGCTAATGAAGGTCTGCTCGCGTAAACCGCTGAAGCAAAGCACGAAGGTGAGAATCGACGCCGCAATGATGCCGTAGTTGATTGCTTTGTTCTTATACATGCCCCACATGAAGAGCAGCATGACAATAGCCATAGGTGCGATCATTAAAAAGGTCATGTAGGTACGCGTAGGGCTGAGGTAAACGTGGTCGAAAACATCGACGTTGAGAAACATGATGCCATACATGATGACGAAGGAAGTGGCCATCATGAGGCCGAATTTCAGGTAGTGGTTCATTTGCTGTTTTTTGTTTTCCCCGCGTGAGGGATGGGAGGCGTTGTTTGAACGGACCGCCGCCGGTAACGGCGGTGAGAAGAGAGTGCCGGACAGCCCGACCCGACCGGCGGGAGGGACACGCCCAAACCACGAGCATTTAGCGAATCAAAAGCATCGCTACCGCCATGGCCACCATGCCCACGTCCTCGACGATGGTGACGGTGCTCATGGGCAGATTGAAGACGTCGCCGAGGCAGGCGCACTTTATCTTTCGCTTGTTGAGGTTGCTCTGAATGACGCCGATACTGCTGATGCCGAGCACGATAATGGTGGCCACGTTGGTCCAGAACGGGAAGAGGCCGGTGAGGTAAAGCAGGCCGAGCGTGAGTTCGACGAAGGGGTAAACGTAGCCCCAGCCGTGCCAGCGGGCGGCCACGATGTCGTACATGGCGTAGCTGTCGGCGAACCCGCGCAGGTTGAGCAGTTTGAAGAAGGCGAAGACGATGAAGAAGCCGGCCATAAAGTCGCGCATCCAAAGCATCCCGGAAAACGTAGCAAAGGGAAACTGCGCCAGCAGGGTGACGCCCGCAATGAAACTGACGATCAGGATGAGCGGCCGGTAGGTGGTTACGTTGGCCTCGGGCACGTCCATGACGGGCGGCGGCGCGGCGGGCCGGGGCGGGGCCGGAGCAGCTGCTTTCGGCGGGGCCGGCTGGTCGATCGGCTCGATGTGGTACTTACCGATGGCCGCCTGCAGGGTAGCGAGGTCTACGTCACGATCGAGCGTGATCCTGGCCTGCGGGGATTCTAGTTGTACCTCGGCCGCAGTGACACCGGGGACGGTGTCGAGACCGCGCTGTACGCTGGCAACGCAGCCGCCGCAGGTCATGCCGGTGACACGGTAGTCTTGCTGTTTGGTTGTTGTGGCATTCATACCCTTATAACAAGCAGCTAACTAGGCCGGTGCGCTAATATTTTGCGTCAATCTAGCGAGATATTGACTTTAGCTATACCCGCTCGATCAATTCGGGCCGGTAGTGGCCCAGTTTCTGGAAGGCCGTGGGCGTCAGGCCCGTAGCTTTGCGGAACACGCCCGAAAAATGGGACGCGCTGGCGTAGTGCAGTCGCTGGGCCACCTCGTAGACGGGGGCATCGCCCCGGCTCAGCAGGCGCTTGGCGAGTTCCATGCGGTGCGCCCGGTAAAAGTCTTCGACGGTGCGTCCCTCGGCGGCCGAAAATTGCCGGCTCAGGTGGCTGTATTCGCGGTGCAATTGTCCGGTCAGTAGTTCGGAAAGCGTCAGGTTAGGGTCGGCGTCGTCATTGTAGACGTACTGAATGATGAGTCCCTTGATGCGGTCGATGGTGCCCGCTTTGGCATCGTGCAATTCGAAGCCCAGACGACGCAAGCGGGCATCCAATTCTGACAACTGCCGAGCGTCATCGTCGCCGCCGCCCGGTGGCGGGTGGGCCAGCACGCGGCCCAGGGCCACTTCGGTTACCGTCCAGCCGAGTTCGCGCAGGGTGCTTTCCACGGCAGTCAGGCAACGGTCGCAGACCATGTTGCCGATATAGAGGGGTTGGGGTGGTGTCATGGTAGTCAGTTTTTGCGGGTGTGGTTAGCCGGCGGGATAAAAAGCAGGCCGAACCGGAAAATCATTCCGGCCCGGCCCACGCAGACCTTAGTGGATCGTTTCGATCACCTTACCGCAGCTCATCATCATGTCGCCGAAGTAGGGGTTACGGATTGCTTTTTCACTGCTGATCCAGTTGGCTCCTTCGTTGTTAAAGGCCATCGGGCAACGTTGCACGTAAAGCGGACTGTCGCCCTTTCCGAAGCTGTTGAGGGCTGCGGCCAGGGGTTCGGCCAGACCGGAAAACGCGCGGCGCATTCCTTCCAGGTCGGTAGCGGCGGTTAGTTGGTTGGCGGCCGTTTGCAGCGGGCGCAGGTAGTCCATCCACTCTTGGTGGCGGTCTCCCTTCACCAGGCTCATGTCCACCATGCCCAACTTATTGTTCATGTCACGGGCGGCGTTGCCGGCTGCCTTCGCATCGGCGGCTACCAGCTGGTCCTTCAATTGCAGGTAAGCCGTCGTTACGGCACCCAGTTGGCGCTGAAATTCGGGATCGGTTGCCGTTGCCGTCATATCCGCTTCGTCCTGGTGGTCGGCGGTTGTCCCGGCGGCGTGGTCGTGGTCTCCGTTATGCTCGTGCTGACCGGTACAGGCCGTACCGAACGTTACTAATCCAGTGATAAAAAAAACAAGGGCGTAAATACGCATGGTTTGAAAATTGATGAGTAACCGGTGGTTACTCGGTTAAGAAAAATGGGCCGACCGGCATGGTCGGTTATCTATACCGGCACGGGTTTATTCCCCCCCCGCCGGTTGGTTTAATTCGTCTGCCACGTAGCCGCAGGTCATCATCTTTTCCCCGAAAAAGGGGTTGCGGACCTCCTTCTCCGCGCTGATCCAATTACCGCCTTCATTATTGTAGGCCATCGGGCAGTGCTGTACGTATAAGGTGTCGTTCACCCCGAATGCGGTCAGGGCATGGATGAGGGCCTGGGAGAAAAAGCCGAACTGCGCCCGCTGCGCCTCCACGTCCCCGGCTTTTGCCAGGCCGCCCAGGTGACCGTTCATGGCCTCCAGTTGCTGCATCCAGTACTGGTGGGCGTCGCCCTTTACCAGGCTCATGTTCACCTCATTGATGGCGGTGCGCAGCGGGGCTAGTAGTTTTTCGTCCGCTCTTTCAGTCTTCACCAACCGGTCCTTCAGCGGCAGGTAGGCACTGGCCACTTCTGTCAGTTGGGCGCGGAAGGCGGCCGGGGTGCCGTCGCGGTAATTAGGCACCACCAGGGCGGTTACGGCCTCCGCCACGCGGCCCTTGATTAGCACGTTGCGGTTCATCATGCTGGCCTTGTTGTTCAATTGGGCCGAGGCGTCGATGGCGAACACGCCATTCACTACCACCCGCTCGCCGGCCGCCAGCCCGCTCAGCACGCGGTAGCCGTCGCCCGCCCGGTCACCCAGCGTGACCTCCCGAAACTCGTAAGTGGGTACCTCCGCCCCGGGCAGCTCCACGTATACCACCGACCGCTCGCCCGTCCACAGCACGGCCGTGGTGGGTACCGTCAGGGCGGGGGCACTCCCCGGGCTGCGCCGTCCCTTATCGGGACTTACCTCGATACGCCCCTGCACGAACATCTCCGGTTTCAGCCGCCCGCCCCGGTTATCCACTTCCGCCCGCACGGCCGCCGTCCTCGTTCCGGGGTCGATCAGCGGGTCGATAAACGTCACCCGCGCCCGGAAGGTATCGGCCGACAGCGAGGGCACGGTAAAGGTCACCCGGTCGCCCACCCGGATGCGCGCCAGGTCACCCTCGAAGGCGTCGAACAAGGCCCACAATTGGTTCAGTTGCGTCAGCGTATACAGCGCCCCGCCGGCGGTCACGTATTGCCCCACCTCGGTTTTAAGTTCCAGTACCGTCCCGCCCCGCTGGGCGTAAACCGGGAAATTGGTCAATACTTCTCCGCTGCTTTCCAGGCGATCTATTTGGGCATCCGTTACCTTCAGGTTGCGCAATTTTTGCCGCGCCGCTTCCACCAGGCGCGGGTTCACCGCCGCCAACTCCCTGGCCTGCAACAACTCCTCCTGCGCCACCACCAGCGTGGGCGCATAAATGGTCGCAATCTGCTGCCCGCTCCGCACCCGCTCCCCGGCATAGGTCACGTACATCCGCTCCACGCGCCCGCCCACGTGCGCCGCCTGCACGGCCGTGGTCCGCTCGTCCGGGGCCAGCCTGCCGGTCAGGTTCACTACCTGCGCGCCGCCGTTTCCGGCCCCGGGTTCCGCGCCTGCGTCACCCACCGCCACGGTACGCACCCGCGCCAGGGCCACTGCCCCCTCGGTCATCGTCAGCACCGTCGGCTCATTAGAGGCACCGGCCGCCAGTGGGATCAGGTCCATGCCGCAAATCGGGCAGTCCCCCGCCTCCTCCCGCTGTATCTGCGGGTGCATCGAGCAGGTCCAGATTTCGGCACCCCCCTCCGCCGCATGGTCGGATTCCGTATGCCCATCGGCCATCGTCACTTCCTCGTCGCTCGTGCCGCCAAACAACACATAGCCCGCCAGCAAGCCCACGGCCAGCGCCAGAACGAGGTAAAGGATGGTTTGGGTGTTTAATTTCTCTCTGTTCATGGTAATTTAATTTTTACGGTTGGGTGAGTCGGGTAAATGTTGATGGTGCAAGCGAGAGCGGTACTACCTACTACCCGACTACGTACTAAAAGACTAACTAGGGCGTGCCCCCGGCTACCGCCGGGGTCGGTCCCCGCCGGGCTTCGCTGTCGCTCGGCACTGCGTGCGCTAACGCCCCTCCGGGCACCTCACGCGGGGGATATAAGAATTGAATGATCGAATGATTGAGTGAGGTCGGAAACATACTTGATTCGGAGTAACGAAACGGTCTATGTTCACTCCCCTACTATTCAATCATTCAATCACCCATTCATTCAATCATTGACCTCACCCTCGCCCATTCCACCAGCACCGTTGTCCTGGCCTTATCCGCCATAGTGCGGTAACTCACCAGCTCATCCTGCATCCGCAGTAGTTCATCCAGCGGGCGGCGGCCGTTGGCGTACTCGCTGCGGGCCACGCCCAGGGCGGCCTCCAGCACGGTGGTCTGCTCTACCAGAAAGGCCAACTGATCGGCCGCATCGGTCATCGCAATGGCAGCGCGCTTGATCTCCGACCGTAGTTGATTGGCGACCGACTCGCGGCGCGCGTCGCCGGCCTGGATGTTCAGTTCTTCCTCACGGCGTTTGGCACCGTACTTACCCCAGCTCAGGGGGATCGTCATCATGGCGCGGGGCAGGATCACGTCGCGGCCGTTGCGCGGTGGGTCGGCATCGGTTCGTCGGCCGGTGGCGACGTAGTCGACACCCACGCCGAAATCGGGTCGGGCGTCCAGGTCATTCACCCGAATGGCCTGGCGGGAGATCTCCTGCTGCCGTTCGATGGTTCGCAGCAGCGGGTGATTAGCCAGGTCGGGGAGGGGCGGCAGGGCGGCCAGTTGCAGCAGGGCGGCGGCCGCGCGCTCGTCCAGGTCATTCGGCGGGGTCAGGGAGGTGTTTTCGGGCCGGTTCAGCAATTGGTTGATCGTTACCGCCTCCCGGCCGCGCTGGTAATCCAGTTCCTCGATCCGTCGTTGCAGGGCGCGGGTCTGGAGCTGGATACGGTATACGTCCACCGAGCTACCGTGGCCGTTTTCGACCCGGCTCAGGGCCAGCTTATCCAGGCCGGCGTAAAGGGGCAGGCTTCCGGTCAGGGCGTTCATTTGGGCGGTCAGCCCCAGGTGGCGGTAGTAGGCGGTTTGCAGTTGGTAAATCAGGTCCAGTTGGCGGGCGGCGGCGCGTTCCAGCACGGGCCGGGCGCGGGCGTCGGCCAGTTCCGCCATTGCCGCCAGTTTTCCCGGCCAGGGCAGCATTTGGGTAGCACCCACCCGAAATTGCTGCGGCCCCAGCCGCGTCTCGATCGGCAGCACGAAGACGCCGCCGCTAATCTCCAGGTCCGGCAGTTGACGCGCCTGCGCGGCGGTGTTGGTGGCCGCCTCGTAGTCCAGCGCCAGCGCGCGGAGTTCGGGGTTGTCCTGGCGCAAGGAGGCGGTTAGGGAATCGAGGGATTGGGCGGGGAGGGAAGGTGTAAGAAGGGGGAGGAGGAGGAGGTGTAGAATGAATTTGTAGAGAATAATCTCCCCCCTTCGGGGGGCCGGGGGGGAATTTGGGATTACAGCATACGGAATAGGGAATACGGAATAGGGAATGGCGCGGCTGGCGGGTGCGCCCGGTTGGATGGATTCTTGATTCTTGATTGGCGATTTTTGAATCTTGATTACATCGCTTACAATCTCCCCCCTTCGGGGGGCCGGGGGGGAATTTGGGATTACAGCATTAGGATTAGAGAATACGGAATGGGGAATGGCGCGGCTGGCGTGTGCGCCCGGTGGGATGGATTCTTGAATCTTGATTGGCGATGACCTGCGGTGATCGTCGCAAGCTCCTCGGAGTTTTTGATTAGCTGCGCTGATCGTCGCAAGCTCCTCAGAGTTCTTGATTGCATCGCTCATAATCTCCCCCCTTCGGGGGGCCGTGGGGGAATTTGGGATTACAGAATAAGGATTAGAGAATACGGAACAGGGAATGGCGCGGCTGGCGGGTGCGCCCGGTGGGATGGATTCTTGAATCTTGATTGGCGATTCTTGATTCTTGATTGCATCGCTCATGATCTCCCCCCTTCGGGGGGCCGGGGGGGAATTTGGGATTACAGCATAAGGATTAGAGAATACGGAATAGGGAATGGCGCGGCTGGCGGGTGCGCCCGGTTGGATGGATATTTGAATCTTGATTGGCGATTCTTGAATTTTGATTGCATCGCTTACAATCTCCCCCCTTCGGGGGGCCGGGGGGGAATTTGGGATTACAGAATAAGGATTAGAGAATACGGAACAGGGAATGGCGCGGCTGGCGGGTGCGCCCGGTGGGATGGATTCTTGAATCTTGATTGGCGATGACCTGCGGTGATCGTCGCAAGCTCCTCGGAGTTTTTGATTAGCTGCGCTGATCGTCGCAAGCTCCTCAGAGTTCTTGATTACATCGCTCATGATCTCCCCCCTTCGGGGGGCCGGGGGGGAATTTGGGATTACAGAATAAGGATTAGAGAATATGGAACAGGGAATGGCGCGGCTGGCGGGTGCACCCGAAGGGATGGATTTTTGATTCTTGATTGGCGATTCTTGAATTTTGATTGCATCGCTCATAATCTCCCCCCTTCGGGGGGCCGGGGGGGAACCCGCGTGAGGTGCCTGGAGGGGCGGTAGCGCACGCAGTGCCGAGCGATCAGCGAAGCCCATAAGGGACCGGCCCGACCGTAGGGAAGGGACACGCCCGAGTACCTCACCTGAATAAGTAATTGAATCGACTATTACCTCCCCCCTTCGGGGGGCCGGGGGGGAAACCACTACATTTTTCATAGCTCAATTTTTTTGTTGCGCACCTTCAATTTGATCTCCTCGCGCATACACCAGAGGACGGGGACGGTGAACATGGTGACGACCTGGAAGAGCATGCCGCCGAAGCTGGGGATGGCCATGGGGAGCATGATATCCGCGCCGCGGCCGGTAGCGGTGAGGACGGGCAGGAGGGCCAGGATGGTGGTGGCGGTGGTCATCATGGCGGGGCGCACGCGGCGCAGGCCGCCTTCGATGACGGCGGCGCGGATCTCGGGGACGGTGTCGGGGGTGTTGCGGGCGAAACTGTCGCGGAGGAAGGTGGCGACCAGGACGCCGTCGTCGGTGGCGATGCCGAACAGGGCGAGGAAACCGACCCAGACGGCGACGCTGAGGTTGATGGTTCGCAGCTGGAAGAGGTCGTGCAGGTTGGTGCCGAAGAAGCTGAAATCCAGGAAATCGGGGTTGCCGTAGCCGCCGAGGAGGAGGAAGCCGCCGCTGAACGCGACGAAGACGCCGCTAAACACCATGAGGGCCACGGTGACCGAGCGGAACTGGAAGTAAAGGATGAGAAAGATGAGGCCCAGGGCGATGGGCAGCACCAGGGAGAGCCGCTTGCCGGCCCGCACCTGCTGCTCGTAGTTGCCGGCGAAGCGGTAATTGATGCCGGCAGGGATGGGAAGCTCGCCCGCCTGGGTGAGGCCGTTGAGGTAGGCGGTGGCGTTCTCGACCACCTCGACTTCGGAGAAGCCGGGCAGTTTATCGAACAGCACGTAGCCGACCAGGAAACCGTCTTCGCTCTTGATGGACTGCGGCCCCTGCTCGTAGCGAATGTCGATGAGGTCGCCGAGGGGGATCTGGCCGCTGCGGGTGGGCACCAGGATGCGGCGGATGGCGGCGGGGTCGTCGCGTAGTTCGCGGGGGTAGCGGAGGCGGACGACGTAGCGCTCGCGGCCCTCCACGGTGGTGGTCATGCGCATGCCGCCCACGGCGGCCTGGATTTGCTGCTGCACCTCCAGTACGGACAGACCGTAGCGGGCGGCAGCGGGGCGGTTGACGTCCAGGAGGAGGTAGGGTTTGCCGACGATGCGGTCGGCGAAAACGGCGGCGTCCTTAACGCCGTCGACGTTCCTGAGTTCGCGTTCCAGTTCCAGACCGAAGGCTTCGATGGCCCGCAGGTCGGTGCCGCGTACTTTGATGCCCATTGGCGCGCGCATGCCGGTTTGGAGCATGACCAATCGGGTCTCGATGGGTTGGAGCTTGGGGGCCGAGGTTACGCCGGGCAGTTGGGCGGCGGCGATGATCTCGTCCCAGATATCGTCGGGCGAGCGGATATGGTCGCGCCACTGCCGGTAGTAGCTACCGTTGGGGTCGGGTACGAGTTGGTCGGGGTCCGGCTTGCCGTCGGGGTCGGTGGTCAGGGGGCGGCCGTCGGCATCCAGGAAATGACCCTCGCCGTCGGCTTTGAAGCGCAAGCGGTGACCGTCCTCGTCCGTCCGGTATTCGGACTGGTAGGAGATCATTTTCTCGTACATCGACAGGGGCGCGGGGTCGAGGGGGCTTTCCACGCGGCCGGCCTTGCCGACGATCGTCCTCACCTCGGGGATGGTGGTGACGGCCATGTCCAGTAGGCGTAAATTACTGCGGTTCTCCTCCACGCCGGCGTGGGGCATGGCGGTGGGCATGAGCAGGAAAGCCCCCTCGCCCAGGGCGGGCATGAATTCCTGGCCGATGTCGCGAAACACCTGGATGCCGGCAAAGACGATCAGGCCGATCACGATGAGGAACAGCCACTTTACCCGCAGCAAAAACCCTAGGATGGGCGCGTACCAGTAAATGATCAGCCAGAAGAATCCCAGCAGGCCTCCCGCCACCACAACCACGAACAGGAAGTTGAAAAAGTGGCTGTTTTCCACGCCCAGCGGTAGCCAGATGCCGGCGAGGAGCCAGCCGAAAACCAGTGCAATGAGAACATTAACCAAGATGGTTAGTCGTTCGCCCCACTCCCTGCTTCCGCTGGGCCGGGCATCGAGCGCAGCCGTGGCTAGTCCTAGCAGACCGACCAAAATGGCCACCAGACCGAGCCACCAACTGACGAACACCCAAGCGGCTGTGCCACCTGCCAGCAGGAGCAAATTACCAACGATTTGGCGCCGTCGGTCGCCCCGCTGTAATCCGAATAGTGTATGAGCCAGGGCCGGAATAACCGCCAGGGCTACCAGAATAGCCGCGATCAGCGCAAACGTTTTGGTAAACGCCAGTGGCCGGAACAACTTCCCCTCGGCCGCCTCCATCGTGAAGACGGGCAGGAAACTGATGATGGTGGTGGCCACCGCCGTCAGGACGGCGGAGCCGACCTCGACCGTTGCCTCGTAGATACTTTCCAGGCGACTCTCGCCGGGGGGCGGGTCGTTGAGGCGGTAGACCATGCTTTCGGTCAGCACGATCCCCATATCCACCATGGTGCCGATGGCGATGGCGATACCCGAGAGGGCCACGATGTTGGCATCTACGCCAAAGTAGCGCATGGCAATGAAGCACATCAGTACCGCAATGGGCAGGGTGCCCGCCACCAGCAACGAGGATTTGAGGTTGAAGAGCAGCAGGATGACCACGATGGCCGTGATCAGGATCTCCAGGGTGAGGGCTTCCTCCAGCGTGCCGATGGTCTCGCGGATGAGTTCGGAGCGGTCGTAGAAAGGTACAATGGTAACCTGGCTCACCTTACCGTCTGCCAACTCGCGGCGGGGCAAACCGGGGGCCAGTTCGGCAATCTTGGTCTTGACGTTATTGATCACTTCTAATGGGTTCGCGCCGTAACGGGCCACTACCACGCCGCCCACGGCCTCGGCCCCGGATTTATCCAGGATGCCCCGCCGGGCGGCGGGGCCGACGTTGACGCGGGCCACGTCGCGCAGGTAGATCGGCACGTTGTTTCGCTCGGCAACCACGGCATTTTCCAGGTCGGACAGGTTTTGCAGGTAGCCCAGGCCGCGCACGAAGTATTCGGCCAGGTTGATCTCCAGGGTGGCGGCCCCCACGTCGAGGTTGGATTCCTTGACCGCCTTCATCACCTGCGGGAGGGTGATGCCGTAGACGCGCATTTTATCTGGGTCCACGTCCACCTGGTATTCCTTCACGAAGCCGCCGATACTGGCTACCTCGCTCACGCCCCCGGCCGCGCTGAGGCCGTAACGGACGTAGAAATCCTGAATGGAGCGCAGTTCGTCCAGGTCCCAGCCGCCCACGACCTCGCCCTCGGCCGTATGGCCCTCCAGGGTGTACCAGTAGACCTGGCCCAGCGCGGTGGCGTCGGGACCGAGGGTGGGCGTGGCCGCCTCGGGCAGTACGCCCGTGGGTAGCGAGTTGAGTTTTTCCAGGATGCGGCTGCGCGACCAGTAAAACTCTACATCCTCCTCGAAGATGAGGTAGATGCTGGAGAAGCCGAACATGGAATTGGACCGCACGCTGCGCACCCCCGGAATACCCAGCAGGGCGGAGGTGAGCGGGTAGGTGATCTGGTCCTCCACGTCCTGCGGCGACTGGCCGGGCCAGCGGGTGAACACGATCTGCTGGTTCTCGCCGATGTCGGGAATAGCATCCACCGCCACGGGGTCGCGCGGCAGGCCGGGGATGTCAAATTCAAAGGGGGCCGTGGCCAGTCCCCAGCCCACGAAGAGGAGGAGAAGGAGCCAAACGACGAGTTTGTTTTCCAGGAAAAAACGGATAAAGGAAGCGAGCATACGACCAATTGCTTGCGGCCATTCCCGCTACCGAAACGGGAGCGGGGTGACCAACGAGAAAAGCCCTTTCCACGGGTGCGGAAAAGGAATCAGCAAAAAGAAGCGATGCTATAGTCGGAATACCTGCCACTGGCGCGGCGCGTCGATCACGAGCGGCGGCGGGCGGTAGTACTTGAGCGCAGTAGTGGTATGGCGGACGGGCAGCGTATAGTCGGCGAAAATGCGGGCCGGGGGCGCGGGCAGCGCGGCGGGGATTGGCGTAGCCGGCTGCGTGGTGGGCAGATCACGCTCGCTGTCGAGCTGGACGAAGGCGTGCTCGTCCTGGCAGCAATCTTTATTCTCCTTGGCACCGTCCTCATCGTCCGCCGGGGCGGGGTGGAAGGGGCAAGCTTTCATTTTCTCCGCGTGGCAGGCCGGGGCATCTACCCACAGCGATACGGCTTTCACTTCCCCACCACACAGGTGCAGGTTGATCGGCAGGCCGGTAGAACCGACGAGCATGAGCAGCGCGAGTGAAAGATGGAAGATGCGGAGCAAGGTAGTGGGTAATTTCGCTTTAGGCCAATAAATACGCAATGAGCGCCGGTTAAGTTCAGCCCGCTATTCCATGATTATCTTTGGCGGCACAAATCACCGCCCCCGCACCCAGCGCGCAAAGCGCGCTCCCGGCCCCCGCACCAGATCGAAAATCTTCTCCGCCTCGATGATGCCCACCAGTTGCCGCTTGGGCGTGTACACCGCAAAGGCTTCCTGGCGGCTGCCCTGCGCCAGCAGGGCCACGCTCATCAGCGTGTCCTCGTCCAGCACGGATACCGTGCGGGGGTCCACCACGTCGCGCAGGGGCAGGTGGCCGGGCAGGTCCTCATCGGCCAGAAAGGAGTGTTCCAGCACGCCCGCTACGTCGTTCCACTCATTGTAAACGAGAAAATTATCGCGCCCCGGCACCCCGCGCCAGTAGGTCCGGGCCGTAGACAAGAGAGTGTTCAGATACAACCGCTCGGCATCGGCGGGGCGGGCCAGTTCGGCCACCCGGCGGGCGGACAAAATCCGCTCGCGGCGGTTCACCACCAGCTCGAAGCCCGCGAATACGCCCACCATCAGGCCGCCTACTCCCAGCAGCCAATCGCCCAGCACATAGGCCAGGTACAAAAAGCCCAGGGCTGCAATCACGCCTAAAACCGCCGCCACGAAGGTAGCCCGCCGCCGTCCCATCCGCCAGCTCAGGGCGGCACGCAGCACGCGGCCGCCGTCCAGCGGATAAGCGGGTAGTAGATTAAAGACCGCCAGCATTAGGTTGAGTAAAAAGAGCAAGACCACCACGTAATCCAGCGGCCCCGTGGAATAGAGCGTCACGTTGGCACCGGGGTCCACCACATAGGCCAGCAGGGCGCGTCGCTCAAAGGCCGGGGTCAGGAAAATGAATGGGGCCGCCAAACCCGCCAGCAACAGGTTCACGGCCGGGCCGCCCAGGGCCACCAGTATTTCGTGGCGGGGCCGTTCGGGCATTTCTTCCAAAAACGCGCCTCCCCCCAGCGGAAAAAGCAGGATGCGTTTGGTGCCGATCCCAAAGCGGCGTGCCACCAGCGCGTGACCCATTTCGTGCAGCAGCACACATGCAAAAACGATGAAAACGATGATGCCCCGCGTCAGGGCACTCGCCCAGTCCCAGTCACCCGCCCCGCCCGGCCGGGCCGCCCACAGTACCCAGGCCAACACGAACAAAAACGTCCAGTGCAGGTCGATGGGTGCCCCGTAAAAGCGGCCGGCGGTGAGGGAATTGCGCATACTCAAGAATAGAACAGGTTTAACGACCAACGGGCAGAACTGTTTTACGGCCGAACATCAGCCCCCGAAAGCGGTCTTAGTACTACAAGATTAACTCAACCAACCCCACACCACCATGGGACGCACCCTGCTTTTTATCATCGCTTTCGTCATTATGATCGTCATCGCCATCATCCTCCAGGTCATGGAATTCGCCGTCGAACTCGTCATTTACGGTCTGCTCTTCGTCGGCATCGTCGGCGCGGCCATTTCCGTTTACCATCACTTGCGTCCGTCCCGGGGCGGCGAATAGGGGCGTTCGGCCGCGCTATTAATGATGCGGTTTCCCCGGTACTTGGCGGGCCGAAGGCTGGAGATAGCAGGGTCAGGGTCAATAGGGGGGGCGTGCCGCCGCCGCTACCGCGCCGCCGTCGGTCCCTTCCCGGCGCGCCTGTCGGCTTGGCCCTGCGGGCTGCGTCCCTGCGGGAACGCCCCGTCCAGGCACCTCACGCAGAGCGTACAACTCAATGAGTAAAAGTGCAACGCCAATTACGGACCGGCTTGCTATCCCTTTCAAAAAAACGCCCAGAATCTAATGTCCTGTAAATCGTTAACCTCTTCCCCTTGGATCTGGAACAAAACAAGCTAAACGCCACCGCTTTTTACCGAACTGCTTACGAAGGCCAACCCGCCCTAGCCGTGGAACGCTACGTTGGTGATAACTACCTGCAGCACAATCCGGCGGTAGCGGACGGGAAACAAGGCTTCATCGACTACTTCGAGCGGATGCAGGAGGAGTACCCCGCCAAGTCCATCGAATTCGTGCGGTGTATCGCCGAGGGGGACCTGGTAGCTCTGCACACCTTGCAGGTTTGGCCCGGAAACGACCGTTACGTCACCATGGACTTCTTCCGTTTCGACGAGCACGGCAAAATCTGCGAACACTGGGATGCCATCCAGCAAATTCCGGAGACTTCGGCTAACCCGAATACCATGTACTGATCGTTATGGGTATATGATTGCGCTTCTCGACCTTCCCGTCCTCTACACCCGCACATACTACCCCGTACGCTCTAAAACTGCCGCATCCAGTTAATTTTTCCGATGACATCTTGCCGGTGAAAACGATCGAGGCCCATATCGGATATATTGTCATTAAAGACCACGAACAAGAATGAAAGCGGACGGTATTCCCAGCTCAGGCGGGCGTTAATCCGACCATTATTGGACTGGGTGTTGTACTGATAAAAAGCGGTTGCCTGGAGTTGGGGGCTTGCGGCCACTCGTAGGCCGATGGAGTAGAGTTCCACATTTGTGTCGGCGTCCAGTAGGCCCAGGTCGCGGGCACGGTTCAATTCATAATCCAGTGTAACGGCAAAATGGGCGGAGGGTGCGGCGCGTAGCCCTACGTTGATCGTCTCTAAACTCCCGTCATAAAATTTTCCGGTTTCCGCCCGCAAGTTGCCCGAAAGTTTGCGGCTCCGGTCACTGTTGTAGTTTACCAGAAAGCGGGTGTAAAAATAGTCTCCTTCCTCAATGGGAATATTAAGCGGCGCGAAGGGAAAGTCGATGTTTTGCCAGGTCGGAGTAAAAGACAGTTCTAGAAAGGAATTGTCGCGAAAGAAGAAGTAACCCGGAAAGCAGTATAACTCGAGTTGTTGGAAGGCCCCATCGGTAGCGTTGTGGAAGTAGTTGATGAAGAGTCCCGGATCCGCCCGGCGGATCAGGCTACTTTCTTTTTTCGTGCGCCAGATATAGTAGCCTCCCGGAAAGTCTTGCACTACATTCTTGCCGAAAACGAATCCCATTCCCGGTTAATAGTCTGCGGAGACCCAATTAGTGATCCAGCCGATGTAAGAGTTGTTGGCGTTGCGTCCGGCAAATACGCTTCCGGCGTGGCCGATGCGGTCGAGGGCTTCATCCTGACTGGCGGTGAACAAGCCGCTCACCGTCCACACATCGCTGGGACGAAACAGGTAATCGACGGTCAGGGTCGTGTTGTGATTGGCTTCCCGGCCGGCGAGCGACTCGTTGTAGCGGTGGGTCAGTAACGCACCCAGGTTGCCCTGTTTACCCACGTTGCGTTGGTAACGGGCCAGGGAAAAATTGGCCGCCCCGGCTTCGTCCGTAGCCCGTTGCCGTACGTACATACTGGACAGGGCGCGATTTTCATTCCGGTCATTATAGCGCAGACCGACATCCAGCGGGATGGCCTCGGCATTAAACTGACTGGAGGAAAGACCGATCATGCGACTGAAATAGGGAGAGATGCCCCCACTATTTGGAAAAAGGCCGCTGTTCTCGAGGAAGAATTGCCGCCGCTCGGGAAAAAACACGTTAAACCGCGTTAGGTTATTGACTGCCCGATCGACATCTGCCTGGGCAAAATCGGTATTGACCGTGAAATCCAGCACCGCGTGGGAATTAATAGCCCACTTTAGGTCTCCCCCGAGTTTAGGCCTACCGCTTATCGGTTCATCTTGCGAGGCGAGTCCGCTTTGCTCGGCTTCGTAAAGGAAGTAAGGATTCACCCGCAGGTTTAGTCCGGGTTTGGGCAGTTCCAGGCCCTCCAACCGGGCGGCATAGGTCATTCGGTAGGGGCTGAACGATTGGGGAATGGGCGGAAAAACGCTCTGCTCATACTCCCTTCTCGCCAGGCGGGCGGCAGTAAAACCCTAGGATACCGCCTGACCGGCTGCGGGTAGCTCGTAGCGCAGGCTCTTGAAGGGTATGGCAAACTCAGCGGACCACCCGCCCGGCACCACCCTGGATTTTACGCTCCACAGGGCATCCCACTCATTGTCTAATCGTTCATCGTCAAATACCTGCAGGTCCCGCTGTGTCCCTAGTGGAGTCGTCTGGAAAGAAACACAGTAGCGTTGCAAATTCTGGGGGTCGAGCTGGAAATAAAAAATGTCGTTTTCCCCATAAATAAAGTCTCTGCGAAAATCCTGTACGCGCACACCCGCCGCCCCCAGGCTATCCTGGCAAAAGACCCCGACGTAGAGGTTTTTGTCATCGAACAGGATACGCACTTCCGTCGGAAAGTTGACCTGGCCGCCCTGGATGGGTTCCATCCGAAAGAAGTCCGTTATCGGAGGAGCCGCGGCCCAGTCCGCTTCCGCCAGATTGCCATCAATGGTGATGACTGACCGGGCGCGCACGGTTTGAAGCACGGGGCGGACCGTGGGGGAGGGGAAATTTCCGCGCAGGCTGTCCTGGGCTTCGAGCCACCCTGCGGCGGTGAAACAGGTAAACAGACATAAAAAGGTCCGAAGGAGTCGGTAGGTCATCGGAAAATATTGTTTCGGGCCACCCCGTAGCACCACAATCCGGCAATCAGGCACTGAAGAAGCAAGAAAGACAAACCCCGGTAACTCGGGCGGAAACTTGCTAAGCCTATCGTGTCCGGAAAGGCTTCGATTGCCTCGAAGTCGGCGGCAGATAGGGTTTTGTCTTCCCAAAAAAGTGTGATGAATCGCTCCGACCAGCGTTTTGGAGGGCATCGGCGGCGGTTTCGCGGGCTTTACCGGCATCCTTATCCGTTCCGGCCAGGGCACTGAGTTGCGCATAGATGCTCAGGGTAGGAGAGAGCCACAGCAATCGTTTACTAAGCCGGGCCTGTGCCGCGACCCGTTGCTCAAAAATGGAGTTGACACTATCCCGAAAAGCCTCTTCCTGGGTATTGAGCGCAAATTCTACCCCATAACGGTAGCGATAACCGGCTTCCTCCTCATCTGCTTGCCGGTAATTGGGATGAGTACGGTAAAAAGAGGTCAGTTTGTCCTCCCGTCCCTGTTCGAGTTGAATTTCCATAGCCCGCTCGGTATTGATATAGGCCGACCGGGACGGTACAGGACTTAACTTCTCCGTCAATGTATTAACCACCGAGGGCAACAAAAGACAAACGACCACCCAGGCCCCGATACACTTCAGTGCATTAGCCGCTGAGTTGCCTCCCTGTAAATTAATGCCCAATGCTATCAGGAACCACAGCAACAGGCTACCTAGTACAAGTAAAATCGTAGCCAGGCCGACCCCGCTCCAGGGAGCTATACCTGACCAGATGAGGAATGGCACTAAAACAAGTAAGTTGATAAGTGCCAATAAAGTGAAGCGCGTCAGAGCTTTGGCAAAAAACAACCGGGCACCCACTACGGGTTGAGAGCGTAATAGGGGGAGGGTGCCCAGCTCCCGCTCCGCCGATATCAGATCGAAAGAAAGTGCGATGACCAGCAACGGCAGCAGAAAAGCAACCACGAAAGCCAAGTCGAAAGTACCAAAACTCAGGTTAGCGGGATTTTCAAATTCGGCATCTCCGCGGGGAAATTTGTTCAGTATTCTGAGTTCCCAGGCATCGGGTTGAATATCCCGTGCCCCCACGGACAGACGGTTATTCGGCTGCGGCGGCGCAATAACGACCCTGCCCCCTTTCCAGTCTCCGCCCGCCATGATCGGGTTATTAGGATCCTGCCACCAGCCTCCGACTTCTTTGAGCCCCAGACGAATACTATCGGCCACCAGTTTTTGCTTCGCAAATTTCTCGTGCTGGGCCTCAAGCATCTGGTTGACGGACTCGGTTTTGCGGTCCAGTCGTTGCTCGGTACTGTAAAAACTAAAACCGAAAAAGAGTATCAAGCATAACAACAGAATCCAGGTCCGACCACTGCGCAGCAGGCGTGCCAGCTCAAACTTAAGTTGTAGCATATACATCGGCAAGGTAACTTAAAGCGGCCGAAGCCACTGGTAAAAGAGGCGGCATAACAAGCCGCTAATGAATAGCCAACCGAGTAAGGCCGGCAAGGGGGAAAGGAGGCTCGGTAATTGTTCTCGTAGGGTAGGCGGGCGGTAGGTGAACTCACTATTACCCGCAAAAAAATCCGAGCCGCGGGTGCCGTCCCAATCGCCGTAAGCAAAATTGTCCCGCAATTCTCCGTTGAGTTCTCCGACCAGTTGAATTCGGTATTGTTCTGCCGCTGAAAGGAAATTAAAGTAGCTGGTTACATCCGTGCCCGATAATACCTGAGAGACTCCCTTAAGCAGTAAGTAAGGAGAAGCGAATCCCATCTTATCGTGGAGGCCTAGCTGGCGTAAGTATACTTCCTCCAGGTTTTTACGCTGCTTTTCAAATACGATGGTTTCGTGCTCTTCTCCTTTCTGCATGATAAAGCCGGCCCAGTTAAAGGGTAGGTGCTGCACACTATCCACGCCGTATTTCGCCAGGGTCTCGGCCTCCAGGCGTTGGGTATACCTTGCAGCAGGGTCATGGCCGTCTACTCCCTGTTCAAGGTCTTTTTCCAGGGCTTCCTGATATTGTTGCCAGGAGGGCGTGGGTGCCAATTGCCGGGCCAGGTCTACCGTTAAGCGGGGAATGACCAAACATATCAATATCCATAATCCAAGTACTCCTACCAGGGCCGCATTCACCCGGCCCGCCCAAGCGGAAATCAGTAAGGACAGGTTAATGAAACACCCGAAATAAATCGTATAAAATAGGCAGATCAGCAAGTAGCGTAGCCAGTAGTCGCTAAAGGTACCCGTAACTACCAGGCCGAACCCACCCAGCAGAAAGAAGGGTGCTACCAAGAGGAGTCCCAGGACATACAAGCCTACCACGTTCCCCCAGAAGAGCGTTGCGGGTCGCACTCCTTGCGCCAACAAAAGGCGCAGGTTGCCACTCTGGCGCTCGGCGGCCACTATACTGAAACCCAGTACCAGGATAAATAAGGGAAACAATAGCGAGAGCACAAAAGCAGGTGTTAATACCCCTAGTCTTGCCGTTACCGATTGATCCTGGGCAAGGGCATATTTAGCCTGGTTGGAACGGTGCGCTTCCAGAAACAGGGTGTTGCCCGTATAACTGTCCACCCCCCGATCAAAATAGGCCAATGGAAATACCGGCTTGAAGACGAACGTACCGTAGTGCGCTGCCGAATGGGGGTTCTTATCTCCCTGTTCTTCCCATTGCTTGCGTGCTACCCCGCCGGCATCATCGTGTTGCCGCTGTAGGGAGGAATAGTAATCGTAAGCCCCAAAAAGGGAGAACACGAAGAGCAAAACCAGTGTCAACGACATTATTCGAAAGCGGCCCTGACGAATAATTTCCCTGATGGTATGTTTGGCAACGGTAAGTATCATTACTGCTTGTTTGATTGGTTATACCGTTTGGAGATACATTTCTTCCAATTCCTTGGCCTGAAAGGTTCCCTTATTTTCGAGTTGATCCGTTAGCTCACCATTGCGCATGATGCCGATGTGAGTAGCCACTTCCTTAGCGCGGAATATATCGTGAGTAGCCATCAGAACGGCCATTCCCTGACCGGTCAACTCTCGCAACAGGCGCGAAAAGTCGTTGCTTGCGCCGGGGTCGAGACCGCTAGTGGGTTCATCGAGCAAGAGGCATTTTGCTTGTTTTGACAGCGCGATGGCAATGCCTACTTTTTGCCGCATCCCCTTGGAATACGTACCTAACCTGCGCTTCGCGTCGGTTGCCGGTAAACCGGCTTTTTCCAGATAAGTAATCAGTAGCTCGGGTTGGTGCCGGTACCCTGCCAGTCTGCTGAAGTAGTCCAGGTTTTCCAAACCCGTGAGGGTGGGATACAGCATCACTACTTCCGGCAGGTAAGCGAGCCGCCGCTTTACTTCTAACGGTTGCTTGGCTACATCCAGACCGTCTACCAGCACCCGGCCGGAGGTAACGGGCAGGAAACCCAGAAAACAATTGATGGTAGTTGTCTTGCCCGCCCCGTTAGCCCCCAGCAGGCAGTATAGTTCGCCCGGAGCTATTTTCAGACTGACATTGTTAACCGCCCGATGACCGTCAAAATCCTTGATGAGTTGGTACGCTTCCAGCATGAAAAGAAAATTTTGATACAATGAATTGGTCCACACAGTGCCGTAAATGCTAAGCGTGCCTGCACTGATGAAAATTAACCAAGTGGGTAACCACCAGTATTCCTGAACCCAGGTACAACAGTGCCAAGGCCCAGGGCGAGTAGGACTCCAGTATCAGGCCCAGGCTGAAACAACTGAAACCGACCCACAACCAGGCACGCGTACTCGGCCGTCGACTTGCTCTGCTTGCCAGCCAGACTGCTACCAGGCTTAAGAGAAGAAAAACGTAATCAAGACTCGACCAAAATGAAAGACCGGTATGGTGGTGAGCATGGTCGGTCGTATGGTGGAGTAGTGGTTGGGCAGCGAAAAAGAGGGGCGTTATGGTGCAATGCAGGGCACACAGGCCGCTTGCCGCCAGCCCCAGCAGGTCTGGTTTGCCAATTATTGAATTACTCATGAGGTCAATAAGTTATGGAGTACAGACGGATGGAGTGGGTGCTGTTTGATTTAGTGGGAACGAAGCCCTGAGCAAAGGTAGGTAAAAATCCACTAATGCAACTATGTTGCATTAGTGGAGCCGCTATTATTTCCGCAGATCAACTCTTATAGATCGGTTATTCGTCGTTACGTAATTGGCTGGTGCCCCCTGATTGCCCAGGGGTGGGTCAAATTGGCGCGACAGGTTTTTTCCATACCCCGACACCTGCAAGGGCATCACTAGTCCGGCTCTGACGAAGCTATGTTGCTAGAAGGCGTTAAACTCTCTGGCGAATAAGTAAGTAGCCGTATAAACGCAACCCCCCATCACTGTCCAACTCAATTATACGCCCATGACTGCACCCCCCGACCTTCCAAGTCTCTTCACCCGCACCCTTACCGGATTACAAATTTCCCCCGAACGGCAACCCGCACTCTGGGAAGAACTCCGTGCCGCTTACACGGCCGGGAGTCGGCACTACCACAACCTGACGCACCTGAGTAATATGGTGGCGGCTACCCTGACAGCGGGTTTGAAGCCGGATGACCCGGACCTCTACTACCTCGCCCTGTTTTACCACGATATCGTCTATAACCCCCTGCGGCGCGATAATGAACGGCGCAGTGCCGACCGGGCCGTGCAACTGCTGGAAGAAGTAGGAACCGAACCCGCCCGCGTCATCCGCTGCCGCGCCCTGATCGAACAGACGCAGGCACACCGCCTCACGCCCGCTGCCGACGGCCCCGCCGACCGGTTGTTCCTGGACGTGGATCTGGCGATTCTTGCCGCTAGGCGGCCGGATTACGAACGGTACGCGGAAGCCGTGCGCCGGGAGTATTGGATGTATCCCGACCTGCTGTACCGCCCGGGGCGGGCCAAAGTATTACGGGATTTTCTGGAGCGGCCGGAGATTTACTTTAGCCCTCACTTCAGGCTACATAGCGAAGCCCGGGCCAGGAAAAACCTGACCCGGGAACTGGACCGATTAACTCAGTAAAAGTTTTAATCCGCCCGCCGCGCGATGGTGGGGAAGGTAGCGCGGGTATAGTAATTAAACGGCTGATCGGCCGTGAGGGGGAAGCGGTTCTTCTCGATGTAAGCCTTGAAAAACGCCTTGATCTCCGATACATCCATATTGCGGGATTCGGGCCGGAGCTGGAAACCGAGGTGCTGGATGCTGCCGTCGGTGCCGATGAAGAACTGAATCCAGACCTTCATGCCATCGATGTCGTAGTTGATCGACCTGGCGAAGGCATCGACCGATTTCATAACCTCCAGGTAAATGCCCTCGGCGCGGCCGAAATCATTGTCCACGGCGGTGAAGAAATCCTGGGGATACTGCTCCTGCAATTGGGCATTGAGCTTCTCTACGTCGCTGAGTTGGAAGATGGTGGGTACCTTTTCCTGGGCGGAAACGGCGATGGTGGCAGCGAAGATCAGGCAGCAGGTAAAGAAGTAACGCATGAGATGATAGATTTCGATGGTAGATGAACGGTTACGGGCGGGGCGGCAACCGGAGAGCGGGCTCGGGTGTTGGATCAAATTGCCCGGAGCGAACTATTCCAGCGGTTCCGTGCGGCAAACGCCGGGCGGGCGGCCTTTATTTTCGGCTGCCTTCTTTGGACGGTCTCCCGGCCGTAAAGATAGCCCCTGACGGGACCGTTGGTCGAAAAAAATTGCCGCCGCCTCGCTCACCCCTTATCTTTGCGCCATGGTTATCGACATTATCTGCCTGATTTTCCTGGCTTACGGCTTCTGGGTCGGCTACTCACGCGGCATCATCACCACGGTGCTGGGGCTGGCCAGCTACGTATTCGGCGCGGTGGCGGCCCTAAAATTCGGCCCCGCCTCGGGCGATATGCTCCAGAGCTTCTTCCCCGGCGCGGGTGGAGGCACGCTCTACATCCTGGGGGTGATTCTGACCTTTATTGTCACGCTTTTCCTGTTCCGAATCCTGGCCGGTGCGCTGGAGGGGCTGCTGGAAAGTGCCAACCTCAACATCATCAATCAGGCCATGGGAGGCTTGCTCTCGGGAGCCTTCTTCATTTTTATCTTCAGCGTCCTTATCTCCTTCGCCGACCGGAGCACCCTCATCGACGAACCTACGAAGGCCGAGTCGCGCACCTACGCTTACCTGGAACCGCTACCCACGATGGCCTGGGACGCCGGCCAGTCCGTCTGGCCCATGGTTTCCGAATTTTGGGACCGCACGATGGATGCGCTGGATAGCGTCAAGAATAACGTGGAGACCCAGGAATCGGATAGTATTTTCGATCTGGACGAGTAGAGACGCGATACCTCGCGTCTCCGAATGGCGACCGCCATTCGGATGTACGATGTACGATGTACGATGTACGATGTCTGATGTACGATGTCTGATGTGCAATGTCTGATGTTTCAAGTCGAGATCCGAGAAGTGATCTGTCGTACGTGCTCGTACTACGGTTAGCCGGCTGCGCCGCCCGTCTCGGACGTGTACGTCCTCGACCTGAGCGACGGGTGCCCCTTGATTCGTTTTGTTCGTATAGCAGTTAGCCGGCTGCGCCGCCCGTCTCGGACGTGGACGTCCTCGACCTGAGCGACGGGTGCCGGCCCCCGCCGAACCAACTTCCGGCTCCTGCTCCAAGGTGTCTCTTTTCGGCCCCTGTAGAAAATAGCTCCTGGGAGGTGTGGGCCGAGGTGTGGACCGTGGCGTGAGGCACCTGGAGGGGCATCCGCGCAGCGGGGCGTGCGCAGCACCGAGCGAACAGCGAAGCCCGTAAGACGCCGACCCCGGCCCGTAGGCCGGGGGCACGCCCGATAACCCTAACCTAAATTTAACGCCCGCGCCCGCCCCACTAAAAGACGGCCGCAGCCCCGCCGCCGCTCACTCAATGGGCCGGCGCGGCTACCCCGACCGCATAAAATTTTGTGTGGGGCCTAAGGCACTGATTGCGACCGAATAGCGGCGGCCGAAAACGAAGGAAAGACTAGCAGGGGCCGGAAAAAAAGCTTACCTTTGCGGGCTATTTCAAGCTCCTACCTATGCAAGTGCAAGATATTCGTAACGTGGCCATTATTGCCCACGTAGACCACGGCAAAACCACCCTGGTGGACAAGATGCTGCTGGCCGGCCAACTTTTCGGCGACCACGAGACGCCCGGCGAACTGATGATGGACAGCAACGACCAGGAACGGGAGCGTGGCATCACGATCCTGTCGAAGAACGTGTCGATCCAGTATAAGGGCACCAAAATCAACATCATCGATACCCCCGGTCACGCCGACTTCGGCGGCGAGGTGGAACGCGTGCTGAACATGGCCGACGGCGTACTGCTGCTGGTGGATGCCTTTGAGGGCCCCATGCCGCAGACGCGATTCGTGATGCAGAAGGCACTGGACCTGGGCCTGAACCCCCTGGTGGTGGTGAACAAGGTGGACAAGCCGAACTGTACGCCCGACGAGGTGCACGAAAAGGTGTTCGACCTAATGTTCAGCCTCGGTGCAACCGAGGAACAGCTGGATTTCCCGACCATCTACGGTTCGGCCAAGAACGGCTGGATGAGCGAGGACTGGAACCAGCCGACCGAGAATATTTTGCCCCTGCTGGATGCCGTGATCGAGCACGTGCCCGCCCCGGAAACAAAGGAAGGGAACACGCAACTGCTGGTGACCAGCATCGATTTTAGCAAGTACATCGGCCGGATTGCCATCGGTAAACTGAGCCGCGGCACGCTGAAAGCCAACCAGTCGGTGACCCTGATGAAGGGGGACGGCACCGAGGTGAAGAGCCGCGTGAAGACCTTATATACGTACGAGGGTTTCGAGCGTAAGGAAGTGGACGAAGTGCAGACCGGCGACATCTGTGCCGTCTACGGCGTGGAGGGTTTCGAGATCGGCGATACCATCGCCAACGGCGAGAACCCCGAGGCACTGCCCACCATTGCCATTGACGAGCCGACGCTGAGTATGCTCTTCACCATCAACGACTCGCCCTTCTTCGGTAAGGAAGGCAAATTCGTGACCTCGCGCCACATTGCCGAGCGCCTGGAAAAAGAACTGGAGCGCAACCTGGCCCTGCGCGTGGAGCCGGGCGAAACCGCCGACAGCTTCAAGGTGTACGGCCGGGGCGTGATGCACCTTTCGGTACTCATCGAGACGATGCGCCGCGAGGGCTACGAACTCCAGATCGGTCAGCCGCAGGTTATTATCAAGGAAATCGACGGCCGCAAGCACGAGCCGGTGGAGGAACTGACCATCGACCTACCCGAGAGCGTATCGGGTACCGCCATCAATATGGTGACCCAGCGCAAGGGCCAGATGCTGAGCATGACCACCAAGGGCGACCGGATCGTGCTGGAATTCGAAATTCCCAGCCGCGGCATCATCGGCATGCGCTCGAATATGCTGACCGCCACCGCCGGTGAGGCCATCATGACCCACCGGTTCAAGGAATTCCAGGAGCACAAGGGCGATATCCCCGGCCGCATGAACGGCTCGCTCATCAGCATGGAACTGGGTAAGGCGATCCCTTACTCGATCAACAACCTGCAGGACCGCGGCCGCTTCTTCGTCGACCCGGGCGAGGAGATCTACGAGGGCCAGGTGATCGGCGAAAACAGCCGCGCCAGCGATCTGGTGGTCAACGTGACCAAAACCAAAAAACTGAGCAACATGCGCTCGTCCGGTGCCGATGATAAGGCACGCATCATCCCGCCCCGCAAGTTCAGCCTGGAAGAAGCCCTGGAGTACATCCAGGACGACGAGTACGTGGAGGTAACGCCCGAAAGCATTCGCCTGCGCAAGGTGTGGCTGCGCGAGGCCGAGCGGAAGCGTGGCGGTAAGATTCCCTTCGGGAATTAGGAGCTTCGCTTTGTGCTTTACCTACGGTGATCGTCGGTAAGCTCCTCGGAGTTAGTACTTTAGACATAGCCCACGCATACACCTCGGTGCATGCGTGGGCTTTTTTTTGGGAGAGGTGGTTGATACGCCAAAGACGTTAGCGGTGCGGGATACCGGAGCCGGGGCCTGACGCCGACCGCCAGGCTCTGAAATTTCATACTGAAAAATAAATATACATAAGGTGAATACTGAACTCAGGGTCGCTTGTACCGCTCGTCAACTGTTAAAGTTTTAGATCAGGCTTGCAAGAGGCAAAAGATTGACCTAGTTTCGTAAGAGATTTAATCCGGAAACGAAATTGCACCATGTATGAAAACATTATTCCTTAAATGTTGCTCACGGCTGCTCACAGTTACGCTGATTCTATTCATATTGAGCGGCTGCGAAAAAGAAGTTTTCGAGGCACCGGCCGAAATGGCTGACGGCTTCGGCCCCACCCCCGCTTACGTCTTCCGCATCACCGAATAATCCCCCTTCCAAGCTCCTCGCCCAACAACACCAACTACGGATCAGAAAACCGCCGCTCCAGCCCGGTAACCTGATGGTCCAGGTGCTCGGGTAAGAAAAACGCAACGTGCAAAGGGCGGGAACGACCCTTCGCTCAACCCAAAATCCCACTCAAAATCTTATTCGTAATCATATACGTCGGCTTCACTCCGTCCAGCCCCAGGCTTCCGCTGGCCAGCGTGTGGCCCGTTTCCAGGGGATTATCCGAGGCATAATAGGCATAACGGAGCGTCACATCGGGGTTAATGCTCTTGCGGATTTTGGCCGCCGCCTGGATCGCCTTCTGGTAGTGTGCCCCCTCCATCTCCAGACCGCTGGCGGCCCAGCTGCTCTCGATGAAGTAGGCCAAAATATCGCGGTTCTGCAGGCTCGTGCCCATTACCGTAATCATGGGGCCGCCGAAAACCCGTAGGCCCTGCCCCTCGAAATCGGCCACCTCCAGGGCATTCTCAAACGGATAATTATCGGCCGTCCCCTCAAAAACGTGGGCCGTGGGCACCATGATGTCGCCCTTGCGTCCGGCCAGTATCCCGGCCTTGCCCATTATATTGATGCTTTCCACCTGCATATGGTACACCTTGTCGTCCGCATGAAAGGGTCGCAACAGTTCGTCCATCGTCTCGTAGGCCTGCTCGCCGAAGGCATAATCCATCACGATCAGCACCGGTTTTTCGCGGGCAATCCGCTCAGCATCGAAAGCAATTTCCTCGCTGATCAACTCCGTCGGCAGGTTGGCGGTATCGAAAATCTGCACGCTGATATTGGTGCCCGACGTATCGTCCAGCCTTACCATGCCGCTCTCGCCGGCCAGCAGGCGCACCTGCTTGCGCAGTTTGCCGTTGTCCACCTGCGAGAGCAGGCGGGCGTAATCTTCCAGGTTCACCGACGGCACCGTATCGCGCAGCGCGGCCGTGGCGTAGAGCGAATTCATCACGCTGTGCAGGTTCGCGCTGATAATGTGTAACGGCCGCTCCAACAGACCCGCGCGCAGCAGATGTTCCTTAATGGCCTTGGCCCACATCTCGCCGTAATAATGGTGCCCCACTTTCTCGCGCAGCGCACTCGAAAACGTGATTTCGCGGTCCAGCGGACCGCCCTGCGCGTCCTTTTCCTCGTTGCGCTCCTGCGTCGCCAGTCGCCCCAGGTGATAGGTAATGTGAAAGATGGAGTTCACGTTCGCATCGGCATTAAACCGTTTACAGGCCGCCACCGTCTCCTCATACGTGCGGCCCAGCAGCACGCTCAGGTAGGTAAACGCCACCTCGCGGCTATACTCCTCCCCGGCCGCCTCGGCCTCCACGATCCGCTGTAACTGTTGCCATTCGCGCTTCTTGTGGCCCCGATTATCCTCGCTATTGCGCCGGATTTTCTCGGCCTCCACGTACAAAAACGTCAGGTGCGTCAGGATGTCATAAATATCGCTGCGCCCCCGCGTCATCTCGATGTACATCTCGTTCTCATCGATCCGGTAGGCATTCCGCCGCCGCTTGGGCGGCACGATGGCCGTAAAATCCTGCTCGAACCCCTCGCGGCTGATCAGTTTGATCAACCGGCATTCCTCGATCCCCTTCGGCAGGCGCTGAAAAATGTACAGCAACCCGCTCAGTTCCACCCGCTCGCGGTCATTGATACTGCCGTAAATTTCCGGTTCCAGCACGCGCAGCGCCTCGATCAGTGCCTCGCCCGACATCCCCATCGGCTTGTACGACCCCCGGATCAGCAGGTGCCGCATCGCAATATACAGACGCTGGATGGCCGCCCGGCTCTCCTGGGCGCGTTTTCGTTCGGGGCTGGATTCGTGCATGGCGCAAAGGTATTCAAACTGCGGCTTTTTCCCGTTTTCCGCCGCCCGGTCCCGAACTATGGCGGCCGTCCGTCCTTTAAAGGGGAAGGCTTTTGGGCGTGTCACCGGCTACCGCCGCTGCCGGTCCCTTCCGGGCGCGCCTGGCGGCTTGGTGCTATCGCACGCCCCGCTGCGCGGATGCCCCTCCAGGCACCTCACGCTATTGAATGATTGAATGACTGAATGATTGAATGACTGAATGATTAGCTGCGCTGCTTCTCTCGATCATAAATGATCTTTCGAGGTGAATGACTGAATGATTAGCTGCGCTGCTTCTCTCGATCATAAATGATCTTTCGAGGTGAATGACTGAATGATTAGCTGCGCTGCTTCTCTCGATCATAAATGATCTTTCGAGGTGAATAACTGAATGACTGACCTCGAAGAATCGCTTCGCGATTAAGAGAAGCACCGCAGCTAATGACTGAATACGCTTGCACGTGTTATCTCCTGCGGAGAAAAGGGAAGTTTTTGCAGATTGATCGGTTAGTGGAGCGTTCCATGTGTTTCACTAGCTACATCACAAAACGGATGATCAGCCCTGAAGGGGCGCAACAGGCTAATCGGGGGGTGCAACCCCTCGATTTGACACGCACCATACGCGTTCCCCCCGCTAACCGGCGAAGCCGGTTAGCGGGGGCTTGCACCCCTTGCCGGTCTGGTGCACCGCATTGGGGCTGCCTATCGCTTAAATAATTACATCAACATTGACTGAGCATTCTAGAGTAACTCGTGCAACGCTCCACCAGCTCATTTTTTCTCCTACGGAAAAAGCGAGGACGCTGCAAGTCGTTTTTTGAACGATTCAGCCGGATATTTTCAAATCAATCTATCCAAACCGCCAATCAAGGAGTAACTTATACCTGATTTCAGGCAACTCATCCATACCCTTACTAATTTCCAGGCAGCGATCAGTTGCTTAATCAACTCAATCATTCAGTCAATCAATCATTCAATCATTACTCCCATCGACATCCTCGCCATCGGCGCCCACCCCGACGACATCGAACTCTCCTGCGCCGGCACCCTGCTCAAATCCGCCGATCAGGGCCGCACCTTCGGCCTGCTCGACCTGACTCGGGGCGAACTCGGCTCCCGCGGCTCGGCCGAAATCCGCGACCGGGAGGCGGCGGCAGCCGCCGACATCATGGGGGCCGCCTTCCGTTGGAATGCCGGCATGGCCGACGGGTTTTTCGAGCATTCCCGGGAAAACCTGCTGACCATCGTTCGCTACGTGCGCGCCTGCCGCCCCCGCATCGTACTGGCCAACGCCCTTTCCGACCGCCACCCCGATCACGGCCGCGCCGCCAAACTCATCGCCGATGCCTGTTTCCTCAGCGGCCTGCGCCGCATCGAAACCACCGACATAAACGGTACCCCCCAGCAGCACCACCGCCCCGACCACGTCTTCCACTACATCCAGGACCATCAACTCGAACCCGATTTCCTCGTCGATATCACCGGCTACTTCGACCGCAAGATGGAAGCCGTACTGGCCTACTCCTCCCAGTTCCACAACCCCGATGAGGAGAAACAGCAAGACAATGAGCCGCAAACCCCCATCTCCGGGCGTCAGTTCTTTGACTACCTCCGTGCTCGCGCCATGACCTACGGCCGGCAAGCGGGTTTCGATCTGGCGGAAGGTTTTCAGACTTCGCGCGTGGTGGGGGTGGACAGTTTATTCGACCTGTATTGATACTACGGACCGGATGTTACTTCCGCTCGTACCGCACCTTTCCGTCCACCACCGTCATCAGCACTTCGGTGCGAAGGATATCCTCGTCCGCGCAGGTGAGCAGATTTCGGCTCAGGACGGTAAAATCGGCCACCTTGCCGGGTTCCAGGCTGCCCTTCCAGCCGTCCTCGAAAGCCGCGAAAGCGGCGGCCAGGGTGTAACTCTCGATCGCTTCCTCGCGGGTCATGGCTTGCTCGGGGAAAAAGACCAGATCGCGATCGGCGCGGCGGCGGGTGACGGAAGCATAAAAACTTTCCAAGGGGTCCACGTCCTCCACCGGGGCATCGGTGCCGTTGACCACGATCGCCCCCGCATCCAGCAGGGCACGCCAGGGGTAGGCTCCCTCGCGGGCGCGTTGCTCGCCCAGGCGGGTCTCGGCAAACAGGGCATCGCTGGTGCAGTGGATGCCCTGCATGGCGGCAATTACCCCCAGGGGACCGAAGCGGGCAATATCATCCGGGTGCAGGTGCTGCGCGTGCTCGATCCGCCAGCGGTGGTCCTCCCGCCCGGCCAAATGCTTCTCGAACAGGTCCAGTACCTCCCGGTTGGCCCGGTCGCCGATGGCGTGGACACAGAGTTGCAGGTTGTGTCGGGCGGCCAGTCCGGCAATGGTGTCCACGTCGGCCAGCGGGGTGGTGTTCTGGCCGGTAAAGCCGACTTTGTCCGCATAGGGTTCCAACAACCAGGCCCCGTAAGAACCCAGTGCGCCGTCTACTTCCGATTTAATGGCGCGGCAGGTGAAAAAACCGTCGCCCGCGTCGATGATCGGCAGTTGATCCATGCGCGGGTCGCGGATTTCCGGCAGGCGGTGGCGGAGCATGGCCCAGAGGCGCAGGTCCAGTTCCCCGTTTTCCGCCAGGTCGCGGTACCAGGCTATTTCCCGGTAGCTGCTGCCCGCGTCCTGAAACGAGGTGATTCCCTTGCGGAGACATTCTTCCTGCGCGGCGTCGATCCCGGCTCTCCATTCCGCGTAGCGGTCCTCTTCGCTCAGGCTTTGCAGGTATTCCTGGTACACGCCGGTAATCAGTTCCATGGCCCGCTCCTCGAATACCCCGATGGGGTCTCCGGCGGCATCCCGGACAATGCGGCCGCCGCGCGGATCGGGGGTCTCGCGGCTCACGCCGGCCAGTTCCATCGCCCGCGCATTGGCGTAGAGGGAGTGGCCGCTGGCGTGGGCCAGTAGCACGGGGTTATCGCGGGTCAGCTCACTGAGCGCATCGTGAATCGGGTAGCCGCCGATGGAATGGTCGTGGGGCTTGTCCCATTTCTCCTGGTGCCAACCCCGGCCGGTGATCCATTCTTCCTTAGGTGCGGTTTTGGCGCGTTCGGCCACCTGGCCCACAATCTCGTCCCAGCTTTTGCTCTTCAGAAAATTCAGGTTCCGCAGGCTGGATCCCAGCCCACTGAAGTGGCCGTGGCCCTCGATGAATCCCGGCATCAGCCAGGCACCCTTCAGGTCGATCAACTCCGTGGCGGTATCGCGTTCGGCGGTCAGTTCTTGCAACGAGGCGGCCAGTTCCAGGATGGTACCGTCGGCGGCTACGGCAATGGCTCCGCCGCCGTCCAGGCCGCTACCGGCATAGATGGTACCGTTATGGAAGACGGTGGCGGCAATGGCGGTCCGGCCCGTCTCCTCGTTTCCACAGGAGATGAGGTGGAAAGCGAGGCAAATGAATGTAAGGGCAGCTGATTGGCGCATAAGTGGTGGATTAGTTGGAAAGGGGGAAGATAGGGAAGATGGGCTTTGCCCGTACTTTGGTAGGCGTGCTGCGCACGCTGGTAATTTACTTGCGGTGATCGTCGCAAGCTCATCGTAGTTAGTACTTTGGTAAAAGCCCACGCAGCTATGGGAGGGGCCGGAATAAATGTCGGCTAAACAACATTAAATACCCGCAAATTCAGCCTTGCTTAATCCAATTTAACCGTAACATACCATTAACTTATTTGCAAATAGCTGTAAATCAGTATAATGCAAAGATTGTTAAATTCTATAACAGCCCCGTTCATATCCTTTTTGCCGGTTTACGCGTCTACATAATCGAAAGCGGCGCACAACGGAAGCCACCTGAAAAAAGCCTCCCGCGCCGCCCAAGATTTAATGGGTGTTCTCATAGTGTGTGGACTGTCCCGACGCCGGAAACGGATGTTCGGGGCAGTTTTTTTATGGGTGGTGTGTAGTACCTCAATGCCCTGGACTTGCGTGAGGTGCCTGGAGGGGCGTTAGCGCACGAAGTGCCGAGCGAACAGCGAAGCCCGTAAGGGACCGACCGGCCCGTCAAGGGACGGACACGCCCGCAGGTAACTTTTAGCAGGTGCAGGTAAATTGTAGTTGGTAGTACGCTCAGAACGAGTGCATTACTACCCGCTATCCAAACTCCGCAAACCAGTATAATTTGAGCAGATCCAGCCGCCGAAAACTACCTTGTGGGCGGGTCATCAGCCGGCGTTCCAGCCAGGGGGCCAGGCGGCCGTACGCACCACCTGACGGGCCGCCATAAGCCGCGTTTGCGCAGTCGGCCGACGGTTTCGGTCAACCGCGTTTCGAGGTAGGGGTGGTCGGTGAGCAGCCGCCGGAGGTTGTGCGTCGCACGCCGTTGTTTGTCCAGAAAAACGGTCGCCTCCTCCAAGTCTAGGTGGACAACGGGGTTGTCGAGGTGTACGATGCCGGTCACGCCGGCGCGGTGCAATTGCAGGGCCCAGAGGGTATCTTCGTGGCCGTAGCCGGCGATGGTTTCGTCGAAAGGATGGCGGAGCAAAAGGTCGCGCCGGACCAGAAAATTATTGCTCATGAAACCATGCCACGGACGCCGCCTTCGTTCCTCCGCCGACCGTGATTCGCGGCGGTGACCGTAGTGCCAGTGCAGCAGTTTGGCCGGATCGGCGGGCGGCTCCTGCGCGTAGACCCGGCCGCCCATCAGGAGCGGAGCGGCGGTCTCGGCGGCAGCTTGCAAGTAAGCGGCCAGAAAATCGGTGCGGACGATACCGCTGTCGGCATCCAGAAAAAGGAGGGTCTCATGGGCGGCCTCACGGGCCAGCAGGTTACGGATGGCGGCCCGGCCCAGATTTTCGGGTAGCAGGCGGTAACTAACGCCTTGGCCGCAAAGTGCTTGCAGCCCCGGTTGATAGGCGGCACGGTCCTGCGCGGGGCTGGCGTCATCGTAAACCAGCACCTCCACGGGGTGGGGGAGGGCGGCCGCCTGCCGGACCAGCTCCCGCACCAGCGCGGTGGGATCGAAACGGTATACCGGGAGGCAAATGGTGAGCATGGTGGTGTTTTCCCCCCCCGGCCCCCGGAGGGAGGAGGGTACGATTACAAAGCGTGAGACGAAAGTTTTATCCCCTACCATCTCCCGTCGTCCGGCTTGTTGCGGAGTAGGTTGGGCAGCAGGCCTTCCCAGATGAGTTCCAGGTAAATATCGCCGCCCTCGCGCTCGTAATCGGTCAGGTTGAGTTGATGTTCCCAGCCATTGAAGAGGTAAAAACTGCGGGAGAAAAAATCGCTGAGCGGCAGGACGAGATTTTGCCCGAAGCTTTCACGATTGACAAAGATAGTGGGTAAATCCGGCCGACCGGGTTGGCGGTAATCAAAAACGTATTCCTGCGGGAAAGCGAAGCCGGGGGGGCGCGGCAGTTCCGGGCGGGGGATGGAATCGGCCCGCCAGCGGTGGGTGGGGTGCAGGACGCTGCCCTGATCGGTGGTGCGGTCTTCCAGTCCGGCCATTTTGGCGAGGGTCATGCCGGGCCACTTTTTTAGTTCGATGCGGTAATCTTCGCGCCGGAAGGGCGGGATGGCGGGGAAATCCTCGCGCAGCCGATCCACGATGGTGCGGGTAGCGATGAGGCCGGCGAGATTGGTCCAGTGGTGGTCGGTACGAAAATAAAGGAGCGTATCGCTATGTGGGTGGTCGGTCCGGTAATTTTGGAGGGGCCGGTGGAGGTCGATGCAGGCTACCCGGCCGTCGGCGGCCAGCGCATCCAGCAGGCGGCGGGCGGCGAATTGGCTGCTTAGTTGGCGGGCGTTTTCCGGTAGAAATTGGGTATACACGTGATGTTTGAGCGGCGCGATGGCTAAATAATAGCGGCCGCCCAGCACCTCTACCGCTTCTCGGCGGCGGTTCAGTTCGTCTACCAGTTCGGTCAGTTGCTCGGGCCTTAGGGGGTAGGTGCCCCGGTAAAGTTCCATTTGCAGGCCGCCCTTGAAGAACCAGCCATATCTGCCGATAACGGTCTTGTCCTCCAACCGGGGCAGTTTGCCGCTCGCCAGGTCGATGCGGCGGCGGGTGCGGACCAGCCAGGCGCGACCGTAAAAATGGTCGTTAAACCAGGCATCGGTCTGGGGTGGGAAGCCGTCCAGGTAGTCGAGTTCCAGTTTCGGCAGTGGGGCCAAGGCCCGTTGCTCTTGCAGGGGCGCGGTGGCGGGTAGCAGGTGTAGGCGACTGTCCGCCAGCCGCAGGAGCAGGAGACCGAAAACGAGCACGGGCAGGCCGTAACGAAGGAGGCGGGAAGGGAGCGGGCGATCCATCAAAATCGGAAATAGATGAAGGGGTTGTAGGCATCAACGCTTAGTTCGAGCAAGCAGTACGTGAGCAGGAACAGCGAGACGCCGAGGCGGATCAGCCCCGCTAATTCGGTTCGCAAAACCGACCGCCCCGCCCAATTTAGCACCCACTCACCCGCCCGGCCCGCCACCGTGGTGCAGCCCAGCAGGCCGATAAACAGTGCTCCGTAGAGTTCGGTGTTGGCATGGCCCGCCCAGTCGAAGGGCTGCGGCGTGGCCGCGCCGCCCAGCAGGGCGGCGTAATAATTCACGGCCTGTCCCAGGCTTTCGGACCGAAACAGCACCCACGCCAGACCCACCGACAGGGGCAGATACAGGTGAGCCGCCGCCCGCCGCAGCCGCCCGCCGCCGCCCGGCGGCGGCGGCCCCAGCCGCCGTTCGGCCACGATACACGCGCCGTGCCAGAGGCCCCAGAGCAGGAAGGTCCACGCCGCCCCGTGCCACAGGCCGGTGAGGACGAATACGATCAGCAAATTGCGGTAGGTGCGCCCGCTGCCCACCCGGCTGCCGCCCAGCGGCAGGTAAACGTAGTCGCGAAACCACGCCCCGAGGGTGATGTGCCACCGCCGCCAGAAGTCGCGTACCGACCGGGCGGCGTAAGGGTAGTTAAAATTTTCCGGCAACTCGAAACCGAAGAGCCGCCCCAGGCCGATGGCCATGTCGCTGTAACCGCTAAAATCGTAGTAAATCTGCAACGAATAGCACAGCAGCCCTGTCCAGGCGGCGGCGGGCGAGAGCGATCCGCTATCGAGGGCGAACAGCTCGTCGGCCACGCGGCCGAAATTGTTAGCCAGCAGCACCTTTTTACTCAGCCCCCAGATGAATCGTTCGGTACCGGCCGCAAACCGGTCCCAACTCCTTACCCGTTCGGTGAGCTGATCCACGAAGGTCCGGTAGCGCACGATCGGCCCGGCAATCAGTTGCGGGAAAAAGCTGATGAAAAGCCCCAGGCGCGCAAGCGAAGCTTGCGCCCGTACCTCGCCCCGGTACACGTCGATGAGATAGCTCAGTCCCTGAAAGGTATAAAAGCTGATGCCCAGCGGCAGCGCGATGCGCGGTAGCTCGAAGGGCGGGATGCGCGTCAGTTGCAGCAGCGCATTCACGTTCTCGCCGAAAAAGACGGTGTACTTGAAAACGACCAGCAGGCCCAGGTTCAGGCCCACGCCCAGCCAGAGGGTTTTTTTAGCCGCCCGTCCGGCCGTCTGCTCCCGTTCGATCCGCCGCCCCAGCAGGAAATTGAAACCGATGCTCGCCCACAGTAATAAGGTGTAGCTGAACCCACCCCAGGCGTGAAATAACAGGCTGGCGAACAGCAACCACCCGTTTTGCCACCGCCGGTTGCCCGGCAGGGAGAGGACGACCACCAGGGGCAGGTAAAGAAGAAGAAAGAGAAGGGAGGAGAAGAGCAAGTAAAGAAATCAGTTGAAGATTTAGTTTAAATCGGCATCCAAAATACCTTTGCGATTTTGCCGTGTTCGTTTACCGGACATCTTGATCCCCCCCAGCAAAATCATCCCGCCCACGAAGAACACCGCCAGCATCAGCATACTCAGCCGCATACTGCCCGTAATTACGTCCAGCAGGCCGAATAGGAAGGTGCCCAGTACGATGGAAACTTTTTCCAGCACGTCATAAAAACTGAAATAACTGGCCGTATCCGGCGTGTTCTCCGGCAGAAATTTACTGTAGGTCGAGCGCGACATCGACTGCACGCCGCCCATCACCAGCCCCACGGCACCGGCCACGGCGTAGAAAGAGGTTTTGCCCTGCACGAAATAAGCCAGTACGCAAATCACCAGCCAGATGCCCAGACACACCAGCAGGCTGAAAATATTACCGCGCAACTTTGAAATGAACGAAAACAGGTAGGCCCCGCCGATGGCGACGATCTGCAGAATCAGCACCACCACGATCAGCTCCGAGGTCTCAAAACCCAGTTCGCGGCTACCGAACAGACTGGCCAGTAACAACACGGTTTGCACGCCCGCGCTGTAACAGAAAAAGGCCAGCAAGAAACGCTTGGCCTGACTCATGCCCTGCAAATTGTGCCAGATTTTTACCAGTTCCTGCCAACCGTGGCCGGCCAGTTCGGCCAGCGGACCGGCCTTGCGCTCGTCGTTCGGCAACCTCGCCAGCGAGATACTCGCAAACACCAGCCACCACACCCCCACGCTCACGAAACTGAGGCGGGCGGGCAGGGTGCTGGCCTCCGGTAGCCCGAAAGAGGCCGGAAATTGCAGCATCGCCAGATTAACGATCAGCAGCAAAACGCTACCGATATAGCCCATCGCGAAGCCGCGCGCGCTCACGCTATCGTAACGGTCTTCGGTAGCGATCAGGGGCAGAAAAGAATTGTAAAACACCAGGCCGCCGGCAAAGCCGATCAGGCCGATCATAAAGGCCGGCAGGCCGATCCAGAGCGTTTCGGTGCCGGTAAAAAAGTACAGAAACAGGCAGGCCACGCCGCCCGCGGTGGTGAAAAGTTTGAGAAAACCCTTGCGCCGCCCCCCGTAATCGGAAATGCCCGACAGGAAAGGCGAGGCCGCCGCAATCAGCAGGTAAGACAGGCTGATGGTAAAAGTTAGTAGGCTGCTACTGGATATTTCCCAGCCCAAAATACGCACCTGATCGGCGACGACGGTTTCAAAATAACCGGGGAAAACGGCCACGCTGATCACCAGGGCAAAGGCGGAATTGGCCCAATCGAACAGCGCCCAGCCATTGAGGATGCGCGGGTCGTTTTTCTTGATTTCGGCGGCGGTTGCTTTCATGGCCGGCAAGATAGGCCCTCGCCGCCGCATTGATGCCAAACCGACGTTAATTTCACGTTTGTGTCAATCATCACGGCCGTTAACAGTTCGTCTGCGCTGAAATCCCTACTTTAGTGGCTTGTACGAAATGCGTCGTAGGTGGTGGCTTTTCGGGGGTACTAGCGTTATTCGGGCGTGCCGGCGGCCGTAGGCCGCCGTCGGTCCCTTCCGGGCTTCGCTGTTCGCTCGGTGCTGCCGCACTAAACCCTCCAGGCACCTCACGCGGGGGAGCTTATGCCCCCGTTATTTTGCCGGCGTACTGCGTATGCGGGTATTTTTAGCCGCAGTAATCGTCGCAAGCTTCCCGAAGTTTGTACGTTAGACCAAGCCTGCGTGTACACATTTCCCACCTCCCGCAACGCTCGGTATTACGGGGAGGCAAACGACTAGTCGTGCCGGGGCGATGGCCTGCCGCAGCAAGTGAAAACTTTGACGAAAGCAACCTGACTAAATATTAATCGTTTTTAAGAGTATTGTTCCCCATATTTTCACCCGGATGCCCCATTATCGGCACCCACAATCCAACCCTGTTTGATGAAAACCAGATTAAACCGTTTTTACCTCCTGCTCCTGTTGCCGCTCCTGGCCTTCTCCGGCCTGCGTGCCCAGGACAAAATGACCCTTCCCGAGGGCGTAAAGCAGCTTTCTTCCGTGGAAGGCATCACCGAATACCGTTTGGATAACGGACTGCAGGTGCTCCTCTTTCCCGACCCCTCCAAGCCGACCGTTACGGTCAATGTTACCTACCACGTTGGTTCACGCCACGAGGGTTACGGCGAAACCGGCATGGCTCACCTATTAGAGCACCTGGTGTTCAAAGGCACGCCCGATCACCCCAATATCCCCCAAGAACTCACCGAACACGGTGCGCGGCCCAATGGTAGTACCTGGTATGACCGGACCAACTACTTCGAGACCTTCGCCGCCTCCGAGAAAAACCTCGACTGGGCACTCGATCTTGAAGCCGACCGGATGGTCAACAGTTTTATCGCCAAGAAAGACCTCGACAGCGAAATGACCGTCGTGCGCAACGAGTTCGAGTCGGGCGAGAACAGCCCCACCAGTGTACTGATGGAGCGTGTGCTCTCTACCATGTTCCTGTGGCACAACTACGGAAAATCGACCATCGGCTCCCGCGCCGACCTGGAAAACGTGCCCATCGGCCGCCTCCAGGATTTCTACCGTAAGTACTACCAGCCCGATAATGCCACCCTCATCGTGGCCGGTGCCGTCGAACCCGAGAGCACGCTTAAACTCATCAACGAGAAGTTCGGCAAAATCCCCGCCCCCGAGCGTAAACTCTACGAAACCTATACCCGCGATCCCATTCAGGACGGCGAGCGTTTCGCGGAACTCCGCCGCACCGGCGATGTGCAACTCGTACAGGCCGCTTATCATATTCCACCCGGCTCACACGTAGACTACGTGCCTACCGAGGTACTGGTAGAAGTACTGACCAGCGAACCCGGCGGCCGTATTTACAAGTCGGTCGTCGAGACCGGTCTCGGTAGCTCGCAGTGGGGCTGGGCTGCCGAACTGGCCGAACCCGGTTTCGCGCTCTTCAACGTGGATGTACTCAAGGACGATGACGCCTCCCTGGCCGAGGCCGCCCTGCTGGCCGCCATCGACAGCGTGAAGTTGAACCCGCCCACCGAGGAAGAAGTCAAGCGCGCCAAGGACCGCCTGCTCAAAAATTTCAACCTGAACCTGCGCCAGAGTGACCGCTTCGGTCTGGCCATGAGCGAATACATCGCCCAGGGAGACTGGCGACTGGCCTTTATCTACCGCGACCGCCTGGAAGCCGTCACCCCGGAGCAAGTGCTCGACGTGGCTAACAAATACTTCAAGCAGCAAAACCGTACCATCGGCCGCTTCATCCCCACCGCCGAACCGGACCGCTCCGAGATACCCAATAAGGTTGACGTGGCCGCTCTGGTAGAAGGCTACGAAGGCCGCGCCGCCGTTGCCGAAGGCGAAGCCTTCGACCCCACTTACGACAACATCGACGCCCGTGCCCAGCGGGGCAAGATGGCCGGCAATATCAAGTATTCCTTCGTTCCCAAGGAAACCCGCGGCGACGCCGTGGTGGCCCTACTCAGTTTCGACTGGGGCGACCTGGCCTCACTCCGGGGGCGCAAAGAAGCCGGTGACATGGCCGGTTCGATGCTAATGATGGGTAGCAAGAAATACACCCGCCAGCAGATTCAGGACAAACTGGATGAACTGAAGGCCCGCGTTTTTCTGGGCGGCGGCCCCGACGGTTCCTACGCCTACATTGAAACCGAGCGCGAGCAACTGCCGGCCGTTATCGACCTGGTGGGCGAGATCATGCGCAACCCCACCTTCCCCGCCGAAGAACTGGAAACGATGCGAAAAGAGCAAATCGCCCGTATCGAGGAATCGCGGTCCGAACCCCGCGATATCGCCTTTACGGAACTATCGCGCAAACTCAACCCCCTGCCCAAGGATCACCCCGATTACGAAACGACCTTCGATGAGCAACTCGAACGGACCAAGGCCGTGAAGCTGGAAGAGATCAAGAAATTCTACGCGGATTTCTACGGTGCCTCCAACCTGTCGGTCGGTATTTCCGGAGATTTCGATCCAGCCGTTACCAAGGAAGCCATCGAGCGTAACTTCGGCGACTGGAAAAGCCCCGCCAAATACCAGCGGATCGAGAACAAGCACATTGCCGTGAAGGGCGAGGATGTCAAATTCGAAACGCCCGATAAAGCTAACGCCATGTTTCTGGCCGCCCAGACTTTTCCCATGAACAAGGACGATGCCGACTACCCCGCCATGATGCTGGGTAACTACATGCTCGGCGGCGGTTTCCTGAACTCCCGTCTCGCTACCCGCATCCGTCAGCAAGACGGTCTAAGCTACGGTGTCGGTTCCAGCTTCTCCGCCCAAGATGAGGATGCGAACGCCACTTTCCGCGCCTACGCCATTTACGCCCCCGAAAACCGCGAGGCCCTGGAAAAGGCGTTCCGCGAGGAGATCGAGCGGGTCCGTAAGGAAGGTTTCACTGCCGAGGAACTGGCCGCCGCCCGCGACGGCTTCATCCAGTCCATGCAAGTCTCCCGCGCCCAGGATAACCGCCTGGCCGGCACCCTCCAGAATCAGGCTTACCTGGGCCGTACTTTCGCCTGGGACAAGAAGATGGAAGAAAAGATCATGGCCCTCTCCGTCGCCGACATCAACGCCGCGATGAAGAAAAACCTCGATCTGAGCAAAATGATCTTCATCAAAGCCGGCGATTTCGCGAAATCGGAAAAGGACGTGAAGCCGTAAGGGTTTCAAGGAGTGACCTCGACAAATCGCTTTGTGATTTAGAGAAGCCCCGCAGGTAACGATGGAGGGAATGAAGGGGAGTAATCCACGTTCTTTTTTCTCCAAAAAAAGGTCGAATCTCGTAGTGGTACGGGGTTCGGCCTTTTTCATTAGGTCCCGACGCCGATTGCAGATTGGATCCCGACACCCACACCGGTTGTGCGAATGCGCAATCAGTCCCGTAGAACGAAGCAAGCCGGCGAGCAAGTTGCGAGTTTAAACTTTAAACAAAAAATGAATTTTTGCTGCGTAATCAAACAATAGTACTATCTTTGCCCTCTACCGGCCTTGGTGCCGGTTCTCTGCACTGATACAAGGCAGCACAAAAATGGTGGGTGAAACCCGGTCGGATCAGGGCCGCTTCACTTGAACTCAAATAGACTGGACCGTCCAATGCTCATCGCGGACGTTCCTCCTGGGGGTAGCAACACGGCCGCGATGACGGTCCGCTACCCGAAGCAATCAACATAGTTTTACTGACCGTTCGCTCTCGGCGCAACCGGTAGCACTCGTGTTTTGTACACGTTTGCGCCAGGCATGCCCGCGCTTTGAAGAAAACGGTCCTCAATCAATAGGCTTTTTGCGGCCCAGCGGCCCCGCAAGAAAGGCAACCGGTTTGCCCGGTGAGCCGGAAACGGGGCAAGGGAGGTCGGCGGTGGCGGCCTGGGTGGGTTCCCTCCCACTTGGGGACCTTGAGCCATCTTCTCAAATTTGAGAAAATAATAGACTTGTTGCGTTGGTGACAATCAATGAGTTGTAAAGGTGATACGTACGCAAGAAGATGAGGCTCACATACTTAACTTGCCCTTCAGTTCTCAATTTACTGACAGACAGGTTATTATAAATGGGCGTGATCGATGTCCGACGCAGTAAGTCTAGCACGAATGCGGCATTTTTCGGACCCGTGAAACGGCCGACTCATGCGGGTGAATGCGTGAAAAAAACACTGATGGGCCGAACTTCAGAGCTTCTCCGATGCTGTTCATCTGAATTACCCTACAATCCGGACAACCTGCAACTAGGCTGTCTAATCTATTTAGATTTACCCACTACTGTTTCAACGGTATGTCAACTTCCGTCACCCCTCTCCTCTGCTATGGTGAAGGTTGAGAGGACCCAGATGAATAGCCGGGCCGGGGGATGAGGTCTCCAGGAAACGAGTGCAAAACCTGTATTGGTCCAAGCCTGATGGACTGGACGGCCCAAACTACCGTTATAACGGTATGTCCACTTCCCATCACCCCTCTTCTCCTCTGCGGCGGCTGGGGTCACCACGAAGTAGCCGCGAAGCGAACGGGACCCAAACGATTGCCGGGCCGGGGGAGAAGTCTCCAGGAAGCGAGTGCAAAACCTGTATTAGTCCAAGCCTGATGGGCTGGACGGCCTAAACAAATAATTGTCATAGTGGTATAGCATGGTTGGCGAAGCGACCTGCGTGAGGTGCCTGGAGGGTGTCCGCGTGTAGGGGCGGGGCTTGCCCCTGCCCGGAACAAGGCAGTGCGCAGCACCGAGCGAACAGCGAAGCCCGCAAGGGACCGGCCCCGGCCATTGGCCGGGGACACGCCCAAACCAGTGGTAACCGTGGATGAAAGCAATGGTAGACGATAATGGTGTGGGTACTGCACGACCGGAGGTCAGACACCCCACCACGCCTAACTCCACTTTCTACGCCCCGGCGACGTTAGAGATGCGCAACGAAGAGTGATTTGCCACGCCGCCGTTGTAATTTTGACCCGGATAATCTACTGATAATATGCGTCTGATCTACTTTCTATTACTGCTTTTTCCCGGCTTGCTGACCGCCCAAATGACGAATGAAGCGGGCGCGACGGTGTACGGCGATGAGTGGCTGAGTGCGGAGGGGACCCATGTGCGGCTGGACGTGACCGCCGACGGCTGGTACCGAATCGGGGCGGCGGAACTGGCCCTGGGGGGCTGGACGCTGGAAAATACGCCCGCCGCGCAGTGGCGTTTGCACCATGCGGGGGCGGAAATGCCCCTGCAAGTGACGGACGAGGGCCTGTATTTTTACGGCCGCCGAAACCGGGCGGAAATGGACCGCTATCTGTACGAAAACCCGGAGACGGACCTGCTGAATCCTGAATATAGTCTGTATACCGATACGGCGGCTTATTATTTAAGCGTGGCCGCCGCGGATGCCGGGCCGGGGCGGCGGTTTGAGACCATTGCTAATGCACCTGCAGGAACGGCGATAAACAGGGTGACACGGCAGGCCCTGACGATTTTTGGGGAGTATCCGATCAAGCAATTTTTGCGCGTTAACCCGGGTATTTCGATCTACTACTCGAATTATGAACCGGCGGAAGGATTTGCCGGACGGAGTGAAAATGATTTATTATCGTTTGACGGCAACACTACCACTACGGCTACGGTACCTCTTCCGGGTTACGCGATCGGTGAAACGGTGGACGTGACTGCCCGCTTTGCGCTGGGTTTCGATGAGCATGCGCAGGAAATGCGGCTGAACGGCACGGTGATGGAAACCGTGACCGGCTCGGGCTGGTCGGTGCAAGAAATAAGTGCGCAGACCGGCGGGAGCGGGGCCGCCGTGGAGTTGCAGCTAAAGGGCACGGCGGGTGACCGCGATAAAGCGGCCCTGGCTTACGTGCGGGCCGTCTATCCGGCCCTGCCGACGGCGCAGGGGGCGAGCGAACTGCGCTTTTACCTGCCCGCCGGCGGCGCGCGCCGCCTGATCGTGAGTGAGCTGGGCGGAACGGGAACGGCCGAATTGTATGACCTGACTGCGGGCCTGCGGCTGACGGGAGAGACGGCGGATTTCATGTTGCCCGCCACGGCGGAGGAACACGAATACTTGCTGGTGCGTGCGGGTACGGGTGCGGTGCCTGCGGCGGCGGCGGCCGTGCAGCCGCGCCCGGCGGCGCAGGAGGATTTTGATTATCTGGTGGTGACCAGCCGCCGCTTGCGTACAGGAAACGACCAGGTGGCAACCTATGCCGACTACCGCAGATCGGCGGCGGGCGGCGGCTACCGGGTGCGGGTGGTGGACGTGGAAGACCTGTACGACTCGCACGGCTACGGCCTGCGGCGGCACCCGCAGGCGATCCGTAATTACGTGGCGGAGGCGCGGACCTATGCCCCATCGCTCAAGTTTTTGTTGCTGCTGGGCAAGGGCCGCGAGTACCGCGACCTGCGTACCAACGAACAAGTGGCCGCTAATAGTGAAGTGGCCTTCGTGCCCAGTTTCGGTTATCCGGCCACGGACAACCTGCTGACCGCCGAGCTGGGCGAACCCACGCCCGGACTGGCCACCGGCCGGCTAACCGCTATCGCGCCCGCCGACGTGCCGATCTATCTGGACAAGGTGCGCCAGTTCGAGGCCAACCGCGACAATCCACAGACCCTGGCCGAGCGCGACTGGACCAAGCAAATCATTCACCTGGGCGGTGGTGGCAACGCGGCCGAGCAGCAGTCGATCCGCTTTCAGTTGGAGTTTATGGAGAACGTGATCGAGAATAACCGCTTCGGCGGCAATGTAACCTCGTTCTACAAGCGCAGCACGGACGCCATCGAACTGAGTATCTCGGAATCGATCTTCCAGCGGGTGAACGAGGGCAGCACCATCATGACCTTTTTCGGGCACTCCAGTCCGGGAACCTTTGACATCAACATCGACAATTTCGACAACTACGTTAACCGCAGCAAGACACCGCTACTGCTCTCGCTGGGCTGTTACAGCGGCAATATGTTCGGCCCCGTGCGGGGTATCGGTGAGCGGTTCATCTTCCTGCCCGAATATGGTGCCATTGCCTTCGGTGCGGCGCGGGGAATCGGTTACGTGGGCAGCCTGGGTAGTCTAGGGCGGCAGTTTTATACCCAGGCGGGCGGCGAGCAGTACGGCGAAGGGATCGGGGAGATCTTGCGGCAGACGATTTTTGCCATGCGCGATTTCGGTGGCTTCCAGACCCAGACCCTGCTACAACAATATAGTTTGCAGGGCGACCCCGCCATCCGCCTGCATCCCCGGCCGGGACCCGACTACGTGCTGGACCCCGCCACGGCCCGTTTCAGCCCCGACCAGCTAACGGCCGACCGTGACAGTTTCCGGCTGACCATCGACCTGAAGAACATTGGCAGCAAGGGCACTGCGGATAGCCTGGACGTTCAGTTTCGCCAACGGAATCCCGGCGGCACGGTTGTCGATCTGGGCCGCGTGCGCGTGGCCGCGCCCGCTTATGCGACCGAGCTAAACGTGAACTTGCCCGTGGGAGGCGCGGCTTCGGTGGGCCTGAATACCCTGCTGGCCACCGTGGACGCGGCCGACGAGGTGGCCGAATTGCCCGCGCCCGCCGCCGAACTGAACAACGAACTGCGCAACGCCGCCGGCACCGCTACCGGACTGCCCTACCTGGTGGCCGCCAGCACCGCCCAACCGGTTTACCCCTACGATAACGCTCTGCTGACCGCCGCGCCCACCCTGACCGCATCGCCCAGCGATCCTCTGAGTCCGGCCCGGCGCTACCGCCTGGAGATGGATACGAGCAGCACCTTCAATAGTCCATTAATAACGACCGAGATCGAGACACGCGGTCTGATCGAATGGACCCCCAATCTAGTCTACCGGGACAGCACCGTCTACTACTGGCGCATCAGCCCCGACAGCAGCCAAACCGTGGCCGGCACCTACCTGTGGGAGACGCGGAGTTTTACCTACCTGTCATCCGGCCAGCCGGGGCTGGGTCAAAGTCACGGCGGCCAGTGGGCAACAGGCGATAGATTTCAACTGGTCCACAACGATACCACCGGCTGGGAATTCGATGCCCTGCGCATCAGTATCCGGGTCAAGAACAAGGTGTTCGAGTCTGACGACCGGCCGGGGTGGGTGTACAATAGCGAGAGCCTGGCGGGGTCCATCCGCCCCTACAACTTCCTGAACGAAGGACTGGCCGTAGTGGTGGTCAACCCCATCCTGGCCGACGCGACCTGGCTCAATCCCGAACCCGGACAGGGTTTCGCGGCGGGCGACTACGGCGTGCCCACCGGCGGCAGCCGGGTGTTCGCTTTTCCTACGCAGACGACGGCCCAGCGTGCTAATTTTATCGAGTTCGTGGAAGACGTAGTGCCCGCAGGCTGGAACGTTTTTGTCTGGACGACCCTCAAATTTCCTGACTCCCGCGTGTACGCGCAGGAATGGGCGGCGGATTCGCTGCTACTGGGCGGCATGAATATTTTCAATGTACTGGAAGCCCAGGGAGCCACCGAAACCCGCGAACTGATCGATAACGACCGCCTGCCCTATATTTTTGTATACCGCAAGGGCGTGGAACCCAAAAACGAGATCATCGCCGCCGACCCTTCGGAGACGATCAATGCCGAAACTTTCCTGCCGCGACGGTTCAATACGGGCACCTACCAATCGGCTAAACTCGGTCCGGCGCGGGCGTGGACGGACCTGCGTTGGCGGGCGCGGTTGCAAGCGGGCGATAGCATGAAACTTGATGTTTACGGCTTCGCGCCGGACGATAGTCCGGTGCTACTTCGCAGTTCGGACGCCCCCGGTACACTGGACCTTTCCGGTATCGACGCCGCCACTTATCCCTACTTGCGGGTCACTGCCCGCTTTGCCGACGCAATGGACATTCCCGCCGCGCCCCAACTGGACTATATCCACCTTAACCACCAGCCCGCCCCCGATCTGCTGTTCGACAGCGGCACCTACCTCCGGCTTCCCGCCGATACGCTCACGCAGGGAGAAACCTACCGCCTGGGCATCGCGGTGGCCAACCCCACGCCCATTGCCGTCGCGGACAGTATCGACCTATCGGCCCGTCTCCTCGATCAATCCGGCGGCCTGCTGACCCAGCGAACCGAGCGCCGCGCCGCCCTGCCCGCCCGCGATACGCTGCACTTCGATCTGGAACTCCCCACGGCTGAAATCTCTTCCAATACCCAATTACTGCTGGAGATCAATCCCGCCCGCACCTTCCTGGAGCAGACCTACGCCAACAACAGCCTCCAGGTCCGTACCACCCTCAACGTGGACCGTGTCAATCCCACCGTGCTGGTCACCTTCGACGGCCGCACCATTAACGACGGCGACCTGGTTTCCGCCCGCCCCCGCATCGAGATCGAGCTACGCGACGAAAACGAGTTTCTCCTCCTCGACAACCCCGAGCTGTTTACCCTCCGTATCCGCTACCCCGACGGCCAAACCGTCCCCCTGGCCCTCACCGATCCCGGCCTGGAATTCTTGCCCGCTGCCTCCTCGTCCGATAACCGCGCCCGCATCCGCTACGCCGCCCAATTCCCGCAGGACGGCACCTATGAACTCCAGATCGAGGCTCGTGACGTGCGCGGTAATTCCGCCGGCCAACTGAGCTATGCCGTTCGATTCGAGGTCATTAATGCGCTCACGATCTCGCAGCTCGTCAACTATCCCAACCCCTTCAGCACGCGCACCTTCTTCGTTTATGAACTCACCGGCGAGGTCCCGCCCGAACGCTACCAAATTCGCATCCTTACCGTCTCCGGCCGCGTGGTCCGCACCCTCACCGAGCAGGACCTCGGCCCCCTCGAGATCGGTCGCCATCAAACCCCCCTCAGCTGGGACGGTACCGACCGATACGGCGATCGCCTGGCCAACGGCGTCTATTTCTACCAAATCGATATCCGCGATGCCGGCGGCAATCAGGTGGAGCGGCGCGGTACGGCACTGGATCAGTATTTCGAGGGCGGAGTGGGGAAGTTGGTGATATTGCGGTGACAGAAAACTTTCCGTCGACGCCCCCGATGAACATCCGCCTGGACTGCTTACTGAATGGAGGTTTCGGCGCAGCAAATGATGCAACGGAGGAGCGAAATAGGAGATTGTGGTTAACTACTAGCTGCCGCAAATGCTTCGGGCGTGCCCCTTCCTCACGTCAGGGTCGGCGTCTTCCGGGCTTCGCTGTTCGCTCGGTGCTGCGCACGCTGTCGCCCCTCCAGGTGCCTCACGCAGGGGTAGGGGGTAGCCGCGCCCTTAACGCTTCATCACCCGAGCCGCCAGCACTTCCCCCGCATCCTCCAGCCGCAACGTATACCAACCCGCCGGCAGATCGGCCAGACTGATCTCGGCAACCGCCCGGTTACCCGCATTCATCCGGCGTAGCACCCGCCCCATCGGGCCGATAATACTAAGTTGGGCATTTGCACCGGTTGCAGTGGGTAGTTCCAGACGAACCCGATCGGTAGCGGGGTTGGGAAACACCCGGCCGCCGCGCTCCAGTAGGTCTACCGTAGCTACGGGATCGACACCGGTGCCGGTAAACTGAATACTGAAAAAGGTGTCGGTCGAATCGGTTTCTACGGTGAATTGGGTAGTGTACAACAACTTATCCGTGGGGGTAAAGATGATCTCCAACGTATCGCGTTCGCCCGTGCGCAGGGTATCCATCAGGGTATTGATCGAAAAGGCAGTAGGGTCAGTCAATTGTACTAAACCCAGCACGATTGGCAGGCTACCCCGATTGGCCAGTTCAATTCGGATCAGCGAATCACTTCCGATACTCACCTCGTCAAAACCTACCGCGCCTCCTTCGGTAGGCAGTTCCGAGTCGTCCCGGAGCAGGCGGGCACCCAATTTGCGAAAGCCGGGAAGGGCCGTTCCCCGCAGCGTGAGGAGAAACGTACGGTCCTCGACCGAGCTGGAGAGCAAACGGTAGGTAGCCGTGTAAACGCCGGCCTCCTGTGGGGTGAAGGTGGCCGCAACGTTAACGGTATCCTGACCGATGGAAAAGATATTATCGTCCTCATCTTCCGGCCCGAGGTTGAACAGGGACGTATCCCCCGATACCTCCTGACTAAAGATGGTCAGGTTAGCATCGCCGCTGTTACCCAGGAACAGGGTCAACTGGGTACTCAAACCTACGTTGGTAGTCCCCACATTCAGCGTGTCGCCGGATCTCAGGTCGTCGAGTACGGTAAATACCTCGATCTGCGCCGTGGATACCGGTAAAATGAATATCTCGCGGCCGTTGGCGGCATTGGTCAGAACAAAGTAAAGTGTTCCATCTACCAGAATTAGTTCCCGGGGGTCGCCGTCTTCGGGGCCGCCGGGGACACTGGTGATGCGGGTGGGCAACACTGCCGCATCGCTGGGCGTAAAGCGGTATAATTCACGACCCTCTTCCGGGGTGGTAGCGGTAAAGTAAATATCCTGACCGGTGGACACAAAGTCACGGGGGTTACTGCTTGTCTCCCCTTCCGCAATGTCCAAAAATTCAAAAGTCACGTTATCCGGATCACCTCCGGCATCCAGGGCGGAAAGAGCTACCAATTCGCGGCCGGTAGTGGATCGTTGGGCGGAGAACACGACATAATCATCGTTAAATGCCGTAAATCCGGTGGGGTCGGAACTGCCGTTGATATTGAGATCGATATAGAGTTGGGTGCCCTCCGTAGTTCCATTGGAAGTATAGAGTTCCCGCCCGCCCGCTAATGGGTCGTCGGCCGTGAAAAACAGCAGACCTCCCGCCGTAAAAAAGTCTCTCGGCTCGGATGAGCCGCCGCCCGCGTTCAGGTCGCGCACCAGCTCGGTGGCTACCACGCTGCTACCGCTGGTCCGGTATAGTTCCCGGCCCGTCATGTCATCTTCGGCACTAAAATAAAGCAGCCCCTGGTAGCTGAAAAAATCCGCCGGATCACCCGTGCCGCCGAAATCAGTTACCGCAAACGTTCCGCTCGCCGTGCCGTCGGTACGCCACAGTTCCCTTTGATTGGTTTCGCCCCCGGCTGCCGTAAAGTAAAGGAGGGTATCCAGAACAAACAGATTGCCGCTGCCGGTACCGCTCAGGTCAAGGACGGAGAATTGTTCGGTACTCTGCACACTACCGTTGCTGTTGAATAGCCGTCGCGTGCCATCCATATCGTCCGCCACGAACCACAACTGGTCAGCAAATACGGTCAGGTTGGTGGGGTTGCCGCTCAGTTCTCCGGGCCGCAGGTCCAGGAAGAGGCTGGTACCGTCGGGAGTGCCGTCGGTGCGCCACAGTTCGCGGCCGTTAAGAAAATTGGTAGCGGCAAAATAGACCGCATTCTGAAAGACGGTGTAAAATTTCGGGTCCGCATCTCCATCATTGAAAAAGGTATCCTGGTTAATCGTTGCCAGCCGAACGGTCTCCCCCATGCTGCCGGAACTAAGGTAGAGACCCCGGTCCAGCGAATCGGGGTCGGCCGTAAAGAGCAGGTTGCCGTCGAAATCAAACAAATCCTCCGGGTCGGAACTGCCCGGCCCGAGGTTGAGGTCCACCAGCGGCGCGATGGGGCTGAATTGCGCACTGATTTCACGGGGCAGGAGAAACAGTAAAAGGGCGAGGGAGAGGAGGTAAACGGTGCGCATGGGGGCAAAAAGTTAGTTGGTGGATGGTGGGTCCTTTCTATAGCGCGGTTTGGGGGGGTGATGTTTATTAGATCAAACGGGATGGCAGCTATCTCCGGGGCTATCTTGGTGGGCCGACCCACAAGTCCTGTAATCTCCCCCTATATGGTGGCAAGCCCTATGATTTAGACACGCTCTTAATGCAAAAAGCCTTACTGTAGCTCATAAGATTTTCCACGCATCAACTGGAGCAAAAATTATGACGAATTACGATAATACGAATACCACGCACTGGTAACCCCACTCCACAACCATCCGCCCCGCCGCCTGTTTTACCCCCATGATCGGATGGCGCTACCGCAACTACATACCCGGCGAGGACGATGCCCCGCCCTTTGAGCGACTGCTCAAACTCTTCCAGGAACTCCTCGTCCATACCAGCGGCGATGTGAGTGAGGCCCTGAGTTGGTTGACCGAACTGGACAAGCAGTACGGCCTGACTAATGACGAGTACTCGATGGCGGACTTTATCCGCGACCTGATGGACCAAAACTATATCGAGAATAAGGACCCCCAGGCCCCCGGCTTTACGCCCAGTGCCAAGATGGAGGCCGAAATGCGCAAAAAGGCGCTGGACGACATTTTCGGCGACATCAAGCGCACCAAGCGCGGTAACCACTCCACCCGCTACAGCGGGCGGGGCGACGAGCACACCAGCGAACTGCGCCCCTTCGAGTTCGGTGATTCACTGGACAAAATTGCCATCTCCGAATCTTTGCGCAATGCGCAGATCAACCATGGGATCGACGACTTCCAGCTCCAACAGAGCGATTTGGAGGTCTACGAAACTCACTACCAGGCCCAGATGAGTACGGTGCTGATGATCGACATCAGCCACTCCATGATCCTCTACGGCGAGGACCGGATCACGCCCGCCAAGAAGGTGGCGATGGCACTGTCGGAGTATATCACCACGCGCTTTCCGAAAGACACCCTCGATATCATTGTATTCGGGAACGATGCCTGGCCCGTACAGATCAAGGACCTGCCCTACCTCCAGGTCGGCCCCTACCACACCAACACGGTGGCCGGACTGGACCTGGCCATGGACCTGTTGCGCCGCCGCCGCAACCCGAACAAGCAGGTCTTCATGATCACGGACGGCAAGCCGACCTGCATCAAGAAGGGCAAGAAGTACATCAAAAATAGCTTCGGCCTGGACCGCGCCATCGTCAACCGCACCCTCAACCAGGCCGCCCGCTTGCGTAAACTGGATATTCCCGTCACTACATTCATGATCGCCCGCGATCCCTATCTGGTACAGTTCGTGGAAGAGTTTACCAAAACCAATGGCGGCAAGGCCTTCTACAGCTCCCTCCAGGGCCTCGGCGATTTCATCTTCCGGGATTACAAGGACAACAAAAAGCGCCGGTAATGCGAAGCTGGACCGCGCTTTTCCTTTTGCTACTCCTTCCCGCCGCCGCCTCCGCGCAGCTCCGGGCGGTACCGCCGGAAGCGCCTTTGTCCGTCACCTACGCACGGACCAGTCCTGACTTAACCGCGGTTGCGATGGAAGACCAATATATGGTTCCCGTCGATGAACCCGCCCTGCGCAGCAATTTCCTCGCCCCCCGGTTCGACGCATCTAGCCTGGCCTTTTTCTGCCGCATCGAACTCAAGATCGACCGGGCCGTCGGCATGCCATTCCGCTTCCGCCTCGGCAGCGTCGATTACGTAGACCGCCTGGAGGGCAAGCGCAGGTAAAGCAGGCTATTTAAAATTATTGTTTGGGCGTGTCCCCGCCCCTAACGGGAGCGGGGTCGGCGTCTTCCGGGCTCGCTGTCCGCTCGGCCCCTCCGCTACCGCTCCGGGTCTCCTCCCTGAAGGTCGGCCCCTCCACCCGCCTCACGCGGGGGCTGATCCCGATTTTTTGCCGGGATTTATCTGCCTTGGTGGTCTTTGCGGGTTGCTGCGTGGGGGTGGGGATGGCTCTCTTTATGGGGGTAGGGTAGGGGAAGTGATTTTGTTGATTGATTGGGGTGTTGGTTTCACGCTCGCTACTCGATACCTCACCCCCGGCTGGACCATTTGATGGAAGATTGAGTTGCGGGTAGTGGTCGATAATCAGGGGCTAAAGCGCAACCGGATTGCGTGATTGGGGCTGGTACTGGAAGGCTATGCGCAATTGGAGACTTGCGAGTTGCGTGTTCGGCTGGAAGAATAATGGGCTATGCGCAACTGAGTTGCGTGATTGCTTGGAGATTTGGGGTGGTTGCCGTATGTTTGGGGCTATGGAGAGATTGGTGGGGTATGCGCAATGCGGGGTAGCGAGCAGTTGGTGTTCATTAAAAAAATATGACAAAAAGTTATTCTAGAAAAGACTTTATGAAAATTGCAATTGAAGAATACCTCAAGTGCACGGAATTCCCTCGTGTTGGTGCTGTAATTGCAAAGGAGGGATTGATTTTAGCAACAGGCTTTAGAGGAGAATCTAGAAAAAAACATGCTGAAAGGGTTGCGATCGAAAAGTTGAACCTTGAACAATTAGAGAACTCCACTTTGTATACAACACTTGAACCATGCGTTTCGGTTCAAGAGGATCAAAAAATAGAATCTTGTGCTGATCTAATCATTAGATTAGGAATAAAAGAGACTATTATCGGAGTATTAGACCCAAATGGAACTATTTACGCTCAAGGATATAGAAAGCTTTTAGAGAATAAAATCAGCGTTGCATTCTTCAATCGCAAATTAAGAGAAGCAGTTGAAGAAGAGACTTTCGAGTTTGGAGAATTGCACAGTATTATAGGACCAGGCAAGCGGAGGATTCCAGTAGTGCATAGTGGAAGTAGCTTAACGGTTCAATTTTCGGAAAATGATAAAAGAACTTTTCAAATCCATTGGAACACTCTTCAACCAAACGGCGGATGCGTGGACTTATCAAGTGCAAATGGAGCAGTAAGAGTTGCTCCTGGTGCTACGGAATTTGCTCAGATTACAGACCCACTGGTTTTTAGATTTCCAAGTCATTTTGCACGTTTGAAAAAGGGAATGATAGCAATTGTTTGTCCAGACGGATCAACTTTTTGTCTATTGGTCAAGCTAATTAAACTGTATGAAAATGACATTCAATTTCAATGGGAAATGAGAAACTTAAATTAAAAACGAACACTAACACCAGCTATAACGACCATAGCGGCTAAACGCCGCTACATCGTGTAGCTAAACGTTGCCACACATTTGAGAAAAACCGTATGAATAGAGAAATTTGGACAAGAAGAAAATTTAATAATAACAATCCGGAAAGTTATCCTTGTCCGACTTGTAACGTTGGAATATTAGACCTGAATGGAATTTTGACTGAAATTACGCCAACAGGAAAACATATGGAATACTACAATTATGACCAAGGAATTGAACACGTATTCAGCGGAATTCTACAATGTAAAAATACGGATTGTAAAGAATTGGTAACAATAAGTGGACAATGTTTAAAGGACATAGTTTACGGAAAAGAATTACCAGACGGACAATTAGTCGAAGACCGATTTTCAGATTATTTTCCAAAGTTCTTTTATCCAAATTTGAGATTGTTCAAACTTTCTGATAAAATTCCTGCAAATGTATCAGAACAAATAAACTTATCCTTTTCAAATTATTTCGATGATTTATCTTCTTGTGCGAACAGAATAAGAAACTCAATCGAATTAATTTTAGATGACTTAAAAGCACCCAAATGGAAAAAAACAAACGCTGGAAAAAACCATAAATTCAAAGTTCTACATCAGAGAATTGAACATTATGGCAAAAAAAATAAAAACATAGCGAATCACTTATTGGCATTAAAAATAATTGGAAACGAAGGAAGTCACATTGGAAATGTAGGTACGGAAGATGTTTTAGATGCTTACGAAATTTTAGAGCAACTAATTGAACTTGCCTACATAAAGGAAACAAAACAAATCGCAGAAATTGCAAAGGAAATAGTTACAAGAAATAAACCGAGAACAGCGGAATGAAAATGTGTGGCAATAACGTATATGGCTCATAGCTAGTTAGTTACTTAATCGAAGTTGAGGTATATTTGCAAGTCCGCCAAATTTTTTAATTTGGCTTATTGAGAAAAAATATAATAAATAAAATTAAAAAATTTGGCTCGTGCTTAAACAAAAAGTAATTGTTAATTTGCACGCTACGAGCCATATACAAAACCGTTAGCAAGCATTAGAAAAATGAAAATTAAGTTACAGAAAATAATTGGACAAAATGGAAAAGTGAGAGAACACTTTGTCAATAAATTTAATGCAAAAGGACTTATTGAAAGAACTGATTTTTTTGACGAACACGAACAATTGAAATTCTATTCAGAATTTGTTTATGATTCTAATGACAACTGCATTTTAAAAAAGGAATTTGACGATAAAAATGACATACAGAGTTCTAACCAATGGGAATTTGATAAACTAAACCGAGAAATTAAATTTCTTGAACTTACAGCCGAGAACGTTATTTGGGAATGGTACGAAAAACAATACCCAAATGACGATACAGTTATTTACATCTCAAAAAATGAAATAGGAACAATCAATTATAATACTGTTGAAAATATCAAAACTGGAATACAAGAAAGATTTGGAAAAGACGGAAAACTCTATGCTACAATGACCAAAGAATATGACAGTAATGGAAGATTGATAAAGTCCAAAACAGTAAATGCAAATAATGAAGTCACCGAAGAGAATAAATATCGTTATTCAGGATTAGCTGAAATCCGGGAATTATACATTGACGAAAAATTTATTAAAACAGAAGAATATCAAACTGACAAAAGCGGAAATCAAATTTATTATATCAGAAAAAATGATAAAGGAAAAAGTCTTGAATGGATAAAACGTGAATATGATGAATTTGGAAATACAGTTTCAATTGAAAACGGCTTTGAAATTGATAAAACAACCCACAAATCGAAAATTGAAATAAAATACTTAAAAAATGAAAACGCTTGCTAACAATGTATATGAAATCATAGCCGTCTACCGGCAGGCTACGCTTCATATACTAACTAGGCTGTCTAATCTATTTAGGTTTACCCACAACAGATTTAACGGTATGTCAACTTCCCGTCACCCCTCTCCTCCGCGGCGGCTGGGGTGAAGGGGACCCAGACGAATAGCCGGGCCGGGGGAGAGGTCTCCAAGAAGCGAGTGCAAAACCTGTACTGGCTCAAGACTGATAAAATGGACAGCCTAATATACTAACCGTTGAACTAAACCGCCTACGGCAGGTAGCCTATCCATTCAAAATTACCCCGGCGACGCTATTTGGATGGTAACATATTTTTGGTTATTTTATAGTTCACTAATAACCAACACATCGCCAAATTCTCCACGCCAAAGACTTGCTTTCCAATGGGTAAGCCGGAACTAGCCGACGTTTTCGCTTGCACGGCCCCGCTTATCTGAAACGACATCGAATCAGCGTGCGGCAAGCCAGGGTAATGGGGTCCATCACGAAATGTCGCACGGCGGCATTGGGAGGCCATGTTGGTGCCCGTGACAGTTGTGGCTGCACCAACGTATGCAACAACGGTTGTCGGGACAGACATTGCCCCAAGTGCCAATCCCTTGCTCGGGAGAGATGGTAGGCGAAAAGAACCGAGGAACTTCTCCCAGTTCCTCCCTACCAGTTGGTTTTCACTATTCCACCGGCACTCCATGACCTGATGCGTCGTAATGAGAAGCGTTTGTACGGAGAGCTGTTTCGTCAAACCTGATCGAGTCTGTGTATGCCGTGCGCGGAGGAAAAGTACCTGGGAAGACGGACTGCCAGCTACCGGAAACCGGCAAACGCGTCTGGCGAAGTGTCATGAGTTCCTCGCGGGCAGCTATCAACGAAGTGTCGATCTGCCCTGGCAACTGCTTATCCTAAAGCTGACGGGGCGTGATCCAAATGGTGCGAGGACCGTGGAGTAGGGCGGATGCCGGTGATCAAATGGTTGAAGCCCCGTCGCTCCCCACCGCTATCCGCTCGGTCTCTTTCGCGCGCTCCCCTACATTTACCCCTTACATCCGCCGCTTCATAATGCCACGAAGGGTGGAGAGAGATGCCTTTACCAATGAAACGAATAAAAATGAGTCGCTAAACTTGTACCGTTACACTTGAATGGCTTATCTTGGGGCGAGAAAGAACCCGGATGGACCTCGAATGGTGCGGGGTGAGAAAATGTAATCCCCATAGCAGTGCGGGCGCGACACGGCTTCGTTCAACCGGCAGGTAGATCCGCGACCCCTCCTGCGTCGGGTGGGCGGATGGCTGACTTAGAGCGTGTCTAAATTTTTAAGAACTGAGGATCAATGATTCGCTTCGCGGCTACTTCGTGGTTAAGGTTCCGGCTAGATAAAAACTTACGCGCATAGCGGGTTACGTAAGCCAGTCTTTACGACGCCAGGTTCTTAAATTCTTGGTTTTCAGGAAGTGAAAATTTAGACACACCTTAGTCCAAAGTACAAAACTCCGAGGAGCTTGCGACGATCACCGCAGGTAAATACCAGCGGCAACGCCCCCTACAAAAGTACGGGGGCGCAGCCCCCCTATCCCATATACTCCCAGGCCGTTTGATAGCTTCCGTGCTTTTCCACGTAGGTCAGAAAATCGGCGTAAAACGCATCCCCGCCGATCGTGCTGCTGTCGCCCACCACCACCAGTTTTTTACGGGCGCGGGTCAGTGCCACGTTCATGCGGCGATAATCTTTGAGAAAACCGATTTCCTGATTGCCGTTGCTGCGCACCAGGCTGATGTAAACCAGGTCACGCTCGCGGCCCTGGAAGCCATCGATGGTTTTGATGGTGAGCGGTAGACCGGCCAGAGCTTCGTCGTCATGGAAGAGCTGATCGGCGCGGAGCACCTGTTCACGATAGGGGCTGATGATGGCCGTACGGGGCAGGTCGGCCTCGGGTGGGATGCCGCCGATGAGTTGGTAAAGGTGCTCACGCAGGATGAGTAGTTCCTCCTCGTTGTAGCGGCTTTTAAAGGTCGGGTGCAGGTGCTCCTCAAAACCCGTTCCGGCCGTGTCGATAAAGACCAGCGCACGTTCATCCAAGTCGTAAGGTAGCCGGTGTTCGGCCACGCCGGGGGCTGCTTCCAGCAGTCCGTCGTAAAACCGTTGATTGGAAAACCCCATGATGTCGCGGTGCATTCGGTACTGGGTGCGCAGCAGGAAAACGGCGTCGCCGCCCCGCGCGATGATGTGCTCCATCAGCGTTACTTCCAACCCGCCCCGGCGGGCCTCGTCGGATTTTACGGTAGGCGGCAACTGGTAGGGATCGCCGGCCAGTACCACGCGGCTCGCCTTCAGGATCGGGATCCAGGTGGCCGGTTCCAGGGCCTGGGCCGCTTCGTCGATGACCACGGTGGGGAAGTGGTACTTGTCCAGCATACCGGTGGCCGCGCCTACCAATGTACAGGTGATGACCTGCGCCCCGCCCAGTATCTGGTCCAGCAAACGATCCTCCAGTTGATTGGCCCAGCCGTTGAGCTGGCCCGCCTCACGGAACATCATGCCCCGGTTGCGACCGTGCTCGTGGCCCGCCGCTCCGCGTTTCCAGCGTTTGGCTTTGGTACGTAATTCGGCCGCCTGTTGACGTACTTTTTTGATCTCTTTGGTGTCGGGATGCTGCGCCAGTTGCACGTCCAGACTGTGCCGTAACACGTCTTCCTCCACCCGGCTGATGTTGCCGATCCGCACTACCCGTAACCCGCGCTCGGCCAGACGGATGGTCAGCAAGTCCACCGCACTATTGCTGGGGGCCGTCACCAGGATGGTGCTTTCCGTCTCCGCTAATTTTGCCACGGTGGCGGTGATAGTGGTTGTTTTACCCGTACCCGGCGGGCCGTGCACCACGGCCAGTTGATGGGCGCGTTGAATCCCGTCGGCCGCCGCCTGCTGTGATTCATTCAATCCCGGCAAACCGGGAAAAACGGCGTAGTCCGGCACCGGCTCGAAGGTGGCCGGGGCGGCACCCATCAGCACATCGCGTAGTTCGGCCGTGCGGTCGCCCCTGGCTTCCTGCAATTTGGCCAGGGCCTTGTCCATTTCCTGGTAGGTCCGCTCGTCGAAGAGTTGGTCCAGGCCGATCTTCCCGTCATCGGCCCAGTCGGGCAGGTCGTGGCCGTTCAGGATCACCTTGATACGGTTGCGCTTCACCTGCTGCACGATACCGGCGCGGGACGCCTGTTTAATACCGGGCAGGTTGCTGAAAAAATTGACCGATTGCCCCGCACGGAACTGGTGCGATCTGCGGTCGTCCTCCGGCCGCTCCAGGGTCACGTACGGCCGTCCGCCGATCCCGAAGCCCGAACGGGCCAGTTGTAGCGGGTACCAGGTGTAGCCCTTCTCCACCCGCACGTTCAGCGGCAGTTGCTGGATCGTTTCGATATGCAGTTGCCGCTCCGCCGCCCGCTCCACGGCCACCAGATTACGCAGGTGTTCAAGATGAGATTGCTGGGATTGGGTCATAAATTGAGGGCGCGGTTAGGAGTGGTGAAAGTAGGAAAATCTAATCGTGGCAACCGCTGAAAGCTGGCTATTCCCTAAGCCGCAATAGCATATTGGCAAATTTTTTCTTAACCTTGTAACGTATTTCGTTCTAAACGGAATAAGCCTGAAACAACCCATTCACGGCGGTTGGACAGCCTACTGAACGAATCACGAGCCGTTTGCCGCCTTCACTTCATCCATTTTACCCCTTATGAAACGTTACATCTGTTTCTCCGTATTCTTCTTTCTCCTCGCCTTCGGCTTCACCCAGACCCTGGGTGCCCAGCAGTACAAATCGGCCGTGGGCGCGCGCTTTGGTTCCCCCCTCGCCATCAGCTTCAAAACCTTCCTTTCCGAATCCAGTGCCGTGGAGGCTTTTGTAGGTTACCGTTCCTTCAGTTTCATCAGTTATGTATCCATCAACGGTGCCTACCAGATACACAATGACCTGGGCAGCGTCACCGAGGGTCTGCAGTGGTATTACGGTGGCGGCGGTGGTGTACAATTTTATAGCTACACAGGCATCTTTGCTAACATCGACAATCAGAATAGCACCAGTTTCAGCGTATCGGGTTATCTCGGTCTCGACTACAAGTTTGTGAACTCTCCCGTCAATATTTCACTGGATTGGTCACCTACTTTCTTTTTTGGCGATTTTTCTGACGGCCTCGGCTTTGGCGGCGGCTTTGGTGCCGGCAACGGTGCCCTCTCCGTTCGCTACGTTCTTTCGGAGTAAATCACTCCAGTAAAGACCGTAACTTCAAACGCGATCGTCCTTCTCCGGAAGGGCGATCGCGTTTTTATTTAGACACGCTCTTAGTACCGGCCCGGTAAAATAGCTTGCTTACCACGGATTCAGCCGCGCCTTATATAAATCCAGCATCGCTCGCTGATCCTCGCCCCGACGGTACATACGGAACACTTTCAGATTAGCCAGCTGGACTTTGAAATAACCGTTGGCCCGGTACTTACGGGCGGAAACGAGGATATTCTTTGGAAGAATACGGAAACTCATCGCCAATTCCTCGGCCCGCTCGATGATGTCGTAGTCTTCCATGATGATGTAATCCTCGCGGTAACCATTCAAGCGGGTAAAGGCGTCGTGGGTAACGAAAAGCGACTGGTCTCCGCCGCGGCAGGGCAGGTAGGGCAAGCGCGTGCAATAGGCGTTGATGGCAAGCAGTGGATGCAGCATATCGAAGCGAAAACGGTAGCAGCCCAGATCGTGGCCGGTCTGGACGGCCTTGCGGATGTCCTCATAAAAGGAAGCCGGGGGACGGGTGTCGGCATGAAGAAAATAGTACACATCCGCAGGGTGCTCGGCGGCAACGTAGTTCATCTGTAGCGAGCGGCCGGGGCGGGGGCAAGCCACGAAATGTACTTGATTTCGGGCGCATACCTCGGCACTGTTATCGGTGCTACCGCCGTCGGCCACGTAGATTTCGGCCGTGCGGCCCTGCGTGTATTTACGCAGGCGGGGGAGTAGTTCGGCAAGTTCGTCCGCCTCGTTAATGGCGGGAATAATGATCGTCAGTTGCATGGTGGGGAGGGGCCGATGAGTCGGAAAAAATAAATGTGTATCCTTTTTGAGATACGACGTTAGGCGGGTGTCGGGATGCCCGAAGGTCGGGCAAAAATCCGATTCCGGGTAATCGGGGCTTGGGTGAGGGACGGTTTAACGGCCGAAACGCGCCGGTTGTTCCGCTCGTTTGCCTTAAGAACCAAAGCACTCCTTATCTTGTCCGCCAGTATTCATTCCACTAATCTGACCTCCCGCATGAGTGCACCGGGCCACCGGACGGTACCGGCCGATGAGATTTCGGCCGAATGGGAAGAGATCCGGGCGGCACAGGCCGAACCGGCCCGCTTCCGACCGCTCTACCAACGGTACTACGATCCGATCTTCCGCTTCATCTTCCGCCGCACGGCCGATGAGGCCCTGAGTGCCGACCTCTGTTCGCAAGTCTTTCTCAAGGCACTCCAGAAACTGGGCGGCTACGAAAATCGCGGCCTGCCCTTCTCGGCCTGGCTGTTCCGTATCGCCACCAACGAGGTGGCCCAGCACTACCGCCAGACGGCCCGCCGCCGGGTGGTATTCGCCGATACCGGCCTGCTGGAAGAACTGGACGGCGTGACGGAAGAAACCGACGAACCCGCCCGCTTTACCCCCACCCACCTGAGTGCCGCCCTGCAACGCTTAAAACCAGCCGAACTGGAACTGATCGAATTACGCTTTTTTGACCAACGCCCCTTTAAAGAAATCGCCGAACTGCTGGACATTACCGAGAGCAACGCCAAAGTGCGCACCTACCGCATTCTGGACCGCCTTAAAAAACACCTCTTCACGCTCCATCCCAGCCGCTAAGTCAATCCTATGGAAAACCGCTACGATATACGTTTCGGGGAACAAGAACCCAGCCCGGAGGCCGTCGCCGGCCACCGGGACTTCGATGCCCTGCTGGCCCGGTTGGCCGAGCAGCCGTCCGTTTCCACCGAATCTTCTACGACGACGATTACTCCACAGCCCGCAGCCGTTCGCCGCCGGCTCCTGCCGCGCTATCTGACCGCTGCGGCGGCCGCAGCTATCCTCCTCAGCATCGGACTAGCCATTCTATTCAATAACGGCACCGCCGGACCCAGTGCCGCCGAGCGCACGGCCTTTTTGCGGTCAAGCCCCTATATAGACCCGCCCCGCGAACAGTACAAACCCGCCTACCAAAACCTGGCCCTGACCGTGGTCGACCGGCCGGGCGACCAGTGGCTGGCCCTCTCCGATCGTGCCACCCTCGTTTATTCGTCCACTACCTTCATGACCGATCGCGGCCGGTCGGCCGAAAACCCCATCACCGTTTACTACCGCGAAATGGCCGATTTTGCCGACTTCTTCCTCGCCGGCGTACCGCTGGAATACGATGAAAGGGACCAGCACTACCACCTCGCCACCAATTCACTGGTGGATTTTTACGCCGAAGATGCTGCCGGAAATCGGCTCGTTATCAACGAAGACGAACCCCTGCAGGTAGTCTTCAAAGGCACCGTGCAAACGGCTGCCGACGGTAGTCCACTGCCCTTATCGGTCTACCACCTCGACTCAACTGCCCGCCGCTGGGACCACGCCGGGGAGGACGACATTCGCTTGCTTGATCAGCCCAACGGATCATCCGCGGCCGGCCCCCGCGCCGTTGCCGAGGAAAATTACGGCCGCCGTCTGGCCGAACTGGAGCAAAGTTCGCCCCTGCCGCCCGCCCCGATCGCCCCCGTACGCTCCACCGGCAATAACCCGACCCTGGAACTCGACTTCATTAATAGCCTGTCTCTCGCGCCCGGCAGCGATTTGCAACCCGCCGAACTGGAACGGCTGAACGAAAGCGGTATCTGGGAAATCATTCCCGAAGGACCGGCCATCGACCAACGCGCCTTCAGCGTGATCTGGGAGCAGGTGCGCCTGCGCCGCCGGGGCGAGGGCAAGTTCGAGCTGACGCTCATCAACCCGCAACGCAGCGAGTCGCTGGTCGTGCGCCCGGTACTCCTGGGAGATGCCTTTTCCCGCGCGGAATCCGATTTTACCGCCCGCCGCGCCGAGTACGACCGGGCCGTAGCCCAGCGCGAAACCACCATGGCTCCCCGCCGCCGCCAAATCAGGGCAGACTACGAAGCCGAGTTGGCCGCCATAAACAATGCGCAAGACCACCATCATGGTCCCGCCACAAGCCTGGTGTCGGCCGAGCATCGTTTCACCGCCGGCCGCTTCGGTCTTTACGCTCTGGCCCGTCCCCTGCAACCCACGCTCCTGGATATAGAAGTCCGTCTTACTTCCGCCGATAATTGGCAGATCGAGGGCAACCAAAAGGCATATCTCGCCGATCCCGTTAACCGTACCCTGGTACGTCAGGTGGCCGCGCCCCGCACCACCCTCACGGTGGATAGCAGCCGCCCCGCCGCCCGCCTCTGGCTGGTGGATGAAGCCGGTAACCTGCGTTCGGCCGATCTGCCTGTCGCATCACCGGGTAATAAGAAACGTACGGAAGTAGCGGTAAAAAACGCGGGCAAATTACCCGCTGCGGTGCAGTAACCTGCATAATCTCCCCGGGCTAATAGCATAACTTGCAGCCGGTAGCGAAGTCGATCTTTGCACATTTCCCCTATCTTTGTGCTTGCCCTATCGGCACTACTTACCAAACCCGCTCCCATGTTCATCATACCCCCCTACGTTCGCTTCGGCCTCATCGCGCTCGGCCTCATCGCCGGAATCGGTTTGTGGGTCGGTTTGGGGTTCTGGTACGGTATCCCCTTCCTGTTGGCCGGACTTATCCTGCTGGCCGGTTATATCTTTCTTGGTACCGTCGGTCCGGCAGCCAAGGCCATGCAGGTACAGGATTTCGACAAAGCCGAAAAACTCCTCAACCTTACCCTCAAGCCGGAGTGGCTTTACTCCGCCAACCGCGCCTTTTACTACATGGTTCGCGGTACCATTTCCCTCGGCCGTAAAGACATTAACGGTGCCGAAAAGTGGTTGAAGCAAGCTGAAAAGATCGACATTCCCACGCCCAACGAACGCGCATCGTTACAATTACAACTCGCCCAGATCGAGGCCAGCCGCCAAAAGTGGGTCCCCGCCAAACGCCACCTCGACAAGGCCAAGGAAGCCGGTTCCACCTTGCCCCAAATCAAGGAGCAGATCACCATGCTGGAGCAAGCCCTCAAGCAGCGCGGTCAGGCACGCGCCGTCCAGCGCATGGGCCGCCAGGGCCATGACATGATGAATCGCGGCGGCAAACGCAGGCGGCCGAAAGGGAGATAGGCAAAGCTTGACTTATACGTTGCGGACCGTTCATTTTTCAGTAATATTAATGATAACCAGTTATTTGTAGCTGAGTTGCCTGCCTCCGGGCCAACCTATCCGTATTTCCATTATCAGGATTAAGCCGTTGATTTTAGGCCCCCGTCCCCGCCTCAGGGCGGGTCCGGCCGGGTCGTTCGTGGCTCCGCTTCGCTGCGGCCGCTAGCGCGTCTCCTCCCTGCCGGTCGGCCCACTACCACCCCTGGTCCGCTAAGCTCAGAGGTAATTCCATTTTCCATGCTAACACGTGCACTACGCTTTATCGGACTGCTCCTGTTGTTAGTATACTATTTCGCGGGCCTCTGTACCGGTCACTGATAAGCTACCGGCCCGCCGGGCAAAGAGCTATTATCACGCTAACAGACGCCGAATTACTAATGTCACTCGCGGCAGAACGATCAGGCGGAAAACTACTCGAGCCGGAGCAGATAAGCGCCACCGCCCAACATATCGCTACCCGCCACCTTCAATTCACCTTCGCCCCAGCCTCTGCCAATCCCAATCGCTTGGCAAAATCAGGCCGTGCTAATTGCATCGGTTACGCCGCCCTCACCGCCGCACTGGCCCGGCAAATCATCAGCAATGGCGGCACTACCAATCGTTATACCGTCACACATCGGGTTGGGAAACTCCTTTTCCTGGGGTTCGATGTCCACGGCCTCCTACATCACCCCTTTTTCCGCGATCACGATTATGTCGAAGTAAATGATCGTGAGACGGGTGAAACCACAGCGATCGACCCGAGTCTAAACGACTATTTCCGGATCGATAAGATTAGGGTAGGGGAGTAGGTAAGATTTTCATACAATCAACTGTAAGTAAGTCATATAAGCATAACAAAATTTAACTTTGACACAGCTGCCCTCTTTGCTGGGAGGGCCCACCCTCGCCGCCACCGCCGACCGCCCTTTTTCCCCGCTTACCCAAGGGCACAAGCCCGCCGGGCAACCGGAAGAACGGTCGCAATAGATCGCGTATGTACAAGCACTATAGCCAGTTCAACCCGGCCCTGGCAAGCCCAATCGGTACGATTTAAACAGTGAATTGCGGTAGCGAACTAGCCGCTACCTTGTTGGCACAAATATAGGGAGACGGCGACGAGAATGACAAATAAAACGCAACAAATATTTAAAATAAAATTATATCAAAACAAATAGTTTATAATTCGGTTTATTTGAATAAAGTTCAATTTTTCAACATATTTGTTTGAAAAGAGGGTTGGCGTGTGGCAAGATTGGCTAATCCTGGTGTGAACAGTGAGGGAGCTTTGTACGAGTCGACCATATTTTGGCCGTCCCCGAAAAACCACGGTTTTAGCATTTCTGCACTACCACATTTACAACTGATATAGGTAAGCACACGTTTGCTCCGAACCTGCCCCGCCAAATAACGGCGGCCGGGCCGCCCCATGCTCTACCTCCACATTCCTTACTGTAAAAGGGCTTGCACCTACTGCAATTTCCACTTCTCCACCAACCAGCGGGGGCGGGGGGAAATGGTGACGGCTATCGCCAAAGAGTTGCGGGTCCGGGCAGTAGAAGCGGCTGTGTTCCCGGCTACCCAACAGGCGGACTTCATCCGTTTATCTTGGCGGCG
>CAVPZP010000066.1:0-23656 GCA_963710215.1 Lewinellaceae bacterium | reverse complement strand
TCAAACCCCAGATCACGCCGCAGCCCTACGCCTTCGAACTCGATCTTCTCCGCATTCTCCAAGCTCTGTGCCAGCGCCTCTTCCCACGTCTCCCCGTAGCTGGTGACGGCCAGCACGCGACCGCCGGATGTCACGATTCGGCCCTGTTCGTCGCGGCGGGTACCGGCATGAAAAACCAGTGAGCCTTCCACCTCGTCCAGGCCGCCGATCACTTTCCCCTTTTGGTAATCACCCGGATAACCGCCCGAGACCAGCACCACCGTCGCGGCCTGCCGCTCGTCCGTGCGGATCACGGTGGTCGACAGTTCACCCTCGGCCACGGCCACGCACAGCTGCACCAGATCGGTCTCCAGGCGGGCCAGTACGGACTGCGTTTCGGGGTCGCCCATCCGGCAGTTGTACTCGATCACGTAGGGTTCGCCGTCCACCGCGATCAGGCCCAGAAAAAGGAAGCCGTGGTAGTGCAGTTTACGCGCCCGCAGGCCCTCCAGGGTCGGCTTCACGATGCGCTGTTCCACCTTTGCCAGCAGATCCGGGTCCACGAAGGGCGGGTGGCTGATGCTGCCCATGCCGCCCGTGTTGGGGCCGGTATCGCCCTCGCCGCGTCGCTTATAGTCCTTGGCTGCAGGCAACAAACGGTAGCTCTCGCCGTCGGTCAGCACGAAGACCGAAAACTCGATCCCGTCCAGAAAATCCTCGATCACCACCATCTCCCCAGCCGCGCCGAACTTGCCGCCCAGCATGGCCCGCAACTCCTCCTTAGCAGCCTCCCGCTCGTCCAGGATCACCACGCCCTTACCCGCCGCCAGACCGTCCGCCTTCAGCACGTAGGGCGGCTCGGTCTGATCCAAATAAGTAAAACCCTCCTCCAAAATATCGGCCGTAAACCGCTGGTAACCGGCGGTAGGGATGTCGTATTCCTCCATGAACGCCTTGGCGTACGCCTTGCTCCCTTCCAGCTGCGCCGCCTCCTTCGAGGGGCCGATAAAATACACGTGCGCCAAGTCCTCGTCCTCCTGGAAGTAATTCTGTACCCCCCGCACCAGCGGTTCCTCGGGGCCGCAAATTACCACCTTCACGTCGTGTTCCAGCACGGCCGCGCGCAGGGCACCGAAGTCGTTCACGTCCACGTCCAGGTTGGTGCCCAGCTCCGCCGTACCGGGGTTTCCGGGTGCAATAAACAACTGCTTACACAGTGGGCTTTGGCTGATTTTCCAGGCAAAAGCATGTTCGCGGCCGCCGCCGCCCATCAGGAGAATATTCATGGGTTATAAGGGTTGACAAGGATGGAAGGAATGAAGGATGGAGGGATTGAAGGATTGAAGGGGTAACGTAGAGACGCAACATCTTGCGTCTAGGCGACCAACAGTCGCCGCCTTTACGTGCATCCAGGCGACCAACAGTCGCCGCCTTTACGTGCGTCTAGGCGACCAGCAGTCGCCGCCTTTACGTGCATCCAGGCGACCAACAGTCGCCGCCCTTACTTTACTGCCGGTTCCCTCAGTAAACCCTTCAACTCGCTAAATGGAAGATACAGATCGATCTGGCCCATGGCGTAAGCGGCAATTTCGTAGGGTGAATAGCTGAACAACAGACCTTCGGGCAAGAGGGCCACATTGGTAGTGAGGGTCATTTCGTTATCGAAAAGGAAGTTAGCGAGGGGTTCGTCTTTATCCAATTCATACTGGCGGCGGAGGGCGCGTTCCAGGGCGGGCAGCAATTCCTCTTGGCGGGCGGGCGTAATGAGATCATCAAGGGTGATACGGCGACCCTGCGAGGGACGGTAACTGAATAACTCGGTATAATGGTTGCCGTGGGCACCGCCGGAATAGTTGTAAAAATAAAGGGCGAAGGTGAATAGATCGTTCTGATTCCAGTAGACGGTCATGGTGATGTCGTCCTGGCTGGAATAAGAAAAGGGGTACTCGATGACTTCCGAGCGTTCCGGCTTATCGGTCAGGTAGCCCGCCATGAGGGTATCGGCGAAGGCGGCGATGGCCTGCTTGAATTCCGGACCCAGGACGGTGCGGGTAGAATCGCCGGTGACGGCGTGGTAGATATCGGTATTAATGCGGCGGTTAAAGGCCGTATCGGCCGTGGCGGCGGGCAGCAGGGCGGCCGTGAAATTGGCCTCCGGGGTCTCGGCCAGATCGGCAAACAGGGGTTCGTTACGATTGACCAATTGGGGAGCAACGCGCACCGCCGGCACCGTGGGCCGCAGGGCGGTTTCCGTTCCGCCGAGGGTGATGCGCCGCACGGCGGCACCGGCCGTAAACGGCCCCACCAGCCGGAAAGGCGTGGCAGCTTCGTCCACGCCGGTCAGTAACAGGGTGTCGCCCCGCAGTTCGGGGAAGTACAACTCGAAACGGCCCGTGGCGGGATCGAAAGTCGGCATTTGCACGCCGCCTTCTCCGTAGCCGCGCACGGAATCTATGCCCGGCACCTCGGGATAACGGAGGTAATAGTAGGTCATGGCCTCCCGGTCGTCAGCGGTATACTGAAGGTAGGTCGGATCGTCCATATCGGCCTTGGCCAGGTATTCTGCCGGAGAGTCGGCAGCGGTTGAACTACCGGTGGAAGTACTCGTTCCGGCCGGGTCGGCGGAGTTATCGCAGGCACTAAGGGCAATGAATATTAACAGCGTAAAGAGAAAAAGAGAGCGGGTCATGGGGATGAAATTTCGCACGAAAGTAGTGAGCCTGGCGGACAAATGCGCCGCTGGGTGTTTTAACGGGCGGGTACGCGGCTAATTGCCCGGCTAAACCTAAACCGTGCCGGCCGGTTTGCAAGGAAAAATAACCCCGATGGACATGAAATTAACCGGCCAGGCGGCCATTATCACCGGCAGTAGCAGCGGGATCGGCCGCGCCTGTGCATTGGGCCTGGCCCGCGAGGGTGTGCGGGTGACGATCAATTACCACTCGGACGAGCAGGAAGGCCAATTGGTGGTAGACGAGATAAATGCCATCGGCGGGGCGGCGATTCTGGTGCAGGCCGATGTAAGTAAGCCCGACGACGTGGAGCGGATGTTCAACGACACCATCCACGCTTTCGGGCGGCTGGACATATTGGTCAATAATGCCGGGATGCAAAAAGACGCCGCCCTGGAAGACATGACGCTGGAGGACTGGAACCGCGTGATCAACGTAAACATGACCGGCCAGTTCATCTGTGCCCAAGCGGCCGTGCGCCAATTTCTCAAACAGGGTATCGACCCCGAAGTGAGCCGTGCGGCGGGCAAGATCATCTCCATTAACAGTGTCCACGATCGCATTCCTTGGGCCGGCCACATCAACTACGCCACCAGCAAGGGCGGCCTGCGCATGATGACCGAAACCATTGCCCAGGAGGTGGCCGGCCGGGGAATCCGCGTCAATTCCATCTCGCCCGGTGCCATCGCCACCGACATCAACCGCTCGGCCTGGGAGAAAGAAGCAGACCTGAAAAAACTGCTCACCAAAATCCCCTACGGCCGCATCGGTCAGGGCGAGGATGTAGCCAATTTATGCACCTTTCTGTGCAGCGATCTATCGGATTACATCACCGGCGCCACCATCTATATCGACGGCGGCATGATGCTTTATCCCAGTTTCCGCGAAGGAGGATGAGTGGATCGTAATAGTAGCGGGTAGACGCATTTGATGAATGCGTCTGGCCGCTACCGTTACTACCGTCTATCATTAGCACATTACCGTTACGGGCGTGTCCGTCCCTAATGGGGCCGGCCGGTCCCTTACCGGCTCGCTGTTCGCTCGGCCCTGCGGGCTGTCCGCTGCGCGGATCACCGTCCAGGCACCTCACGCGGGTGCGCCGGGGTATATTCGTCCAGCCACATTAGTGACGGTTGGCTTACTTTTCTCCTTCATATAGTTCCATGCTGTCCCAGGGTACATCCACGGAGTTGTCCTTTCGCAGTTTGCCCGTGTCTGACATCAGGTAGGCACGGCGTTGGGGTTCCATGCCGGGCCGTTTGCGAATCAACTGCGCCACGTCAAGCAAACCGTCGCGATTGATATCCAGGATATAACTGTCCAGTTGGGCACAGCGGCCGGAGCGACACTTGCGGTAAGCCAGGGTCTTGATCAGTTTTACCCGGTCGCCCCGGAAGGCAAATAGTTCGATTCGGTCATCGGTGGGGCTTGCCATTCTTACCAGGTAAAGATTCTCATCGTCGCCCCGGATGGCACCGGCGGCGTAGGCCGTGGTTCCTTCGCGGGCAGCCAAACGGCGGTAGCGGCCGGGTAGCAAATTGGTTATGCCGCTACCGATTTCAACGCCCTCCAATAGATAATTTTCGCTAGGCTGTACTTCTTCATCCGCATATACGTGCAATAACCCCACTTCCTTTTCGGGGAAAGCGGCATCAAACATTCGGGCTTCTTCCGAATCCGGCAGCTGGGCACCCGCGTAGGTGCGGGGGCCGCTTACTTTGGTCGTTGCCTGTTGCTGCGCGATGAGGAAGGAACAGGTAAATAGCAGGATAAAGAGCGATAAATATTTCACAGTTAGCTTTTTACTTTGCTAACGCAAATACCCCCCCGGCATGTTTGGCGGCGGGTGGGGAGGGATCAGTAGTATAATTTCAGAAGATAAAAGCTACTGCAAGTTATCCGGCACGGCAGCTTTTCGATAGGAAATTATTCTTACCGCCACCCTGCGTGAGGTGACCGGACGGGGTGAGTGCCAACGAACAGCCCGCAGGGCCGAGCGAACAGCGAGCCGGTAGGGGACTGACCGGCCCGTTCAGGGACGGACACGCCCTTATTTTAATAGGTAGTACCCTCCTAACGAGTTCACTACTACAATCTATCCAATACCTACTACAACGCCTCCGTGTATGTGGCGGACAAAGCTTTAGCTAAGTCTGATCATCATACACTTTGTTGGCTGCCGTGTTTTTTCTTTTTCTATTTGCCCGAATTGAGGAACTGGTTTCATTTTTTATCTATCGTTCAAACGAAGCATTTATTTCTTATCTACAAATTCGGAAACTATACTGCATAATTTCTTAGTAATTTGTAAGTTTAGGTTTCTCATTTTAAGTTTCGTTTTTTAAGAATTTTTTCCAACTCTTTATTCCTTTTATTATTTTCAGAATTATTAAACATTTTGTAAGCAAAATAAATTAGAATAAGTCCGAAAAAGCCAAAATTGTTTTTTGCAACTGCATAAACAACAACGCCTATTGCACATCCAATTAATAAAGCATGCATTATTGCATTTGATTTCATCTTTTTTGCTTCATCTAACAATTCTTCGTCGGTTAATTCTGATAGTTCTTTATTTTTCATTTATTTTCTTTTTTGCCTCAATTTTTATTGTAATATATTTAGAATTCAGATTTCCAAAAAGTCAATTTTTAAAAACTTATTTTGGAAGAATGCCTTTTTTCTTTTTTCTCATGGCGGCCAACTACTACCCACTAGTTAACTCCCCTCCTTTGCTTCCAGCTTCAAAAATTCCTTACTCGCCCGTACGGGGAAAACCCCGGCCGTCTGCTTGCCCTCCGCCACGAAGTAGTATTCCTGGACGGCCGTGCGGGGCAGGGTGACCGACCAGCGGTCTTCCTCGCCGGCGTCGAGGGGCATTCGTTTCCAGGGGAGAAAGGCGGCCGGGCGGTAAAAGAGCCAGACGGCTTCGAGGGGGTCGTCGGTGGCGGTAGCGGTGACGGCGATTTTTACGTTTTCGCCGCTCGGCTCCACGGGGAGGGGTGAAACGGCGGGGGCGACGGTTTTGATGAGCGGGTGCTCGGAGAGGTACTTGGCGCGGCCCACCATGAGTTCGCGCAGGCCGATGATCTCGTGGTCGTCGATGGTGATGGTGGTGTCGAAATTGAGATCGAACCACTCCAGGGGATAGAGGCGGTTTTTGTCGGCCACTACTTCCTTGCGGATAAGTTTGCGCCACTCCTCGGCGCGGGCGACGTACTTGCCATCAGCGATATTTTCCTCGTAGATCGTCTTGATGTGGGCCACGTAGATCTTGCGGAAGAGCGGGGTCTTGAGCAGTTCCAGAACCAGGGGGCGGCGCTGGTTTTTCTCCTGATAGTGGAGGAAAATGCTCAGGTTTTGCATCCCGCCGTTGGTAAGGGGTTTGCCGATGCCGGTGTAGCGGAAACCGCCGAAACTGAGGTTCATGTCCCACACGACGGGGTGGAAGATGCCGAAGGTGTCGCGGTACATATAGTAGTTGTGACAGAGGTGGCCGATGTAACTATCCAGGTTGACCACGGCGTTGTCGAAAGCCAGCATCCAGAGGGCCTCGTCAATATGGAGGATGCTTTCCAGTTTTTCGGGCTGCTTGGCCAGGGTGCGGGTAAACTCGATCAGGTCGGTCCAGCCGCGATCGCTTTTTAGTTCGTAGTAGCGCAGGTAACAGGCGGGGTTTTCGCCCAGGTACTGGAGGCTGGCCTTGTCGCTGTCGGGGCAACCGGAAGATTTGGGTTTGCTGTAATCGGGGTCGCATTTGATGAGCGTACCGTCGTCATGACCGTAGAAGGTCTCTAACAAATCATCATCTACCGATTGGGTAAGGTTGTAAAGGCCGAGGTATTCGCCGTTAATGGACACCCGCGCGAAATTGGCCCGCGAAGCCGGCATGTATTTGGAAGCGATGTCGTAGGACATCACCTCGCGCAGAAAAGTAGGATCGCGGAAAACGTTGGACAGTTTGAGCGAAGTGTAACCGCCCGGCAGGCGGTTTTTCTTTTCCTCGTAGTTGACCTTAATATTGAACGGCAGCTTGTCGCTGTCCTGCTGAATGACGTTAAAGTAAGAGCTATTGCCCTTGTAGCGGATGCCGGCACCCTCGTAGAGCTTGCCGTCTACCTTTACGTCCATAACCAGCCGTCCGTCTTCACCGGCCTGCTTGAGGGCGTGAAGTTTGCGCTGCCAATCGGTATCTTTGAACAGCACGTCCACCTCTACAATGTGATTCCAGGCGTACAGGTCCGGCTCTTTTTTCTGCCCGGGTAGCAGGACCGGCAGCAGACAAAGCAGGAGCAAAAAGAAGGAAGCACGAGAGTAGCGATACGGCATACGGGTTATTTATTGAGCGTGGCGAGATCGGCGGTATGCCGGTTGCTATGATAATCGACGGGGCTGAAGCCGACGGCGGCGGCGTTTTCGGTGCGCAGGTAATAGTGAAGGGTGGTGTTACCGGCGGCCGGCACCACTGCCCCGAAAGTGCCGTCGCCGGCCTCCCCGTCGTGGTGGCTGCCATCGTCGGACATTTCCAGGCGCTGAAAGGCACCGTCGTCCGCGCCGAGGCGGTAATACAGAACGGCTCCCTTGGGAAAATCGTCTACCAAAGCGTAAACCCGAAACTCGTCCAGTTTTTCGGCGGAAAACTTTTCCCGCGCACGCACCCCTTGTTCTTTAATAGCGGGTGGCAGTGCGGTGTAGACGGACTGTTTCCGCAGGTAGTCACCCCGCTGCTGCATAAACGCCAGCAGACCGGGAACCCGGGAGCGTCGGCCGATGGTTTCGGTCGTGGCGCGGTCAAAATCGGCCATCTCGTAAAAGCGGCTGGAGTCACTTTCCACGGCGGGGCGGATGCGCTCGCGCAGGAAGTTGGTTCGTTTTTCCAGCCAGCCGCTCAGTACGTATTCCTGGAGCAGGGTGCGCAGGTGGCTCTGGTAGGTCATGCGGTTAATGGGGTCGGCCAGCAATTTGCTGATGAGCGGGCGGGTGGCATCGTCTGCGTGCAGCAGCGGATCTAGTTGGGCGAGCTGGTCCAGGTCCAGATCGGAGGCCTGGCCCCCGCTGTTTTTGTAGCCGCCGAAAGCAAGGTTCATCTCCCCGGGGATGGGCACCCACTTTTGGTCGGAAGCCCGCTGGTAGAGGTAATAATTATTGGCAAACTGGCCGGAGTAGCTATACAGGTTGACAAATAAATTGTTGAAGGCGAGCATCCAGAGCGTAGCGTCGAGATCAACGGTCTCGGCAGACACATTTTGGCTCAATCGGGCCAGCGGAGCGTAGTTATCGGCTTGTAACAGTTGATAGAACTGACCGAAGCAGGAAGGGTCGCGCTCGGTTTCCAGGGCATTATAGCGGTGAGGAGCGCAGTCAGCGGTTGCTATGTAGTCGGAATTGGCTTCGGCCAGGAATAGGTTGCCCTTGCCGCCGTCGTCGAAATGGCGGTCGAGATAATCGGAATCGACCGCTTCCTGCAATACAAACAGGCCCCGGTACTGCCCATTGACGTAGAGCTTGGCGAAACCGGCTTCGGGCGCAGCGAAGAAGCGATTGGCCATCTCGGCGGCCAGCACTTCGCGCACCAGCGAGGGATCACGCAGGGCACTGCCCAGCCAGATTTGGCCGCTACCATTAATGGTGGTGCCCGTGGGTAGCTCGATCAGCATACTGTTACGTGCCTCGCCGGGCTGAAAGCCGCGGCCGGTCCGGTAACGGACCGCCACGTCGAGGCGGCCGCCCGCGCCGGGGTCGGTCATCTGCGCGGCCAGCGTGCCCGTGCCGTTGAAGCGTAGGGAGTCGAGCGAACGCTGCCAGTCCTGACCGGGAAAAAACAGGCGAAACTCCAGTATTTCAATGGGTTTGGTTGCATCCTGCGCCGTCAGCAGCGGGTTACACAGCAATACCAGGAACGGAAACAAGAAGTATAATCTTTTCATCGGTGGTTGGGATTCAGTCGCGGAGCAGCTTCGCGGTACGCCGGGTAGCGGCGAATTATCGTCAAAAGCCTCCCGTTAATTCGAAGGCTTATTTTGGCACGAAGATAGAAAAAAGGTAGCAAGATTTAGTCCGTCGCGTTTGCGTTCGGTCGATCGTTCGACTGCGTGTTCAATCCTGCTTTAGCTCGACCCGATTACTCTGGGCGGCCGAGCGAATACGGCGTATTTCCGCCGAATCAGCAGTGATACGGCTGAGTTCCAGCGCGGGTTGGTAGGCACGCTCCAGGTCGGGGCGCAGGGCACGCAGCGTCCGGGCGGTTTTACTCGCATCCTGGTAGCGTTCCAGGCTCATTTCCAGCGTGGCGCGGCGTTCCAGGTAGTCCAGTTGCTTGCCCCGGTTGGATTCCTGGCTCTTAAGGTTATTCAACTCTCGTTCCTGTCGAGCCCTGGATTGTTCCCATTTACTCTTTAATTGCTTTATTTTTAACGGGGCAACGGTGGTTTTCAGCGTGCCGTTCGGTACCCGCGCCGGGGCGTCCTGAAGCTTTTGAAGGTCCATTTTGGCCAAGTTCAGCCGGTCGGCGGCAATGTATGCCTCGGCCCGTTTGACCCGCGATTCCGCGTCGGCGGGGTTCAGGTCCACTACCTTGCTCAGGTCTTCGATGGCGCGGTCCATGTCCCCCTGTTTCATCAGCAAATCGGCGCGGCGGCTAAGGGCCACGTGCTGGTAGGGCTGTTCTTCCAGCAGCTCGGAGTAGGCGGCGATGGCGGCCTCCGGTCGGTTCAGTTTAGCCAGACCGGAAGCCTTGGAAAGCTGCGCCGCCCGAAACCCGACGGAATCCCCGGCAGCCACTTGTGCGGACTCCAACAGCGCGATGGAAGCACTGTCCTGGCTGGTTTCGGCGGCAATAAGGCCGAAGAGCAGGTAAAGGTGATCTTCCAGATCTTTGACCAAACTGCCCTGCGCGGTGATACTGCTCAGGCTACTTACCGTATCCACGGTCATCATGTTGCTGCTCTGGTCGAGGAGCGTAGAATCCAGGGTGGAGCTTTTCAGGAAGCGGTAAAACAATACCACGATGTCCCCGAGGGGCGTCTCTTCGGTCGTCCCCCACACGATCAGTTGCGCACCGCAGGAATTGGCCAGTGATTCGGCATCGCGGGGACGGATGGGGTAGTCGCTCACGTCATCGGCATCGTTGCCGTATTCGTGAAAACTAAGGTTGAGGCGGTACTGGTCGCTGGAGACGGCCAGCCGTTGCAGAATGACGGTGTGCAGTTGCGTGGCCGGTCCGGCCAGGGCACGAAAAGGGAGTACCAGCACATTCAGTGACGAACCGGCATCGAAAGCGGGGCAGTTCAGTTTGGGTTCCAGCGGCTCGGTGGGCGGCAGGGGCGGGTTCGGGTTACCTCCTCCCCCACCCCCGCTCATCAGGCGCGGCAGTAGCAAGATAGCTGCCAGCAATACCAGTGCCCCGCCCACCAGCACGGGCCAGTACTTGCGCAGGGCGGGCATTACCTTACCTTCCCTTTTTTCCGCGCCCGCTGGCGGCATTCCGTTCTCCAGGTCGTTTAGCAATCCCAGCGTAGCCAGACGGATCTGATTGCGGCTTAGTTGGGCGGATTCATAGCCCACCACTCCGGCCGCCTCGCTGCGTTCCAGGTCGGCCAACTGGGCTTCCAACTGCACGGCCCGGTCGCGTGCGGGCCGGTTGGGCGGCATAATTTTCTCCAGCCGATCGGCCAGTTCCCTCACTACCTCCGACAATTTTCCCCGGCCGATTCGGTCACGGGCATCTGCGTAAAAAGCGGCGGGATCGGTCATGGGTGTTCAGCTAATGATTGCGTAAATCTACGATGCGTGACTGGAATAGCGATATTTGCGGGGGAAAAGGTATGATTTTTGCCCCGCCGGCCCCCGAAGAGAAAATAACACATCCGGCAATACTCCATCATTTAATCATTCATTCCCTTGCCGCCACCCCTTCACCAAACACCCAACGCCGATCTCAACCGTCCCTCGCCGGAAGACTACCACCAGGTCACAAAGACGCCGCTGATCGTCGTGCTGGACAACGTGCGGTCGGCCCTCAACGTAGGGAGCATCTTCCGTACCTGCGACGCCTTTGCCGTCCAACGGGTGTACCTCTGCGGCATCACCGCCACCCCACCCCACCGCGATATGCTGAAAACGGCCCTGGGGTCAACCGATACGGTAGATTGGTCGGCGGAAACGGATACGGCCGTTACACTTACCGGCCTGCGGGCCGCCGGCCATATGGTGCTGGCCGTAGAGCAAACCGACCGTAAAACGTGGCTCCAAGACGTAAAACCCGACCCTAACCGGCCCGCTACCGTCCTGGTTTTCGGCAACGAGGTGCGGGGCGTCTCCGCCGCAGCACTGGCAGCCTGCGACGGGGCCGTGGAAGTACCCCAGTTCGGTACCAAGCATTCGTTGAATATTGCCGTCTGTGCGGGAGTCGTAATCTGGGAGTTTACCCGCCGTTTGCGGCTGATCTAGGCGAGGCACCGGACAATTGGTAAAAATTACTATATGTTAATTTTCGCCACATACTTGCAGTACTGTCACAATGGACGTAGTTTAGCACCACCAAACAGCTAGACTCGGAAACACGCCCTTATCGGCTGCCCCCCCGGGCCTGGAACAATCACTGATCTCGACAACCGAAGAGTTGCTACACATGACGACCACAGAATTACGTTTAACGTAGTTTTTGTGTTTATTTTGTTTGGGTTAGAGGCCCTTGTCCAGACACGGGCAAGGGTTTTTTTTCTGCCCCACCGTTAAGAGCGGGTCTAAATCCGGTCGATCAACTTGAGGTAATCCGTCAGCAGCGTACGCAGTTCCGCCCGTCCCTTTCCCTGCGGAAAAAGCAACCGGACCGTACCATCTTCCGCCCGCCATACCACCGTTTCCTGCCCGCCCAAGTGATTGCGCAGCCGCTCGGTAAACACCACGCTGCTGTCACGCGCATAGCCGGCCTGGTAGTAGATCGTATCCTGCCGGCGGACCAATCCGAGCGCGCCTTCCGTCCAGGGCCGGTCGCTTCCGGGTGCCAGGTAACCGATGCGGGCCTCATCGTTCAACCAATCGTGTACGATGCGCGCACCCAGGCGATCGTCCGCCGGCAATTTTTCCAGATCGTCCAGCCGGAAAACCCGCAGGCTGCCCCGGTCCTCGGGCAACTCTTCCAGGGCATACTCGTGCGCACGCAGGTTTTCAAAATAGCGGCGCGCCGGTTCGGATACCCGGCGGTCTTCAACACCCGTACGCGAAGCCGGGCGGCTATCGCAGGCCGTCAGTAGTAGCATCAATGGCAGCAGGCAGCAGAGCACTCGGGTCATCGGTCGGTTTTGCCACCTAACCCATCAACCGCCCATTAGTTGGGCTTCAAGCACCGTAAATCGTCGCGCTAAATATCGGCCGCCCACCGGCTAAACCCCCATCTTTGCGCCATGCTCAGCTCTCTCCCCCCGGCCGCAGACGATGAAGCGGCCCAACGCCGCTACCGGCTCATCGGCATCGGCATTTTGCTCATCGGCTCGCTGCTCTTCAGTTGCAAGGGAGTACTCATCAAACTCGCATATCTGGAAGGAGACGTAGCCAGCATTTCCCTGCTGGCCATCCGCATGGCCTGCGCCCTGCCGTTTTACCTGGTGATCGGTTACCTGGGGCGGGGCAAAAAATCCGGCCGCGTCGTTTTCAGCACCCGCGACCGGCTGCTGGCCGTCGTCTTCGGCCTGTGCGGCTACTACCTGGCCAGCTACTTCGACTTCCTCGGCCTGCGCTACCTCAGTGCCGGCATGGAGCGGCTGGTCCTCTACTCCTACCCCACCATCGTCCTTTTGCTCGGGCTGTTCTTCCTCGCCAAACCCATCCGCCCCGTGCAGTGGATCGCCACGGCCGTCTGCTACGTCGGGATCGGCATCGCCTTCAGCGGCGCGGATTTTTCCGGCGGCTCCCACTTTCCGCTCGGGGCGGGGCTGGTCTTTCTGGGGGCCTTTTTTTACGCCATTTACCTGCTCGGCAGCGGGCAGCTGGCGGTCCGCGTAGGTTCGGTGCGTTTCACCAGCTTGGCCATGATCAGCGCGGGCACGGCGGTGCTGTTGCATGCCGTCGTCAGTGGGGCACAACTCCTCGGCCTCCCACCGGCGGTCTACCTCTACGGGGCCACGATCGGCATCCCCTGCACGGTGCTGCCCTCCTACCTGGTCACCGAGGGCGTCCGCCGCCTCGGCGCGGGCGACGCGGCCATCATCGGCGGCATCGGCCCCGTATTTACCATCATCCTGGAGTATTACGTGCTGGGCGAAACCCTCAGCACCGTGCAGTGGATCGGCGGCATTATTGTGATCGGGGCGGTGCTCATGATCGGGCGCAGCCGGGCACAGTGACCATAGTAGGGCACTATGGCTGATTACCGTCAAACATCCGTTTGGTCGGGTCGGTTAAATCGCTAAATTAATTGCCATGATCCGTCTTCTCGCCCTGTTCCCACTCGTCCTGTTCCTTGCCGCCTGCACGCCGCGCGCCGCCACCGGTGTGGCCGACGATATCAATACCTACTGGGTTAACAGCAGCAAAGTGCCTTGCACCGGCGTCGCCCCCCGGCAGTGTCTCCAGATCAAACGAGGCAACCAACTCAGCGAGGGGCAGTGGGAAAACTTCTACTCCTCCATCCAGGGCTTCGATTACGAACCCGGTTATCTCTACCTGCTGCGTGTTCGAGAAACCGAACTCCCCGCCGCGCAGGTTCCGGCCGATGCGTCGTCGATCAGGTATGAGTTGGTCGAGGTAGTGGAAAAGCGACAGAACAAAAAGCTCCGGCTCTACGACATCTGGGCACTGGAAAGCGTCGCCGGCGAGGCCGTCGACTTCACCGCCTCCCCCGCCCCCGCCGAGCAGCAACCCAACCTGGAACTAAATCTCACCGAGATGCGCGTTATGGGCACCAACGGCTGCAATACCTTCACCGGTCAGATCACCGGGGTCACCGACGAGCAACTCACCTTCGGCCCCCTGGCCATGACCCGCCGCGCCTGCATGGACAACAACCTCGCCGATCGCGTCACCGTCGCCCTGGACCAGGTAGCCGGCTACCGGATCAAGGACCTGAAATTGACCCTCCTCGACGAAAGCGGGAAGGAGATACTGGGTTACCGGAAAGTAGATTAAAAATCCGTCTTGCGTCCGCAACCCCTCCCCGCCCACACCAAGAATCCCCCGGCCGGGCGGAGATTATCCCCCGCTTTCCTCCCGGAAAATCTTCCGCATTCGTACCATCAGACTAGTGAATCCGTCATATTCCGCATTACAGAGGATGACGATGAAGAGGTTATCCAGCGGCTCGTAATAAGTCAGGCTGTAGTAGCCGCCCCAACTGCCGCCGTGATAGATTCGCCGGCCGTACTCGTCGCTATCCTTGATGTATAGCCCGTAGCCGTATTCGGGGGAGACCTCATCGGGGGTGAGCATCAGCTCCATGCTTGCCGCGCTGATGAGTCGATTGGTGCGCAGGGCTACTTTCCATTTTTCCAGATCGCGCAGGGTGCTGTTGACCATTCCGTCGCCAACAATGCCGTCCAGGTAGTAGTACTGGCGCAACTGCTTGTACTTTTCCACTCGTACAAACCGGTCTTTTTTCTCCTGGTACATATGGCCCTCCGTGCCCTTTTCCACCATTTCCGGGCGGTAACGGCGGCGGTACACGTGCGTATCGCTCATCCCGGCGGACAGGAAAACGTTCTGTTCCAGATACTCGCCATATTCCATACCCGCCACCCGCTCGATGATGGACCCCAGCAGCAGGTAGCCCGTATTGCTGTAACTATACTCAGTTCCCACCGGAAACAGCAGGGGCGGTTGCAGCCGCCTCAGCAGTTCGATCGCATCGTCGTTCGTCGCTATTTTCTTAGGGTCCCAGTTTTTCTTATTCATCATCAGGCCCATATAATCGGGTAGCCCACTCTGGTGCCGCAGCAGGTGGCCCACCGTTATCCCGGCGTACGGGAACCCCTCGATCACCTCCCCCACTTCGGTCGCGAACGTCAGTTTTCCCGCCTCTACCAACTGCACAATGGCCAGTGCCGTAAACTGCTTGGACACCGACCCCAGGTCGAAAACCGATTGCTCCGTCAGCAACTGCCCGCTCGCCGCATCGGCCAGGCCCAAACTCCTCACGTAGCGGATCGAATCACCGTGCGACAACAGCACGTTTCCGTTAAACCCCACCTCCCGGTCAGCCGCCAGCAGGCTGTCCAGCCGTTCCGTCAACTGGGCTTGGGCGCAGGTCGCCCCCACTAGAAAAACAAGCAAATACAGTAGCTTCTTCATCGTCATCGGTCGGAAGAGGTTTAGGTGATCGTTCTTCCCCAACCCTAAAGTAAGTAACATTTTCCCGGAGGTTGCACGAGTATCCCTGCCGACAATGCTTCCTCCCTACGGAATCAGTGCTTTAGCGGTTTCTTTTTTTTCGGGCGTGCCCCCGCCCCTACGGGGCGGGGTCGGCGTCTTGCGGGCGCGCCTGTCGGCTTGGTGCTGCGCACTCCTCGCTACGCTCGGCCCCTCCAGGTGCCTCATGCGGCGGGGGTGCGTTGTAATGTAATACGTAATCAAATCTGTCGGCGGAGCCTTAATAACTATGCTCGTCCAACCGCACCTTACCCCAAAAGGTCTTGTACACAAACACCGTATACCCTACCGCCAGCGGCCCCCCAATTGCCACGAACGTCAACATGATTCCGAGCGACTTATCGGAAGCAACGCCATTGTAGACCGTGATGTCATTTCCCAATCCACTACTGTCACGCAGAATAACGGGGTACAATTCCATCGCAACCGTCATCAGTAAGAAGCCGACGGTAAGGGCACTGAAGATAAAGGCTGATAGATACTTTCGCTTGCTAACCAGGCGAGGGACATTAGCGATAGCCAGTATTGCGAGGATCGGAATCCCGAGTAATGCGACATTGTCTTTGATCCCGTCGGATAAGTGCGGATAGTAAACCAAACTGGCGAGCGTCGTCATGCCGAAAAGTAGGATGAAGGCGATGATCGAGCGTTTCAATAATTGATTAATCTTGGCAAATAGCCGCCCCTCCGTTTTCATTGTCAGGTAGATCGCACCATGCATCATAAAAAGTGCCAGCGCGGTTGCACCCACCAGCAATGCGTAAGGATTGAGAAACCTCAGCCAGCTACCCGTAAACTCGTAATTACTATCCAGGGGCATACCGAGCAGCACATTCCCCAGTACCACCCCGAGCAAGAAAGCCAGCAAAGCACTCGATATACTATACGATACATCCCATAGTTGTCGCCACCATTTCATCGGTTCTTTGCTCCGAAACTCGATGCTGATGGCTCGGAAAATCAGACAAAACAAGAAGAGCATCAGCGGAATGTACATTGCGGAGAATAATGAGCCGTACACCACGGGAAAACCGGCGAATAGCGTACCCCCTCCGATAACCAACCAGACTTCGTTACCATCCCAGACCGGGCCGACGGCGTTGAGTGCAATACGTCGGCTTTCTTCCTTGCGAAAAAAAAGATGCCAGGCTCCCGCCCCGAGATCGAAACCGTCGAGTATGCCGTAACCGGTAAAGACGGCACCGACAACCAGGTACCAGAGGGTAGGATAGTCAATGCCGGCAATAGTAGAATAACCGGATTCCACGTCGCTGCCACAGGACGTGAGCAGCATCAGTAGGCTTGCGTAAGGTAATGCACGCTTCATGAGTGGTATGCTTTAGATGAAAATTTACGCCAATGCTTCGGATATGTCCTCGGCCTGACCCGATTAAAAAAATTACGATCGCGCCGATGCGGGGCATCATTGACTTGCAATCACCTCAGCAATATCTTCCTGAAGGGGGCGGTCGTCGATATCGGACTCATCATAGGGACCGTGTTTGATTTTCTTATTGAGCAGGTAAATAAAGAGCATCAACAACAAAATGTAGATGATGCTAAAACCGATCAACGAAAACAGAACCTGGTTAGCGGTAACCACATTAGACAGCGCATCGGAGGTTCGCAACAGCCCATAAACTACCCAGGGCTGGCGCCCCATCTCAGCGGTATACCAGCCGAATTGATTAGCCATCTGTGGCAGGACTGCGGCAAAAACAAAGGCCCAGAGCAACCATTTCTGATCGAAGAGAGTCCCGCGCCACCAGAAAAAGCAGGCGATTAGCGTAAGCCCGATTAACGTCATCCCGATTGCGACCATTAAGTGATAGAATTGAAAGACGGCGTTAACCTGACCGGGACGGTCTTCCTCCGGAAAAGCATTTAACCCGGTGACCGGAGCATCGAAATCCTGATCGAGCATGAAACTCAGCCCGCCCGGAATACCTATTCCGGTAGTAGTCCGTGTCTCCTTGTCCACCCAGCCTAGCACGTAAAGATCCGCCGGTGCTTCCGCCTCGAAATGCCCCTCCATCGCAGCCAGTTTGGCCGGTTGGTACTTCGCTACATACTCGGCACTGCGGTGGCCGGTAAACAATTGGCTCAGACTGAATACGGTCGCTACGCCCAGGGCGATTTTGAATGCTTTCCGGGATAGATCGACGTAGCGGCCACGTAGGAGGTAATACGCATGGACGCTCAACACTAAAAAAGCACCGGCCAGAAACGCACCGATCCAAACGTGCGTCAGACGGTCAACGCTACTGGGATTAAAGACCATCGCCCAAAAATCAACAATTTCGGCGCGGACACTCATCCCTTCTCCTACAATCTTATAGCCGGCCGGTGTCTGTTGCCAGCTATTAGCCACGGTAATCCAGATGGCGGAGAACATCGACCCCAGAAAAACGCCGATGGTAGCGATGAAGTGAACCCTGGGGCTTACCCTGTTCCAGCCGAACAACAGTATTCCGAGAAAGCCGCTTTCGAGCGCGAAAGCAAAAATTCCCTCGGCGGCCAGGGCACTGCCGAAAATGTCACCGACATAGCGCGAATAAGTGGCCCAGTTGGTGCCGAACTCAAACTCCATCACGATACCCGTAGCGACACCGATGCCAAAAGTGAGGGCAAAAATACGGGTCCAGAAACGACACATCGTTTCGTAAACCTTATTACCGGTCTTCAAATAAAGACCTTCCATGATAACCATCAAAAGCCCAAGGCCGATACTCAGCGGCGGGTAAATGTAATGGAAAGCGATGGTGAAAGCAAACTGTAACCGGGCAAGGATTTCCACGTCCATTGTATAGCAATTTGTAGGCAAAATAAACGAACTACAGCAATATTTGCCGGCAATTCGAGCTAAATTTTTGGTACCGTAAAGATCGTTAACCCATGAATTTTTCAAGGAGAGGCGGGTTACGTAACGGATTTTTTCTGAGGTAACCGATCAGCTAAAATCTTTCACCGCCTCACTCAGATCAAATACACCGACGCTCTTCGGCTGAGTCATCCGCACGATACTGGCCGCCGCCGCCGACCGGTAGCCGCCCGCGCAGTGCACCACAATGGGTTTGTCTTCCGGGATTTCAGTCGCGCGATCCCGTAGTTCGGGTAACGGAATATTGATGGCGTTGGGAAACTTTTTTCCTTCCTGTTCTACCTCACCGGCGTTGCGAACATCGACGATCGTGTAATCACCGGTATGCGCTTTGAACCGGTCGAGATTCAGGGGGGCGATGATTTCTTGCGGTTGGCCGGCAAAGACGGTGAAGGCTCCCTTAACAAAAGCCTCATAGCCGATTTTTGCGGAGGTCGCGACGGCTTCGTCCAACTGTTTTTTATTGCCGGCAACCAGGTAGAAGGGGGTTCGTGGCGGTACGAGGCTACCGAGCCAGGTTTCAAATTTACCGGCCAACTGGATGTTCAGGGCACCGGCATGAAATCCTTTTTTAAAAACGGATTCGTCGCGCACATCCACCACCATGGTATCTTTTTCAGGAACGAAACCGGCATCCATGCGGCGAACGGCCCCGATGCTTTCCCCGTAGGCGGGTGCTCCCCGCTGATTAATATCCACATTATAGGGGAAGTAGGCGGGCACAAAGGGTTGGTCTTGTAGCAGCCATTCGATAAATGCTTCCTCCGTTTCCGGTTGGAAGGCCGGGTTGGTATCCAGTTCTTTACGGATGGTACTTGTCCGCTCGTCGCTCAATCCTTTGCCGCAGAGGCTACCGGCTCCGTGGGCGGGGTAAACGGTTGCAGCGGGGTTGATATTCGCCAGTTTATCATGCAGGCTGTAATACATGTCCCGCGCCAGGTCCCGGCGTTTGCTCTTGAAGTTCCCGGCGGATTCACGCAGGTCGGGCCGACCGACGTCGCCTACGAATAGCGTATCGCCGGTAAAAACAGCCTGCTGCTCCCCCGCCTCATTTTCCAGTACGATGGAAATGCTGTCCGGGCTGTGCCCCGGCGTATTGAGGGGGCGAAAGGTGTATACTCCTACTCGTAGCTCGGTGCCTTCATCAAAGCCGATGTGCGGGTAATCAGCAGCCGTTTTGGTACTGGTGTAAATTGTGGCACCGGTCCGCCGGTGTAATTCCAGGTGGCTGGAGACAAAATCTGCGTGGGGGTGGGTCTCGATGACGGCGACAATTTCAGCATTGTGTTCCTCCACGTACTGAAGGTAAGCAGAAGGGTTGCGTGCGGGGTCGATCACCACCACTTCCGCACCGATCAGGATTGTGTAAGAGGCATGGGCGAGACCTTCATCATAAATCTGTTGGATGTGCATGAGTAAAATGTTTTTAACGGTATTGATATAGAATTACAGTTTGCCAATCAGCCGTAAAGCCGATTGATCCTGCCTCTCATCTGGATGTAGTTGACTATGCCGGTCAGAAAGGATGCCCCGCCGAATCCGAAAGCCAACCAGGCGACCCAGTATAGGTCGCGCTCGATACTGATCAGGTGCAGTAAACCGAGACCGGTGAATACGAGGTAGATACCCGTGCGCGTATAGGCAAGCAAAGTTCGCTGATTGGCCAGGTGTGTACGGTCCAGTGCCAAACGGTCGGTGAGATTAAGATCAGCGATCCTCATGAGGAAGAGTGATTAAGTGATGTCGGATAGGGGTACAGGAATTACCCATTAATGTATTAGCGGACACCTCCGCTCAGTGAGGAAGCCGGGGGCGCAGCAAACCATAGACATAGGTGCCGAAAGTGGCGGCCAGAATGACGGCCCCGATGGCCCAAACCCCCTGCCCGAGCAGCGTGAACATGGGTCCGGGACAGGCCCCGGTCATGGACCAACCCAGGCCGAAAATAGTGCCGCCGAACAGGTAGCGGGGAACCGTGAAGTCTTTGGGCCGCAGCCGCCAGGAATCGCCATCGACCGTTTTCCAGTGCATTCGTTTGGCCAGGGCCACGCCGACGATTCCGGTTACCACGGCCGTGCCGATGATGCCGTACATATGGAAGGACTCAAAGCGAAACATTTCCTGGATGCGAAACCAGGAAACGGCTTCTGATTTGGTCATGACGATGCCGAAAAAAGTGCCGATGAGCAGGTAGGTGATTGTTTTCATGGTAGGAAGAAGAGGTGGTTGAATAGTATTTTTCGTGTCCGGGAGGAGACGCCGGGCAGCCCCGGCGGGGCGAAGCAGGTACCGCCGTAGAAAGCAATTTCAGCGGCAATGGTAGCAGGGGTTTAGTTGATGATTATCGGGTATGCGTGAGGTGCCCGGAGGGGCGGCGCATTAGCGCCGGGTGCGCAGCACCGAGCGAACAGCGAAGCCCGCAGGGGACCGACGGCGAGGCGGTAGCCGAGGCGGCACGCCCCAAGCCCCTAACCGAGCAAAAGGGGCAGCAGCACCCAGGTCATGAGGAGGCCGCCGATGAAGAACCCGACTACGGCGATGAGGCTGGGGACCTGGAGGTTGGATAGGCCGCTGATGGCGTGGCCGCTGGTGCAACCGCCCGCCCAGCGGGTGCCGAAGCCGATGAGGAAGCCGCCGATGAGGAGAAAGGTCCATTCCGGCCAGCCGATCTCGGCGAGGCCGAATAGCTCGTGCGGGACGTAGCCGCCGCCCTGCCGGCCCGAGGACGGTGCGTCGATCCGGAGGGTGGCCAGCCAGGTTTCCGTGGCCGGGGAAATGGCAACGGGTGCGGGGTTGGCCAGGAAAGTGACGGCGATAAAACCGCCGAGGACCGCCCCGGCAACAAAGAGGAGATTCCAGCGCTGGGCCTTCCAGTCGAACTTGAAAAAGTCGGCGTGTTTACCGGCTCCGGCCATACTGCACATGGTGCGCAGGTTGGCGGAGACGCCGAATTCTTTGCCGGCGTAAAGGAGGGCGAACATGACGCCGGCGATCAGCAAACCGCTGATGGACCAGTGCCAAGGGCCGTAAATAAATTCTGACATAGTAAAGTGTGAGGGGCGGGCGGCGGTGGGAGCCGCCGTGCCCCGGTTGGAAAATAGTTGTCGTTTCCGAAATTCCCCAGCCGCCTCGTGGACGCTTTCGGGAATTGCCGGTGGTAGGTGTAAGGTAGCCCGGATGAATTTATCCGGCCCGCACGGTTTCATTGTTTGGTGGACGGCAAAGTTAGGGGAAGGGTTGACGGCGATCGGTGATGTGTATCACACTGGCACTTTTTTAACTCCGTACCGGGTACTTACCCCAGATGGCAGCTACACAAAACCCTTCAGTAGCCGACGCGTTGTGGTCAGAAAATTTGGCATGAGAACGCAGCTTACCCCGGAGGAAATTAACCGTTATTTCCCCCAGTTTGTCGAACCGGATTTGCGGCAAGTAATGGCCGGGGAGGGGCGGTTGCATCAATTTAAAGCAGGTGACCTAATAATGGATTACGGTGGTTACGTTCGGATGCTCCCCCTGGTGTTAAATGGTACCATTAAGATCAGCCGTCTGGCGGACGACGGTACCGAGTTACTTCTCTATTACCTCAGCCGGGGCGAAAGTTGCACCATGACCTTTTCGTGTTGTATGCACAGCAAAAAAAGTGAGATCCGTGCCGTTGCGGAGGAAGATACGACTATTTTCGCGCTTCCCCACCAGCGGATGGACCAGTGGATGATGCGTTATAAAAGCTGGAAAAATTATGTGATGCTCGCCTATGACCGGCGCATGAACGAGCTGATTAAGACCATTGACCAAGTCACTTTTAACGCGCTCCACGAACGCCTGCTGGAATACATCAATAAACGTGCGGCTATTCATCCTAACCGGACGATCAGCACGACCCACCAGCAAATTGCGGATGATCTGCACGCCAGCCGGGAGGCCGTATCGCGATTGCTAAAGGGGCTGGAGCGAAAAGGGGTAATCCGATTGGGACGAAATTTAATTACGGTGGTGTAGTAAGGGATTTGTTGTGTTATGAATATGCAGTGGAAGGGGGGTTGAGATGTAGGCGGTTCAGATTATCAGGCTTCGATTAGTATAAGTTTTGCGCTCGTTTATTGGAGACCTTTTCCCGACCCGGCTAATCGTCTGGGTCTCGTTCGCTTCACGGCTACTTCATGGTAACCCCAGCCGCTGCGGAGGAGAGAGGTGATAGGAAGTTGACGTATAGTTAAACTGTAGCGAGTTAACCTAAATAGATTGGACAGCCTAAGAGGTTATGGTACCGCAGAACAACCCAAAATCCATAACTTCGTATCACATAGGTGAAAATAACAACCACTTTTAGAATTTTTTAAAAAAACATTGCGACGAGTTGCTACCAATTTAGTTCTTCTTCTTGCAGCCGGCATTCCTACTTTATGGGCTTGTGAATACGAAATGATAGTGTGTTGAAAATGCTTTAAAAGCAATGCTCGAAAACCCACTGACTAGAAACGTTTTCACCCACCACTATACGTTAATTCATATACACCCTCCTTCTCTCTGAATAACAACTCCGGATACAAAACATACTCTTCTTTCGGCTGCAACTTTCTATCTAATTTCGGCCGGCAACGCGGCGCAGCCATCTGTAAAGCTACTGAATCCAGGGCCGGAAGTTGTGAGTACTGAATAACACGCTTACCGGTAAGTTCGTAGCGATTATTATAAGTGAGTTGCAGGACAATGTGTTGATTCCAACTATTTAACTCGACTGAAACTTGGTTGTAAGAAGATTTTCGGATAGGATTCTTGAAAGAGTTGTCGTCATAACAGATGATCCCCAGGTGCGTGATCGTATCGAGAGTTTTGAGTTTCCGAGCTACTTTTATGCGATGCTCGCGGGTATATGCATCATAATTACCAATGATTTCGGGAATTGGGTCCAGGCGAATACTTCCAAAACACTGATCCGTGAACAAATAACTATTACGAACGACGGCTTGCACCAAATACGTCCCCCCTTGATCCATTGCAAAGGCGCAACTATTAGTGAGACTTGTCTCAATAACATAGCTATTACCTGCATAGCTTTTATAAACTCTTAATGGCAAAACATAATTATATATTGACCCTTCTCGCGCGGCATGAACAGAAGTAAATATTATCTTTACCTGAGCCACAAAGTCTGCAGCGACATAATCCTTTACACCATTGCCAGGAAAACAAATGCAGGCTGTCAATTTTTTACTCGTTGACGACAAAATTAATAGTAGAAGGAAATACTTGAGCATAAATTGTGATTTTGTTTCGCCGAGTTTATTTTAGCCGGGGTGATAACTACTTGTATAGAGTCATTACGTTGAAAATATACAAGTAGCCTACGGGGCTAATTTAGTAAATTAAATTTTCATGAGCACTTCACCATAAAGATAATACACGTTATGAGTATTAATATTACTATTGTTCTTCTGTAATGCCGTCTAAGTAATTTTTTGTAATAGCGTTTTACTCTTGTTTTTCTGCATTTTACGTGCACTCCCACCCATCTCTTCACCTCGAAGATCGCCTTTGCGATCGAGAGAAGCAGCATAACTAATCCTTGCCCCCCCGCGTGAGGTGCCCGCAGGGTGCCCCGCGTGTGGGAGTAGGGCTTGCCCCTACCCGCAACAAGGGGCAGTGCGCAGCACCAAGCCGACCGGCGCGCCCGGAGGGGACCGACGCCGACCGCCAGGGAGGC
>CAVPZP010000065.1:0-35305 GCA_963710215.1 Lewinellaceae bacterium | reverse complement strand
ACCGTCACCGCAGACTTGCGAACTCCGAGCGTACAGGCGGGCAGTGACTTGATCCTGGACTGCGATGCCGATTTCACCACCGCCATCGCTACCTTCCAACCCGCCGGCAGCCAGGTAAGCTGGACCGACGCCGCCGGCCTGTCTGCCGGCAGCGGACCCGATCTGCGGGCCGCCGGGCCGGGCATCTACACGGTCACGGCCCTCCACCCCGCGTCTTTCTGCCCCGCCTCGGATCAACTCACCGTAACCGCCGAAGGACCGACGGCCGTGGAGCTGAGTTTCATGCAGCCTCCCTGCCCCGAAGTAGGCGGCAGTTTCCGCATCCTCGGCATCACCGGCGGCGAGGCACCCTACGAGCTGAGTGTGGACGAACGCATTTTTCCGACTTCCCCCAACCGTTTCTCCGGCCTTCCGACCGGTGCCTACGAACTGGTGGTAACCGATGCGGCGGGTTGCCAACTGCGGGACAGCTTCCAGATCTTCGATCCGGCCGCACTGGCCGTGGAGACCTTTTCCACCTCGGTCCGGCTGGGCGATACCACCAGTCTACTGGCCCTGGTCAACCGCGAGGATGATGAAATAGCCGGCTACACCTGGACCAACCTGGGCGACACCACCGCCTGTGCCACCTGCCCCCGCCCCCTCATCCGGCCCTTCGGCAGCCTGATCGCGCAGGTCACCGTAACCGATACCAGCGGCTGCGTAACCACCGCCAACCTGCCCGTATTCGTGGATGAGCGGGAGCTACTTTATGCCCCCACCGCCTTCTCCCCCGGCCGCGTGGATGGAAACAATGATTTTTTCATGCTCTACGGTTCTCCCGAAATCGTGGTCAATATCAACACCCTCCAGGTCTTCGATCGCTGGGGTGCCCTGATGGCTGATTTCAGTGACCTGAAAGTAAATGACGAGGCCGCCGGTTGGGACGGAACCTACGCCGGACGCCCGCTGGAGCAGGGCACCTACGTCTGGTCGGCCGAATTTACCCGTTTTGATGGGCGGGTGGAGGTTCGGCACGGTGCGGTGCACCTGGTGCGCTGATGGGGATCCCGCTGTTCAGGGCGGGTGTGCGCGGGCGCAGTCGTAGCCTGGGTATGCCTGCGGCACGTTTCACGACCGGAGGTCGCGAAGCCAAACGTTCGCGAGACCGGAGGTCAAGCACCATTCGCGTGAGGTGCCTGGAAGGGCCGGCCGCAGGACGGAGCCGCATTAGCGGCCGAGCAGACCTGCGAGCCTGGAAGGGACCGGCCCGGTACCGCGCAGGCGGACCGGGACACGCCCAAGTCGGCAGGGTACAAATGGCAGAGGCCGCCTTCCTCGGCACCCGGGAAGTGGTAACCGATACCGGCGTAGGGGCCGTTGGCAAAGGGGCGCTTTACCCCCGGCGAAGCGTTGATGCTGCGGCCCGGGTCGGTGGTGATAGTTACCTAGACGTTGGCGGTTTTCCGGTCCTCGGGGCGGTTTATTGGTTCGGGCGTGCCCCGGCCGTGGGCCGGGCCGGTCCCTTCCAGGCGCGCCTGCCGGCTTGGCCCTGCGGGCTTCCTCCCTCCGGTCGTCACCTTCCAGGCACCTCACGCAGGTTAGCCCGGACCGTGTTTCAATCCCTGAACGCATTTTCCAGCAGCATCACGATTTCCCCGTGCCCGCCGCGGCGGGCATCCATGATGGGGGTATTTCCCCAGCGATCTATGGGGGCCAGGTTGATGCCCTGGTCGATCAGGTAGGCTACCACGGCGGCCTGGTTATCGCTGGCGGCCAGGTGCAGGGCGGTGCGGCCGTCGTAGTCGGCCATGCCCAGGTCCACGCCTTCGGACTGCAGGCGCAGTACCTCCTCCAGGTCTCCCTTGCTGGCCGACCAGATCAGGTTCACCACCTCGTTCACCTGCGATTCATAGCGCCGCAGGCGCGGGTTGGTTTTCTGCGAGGAGCGGTTCAGCGAGTCGTAAATGTGGAAGTTGTAGCGGTCCACCAGCCGCTCGCAAAACTCCACCCCCCGCACGCTGTTGCCCAGTGCATCCAGGCGGGGCGAGTAAATGGCAATACCCATTACGTTGGGCACCACCACCAGGATGACGCCCGACACCCCGCTCTTGGCCGGTAACCCCACGTGGAAGGCAAACTCGCCCGAGAAATCGTACATCCCGCAACTCAGCATTAACGACATACAGTGTTGCACCGTCGATTCGCTGAAAATTTTGTCACCCGTCAGCGGATTGGCCCCCGAGTTGGCCAGCGTCGCGGCCGCCACCGAAGTATCCGCCACGCAGGACTCGATGGAACAGCACTGGAGGTAAAAATCCAGGGTGTCGTTGAGATCCGTTCCGGGGGGGAAGGCTTTTTTCTCCCGCATAAAGTAGGCCAGCGCGAAGTTGCGGTCGGCCGTCTGCTTTTCCGACAGGTAGACCGAATTACTGAATGAGATCGGCCGGCCGCCGGTCAGCCGTTGCCAGGTATTTTTCACGTAGTCGTAGCGGTCGGCCAGGCTTTCGTCGCGCTTCAGTAGCGCATTGCACATAATGGCCCCGGCATTGATCATCGGGTTATGCGGCAGGTTGCGCTTGTTCAGCGATAGTTCATTAAACGTATGCCCGCTCGGTTCGCGGCCCACGTGGCGGTGTACTTCTTCCTCGCCCAATTCTTCCATCGCCAGGCAGTAATTGATCGGCTTGCACGACGATTGCAGGCAAAACGGCTGCCGCACGTCCCCCAACGAAAACCGCTGCCCGTCGATGGTACAGATGCTCACCGCAAATAGCTCGGGGTCCACCCGCGAGAGTTGCGGAATGTAGTCGGCTAGTTTCCCGGCCTTGTTTCTGCTCGCCTCCTCGAATATTTCCGCGATCGACCCGCAAAACGCCTCGAATTCCGGGATGATCAGCAGCCGCTCGAAGCTCTTGCGGATCAGCGCATTGTTCTTCATGATCTCCTCGAACAGGGCGGGGCGCAACTCGAACAATCCGTTGTCCTTCGTTTTAGCCGCCTCCTGCAGCTGCGCGTGCACCTTTTCCACCCGCGGGTCCTTGCGGGTAATGCCCATACGGTGCAGGTGCCGCCAGAACGACTGGACCGTCACGCGCCCCCGGTCGCGGGTGGCCAGTTGCTGGTAGTAGGCCGAAAACTTTCGGGTCTCCAGGGTGTCGATGGTCAAGTCGTTATCCGTGGTGGGCATGGTCGTTGATTAGTAGCATTCGGCAGGTTCGGGCGGGCGGCCAAAGGTAGGTGTTTTTGGGGCGTGCCCGGCGGGCTGCCGCCCGTCGGCCGGTCCCTTCCAGGCTCGCTGTCCGCTCGGCCCTGCGGGCTACCTCCCTGCGGTCGGCCCCTTTCAGGCACCTCACGCAATTCAATGAATGAATGGAATACGGGCAGAACCCCCCTCAGGGGCAGGGAAAAAACAAGGAATGAATGCTGCGGAGCGTTAATGAGATAGAGCGGTAAGCACCGAGGGGATAAGATTCAATCCGCAATTAGCACCCCCCACCCATTTCGTCGATCCACATCCGGCTTTCGTAGAGCATATGCGGCGGCTCTGCCCGCCCTACCCGAATGTTGCGTCTATCGCTCACTAAACTTCACTATGTATCGCTTTCTCCTTTTCTTCAGCACCCTCCTTCTTGTCTTCTCTCTAAATGCCCAAACCGCCGCCCCTGAAGTCACCCTCAAGAACGTAGTCGAGCAGCGGGACTCCCGGCGGGGTGCTACCAACACCCTGCGGCTCTTCTTTGAAGTGGAGGGAGGCGATGAAGAAGGCCGCACCCTGCGCCGCATCTCCCTCGATCCGGTAGTGGATGATGCCGGTAACGTACTCGAACCGGGTTCCAACTCTTATAGCCGGTACACTATTTTGCCTACCCTGGACGTAAAAATTTCCGCTCCGGCACGGACCGCTACCTCCCTGAAGGAAGTGCGCGGAGAACTGCTCGTTTTTCAGCCCAGCCGGGAAAATGGCGGCGAGGTGGTGGTCATCAATGCGTCTACGCGCTTCGATAAGGATTTGCTGGGCGGAAAAGTGGCCGGGTTGCGGATCATCCAGTTATCCGAGAAAGCCCGCCTGGCCGCCAAGGAAGCCGAAAGCAGGGAAAGGATTGCGGGTATGCAAACCAAGCTAGACTCACTGCGCCAAATGGGGGAATCCGGTGAGAAGATCGCCAAAATAATCGTGCAGCTTAACGAGGAACTGAGCAGCATAGGTGATGCTATTGGCGGCAGTGGACCTAAGCTCTACCTCAGCATTGAAGGGGATGCCGACCGGCTGGTTAAGGTTTCCGTACGCGAAGCCGGCGGCGGAAAATCAATTAAGGGAGGATTCAGTTTCGGGACCACCTACAACCTCAAGCGTGAGCTGACGGCCGGGGATGAAATCCACTTCCAGATCGAGACGCCCGAATCCGTTACTCGCTACCCCTTTTCACTCGGCTCCGTGCCGTTGCAATAGCTATTCATTCCTTTCCCATTTTCAATCCATCAAATTTCTTGCCCCATGCGCTTATTCTCCTTACTTATTGCCGCTTTACTGACCCTGCCCCTCCTCTCTCAACCCGTTGAATTATCGGTCGAGCATATTGAAGAAACCCGCAGCCTGGAACGAAGCGGCAGCTATTCCCCGAAGGTGGAGATCAAACTCGAGTTAAAAGGCATGACGGTAAATAAAGCCAACCAAGTCCAGATCGAAGGCATCGACTACGCCGTAGATGACCTAGGCACGGAAATGAAATGGATCGAATCCGGGATGTTCGACGACAATTTTTCTTCTTCCCCTGACATCACCCTCTCCCTTACCCCCGGAAAGCGGCAGGCCACCGAGATCAAGGAGATTCGGGGCAATATCTCCGTTTTTCGCCCATCCGTTGAAAAAGGCAGCCTCCTGGAGGTAACCGATTTCGAGCAGTTATTGAACACCGATCTATTCCCCAATAGCGCCGATGATTTTCACCTCATCCTGGTCGATCGTGTCCTTATCGACAGTTTAAAAGGTAAGCAGGGCGAAGACTACACCAAGGCCGTCGAACGACTACGTGCGCGAGGTCAAGCTGTTCCTGACTTAACTCGCGCCATAGGTGGTGAAGGAACTTACCAGTATACCAGATCTTCCGACCTCTTCTCCATGTTCGGCTATGCTTATGAAGATAATCCTGACCGCTACGAGTTAAATTTCATCTTCTGGGATCCTACGGATAAGCTGGTGTCCATTGAAGTTTACGATGCCGAAAACAAGAAACAAACGCGTGGTTCTTCTTCCAGTAACACTTATCTGCAAATCCCTCTTTTGGGCACTCCGCAACCGGATTGGAAGCTGGTCATCACCGTCCGCACCGATGCCAGCGTGGAAAAGGTTCCGTTTACGCTGCGTGGGGTAAAATTGCCGTGACCCCGCGACCGGAGGTGGCGGGAGCCAAATTCGCGTGACCGGAGGTCACGCACCATTCGTGATCGGAGGTCACGCACCAGGTGTGATCGGAGATCACGCACTATTTGTGACGGCCTTCAATCCTTCATTCCCTCATTCCCTCATTCCTTGTCCCCTCATTCCTTTTACGTGCTAGCGCGCCTGATCCACCAAAGCGGCCACTTCCTGTACTTGATCTATATAAAGTTCCAGGTGAAAAGCACGTAGTTCAGCGTGACGCAGGAGAGCAGAAAGATCGGCGGCACCCTGTTGCCGAAGTCTTTCCCGGTCGGTGACGCATGTGGCATATTCAATGGGTTCGACATTTCTTACACAGTTGATATCGATATAAGTTGACACTTTTTCCAGGGTATGTAAAGTCAGATCATCGTGCTTTTGCAGATCGTTTTTGATGTAATCGTTACGGAAAGCGACGATGGAGGCCAGCCGTTGCCGTAAACTCAACTCTTTGATGAGCAGCGCGTCTCCGGCATCGGCCATCAGTTCGTAGGAAGTCGGGGAAAAAGAGCGAAATACCCCCCGAACGAATACTTGTCCGGTTCGGCCGATTCCTTCCGGGAGTTTCGCCTCATCACTCATGGAGAACGTCGCTGCACCTATGTATAGGTCCTCGATATCGTTCTCACAATCCCGAAGATTCATCCGGCTGGATTCTAGCTCATCCGTTAATTCCTCGTGAATGGCGTCGAGGTAGGTCGATAACTTACGGTTGTCTTTCACCCGCTGGTTGCAGCGTTCCACGCCGAAGGCAATGAAGAGGGAGACGATGATGAGCGACACTTGGAGCAGGTAGTCTTTCCAGTTTTTTAGTTCCATGTAATGTTGCTTTAAAACGCGGCTGAAAAAGTAATGCCCGCTTATCGTATTAATTGACGAGCTAGTGGGCCGGCCGGTTGCATGCACAGTAAATATAGCCATTAATTAAAGAAGCAGCAACGCACAAGTGCCCGTTGCTGCTTCTTCCCTCAAACCAGACGCGAATGACCTCGCTGCTTACATCCGTACCAGCTTGGTGGCGTAGACGGGTTTACCATCCGCGACGAGGCGAAGGAAGTAGGTGCCGGGTAGCCAGTTGCCGCCGATCTGGAAATTGGCCGCGCCGGCCTGGTTGGAAAGCTGACGGCGTTCCAGCAGGCGGCCGGTGACGTCGTAGGCCAGGGCCTCCACGCGGCCGGCAGTGACGGGAAGATCGTAGCTGACGCGGAAAGCTTCCGCGCTGGGGTTGGGTGCGATGCTGACCCGCAGGTCGGGCAGGCGCACGTCTTCGGTAGCAACGGTTGCTCCGTCGTAGATTTCGAAGTTATCCAGACCCGCCTCGGAGAGGTGACCTTCCGGTTGATCGACGGCCGTGAAGCGGATACGCAATTCGCCGCTCAGGTCGATGGCGATCTCGTTGAGCAGGAAAGAATCCTCGCGCCAGGTGCTTGCGCTGGTGGTGTACTCGGCCAGGGTTACGGTTTCGCTACCGTTGGTGAGTTCCACGCGCAGGAAGTCGTTGGGGTCCGCGTTGCCGCCGGCGTTGTAAAACCAGTACTGGTAACGGAGAATGGGTTCCTCGATGCCCTCCAAATCAATGATGGGCGAAGTGAGGATAACCGCGCCGCCGTCGATATCGTCGCTGCCGGCAGCACCGCCGCCGTTGCCGGTGATGTAGGCCTGGTTGCCGATGTCGTTGGATACGTCGGCACCGGGGTTGCTGATCTCGCTGCCGAAATTGGTGCCCACGGGTACGTCGCGTACCCAGAAACCACTGGTAGCGTCGGCATCGCTGGTGGCCGACCAGCCCTGATCGACGATGAAATCGTCGAGGTAGCCGTTTTCCAGTGGGAGTACCAGGTCATTACCGGCCCCGAGACTGACGTTAAACTGGGCGGCGTTGCGGTAGCCCCAGGCACCGTAGTAGATGTCGTAGGTGCCCACAAACAGGTTGTTCAGAGCCAGTGTGCCGTCCGATCCGGCAATGGCCGTGAACTCGGTGCCGTCCTCGTAGATAAGGATGACCCGCGCCGCAGCCACACCTTCTTCCAGATCGGCGGCTTCCACTACCGATCCGCCCAACGTGAAGGTGGGCAAGGCGAGCAGGAAGGTATCGAGTATCGTTACCTGACCGTTTACCAGTTCAACATCGGTGTCAAGCGACTGGTAGCCCGAACGGCTGATGCGAACGCTGTAAGTTCCCGCTGCGGCCTGGCCGGTCTGGTAGCGGCCGAGGCCGTCGGTAGACTGGGTGGTGACTTGGGGGGACTCGAGGATTTCGACGGTGGCACCGGCCAGCGGGTTGCCGCCTTCGGAGGCGGTAATGGTACCTTCGAGGAAAGCGGCCCGCTGATAATCGACCTCTATCACAAAAAGGCCGCTGGAAATATCGCTCACCAGCACCAGGCCGGAGGGCAGGAAGGGGGTGGCACCCCAGGCACCGTTGAAACCGCCGCTGGCACCCAGCCACGTATCGTAGTGCGCTACCTCGATCAGGTTGGAGGGGCGCGATGCATCCACCACTACCAGTCCGTCCGTGTAGTAACTCAACACGAGGTAGTCGTTCAGGAAGTGCGTGTTGTGGGGAATGACGCCCTCATTAACGGTAGCGAGCGGGCGGAATTCATCCAGTTCGATGATGTTGGCCGGATCGCTCACATCGTAGGCACCCATGGGGGCGTCGCCCCGCTCGTCGGTGGTGTAGGCATACTGACCGTCGGCCGATACCCAGATGTTGTGCGTGAAGGAGAAGGGGGTTTCGATGCCGCCCAGTTCGGTGATGTCCTGCGGATCGCTGACATCGTAGAGCGTCATGAAACCTTTGTAGATTTCGGAGGCGTACATAATGCCGTCCTGTACATACACATCGTGGGAGTAAATGGCCGGGGCGGCTGCCACGAACAGGGCCTCGCCGGGGGTGGTGGCCACGTCGAAGATGACCATGCCGCCGCTGTTGATGTTGGCACCCGCCAGGTAGGCAAGTCCGGTAGGTACGTCGATGTAGATGTTGTGGGCCCGTTGGAGGGTACCGCCGGCGACCTGGTAGTTGTTGTGGGTCAGCGGAGCGTTGCCGTTTGCGATGTCGGTCAGGTCGATGATGGTGAGGCCTTCCGTAGAACTGCCCTGGTCGGCAACGACGTAGGCATATTCGCCGTACACTTTAAGATCGCGCCAGGTAGAGAACTGCCCCTCCAGAAAAACCACTTCGGTGGCATTATCGGGGTCGGCCAGGCTGACGATGGAGACACCGCTACGCAGGCCCACCAGGGCATATTCGGTACCATCGGGGGCCACGTAGGCCCAAATGTCGTTCAGATCGGCGTCGTAGGTGACATTGGAGCGCAGGGTGGTATTGAAAGCTTGCTGGGCGGTCAGGCCGGCAAACAGAAAAAGGCTGACGAAACAGCTGAGTAAGAGTCGTTGCATTGGTTAGGTTACGGATACGGTAAAACCGCTACCGATCACTGATGGGACGGTAGGGTGAAAAATAGCGTTAGGGCGGGTGGATTGCCGGCTACTTTCGGCGGCAGGCAAAGGTATCCGATAAACAGTAAGATACTGTAACAAGTGAATAGCACCACCCCGGTATTTGTGGCGGTGGTGCGACAATAGGAAAGATTTTGCCGGTTACGTCCGGACTAATTTAGCCTTTTCAATCGAAACCACGCCGCGCAAACTCATCCCAACTGTACTTGACTTTCTCCTGCCGTACCCCGGCCGTGAACTCCTCCCGCTTCTCCTCGCGGTAGAACCGTTCGATTTTAGCCGCCACATCGCCCGGTTCGGGTTGGGCGATGTAGCCGACCACGCCGTCCGGCACGATCTCCGCCAAACCGCCGACATCGGTGACCAGCATGGGCGCATCGAAATGGTAGGCCATTTGCGTGATTCCGCTCTGGCTGGCGGTACGGTAGGTCTGGGCCACCAGATCGGCCGCACCGAAGTAATTGCCGAGTTCGGCCGTCGGGATGTAGTGGTCGAACAGGTGAACGGCGGCGGTTAGCCCGAGTTCCTCGATCAGGTCGTGGTATTCAGCGGGGTCGTCGTAGAACTCTCCGGCCACGATGAGTTCTACCCCCAACTTCCGCAGGCCGGGCGCGGCCAGGGCGCGCAGCAGAATATCCAACCCCTTATACTTACGGATCAGGCCGAAGAAGAGCAGGTAACGGCCCTCCGCCCGCAGGCCCAGCCGGCGGCGGGCCTCGCTGCGCTCCACCCGCTCGCCCAGATTATCGTTGATCGGGTGGGGGAGGTACTGCACCGGCTTGCTGGAAAACTCCCCGATCTCCTCCCGTACCTGTCGCGACATGGTGATGAAGCGATCAAAGGCCGCCAGGAAATAGCGCGTAAACAGCCGGTCACCCGGCCGCGCTTCGTGGGGGATAACGTTGTCGCAGAGGGCTACTTTCTCTACCGATTTCGGCAGCAGGCGCGTTACCGTACCCAGGCTCGGCCCCATGAAAGGCAGCCAGTAACGGGTGATTACCAAATCGGGTTGCAATTGCCTGATCCGCCGCGCCGCCACCGGCCAGTTGAGCGGGTTGGCCGCGTTGATCCACCGGTGGATCGTCAATCCCTCCGGCGCGGGGTCTTCGGAATACTGCGTCTTCCCGGGAAACAGGAAATCGGGATACTGAAGGGTGAAGGTGACCAGCGTCACCCGCCGGCCGGCACGTTGCAGGGCACGGGCCAGGGCCTCGTTGGTATCCGCGATACCGCCGCGATAAGGGTAAGCCGGGCCGATGATGAGGACGTGCATCTTTTAGTAGGTAGTTGGGTAGTAGGTAGTTGGGTAGTACGTAGTTGGGTAGTACGTAGTTGGGTAGTACGTAGTACGTAGTACTTAGTCGGGTAGTACGTAGTTTCCTGTTAGACGATCTCCCCCCTTCGGGAGGTCGGGTCGGGGGGGAAACCCTACAACGCAATCATCTTCGCTTTCGGATTATCGTTCATGAACCGCTGAATGATCCGCGCCGTATCCGGGTAGCTGGTGCAGGTTTTGACGGCCGCGATCACCTCGTCCTTGCGGTAAGATTCTTCGGTGGAGATGTAGCCGAAACCACTGTAGCGGCCTTCCTGTACCAATACCACCGCCTGCTCATCGGCGGTGCGGCCGCGATCGAAGAGGATGAAATCATCGTCGAAAACGGTGCGCAGGTGATCCAGGGCTTCCAGGGCACGCAGGTTGTATTCCTCAAAGGTTTCCCGGCCCGCGCAGGCACCGCGGCACTGCTTGATGTGAAAATGAAAACAGGCCGATTTAGACGGGTAAAGGTGCGTAAACCGGCTGCATAATTCCAAATGGCGACGGGTGTGATCCAGGCGGCCCTTGGCACGGCTCATGCTGGGATACTCGCTCACGATTTCTTTTTCCTTACGGGCCTGAGCGGTGTTGCGGCACACATCGAAGCAGCGGTAACCTTCGCTGTTGATGTAGGTATGGATGGCAAAATTGAACCGCTTGCCGCGCAGGGCACGATTAATGGGCGGCATCAGCCGCTTGATCTCCTCGCTTTCCAGCAGGAGGGCGACCAGTTCGCTACCGGTTAGTTCGTAGGAAAGATCGGCCACCGATTTGGCGATCTCGTGGCCCTTGGGGGTTTGGTCGGCAAAGTGCTGCGCGATCCGTTTTTTGATGTTGGTACTTTTGCCCACGTAGATCACGCGGCCGCTAGCGTCGTAAAAATAGTAGACACCGCACTCCTCGGGCAGGTCCATGATGCGGTCGAGGGGCAGGCTTTTGGGCAGGCGGCTTTCTTTGATGCCCAGGTTGACCATCGTTTTGATCTCGTCCTCACTACCCCGCCGGCCGAGGATGCGTTGGAGCAACTCGGTGGTAGCGGCCGCATCGGCCAGGGCGCGGTGGCGGGCGTCTACCGTGATACCGAAGTGCTCGATCAGTTTACCCAGGCTGTAGCTCTTCAGGCCGGGGAAGGCCTTGCGCGCCAGCCGGACGGTGCAGAGTTGCTTGCGGCTAAAGGTATAGCCCAGCCGCTCGAATTCGGCCCGCAGAAAACTGTAATCGAAACGCGCGTTGTGGGCCACGAAAATGGCGCCCTCGGTCAGTTCCACGATCCGTTTGGCCACCTCGTGGAAGCGGGGCGCGTCGGCCACCATGTCCATCGTGATGCCGGTAATTTCGGTGATGCCGCGCGGGATGGAGCATTCCGGGTTTACGAGGGTTTCGTAGGTCTCCACGATTTTCTCGCCGTCGAAGATTACGATACCCACCTCCGTCACGCGGTGGCGCGCGGCGCGGCCTCCGGTGGTTTCCAGGTCGACAATAGCGTAGCGTTTGCTCATGGGTGAGAGTTTCCCCGTTGGATAAGTGGTGATCTTTGGCGGTAGGATAAGCAACCCGCGTGAGGTGCCTGGAGGGCTTGGTGCGCAGCACCGACCGACAGGGAGCCCGGAAGGGACCGGCACCTCGGCGTTAGCCGAGGTGACACGCCCAAAAATAAGAACCGGAGTGAAGTCAATGGCCGGCGCAAGCCCGAAATACCACGTACCTTGGTCGTTTACTACCTGACTCAAACCCGGATCACAATGGCGAAGATATGTTATTTCCTGTGTATTTTTCTACTGTTTCAACTAAATTGTGGCAAGCCCGGCCTGCCCGGCGAAACGGCATCCGCCGGCGTACCGCCTGTAAATCAACCCGCTACGTCGACATCCGGCACGGACACGGTTTTACCCACGCCTGACGATCGCGCCCCGCTGGTGGCGGCCGCCCGCACCACGCAGTACTTGCCGCTGCTGCGCGGCAAGCGGATCGGGATGATCGTCAACCATACGTCCACCATCGGCGGCACGCACCTGGTAGACAGTTTGCTGGCCCTGGGCATGGACGTCAAGCGCATCTTTTCGCCCGAGCACGGTTTTCGCGGCACCGCCGACGCGGGCGAGAAAATAGCCGACGGCCGCGACCCCCGCACCGGCCTGCCGCTGGTCTCACTTTACGGCAGTAAAAAGGAACCCACCCCCGCCGACCTGGCCGATCTGGACGTGCTGGTGTTCGACGTGCAGGACGTGGGTGCCCGCTTCTACACCTATATCTACACCATGTCCTACGCCATGCGCGCCGCCGCGCGGGCGGGGCTACCGTTCGTGGTGCTGGACCGGCCCAACCCCAACGGCAACTACGTGGACGGTCCCGTGCTGCAACCCGGTTTCGAGAGTTTCGTGGGCCTGCACCCCACGCCCATCGTACACGGCATGACCGTGGGCGAATACGCCCGCATGGTTTCCGGCGAGGGTTGGCTGGGGGCCGGCCTGCCGCCGCTGGACCTGACCGTCATCAAGGCCGCCAACTATACCCACGCCACACCTTATATACTACCCATTCCGCCCTCGCCCAATTTGCCCAACCAGCGATCCGTTTACCTCTATCCCCATTTCTGTTTGATGGAGGGCACGGTCCTGAGCGTGGGGCGGGGCACCGCCTCACAATTTCAGGTGTACGGCCACCCGCTGATGCAACTGGGCACCTACAGGTTCACCCCCGAACCCATGCCGGGGGCGCGGCAGCCCAAACTGGAGGGCCGGGAGTGCCGGGGCTTTATTTTCACCGGTATCGAACCGGCAACGCTGTTTGCGGAACGGCGATTTAATCTCAGCTACCTCTGGCAAGCCTACAACGAACTGAGGGGAAAGGTGGAAGTGATCGACCGGCCCGATTTTTTCGATAAGTTGGCGGGCAGCGACCGCCTGCGCAAACAGCTGGCCGCCGGTACGCCGGAGGCGGATATCCGTGCTTCCTGGGCGGCGGACCTGGAAAAATTTCGGGCCGTCCGCGAAAAATATTTGCTCTATCCCTAGCGGGTTTAGGGGGCGGACCTAACCCTTGCGTGACTGCGTTTGCCTACCTTCACGCCCGATGCTGACCTTCGCCATTTTACTGTCTGCGGTCTGCGGCTACGGCCTGCTCCACACCTACGTGGTCTTCCCCCGGTTGACGCGCCGGCGCGCGGCCGGCCGCAAGCTGGACACCCTGCACTATACCGACGCCGATGCCGAGTGGCCGCGGGTGACCGTGCTCATGGCGGTATTCAACGAGGAATTGGTGCTGCGCGATAAACTGGATGCCCTGCTGGCCCTCAACTACCCGCGCCACCGGCTCCGCATCCGGGTCGGGAGCGATTATTCGACCGACGCCACTAACGACATCCTGCACGAGTACGCCGGTCTGGAAGCCTGCCTGCACCCGCGCTACTTCCAGTCGCGGCAGGGCAAACCCGGCATTATCAACCAACTGGCCCGCGCCGCGCTGGCCGACCCGCCGCCGGGTTCGGGTCCGCACCTGTTTCTCCTCACCGATGCCAGCGTGATGCCCCGCCCCGATGCCCTGCTGAAGATGGCCCGCCACTTCAAAACCCCGCACCTGGCCCTGGTGGATGCCCACATGGTGCACACCGGTCTGCAGCGGAGCGGTATCAGCCAGTCGGAAGACCGCTACATCTCCTCGGAGGTGCAACTCAAACAGGCCGAAAGCATCGTGTACCGGCGGCTGGTGGGTCCGTTCGGCGGCTGCTACCTGCTCCGGGCCGACTACTACGCCGAAGTACCGGACCATCACCTGGTCGACGATTTCTACATCTGCATGAAAGCCTACGAGCGGGGCGGTCTGGGCATCAACGACCTGGAAGCCGTATGTTACGAGGCCGTGGGGCATGAGGAGCGCGAGGAATTTCGCCGCAAGGTGCGCATCTCGGCCGGCAACTGGCAAAACCTGGCGGCCTTTCGGGGGCTGTGGTGGCCGCCCCTCAGCGGTTTTTCGTACGCCTTTTTCAGCCACAAGATCCTGCGCTGGTTGGGTCCGTTCTTCCTCCTCGGCCTGGCCGGCGGGCTGGGCCTGTGGGCCTGGCTCACCGACAACCAAATACTGGATAGTGCGTTCGTACTGCTACTGGCCGGGCTGGCGGTGCCGCCCCTGCTGGATCGCGGTCTGCGCGCGGCCCACCTCCACTGGCGGCCCCTGCGCAACGTGAGCTATTTTCTGAGCATGAACCTGGCCCTGCTGGTCGGTTTCGGCCGCTACCTAAACGGAATCAAGACCAATGTCTGGCAACCAAGCAAGCGCTACTGACCTGAAGATCGAACTCAACACCATCGAGGAGGCCATCGCCGATATCCGTGCCGGCAAGGTCCTCATCGTGGTCGACGACGAAGACCGCGAAAACGAGGGCGATTTCATCTGCGCCGCCGAACTGATCACGCCCGAGATCGTCAATTTCATGGCCACCCACGGGCGGGGCCTTATCTGCACCCCCATCGAAGAAAGCCGCGCCGACGAGTTGGACCTGCCCATGATGGTGGCCAGCAACACCGCCCTGCACGAGACCGCCTTTACCGTCTCCATCGACCTGCTCGGCCACGGCTGCACCACCGGCATTTCCGCCTACGACCGCGCCACCGGCATCCGCATGCTCACTGACAAGGCCGCCGCCTCCACCGATTACGCCCGCCCGGGCCACATCTTTCCCCTGCGTGCCAAGGCGGGCGGGGTCTTGCGCCGCACCGGTCACACCGAAGCCGCCGTGGATTTGGCCCGCCTGGCCGGCCTCTACCCCGCCGGCGTACTGGTAGAAATCCTCAACCCCGACGGCAGCATGGCCCGCCTGCCCCAACTCACCGAACTGGCCCGCAAGCACGACCTCAAGGTCATCGCCATCAAAGACCTGGTGGCTTACCGCCTTCGCACCGAACGCCTCGTGCAACAGGAAATGACCATGGATCTGGACACCCGCTACGGCAAATTCCAGCTCCACGCCTACCGCCAGCTCACCAACGACGATCTCCACCTCGTCCTCACCCACGGCGAGTGGCTGCCCGGCGAACCGGTCCTCACCCGCGTCCAGTCCAGCACCGAGATCGGCGACCTCCTCTCCTCCCTCTGGGCGGGCTACGGCAAAGGTTTCGCCGGCCCCCTGGAGCGCATCGCGCAGGAAGGCAAGGGCGTCCTCCTTTACATCCGCCCCCAGCAATCGGCCGAGGTCATGCTCAACGAGTTGCGCCAGATGCAGGCCCGCCTCAAAAAAGGCCTCCCCGCCACCGACCCCGCCCGCTCCATGGACCAGCGCGACTTCGGCGTCGGCGCCCAGATCCTCATCGACCTGCACGTCAGCAAGATCCGCCTGCTCACCAACTCCCCCAAAAAGCGTGTCGGCCTCATCGGATACGGCCTGGAAGTGGTGGAGAACGTGGATTTTTAGCGGTGCTTTTGGGCGTGCCCCCTCCCTGCCGGTCGGCGTCGGTCCCTTCCAGGCTCCCTGCCGGTCGGTGCTGCGCACTCATCGCTAACGCGCTGCCCTTCCAGGCACCTCACGCGGGGGACAAGGAATGAGGGATGAGGAATGAAGGACAAGGAATGAAGGGAAGGAATGAAGGAATGAGGGATGGAAGGAATGAAGGCCGTTCGCAGTGTGCGTGACCTCCGGCCGCAGGGGGTGTAACCTCCGACCCGTATGAGGTGCGACCTCCGGTCGCAGGGGGCGTGACCTCCGGTCACGCGATGGTGTGTGACCTCCGGTCGCGCGAATTTGGCTGCCGACCTCCGGTCGGAGTCTACAACCGACCGGAGGTCGGTAGCCAAAACCCCTCGACCGGAGGTCGAGAACCACTACAATTGCGCATACGCGCACCCGACGTGGGCGTCGGGACCCAACCCGTACAGTGTGCGTTACCTCCGACCCGTATGAGGTGCGACCTCCGGTCGCAGGGGGCGTGACCTCCGGTCGCGCGATGGTGTGTGACCTCCGGTCGCGCGAATTTGGCTACCGACCTCCGGTCGGCTGTGACTGCCGACCGGAGGTCGGTAGCCAAAACCCCTCGACCGGAGGTCGAGAACCACTACAATTGCGCATACGCGCACCCGACGTGGGCGTCGGGACCCAACTCGTATAGTGTGCGTGACCTCCGACCCGCATGATGTGCGACCTCCGGTCGCAGGGGGCGTGACCTCCGGTCGCGCGATGGTGTGTGACCTCCGGTCGCGCGAATTTGGCTGCCGACCTCCGGTCGGAGTCTACAGCCGACCGGAGGTCGGTAGCCAAAAACCCTCGACCGGAGGTCGAGAACCACTACAATTGCGCATACGCGCACCCGACGTGGGCGTCGGGACCCAACCCGTATAGTGTGCGTGACCTCCGACCCGCATGATGTGCGACCTCCGGTCGCAGGGGGCGTGACCTCCGGTCACGCGATGGTGTGTGACCTCCGGTCGCGCGAATTTGGCTGCCGACCTCCGGTCGGAGTCTACAGCCGACCGGAGGTCGGTAGCCAAAACCCCTCGACCGGAGGTCGAGAACCACTACGATTGCGCATACGCGCACCCGACGTGGGCGTCGGGACCCAACCCGTATAGTGTGCGTGACCTCCGACCCGCATGAGGTGCGACCTCCGGTCGCAGGGGGCGTGACCTCCGGTCATGCGATGGTGTGTGACCTCCGGTCGCGCGAATTTGGCTGCCGACCTCCGGTCGGAGTCTCAGCCGACCGGAGGTCGGTAGCCAAAAACCCTCGACCGGAGGTCGAGAACCACAGGCCGCTGCACCGCACCAGGGGTGGGAACCGGCCGAGCCGCAGGCGAGGAGTCCGCAGGGCCGGAGCGAAGCGGAGTGGTGGACGACCCGGCCGGCCACCCGTTAGGGAGGCCGGGGTGCCCAAAAATCCTCCCCAACCCGCGCACCCAACCCTGAGAAACCGGTTAAGCCGTTAAACCGGACTTGTGCCGGAATGAAAATTACCGCACCTTCGCCCGCTAAACCATGCCCCCATGACCACCCCGAATATTCGTCGCTTTCAACGTATCCTTGTCGCCAACCGGGGCGAGATTGCCATCCGCGTGTTGCGCGCCGCCTCCGAACTGGGCATCCGCACCGTGGCCATGTATACCTACGAGGACCGCTACAGCCTGCACCGCTACAAGGCTGACGAGAGTTACCAGATCGGGGCCGATGACGATCCGCTGAAGCCGTATTTGGACATTCCCGGTATTATTCGACTGGCCAAACAGCAACGGGTGGATGCGATTCATCCGGGCTACGGTTTTCTGTCGGAGAATACTGATTTTGCCCGGGCTTGCCGCGATGCGGGTATTGAATTCGTGGGTCCCAGCCCCGAGGCGATGGATCAATTGGGTGACAAAGTAACCGCCAAGGCGCTGGCGCGCCGCGTGAACGTGCCCCTGATCGAGGGAAACCGGGAAGACCTGACCGGTGCGAAGGTGGCCCTGACCGAAGCGGAGCGGATCGGATATCCCGTCATAATAAAAGCGGCCAGCGGCGGCGGCGGTCGGGGGATGCGCGTGGTGCGCGACCCGCGTGAGTTGGCCGTGGAATTTGAGGAAGCCAAATCGGAAGCCACGACGGCTTTCGGTGACGGGACGGTCTTTCTGGAAAAATTTATCGAAAATCCCAAGCACATCGAAGTGCAGATTTTGGGCGACCGGCACGGCAAACTGGTGCACCTGTACGAGCGTGACTGTTCGGTGCAACGTCGGTTTCAGAAGGTGGTGGAAGTGGCCCCCTGCGTAACGCTGGATGAGGCTACCAAGCAAAAGATGTACGATTATGCCCTGCTGCTGTGCCGCGAGGTGGGCTATTCGTGTGCGGGCACGGTGGAGTTTTTGGTGGACGAGGATAACTCCATCTACTTCATCGAGGTTAACCCCCGCATCCAGGTGGAGCACACGGTGACCGAAGAGATTACGGGCGTGGACATTGTACGTGCACAAATTCTGGTGAGCATGGGCTACCGGTTGGAGCACCCGATCCTGTTTATCCAGGACCAGAACGACATCAAGATCAACGGCTGTGCCATCCAGTGCCGCGTAACGACGGAGGACCCCGCCAACGGTTTCCGGCCCGATTACGGCACCCTGATCGCTTACCGGTCGGCCTCGGGCATGGGCATCCGGCTGGATGCGGGATCGGCCTTTGCGGGCGCGGTCATCAGTCCGTTTTTCGATAGCATGCTGGTAAAGGTTACGGCCTGGGGCAACACCCTGCCGGGGGCCGCCCGGCGGCTGCACCGCGCCCTGCGCGAGTTCCGGGTGCGGGGCGTGAACACCAATATCGGTTTCCTGCTGAACGTGCTGGAGGACAAGGAATTTCAGCGCGGCGAGGCGACGGTCAAGTTCATCCCGAACCACCCGGAATTGCTGCAACCCAAGAATTTCCGCGACCGGGGCACCCGCCTGCTCCGCTACCTGGGCGAGACGGTAGTGAACGGCCATGCCGACGTGAAGAAGCCCGACCTGACGCGCGAGTTCCTGGTGCCGAAGGTACCGGCCTTCGACGCGTACGCCCCCTACCCCACCGGCACCCGCGACCGCCTGCGCGAACTGGGTCCGGAAGGTTTTGCCGCCTGGCTAAAGGCCGAAACCAGGATTCACTATACCGATACCACTTTCCGCGATGCCCACCAGAGTCTGCTGGCTACCCGAATGCGCACTTACGATATGCTGCGCGTGGCCGAAAGCTTCGCCAAGGCCGAGGCGGGCGAACTGCTGAGCATGGAGGTGTGGGGCGGGGCCACCTTCGACGTGGCCCTGCGGTTTTTGAAGGAGGACCCCTGGAAGCGGTTGGAAAAATTGCGCCGGGCGATTCCCAACACACTTTTCCAGATGCTACTGCGCGGAAGCAACGGCGTGGGTTATAAGGCCTACCCTGACAACCTGATCGTGGCCTTTGTGGAGAAGGCAGCCGAGGAGGGGATCGACCTGTTCCGCATTTTCGACTCGCTGAACTGGGTGGAGAACATGGAGGTAAGTATCCGCACCGTGCGCGAGCGAACCGGCAGCCTGGCCGAGGCTTGCCTCTGCTATTCGGGCGATGTGCTGGACCCCGATGAGACCAAATTTACGCTGGAGTACTACCGCGAACTGGCCAAACGGCTGGAGGGGGCGGGTGCCCACATTCTGGCGGTAAAGGATATGGCCGGTTTGCTAAAGCCCCGCGCCGCCACCGAACTGATCGGGATGTTGAAGGATACCGTCAGTCTGCCCATTCACCTGCACACGCACGACACCAGCGGTATCCAGTCGGCCACCTACCTGCGGGCAGTGGAAGCGGGCGTGGACGCGATCGACGTGGCCGTTTCCTCGTTGTCGGGCCTGACCTCGCAACCGTCGTTCAACTCCACGGTGGCCATGCTGGAGGGCCACCCGCGTGAGAACCCCTTCGACCTGGAAAAACTGAATGCCTACGCCGATTACTGGGAAACGGTGCGCACTTACTACTATCCCTTCGAGACCGAACTGCGATCCAGCACGGCGGCCATTTACACCAGTGAGATTCCGGGCGGGCAGTATTCCAACCTGCGCCCGCAGGCGCGGGGGTTGGGGCTGGAAGAGCAGTTTCCGCTCATCCGCAAGAATTACGAAGCGGCCAATGAGCTGTTCGGCAACCTGATTAAAGTAACACCTTCCTCCAAAGTGGTGGGAGACATGGCGATGTTCATGACCGCTAACGGCCTGACCGCTGCGGACGTAAAGGAACGCGGCGACAAACTGGATTTTCCCGATAGCGTTAAGAGCCTGATGCGCGGCGACCTGGGCCAGATCGAGGGCGGTTTTCCGGCCGATATTCAGCGGATGGTGCTGAAGGGAGAAGCCGCCTATACCGATCGCCCTAACGCCCACCTGGACCCCGTGGATTTCGACGCCGAACTGGCCGCTTTCCAGGAGAAATTCGGGGCCGAAAAAGGACTACGCGACCTGCTCAGTTACCTGCTTTACCCCAAGGTCTACGAGGAATACCATGAATTTAATGAGAAGTACGGCGAGGTTCGTAACATTCCCACCCCGGCCTTTTTCTACGGCCTGAAACCGAACGAGGAGATATTGGTCACCATCGGCCCGGGCAAAACGATTGCCATCAAATTCCTCAACGTCACGATGGGTGACGAGCAGGGCAACCGCCTGGCTTTCTTCAGCCTTAACGGCCAGACCCGTTCGGTCACCGTGCGTGATGCGGCATTGACCAGTAGTGTGCGCGTACACCGCAAGGCAAGCGGCGAGCGTGAGGTGGGTTCGCCCCTCCAGGGGAACCTCAGCCGCATCCTGGTCCAGGAGGGCGATACCGTGGCCGAGGGCGATCCGCTGTTCATCATCGAGGCGATGAAGATGGAAAGCACCGTCACCGCCCCGCGCGGCGGCGAGGTGGTGAAGCTGCACCTGCCGGCGAAGACGCTGGTGGAGCAGGATGATCTGGTGGTGGAATTGGGATAATACCCTTCTATCTCCCCAGTCTCCCATACCCACTCCCCGTCCTGATCGCGGTAGCCGACGGCTTCGCCTCGTTCCACGCGGAAGATGTTGCCGGTGAGGAGGACAATGCGATCGTACTCGGGTGGGATGACGAGTTCTCCCCGGCGGTTGTAGATGCCGAAGGCAGGCGGCCCGGCACGGTAGGTGCCGTCGCCGACGGGTTCCAGTAGCACGTATTTGCCGGGCACAACCAGCATTCCCTGGTCGTTAAACAGGCCGCGCCGGCCCCGGTGCTCCGCTATGGCAATGCCCTGCTCGAAGGGGCCGATCTTGCCGTTGAAGCGGCGGCCGGGGAAGGCCTCGTTACCCTCCGGGTCGGTATAATACTGGAGGTCGCGGTCCGTCGGGTCGAGGCGGGCGGCGAAGCCGCCGCCGCCCACGAGCAGCAGGTCAGGGCCGCCTCCGGGCAGGCGGCGGCCGTTGCGATCGACGAGGTAACGGGTTTCGGGTTCATCGCCGCGTTCCTGAACCAGCAGATACCCCTCGCAAAATGGATCCACGCGGTCGAAGGTTTCCGGCAGGAAAGGCTTGCCGCCCGCCCGCAGGTCGATCAGCGACCAACGGCCGTCGGCGCGTTCCTTGACTTGCACGACTCGCTCGCTCACCGGACCGATTACCGCGTAGCGATCCCGCAATAATATGGCACCGGTAGTATCCAGCAGGCCGTAGCGGAGACCGTCCTTGAACGCGAAGTAACCCTCGCCGGCGGGGCGCAGGGCGGTGTAGAGGGGTGTCACCTCGCGGCCGTCCCGATCGAGCAACACCTTGCCCCGACGGGATTTCGGCTGGGCCGCAGCCAATCCGGAAACGGGGTCGAAATCTTCGATCCGCAAAAATTCGCCGGGGGGCAGCACCCAGTTTCCGGCCGTGTCGATCAGGCCGGTGGTCTGGTCCGCTACGGCGCGGGCGCGGCCGCCCGAGAAGTCGAAGGTGCGCTGAAAAGTCGGTTTAACTACCACCCGGCCCGCGCCGTCCAGGTAGCCGTAGCCGCCGGCGGAATTAGCGAACCAACACCGCCCCTCCTGCACCCTACCCGCATTGTGTACGCCCGCCCCGGCCAGATCGGTTACGGTATTTCCCGCCGCGTCGATCAACCGCCAGTGGCTGGAATCAACGGCCACGGCCGCCAATCCATCGCTGAAATCATGGGCGACTTCGTAGCGGCAGGGAATGGCTAAAATTCCGTCGCTGTCCACGTAGCCCCAGCGGCCGGTTTGATCACGAACCGGGCAGCGGTCGTTACGAAATTCTCCCCGCTCGGTGTAGTTGCTGCCGATCAACTCATAGCCGCGCCGGTCGTAGTAGATCGGGCCGTCGGCCGCCACGTTCACCCGCCAGTAGCCCCGGTAGTGGCTGACGTAAGGGTATTGTAACGGGACGATCACTGAGTCCCGGGGAGTAATGACGCCGTAATTACCCCGCCGGACCGCGACAAACTGACCACCGATCCCATCGTCCAGATAGTCGTAGGTGGGTGGCACCAAAACGCGGCCGCTCGTGCTTATTATGCCCCAGCGCGTGGAATCTCCCGGCAGGTCGCGGACCGTCAGGCTGGGCGGGGCGGCACCGAGTTCGGCGGCCGGAAACACGTTGAAGCGTCGCGCCAGTTCGTGGCCGGAGATGACTTCCCGGCGGCGTTCCTCGGCCGTTTCGGTGGCTACCAGTTCACCGCCCGTGCAGAAACGGGCCTCACCGCCGATGAACTCCCCCAGGTAGGTGCAACTGAAAATCGTGTCGGCGGACCGGACCAGGCTTCCCGATGTGTCCACCAGCCGGAAACGGCCGTCGGCGGCCAGTACGGCCATAACCTGAGAACGCCGCTCGCGGTCGTGCAGGCGGGCACCCACCAGGTCCGGTATTTCTTCCAGCCGCCCCAGGTCATGGCGGTACAGGTAGGCCGGGTGGAGACTAGTTCCGCGACTAAGCAGGCGGCTCAAACCGCTGTGAATCGAACCCTCGCCGTGGAAGATGGTGGTGGGGCGCGGGCTAACGCTATTTACGTTCAGGGCGGGTTGGAGGAGCCGTTCGTCTTTCCAGTCGCCGGTGAGGGACCGCAGGTAAGTCAAGTCTCCGCCGTAGCGGTTCCTCCCGGCATAATCGAGGCGCAGGGTGGCATTGCGCGGCACGGGAATGCCCCGGTTACCGTCTATCCACTGCTGGATGTCGATCAGGTCACCACCCTGATAAGACAGTTCTTCGGCATCGCGGTATTCGCCCCGGTACTCGCCGCGCACCCGCAGGCTGCGCACGTTGCCGAAGGAGGCGACTTCCGCCACCCGCAGGCTATCGTCCAGTGTTAGCAGGCGGGTTTCGGTGCTGCTGCCGCCCCACCGCTGCCGTTCTCCATTTCTGATGAAACGGGGAGCCAGGCCGAGGCGGGCCTGGGCACTATCGATCAACGCCAGTGCCAGCGAATCCAGCACCTGCTGTAATTGAAGACTGCGTTGTACGGTAACCTTGTTGTCGGTGTAAGTGATGCGGTCGTATTCCGGGGCCACGATTTGCTCCAGCCGCTCGTTGAGCAGGCCCGCCAGCAGGTCCGATCTATTTAGCGGCGAGCGGCGGTAGACCGGTGCCAGTCCTTCGCGCGGCGGGCCGATGGAATCGTAGATGACGGCCGTACCGCGTTCGGGAAAGCGGGGGTCTATCAGCCCATGGCGGCCGAAGTTGGTGACGAGGTAAAGGTTGGGCCACGGGTAAGGTCGGATATTGATGAAGGGGGTGGTCCAAACATCCGTGCCCGTGCTATCGATCAGGCAGGTCTGGGCGGCTCGTCCGCTTACGTAGGCACTGTCCACGCGCTCGAACCGGCGGCCCGCGCCCTCGTACCACGCGTGGCGGACGGGCGAGTAAGCCCGGTGCCGGCCCTCGCGGACGATCTCCGCGCCGGGGTTCAGGTAGTTGACTACTACTACCCAGTGTTGATTCAGGTAGTCGATTCTCATCAGGCTGTCCGTGCCGAAATGGGGTTGGTCGTTGCGGTCCACGGCGCGGGGTGGGTTACCGGTTTGTTCGTAGAGCAGGAACAGATCGGGGTGTACTGCTTCCACACGGGTATGAACCGGGGCGAAGAGCGGTTCCGCCGCCCCGGCCTGATGGATGCCCCAGCGCAGGCGATTGTTTTGTTGTTCCGCCACTCCGAAGTAGCCCGGTGCGTCCGGCCAGGCGCGCAACTGTGCGTAGCGGGCGGGCACCACCTCGCGGCCGTCCTGATCGACGACGCCCCGCCGGCCGGCTCTCCGAAATTCGAGGTAAATCTGCCCGCCGCCGGTCCGGCCCAGGTAGCGCAGGGATGGGTAGCCGGTTTCCTCTTCGCTCACCGGCCGGTTTTCTCCCTCCCGCCGCAGGTAGAACAGCCCGCCGCTTTTGACGGCGAAAAGGTTTTCGGTCAAGGGGAATACGCCTTCGTAGATGGGGGGCAGCAACTCGTTGCGGTAGTTGTCCATCAAGCCCACGCCCTCACCGATCTGCACCAACCGCAGGCCGCGCGAGTTTTCCTGTAAGCCCTCGATTTCGAGCACCTCCCCGATCAGGTCGTAGCGGTAGGGGATCACCAGGCGGCCTTCCATGTCCATGTAGCCCCAGCGGTGGTCTTTTTTTACCGGGTAAAGTACCGGGCCGGTGGGCTGGGCGGCGGTTAGCAGGGGCAGGAAGGTGAGTAGCAGCAGTAAGCGCATCGGTGTCTGTTTGGCGGCACCCGACTCCATAAAACGTATAACGATTGGAAGCGACTGGTAGGGGTATAATGCAAAATCAGCCGGGGAGGCACACCCCCCGGCTAATTAATTTCGGCCCCGGCACGGGGCCTACCAACTCCGGGGAGCCTGCGACGATCACCGCGCGTAAAGTAGGTGGTGGATTTTCAATCCACCACCCCCGCGTGAGGGGCCTGGAGGGGCAGAGCGACAGCGATGCGTGCGCAGCACCGAGCGAACAGCGAAGCCCGGAAGGGCTACGCCTTGTACATAAGTTTACAATGTACGAAGTTTGCTTCCAAATCTCCCTTTGTTGAACCAGATACGATCCTTCTATCCTACTAGCAGTGCTAGCTTAAAAGGAAACGGCTGCCTGGTCAATCGTGGCGGACCAGTCCGCTAAGCGGCTTGTCGAGGCTAGTCACGTGACGTTCGTGATGGACCGAGGAGGAGACGCTTATGAATCCTTGGCGCGCACGGTCGAGTTGACTCGCAGAGACTTTATCGTGCGTTCCCACGTTAATCGCAAGGCCATGGATAGGTCAACGGGACAGTGTGGATCGCTTAAGCAGTTGCTGGAAGCCGCGGCGGTAGTCGATGTGCAGACCAAAAAATTCAGGAAGCTTTTTCACAAAAGCAAATCATCGGGAAAAGTAAGAAGGCGCAAGGCTAGACAAACCAGATTGAACCTTAAGTATCTTCCCGTGGAGTTACTTTTGCCCGATCGTTACGACCCCCAGGCACCGCGACTGGACCAACCCCTTTACCTGGTGGAAGTCAGCGAGGATCTTGCCCTGGTTCCAAGAGGTGAAAAACCGGTTTGTTGGCGTATCCTGACAACCTGGCCACTACAGACCATTGCCGAGGCTTGGAAAGTGGTCGAAATCTATCAGAAGAGGTGGGAGATCGAACAACTTTTCCGACTGCTCAAAAAGCAGGGCTTCGATGTGGAATCTTCTCAACTTCACCATCCTGACCGGATCAAAAAACTCGTTGCCATGTCCTTAGTAGCTGCTGTTACCGCGCAAAAATTGGTTGCCGCCAGAGATGGAAAGAGCGACGTCCAGACCTGCGAAGTATTTACTGCGCAGGAAGTTAGCGTGCTGCATAAAATGAACCAGCGCTACGCTGGAAAAACCGCTAAGACCTCCAATCCTCACCTGGAGGAAAATCTAGCCTGGGCGGCCTGGATTATTGCCAGGGCCGGACATTGGAGTGGCTATGAGGCACAGTCCAAACCCGGACCGAGCACCATGCTGGAAGGGCTCAAAGTCTTTCAAATACTCTGCGCTTTCTTGCCCCAAGACAAAACGTAAACTTATGTACAAGGCGTAGGCCCGGAAGGGACCGGCCCCGCCATCAGCGGGGACACGCCCAGAAGACACTACTGCTCATGATTCCCTAGATTACGTAGCCGTCGTTTTCGATCATGTAATCGGCTACCGTGCGGCGCAGGGCTTTGACGTTTTGGGGCGGATACTTGGTGAAACGCTTGATGCCCATAGCCAGGGTGCGGAGCAGGTCTCCGTCGGTGAAGCCGGCCACGGCGTCCAGTGCCCATTTGGCCATGCGGCCGTTGGCGTCGTGGAGGTAGGTGCGCAGGATGGCGTCGTAGACCTCCGTCGGGTGGCTGCTCAGGCCGGTGGCGCGCAGTTTTTGCACGCGTAGCAAGGTACTTTCGGCCACCAGTAGGTCGGCCAGCATATCGGCCACGTTCATCAGTATTTCCTGTTCTTCTTTCAGGTTGATCTTGTCGTCCATTTGCTGCTTGGCGGCGGCACCGGCCACCATCAGAACGAGCTTACGGAAATCGGCGACGGCTTTTTCTTCCCGGCCGAATTCGCCCTGCGGCTGCTCCATGCTCGGCATTCCGCCCAGTTCTTTCTGGACGGCCCAGGCGGCGTTGACCATGTCGATGCGCCCGGCCATTGCGCGGCGCAGTAGCATATCTACCGATAGCAGGCGGTTGATCTCGTTGGTGCCCTCGTAGATGCGGTTGATGCGGGCATCGCGGTAGGCGCGCGCGGCGGTACCTTCTTCGGAATAGCCCATGCCGCCGTGAATTTGCAGCACCTCGTCCACCGTATAGTCCAGGGTTTCGGAGCCGATAAATTTCAGCAGCGCGCACTCGATGGCGTACTCGTCGGCGGCCGTTTTCTTGGCCTCGGCGAAACTGTGGCCGTCCGCCATCAACGATTTATTCATCGACTGGATCATCTGGCTCACGCGGTACAGGGCACTTTCGCCGGTGAAGATGCGGATCGCGATCTCGCCGATCTTGTATTTGATGGCACCGAAGTTGCTGATGGGCTGCTTGAATTGGATGCGTTCCTTGGCGTAGGCGATGCCCGTGCCCAGGCTGCGCTTGCAGCCGCCGATGGAGAGAGCGTGCAATTTGAAACGGCCGATGTTGAGTACGTTAAAGGCAATCAGGTGGCCTTTGCCGATCTCGCCGAGGTAGTTGCCGGCGGGTACTTTTACGTTCTCGAAAAAGACCTGGCGGGTAGAGCTGCCCTTGATACCCAACTTGGGTTCTTCGGCACCGAGGGTGACGCCCTCCAGCTCACGCGGCACGATAAAGCCGGTAAACTTGTCGCCGTCCACCTGGGCAAATACGATGAAGATGTCGGCGAAGCCGCCGTTCGAGATCCACATCTTTTGGCCGTTCAGGAGGTAGTGGCTCTTGTCGTCCGACAGGTCGGCGCGGGATTTGGCCGACAGGGCGTCCGAGCCGCTGCTCGGCTCGGTAAGGCAGTAGGCGGCCTTCAGCTTGCCGCTGATCAGGTCGGGCAGGAACTTGCTCTTTTGCTCTTCGGTGCCGAAGTAAAGGATGGGCAGCATACCGATGCCGGTGTGGGCGGCGTAGCTGACCGTGAACGAACCCGACGAACCGCCCATCTCGTCGCAGATCAGGGTATTGGTGTTGGTGTCCATCGCCAGGCCGCCGTATTCTTCCGGCATATGACTGCCCAGCAGGCCCAGGTCGGCCATCTTGTCCAGCAGGCGCGGGGCGATATTGTCCTCCTGTTTCTCGATCTTTTCGAGGTTGGGATAAATCTCCTGGGCGATAAAATCGCGCACCATGTCACGCACCATGATCTGCTCCTCGCTAAATTCTTCGGGGATGAAAATATCGTTGGCATCGCCGGCGCGGATGACAAATTCTCCTCCTTGTAAAACCTTGTCGGCAGTGATCGTAGTGGGCATGGTAAGTCGCGTTTTTATGGTTATAAATCCGCTTCCAGCGAATTTTCGCTACAAAAATAGGGTGTAGCGGCCACACTTGAAAGGATGCGGCCGAATTTTTAGCGAATTTTCGCTAAAAGCTTTAATCGAGCGGAGCGAACACCCTTGCACGGAGATACGATTCTCTTGCATAAACCTATTTCCCCTCAGCCATGACCGCCTCTTTTCTACTCGTCCTGATCGTCTCTCTCGCCGCCCTCGGCTACCTGTTTTACCGGCTCTTTCTGTATCAAAAAGCCCTCGGCCCCTTCCCCGTCAAGTGGCGGCTCATTTTGCGCAAGCGGGTGCGGTTCTACCGCAAACTCAGCCGGGCGGACCGGCGGCTGTTCGAGGAAAAAGTGCAGCTTTTCCTCGACCGGGTCAAGATCACCGGCGTCAACGTGGATGTTACCGACGTGGACCGGGTGCTGGTGGCCGCCGGGGCGGAGATACCACTTTTCGGTTTTGACCAGTGGCACTACCCCAGCCTACAGGAAGTGCTCCTCTATAAAGGTGCATTCAACCGCGATTGGCTTACCGAGGCCGAGGGCGGCACCGACACCAATCTGCTCGGCATGGTGGGTTCGGGAGGGGTAATGAACAGTATGATGACGCTCTCCAAGCCCGAGGTGCGCCTCGGTTTTAAGCAGGCCAACGGGCGCAAAAACGTCAGTATCCACGAGTTCGTCCACCTGCTCGACAAGCAGGACGGGGCCATCGACGGCGTGCCGGAGGGGTTACTGGACGATGAATATATCCAACCCTGGCTCAAGCACATGCACGCCGAGATTAATGCCATCGAAAGCCGTAAATCCGATATCGACAGCTACGGCGCCACTAACGAGGCTGAGTTCTTATCGGTCGCCAGCGAGTATTTTTTCCAGCGGCCCGATCTGTTCGCCGAAAAGCACCCGGAGCTTTATGAGCTGATGACGCGTATATTTCACCAGGACCCGGAGCATAAATTGGCGGAGGAAGAATTGAAGTAATTCAGGTGCAGGCCTTTTATCCGGGTGCTTAAATTGAGTTGATTTCGGGAATGCGTACTTTTGGGGGGTGTTACGGTTTCGATCTTGCGGGCGTGCCCCCGGCCAGGGGCCGGAGTCGGTGCCTTACGGGCTTCGGCGTTCGCCTCGGCACTGCGTGCGCTAACGCCCCTCCAGGCACCTCACGCGCACACGCCGCTCAGGTCGTACACGCCGCTCAGGTCAAGGACCTCCAGGTCCGAGAAGTGAACGGTCATCCGTGCTCGCAACCCAGGCAGCCGGCTACGCCGCCCTGCTCGGACGTGGACGTCCTCGACCTGAGTACGTACACGCCCCATTATTCACTCATTCAGTCCCTCACTTATTCACTCATTAAAGATCAAGTCCCTTGCCGCTGAACTGGGGTTCGCCTTCTGCGGTATTGCCCGGGCCGAGCGGATGCAGCCCGAGGAGGCGCGGCTGGAGGCGTGGCTCAACCAGGGCCGTCATGGGACGATGAGCTGGATGGAGAACCATTTTGATAAGCGCGTAGACCCGACCAAACTGGTGCCGGGGGCCAAATCGGTCATCAGCCTGCTTTACAATTATCACAACCCCGACCCGCAGACCGACCCCGCCGCCCCGCGCATCAGCCAGTATGCCTACGGGCAAGATTATCACCACGTCATCAAGGGCCGCCTGCGGGAGCTGGTGGACCGTTTGCAAGAGCAGATCGGCGATTTCGACGGCAGGGCCTTCGTGGATTCCGCGCCGGTACTGGAACGAGACTGGGCCGCCCGCGCCGGTAACGGGTGGACCGGCAAGCATACCCTGCTCATCCACCCCCGAAGGCCGGCAGCTACTTCTTCCTCGCCGAACTCATCACCGATCTGGAGTTGGAACCCGACGGGCCCATCCGCGATCACTGCGGCACCTGCACCCGCTGCATCGACGCCTGCCCCACCGATGCCATCAGCCCCGAAGGCTACGTGCTGGACGGCAGCAAGTGTATCAGCTACCTGACCATCGAATTGCGGGAGGCCATTCCGGAGGAATTTTCCGGCCGCATGGAAAACTGGATGTTCGGTTGCGATATTTGTCAGGAGGTCTGCCCCTGGAACCGTTTCGCCACTCGCCACTCCGAACCGGCCTTCCAGCCCAAACCCGAGTTGCTGGAGATGACCGCCCCCGAGTGGCAGGAGTTGACTCAGGAAGTATTCAGCCGCGTTTTCCAAAAATCCGCCGCCAAACGCGCCAAGTACACGGGGTTGAAGAGAAATATTGAGTTTCTTGCGGATTCCCCGCCACCGCCCCGAAGGGAGAAAGAGTAATGCGTGTTATGAGCTGCGCTGCTTCTCCAAATCGCAAAACGATTTTTCGAGGTCATTCCTTCAATCCTTCATTCCCTCCATCCTTCATTCCTTGTTTCCCTTCAACTATTCAGTCATTCAATCATTGATCTCCCACATCGGCAAAGCCGTCTCCTTGCTCAACCTCGTTCTCATCGCCCTGGTGGTGATGGACCTATTACTGCGCAACCTGTTCGGCATTACGGCCAACTGGGTGGGCGAGGCGCAGTGGCACCTGTTTTCTTTGATGTTCCTGCTGGGTGCCGCCTATACCCTGCAGGAAGACCGGCACGTGCGGGTCGATTTGTTTTACGAGCGGTTTTCTCCCAATGATCGGCGGCTTACCAATCTCATCGGTACGCTAGTGTTACTGTTACCGTGGGCCATGTTGCTGCTCGTTACGGGCAGCCGCTATGCCTGGCAGGCATGGGTGGAGGGCGAGGGGTCACCCAACCCCGGCGGGATACCTTATTACTGGGTCATCAAGGCGGCCATCCCCGCCGGGGCGGCACTGCTGATGGTTCAGGGAGTGCTGACCTTGGTTGAACTACTGCGGGAGAAGGAGGAAGTAACGGCGGATTGAGCGCGGACGATCCACCCGGGCGTGCCACAATTTACCTTCCGTTTCAAACTTAACCCGCCCCCCCGTGCGTTTGGTAGCCATTACTGAGCTAACCCCATCTATCCTACCTCTCGATTACCCACTATGTCGTTAAAGCAAGCCGGAACCCTCCTTGAAAAAATCAGCAACCTGCAGAAAAGCATGACGCTGGATGCAGACAGCATCAGCCCCATCGAACGGGATATTATGCTGAGTTATGTGCGCCAACTTTACGAAGCTTATCTGGAACTGGACCTGCGGGGAGGAGACCGTTCCGGCAGCAGCGGTTCTTCTTCATCGCGTTCGGAAAACGGCGAGCGGGCGACCATCCGCATTTCCGACTCCCCCGCCCCACCCCGCCAACCTGCCTATACGCCGCCGCCCGCCCCCGAAACACAGGCCGAGCGTCGGAGCGAACCTAGCCCGGCTCCGGCACGGCCCAATTACCAGCCGCCCGTTCCGCAGGCCGCCCACACCCCGCCCGCGCAACCGACACCGGCCCCGCAGCCCCGACCGACTTACACCCCCGCCCCGGAGGCTCCGGCTACTTCTACCAGCGTGTCACCTAAGGTGGCCGCCCTCTTTCAGGAGACCACCGGCCGTGAGTTGTCCGACCGACTGGCCAACCAGCCCGTGTCCGATCTCACCCGCGCCATGGCAATCAATGACCGGCTGCTTTACGCTAATCAGCTGTTTGCCAAGGATGGCCAAACCCTGAATACCGCTCTTTCCCAACTTAACCAGAAAGGGTCTTTCGATAATGCCAAAACCATGCTCGCCGACCTGGCCGAGCAATACGATTGGATGGACGACGAGCGACGGGAAACGGCCGTGGCTTTTATAAAGTTGGTGCGGCGTCGTTATGCGTGATCGTAGCAGTGAGTAGACCGTCTAACCTGCTTCTTGTTACTCCATATTATTCACCCATGTCCCTCCTGCAGCTTCATAATGCCGGTGTTTCCCTCCCATGCTTAACGCAAACGACTTACTCAAAATCGGCGTAGTCGGCTACAGCGGCCGCCCGTTCGATCACGATCTCGCCCGCCGCGAACTCCGCCACCTGCTCCTGCCCCTCGCTGCCGGCCGTGATCCCGCTCACATCGAATTGGTCAGCGGCCACACCGATGTCGGTGTCCCCCGCCTGGCCTACCTCCTCGCCGAAGAGATGGGCTGGTCCACCACCGGTATCTCCGCCGCCGAGGCCGCTACCGTGAAGGAAGGACTTTATCCCGTGGACCGAGCGGTAAGCGTCGGTGAAAAATTCGGCGATGAATCCGAGGCCTTTCTGGCGTACATCGACGTGCTGGTACGGGTCGGCGGCGGCAAACAGAGTATCCGGGAGGTGGCGCGCTTTCGGGAAATCCATGCGGGGGAGGAAATGGGGGAGTTGCTTTTCGAGGTGGATATTTGAAGAACCAGTCTTCAGGCAGCAGTTTCGCTCTTCCCCCAAACGAAACTCCCGGACCAATCAGAGATCGGCCCGGGAGACAAAACAAAAAACAGCAGGATAATCGAATGCTCAGCCACAGCGGCTGAGTGAATGGGACATTGAAATTTTATTGCCACCCCGCAGCGCATCCTTGAATAGGTGCGAAACGGCATGAAAAATCCGGCCGTCATGTCCCCAAAGGGATAACGGAAGGAAGGAAATCGTCAAAAAGTGGTTATTGCCGGACCTTGCTCCGGTGGACGGGAGGAGTAGCCGGTCCGTCCGCTATAAATGCGAACGGACCGGTACAATTCATGTGGCTCGAGCCAATGCCGAGCGGTGCGACCGATTTTCTCTACAGGTCGCTGATCCGACGTACGACCTCGTAAAGGTGCGTGTACTCATTCACTTCCTCTACCCAGGGATCGTGCTCCAGGTAGTTGGCGGAGATCAATTTCAAGTCCGTAATCCGGCCCCGTTGGTTCGGCACCTTCTGTACGTACTTGATCCAGACCGATCCTTTGCTCTTAACGGCATAAATCTTGTTGTCGCGGATCTCGTGTACCCCGGCAATTTCGCGGCAGATGACCGTATCACCGTCGTTGATGATCGGCTCCATTGAGTTACCGCTGATGGGAAAGGCCACCAGTCCGTCGCCCTTCAATTCGGGCAGGCTGAAGTAAGTTTGGGTTTCGCGCAGGAAACTGTCGTTATCCACGCTGGCACCGGCAAATGCCTCGATGGACGTATACAGGATGTTCGGGGTGTCCCGCTCCTCGTCGTCCGCAAAAGGCGGCTTGGGCAGGTCCATACCGAAGGGCGTACCGTCGCCTTCCAGCAAATAAGACATATTGACATTGTACTCGCTGCATACGCGGCGCGACTGCTCGTAGTTGATGCAGCGGTTGTCGTCCTCGTTGAGGTAGGCACGGATAATGTGCCCGTAGGAGCGGTTGCCCAGAATACGGTCGGCGAAGTCGCCGAGGCCCTTGCCGTTGCGGTCATTCTTGATGATCTCGCCCCGGTCTTCCAGAATGCGGAATACCTTAACGAATCGCTCGTTAAGAAGCCGCCGGTCTTCGGTTATCATGGTAAGTTGTTTTAATTCTACACGAAATACCCGCTTATGAAACGGTTCGTTGGTGCAAATTAAAACATTTTATGTCAATTCTGCAATAGTTAGCCGGATATTTTCCTAAACTTTGTTGAAATAAGGTATTTATTTGGGTGATTGTTGGAAACAAGTGAGTGTTTTTGCCCCCTTACCAAGCTTTCGTGCCCCCCATAACGTCCACTTCAGCAGGGCCGAATCAATGAGGCCGCGAAGAAGAAGGCGCAAAAATTTAGCCATCCCATTCGGTATTTCCCTCAATCGCAGAACGATTCTTTGAGGTCTTTCCCTCACCTTGAAAGATCATTTATGATCCAGAGTAGCAGCGCAGCTAATCCCTGGTTTCCCCCCCGGTGGCTAATCGTCTGGGTCCCCTTAACCCCAGCCGCCGCAGAGGGGGGAGAATCGTGCAGTTAATCCCTGGTTTCCCCCCGGCCCCCCGAAGGGGGGAGAATCACACGGTTAACCTTCAATCCTTCCTTCCCTCACTCCTTCATTCCCTCAATCCCTCAATCCCTCAATCCTTCATTCCCTCAATCCTTGTTGCCATTCAATCATTCAATCATTCAATCATTCAATCATTCACCCCCCCCCAGCTCCTTTCTCCGTCCCCACAATCAACATCCTCGCCTGATCGTACGGTCGGCCCGCTCGGCGGCCGTGCGGCCGCCGCCCGCGTAGAGGGCGATCTCGCAGCGCTTGAGCAGGTCCACATACCGGTCGGCGGTGGCAAAAGAGACACCCGTATCCACCAGACGGCGGTGCACCTCGGTTTTGCTCAGTTCCGAGGTCGGAATGCGCAGCTTATCGGCCACATAGCCCAGCAGGGCCTGGCTGATCTCGGCAAAATCGGCGGGGTCGTTTACATCGGCCTGATGCGCCCTGGCGCGCTTCGAGCCGGTCGGTGGCCATGCGCACGGCGCGTTGGCGGCGCACTTGTTCGGGGTCGCGGCCGGCCAATTGTGCCCGGCGGCGGTCGCGCGGGCCCAGAGGAAACCGAGGCCGAGAAAAGGTAGCAACACCAGCATCCCGTACAGGCCGCCGCCCAGAAACGACGAGCCGTAGCGGCGCGGATTCAGCGACGCCGCATCGGGGGCCATGCGGGGGCGGTTTTCGGCCCTGGCCAGACTGTCGGCCACGGTCAGTTCATCGTTCACCTGGTCCGTACCCAGATTGGTGCCGGGCCGCACCCGCACCCTGAATTGCAGGCTCTCGGCCTTCACGTAGCGGGCACTGTCCACATTAAAATAAGTGAAGGTGGGCGTTACCGTAAACTGCCCCGGCCGGCGCGGCACCAGCGGAAACTCGAACGACTTGCGGCCGTACACGCCCGTAGGTCCCGCCACCCACTCCTCGTCCAGCAGCTTGCCGTAATGACTTCCCCAGTCGGCCGACAGGCCGGGGTCGGGTGCCTGCACGCGCTCCAGGTCGCCCTCGCCGCGCACGGTCAGCAGCAGGGTCAGGGCGTCATCGGTCGTTATCTCGTCGTTGCTCAGGTCGGCCGTAAAGGTGTAGCGGCCCACGGCCCCGCTAAATTCGGGCGGCGCGGGCGCGGGCAGTTCCTTCACGTTCACAAACACCGGCCGGGTCTCGGCGGGTTCCTGCCGGCGGCGGCGGCTGAAAAAAAAGCCGTTGTTAGCCTGGCGTTCCCCTTCCGGTATCCCCAGCATGGCGCGGTAGGGCGTAATTTCCAGCCGCCCGCTGCGCTGCGGAAAAATCACCAGCCGCTTCAATATTTTCACGTAGTACTGCTTGCCGTCCAGCACCTCCCTATATACTCGCCCGTCGAATTGCCGCACCTCCTGGCTAAAAAACCCGGCATAGTCCGATTCCTGCATCGGGTTGATCGTCTCCACGTCGGTGGTCGTGTACAGCTTATAATCCAGCACAATCTGCTGCCCCACATAGGCCGTGGCGGTGCTCAGGTCGGCCACCAGTTTAATATTCGGTGCCAGCGCGGCCGAGGCCGCATCGGCCTTCAGCACTTCCACCCGCAGCGGGTTGGTCCTGAACGTCCGCCCGTTGGCCCGGATCGTCGCCGGCGGAATGGTCAGTGTCCCCGTCCGTTCGGGTTTCAGCACATAGGTATAGCTCGCCTGGCTGCTCATCGCCCCGTTAATGATGCTCGTCCGCACGCTACTTCGCCGGCCCGCTCACCACCTCGGCCCCCTCAATGGCGGGCAGCGCAAACTCCGTCCCCTGCGCATTAGCCAGCGTGAAGGTCACGTTCAGGTAGCTCCCCAGCCAGTATCCGCTCGCCGTCGGCCGAGGCGGTAAACGTCA
>CAVPZP010000064.1:0-41222 GCA_963710215.1 Lewinellaceae bacterium | reverse complement strand
ACCTGGATCAGGCCGCGATCCGGGGTGAGTCACCCCTCGGAGTCCGTTTTGACGATCCAGACATCTATTCCGTTTATCGAATCTGTAACCATTCCGACAAAAACCGAGATCTCCATTAGGTGCTGCTTTGCCGGTAGTGAAGCGGCTAAAACCGAGAGCAATGTTATGGTAGATCGTACTGTAACTTTGCCAACTGTCCAAATACTCCCCCGTCTCGTAAGTTAACTCGCAAAAAACCTCCCTGAAAAATAAATTCCGGGTAACAACTTGTCGAGCCTATGGTCAGAATTTCCCCATTTTATTACCGCAATCGCCCCGGAACGTTCATTACATGAACCACCTAGGTGATAGCCACGGCTGAAGTAGGGGTGGGCAGTAGCAAATTGCATTACGAATACTACCAAAAGCAAAACACAGCTTGACTTGCGAAGAATGATAGTCGAGTAGTCGTTCATAGTGATCGCTGTTATCGTAAGTAATATAGGAAAATCATTACAACATTCTGGGAATACGCTGCCTCACCGGCGAATTAGCAAGAAATGGGCATAATTATAGTAGGGTTGGTCACTCAATTGACAAATAGAGGTCAGGTATTGCCATCACTTTTGCCCCCGCGTGAGGTGCCTGGACGGGCCGACCACAGGGAGGAGACCCGTAGCGTAGCGGAGGGGCCGAGCGAACAGCGAGCCGGGAAGGGACCGGCCGGCCCGTTGAGGGACGGACACGCCCTTGGGGATATAAGGAGTGAAGGATTGAGGGAAACGAGGGATTAGCTGCGCTGCTTCTCTTGATCGCAAAGCGATCCTTCGAGGTGAAGGATTGAGGGAACGGAATGAAGGGGGGATACAAGGATGAGGATACAAGGATTAGCTGCGCTGCTTCTCTCGATCGCAAAGCGATCTTTCGAGGTGAAGGGCCTACCCGGGACAGGGGAGGAATCGATCACCCGGCGGGGGAGAAGTTGGGACCGGTAGGCTTTGGAGTGCAGCCCGTTCGCGATGGAGGTTAAATAAAACCGCCACCGGCCCCCGGCCCGTGCGAAAATCCGACTGTTTTCCAGTTACTTAGGGATTTAAAAAGCAAAATAATTTACCAAAAGCTTGTGGCGCACCACCAGGCGACCTATCTTTGCAGCCGCTAAGGAAAGAGGGTCAGTTCCCTGCCTGCCGGACGCACATTTTTTCAATTGATAAAGCAGCCATTCGTGAAGACGCTGAGTTACAAAACCCAATCGGCTAACGCCCAGAATATCGAGCGCGAATGGTTCGTGATCGATCTGGAAGGCGAAGTCGTAGGCCGTGCGGCCAGCCGCATTGCTTCGGTACTGCGCGGTAAGCACAAGCCGACCTATACGCCCCACTTTGACGCGGGCGACCACGTGATCGTGATCAATGCCGATAAAGTCCGCTTTACCGGTGCCAAACTGACCGATAAGGTCTACATCCGCCACACCGGTTACCCCGGCGGCCAGCGTTTTGCCACGCCCCGTGACCTGCTGGGCCGTCGGCCCATCGCGGTGATCGAGAGTGCCATCCGCGGCATGTTGCCCAAGAATAGCCTGGGCCGCGCGATGTTCCGCAAATTACACGTCTACCCCGGCCCCGAGCACCCCCATGCCGCTCAGAAGCCGCAGGAATTCAACTTTTAACCCGCGCTTTCGCGTACTATCCTCCTATAAATGGAAATGATCAATGCCATCGGACGGCGTAAAGCCTCCGTTGCCCGCATCTACCTCACGGAAGGCAAGGGCAATATTGTGGTCAACGGTAAGGACTACAAGGTCTACTTCCCGCAGACCCACGTTCAGCACAAAATCACCGATCCCTTCGATATCGTTGAGCTGGACCACAAAATCTACGACGTCCAGGTGAACGTTAACGGCGGCGGCTTTAAAGGACAGGCCGAGGCCATCCGGATGGCCATCTCCCGCGCCCTGGTGAAACTGAACGAAGACTTCCGCAAGCCCCTGAAGGGCGAGAAGTTCCTGATGCGTGACGCACGTGTCGTGGAGCGGAAGAAATACGGTAAGCCCAAGGCCCGTAAGAGCTTCCAGTTCTCCAAGCGTTAATCACCCCTCTTGTTCAATCGCGGAAACGCTGCGCGTTTTCGCTCTATCCATAAGAAAATGGAAAAGCCAACCTATAAGGAGTTGATGGAAGCCGGCGTTCACTTCGGTCACCTGAAGAAGAAGTGGAACCCTAAGATGGCACCCTACATCTTCACGGAACGTAACGGTATCCACCTGATCGATCTGAACCGTACCCTGGAACAACTGGACCGCACCGCCAACGCGATGCGCCAGATTGCCAAGGCCGGCAAGAAAATTCTTTTTGTCGCCACCAAGAAGCAAGCCCGCGAGGTGGTTGCCGAGGTGGCCGCCGAGGTGAACATGCCCTACATCACCGAACGGTGGCAGGGAGGTATGTTGACCAACTTTAATACCATCCGCCGCTCGATCCGTAAGATGCAGGGCATCGAACGGATGCTCAATGACGGTACGCTGGACAGCGTGACCAAGAAGGAGCGCCTGACGCTGACCCGCGAGCACGAGAAGATGAGCAAAGTGCTGGGTGGTATTGCGAACATGAACCGCACGCCGGCCGCCATGTTTGTGGTGGACATCGTGCACGAGCACCTGGCCGTGGCCGAGGCAAATAAGCTGGGTATCCGCACCTTCGGGGTGGTAGACACCAACGGCGACCCCAATATGGTGGACTACGTGGTGCCCGCCAATGACGACGCCGGTAAATCGGTCGAGATCATCGTCCGCTACCTGGCCGATGCGGTCAAGCAGGGCCTCGCCGAGCGCGAAAGTGCCAAAACCGAAAAGGAAAGCAGCACTGCTTCGGCCTAATCAGTCGTTAGTCCGGGAATTATTCCCGCCCGCTGTTGTTCAACCAATAGATTACCCGTACCGACCGCCCCGGCGGTCGGTACGTTGGTGTTTTTACTCCAACCTAAAAAATAACTTATCAGATGGCCATTACAGCTGCTGACGTAAAGAACCTCCGCGACCAGACCGGTGCGGGCATGATGGATTGCAAGAAAGCCCTGAGCGAAAGCGGCGGCGATATCCAGGGTGCCATCGAGTACCTGCGCAAGAAGGGGGAAAAAGTTGCCGCCAAGCGCAGCGACAAAGAAACCAAGGAAGGCGTGGTGATCGCTCAGGTGAGCGATGACAAGAAGCGCGGCGTGATCGTGCGCCTGAGCTGCGAGACCGATTTCGTTTCCAAGGGGGACGATTTCGTGAACTTCACGCAGAAGATCGCCGATCTGGCCCTGGAGAAATTCCCCGCCGATCTGGATTCGCTGCTGGCCCTGCCGATGGGCGATAGCACCGTCGGCCAGTCCGTTACCGATATGGTCGGTAAGATCAACGAGAAGATCTTTGTTTCCGCTTACGAAAAGCTGGAAGCCGCCCAGGTTGCCCCTTACATCCACAGCGGCTACCGTGCCGGTGTACTGGTGGGCCTGAGCAGTGCCGCCGACAGCGTGCACGATGCCGGCCGCGACGTGGCCATGCAGGTGGCCGCCATGCGCCCCGTGGCCCTGGATCAGGACTCAGTGGACCAGTCGGTTATCGATAAGGAAATCGAGATCGGCATGGACGTTGCCCGCCAGGAAGGTAAGCCCGAAGAGATGGTCGAGAAGATCGCCAAGGGTAAGCTCAATAAGTTCTTCAAGGACAATACGCTGGTCAATCAGGCCTACGTAAAGGACAACAAGCAGACGGTGGCCCAGTACCTGGACAGCCAGGAAAAAGGGCTGAAGGCTACGGCTTTCCGCCACGTGGAGCTTGGTTAAGAATTGCTAGATCCCCGAGTAAACACAATTACTTTTTTCGGCCCTCTCCCGCGTTTGCAGGGGAGGGTTTTTTTTATTCATTCATCTCCAGAGCAGGATGATCTAATTCATAGATTTTTTCCATCACCTCATCCAATTGCTCGGCGCCGATTTTCTTGGAGATAATCTCCTTATTTTTATCCAGAATATAGATCTGCGGGGTTTGTTGCAAATCATACAACTCCACAAAGCGCGAACGCAGGTAGGGGTCCACCACGTTCAGCCAGTCGTTCATGCCGTTTTCGTCCACGTATTTCCAGCAGTCGGGCACCTCTTTGGTCACCTTGACACAGGCGGCGAATAGCTCCACGCCGCGTGATTTCCACTTGTCGTAGAACTCCTTCATGAAGGGAGTCGACTTTTTACAGTGGCCGCAATCGTAGCGCCAGAAGTAGAGAATGGTGTAGGATGCCTCCACGTCGTGCAGGCTGATCCTGGAGCCGTCGCGGCGTTCCATCTCGATATCCGGCGCGGTCTTACCGATTAGCAGGGGGCGCAGGTTATCGGCGTTTTCCATGAATTTGACCAACTGATCCTCCTCCGTCCACGGGGCCAACCCCTTGGCGTAGTAGTTGTCGATCAGGTAGACGTAGATCGCGTCCATCCCCACCAGTTTGGATGCCGCCGCCTCGTTCAGGTAGTGAATCAGGTAGGTCTTGAACATCTCGCTCTTGGGGTCCATCCGGTTCAGTACCACGCCGATGGAAGCGGCGATGGAATCGGGGTGTTGCACGTTTAATTTGTGCACAAAGTAGTCGATCCGCTGAAACAGGAAGGGCGTCCGCAACAGCCGCTCGTCCCTCAGGTCCAGGTTATCGAAATAGTGGGCCTGCATCCAGCGCCAGCCGCGCTCGCGGGCGTCTTCTCCCGTAAATTCGGGCGGATTGTTCGGCAGCGTGGATTTGATGATGGCCGCCGTGTAGGCCGTCGGGTTCTTCTTGATGTAGGCCCGTTGCCAGGCTTCCACCTCGCCGTCCAGCGCGTCGATCTGCTGCTGGTAATTTTCTCGCTCCGGCGCATCCTCCGCCAGGGCGTCACGCTCCTCGCGCAGCTTATCCCCCCGCTTGCGGGCATCGGCCAGGTAATTCAGATAGGCAAAGAAATCCACGTTCTCCCGGCTTCCCTTGATCCGCACCTTTTTTACGGTCTCGGTCTTGCTGGTCGCAATCGTGAATTCCTGTTCCTCATCCGTCACCAGCACCTGGAAGTACTGGTTGTCCGGTGCCATCACGGCCAGGTAAATGCCCGCCGGCAACTTGTTATCGCCCGCAAACACAAAACGCCCCTTATCGTCCCGGGTCGCCGTATCCACGATGTACTGGTTAACCAGCAGGTTATTGGCCAGGGTCAGGATAGGTTGCTCATAACCTTCGATCTCAATGACGATGCGGTGGCCGTCTCCGTCTGCGGGGCCTGCGGTTAAGAGCGCGGAAGAGGAAAAAGAGAAAAAAGCAAGGAGTAGTGCGAAGTGGCGCATAGCTGAGCTTGATGGTAGAATAGAAAAGGCCATGGGGCCGCCGTTACAACGTTTTTGCCCCGGAAAAAGGATGTGACAGATGGTCTTTTTTGCGGCTGCCCCCCCGGCCCCCCGAAGGGGGGAGATTCTCATTCTGCAATCAAGAATTATCACATCCAGATAAAGGACAGTCCACGTCTGGGCCGGGTACCTAATTACCAGCTAAGAGGAGCTTGCGACGATCACCGCAAGTAAATTACTCGTGGCAACGCCGCCTACCCACCTACGGGCAAAGCCCACACAATAACCTCCTCCCCCACCCGTTTCAATCCGAGCAAGCGGGAAATTTTGGAAGAAAAGTGTTAAAGTTTTTTCTATTTCCCCGAATTGTCCTAACTTGAGAATGAATTCATAAACGGCCGTGTCGTGACGGCCTTACCGATTTATAACTGGGGTTTAGTTTTCGAAAAGCGCGTGCCAACCGGCCGCGCTTTTCTTCGTTTTCGCACCCGCCGCCGCCGCAGCGGGATCAAATTTTTTCCGCCCCCGCAGCGGCCCCTTACAATATATGGTGTTCCGGTAATTCGTAATTTCGGGCAGAATCGTAGATTCGCCCCCGATGAATCTCCAACCGTTTCCCGCCCTCCTCCCCCAGCCCGGCTACGCCGACCAGCTGCGCGACGTTGAAAACCCCATCGAGCAGCTCAGCCTCGCCGCCCGCGATCACTTTCAGCAACTCCTGGCCTCCGACCGCTATTTCCTCGATTCCGCCGCCTCCTTTTACCCCTACGCCATCCGGCGGCCGGACGGCGGCACCTCCCTCGGTGTGGTCATGCACGTAGACCTGGAAGAATTCGCCGCCGGCCTCATCCGCCCCCACGAGGCCACCCTGCTGGCCACCGAGGCCATGCACCGCCAGATCATCGAAGAGCGCCAGGCACTGGTCAAACCCGTGCTGCTCACTTTCCTCACCACCCCGCGCCTGCGCGCCGCCATCCAGCAGGCCCACGAAGAGGGAGAAAACATCATCTCCCTGCAGCAGGACGGCGAAACCCACCTCGTCTCCCGCCTCCCCGCCACCCGCGAACTGAGCGACGCCATCCGCGCCGAGATCGAAACCCTCTACGTCGCCGACGGCCATCACCGCCTCAGCACCCTCTATCACCTCTATCGGTCCACCAGCGAAGAGCGCTACCGCTACCTGTCGTGCGCCCTTTTTTCGTCCGACCAACTCGCCATTCACGGTTATCACCGCCTCGTCCAGCTCCCCACCGAGCTATCGGCCGAAGAACTGCTGCTACACCTGGAAACCTACTTCAACCTCACCCGCACCCCCGACCGGCACCCGCCCGGCATCCCCGGCCAGTGGGCCGTCCGCCTCGCCGGCCACTGGTACCGCGCCGCCTGCCTGCTGCCCACCGGCAACGACGTGGAATGGTTCAACAATACCATCCTGCCCCAGCTCTTCGGCATCACCGACGTCCGCAACGACCCGCGCATCACCTACCTCCCCGACAACCACACCACCGTCACCCTGGAGCGCAAAGCCGAGGAACAATCCGCCGCCCTGTTCTGCCCCTACCCCATCGGCTACGACAACTTCTTCAGCCTCGTTGGGCAGGGCCGCATCCTCCCCCCCAAAAGCACCTATTTCACGCCCCGCATCCTCAGCGGCCTGGTGGTGCAGCGTTATTAGCGGTAGGTCAGAAAGGTAGTTTTCCGGGCGTGCCCCCTCCCTGTCGGTCGGGGTCGGTCCCTTCCCCGCGCGGCTATCGCCTTGGCCCTGCGGGCTGCTTCCTCCGGGCAGGGGCAAGCCCTGCCCCTACGTTGCCCGGTCCAGGCACCTCACGCTCTTAATTATAATCCCTTAAAACACTATCTTACGCCCATGAATAAAATCGCCCTGCACTGGCAAATCCTCATCGGCATGGCCATTGGTGTCGTTGCCGGATTTATTGCCGCTTACATTGGTTACGAAGAATTCGTGATCGACTGGATCAAGCCTTTCGGCACTATCTTCATCAATTCGCTCAAACTGATCGCGGTGCCGCTTATCGTGGCTTCCCTCATCAAGGGCATCAGCGATCTGAAGGACATCTCCAAGTTATCCGCCATGGGCGGCCGAACGATTGGGATCTATGTGCTCACCACCGTGCTGGCCGTTTCTTTGGGGCTAGTAGTGGTCAACCTCGTCAAACCGGGGGGCACCATCCCCGAGGAAACCCGGACGGAGCTACTGGGTAAGTTTGCCGGCGACGCGGAGGCCCGCATTACCAGTGCCAAGGCCCAGTCCGAGGCCGGCCCGCTGGATGCACTGGTCGATCTGGTACCGGACAACATCTTCGGCGCGGCGGCCGACAACGGTAATATGCTACAGGTGATCTTCTTTGTCATCTTCTTCGGCATCGGCATGATCCTCATCCCGGAAGAGCAGGCGCAACCCGTCAAGGCATTTTTCGATGGCGTGAACGAGGTGATCCTCAAACTGATCGACCTCATCATGCTGGCGGCCCCCTTCGGCGTATTCGCCCTGTTGGCCGCGCTGGTAGCGGAAACCAACGATCCGGAGGTGCTGCTTTCCTTACTCAGTTACGGCGGCTGCGTGGTGGCAGGACTGGCCCTCCTCATTTTCGGTTTCTACCCCACGCTGGTTGTCCTGTTCACCGGCCGGTCCTACGGCAGTTTTTTCAGCGGCATCGCACCCGCGCAGTTGCTGGCCTTCAGCACCAGCTCCAGTGCGGCCACCCTGCCCGTTACCATGGAACGGGTGGAAGAGCACCTGGGCGTAGACGAGGAAGTGACCAGTTTTGTCTTACCCATCGGGGCCACCATCAACATGGACGGCACCAGCCTCTATCAGGCCGTGGCCGCCGTTTTCATCGCGCAGGCCTTCGGCATGGACCTGAGTTTGGGGGCGCAACTCGGCATCATCGTCACGGCCACGCTGGCCAGCATCGGCTCGGCGGCAGTGCCGGGCGCGGGCATGGTCATGCTCGTCATCGTACTCGGGCAGGCGGGTATTCCCGAGGCGGGCCTGGCCCTCATCTTCGCCATCGACCGCCCGCTGGACATGTGCCGCACGGTGGCCAACGTAACCGGTGACGCCACGGTATCCATGCTGGTGGCCAAGAGCGTCGGCAAGCTCCACGAGCCGGGATCGCAGGTAAGAAATTGGGACGATAACCTGGATGACGTGCGCTAAAATTGTAACTTCCGGCAAGTAACCAATCTTGCTTTCCATGCGCTACCCGCTACTCTTTCTTTCCCTTTTCCTGTTCACCCTGCTATCCGCCCAGCCGGGAGAAGAGGGCATAACTGATTTCTGGAAGACAAACGATGTCGCCTTTAAATGGCGGCATCAGGGCAACTTGATGTCCGGCGACTCTTCGGGGCACCGGGGTCAGTTTACCATTATTCGCCGCAACGACAAGCCGTGGGGAAAAGACTGGGCGATCTACTTCAACGCCGCCCCGATGCACTTTGAATCGGAAAATGAACTGTTTAGCATCACTCGGGTTAGCGGCGACCTGTTCGTGATGCGGCCGACGGAAAAATTCTTTGCGGATGTCGCCCCTCCCCGCCGAAAAGATGGACTGATCTACAGTAGTGAGTGGGTCAAAGGTATCCCCAACCGCCGGCAGCGCAGTTTCACGATTGATTATTTGGCTAGTCAGCCGCTGGTTAATTATTCAACGGCTCCCAATGGCTACATCTATGTGCCGAAAGTAAAAAAGGAGCCGACTACGTTTACCCGCCTCCCCCACATAATGCATCCCGAAAGTGGCGCATCCATCCTGCGTGGAGCCGAAGATCGTAGGTCGACGGTCACCACCGAAGAACGGTTCGCCGCCAATGAGGGCTTGGCCACCGCCGACTTGGGTGCCGGCATCGTTCCCCGCCCGGTAACCCATCGCTCACTCGGCGAGGATTCCGTTCGGTTCGATCCCGCCACGGTGGTGGTAGTTCAGTCCGGTACCGGGCCGGCCGCACGCCTGCTACAGGGCTACCTTAAATCCGGGTCCGCCCCGCCCGCCGGCCTCACGGATCAGGCTCCGGCCGCTAACTACATTAACCTGGCCGTAGACCCGGCACTGGACGTTCCTGCCGAAGGCTATCGTTTGGTGGTAAAGAACGAGGACCGCTCGGTCTGGATCACGGGGCGCGACGAAGCGGGACTGTTTTACGGAGTTCAGACCCTGCGTTCCCTGCTGCCGCCGGCCGGGGTGGAAGGGGCGTTCCTGTTGCCCCATCTGGAAGTGGAAGATTACCCCCGCTTCGGCTACCGGGGAATGCACCTGGACGTGGCGCGAAATTTTCACGACAAGGCATCGGTCCTACAGCTACTGGACGCCATGGCGTTTTACAAACTCAACACCTTTCATTTTCACCTGACCGACGACGAGGGGTGGCGGCTGGCCATCCCCGGCCTCCCGGAGTTGACCGACTACGGTTCCGTGCGGGGCTATTCTACCGATGAGGCCGAATTTCTGCACCCCAGCTATTATTCCGGTGCCCAGACCGACGACCCCTACGGCAGCGGTCACTACAGCACCGATGATTTTAAAGACATCTTACGCTACGCCCACGAGCGGCACATCACCGTCATCCCCGAAATCGACCTGCCCGGCCATGCCCGTGCGGCCGTCAAGTCGATGGAATACCGTTACCGCCGCCTGCGGTCTGACCGCAAACCGGAAGCCGAAGCCGCCGCTTACTTGCTGAGCGATCCTGACGACCGGAGCGAATACGTCTCGGTACAGGGTTACGATGATAACGTGATCGACGTGTGCCGCGAGAGTACCTACCGGTTCATCGCCAAAGTAGTAGACGAAATCCGGGAGATGTACCGCCAGGCGGACGTTCCCCTCCACACCTTTCATATCGGCGGAGACGAGGTACCCGCCGGGGTGTGGGCCGACCTGCCCTCCTGTTCGGAGGACCTCACGGGCGGAACCACCGATGCCGGAGCGATCAAGGACCGGCTGTCCGCTCACTTCCTCGATCGATTTCACCGGATCCTCCAGGAGCGCAACCTCCGTACCGCCGGCTGGGAGGAAATTGCTCTGCACCGTGTGGCTGATTCCACTACCGGCAAAAAATCCTGGGAGGTCGATTCCGACCGGGTCGGCGACAACTTGCTGGCCTACGTATGGAACAACCTGGGCGGCCAACGCGATCTCGCCTACCGCTTGGCTAACGGCGGCCACGATGTCGTGCTGTGCAATGTCACCCACCTCTACTTCGACCTGGCTTACGAACCCGGCTTCTATCAGTCGGGCCTCACCTGGGGCGGCTACGTCGATACCAAACGTACTTTTTCCTTCGCTCCCTACCGGGTATCCCTGACCCAAACAACCGACCCGCTGGGCCGACCGTTCCCCGCCGACCCAAGTGAGGCCACCCTCACCGAAGCAGGACGCCGACACGTGAAGGGGATCCAGGGGCAGTTGTGGAGCGAAACGGTGCGGGGCCGCAAAATGCAGCACTACATGATTTTCCCCAAGCTACTGGCATTGGCCGAGCGGGCCTGGAGTCCGGAAAGTAACTGGGAAAAATCGGGTGATCTAACGGAATTACAAAACGCGTGGCAGGGCTTCGCCCGCCGGGTCGGTAGCCGGGAGTTGCCGCGCCTAAGCGCGTGGGGAATAGATTATCGCGTTCCGAACGTCGCTAATAAGATGGAAGGCAGGACATTGCACCTAAATCACGCCTATTTCACCGGCAACCTGCGCATCGACTGGATGTACGGTTTTCAGGAGGTGCTGGGTACAGCGAATTATTCCGGGCCGCTGGAAGTCTATCCCGGTGCTACGAGTGCGCGAGTAATGGTGGATCTACCCGGCGGGGTGAAGTATTTGGGAGGGGTAGATTTATTGAATCGGTGAAGGGGGGGAGAAAGATATCCGATTACTGATTACTGCTATCGGCGTTGTTGACTGGCTCGTTAGCGGTGTTCGTATTACCACAAGCAGTAGGTGCCAAATCAAATCTCGACTATCAAATCTCCTCCAATTTACCACCTTTCACCTAGAAAGATCAGGTATGATCGAGAGAAGTAGCGTAGCTAATCACTGTTTTCCCCCCTGGCCCCCCGAAGGGGGGAATTTGCCATCGAATTTCAGGTCTCCGCCCAGCACTTTGTACCGCCCCTGGGTCCCCGAAGGGGAGAATTTGCCGCTAGAGATTATTTAGTTATTTAATCATTGTTTCTCTCAATCGCAAGGCGATTTATCGAGGTCAGTCCATCGAGGCCGGATGGCGGTTCGCCATTCGGAGACGCAAGGTGTTGCGTCTTTACGGTATATATGGCTCATTACCTGCGGTGCTTCTCCAAATCGCAAAGCGATTTATCGAGGTCAGTCCATCGAGGCCGGATGGCGGTTCGCCATTCGGAGACGCAAGGTGTTGCGTCTTTACGGTATATATGGCTCATTACCTGCGGTGCTTCTCCAAATCGCAAAGCGATTTATCGAGGTCAATCATTCAATCATTCAGTCATTCAGTCATTCAATCATTAACCACGTGAGGTGCCGGGACAGGCCGCCGGAGGGGTACCCGCAGGCGGAGTCCGCAGGGCCAAGGCGAATGCCGCGCTGGTACGGGACCGACCCCGACCGACAGGGAGGGGGCACGCCCAAACAAAACGGCCAGCCACGCCACCGGGGACGCAACTGACCGTTTTTTGAAGTACCCGAAGGAGGGGTAGATCGACTGATAGGAGCCGAATGGTGCGTTAGTACGCCTTTTCCAGCTCTACGTAGAACATGAGTTCCGAGTCGGCGGGGATGCTGCCGTCGGGGGTGCCGTCGGGACCGTAGGCGAGTTCGGAGGGGATGAAGAAGCTGGCCTTGGCACCTTCTTTCAGCAGGGCGATGCCCTCGTCCCAGCCCGGGATAACGCGGCCCTGGCCGAGGGGGAAATTGATGGAACGGCCGCGCTCGAAGGACTGGTCGAAGACCGTGCCGTCCAGCAGCATGCCGAGGTACTGTACGTCTACCGGGTTGCCGGGGGTGGCGGCGGGGCCGCTGCCTTCCTCGTGGATGACGTATTTCAGGCCGCTGGCGGTGGTCTGGATACCTTCCAGCGAACCGGCCTCGTAGGCCTGACGGGTTTCCTCGGCGAACGCCAGTACGGCGGGCGCGCGCGTGATCACGGCGTCCATTTCGGCCTGGGCCTTGGCGGCTTCCTCGCCCTTGCGGGTATTGTAGGTATCCTCGTCCACGATCTCCTCGATGGCGATATCGTAGTAGATGTAGTCGGCGTCCTCGAAGCCGGGGGGCTTGCTGGGGAAAGTGTCGATGCGGATGGCGACGGTGGCACTGTCGCCGACGCCGAGGTAGCGGATCACGTCTTCCACCGGACCGATCTGGTCCTTGGTGAGTGAATCGGCACCGGCCTGGATGACGGGTGTCTGGCCGCCGTCGCGGGTGTTGAACATGATGCTGTCTCCGTTACGCATGTAGGCGTGGAAATAGACGTACTCGCCAACGGCGGGCTTGGTGGCCGTACCGGCGGTGTGGAGGGTGTATTCGGTGCCCAATTTGGTGGTGTACTCACCGGGACCGGATTGCTCACAGGAGTAAAGCAGGGCCGTCAGGAGGACGGCGGCGAAGAGGAACTTTTGCATAAAAGGTTGTCGAATTAATTGAAATCGTGGTAGGCCGCGTCGATTTGATCGGCGTACGTGGGAAGTAGTTGTTTGAACCGGCGCACGGTGGCCGTCAGGGGTTGGAAGCTGGCCCCGCCGGCGGCGTTTTTGTGCCCGCCGCCCCGGAAATTTTCTTTGCAGATCTGCTGCACGTCCATGTCGCCCTTGGAGCGGATGCTCAGTTTAACGATGGTGGGTTGTTCGTGGATGAAGGCCGCGATCATGATGCCGGGCATCCGCAGCAGCTGGTTGACGATGCCTTCGGTGTCGCCGCGCTTGATGTCGAAGTCCTTGTAGTCTTCTTTGGTGAGCGAGATGATGCCGGTGCGGAATTCGGGTAGCAGTTCCATGCGGTTGGCCAGGCAGTGGCCGAGCAGGCGGAGCTGCTTTTCGGTCATGCTGTTCCAGATGTGGTCCTGCACCTTATAATCATCGGCCCCGGATTCGAGCAGACGGGCAACGGTGCGGAACAGTTTGGGCGAGGTGCTGTACTTGAAGCCGCCCGTATCGGTGACGATGCCGGTGTAGAGGCACTCGGCGATATTCTTGTCTACCTGTGCCGCCTGGCCCAGTCCGTCGATGAACTGGTAGATCATTTCGCAGGTGGAACTGGCGGTGGTATCGCTGAAAATGGGGTCGGCCTCCGGCTCGGGGTAGAGGTGGTGGTCGATCATGATGCGCGGCCGTGCGTCGCCGATGAGCAGTTCGCCCAGTTTGTCGATGCGGTCGAGGGAATTAAAATCGAGCAGGAAGAAAAGAGTGCCGTTTTTCACCACGCGGGTGGCGTCCTCGGTTTCGTCGTCGAAGATCAGCACGTCGTTAACGCCGGGCATCCAGGCCAGGAAGTCGGGATATTCCGACGGCACGATCACGTGTACGCTGTGCCCGTTGCGGCGCAGGTAGTGCGCCAGGCCCAGCGACGAGCCGATGGCGTCGCCGTCCGGGTTGCGGTGCGACAGGATGACCACGTCCTGTGGGTGTTTCAGTAGGGCTTGCGCGCTCAGGAGGGCAGCTTCTTCCATAGTTTCGGATCGGTTTCCCGGCCGTTCTTCCGCCCGGGGGCGGGCGGTCCGCCGGGGAACGCTAATTTTGAGGGTGCGAAGATCGGAAAAATTGCTTCACCGCACAAATAAGGTACGCACTACCTTGTCCGCCCCACTCTACTTGCCTACTTTTGCGCCCGGATTGCGGCCCTGCGGCTGCGTCCGTCTCTCTAACCAGTTAAAGACCATCCCATGGCCACCAACCGTACCTTTACCATGATCAAGCCCGACGCCGTTCGTAACGGTCACATCGGCAATATTTTACAGCAGATCAACGAGGGCGGTTTCCGCATCGTGGCCCTGAAGTACACCCAGCTCAGCGAGGCCAAGGCCGGTGAGTTCTACGCCGTGCACAAGGAGCGCCCCTTCTACGGCGAACTCGTGGAGTTCATGAGCAGCGGTCCCATCGTGGCCGCCATCCTGGAGAAAGATAATGCCGTGGCTGATTTCCGCACCCTCATCGGTGCCACCAACCCGGCCGATGCCGAAGCGGGCACCATCCGCGCCAAGTACGCTACGAGCATCGGCGAAAACGCCGTCCACGGTTCGGATAGCGACGAGAATGCGGAGATCGAAGGAAGCTTTCACTTTGCGGGAGTGGAGGTGTTTGCGTGAGGGGAAGAGGGGGCGTATGACGCCGTGTTCCCTCACCCCCGGCCCCTCTCCTCGGGAGAGGGGTGACGGTTTGCGTTCTGTTTCGTGGAGACCCCTCCCCCGGCCCCTCTCCAGAGGAGAGGGGTGACGGGGCGTGGCACTCGTAGCGTCACCCCCTCTCCTCTGGAGAGGGGGCCGGGGGGAGAGGTCACGTATAAACTGAACTCCGAGAAGCTTGTAATGATCACTACAGGTATACCAACGTACAAAAATACCAACGTGCGCAGCACGCCTGCAATAGTACGTCGACGCGCAGCGGCGACCACCGCTGTGCGGTTAGCGCCGCTGCGCGTCGACCACCGCCAGGGCCACCATGTCCACGATTTCGCGCACCGAGGCACCGAGTTGGAGTACGTGGACCGGCTTGTTTAAGCCCATTACCACCGGACCGATCTTTTCGATATTCGCCACTTCTTTCACCAGGTTATAGGCGATATTGGAAGAAGACAGGTTGGGGAAGATCAGCACGTTGGCGCGTTCTTTGGCCAGTTCGCTGAAGGGGTGGTTGCGCTGCATTAAGTCCGTATCGAAGGCCAGGTGGGCCTGCATCTCGCCGTCTACCACCAGACCGGGGTTACGCTCGCGCAGCAGGGTGACCGCACGGCGCATCTTCATGGCCGCCGGACCGTCGGGGACGGAACCGAAGTTGGAATAAGTCACCAGGGCCACGCGGGGCGTGATGTTGAACTTGGCCACTTGCTCTACGGCCAGTTCGGTGATCTCCACCAGTTCTTCCACGTTGGGGTCGAAGTTAATGGTGGTGTCGGCCAGGAACAGGGGGCCGAAACGCGATTGCAGCACGTACATGCCCGATACCCGCTTCACGCCGGGGCGCGGGCCGATGATCTGAATGGCCGGCCGGATCGTATCGGGATAGTTGCGGCTCAGGCCGCCGATCATGGCATCCGCCTCGCCGGTTTCTACCATCATGGCCCCGAAGTAATTGCGGTTCCGCATCCGCTCGTGGGCCTCGGCCTGGGTATAACCCTTGCGCATCCGCTTCTGGTAAAACAGGTCGCCGTAGCTGCGCAGGCGTTCTTTTTCTTTGGGGTCGCGGGGGTCCACAATGGCCACGCCGTCCAGTTCCAGGTGGTATTCTTCCATTACCTGGCGCACCCGTTCCACATTACCCAGCAGAATGGGCGTGGCGATTTTTTCTTCCAGTGCCACCTGGGCGGCCTTTAGTACCGACTGGTTTTCGCCGTCCACGAACACCACGCGCTTGGGGTTCTGGCGGGCTTTGGAGGTGATGACTTTCGTCAACTGATTATTCAGTCCCAACCGGTCGGCCAGTTTATTTTCGTAAGCCGCCCAGTCGGTAATCGGGTTGGCGGCCACGCCGGTTTCCATCGCGGCGCGGGCCACGGCCGGGGCCAGGGTGGTCAGCAGGCGCGGGTCGTTGGGCTTGGGGATGATGTAGAGGCGGCTGAAACCCAGGTTGGCCCCGCCGTAGGCCAGGCTCACGGCTTCGGGCACCACTTTTTTGGCCAGTTCGGCCAGGGCGCGCACGGCGGCCAGCTTCATCTCCTCGTTGATCACCTTGGAGCGCACGTCCATCGCGCCCCGAAAGATGTACGGAAAACCGAGCACGTTATTGACCTGGTTGGGGTAATCCGAGCGGCCGGTGGCCATGATCACGTCGGGGCGGGCGGCAATGGCCTCCTCGTAGTTGATCTCGGGCGTGGGGTTGGCCATCGCGAAAATGATCGGGTCCTTGGCCATTTTCATAATGTCGTCACCGGTCAGCAGGTCGCCCTTCGACAGGCCGATAAACACGTCGGCTCCCTCCAGTGCCTCGAACAGCGTGGTCTCGGGCGGCAGGTTGCCGTTCACGAATTCGGGTTTTTTACCCGATAAATTCTTGCGGCTCGGGTGGATCAGGCCGGTCGAGTCGTACATGAAAATGTTCCCCTTATCGGCTCCCAGCGCGTGGTACAGGCGGTTACAGGAAATGGCCGAGGCCCCGGCACCGCTCACCACGATCCGCACCGTGGCAATGTCCTTGCCCACCAGTTCCAGCGCGTTCAGCAGGGCCGCCGCGCTAATGATGGCGGTACCGTGCTGGTCGTCGTGCATCACGGGAATGTTCAGCTCTTCCTTCAGCCGCTCCTCGATCTCAAAGCATTCGGGCGCACTGATGTCCTCCAGGTTTACGCCGCCGAAGGTGGGTTCCAGGATCTTCACCGTGCGCACGAATTCGTCCACGTCCTTGGTGTCCAATTCAATATCGAAGCAGTCCAGATCGGCATAAATCTTGAACAACAGGCCCTTGCCTTCCATCACCGGCTTACTCGCATCGGGGCCGATGTCACCCAGTCCCAGCACGGCCGTCCCGTTCGAGATCACGGCCACCAGGTTGCCCTTGGCGGTGTACTTATAGACGTCCTCCTTATTGGCGGCAATCGCCAGGCAGGGGTCCGCCACCCCGGGCGAGTAGGCGAGCGACAGGTCGCGCTGGTTCGCGGTTTCTTTGGTGGGGATCACCTCGATTTTGCCGGGGCGTCCCTTGGCGTGGTAGTGGAGCGCGTCTTCGCGCAGGCTGTTCTTCTTGGCCATGATCGGTCAGTTTTTCGTTGCGTTTCGGGGCCGCTGAGCGTGGTGGGCGGCCGGGTCGCAAGGTACGTTTTTCTCCGTAGGGTTCGCGGCGGCGGTGCGGTTGTCGTGGAAGCGTGTAAAAATTAATGAAGTATCGGGCGCGGCTGGATGTAGGGAATAATTGTTCTGCAACTACCCGCTGCCAGTTCTACGCTGCTAATCCGGGCGTGTCCGTCCCTAAAACGGGCCGGCCGGTCCCTTCCAGGGTTCGCTGTTCGCTCCGTGCTAACGCACTGCCCGCTGCGCGGATCACCTTCCAGGCACCTCACGCGAGGGAGACGACGATGGGGTTCTCTTAAATTAATAGTGATCCCAGTTGACAGCATGCAGGATTACTGATTTGATGACGCCGGATTTCCAACTATTTAACTTTAATGAGCAAAATATCAAACAAGTTCTTTATATTTTTTCATTTCACGTTTACTAATTTTGCGGTCGGATTTTTCACGGCCTGAGCCTCCCCAGGAATTTGCCTTCCCCTGCCAAATACCTGATCGCTTTTTCAATATTTTTGTCAACGCTTTTTTCCGTTTTCAGTGAGGAGATATACTTCACAATTTCAAGTTGGAGCGACGGCCGTAAATTATTAAAAACCATCTTTGCTTCCTTATTTTCTGATAAGGCTCTCAGTAATTTCGGATCAGGGATAACCTCTCTCTTAACGGGGTCGAAGTCAACTGTTAGTTCAATAATTTCTCCAATACGTTTCGGTGAATTTTTGAGCATGGTCGTATTGATGTAAAGTCTCCATTTGCCGCTGTACTTTACTAAAGTTTGCTTATAGTCATTGGGCGCAAACCAATTTGTCGCAGAGAGAAATCTGCATATGATACAGAAGTGAGCGTTACCGCTCTGTTCGCCCAACTTAAAACCATGTGGGACCGATTTTTCAGGAATTTGGTGCGACAATCTGGTTTGCGCCCATCATTCCCATTTATAGTTCCTCTTATCGGAATGTGTCCCTTTCTTTTATTTGCCTTGATAAACAGGCCGTCTAAAATAACCTCGGGCACAAATACAAAAGGATTAATTCCAATAATATCTATTTTGGCTGAGAATGTGTAGGGTTCGTTACCATTCATGATTACTTATTGTTGATTTGTTGATCGTATATGGTTTAGTTCAACGTATGCCTACCCGACGGCCGCCATCACCAACAAACCTTAAAGGTGTTTACATTCTTTCCGGCCAGTCACAAAGCAATGATAGCACCTGAAAGCTCAGCTGGCGGCTGTACGTGGTAGGCGGTGTTGTGTACATTTTATAATTTCCTATCCTGAGATTGCAACTTCCATTATCAGTTTACAAATAGTAAAACCATATATACATAATTTTTTTACGGTGATGTTGCTGCGCGGAAAGATTGCATGCGAAGCAGGTTGTTGCCCTTCATAGTATTTAGTACTATGGGATTAACTTTAGTGTTGTTTTCAAGTGTCTTGATGAATGCTGTCTGTTGTCTGATGTGTTCTAACTGGTGATAGAAAAATAAAGCCTTGTAATTTTCCTTGTATAGAGGGTATATATTTTCTAATATATCAATAAAGTCTTCGTAGGAAGCAGCTGATTCGAGATCTAATAGTTCAGTCACGCCATGTTGCTGTCTATCCTTAAGAAGTGATCTTTCAGTAATTGACTTATTACCTTTCAATTTCTGAAATAACTGTAATCGCTTCCAAGCAGACTTAAACCAGTATGCATCATCTCTTGACCATTCCTTGCCTTTAAATTCTTTATCACACCTACATTCATATCCTACAAACAAACCTACAATGCTACGATTGAAATACCAATCTGCTGCTTCTAACTGCTTTAATCTTCTCAGCTGCTCTACTAGTGCAGAGGGTGGCTCACCAAATAGCTCGATATAGTAGTCGGTTACTGATCCTTCTTTGATGAAGTATTTGTTATCCTTAGCATTGCTTCCCTTTTGTGAGTTAAAAAAGTCTGATGCGCAAACTCCATTGTCTAAATCATTAGTACCCCCGGAAGAGCAAGGTATTATATGATCAACCCAGTCTACGACCCACCCTGACATAACGCCGTAATCTAAGGCCCACAATGATTTTGTGCTAAATGCACACGTCGCTCTATCCCTAGCGTAGATGAATGCCTTTTGCTTTTCGGAAAAATTCTTTCTTTTCATAGTTTATTTTGGATACAGTAAAGATGCATCGCCTCTTTATGCAAGTTGGTCACGGTTACAAACTTAATTTCGACCCGGTAGGATCTTCGGTGGAAAACAGCGGATTTTAATGTCATTACACGCAACGTCAAGTCAGTCATCCGCCCACCCGACGCAGGAGGCGTCACGGATCTACCTGCCGGTTAAACGAAGCCGTGTCGCGCCCGCCCTGCCATGGGGATTACATTTTCTCACCCCGCACCATTCGAGATCCATCCAGGTTATTTCTCGCCCCAAGATAAACCATTCAAGGGTGGTGGTACCAGTTTAGCGACTCATTTTTATTCGTTTCATCGGTAAAGGCAGCTCTCTCCACCCTTCGTGGCATTACGAAGCGACGGATATAGGGGGTAAATGTAGGGGAGCACGCGAAAGGGACCGAGCGGATAGCGATGGGGAGCGTCGGGGCTTCAATCATTCGATCGCCGGCGCAGACTCGACCAGGCTTGGCGAAACAGCTCTCCGTACAAACGCTTCTCCTTACGACGCATCAGGTCATGGAGTGCCGGTGGAATAGTAAAAACCAACTGGTAGAGAGGAACCGGGAGAAGTTTTTCGGTTCTTTTCGCCAACCATCTCTCCCGAGCAAGGGATTGGCACTTGGGTCAATGTCCGTCCCGGCAACCTTTGTAGCATACGTTGGTGCAACCACGGCTATCACGGGCACCAAACATGGCCTCCCAATGCTGCCGTGCGACATTTTGTGATGGACCCCATTACCCTGGCTTGCCGCGCGCTGATTCGATGTCGTTTCAGATAAGCGGGGCCGTGCAAGCGAAAAACGTCGGCTAGTTCCGGCTTGCCCAGCGGAGGGTAAGTCTTTGTCGTGGAGAATTTGGTGATGTGTTGGTTATTAGTTTATTCTAAAATAAACGAAACATGTTATCAGCTAAATGGCGTAACTGGATTTATTTTAGATGGATAGGCTGGCTGTTGTAGGCGGTTTAGTTCAATGGGAGCGCCAACGCAGCCGGCCTTAGCCGGTTGACGGTGCTACATTATTCCGCGCATTTTTTATAATTCATATCCCCATTCTTCTTCAAAATCATTTTTAAAATATGCTTCAAGAACAGCAAAAGCCTCATTTAAATTCTCACCCTCATCAATTTCAACTATTAATCCACCGTCATTAAAAACTCTAATCCAACTATCGTAATAATCATCTGATCCAATAGTTATCCATCCATGATTTTCAACCCAATTATTAATTAATTCGTAGGTATCTCCGAAACTCATAATCTAAAATTTTAATATTATGTTTCTTTATCGTTTTAAAATTTCCAAGAGCCTTTTATTTATGAAAAGATTCTCCTTACCTACTTTCTTCTTTTCTAAAATTCCAACTGATTCAAGTTTATTTAAGTACCTTGATGCGGCTTTTCTTTCAACGCCTAATCTTTCAACTACATATTCAACCTTGGAATAAGGTTGTTCAAATAATAATTCGACAAATTCCTTTGAGTAAATTTTAGGAGCTAGTGTTTTGACCTCATCAATGGTCTCAAATAACAAGTTATTTATATTCTTTATTTGGTTCATTATCGATTTACTAGTCTCTTCAATTGCTTTCAACATAAATAAAATCCAGGATTCCCAATCTCCGCCTTTATTTAATTGATTCAATAATCGGTAATATTCATTCTTATGATGGATTATATATGAACTGAGATACAAAATTGGAATTTCCAGTAAGTCATTCATAATCAGGTACAATATATTTAAAATTCTTCCTGTCCTGCCATTACCATCATAAAATGGGTGAATACTCTCAAATTGATAATGAAGTATTCCTAACCATATCAATGGAGAAACACCGTTTCTTAATTCTCCATCATTATAAAACCTTATGAAGTTAGATAAAAGAGCATTTATCTCATCCAAACTCTGCGGAGGAGTATATACAATTTCTCCAGTCTGATCATTTTTTAGAACTGTTCCCGATGTTGATCTTAAACCAGCATTATTTTGAATTAGATCCTTTTGAATCGAAATGATGTCATTAACTTTGATAAAACCTTGTCTGGACAAAATCTCGCATCCCATCATTATTGACCTCCGATAACTTACAACTTCCTTTGTTTCACTACTTATTTTTGATATTGAAGAATTTAATGCTACGTATAATTCATCCGTACTTGTAATGATATTTTCAATTTCAGAACTGTCTTTTGCTTCTTTTAAAATTATAGCATTTACCAACATTTTTTGGTCTGGGATGGTTTCTGCCACCCCCTTCAATTCGGCTATTGCCAAAGAAGACAATGCTACTTGTCTTAATACTTGTGTCGTTTCTATCTTTGATAAGTCAGGCGGTAAAGGGGGTAATCTCTGATCGTTTACATTGTCCATAGCACAAACATAAGACAATTTTGTAGTTTTTGGTACTCAAAGGTAATATTTCATTTCTTCTAGCTAGTAAAATTTTGAATTTGGTACACGTTGCACACAACGCCAAGCCATCCACCCACCCGACGCAGGAGGCGTCACGGATCTACCTGCCGGTTGAACGAAGCCGTGTCGCGCCCGCACGGCTATGGGGATTACATCTTCTCACCCCGCACCATTCGAGATCCATCTAGGTTATTTCTCGCCCCAAGATAAACCATTCAAGAGTAACGGTACAAATTTAGCGACTCCTTTATATTCGTTTTATCGGTAAAGGCAGCTCTCTCCACCCTTCGTAGACCATCAACTGGAGTTGTCAATCTTGGTCTTGACCGTTTACGCCTGCCCCTTCACTCCAGAACCGTTACGGTACCTTCATCACTACTATAAACAGGTCCGCCATCAGATACCGACTTCGATATTCGACCTAGCCAGTGCTTCTCCGACTTATGTCTTCCTCCGTTTCGTAATTGAGCCTGAAAGAGTTCATGCCACCTTTATACCGCCCACTGCGCGCTAATAAACTGGTAATCGCAACGCTTAAGTCCTCCGGCAGCAATAGACCGGCAGTTGGGATGGGGGGTACGTTATCTCGACACTTCATCAGTGGTTCACTTGCGTTCATCTTCTCTATTCTCACATGATCCATTCTTTGAACCTTCGAAGATGAGAAATCAAATTTCAAATATTTTGATCCGATTGGTTTCAGCGGTAGCTCGTTTCTGAACTATAAATTATTTCTTAGTAAAATTATTCTTCTTCTTTAATTTCCTCTATCATTTTTTTTACAAAATTTGTTGAAATTGACTCAGCATCGGACTTATCGTATATAGTCAATATGAATATTCCAACTTCTTCTAAATCCTCTATGATTTTAATATCTAAATAATTAATTACTCGTGCTCCACCACTTTTACCTCGACCTTTGCTTTTTATTGCTAAACGAACTTTATAAATATTTTCAGCAATTTTATCACCTTGATAAGGATCATCTAATAGAGAGTTGAATAACGATTCGATATCACTTTTCAAAGACCTGTGTTTTTTAGATAATCTTTTTGCCTGTCTTTTAAACTCGTCAGTTAATACTATTTTACAATTCATTTAAAAAACTTTCAACTGACTGAGGAATAGTTTTTCCAGACTTGATCTCACTTACTTCACTTAAACCACTTTGAATACTATTCTTGATCGTTATATACTCCTCCATAAACTTTGAATATTCTAGCCATTCTTTTATCGGAATTACAGCTGCCGTCTTCTGGCCATTTTCGTCAGTAAGGTATTGAATCGTTATATCTTTAGTCATTTCTACGTGATTTAATATAGTTAACAAACTCTAGTAGGTCTAGGTTGCACACAACGCCAAGCCATTCACCCACCCGACGCAGGAGGAGGGGTCGCGAACCTACCTCCCCATTAAACGAAGCCGTGTCACACCCGCACTGCCATAGGGATTACATCTTCTCACCCCGCACCATTCGAGGTCTATCCAGGTTATTTCTCGCCCCAAGATAAGCCATGCCACTGTGATAGTACAAGTTTGAGCAGACTCATTTTTATTCGTTTCACGATAAAGGCAGTCTCTCCACCCTTCGTGGCATTACGAAGCAGCGGACGTAAGGGGTCAACTTTAGGTCATCCCTTTTCTCTGCGGCGGCGGGGATAAAGGGAACCCGGACGATTAGCCGAGCCGGGGAAGAGATTTCCAAGAAAGAAGTGCAAAGCCTGTATTGCTCAAAACCTGCTAAACCAGACAGCACACCGCCAAAAACTAATAATTTATCAGAGCAGCATCGCTGCTTCTCCCCTACCCCCGCGTGAGGGATGGGAGGTGTTGTCTGAACGGAGCGTAGCGGAGAGAGTGCCGGACAGCCCGACCGGCCGCCGGCAGGCGGACGGGCACGCCCTGGATAGTAAGTTACTGGTTAGTAGGTAGTTAGCTAGTAGCAATTATTTTCAGCTACCTACTATCTACCAAGCCTCACCCCTTGCCCGCAACCACCATTTTATCCATGGTGGGACCCTCGCTGCCGCCGCGCGGCTCGATGGTGATGGCAAATAACTGCGGAGTGCCGGTGAAATCTTCGGCACTGAGGAGCGGGTTTTCCTGATTGGTGACGGCATCGAAAACGAGTAGGCTGACGGGGGTGCCGTCTACGATGGCCCAGAGCTGATACTGCTCGGAGGCGGAAAGGGCGGGCAGGCCCGAGGGATCGATGCGGGTTTCGTTGGCCCGTGAGTTGTAGAATACGGCGGCGGTGGCCGTTTCGCCGAAAGGCGTCGGTTCGAGGGTAATGCGGGTGCTGGCCGTATCGGTAAGGAAGGCGATCTGGCGAGTGAGTTGATTGTAATCACTGGTGCGCTCCTCGCAGGTGGAACGGAGCGTTTCCAGATCCTGACGGGTCCGGTCGTGGGCGGACTGTTCTTGGAAGTAAAAATATCCTAACAAAATACAGCCGACGGCGAACAAGGCGCAAGCCGTAGCGATTAAACCGGAATAACCGGTAGTCCGGCCCGGAGGTACTTTGGTGGAAGCGGAGGCAGTGGGCAAGCGGCCCTCGGCATTATCGATGCGACTATTCAGATCGGCCAAACCACCGGCAGGGAGGGGCGCGGCACCGGCCAGGGCCAGGTTTTCCAACGTCTCTTCAACCGCCGATAGCTCCCGTTTAACTTCGGGGTGGGCAGCCGCCATAGCTTCCACCTCCGCCCGCTGATCGGGGGGTAGTTGATCGAGCACGTAAAGCTCGAGAACACCGGATGCTATGAATGACTTGATTTCCAAGGGAATACTTAACTGTTTCGGGATGGGAGAAGGGTACGCAGGTCGATGAGTGCTTTGCGCAGCTCGGTTTTGACCGTTCCCAGCGGCATATTCAGTTTGTCGCTGACTTGCTGCTGGGTCATGCCCAGAAAATAAAAATGGTCCACTACCTGACGGCGGGAGGGTTTCATGGTGTCGATCACGCTGCGCAGACCACTGTCGGGGACGTACATTTCGGTAACGCCCAAACTGCCCTCGGGATGATCCAGGGGATCGATCCGTTGGGTTTCGCGTTGCTTTTTCGCTTTGACGGTTTTGGTTTTATCCAGGGCCGTACGGCGAGCTATTTGAATCAACCAGGTAAAGAAACGTCCCTTTTCGGGGTCGTAGCTTTCCACTTTCTGCCACACTTTAAGGAAGGTATCTTGCAATACCTCCTCCGCTTCCTGCTGGGTGGGAACCATGCGGGATACCGTGCCGAGTACCGCTCCACCGTACATTTGGTAGAGCCGATCCAAGGCCGTTCGATCGCGTGCCCGGAGGCGTTCGATCAACCGTTGTGTGTCATTGTGGGGATTTTCCATAGTAGGCAACCCGGCCGCGACTACGGTTACGAGCTGTTGTGTATTCATTTCGCTACACAAACTTACTTACGCCGCAGATGTGCGATCTGGATGCAAATTAGTTAGTTTTCCAACAGGGTGCTAACGAATCATGGATAAAAAGGTGGAGAAAAACCAGTTAGAATCAGCCTTTACGAGTGATTCGAGTGCCCGGTCCGCTTTGCCGCTGAATAATCGGAGGTCTTTCATGACCCGCGAGAACTCCCGGCTCTCCGCGTCATTTACTTCTACGTCGCTCAGTTCCGTCAGTACCCCGAGCATCGGTTCCAACTCGCGGCGCTTGCGCTGGATGATGATATTTTTGACGACCGTGGCCATGTCTTTTTCCGCCAGGAAAAACTCGCGCCGCTCGCCGGGTTTCAGGTGTTTGTGTACGAGGTTCCAGTCGATGAGGGCACGCAGGTTCATATTTGCGTTGCCGCGGCTGATCATGAGTTCTTCCATTACCTCATCCGCGCTCAGCGGCTCCGGTGCGACGAGGAGCAGCGCGTGAATCTGGGCCATGGTGCGGGTGATGCCCCAGCTGGAACCGAGCTTCCCCCATTCCTGAATAAATAATTCCTTTCCTTCCGGCAGCGTCATAGCGTAATTTCGTTAGCAACAGGCGGATCGGTTCCGCCGGGGCGACGAAAGTACTGTTTTTCGCGCCCCGCCCAAGACTAATAGCTCGAAGGGGCGGGAAGTTGCACGAAAAGTCTGCCTTTCCTTTAACGGACTACGGAAATAGGCATCATCGGATCGAAATCACCCTGCAGTAACGGACTCTGTAAACCGCCCGTGTACTCGCTGGTCCGTTCGCGAACGTACTGGTATAATTCGCGCATGGTTACCACCCGGTCGCCGTCGCGGTCGGCCTCGCCCTTGAGACCCCGGATGAGGAAGTGGCTAAAGACACCCTGCCGCAAACCGCTCGATTCCAGACTGGTCTCGTTCGATTTACTGGACATCAACAACGCGGTACCGGCGGCGGCTTTACTCAGTTCGGTGTAGTAGCGTTGCAGGATATCGGTGGGTTCGCTCCCGTCGCGGGCGGATAGGAGACTTCCGCTGTGGCAGGCATCGGCCAGCAGCAGTTTGTAGCGGGCGGGGCTGGCATCCAGTAGTTCGCGGAGTTCGCGGTGGTAGAGTTTGTTGTCCGTACCGTTATAGTCGATGGGCAGAAAAGCCCCCGGCTGGCCGTGGCCGCTAAAGTAGATGAAAACCAGATCCTGCGGTCCGGCGCGGCGGAAAAGGGAGCGGAGTTCGCCGAGGATGTTGGCGCGGGTGGCGTCTTCGTCGATCAGGATCTTGAGCCGCTCGTCGGGTACGGCTCCGCCCTCGGGGCTTTTGAGGAAGCCGTAGATGCGGTAGGCGTCATCGTCGGGAAACCGCAGTACCGGCATGTGTGAGTAAGTGGATACGCCCACGATTAGTGCGTATACCCTGCCCCCGGCGCGGGTAGCAGCCGCCGGCGGTGGGGTGTAGGCCGGTTGGACGGAGCGCGGGGAGACGAAATTGTTGTCGGCCCACTCGCCGTCGTACAGTCGGCCGTCGGGAGTACGGTAGACACCCAGGCCGTGAAACTTGCCGGCCAGAAACTGCCCCTCGTAGGAACTGCCGTCCTTATAGGTGATCGTTCCGCGCCCGTCCATTTGCCCGTTGCGGAAGCCGCCGACGTAGCGGTCGCCGGAGGGATAAACGTAGGTGCCGTTTCCATCGGTGCAGTCCCGGCTCAGGCAACCGCTTTCGCGGCCCTGCGGGTAGAACTCGCCCTTCTCCCAGCGGCCGCTCAGGGCGGCCTTCGACTGGTCGGCGTGGACCAGCGTACCCGAGCCGTGCTGGAGACCGGCCGCGAAGTTGCCTTGGTAATAATCGCCGTTGGCGTAGCGGAAAACGCCCACTCCGGCGGGCAGTCCGCTCCGGAAGTGACCCCGGTAGCTGCTACCGTCGGGGTAGGTGAAAAAGCCGAGTCCATCGTGGCAATTTCCTTCCAGGCAACCCGTCTGCGGGGCTACGGCCGTGTTGAGTTCCCGGGCGGGGGAATCACCCGGTAGTACGGTGCGGCGGCCGTCGCCGGCGGCCAATTGATAAATGCCGTAACGCCACTGGCCGGTCTGGTCGCGACCGTCCAGCAGGGTTTTGGTGCCCCGGCCGTGGGGCAGGCGGTGTTGCCATTCGCCCCGGTACTTGCTGCCGTCGGGGTAGTAGCAGACGCCCTCGCCGCTGATCTCCCCGGCACTGAACTGACCCGCGTAAACGGCACCGTCGCTCATCACGTATACGCCGCGGCCGTTGTCGCAGTCGCCGGAAACACAGCCGGTTTTGGGTTCGGTGCCGCCGCGAGCGGTCAGCACATCGCGGCCGGCGATCAGCTCGGGCAGTTCAGCCACCAGATTTCCCCGGTCCCAGATCCCGGATTGCCGGTCTCCGGTAGTGCTTACCAGGATTCCCTTCCCCTGGGGTTCCCCCTCCCGGAATTGCCCCACATAGCGGCTGCCGTCGGTCCGAAACAGCATGCCTTCCCCCTCGGCCAGGCCGTCACGGAACTCACCCCGGTAGCGGTCACCGTCGGCGTAGACCAGGGTGCCCGGACCGGTTTTGCAGTCGCCCTGCAAGCACTGGCCGGGTAGCAATATGGGTAGGCCGCCGAGTAGGAGGAAAAGCAGATGGATGAGGGGGCGGGGGGAAATTCGGGTACGATCGTTCATGGGAATGGATTATTGATGGGACTAACGGTACAAAACTGCGCAAGTGTACGTGTATAGCTTGTTGGGGTTGGGGATAGGTAAGGTTTTAACTTATAAGTGAAAATCTTAATGTGTGTTATTCCGTATCCAATCCGATACCCTTTCCGCGATCATGATGGTCGGCGCATTGGTATTGCCGCGCGTCACGTTAGGCATCACGGAGGCATCCACCACGCGCAGACCGGCCAGTCCGTGCACTCGCAAACGGTCGTCTACCACGGCCCCGTCATCGTTGCCCATGCGGCAGGTGCCGGCGGGATGGTAAAGGGTTTGGCCGGTGGCGCGGATGAAATCTTCGATGGCGGCATCGTCTTCCAGCGGGGCGGCGGGCAGGTAGGGTGCGGCGCGGTAGGGCCGGAAGGCTTCCGTTCGGCCGAGGCGAAAGCCGAGCTTGAAACCCCAGATGGAGCGGCGTACGTCGTCGTCGGTGCTGAGGTAATTGTGGTCGATGGCGGGGGGCGTACGGAAATCGGCGGAAGCGAGGCGGACGGTGCCGGTGCTGGTGGGGTTGAGCACTTTACCGCCGATGGAATAGCCGTTGCCCTTGGGCGGGTTATCGAAACCGTGATTGACGAAGTAGTTGGGCGCGAAATGATACTGCGTGTCCACGGCCGGCTGATCGGGGGAGGAACGTACGAAGGCTCCCGTCTCGCCCAGGTTGCTGCTGAACGGACCGGTTTTGTGCACAAAATACTGGTACAGGTTTTTCAGGATGGCCGGAAAACGCTCGGCCGCGTCGAGGGTGTGCGCGTAGTCGGTGTGAAACATGTTGAAGTAGACCAGGTGGTCCTGCAAATTGCGCCCCACCCCAGGCAGGTGTTTAACCACGGGAATGCCGTGCCGCTTAAGTTCCTCTCCGTCCCCGATGCCGGAGAGCTGGAGCAAGTGAGGCGAGTTGTAAGCACCGGCGCAGAGCAGTACCTCGCGACTAACGCGGGCCTCCTGAGATCGTCCGTTTTGGTGGTACACGACCCCGACGGCCCGGCCGGCTTCGACGATGATCCGCTCTACCACGGCCCCGGTTTCTACTCGCAGGTTAGACCGTCGCAGTACCGGATTGAGGTAGGCGCGGGCGGCACTCCAGCGTTCGCCTTTATAGTGGGTGACCTGGTAGCGGCCAAAACCTTGCTGCCGCTCGCCGTTGAAATCATCATTGCGTTCGTACCCCAACTCCTCTCCCGCCGCCACGAATACATCGGACAGCTTGTTGGTGTAACTCCGCGAGCTAACGTGTAGCGGGCCTTCGGTGCCGTGGTAGGCCGGGTCTTTGATGACTGCCTGGTTTTCCGCTCGCTTGAAGTAGGGCAACACTTCCTCGTACGACCAACCGCGATTGCCCGCCGCGCTCCACTCGTCGTAATCCTGCCGGTTGCCCCGGATGTAGATCATGGCGTTAGTACTGCTACTGCCCCCCAGCACTTTGCCGCGCGGCAGGTACATTTTCCGGTCGTGCATGGTAGGCTGGGGAACGGTATGGTAGCCGTAGTCGTGGTCGGTTTTGAACAGTTTCGGGAACCCGGCCGGGGTGCTGATGTTGCGGTGGCCGTCGCGCCCCCCCGCTTCGAGCAGTAAGACGGTAGTCGTCCCATCGGCCGTCAGGCGGTTAGCCAGTACGCAACCGGCGGAGCCGGCGCCGATGATGAGGTAATCAGTGGGTGGCATGGGCGAGGATTTTTACGGTCCCCAATGTCGGGTTTTATCCGGGAACTCTGTTGTTAGTAGTGGTCAGTACTAGTAGATACTCAGAGCCAGTGCCCTAGGTGGGCTTATCCCCCTACCCCCTGCTACTCAAAAAATACCCCATCACCGCCGCTACCACTTCCGGCCCCGGCAGGCTATGGCCCAGGCCCTCGGTGGTAAACAGCTCGCTATCCGTCCAGGTCTGGTGGAGGCGGCGCGCACCCTCGTAGGGTCCTACTTCATCCTGGCGGTCGTGGACCAGCAGGCCGGGTATGTCGATCTTGTCGAGATAGGCGACGAAATCGAGTTCGTGGATGGGAAAATCGAGGCGCCGCTGAAATTCCTTGTCCAGTCCGCTACGCACCCGCTGATTGAAACCGAGGACCGAGCAAAAAGCATCGACAAAATCGTTCACGTGGGCGGGCACACCCAGCAGGGCCATTCGTTTGGGCAGGGAAGGCTGCTTGTACTTCGTGAGGTAGTAAATGGCGGCCATGCCGCCGGCCGAATGCCCGATCCAGTGAGCGGGGACGGCGGGCAATTGCGTCAGGTAGGCACTGAGGGTGCGGGCATAATGGACAACGGTAAACTGCGTGCCGCCGGAGCGGCCGTGGGCGGGCGCATCGAAAGCGTAAACATGGTAACCGGCCGCGATCAGGGCCAGCGTCTGCTCCCGCCAGCGGCCGGTGCAACTCTCCCAACCGTGCAGTAGCAGGGCGGTACGCTCGGTGGTGCCGGGCCAGTAGTAAGTGGCGATATCGATGCCGTCGATGCGGAGCGTTCGCTGCTCGGCGGAATCGAGTAATTCGGTCGCTTGCTCATTCAGCGCGTGGCGGCGCGGTTGGGCCAGCAGGCGGTAGGCCAGTCGCCCGGCCCGTTTGTGCGACAAGCGCGCGGTGCCGTTCAGCACCGTCCGCAGGCCGCTGATCATCAGTTTTTCCTTACGTGTCGCCATAGGTGGGGTCAAGAGTCGCGCTAAAGGTAAGGTCTTTTCCCGGGAGCCGCCGCGCGGGGATGCGCCGAACGCCCGCCCGGGGCGGTATTTCCGGTCCGCCGGTGGAGGGCGGGGCTGCGGTCGTTACGCCGCCCGTCCGTAAACTCGGGAGAAGATTATTTCCCACCCTGCGCAAAACATTCATTCACTCCGGCAAAATACTTATCTTTGCGCCGCCTTCGCAAACCCGGCCCGCCGGGAAGCACGCAGCGCGGACGATCCGCCGGGCATTTTCACTACCTATGAGCCGCCCCGGGCGGTATTTTCGGCGGTTTTATCGCTTGAGTAATAATCTTGGAACCATGGCATTGATTGGTAAAATCAGAGACAACTACACCCTGGTGATCATCGTGATCGCACTGGGCATCGGCCTTTTCATCTTTACGGGCTTCGACCCCGCCGGCGGGGCCGGCGGTGCCACGAACGCTATCCTTAGAATGGGAGAGATCGACGGCACGGCCATCGACCGCAACGACTTCGACCGAACCTACGCCGCCCGTTTTAGCGGTGCCGGCAACACGCTGCAAAACCGCGAGAGCCTCTGGCAATTCATGATCGCCGAACGGCTGCTGGCCTCCGAGGCCGAAACCAATGGTATTCGCGTGAGCGGCGAGGAGATCACCGACCTCGAGTTCGGTGCCAACCCCAGCCCGGTCATTCAGCGGAACTTCCAGAACCCGCAGCAGCCGGGTGTGGTAGACCGCCAGCAATTGGCCTACTTCCAGGACCTGATCGAAAACAACGGTATCACCGGTGCCATCGAGGAAGGCCGGTTGGCCCCCAATTTCGCGGAGATCTGGAGGCACCAACGCCGTGAGATCGTGGCCCAGCGCCTGCAGGAAAAACTGACCGCCCTGGTGAGCAAAGGCATGTATACCCCCAGTTGGATGGCCCAGGACGCCGCCGACCAGCAGGCCAACCGCATTAGTGCCGTGTTCCTGCGGATCCCTTACGCCGATATCGCCGATAGCGACGTGAGCGTAAGCGACGAAGACCTAAAGGCTTACCTCGACGAAAACAAAAAGCGCTACCGCAACGACGTGGAAACCCGCGAAATGGAGTACGTCGCTTTTGACGTGGTGCCTACCCGCGAAGACTCGGCCGCCATCCGCACCAAAATGACTACGCTGGCCGGTCAGTTCGCCGCCTCGGCCGCCGACCGCGACTCCACTTTTGCCCTTGGCAACGGCGGTAGCTTCAACCCGACCTTTGTACCCAAGGATCGCCTCAGCGAAATCATCGCCGATACCCTCGACAACCTGACCATCGGCGGCACCTACGGTCCTTACCGCGAGGGCAATGCCTTCAAAGTGGTCAAACTGCGCGACCGAACCACCATGCCGGATTCGGCCGACACGCGTCACATCCTGCTTTCCGCCACCACCCCCGCCCAGGTTACGGCCGCAAGCCAACGGGCCGACAGCCTCATCGCCGTGATCGAGGGCGGCGGCGATTTCGGTGCGCTGGCCGCGCAGTTCAGTCAGGACCCCGGCAGCAAGGACAAGGGCGGTGTTTATGAAGCCGTTACCCCCGGCCAGTTCGTGCCCGAGTTTGACGCCGTACTGTTCCGCACCGGCGAGGTGGGTCCGCTATATAAGGTGAAAACCCAGTTCGGATTTCATATCATCGAAGTCCTCAAGCGTTCGGCTTCGCGTTCTACCTTCTTCAAGGTGGCCTACGCGGTAGACCCCATCGTACCCGGCAAGCAGACCGAGGACGAAGTACTGGACCGCGCCGAGCAGGTGGTGGTCAATAACCGTACGCTGGCCGAACTGCGTGCCGCCATTGCCGATATGCCCGGCCTGCGCATGCAAACCACCGCTCCACTGAGTGCCACGGCTTACTCCATCAACGGCCTGGGTAGCGACCAGGAGACCCGCAACGTGGTTTGCGCCGGTTTCGCCCTCGATGCGGGCCAGGTGGACCCCAACGTGTACACCTATACCGACCCGGTTAACTACAACGTAACCAAGTACGTCATTGCCGGTCTGCGCACCGTCATCCCCGCCGGGGTACCGCCCGTGGATGTAGCCCGCGACGAGATCATGCCCGCCGTGGTCAACCGCAAAAAGGCCGAACTCATCAAAGGTCAGATTAAGACCAACGACCTGCGCGGCCTCGCATCGCAATTCGGCGTGGCCCTCGACACGGTTTCCAACGTGGCCCTCAGCCAGGCCACCGTGCCTAAACTGGGTAGCGAACCCGCCGCTCTGGCCGCCATGTTCCGCACGGCTTCCGGCAGCCTGTCCTCCCCCGTCACCGGCGAAACCGGCGTATTCATCGTACAGCCTCTCTCCGCTCCCGGCACCGCACCGGCCTCCAACATGCCCGCCGTGCGCGGCCAAATGAACGCCACCGCCCGCGGCCAGGTCACCCAGACCATGCTGCCCGCCCTACGCGCCATGGCCGACGTAAAGGACGATCGCGCCGCCATCGAGTGCAATAATTAAGAGCGTGTCTATAATTTTTAAGAACTGAGAATCAATGATTCGCTTCGCGGCTACTTCGTGGTTAAGGTTCTAGCTAGATAGAAACTTGCGCGCATAGCGGGTTACGTAAGTCAGTTTTTATGACGCCAGGTTCTCAAATGCTTGGTTCTCAGGAAGTAAAAATTTAGACACGCTCTAATTACCACCCATCACTGCAGGGTCACGAACGGGGGGCGGGAACACACCATTCCTTCCCCCCGTTTGTTGTACTTTCACCCCCGCAAAACAACCAACCATGTCCGAAGTAAAAAACGCCGGCACCAAAGGCTACGCCATCCTCTTCGCCATCATCGGCTTCTTCCTCTTTATGCTGCTGCTGATGTACGTGTACAACTATAACTTCCGCTTCATCCCGGAGGTTAATTAGTAGGTAGTGGGTAGTTGGGTAGTGGGTAGTAATAAACTCGTAATGAGGGTACTACCTGCTATAATCTACCTATTAAACCGAAGGTGGGCGTGCCGCTTCGGCTAACGCCTCACCGTCGGTCCCTTCCGGGCTTCGCTGTTCGCTCGGTGCTGCGCACGTCCCCTTTAGGCACCTCACGCATGCCGGCCGTTCGTACACTCTGCTCAGGTATGCCGCTCAGATCGAGGACGTCCACGTCCGAGACGTGATCCGTTCCAACTGCTCGTACCTCAGTCGGGCGGCTACGCCGCCCCGCTCGTAACGGGAGGTCCTCGGCCTGAGCGGAGTTACGGGCTTAGATCAGACATCGTACATCAGACATCGTACATCCGAATGGTGCCAACCATTGGGAGACGCGAGGTATCGCGTCCCCCCGTTCACCTTCCCTTAACGCCTCCCTTCCCCATCCCGGCCTACCTTTGCCCGATGCGACAACGGCTTCCTCTTTTCCTGCTTCCCTTACTGATCGTTTTCTCGTCCTGCGAGAACGACCCGGCCGATATAGCCGCGCTGGAACGAAAAATGGACCCCGGCGTGGAGATCGCCGACAGCATCCGCATGATCTACAGTGATTCGGCACAGATCAAGGTGACCATCGAGGGGCCGATACTGCTCAACCATCTGGATAAACTGGACCCGCGCCAGGAATTCCCCCGGGGGTTATTCGTCACTTTTTTCGGCCCGCAGCAGGACACCACCAGCACGCTGGAAGCCAGGTGGGGCGTTTATCGCGAGCGAGAGAACGAGGTGGTGGTGCGCGATAGCGTGGTGTGGCGCGGTAACGAAGGCGAAAAACTGGAAACCGAGGAACTAATCTGGGACGAGGCCCGCGAGAAGATCTACACCAAAAAATTCGTCGTCATCACCCGGCCGGAATCCATCATTTACGGTTATGGGTTCGAGGCCGATCAGGATTTTTCCAACGCCCGCGTACTTTCCGTCGAAGGGCGGCTACCGGTGGACCGGCCGGAATAACTTTGCCGGTACCTCACCGGTAGATCGCCTCGCCCGAATATCGTTACCTTCGCCTCATGCTCTGGATCGGAATTATTACCTTTCTTCTATTATCCGCCCTCTTCTCGGGATCGGAGATCGCCTATGTGTCGGCTAACAAGCTGCGCGTGGAACTAAAGAAGAAGCGCGGCACCTACCGCAGCCATATTCTGGCCAATTTTTTCGACCGGCCCTCCGCCTTTCTCAGTACCATGCTGGTAGGCAACAACATTGCGCTGGTTGCTTTCACCTACCTGATCACCCGCGTGCTGGAGCCGCTGGTAATCGCCTCCACCGGACTGGAGAGCGATTTGATCGTGCTGTTCATCAACACCCTGCTCATCACCATCATCGTGCTGATCTTCGGGGAATATTTGCCCAAAACGCTCTTCCGTCTTTTTGCCGATAATGCCCTCTACTTTCTGGCGGCACCCCTGCGCTGGCTCCAGATCATTCTGTTTCCCGTCTCGTGGGTGATGACCAAGGCCAGCGATTACCTGCTGCGGCTGGTATTCTCCCAACCCAGCGAGCAGCTGGAGACCGTACTGACCCGCCTCGATCTGGAGAATTTCATCAACGAGAGCGGCGGTACCGGCGAGGAAGAAAACGTGATCGACAAGGAACTCTTCGGTAAGGCCCTCAACCTGCACGAGCAGCGGGTACGCGATTGCATGGTTCCGCGTAATGAGGTGGAGAGCATCGACGTAAACTCTTCCATCGAAGAGTTGGAAGCACTTTTTCTGGAAACCCGCCTGTCCCGCATTGTTGTTATCGACGGGGATATTAACAAGGTGCTCGGCTACGTACACCACCAGCAGTTGCTGGAATACCCCGAAGCGATTCGCGACTGCATCCTTGAACTGCGATTCATTCCCGAAGTTACCCGCCTGCCGGACATGCTGGACAAAGCCGTCAGCGATAGCTTCAGCATTGCCTGCGTGGTGGATGAATTCGGGGAAGTTTCCGGCATCATCACCCTGGAAGACATTCTAGAGGAAATCTTCGGCGAGATCGAAGACGAGTACGATGATTCCGAATACATCGACGTAGTGGAAGAGGAAGGCAAGACCTACCTGTTTAGCGGCCGTCTGGAAATCAGCTACCTGACCGAGAAGTATAGCCTGGAATTTCCCGAGGGGGAATACCAGACGCTATCCGGCTACATCATCAGCACTACGGAGAATATCCCCGAGGCCGGAGAAGAATTTCGAATTGAAAACTATCTCTTTGAATTCGTAAATGTCAGCAATACGCGCATCGAAACGGTGCGTCTGCGGGTGGTACCGGAGGAATAGGCAGCCCTGAATGGGCTGATCCGATCCACTACTTACACTACTTTGGGAGCATTTCCGCCCGTGGGCGGCTCAATCAATCAGGTTATACAGCGCATCCAGTTGCGGCGTGAGAATGATCTCCGTGCGGCGGTTGCGGGCCTTGCCGGCGGCGGAAGTATTATCGGCTACGGGAAAGAACTCCCCGCGGCCGGCGGCGGTCACGCGCTTGGGATCTACGCCGTTAGCGGTCAGTTCCTTGACCACGGTGGTGGCGCGGCCCACGCTGAGGTCCCAGTTGAGGGCGGCATCGCCATCGGTATCGGTATGGCCCTCGACGGTGATGTTGATCTGCTGGTTGGCCTTCAGGGCACCGGCCAGCTTGGAGAGCGCGTTCTTACCCTGCGCATTCAGGGTCTTACTACCGCTGGGGAACAACAGGTTTTGGCTGAGGCTGACGTAGATACGTCCGTTACGCTCCTCGACGGTCAGATCGGCGGCGGAAAAGCCGCGCAGGGCCGCGTCTACCTGCGATTTGATGGCCTTGAGGCGGGCGTCTTTTTCGTTAATGGCGGCGGTCAGTTCGGCCACGCGGGCCTCACGTACCTGGAGTTCGCGTTCCAGCTCGGAGAGGCGGGCCTGGTTGGTCTGAAGTTCGCGTTCGCGGCGGGCGAGTTCTTCCTGCTGAGCGGCTACGCGGGTGGTGAGTTCCTGGTTGGTACCGCCGGCCACCTGGAGTTGGCGGGAGTTTTCGGCCAGGAGGCGGTCGTAACGGTCGAGCAGATCGCGGTTGGTGCGGTCCAGTTCGGTGTAGCGTTGGCGGGCGGTGGCCAGATCATCGAGAGTTTGCTGACGTTCGGCCTTGAGGGTGGTAAGTTGTTGCTGTACATCGGTGAGGCCCGCCCGGGTAGTTTTGAGGTCTTCGGTACTCTGGCGGAATTCCTCGGCCAGGCGGCGGTTGCTCATCTGGAGGTCTTCGTATTTGCGGGTGGGGACACAGCTGGTGAGGATGAAAAGAGAGCGGAAACGAGCAGGAGGGTAAAACGCATGGGTTGGGATTGATTGGGAGTAGTGTGATGAAGAAGATGCGGCCTAGCGCTGCGCAGTGGTGGTGACCACCGGATAGAAGGGTTGGTTGTGAAAATCTTTCGTGAGCACCAGCCCGGAGGGCCGAGCGAACAGCGAGCCGCGGAGCACAGCGGCCGGTGCGGGGGAGCGGAAGCGGACCCGCACCGGCAGGCCCCAAAAAAACAACTCGCATTGAACGTTGAAGTGGGAATGAATGATACGTGAGCCTCACGCATATTCCGTGCGCACGCCGATGCGGCCGTCGGTTATGTCCACAACCAGAAAACCGGGCCGGCGTTCGATTTCGGAAAATTCGGGCCGGTCGGGGTGCACGAAAAAACTGGTGGGCGGGCACAGTTGCAGCCGTACGCGATCGAAGAGGAAGGCCCCGTTGGCGTGGTAATGGCCCGAGAAGATGGCGGGCGGGTTTTCGCAGGCGGCCATGAGCCGGGCAAAGCGGTCGATCTGCTGGAAGGGATGCTTGTTGTCCATGAACGGACGCCCCAAAAAATAGGGAGGATGATGGATGAAGAGCAACTGCGGACCGTCACGTTCCAGTTCCGCCGTCAGCCAGTTCCACTGCACCTCGGACAGTTGCGCGGCCGAGCTATCCAACACGACGGCCCCTACCCCACCGGGTAATTCGGTGCGGTAATAATGGCCGTCGGCGGGCAGGATAACGGGCAGATCGGGTCCCAGTCCCGCCGCCAGATCGGCGGGGCTATCGTGGTTGCCCGCCAGGAAATGCAGGGGAATTTCAGTACGCTCGCGTATGGCGGCCAAGACGGTGCAAACGTCCTGCGAGCGCGGCTCGCCGAACGAATAGTCCCCTCCCATGACCAGCGCATCCGGCCGGGTGGCGAGGGCCGCATCGAGGGCGGAAATGAAGCGGGCCGGAGTATCCAGCCCCGCCGTGTTGGAAGGCGTATCGCCCAGGTGGGGATCGCTGAGCATGACGAATCGCATACTGCAAAAAGCGAGGAAGCGGTCGTTTGTTGTTCGGACCGGTAGCTATTTTGCCGAAAACGGAAAAACGGGCGACCACCCGCCTGGGTAGCCGCCCGTTTTGAGGCTTGACACGTATGTGTGTTCGCGTTACACGCGGCTGCGTCCCGTTACCAGGCGGTAAATGAAGAGCAACAGCACCGCACCGCCGATAGCGATGAGCAGAGAAGGCAGGTTGAATCCATCCACGGCACCGATATTCAGTACGTTCACGCCGATCCAGCCGCCGAGCATGGCACCGACGATGCCGATGATTATGGTGACGATCCAGCCGCCGGGATCGTTACCGGGCATGATCCATTTTGCAATTGCGCCCGCAATGAGGCCGAAAATAATCCAGACTAACCAATTCATAGTGTGAGAGTTGAGTTTGAGCAAGGGGAAAATGCCCGTGCAAGATCATCGTCGGGCAACCGAATTAACTGACGCCTGAATGACAATCTCATTTCTATTAAGCCGCAATAAGTACGCCATGTTCGATAGCGGCCGGATATTTCCCCCCACTTCTTTATTTATTCCTTTAGTAACAGGCGGCTGATGACTACCTTCTGAATCTCGCTGGTTCCCTCGCCGATGGTGCAGAGTTTGGCGTCGCGGTAGAATTTCTCTACGGGATACTCTTTAATGTAGCCGTAGCCGCCGAAGACCTGCACGGCCTCGTTGGCCACCCACACGGCGGCCTCGCTGGCGTAGTACTTGGCCATGGCCCCTTCCTTGGTCACTTTCTCGCCCGCGTCTTTGAGGCGACCGGCGTTGCGGGTCAGCAGTTCGGCGGCTTCGATCTTGGTGGCCATGTCGGCCAGTTTGAAGGCGATGGATTGGAAGTGGCTGATGGGTTTGCCGAATTGCTCGCGCTCCCTGGAGTAGGCCAGCGACGCCAGAAATGCCCCGCGGGCGATGCCGATGCTGAGGGCGGCGATGCTGATCCGGCCGCCGTCGAGAATTTTCAGCGACTGGACGAACCCTTCGCCCACCTCGCCGAGGATGTTGGCGGCGGGGATGCGGCAATCCTCGAAGATCATTTCAGCCGTTTCGCTGGCGCGCATGCCCAGTTTGTCTTCCTTCTTGCCGCCCCGGAAACCGGGGGTGCCGCGTTCGACGACGAAGGCTGTCATGCCGTGGCTGTCCAGCAGTTCGCCGGTGCGGACGATGACCACGGCCACGTCGCCGCTAAGGCCGTGGGTGATGAAGTTTTTGGTACCGTTGAGGATGTAATCGTCGCCGTCCTTGACGGCCACGGTGCGCATCCGGCCGGCGTCGCTACCGGTATTGGGTTCGGTCAGGCCCCAGGCCCCCACCCACTCGCCGGAGGCGAGGCGGGGCAGCCACTTCTGTTTCTGCTCTTCGGTGCCGAAGGAGAGGATATGATTGGTACAGAGCGAGTTGTGAGCCGCAACGGAAAGCCCGACGGCCCCGCAAACCTGCGCGATCTCGTCGATGACGGTAATGTATTCCGCATAGCCGAGGCCCGCGCCGCCGTACTCGTGCGGCACCAGGATGCCGAGGAAACCCTGCTCGCCCAGGGCGGTAAATACCTCGCGGGGGAGTTGTTGGGCCTCGTCCCATTCCAGGACATGGGGACGAATGTGGGACTCCGCGAAATCGCGGGCCGACTCCTGGATGAGTTGGAGTTCTTCTTGCTTATCGGTGGCGAATGCGACCATGGGGACGGTTGATTTTATTGGTGGTGGGGCGGGGGCACTCGGCTCGTGCGGAAAGATTTTCCGGCGCGGGTGGTGTCCGAAGGTATTGCTCCCGGTCAGTTGAAGAGGTTAAGAGCGTGTCTAAATTTTTACTTCCTGAGAATCAAGCATTTAAGAACCTCACGTCGTAAAAACTGACTTACGTAACCCGCTATGCGCGCAAGTTTTTATCTAGCCAGAACCTTAACCACGAAGTAGCCGCGAAGCGAATCATTGATCCTCAGTTCTTAAAAATTTTAGACACGCTCTAAGGTAGGAAAACTTTCCGGCGCGAAACGAGCCGGCCGTTAGCCCTTACCAAATTATTTTCGGCGGCGATTGTTCAAGTTCCGGCAATGCTTAATTCGGAACGGCCGCGACGCCGACGCAATTCCCTGCCGCCGGTGGTTGGCAAGCGATATAAAAGCTAGCCCGAGACAATATCGACCAAAGAACTATATTTTGTATCACTACCTCATTCAATGTAAATTGCAAATTAAATTCTGAATTAGGTAGCTAAATAGGCAACTACCGGCTTACCTTTGCGGTTGTTAGGGCAAACCGGATGACCCGCCCGACGGCTACTCATCGCGCACTAGATTTTTCGATAATCCCGCTTGTTATGAAACGTTATTCCCTCACCTTAGCCCTTGCTTTAGTCGGCCTGTTTTCCTCGAGTTCCCTGAACGCCCAATCGATCTTCGATCGCCTGCAGACGGCCGACGCCGACGGTATTCGCGAGATCACCCTCCGCTTGCCGCTGGATAGTATCCTGACTAAAACGACCAACTCCCAGACTGCCGAAATCGAGTACGTCCTGGATCAAGAAACGGGTCCCGCCACCGAGCGGCGACCCCTCCAAGTGGATGTGCGCGGCAAATTTCGCCGCCGCATCTGCTCCTTTCCTCCTCTAAAGCTTAATTTTTCTAAGAAAGACCTCGCGGCTTCCGGTCTGGTCAAGCACGATAAGCTCAAATTGGTCACGCACTGCTCCGAAGCGGGCGGCGAAGACCTGCTGCTGCGTGAGTTTCTGGCCTACCGCCTGTATAATCAGTTAACGCCTCAGAGTTACCGCGTGCAGTTAGTGCGTGTCACCTATGAAGACACCAATGGCGGCGCGAGCCTGACCCAACTTGGTTTCCTCATCGAGGATACCGACGAGATGGCCGAGCGGATCGGTGGTGAAGAGATGGAAAACCTGCTCGCCGTTGCCCCAGACCGGCTGGACGCCGATGCTTCCACGCTGCATTCGCTCTTCCAGTTTGCCATCAGCAATACGGATTACAGCCTGGAACTGGCCCGCAACCTCAAACTGGTGCAGCTACCCGGCGGCAAACTGGTGCCGGTGGGCTATGATTTTGATTTCTCGGCCCTGGTCAATGCCCCCTACGCCGTTCCGGCGGCCGAACTCGGCCAGCTGGCCATCGGCCAGCGCGTCTACCTCGGCTACTACGTGGATGACGCCACCTTCCTCCGCGCCGCCCAGCGGGTACTCGACGAGCGCAAGGAGCTGGTCAAGCTGGTGCGAAAGTTTCGCCCCCTCCCCTACGAGCAACGCGATGAGCTGGTCATTTTCCTGGACCGCTTTTACTTTGAGCTGAATACCTTTTTAAAGCGCACGGATAACAACTATTACGTGCAGTTGCGTAACCGGTATACGAGTAATGTGCCGGTGGCGGGCAGGGCGGTTAATTATGGGGTGGGGAGAT
>CAVPZP010000063.1:0-19010 GCA_963710215.1 Lewinellaceae bacterium | reverse complement strand
TCGCGGGCGGCCGAAAAATCGGGCGCGGTGGGGAATTCCCAGACCAGGTGACGCGCCTCGTTCGGATTATTGTGGTAATCGGCGGCGACCAGGGCGGAGAAATCGAAGTCGTAAGGCACGGGCGTCATGCCCTCGGCGGTCTGCACCAGCTTGAGGTTGCGTTGCATCCGCAGGCTGGAAGATCGTTGTTGCCGATCATGTACTGGAATAACGTCAACAGCTCGGCACTGCCGGTTGTGTACCGGTCCAGTGGCGTATTGTAACATTCGTCACACTCCCGGCCGTTCAGGCGCTCGGCCATCTCGTCGGTATCCTCGATCAGGATGGCGCGGCTCTTGATGTCGGTGCCGGTGTTACTGTCGTGGTAGGTGATGTCTACCAGTTGGGTGCGCAGGCTGCGGCCGGTCAGTTGGGCGTAGAGTTGGTAGGCGAGTTGCTCGCGCAGCAGGGCGTCCATGCCGGCCTCGCCGTCGAGGCAGTGGGTGACCAGTTTGAAGTCGTTGTGATCGTTCAGACCGTGGGCGCGCAGCCACTCCTTATTAAACTTCAGTTTCAGCGGGGGCATCACGCAGTGCGTGCGGCGGTAGCGGCCGCGCACCCGCACTTTCACGGGAATATCGGCACCGCCGGTAGTAAAGGAGCCGGCCAGGTAGTCTTCATTGCGGCGGTTGGCTTCCCAGTTGCACCATATCGAGGCTGAGGGTAATGGGGGCATGACCGGCATCGAGACGTCGATGAGCCGCCCGGCAGGGCGGCGGCAGTGAAATAGGTGCTCACGGTGAAAAGCACCGATAAGGGCAAAATGGGTAAAAGCTTTCATTATATGGGTGCTTTGTGGATAGTCGGTCCACTTGATTAAAAGGTTGCACCAAAGATGAGGGAAGTGCCTTTTCCCGGCAAATTCGTTAGAGTGCTCCTAGGATTTCACCGACCAAACCTAGGAGTGCCCGGCCAAGGGGTGTTTTTCATCGACGAAAATTAGTAGGGGGTACCAAATGGCGGTTCGCCATTCGTAGACGCAAGATGTTGCGTCTTTACAGTACATATGGCTCACTCAATCACTCAATCATTCAATCATTCAATCATTGAATACTACCTTCGCCCCCACATACCATCCCTATGCAGATTTACCAACACCTCATTGACAAGACCAAAACCATCTCCGTCACCGGTCTCGGCTACGTGGGCCTGCCGCTGGCCCTGCTCTTCGGCCCGCAAGTACCGCGTGATCGGTTTCGACATCAACGAGCAGCGCGTGGCCCAGATGCGCAACGGCCAAGACCCGAGCGAGGAACTGCAACCCACCGCTTTGCCGATACCGACATCACCTTCACCAGCGATCCGGCCGACCTCAAACGAGCGCATTTTCACATCGTGGCCGTGCCCACCCCCGTAGATGGGCACCGCGTACCCAACCTGCGCCCATTGGAAGGCGCCTCCGCCTACCTGGGCCGGCAAGTCAAGCGCGGCGACTACGTCGTCTACGAATCCACCGTCTACCCCGGCTGCACGGAGGAAGACTGCCTGCCCATCCTGGAGCGGGAGAGCGGCCTCCGGCTCGGCACCGATTTCAAGATCGGCTACAGCCCCGAGCGCATCAACCCCGGCGACAAGGTGCACACCGTAGACAAGATCCTCAAGATCGTCAGCGGTAGCGATGCCGAGGCCCTGGAAGAAATCCGACTCCTTTATAGTAGCGTCGTCACGGCCGGTGTTTTCGCCGCCGAGAGCATCAAGGTGGCCGAGGCCGCCAAGGTGATCGAAAACAGCCAGCGCGACCTCAACATCAGTTTCGTCAACGAACTGGCCATCATCTTCGACCGGCTCGACATCGACACCCAGGCCGTCCTCGACGCCGCCGGCACCAAGTGGAATTTCCTGCGCTTCACCCCCGGCCTCGTCGGCGGCCACTGCATCAGCGTCGACCCCTACTACCTGCTCCACAAAAGCAAGCAGCTCGGCTACGACCCCCAGGTCATCCTCAGCGGCCGCCGCGTCAACGACGGCATGCCCGCCTTCATCGCCAAGCGCCTCATCCAGATGCTCATCGCCCGCGACCGCAACCCCTCCGGCGCTAAAGTGCTTATCCTCGGCATCACCTTCAAAGAAGACGTAGCCGACATCCGCAACAGCAAGGTCGTCGACCTGGCCCGCGAACTGATGGACTACTCCGTCAACGTCCACCTCGCCGATCCCCACGCCTCGCCCAACGAGGTGGCCCACGAGTACAAACTCACCCTGGTCGACCGCCTCAGCGATGATTACGACGCCGTCATCGTGGCCGTCTCCCACCGCCGGTACCGCGAATTGACCCCCGATGAACTCACCGCCCTCTGCCGCCCCGACTCCATCCTGATGGACCTCAAAGCACTATACGACCGCACGGCGTTCAAAGACAAAATGACGGTCTGGCGGCTGTAGTGGGCAGTTGGGTAGGGGTAGTAATGTACTCGTGATGAGGGTACTCCCTACTACAATTTACCTACTAGTTACTACCCCGACGAGGGGCGTGCCGCCTCGGCTAACGCCTCGCCGTCGGTCCCCTCCGGGCTTCGCTGTTCGCTCGGCACTTCGTGCGCTAACGCCCCTCCGGGCACCTCACGCGTACCCGTCGCTCTCGCCGCTCAGGTCGAGGACCTCCAGGTCCGACGTAAACTGCCTCACGCGCTAACACGCCGCTCAGGTTGAGGACCTCCAGGTATGAGACGTAAACTGCCTCACGCGCTAGTACGCCGCTCAGGTCGAGGACCTCCAGGTCCGAGACGTAAACTGCCTCACGCGCTCGTACCAAGGGCAGCCGGCTACGCCGCCCTGCTCGGACGTGGACGTCCTCGATCTGAACACGATACATCGGTATTTGAACCCACGCGATATGGGGGATCTCGATCCTTACCTTTAAATTGGGCGTTTTACTTCCGGTACCCCCCATTTTTCACGCACCTTCCATTCACTCACTCAGTCCTTCACGCATTCACTCCTTGCCCCAGATCGCCTTCTCCCCCATCTACCGCTATCAGCTCCCGGCCAAGCACCGCTTCCCGATGCAGAAATACAGCCTGTTGCCGGAGCAGCTGCTCTACGAAGGCACCATCACGGAGGCCGATTTTTTCGCCCCCGAACCACTGGCCGAAGACATCATCCTGCGTACCCACACGCGGGAATTTTGGGACAAGCTGCAAAACCAAACCCTGAGCGCCAAGGAAATCCGCGCCATCGGTTTCCCCATGCGGCCGGAACTAATCGCCCGGGGGCGCGTCATCGCGGGCGGTACGCTGGAGTGCGCGCGGATCGCGCGGCGGCGGGGGCTGGCCCTCAACGTGGCCGGGGGCACCCACCACTCGTTTGCCGACCGGGGCGAGGGGTTTTGCGTCTTTAATGATATTGCCATCGCGGCCAACGAACTGCTGTACCGCAAAGAAGCCGAGCGGATCCTGGTCATCGACCTGGACGTGCACCAGGGAAACGGGACGGCGGCCATCTTCCAAGACCGGCCGGAGGTCTTCACCTTTAGTATGCACGGAGCGAAGAACTATCCCCTGCGCAAAGAAAAATCCGATCTGGATGTCCCTCTGCCAGATGGCACGGGGGATGCCGAATACCTGGCCGCCCTGCGCACTAGCCTACCCCGCCTGTTTGCCGATTTCGGCCCCGACCTGGTGTTCTACCTTTCCGGCGTGGATGTCTGGCTACGGACAAACTCGGCCGCCTGGCTCTCACCCGCGCGGGCTGCCGGAAGCGGGACCGCACCGTATTCGAGGCTTGCCGCGCACGCAACCTCCCCGTGGCCGTGGCCATGGGCGGCGGCTATTCCGAACGGCTGGCCGATATCATCGATGCCCACGCCGACACCTACCGGGAAGGACTGCGGGTATACGGAGATTGAGCTATCATAATCCCGCTTCGGGTTCCAGCGGCGGGGGCGTGGGGTTATCCTCTTCCATCACGCGCAGCAGCTCGGCCGCATCGCGGGCTTCGATCATGGTTTCGGCGGCCTCCTCGGCGGCAGTCAGGTTTTCCTGGCGGCGTTTTAGGGCGTAGTAGGTTTCCAACTGCGACCGGATGGCCAAATCGCCCTTGGTGACGTAGGCATTCGTTTCCTGATCGGAAAGAAGGCGAGCCTTGACGTTATCAGCCAGTTGTGTGGCAAGGTATTCCTTGATCTCTTCCTTGATCGCGGGATCGTAGATCGGGAAGGTGGTCTCCACCCGGAAACTAAGATTACGGGTCATAAAGTCGGCCGAACTAAGGTAGATTTTCTCCTCGCCGCCGTGACGGAACATGAACACGCGGGCGTGCTCCAGGTAACGATCCACGATACTGACGGCGTAGATATTTTCGAGCTCACCCCCGGCAGACCGGGAATCAGGCAGCAAATGCCCCGGATGATCATATTGATCGGTACCCCCGCTCGGGATGCCTCGTAGAGCTTGTCGATCATCTGCCAGTCCTGGAGGCTATTCATCTTCAGCGTGATACCGGCGGGGCGGCCGGCGCGGGCCTCGGCGATCTCGTAGTCGATCAGGTTTTCCAGCCCCTCGCGCAGGTTGAACTGCCCCACCATCAGGTGCTCGAAGGGTTGATCGGGTACCTTTACCGTTTCCAGGAAGGAAAACACCCGGGCTACTTCCCCCGTCAGGCGGTGGTCGCTGGTAAAGAGGCCGAAATCACTGTAGATTTTGGCCGTGTCTTCGTGAAAATTTCCGGTAGAGAGGTAGGCGTAAAGTTGCGCCCCGCCGGGTTCGTTGCGGCGCACCAAGGCCAGTTTGCTATGTACTTTCACGCCCCGGAAACTGTAGTGAACGGTGACGCCTGCCCGCTCCCAGCTTTTCTCCCCAGCGCAGGTTGGCTTCCTCGTCAAACCGGGCCCTAACCTCGATGACGATCCCGACACCTGTTTGCCGGCCGCCACCGCCCGCATGATGGCTTTCATGATGCGCGACTTACGCGCCACGCGGTACTGCACGATCTTAAGGTGCGTTACCGCCGGATCGTCGGCGGCCTCCTCGAAAAAGCGTACGGTCGACTCGTACTTATGAAACGGGACCGTGATCATATGATCCCGTTCGCGCAGTTGCTTCCCAAAAATCGGTCGTATCCTCCAACGGCCGGTAGGACAAGGGCGGCAGGCCGGGATAACGGAGGTGCTTCATACCGAAATCCGGGAAGCCGAAGAAATCGAAATTGTTATGGTAGCGGCCCTCGCGCAGGGTATCGTAACGTTCCAGCTCGAACACGTCGCTGAGGAATTTCAGGAAATCGGCCGGCATCTCGCGGTCGTACACAAAGCGGCTGGCGGGGCCGACGTGACGTTTGATGAGGCTCGCCTTGATCTTTTGCACCAGGTCTCCCTTGAACTCATCGTCGATGTAGAGTTCGGCATCGCGGGTGAGCTTGATGCTAAAGGTATCCTGAATGTCGTAGCCGGGAAACATCCAACTGACCGAATTGCGGACGATGTCGTCCAGCATGATCACGTCGTGGCGGCCGGGGGCACTGGGCAGTTCGATAAAGCGCGGCAGGTGATCGCTGGGAATTTTCACCAGTGCGTATTCATCACCCTTATTGGGATTCTTTTTATCCAGCATCTGGATGCTCAGGTAGAGCTGGGCATTGTTGAGAAAGGGCCGGATCTTATCCTTCACGATCAGTACCGGCTGTACGAAGGGCAGCATGTATTCCTGAAAATAGTTGCCCACGAACTTCTGCTGTTCGTCGTTCAGTTCCAATCGTCGCAGCAGATGGATGCCGTTTTTCCGCAATTGCGGAATGATCTGCTTTTCGAAAATACGCCCGAATTCCTCCTGCTGCTTATTCACGATCCGCTGAATGGTGCGTACCGTCTGCTTCGGGCTGATGTCCAGTTCTTTCTTGGTTTTCTTATTGACCCGCAGCAGGTTGCGGTGGTTGGCCATGCGCACCCGAAAAAACTCGTCCAGGTTAGAACTATAGATCGCCAAAAACTTGATCCGCTCGAATAGCGGCACGGCGGGGTCCTTGGCTTCCTGCAACACCCGGTGGTTAAAGGAAAGCCAGCTAATATCGCGGGGTATGATGTGTTCTTCCTGGATGGACATGGAAAGGATTGAAGGATGGAGGGATTAGCTGCACTGCTTCTCTTGACCGCAAAGCGATCTTTCGAGGTGAAGGAGTGAAGGCTCCATTAGATAGAACTCCCTTTGGGGGCAGGGGGAAAAGTAAGGATTGATCTTCGTTGTGGATCCCTCCCTATGGAGCAGGGGAAATATAAGAAATGAACGCTCTGAATCAATTACCAGATGTTCTGCCTGCTCGCTTATTACGTTATCTCCCCGCGTGAGGTGCCTGTAAGGGGGGAGCGGTAGCGAACAGCCCGCCAGGGCCAAGCCGTTAGGCGCGCCTGGAAGGGACCGGCCCCGGCCCCCTGGCCGGGGACACGCCCACCGCAACCCTTCTCCCCGTAATCCGCCTTAGCTGCCGACGCCGACGCCCGCCGCGTAATCGGTGAGGTACTGGAATTTCGGCCCCAATTCACCCGCACGCGTGGTGACGGAAGCGCGGCGCAAGATGGCACTGTCCTTCTTGTTGAACTCCGGTAAAATCTTGTCCATGAACATTTGGCCGAATGCCGTGGACGCATCGCGGGGCAGTTCGTTGGGCAGGTTATCGACGGCCATGATGGCGTAGGTGCCATCCGAACCGTTGCCGGAAAGCTCGACCTCGGAGGCGGAAACGGGATCGTAGCCGTAGACCGGATCGGCGATGGTGGACGGCCGCAGGGTGGAGGGCACGGAGGCCACGGGGGCGATGTCGCAGGTAACGTCGGCGATCACGCGGGCACGGAAATCAGGCGATCGCATATCTTCGACCGCAAAAAACGCCGGGGCGCGGTTATCCCAGTAGATACCGTTGATAAAAATATCGGAACGGTGCGCGTAAGGCAAAAAGGCCGTTTCGTAGCGTTCGGGATACGCGTAGAACTCTTCCTTGTCGAAGGGGCCGCCGTCGGATTTTTTAACGTAGTGGCGGCACATCAAAACGGTGTAAACCGCCTCCTCGTAGTTTTTTTTCAGGTAGTCGGCGGGTTCCACGCGGCGGATGCCCATGTCGTCCAGCACCTTGGCGGCACCCTGCCCCACGCGGCCCGTGCCGGTGAGGACAATGCGCAGTTTCGGGAAGTGGGTTTCGGCGTAGATTTCCCTGGCTTCGGCGTAATCCCGCAGGTCTTTGAGGCGGGGCAAAGTGAGATCGGCGTGACGCTGAACGTAGGCCCACAAGCCATTGTGTGCCCCCACCATACCGGCAAAATAGCCGAAGGCGATGAGCCGCTTGCCGCGCTCGCCGGTAAATGCCTCGTAATCCATGAGGCGGATACGACGGTCCATGACGGCCCGCAACAGCGGCTGATTGTAAGGCTGTTCCTTGATGACGTGCGCAAAAAAGCAGTAGTCCTTGTCCGGGATCAGTTGCTCGATGGGCACCTCCTTGACGCCCAGCAGCAAGTCGCGGTCGGTGAGGTCTTCGCGCAGCGGCACGCCCGCCTGCCGGTATTCTTCGTCGGTAAACGTACGCACGTTGCTGGGCTGCACCACGATGTCGTGGCCCTGGGCGATGAGTTCGGCACACTGGGCGGGGATAAGCGGCACACGGCTGTCGGAAGGGGTCTTGCCCTCCCGGATAATTCCAATTTTCATAGTCTGATGGTGGTTCGTTCGGGTAAAAATGCGCGGACGGTCCTACTGCTTTACGCCGTCAATGGTCAACACAAAGGCCGTTTTCTCAACGTTGCGCTTGACCTTGGCCAGGGTTTCATCCAGCTCGGATGGTTGGGTGTAAACTACGCTTACCCCCACCCGGGTCAGGTTGCCCTCGGCCTGGGTGACGGGATCGAAACCTTTGGATTTCAGGCGCTTGGTCAGTTTGTTTACGTTCGCTTCGTTACCGAACATACCCACCGCGATAACGGCCGTGTGCCGGGCGGCAGCGGGCGCGGCTGGGGCAGTCTCCGGCGCGGCGGGCGCGGGCGATGCCGGACTGAAATCGTTGCGTTTCGGCTGCTCCTCAAGTACGGGATCGGTAGAGGGCGGCACGTTTAGCCGGTCCTGCGGCACCTCGGTACGCTCGCCGGGTTGCGTGGCCGCAATGGGGTCGCTATCGTCGTCCCCACCTGAATTGATACAGGCAATGCCGCCGATGAGCAGGAGAAGTAACAGGCCGCCAGCCAGGTACCAGATATTGCGCGTCAGCCATGCCCCGGCGGGGGAGATTTTGACGGCCGTCCCGATCGGCTGCCCGGCGGCGGGCGGCGGGGCGGGGCTGGTGCGTACCGTCGCGGCGGTTTTGGCCGGCGGCGTATACCTGGGCGGGGCGGGAGTGGCAGCCTTGGGCGTCAGCGGCACTTCGGAAGGCCGCCGTTCGGAGCGGATAATGATGTCCGCGTCGACCTTGGGAAGGCCGAAAGATTTGCGGTCGAAGTTCGTATCGGCGGCCAGTAACTTCAGGTGATTGCGGCTGTCGCGGTGCAGGCGGCCCAATCCGTCCAGTTCCACCATGTCCCCGCGTTCGGTGGCCGCCCGGATGTCATTGACGTAGAGGGCGATTTCCGAGCGGGCCGCCTGCGCGGAAATGCTCGTCAGGTCGGCCAGGCGATCGGCCAGACGGCCGTCGTCCAGCACTAGGTTAGAATTAAAATGTACCCGCTTGGCGGGGGGGCTTACCTGGCCGGCCACGCGGTCGGTCTGGGCGGGCAGTAGTTGCAGGTAAAACTGGCCCAGGCCGGGCAATGTAGCCCGCGTATCGCGGGCCAGTAGATCGGCAAGGGCATTGTTGATTTGGTCTTTGGTTACGGCCATTTTTTCTCGCGGTGGTTCTGATAAATCGGTTCGGTCGGTCGCTTTCTCTCTCACAGACCTAAATATACGCCTGTATTTCGGGGTAGCGCAGGTAGCGGCGCAAATAAATGCGGCCCGGCCACCAGGTTCGTCTGGCTCCCGTCCGGACACAAACGCGGCCGCCGGGATAGACTTCCAGCAGTCCGATACCATGAGAACGGCAGATTTGTTGCAGTATTTTGGCCTTATCTTGCTTGCGCAGGTGATCCAGGCTGTCGGCAGATACGGCCAGCCACCGCCGGTTGCCGGGGTAAAAACCCACCTGAGCCACTACCGTTAGCTGGTAATGACCGTAATGTTTGGCCGTCAAAAAGAAATAGAGTAAGGTGCCCAGCACGAAAAACAAGAGCGGCATCCCGTAGCGAAACAGCGGCTCGTCCATCCGGTACAGTGCCGATCCGCCGCCGGCCACTACGCTGATGAGCAGCCCCGCCCACAGGCTGTTGCGCCACCGCTGCAAACGGTCGGGGTAGGGCCGGATGGCGGGCATCGTTTTGCGCGATTTGGCCTCCATGGAAACCACCGTCGTCCCGAGAATCCAGTGGTGATAGGCCACCAGTCCGTCGGCGCGCTTGCCGCCGTACTCGGGCTTGGTACGCACTTCGGGTTCGGCAAATATCTTGCCGCCCCAGGCAAACCAGCGGTAGCGCCGCCGGAGGAACTCCAGCGCGTAGCGTTGTACGGTCGATTCTTGCATCACGGACATGGCCGCGAAGATACGAGGAATGAAGAAACGGAAAAGAGGGAAGGAAAGATGGATTTGCGCGGTGATCTATATCGCTACATCCACCATTGATATGGCTACATTAACCGGACCGATCAGGCCGCCGGCATAATATTCGTACGCAGCCAAAAATCCTGAATCTGCATGATGGTGGAGCGGTATTCAGTAGGCGAAATAGGCTTCAGCACGTAGGCATTGCAACCCAGGGCATAAGCACGTTCCACATCACCACGGTCACGGGAAGAACTAAATACCACGATGGGAAAATGACCCAGCAAATTGTCGTCCTTCATTGCTTGCAGTACATCGAAACCGCTAAAACGGGGCATTTTCAAATCCAGCATGACCAGGCTGGCGTTTTTCAATCGGGCGGGGTCTTCCTTCAGATAAGTTAAAAATTCCTGCCCGTCACTCAGGTGGACGATCTCCTCCTGCATTCCTCCCTTGCGGAGGTTACGGATTGCCAATGCGGCATCCAGAGGATCGTCTTCTATCAATATTACTTTGCTCATGGTAGTTTAAAAAATGGCGGTCTTTGGTTTAATCCCCTGACTATACAATTTGTTCACACTAACCGATCGTCAACTGATCAGTTAGGAAACAGCAGGTGGACCTCACATCCTCGGCCCGGGCTGGCTTCAATGGTGACTTGCCCGCCCAGGCTCGTCATTAGTTCCTTTACGATCACCAAACCGATTCCCGTTCCCTCCACGCCCGATGAGTCGAGCCGTTGGAAGAGTTGAAAGAGACGCCCGGCATGCTTCATGTCAAAGCCTACCCCGTCATCGGCCACCACCACTTCGATGCCCTCCGCACGGGCCTTGCTACTTACTCGGATGGTAGAGGGATCGGTGTTTCGGGTAAACTTGAGGGAATTACTCAGCAGTTGATTGAAAACCTGCCCCACCATTGCCTGATCGGAATGAATGATGGGCAGATCCACCATTTCCATGCCTATCAAACGACCGCGCTGCTCCAGTTTTTCCGTTACCGAGTAAGCATGCTGCACCGTATGGGCCAAGTTTACCTCCTGCCGCACGGTGCGGTGCCCACGGTTGCGTGACAGCAGTAATAATCCGTCGATCATGAGTCCCAGCCGGACCGAGGCGGCCTTGATGTGGCTGAACGTCTCTTCATCCTCCTCCGACATCGCCTCCCCCATGTCCTCTTCCAGTATTTCCGTAAAACTGGAAATATGCCGCACCGGGGCGCGCAGATCATGGGCAATGGCGTAAAGAAAAGTCTGCAGGTTCTTGTCCGAGCGTTCCAACTGCTGCCGCAACTCTCGATTTTCCCGGCGTAGTGCCGCTAATTGTTCTAGTGATGATTTTTCATTCATGGTCTTTGGGGGTCGTTAATCTAATACCCCCGTTTTGGGGTAGTTTGTTCATGGTAGAGGTGGCTTATCGCCTCAATGTTCTAACGCCCACCACTTTCCCCGTACGCACTATGACGCACAATTTACCGGTCTTCCATTGGCAATAGCGTTCTTTGCTCTCCCAAACCTCAGCCATGCAGTTTACCGACCGTATCCCCCGTTCCACTTCCGCCCGGCTTTTTGCCGAGGCCAAACACTATTTTCCCGGCGGCGTCAACTCCCCGGTGCGGGCCTTCAAGAGCGTCAGCGGGCCGCCCCTATTCATTAAGCAGGGCGACGGCAGCCGCATCACGGACGAAGATGACAACGAGTTCCTCGATTTCTGCTGCTCCTGGGGGCCCCTCATCCACGGCCACAACAACGCGCACATCCGCGACCGGGTCACCGAGACCGTGGCCAAGGGTACCAGTTTCGGCACACCCAACCGGCTGGGCAACGAACTCGGTAAACTCATCCTGGATAATCACCCCTACATCGAGCGGCTACGTTTCGTCTCTTCCGGCACCGAGGCCGTCATGTCGGCCATCCGCCTGGCGAGGGGCGCCACCGGCCGTAACAAGATCCTCAAATTCGAGGGCTGCTACCACGGCCACGTCGATTCGCTGCTCGTCAAGGCCGGCTCCGGTTTGGCCACTTTCGGCACCGGCACCTCGGCCGGCATCCCGGAAAGCTTCGCCCGCGAAACCCTCGTGCTACCCCTCAACGACCGCGACCTGCTCGAAAAAACCCTCACTGAACACGCCCACGAGATCGCGGCCATCATCGTCGAACCCATCCCCGCCAACAACGGTCTGCTCCTGCAAGACCGTAGCTGGCTCCAGTGCCTGCGCATCAAGGCATGGAAACACAACGTATTGCTCATTTTCGACGAGGTCATCAGCGGCTTTCGCGTCGGTTTCACCGGCGCGGCCGGCCACTACGACGTGGCGCCCGACATCATCACCTTCGGCAAGATTATCGGCGGCGGTTTCCCCGTCGGTGCCTACGCCGCCTCGGCCGAGATCATGGACTACATCGCCCCCGTCGGCCCCGTCTACCAGGCCGGCACGCTCTCCGCCAACCCCGTTGCCATGGCCGCCGGCAAGGCCGCCCTCGAACAGTGCCTCGCCCCCGGTTTCTACGAAGCGCTCGCCGAAAAAACCAACCGCCTCGCCGACACCATCGAGGCCCACACCCGCAGCCGTTCCTACCCGCTCACCGTCGTTCGCGTGGGGTCCATCTTCTGGCTCAGCTTCTCCCACGACCGCATCACCCGCGCCGACCAGATCGACCCCGCCGGCATGGAACTCTTCAAGATCATTCACCACGAACTCTTACAATCCGGCATTTATCTCGGCCCCAGCGGCTACGAGGTCGGCTTCGTTTCCGCCGCCCATACCGATGCCGATATCGAAGAAGCGGGCCGCAAAATGTGCGCCGCCATCGATGTAGCGTACTCTAGCAGGTAATTGGGAGTAATCTCTTACCCACTAACTAGCTACCTACCTACTAAATCTTCTTTACCGCATATTCCGCGCCCCGCGCACCAGCAGGCTCACCTCGTTGTGCAACACCTCCAGAAAACCACCGTCGATATTAAAGGCGATCCGTTTGCCCGCCTGCGACGCCGTGGCCGGCTTCTCGGATTCCTCGTCAAAATAGTTGTACTCGCCCGTGCCGGTCACCAGCTCCACGCGGCCGCCGGAAAGGCCCGCCACCAGGGGGGCGTGGTTTTCCAGCACCTGAAACTGACCGTCCGTGCCGGGCAGGCGGACGGAGGTGATGTTGCCTTCAAAAATCTGACGATCGGGGGTAAGGACGCTGATCCGCATGGTAATTGGTATGAAAAGGGGCGGGCGGAAGTCCGGCTTCCGCCCGCCCCGACGTTTCTAAATTAAAAAGGAAACTAGACTATGCTTCGGCAATCATTTTCTCGCCCTTCGCAATGGCATCCTCGATCGAGCCGACCAGGTTAAAGGCCATTTCGGGGTACTGGTCCACCTCGCCGTTGAGGATCATCTGAAAGCCCTTGATGGTGTCCTTGATGTCTACCAAAACGCCCTGGAGGCCGGTAAACTGCTCGGCTACGTGGAAGGGCTGCGAAAGGAACCGCTGGATGCGGCGCGCGCGCGACACGATCAGTTTGTCCTCCTCGCTCAGTTCTTCCATACCCAGAATGGCGATGATGTCCTGTAGCTCGTTGTAGCGCTGCAGGATGTTTTTCACCCGCTGGGCGGTGGTGTAGTGCTCTTCGCCGATGATGGCGGGGTCGAGGATTTTGCTGGTCGAATCCAGCGGGTCCACGGCGGGGTAAATACCCTGGGCGGCAATCTTACGGTTCAGTACCGTGGTCGCGTCCAGGTGAGCGAAAGTGGTGGCGGGGGCGGGGTCGGTCAGGTCATCCGCAGGCACGTAAACGGCCTGTACGGAGGTGATCGAACCGCGCTTGGTGGAGGTAATGCGCTCCTGCATCACGCCCATTTCGGTGGCCAGCGTGGGCTGGTAACCTACCGCCGAGGGCATGCGGCCCAGCAGGGCGGATACTTCCGAACCGGCCTGCGTGAAACGGAAAATGTTGTCGATGAAGAACAGGATATCACGGCCGCCGGTGGGGTCGCTCATATCACCGTCGCGGTAGTACTCGGCAATGGTCAGTCCCGACAGGGCCACGCGGGCGCGGGCACCGGGAGGCTCGTTCATCTGGCCGAAAACGAAAGTGGCTTTGCTGGTTTCCAGCGCCTTCATGTCCACCTTGTCCAGGTCCCAGCCGCCTTCTTCCATGCTGTGCATGAAATCTTTACCGTAATTGATAATGCCGGCTTCCAGCATCTCGCGCAGCAGGTCGTTACCCTCACGGGTCCGCTCCCCTACCCCGGCGAAAACGGAAATACCGTCGTAGCCCTTGGCAATGTTGTTGATCAACTCCTGGATCAGTACGGTCTTACCTACTCCGGCACCGCCGAACAGACCGATCTTTCCACCCTTGGTGTAAGGCTCGATCAGGTCGATCACCTTAATACCGGTGTACAGGATCTCACGCTCGGTCGAGAGGTTTTCGTAAGCGGGTGCCTCGGCGTGGATCGGCCGCGTGGCCGTGCCGGCGGCAATGTTGCCGATACCGTCGATCGGCGCACCGATCACATTAAACAGGCGGCCTTTGATGACCTCACCCACGGGCATGGCAATCGGAATACCGGTATCCACTACCTTCACGCCGCGGCTCAGGCCGTCGGTCGCGTCCATCGCAATGGTGCGCACGCTGTCCTCACCCAGGTGCTGCTGCACTTCCAGCACGAGCTTGTCGCCGCCGGGCCGCTCTATTTCGAGCGCGTTCAGAATGGAGGGGAGCTTGATGTTCTCGCCGGCGAAACTTACGTCGACGACCGGTCCGATGACCTGCTTGACTTGACCGATATTTGCCATGAAGTGGGTAGTTGTATTGCCTGTTTCAGTTCAGAGCGCAAAAGTACTATTTTTTCCCGCACGGTGCTAGGAAATCAGGGGCGGGTAGCGGTTGAAGCAGAAATATTTTGCTTGGCCCGGCAATCAGGTGCGTCATCGACAAATTATATTCTGCCTTTGCTTACCGGTGCATTTTTGGGCGTGCCCCCATCCCTGCCGGGAATGGGGTCGGTCCCCTCCGGGCTTCGCTGTTCGCTCGGTGCTACGCACTAAACCCTCCGGGCACCTCACGCGATTCCCCCCCGCCCCCCCAAGGAGGAGAAATAGTAAGAATAACGCACGGATTAGCTGCACTGCTTCTTCTACTCGCAAAGCGATTTTTTCGAGGTGAAGGAGTGAGACGCTTCCTCCCCCCTCTACGGCGGTTGGGGTTAAGGGGTCCCAGACGATCAGCCGACGGGGGGCAGAACAAGGAATGATGGGTGCTCGGTGAGGGAACTTTACTTTATTTGAGGTGGTAAGTATCCGATCCCCGCGCACACCTTGCCCGGCACTATGGCTCTCATCAAGTTCCAAATATTATTTTGCTTGCCCATTGTCAATCTGTCTTTCCCGCATCCGTTATACTTTTGTCATAAATATCGCGCCCTGGCCCACTTCACTTCGTCCGATCGGCAACTGCTGCACCGTGCTTCTTTACTAGGTACCGACCGGCGCGACCCCGCCACCACGGCGGCCCTGGCCGATTTCTACGCCCGCCTACGAGTCCCAGGCGAAGATAATGACCCCGCCGAATGCTTGCTGCTGGCTACTGCTTTGCTGCCGCCCCTGCTTCAGGGCAGTGATCTGCAATCCGCCGGTCCGCCTCCAGTGATAGCGGTTGCCCCCGCCGAAAGCCTGACATCCGCGCCGCCGCGTACCGCCCACCGGCTGGCACTCATCCTCGACGGCACTTACCGACCCGCCCTACCGGAACTGCTCTCCATATTGGAAGAGCGCGGTCAACTACTGCCACCCGCCTCACTGCCGCAATTACTAAATCTCGCTCTTGAGAAATCCGCTCTCCTGCCCGCTATCCTCGCCGCCGGGGGAAAACGCCTGGCTTGGCTGGCCGCAGCACATCCGCTCTGGCGGCAGTTACTGCCCATCCCCGCCGGTGTGTCCGCCGGGGAGGTCAGGGAGACCCTGTTAGCCACCCCCAAAGACGAGCGGGTTGACCTACTGAGCCGCTACCGGGCCGCGAACGCGGCGGCTGCGCGGGAAGCCCTACAGGATTTGTCCGCAGAACTCGGTTCTCCCGAACTGGCAAGAATGATCGCCTGTCTGGCCACCGGCCTCACGCCGGAGGACGAACCGTTCTTGCTGGAATACCGCCGCCACGGCCGGAAAGAAGTGCGGGAGGCGGCAGCGGGGGTGCTGGCACAACTCCCTTCGGGTACTTATCAGGATGAATTACTGGCACTTCTTACCCCTCTTTTTAGCAGCACTAAAAAGCTATTGGGTAAACGACAGTTGTCGCTGGAACTGCCCGCTACCGTTCCGAAGGATGCCAAATTTTACGGCATCTCCGCCAAGGGCGGCCGTAGCGGTGCGGGCCTGTCGTATCTCCTGCAATTGCTGGAGCAGGTGCCGCCCGCCCGCCTGACGGAGGAGCTAAACGTAACCTCCACGGATTTCCTGAATTTTATCCACGGCCGTCGGGAGGTGGAATCGCTGCGGCAGGCCATTGCCATTGCCCTGGATCGCCACCCCGACCCCGAGTGGCAGGCGGCACTGCTACGCTACATCCTCGACCGTAATAATTCCAGCTACTGGCGGCTTCCGATCGTTCGCAAGCTATTCCGGGCAGCCCCGGCATCCATTTTCACCCCGCTCGCCACCGAGTGGCTCCAGGAACACGGGCCGCTGATCCCCGCATCGCATCCCCTGACGGAATTGCTCCGCATCACCCCCCATCCTTGGTCGGACTACCTGGCCCGGACGATGCTGGATGGTGCTTTGGAAGCCGTAAATTACTCTCGTTCCCGGGGCATGGACGATTACCACATTTTACTCAAGCGGGCGGCTTACCGGGTGTCCCCTACCCTCTTCGATCATTTCCGGTCCCGGCTCGGTCCCGTCGCCAACCGACCGGACGAGTGGGGCAAGACCGCTTCCGAGGTGCTGGCGGTCCTTTATTTTCGGCGGGGCTTTACGGAAACAGGGGGAGGTTGAGACGACATTCGATCTTAACGATCCTGTCTACTTCTCCTTATTACCCGGCAAATTTTTGCGGTCGGTCGTTCCTACGTTCGCTCGTTGCCCCTACTCCTCGTACCTTCGCGGCATGGCAAGACGTAAACGCTACCCTGAGCAGATTCTGAATGTGACGATCACCGGCATGGCCGATAAAGGTTTCTGCGTGGGAAGAGATCCCGAGGGGCAGGTGGTATTCGTGGAAAAAACGGCACCCGGAGACGTGGTGGATGTGCGGGTGTTCAAGAAAAAACGCAAGGTGCTCTTCGGTGCGCCCCTTAAGTTCCATACATACTCTCCGGAACGCGTAGAGCCGTTCTGCGAACACTTCGGTACTTGCGGCGGCTGCAAGTGGCAGCACTTCGCCTACGAGGGGCAGTTGCGCGAAAAAGAAAAACTAGTTCAGGATGCCTTCCGCCGGCTGGGAAAAGTGGAAGTGGAAACCTGGGAACCCATCCTGGGGGCCGCCGAGACACGCTACTACCGCAACAAACTGGAGTTCGGTTGCGCCAATCGCCGCTGGCTTACCCAGGCTGAGATCGATACCGAAGTTTCTAACGAGGCGGACGTGATCGGTTTTCATAAGGCGGGTGCCTACGATAAGATTCTCGACATCGACCACTGCTACCTCCAGGGCGGTAACTCGAATGAGTACCGCAACGGCATGGCCGAATTGGCCGAAGAATTCGGGATGCCCCTCTTCGATATGCGTGAGCGCACGGGAATGCTACGGCAAATGGTAGTACGCACCTCCACCCTCGGGCAGAGCATGGTCATCCTGGCCTTTTTTGCCGACGAGCCGGTGCGGATTCAGGCGTTTTTGAGCAGAGTAGTGGAGCGGTTTCCCGATCTGACCAATCTGATCTACTGCATCAACCACAAATTGAACGAGTTTTTGATGGATCTGGATATGCATACCTTCCACGGCCCCGGCTACCTCGAGGAGCAACTGGGCGAGGTGCGCTTTCGCATCGGCCCGAAATCCTTTTTCCAGACCAACACCCGGCAGGGCGAGGAACTATACCGTATTGCCGCCGATTTTGCCGGCCTGACGGGTAAGGAAAATGTATACGATTTGTATACCGGCATCGGTTCCATCGCGCTCTTCGTGGCGGGGCAGGCGGGTCACGTCGTCGGCATCGAGGAAATCCCCGAGGCGATCGAAGATGCCCGCTCCAACGCCGCGCTCAACCGGATCGATAACACGACGTTCTATGCCGGCGACGTCAAGAATATCCTCACCGAGGAATTCGCCGCCCGCCACGGTCGGCCGGACGTACTTATTACCGACCCACCCCGGGCGGGGATGCACCCGAAGGTAATCGAGATGCTAAAACAATTGGCCGCCCCCCGTTTGGTCTATGTTAGTTGTAATCCCGGCACCCAGGCCCGTGACCTCGCGCAATTGGATGACACCTACCGCATAATGCGGGTGCGCCCGGTGGATATGTTTCCGCACACCAACCACATCGAGAACGTCGCCTTGCTTGAATTACGTAATCTATAATTACCACCATGTCTCAACCCACCGAATGGCTCCAGATCGAACGCGACGTTCAGCCCCTGCGCGGCTTATTGGCCCAGGCGGCCGATACCGTCGTAGATGAGAACGTGAGTAATTATCCGATCTTCTTCGCTTTCCGGGGTGATGATTGCACGGTCATCGGCCTTCCGGTCATCCAGGCCGGGCCGGCCACCGGGCCATGGTCGTATAATCTGAGTACGCTGGAAGAACTGGCCGCCAAGCGCATCATCGGTCCCGACCGGATCGACCCATTCCGCAAAGTTTATAATAATTCTCCCAATACCCTCTGTTTCCTTATTCACAGCGAAGGCGAAACGCGTTTTGCCTTCGTCCACCGAACGGACCGAGAAGAAGAATAATTTATACCGTATATCATCTCCATTATCATGGTTCCAGAAAATATCATCGACCGTCACGTCGATCTCCTCTCCGCCGATGACGATGCGCTCGAACGCGACCTGGAACTGATTCAGCACGAGCATCCGATTCTGGCGGCCTATGTCCTTATTGAAAACAGCGACGCCTTTACGGAGTCAGAGCGGGCACTGTTATTATTTTTGTTTACCGTCATTTTGAGATCGGTCAAAGAGCATCAGGGCACCTTGGCTAAATTTTCCGCCGACGATATATCCGCAGCTGAAGAGGCAAATTACGAGGTGCTGGACGAGCAGAGCAGCCGTGTTTTCCGTGAGCGTATCACCCCTTTTTTCGAGCAATCAGCGGAGGAAGATCTACTTGCCCTATTGGAAGATGCAATGCTGGATACGAAGGAGGCTGATGTTACTCCCGAGGGCCGTGAGCCGTTATTCGTTACGCTCAAAACGGTGATCGACGTGGTAATTTAACCACAACATTATAAGCCGGCTAACAACGACAACAGAATCGCCGGTAGCAGCAACA
>CAVPZP010000062.1:0-28078 GCA_963710215.1 Lewinellaceae bacterium | reverse complement strand
GGATCATCCGAAAATTGACGATTCGATCGTGCTGGCGGCTTACCGCACCTACCGTGATTATTTTAGCCGGTTGCTTGAAGGCGCAGAGGAAGAGCCGCCCACCGGCACGAAAACGCTGGACGAGGCGATGCTTTCCGCTATCTGGGATGAACTAGTGGACCGCGAAGAGCTGGAACTGGACCAGGTGCTGCTGGACCCTACCGACTGCCCGACGCTGGACCAACTGTACGTGACTGCCTTTGAAGCTCTGTCGGCGGGTGCGGCCGCCGTGCCCGGCAAGGGTAACGCAGCTATCTGAAGCATATCGAAGAGAGCGGCCTGGTGGATTACAATCGCAAGTGGCTGCGGGAAACTTACGGCATCCGCACCACACCGCATAAGGTGCGCGATTTTCATCGGGTGACGGACGAGCAGGCGCAGGAGCTGATGGAACTGCACGAAACCGACCATGAAGAGGCGGTCAGGCGGACGCAAAACCTGCTGTTGGAACACCCCGGAGACGAACGTCTGCACCTGATGTTGATCACCTTGTACTTTCTCAATGATGGGGCAGAAGCGGCCTTGGCGGCCAACGTGAGCGCGATGAAGAAATTTCCTGAGTCTCCGATATTATTGGCCAATTATTTCATGCTGCTGCTCGGACCGGATGACACGCTGGAACGTGCACATCTATTACGGCCGTTGCTGGATTTTGCGCCTACGGAGTCGGGTTTTTACGAAGATAAGGAATACCTGATGCTGGAACAGGCCCACTTTCTGGTGGCCGTATCTGACGACCGGGAGGAGGATGCCTACCGACATATGGAGGATATGCTCAAATTCGGTCGGCTGCCCGAAAACGTGGCTGTACTGGGAGCGAATCTGCTCATGGTACAATTGTCCCGTTCGGAAGAGCTTATGTCGAAATTAATGGGGGGGGAAGACTTTGAGGCGAAGTATGAAGCAGCATACCCGCAGGCTTCACAATTAATGGATGAGTTATATGCACAGTTTGTTCCGGAAATGATTTCTCAGTTAGGGGCAGAAGGACTTTTGGAAGATGACGTTGATGACGATGACGGTTACGACCTCGAAGTAGCCAAACTGTTCGCCTCACTGGGCATAGAGCCGCCCCCCGAACTGGGCGGTACCGGCGGTGGCAAAACCCGGGTGGACGCGGAGGGTAATGATTACCGTTTCCCCGTCGGCCGGCCGGCCAATGTGGGCAAAATCTACCAGATCAAAATTAGCCTGAACGGTTCCAAACCACCCATCTGGCGCCGGATCCTGGTGGCGGCCGATACGCCGCTGAGCGAATTTTCCGATGTCATACTGAACGGCATGGGCTGGATCGGCGGTCACCTGCACCAGTTCCACTGGCAGAACGAATATTTCACTCCGCCCAACCCCTTTGGGGATAACGATTGGGATTTCTCCAACGATTACAGCCACATCCAACTCAATCACTTCCTGAAGCGACCGAACACCAGGTTCCGGTTTGAGTATGATTTCGGTGATGGCTGGGATCACACCATCTTGCTGGAAAAAATTCTGGAACCCGACCCCAGGCAGCACTACCCGGTCTGCATCAAGGGCAAGCGCGCCTGCCCGCCCGAGGACGTGGGCGGCATCTGGGGCTACGAGGCGTTTCTGGAAGCCATGAGCGACCCCAAGCACCCCGAGCATGAGAATATGCTGGAGTGGGTAGGCGGTGAATGGGATGCGGAGGAGTTTGATCCGAAGGACGTGATCTTTTGATCGGCTCGGGAGCGGATTAAATGATTGACCTCGAAAAATTGCTTTGCGATCAAGAGAAGCAGCGCAGCTAATCCCTGGTTCTCCCCCCCGGCCCCCCGAAGGGGGGAGAATCGCGCAGTAATTACGGCGACTATTGGTCGCCTGGACGCAAAATTTTGCGTCTCTACGTTTATGCCCTTCGTTCCCTCATTCCTTCATTCCTTCATTCCCTGTTCCCCCTACCACCCGATCCAGCTGCCACTGCGTACCGCTTACAAAAGTAGCTCCGGGTATCTCATTAATCACCCGCGCCTCGGTAAACTCCTCGGTGGGGTAAAACAGATCAGTCATTGCAATGGTGCCCTCATCGGCAAACAGCTCGGCGCTCTGGTTGTCGAACCACAGGCGCAGGTCCAATTCCGTACCCGTACTGATGCGGGGGGCCGTGTGCACGCGCTTGGCGAAATCGGGTGAGAAGCCGATGCGCCCCGCACGGCGGCGGTCGCTAAAAAACACTCGTTCGGCGGCGTCGTAGCCCACCTCGTAGGTCTCCCCCAGGCCGTTGGTCAGCCGCACGTAAATGCGTCCCTCGCTCGCATCGGCGGGCAGGCGGAAGCGCAGGTCCAGCTCCAGCGTGCTCGCCGCAAAGGCCAGCGCGGCGGAATCGCCGCTCACCGGCTGCTCGGCGGTACGCAGTTCCATCGTTTCCCGCACGGGCATACTCGTCAGGCGCATCCCGCGGGGCGTTTGGCGCAGCTCCAGGGTGCGGGGCAGGGTCATGGCCCCCCGGCGGTCGGGCGTCGGCACCTGCCGGGCATACTGCCAGTTATTCATCCAGCCCATATAGATCCGGCGGCCGTCGGCGGCGGGTATATCGGCCCAGCTCACCCCGGCATAGTTATCGCGGCCGTAATCCAGCCAGATGCTGTCCTGCGGCGACTGCGAGGGGTCTAACTCGAACTTCTCGCCGTCAAAACGGCCCACGAAATACTGCGTCCCCGAGCCGCCGTTCGGGCTACCCTTGTCCACGCTCAGCAGCAGCACCCAGTGGTCATCGCCCTCGCGCGAGGTCATCGGAAACAGGTCCGGGCACTCCCACACGCCCACGTGCGCGCCGATCCCCCGGCCGAAATCGCTCAAAAAGGTCCAGTCGATCAGGTTGGGCGAGGCATATATCTTTATATGGTCATGCGCGGCCAGCGTCAGCAGCCACTGCTGCGATCCATCGTCCCAGCGCACCTTCGGGTCACGAAAATTTTTGATCCCCGGGTTCGGTATCACCGGGTTACCGGCATACTTGGTCCAGCTGCGGCCCCGGTCGGTGCTATACGCCAGACTCTGGTACTGGTAGTCCTCGCGGCCACTCTTCTCGCCGTCCATGTCGTGGTGCGTAAAAACGGCCACCAGCGGCGGGTTCTCGGCCGTGCCCAGCCCACTGGTGTTGCGGCGGTCATCCACCGCACTACCACTAAAAATCATGCCCAGGCTATCCGGGTAGAGCGCGATCGGCAGATCCTCCCAGTGCACCATATCGGTGCTCACGGCGTGGCCCCAGTGCATCGGCCCCCACACCATCCCCTCCGGGTAGTGCTGATAAAACAGGTGGTACTCGCCGTCGTGGTACACCATCCCGTTCGGGTCGTTCATCCAGTGGTCGGGCGGCGTAAAGTGATAGGTCAGCCGGTCGGGCGACGGCCCGGGCACGGCGGCCGCCTCCTCGGGCGTGGCACAGCCGGTCAGCAGCAGAGAAAACAGGGCGGTAACGGATAAAAGGGTGATGCGCATGAAGAAGGTGGTTGTCGGGTAGTGAATAGTAGTGGCGTAAATGTAGTGAAATTGCGGGGGGTAGTAGTGGTAGAGGGTAATTGGGTAGTAGGTAGTTGGGTAGTAGGGTAGTAAGTAGTTGGGTAGTAAGTAGTAATTTCCCCCCTCTGCGGCGGCCGGGGTTAAGGGGACCCAGACGATTAGCCGCCGGGGGGCATCGTAGTGGATAGTTGGGCAGCAATACACTCGTAATGAGCGTACGACCTACTACAATCTACCTACTAAACCGACGGTGGGCGTGCCGCCTCGGCTAACGCCTCGCCGTCGGTCCCTTCCAGGCTCGCTGTTCGCTCGGCCGCTAGCGCGTCTCCTCCCTCCGGTCGGCCCTTCCAGGCACCTCACGCAACACAAGGATTGAGGGAATGAAGGATGGAGGGATTGAAGGTTGTCGTAGTCAAAGGGTCGCGATCTCCAAATCGTGGAGGTTTGAATATAAAACCGCCGATCCCCCCTCCGCTCGAAAGATCGCTTTGCGATCAAGAGAAGCAGCGCAGCTAATCCTTCATTCCCTCATTCCTTCATTCCTTCACCTCGAAAGATCGCTTTGCGATCAAGAGAAGCAGCGCAGCTAATCCTTCGTTCCCTCATTCCTTCATTCCCTCCCTCGAAAGATCGCTTTGCGATCAAGAGAAGTAGCGCAGCTAATCCTTCATTCCTTCGTTCCCTCATTCCCTCACCTCGAAAGATCGCTTTGCGATCGAGAGAAGCAGCGCAGCTAATCCTTCTCCCCTCATTCCTTCATTCCCTCACCTCGAAAGATCGCTTTGCGATCGAGAGAAGCAGCGCAGCTATTCCTTCATTCCTTCAATCCTTCAATCCTTGATTACCTTTGCCCCATGGACATTAGCGTAATCGTACCCCTCTTCAACGAAGAGGAATCTCTCCCCGAATTGACGGCCTGGATCGACCGGGTCATGCGGGCCAACAACTTTAGCTACGAGGTGTGGCTGGTAGACGACGGCAGCAACGATACCAGCTGGAAGGTTATCGAAAGGCTGTGCGCCGCCAACCCTAACTTGAAGGGCATTAAATTTCGGCGCAATTATGGCAAATCGGCCGCCCTCAACCGCGGTTTCGATGCCGCTTCGGGGGATGTGGTCATCACCATGGATGCCGATCTTCAGGATAGCCCCGAAGAAATTCCCGAACTGCGGCGGCTCATCGTCGAGGATGGCTACGACTTGATTTCCGGCTGGAAAAAGACCCGCCACGATCCGCTTTCCAAGACCATTCCTTCAAAATTCTTTAACCGCGTTACGCGCTGGATCAGCGGTATCGAACTGAATGACTTCAACTGCGGTCTTAAATCCTACCGCCGCGAGGTGGTCAAGAGCGTGGAAGTCTACGGCGAAATGCACCGTTACATACCGCTGCTGGCCAAATGGTCGGGCTTTAGCAAGATCGGAGAAAAAGTGGTCGAGCACCGGGCGCGGCAGTACGGGGTGTCTAAATTCGGACTGGAGCGTTTCATTAACGGCTTTCTGGATTTACTGTCCATTTCCTTTGTCGGCAAATTCGGTAAGCGGCCCATGCACTTTTTCGGCACCCTGGGCCTACTGCTTTTCGTCGTTGCCTTCGTGGCAATGATCTGGATGGGTGGAGCCAAAATATACCGCCTGGCCGTACATCAGCCGGCCATTTTGATTACGGATAACCCCGGCTTTTACATAGCCCTCACTACCATGATCCTGGGCACCATCCTGTTCGTGACCGGTTTTCTGGCCGAACTCGTGGTCCGCTCCGCGCCCGATCGCAACCACTACCTAATCGAGACCCGGATCGACGGCGGGCAGGGCTGATCGCTTGATCAGGTAATATTCCACCGACCGTTGCTGTAACTGCAACCCCATAATATTCTCCGGCCGCCGACTGACGATTAGCGGCACTGCGTTCGACCCGCCCGTTCCCGCCTTTTTCATGTCGGCTACGATCTCGAAACTATCGGCCGAGATGGTGGAATAAGCGGATAGGCCAACGGTGACATCCGCCCGCACCTGGTTGGGGAATAAGCGAAGGCTGTCGCGGGGCGGGGCATTGCGCACGGTTACGGGCAAAAAGAGCGACTTTTGGGTATATGCCTCGGTTCCGATCCGCACGGTTACCGAACTCGTATCCAACTGTAGGCCGCGGGCGGGGCGGCGGAGCGGCAGTGAGAGTTCCTGGTCGGCCCGCAGATTGGTAAGCACCAGGGTATCGGTGGGCCAGTCCGCAAAATCCGGCAGGGTGCCGGCGGGGCCGCTCAGGGTAACGCTATCCGGACTGATGCGGATATTTCCCAACTGCTTAAAGCCTTCGGCGTAATTTATGGTGATCCGGCTCCGAATGGGTAGCCGAACACTCACCATGTCTTCCAGCTCCAGGTCCATGCCGTTAAAACTAAGGCCGGTCACCCTCACTTTGCCCGATGAGAGATTACGTTGGATCTGATTGGTGAGCAGACTGGACGTCAGGGGCAGCCGCTGATCGTCAATCATGGAAAAATCGAGCTGAATATTGCGCCCGTATAGCTGCTGGATAATGAGGTTCCAGCCCGAGCCGGAGAGGGTGGCGGTTACCTGATCGGGCGGCGGGTAGGCAAAAGTTTTTCTTTCCGGCAGTTCAAAGGCCAAATTTACGGGCCGCTCGATACTGTATTCCTGGGAAAGCTGAAGAATGAGCCAAAAAAAAGCAGCGGCCGCCGTGCTGAGCAGCAACAGTTTTCGGTCGGCGGTAGGCAGACTATAAATGGGATTGAAGCGGCTACTTGGTATCTTCATTCTTAGTTGCGGGAAAGATCGCGTCGGTCAACTCCTTGGAAATGGCGTTTTTGGTCACTCGCACGAAATTTTTGCTGCCGCCGGTACCGATATCCAGGGTAATGATACTATCGTCGATTTTATTGATCCGACCCAGAATACCGCTGGCGGTAACTACCTCCTGACCCTTTTCCAGGTCGCTCATAAATGTTTTCTGCTCCTTGCTCTTCTTGCGCTGGGGCAAAAAGATCATGAACACGAAGATGGCCAGCATGGCCGCCAGGAAAAACAGGTTATTGGCACCGCCGCCGCCGAATTGAAGGAACAGGTTTGTCATCATAAGTGCGAAGGTAAAAAAAACCGGCGGAGCCGTGCGGGCTTCCCGATTACTTTTAACGAGACGGCGAACGGAAGGGCATTCTCAATAATCGAACACCTCCCTAAAATGGTTCAGTACTTTATTCTCCACCTCTGCCCGGTCAGGCGTATAACCTAACTCCAGGCTCAGGCTGGTGACCGCCTTATTGTCCTCCGCAATGCCGCAGGGAATGATGTTGCGAAAGTGACGAAGATCGGGGTCGATATTAAAAGCCAATCCATGCAGCGTAACCCACCGGCTGAGGTGTACACCGATAGCGCAAATCTTGCGGGCAGGCAACACGCCGGTCTGGGGTAACCAGACGCCGGTGTAGCCGTCCAGCCGCTCGGCTGTCAGGCCGTAATCGGCCAAAGTGCGGATGATAACTTCCTCCAGACTGCGCACATAACGGTGCACGTCGGTGAAAAACTCGTCCAAGTCGAGGATGGGATAAACCACCAACTGACCGGGACCGTGGTAGGTGATGTCACCGCCGCGGTTGATTTTGTGGTAGGTAAAGCCCCCGGCGGCCAGTTCCGCCTCGCTTAGTAACAGGTGGTCTACCGAGCCGCTTTTGCCCAGGGTATAGACCGGTGAATGTTCGACAAAAAGCAGGTGATGCTCCTGCCGGAACCCGGGTTGGGGATCGTTGCGGTGGGCTACTTTACGGGCTTTGACGGCTTCGTGTAACTCGGTTTGGTACACCCACGCTTCCGCATAGCTCATGCGGCCCAGGTTTTGAAACGATACGTTGGGAGGCTGCGCCACGTAATTTAGTAGTTTTGTCGGTCGCTAATCGGCTCGTGCTGATAACACCGCCGGTTACAAAAGTATGCAATTAACCGCCGCCGGGCGTCACTTCAAAAAGCGCGAAAACCCTCCCCATGCCGATTGCCGTTATCCCCGCCCGCTATGCCGCCACCCGCTTACCGGGTAAACCATTATTGCTCATCGGCGGCAAGTCGCTGATCCGGCACGTCTACGAGCGGGTGGCCGCCATGTCGCTGTTCAGCGAGGTGATCGTAGCGACGGACGACGAACGCATCCGCGCCCACGTAGCGGATTTCGGCGGCCGGGTAGTGCTCACGCGGGCCGATCATCCCAGCGGCACTGATCGCGTGGCCGAAGTAGTAGCCGACCGGACGGACGTGGACATCGTGGTCAACGTGCAGGGCGACGAACCCTTCGTGGCCGAGGCCCAACTGGCTACCCTGCTGGCTGCCTTCCGCCCCGGGGTGGATATCGCCACCCTCGCCCGCCGTATCGACGAGGCCGCCGATCTGGAATCGACCGCCACGGTAAAGGTAGTATTCGACCAAAAAGGGCGGGCACTTTACTTTAGCCGTTTGCCCATCCCTCACTTGCGCGACGTGCCCGCAGCCGACCGACTGGACAAAGGTCTCCACTACCACCACGTTGGTCTCTACGCCTACCGCCGCGAAACCTTGCTCGCCCTCACCCAACTTCCGCCCGCCCCCTACGAAATAGCCGAGGGCCTCGAACAACTCCGCTGGCTCCAGGCAGGCTACGCCGTCCACGTTGCCATCACTGACCTACCCAGTATCGGTATCGATACGCCCCATGATTTGGAACGGGCCGGACAAATCATCGCAAACAGTTGAGGTGTTTTACGCCGATTGAATCGTTGCAGTACTCCCCTACCCCAGCGGCAGCTTGCCGAAAAACCGCTTTTTGGACTTCGTCACAAAGGGTGATTTGAGGTAACGGGGTTGGTAGCTTGCCGCATCGTCAAAAGCTACGTTCTGCAGGGCAAGGCGGGCGGCGGGCAGGAGGTATTCCGCCCGGGGCCGTACCGTAGTCTGATAAGTAATGGCAGGATTCTCCGGCAAGGTATTCCGCACCAGTTCCGCACCGGTACCGGCCACGATGAGCTGTTGTCCGGTGAGCAGCAATTCATCCAGGCAGCCGGGTTCCACCACCAGGGCGCGGGTATCCCAGTGCCTGGTTCCGTCGGCCGCGTAGGCGGCGGCGTAGACCTCGTTGCGGCGGGAAGCCTGGGCGGGCAGGATGATGTTGTTGGCGGCTCCAGCCGAAACCGCCCCGGCCAGGGCGGCCAGGGTATCCACGGCCACGAAGCCACACCCCAGGGCAAAGACCAAACCCTTGGCCGTGGCTGCGCCGATGCGCAGACTGGTATAACTGCCGGGTCCGCTGCTGAGGGCAACGGCGGTCAGGTCGGCCATTTCAAGACCGGTCTCCCGCATCAATTCGTCAATGAAGACCGTGAGGCGTGCGGCGTGCTCGTAGGGTTCATCACCTTCTCGGTGCCCGATGATGCGCCCGTCGCGCGCCAGGGCTACGGAACAAAAGGTGCCGGTGGTTTCGAGAAGGAGAAGGATGTCGGACATGGGGTAAGAATCAGCTTTTTGTCTAAAAACTACTTGCTAACAGTCAGTGATTCCACCTCCTGAAATCGCGGGAGGAGAGGGGTGCGGTTGCTTGGTAGTTGTCGCTTCACCCCCTTCCCCTCTGGAGCAGGGGGTAAGGTTCCACGCGTAGGTTGATCTCCGTAAAGCTTGCGACGATCACCGCAGGTTATCCAACGCACTAAAATACCAGCGGCAACGCCGCCTACTAACTCCGAGGAGCCTGCGACGATCACCGCAGGTAAAGTGCCGGCGTAGCCCCCAACTAGTTAATCTCTCACCCGGTGGTGCTTCTCTCAATCGCAAAGCGATTTTTCAAGATCAGTCAGTCAGTCTATCGAGGCCGGATGGCGGTTCGCCATTCGGAGACGCAAGATATTGCGTCCTTACGGTATATATGGCTCATTAGCTGCGCCGCTTCTCAAAATCGCAAAGCGATTTTTCGAGATCAGTCACTCAATCATTAGCTGCGCTGCTTCTCTAAATCGCAAAGCGATCTTTCGAGGTCAATCATTCAGTCATTAGCTGCGCTGCTTATCTAAATCGCAAAGCGATTTTTCGAGGTTAGTCATTCAATCATTAGCTGCGCTGCTTATCTAAATCGCAAAGCGATCTTTCGAGGTCAATCATTCAGTCATTAGCTGCGCTGCTTATCTAAATCGCAAAGCGATCTTTCGAGGTCAATCATTCAGTCATTAGCTGCGCTGCTTATCTAAATCGCAAAGCGATCTTTCGAGGTCAATCATTCAGTCATTAGCTGCGCTGCTTATCTAAATCGCAAAGCGATCTTTCGAGGTCAATCATTCAATCATTCAATCATTCAATCATTCAATCATTGTACACCGTCACCCGCAGCACGTGCGCCGGCCAGTAACCGGGGTCCAACTGCACGAAATTTGCTTCCTCTTTCCAGTAGAAGGTTTGGCCGGTGAATATATCCGTCAGGCCGAGGTTGACGCGGCCGGTGATGCCCAGCACCTCGCGCGGCACGTTGACCCAGGTAGCCTGGGTATTGTAGGGATCGAAGTTGACGATCGTCCAGATGAAGTTAGTGCGGTCGTCGTTCCACTTGACGTAGCTGAGGAAAGAGTCGTTGTTGGAGCCGGTGAAAACGATGTTGTTCATCTGCTGTAGCGCGGGGTTGTCACGACGGGCTTGGTTAAGTTTTTGGTAGGTCTCGGTGATCTTGTTGCGGTAACTCCAGTCGTAGTGGCGAACCATGTACTTTTCGCTGTCATAATATTCTTCCTTGCCATTGGTATTGCCCCGGTTTTCGGTCACCTCGTAGCTGGGGCCGTAGAGACCGTAATTGCTGGACAGGGTGCCGGCCAGAATAAGGCGTTTGATGAATTGCGCGGGCACGGCGTCCATCATCTCGTAGGCGAGGATATCGGGGGTATTGGGCCAGAAGTTGGCGCGCATGTATTCCCGGAGTTCGGTCTGGGTGAGTTCCAGGATGTACTGCTTCAGTTCGGAGGCGGAGGGCCGCCAGGTGAAGTAGCTGTACGACTGCGTGAAACCGCGCTTGGCCAGCTCGGCCATGATGGCGGGGCGGGTAAAGGCCTCGGCCAGGAAAATGGTATCGGGATAGACCTCCTGCACCTCCCGGATGAGCCACTCCCAGAAGCGGTAAGGCTTGGTATGGGGGTTATCCACGCGGAAGATCTTCACCCCGGCCTCGCACCAGTAGATGACCACGCTCTTTAGTTCTTCCCACAGGTTTTCCCAGTCTTTGGACTCGAAGTTGATCGGTACGATGTCCTGGTACTTCTTGGGCGGGTTTTCGGCATACATGATGCTGCCGTCGGGCCGCCAGATGAACCAGTCGGGGTGCTGCTTGATGTAAGGGTGGTCGGGTGCGCACTGGAAGGCCAGGTCGAGGGCTACCTCGATCCCGCGTTCTTCGGCTTTTACGATCAGTTCCTTATAGTCGGTGATATTCCCCAGTTCGGGCAGGACGGCCTTGTGCCCGCCCTCTTTCGAGCCGATGGCCCAGGGACTGCCGGGTTCTCCCGGTTGTGCCTCGGTAGCGTTGTTACGGCCCTTGCGGTTACGGCGGCCGATGGGATGGATGGGCGGCATGTAAAGCACGTCGAAACCGAGTTCCTCGATGCGGGGCAGCAGGTTTTCCACGTCCTTAAAGGTTCCGGCGCGGTTGATGTCCGGCGAGGTAGAGCGGGGAAACAACTCGTACCAGCTACTGTACAGTTCTTTCACGCGGCCCACGCGCACGCGCAGATTTTTTTCGTAGGTGGTGGGGAACTGCTTGAATTCGTGTTCGTCAATGAAGTGGGCAAATTCCTCGCTCATCACCAGGCCCACGGCCTGGTCGTAGTCTTCGCGCAGGCGGTCGCACATGGACAGTGCGTTGACGGCCTTGTTTTTTTTATGCCCCTTGGCGGCCTCTTCCAACAGTCCGCAGCCGATCTCCAGTTCGATCTTCATGTCCTGGCCGTCGTTGCGCTTTTTCTTGAAGCCCCGGTACCAGGTCAACAGGTGATCTACCCACGCCACCAGTTCGTACTCATAAAAGCCGCGCTCGGTTACCTGGAAAGAGCCGGTCCAGCGGTCATTAGGATGTTCATCCAGTGGATTAACGGACCAGTGGCGGTTGCCCTCCAGCCGGTAGCGTACCTCGGCCCGCAGGGCGTCGTGCCCATCCCCGAAGATTACGGCCGTTACATCCACGCGCTGCCCGACAACGCGCTTGATGGGGAAACGACCGGCTTGTATTTCCGGGCTTACTTGATTAATGACCGTACGATTCTGCATGTGGGGGCTTAACTATGGACAAGAGTGGGTTAAAGCCCAAAGATAGCCGTGCGGCCGGGATTGTTCAGTAAAGGGAGGGTTTTTTGTGTGAGAGGGGGATTGGGGTTTGAAGATACGGCGACCATGCGATCCGCAAAAAAAACCTACCCGGAGTGCGTCTTATTGACAGCACCTTCCGGGTAGGTTGTGATCGCAAAACCGGCGATATTGCTCAGATATTGGTATTCGTAGCCCACAGGGGTTGGTTCGAATCATTGTAAACGACCAAATTACGGTCGTTTTGCATGACCAACCGGCATCCTTCACCGTTGCCGTAAGTAGCCGTATTCCAGACTGGATCTTTTCTGTCATGCTTATAAAGGACCAGGTTACCGTCTTCCTGCATGACCAGTGCCTTACCGTCACGGTGGTAGGTTCCCGCCGCCCAGACACAACCTCCATTATCATAAACGCCGAGATTACCATCGGCCTGGAAGTAGAATCCGTATTTTCCATTATCGGAAATCAGCTTCTCATGCTTCGTCATGACGCGTGACATCACCAGGGTGTCGCCTATGTTATGTTCACCATAATCATTCGGACCCGGAACAGGCGGAGTGTCAACCTTGCCGCATTCCCGTATGCAGCCTTCCACGTCTTTTACGAAACTGTAAACTGCACTGGCAACCAGTGCCAGAGTGGCAATGATAGCTACTCCGTCCGTTGCAAACCAGGCAACCAGTTGTACTGCTATTACACCGATGGCGATGAGCGCATCCCACCAGTGCATGCTTTTGTATACCCCTTTGATGAAGGTTTCCATGCTGGTGAGGTTAAACAACCCCCGCGTCAGTTTTCAGGCTGCCAAAGGTTTGGTTGCCAGGCTGGCTCCTTCACTGAGATTCTGGATAATTGCGAATAATCCTCTCGCTTCCTCTACGGATATTTCTTCCACCATAAATGCGGCGACCTTTTTCCCTACTCCGGTACCTAATCCCACGGCAGCCAGAATGACGGAGACACCGTCCACGATGGAGGCAACAATGTTGCCGGCGCACGCCCCCGCAGAGCGTGGGACCATCGCCCCGTTAGGGAGAGCGGACAGGTTTAGTTCTTTCGTATTTTGAAGTGCGCCGAACGCATCCTGAGCGAATTTGTCCAGGGTAGCCTGAGCCTTTTGCTCGGGCGTAAGGTGCTGGTACATTTCATTGTACGTAGCTTCGAGCTGTAACTTCAGCTCTTGTTGGTTCATGTTTTTGATGAGCATAAAACGGGTTGTTTTTGACCGGTGGCCGTTAAGAATGCTCAAATATCTTTGGCGCTTCTTATATATCAGGAAAACGGGAATAATTAGGGGTATATCTACCCGTAAGAATGCGTAGAATTACGTACCTGATCTCTACCTAATCATTGTCTGACCAGTTAATAGGTGGGCAAACCTAGCTAAATCGGACAGTTCGGTTCAAAAAGGCAACTCCCGCGCGTTAAGGCGATCTTCCTCGGTAATAACAAAAATATTTGTTTAAACAAATTAAAACATTAGTATATCTACCGGGATCAGGTTTTCGAGCCTACCATTGTACGTGACACGCATAACTTTTTCCCGTAACAGGGAATGTGTTAAGACTAACCTCCAGATTTCAAATCTACCAGCCCAGCGGCGTGGTTCCTCTAAAGATAATCACCACCGAAGTTGATCTTTGTCTGTCCCCAATATGAACATCTTATATTTGTTTCAGTTTCAGTATTGAAGTAAGTTTTAAATGGTTCTACCATTTATTCATTTAGTGGAAGCATTGATATCTGTTTGGTGGAGATTCCGGCGAAGTATACAAGCCCATACGTATTGATTGGAGATCGAGTCGATGCGATGATGACCTTAACGACTGTCAGGAATGTGACTGATTTTCTATTTCATTCTCACTCAGGAAAAGCAACTTGTCATTTCCTACTATTAGATTAATTTTAGATTTTCTAACGATCTAATGAAATCCAATTTTTTGGGCGTATTCAGCATTTGCCTTTCTTTTTTTCTTTTATTTTCAAAATACCTCATTATGATTTTTAATGGCAGTGAATTTTTAGTTGTTGGATTTTTTATAATCGCAATTATCGCACTTATCTTTTTTGTTATTAGATTAATTTTAAATCTAAGCAAACCAAGAGCTTAAGGCTGAAAGCCCTGAATCGATATTTTCGGTTCAGGGCTTTTTCATGATATTAGTACGGAAAAAAATAACTGTAAATAGCAGATTCACACCTAATCCTAACCACAGGTTCCTCCTCCGAGAAACATTCAATCCAGCAGGGCCGAACCGATGAGGCTGCGGAGGAGAGGGGTGACGGGAAGTTGACAAACAGTTAAATCTGTAGTAGGTAAACCTAAATAGATTGGACAGCCTAGATTAAACAGTCTACCCTTAACCTAACAAAAATCAGATAAAGGTCTATAAAGATACGCGAGAAAATTAGCGTGGCAATCACAAATTTAATCATCCAGCGGTGGAATGGCCTGGTCTCCCTCTTTTAGAAAAGGTAGAGTTGCCATATATCGCCAACCGTCTCCTCGCGTGAGGTGCCTGGACGGGCCGTCCGCGTAGCGGCGGAGTGCGCAAGCACCGAGCGAACAGCGAGCCGGGAAGGGACCGACGGCGAGGCGTTAGCCGAGGCGGCACGCCCACCGTCGGTTTAGTAGGCAGTATGCATTACAAGGATTGAGGGATGGAAGGATGGAAGGTAGCCTCAAGGGTCGTGATCGAAGGTACATCAAGGGTCGTGATCCCCAGATCGCGGAGGCTCACATCAGTCCCGCTCAGCCTTCACTCCTTCACCTCAAAAAATCATACATGATCGAGAGAAGCAGTGCTGCTAATCCCTCAATCCTTCATTCCCTCAATCCTTCAATCCTTGTTCCATCAATCCTTCAATCCTTCATTCCCTCAATCCTTGTTTCCCTCAATCCCTCAATCCTTGTTCCCCCTTCACTCCCTCACCAACCTTCCGCCCCAGAAAGCGATTTGAAACCCGTACACGCTGATCCAGGCCGTGAGACCGGCGAAGGAGAGGGATTGCAGGGCCGTGTACCAGGCGAGGGAGCGCAGGTTGAGGGTGAAGAAGTGGAGGGTGAGAAAATCGCCGAGGGCGAGGGCGGCGTAGACCATCCAGGCGTAGAAGGTGATGCGCAGCAGTTTGCGCAGGTACCAGAGGCTGCGCGGCAGGCGGGGGCGGTGCCGGAATTGGCGGATGCGCACCTGCACGTAGCGACGGGCGAAGAGGAGGTAAAAGGGCAGGGAGACGATGAAGAGGCCCTGCTCGATGCCGCCGTAGAAGGGGTTGTAGAAGTAGCGGCCCGTTGCCTCGGTGCCGGTGGACCGGAAGAGCAGGAAACTGACCGCGAAGTAGACCAGTTGGCCCAGGCCGGGCAGGAAGTGCTTGCTGTCGGTGAGGCGGGCTTGGTAGCGGGGGTAGAGGAAGCACTTGACGTAGAAGAAGAGGAGCGGGCCGATGGAGAGGCTGAGGTAGAGGGGGAAAAACTCCCAGCGGGGGTAGGTTTGGAATGCACCCACGGCACTGAGCAGGTGGTGCAACTGGGTGCCGCCCACGGCGGCGAGCAGCAGGATCATCCAGCCGGCGGCGCGGGGCGTGGCCCGCTGCCGGCGGCGCAACAGCAACAGGGCGGCCGTGAGCAGCGCGGCCGCCGAGGTGAGGGCGAGCAGCGCAACCAGGGGGTAGTAGAGCGGATGATGGACCAGGAGAAAAGGCAAGGCGGTGGGTAAGATTGGTGGCCGCGCAAGATACGATTTTGGACCGGCCGGGGGCGGCGGGCATAAAAAGGCCCGGCTCCCTTGCGGGGCCGGGCGAACACTGTTCTATTCACTACAATTTCCGTAACCCCGAGTGGGTTACGGGATTCCAACTAAAACATCTTTACTCCACGACGAACTGAATCTTGTCCTTCTTCAGGTCGCGGAAAAATTCTTTGAGCAGCCACTTCATTTCCTGGCGCGATTCGCCGCAGAGGTCCCGGGCACCGGCAACGGTGGCCAGCAGGGCGTCTTCTTTGGCAAGGAGCAGGTCGCGGGCGGCCGAAAAATCGGGCGCGGTGGGGAATTCCCAGACCAGGTGACGCGCCTCGTTCGGATTATTGTGGTAATCGGCGGCGACCAGGGCGGAAAAATCGAAGTCGTAAGGCACGGGCGTCATGCCCTCGGCGGTCTGCACCAGCTTGAGGTTGCGTTGCATCCGCAAGCTGAAATCGTTGTTGCCGATCATGTACTGGAACAATGTTAACAGCTCGGCACTGCCGGTTGTGTACCGGTCCAGTGGCGTATTGTAACATTCGTCACACTCCCGACCGTTCAGGCGCTCGGCCATCTCGTCGGTATCCTCGATCAGGATGGCGCGGCTCTCGATGTCGGTGCCGGTGTTGCTGTCGTGGTAGGTGATGTCTACAAGTTGGGTGCGCAGGCTGCGGCCGGTCAGTTGGGCGTAGAGTTGGTAGGCGAGTTGCTCGCGCAGCAGGGCGTCCATGCCGGCCTCGCCGTCGAGGCAGTGGGTGACCAGTTTGAAGTCGTTGTGATCGTTCAGACCGTGGGCGCGCAGCCACTCCTTATTAAACTTCAGTTTCAGCGGGGGCATCACGCAGTGCGTGCGGCGGTAGCGGCCGCGCACCCGCACTTTCACGGGAATATCGGCACCGCCGGTAGTAAAGGAGCCGGCCAGGTAGTCTTCATTGCGGCGGTTGGCTTCCAGTTGCACCATATCGAGGCTGAGGGTAATGGGGGCATGACCGGCATCGAGACGGTCGAATAAGCCGCCCGGCAGGGCGGCGGCAGTGAAATAGGTGCTCACGGTGAAAAGCACGATAAGGGCAAAATGGGTAAAAGCTTTCATTATATGGGTGCTTTGTGTGGATAGTCGGTCCACTTGATTAAAAGGTTGCACCAAAGATGAGGGAAGTGCCTTTTCCCGGCAAATTCGTTAGAGTGCTCCTAGGATTTCACCGACCAAACCTAGGAGCGCCCGGCCAAGGGGTGTTTTTCATCGACGAAAATTAGTAGTGGGGTACCAAATGGCGGTTCGCCATTCGTAGACGCAAGATGTTGCGTCTTTACAGTACATATGGCTCACTCAATCACTCAATCATTCAATCATTCAATCATTGAATACTACCTTCGCCCCCACATACCATCCCTATGCAGATTTACCAACACCTCATTGACAAGACCAAAACCATCTCCGTCACCGGTCTCGGCTACGTGGGCCTGCCGCTGGCCCTGCTCTTGGCCCGCAAGTACCGCGTGATCGGTTTCGACATCAACGAGCAGCGCGTGGCCCAGATGCGCAACGGCCAAGACCCGAGCGAGGAACTGCAACCCACCGCTTTTGCCGATACCGACATCACCTTCACCAGCGATCCGGCCGACCTACAAACGAGCGCATTTTCACATCGTGGCCGTGCCCACCCCCGTAGATGGGCACCGCGTACCCAACCTGCGCCCATTGGAAGGTGCCTCCGCCTACCTGGGCCGGGCCCTCAAGCGCGGCGACTACGTCGTCTACGAGTCCACCGTCTATCCCGGCTGCACGGAGGAAGACTGCCTGCCCATCCTGGAGCGCGAAAGCGGCCTCCGGCTCGGCACCGATTTCAAGATCGGCTACAGCCCCGAGCGCATCAACCCCGGCGACAAGGTGCACACCGTAGACAAGATCCTCAAGATCGTCAGCGGTAGCGATGCCGAGGCCCTGGAGGAAATCCGACTCCTTTATAGTAGCGTCGTCACGGCCGGTGTTTTCGCCGCCGAGAGCATCAAGGTGGCCGAGGCCGCCAAGGTGATCGAAAACAGCCAGCGCGACCTCAACATCAGTTTCGTCAACGAACTGGCCATCATCTTCGACCGGCTCGACATCGACACCCAGGCCGTCCTCGACGCCGCCGGCACCAAGTGGAATTTCCTGCGCTTCACCCCCGGCCTGGTCGGCGGCCACTGCATCAGCGTCGACCCCTACTACCTGCTCCACAAAAGCAAGCAGCTCGGCTACGACCCCCAGGTCATCCTCAGCGGCCGCCGCGTCAACGACGGCATGCCCGCCTTCATCGCCAAGCGCCTCATCCAGATGCTCATCGCCCGCGACCGCAACCCCTCCGGCGCTAAAGTGCTCATCCTCGGCATCACCTTCAAGGAGGACGTGGCCGACATTCGCAATAGCAAGGTCGTCGACCTGGCCCGCGAACTGATGGACTACTCCGTCAACGTCCACCTCGCCGATCCCCACGCCTCGCCCAACGAGGTCGCCCACGAGTACAAACTCACCCTGGTCGACCGCCTCAGCGATGATTACGACGCCGTCATCGTGGCCGTCTCCCACCGCCGGTACCGCGAATTGACCCCCGATGACCTCACCGCCCTCTGCCGCCCCGACTCCATCCTGATGGACCTCAAAGCACTGTATGATCGCACGGCGTTCAAAGACAAAATGACGGTCTGGCGGTTGTAGTGGGCAGTTGGGTAGGGGTAGTAATGTACTCGTGATGAGGGTACTCCCTACTACAATTTACCTACTACTTACTAACCCGACGAGGGGCGTGCCGCCTCGGCTAACGCCTCGCCGTCGGTCCCCTCCGGGCTTCGCTGTTCGCTCGGCACTTCGTGCGCTAACGCCCCTCCGGGCACCTCACGCGTACCCGTCGCTCTCGCCGCTCAGGTCGAGGACCTCCAGGTCCGAGACGTAAACTGCCTCACGCGCTAACACGCCGCTCAGGTCGAAGACCTCCAGGTACTGAGACGTAAACTGCCCTCACGCGCTAGTACGCCGCTCAGGTCGAGGACCTCCAGGTCCGAGACGTAAACTGCCTCACGCGCTCGTATCAAGGGCAGCCGGCTACGCCGCCCTGCTCGGACGTGGACGTCCTCGATCTGAACACGATACATCGGTATTTGAACCCACGCGATATGGGGGATCTCGATCCTTACCTTTAAATTGGGCGTTTTACTTCCGGTACCCCCCATTTTTCACGCACCTTCCATTCACTCACTCAGTCCTTCACGCATTCACTCCTTGCCCCAGATCGCCTTCTCCCCCATCTACCGCTATCAGCTCCCGGCCAAGCACCGCTTCCCGATGCAGAAATACAGCCTGTTGCCGGAGCAGCTGCTCTACGAAGGCACCATCACGGAGGCCGATTTTTTCGCCCCCGAACCACTGGCCGAAGACATCATCCTGCGTACCCACACGCGGGAATTTTGGGACAAGCTGCAAAACCAAACCCTGAGCGCCAAGGAAATCCGCGCCATCGGTTTCCCCATGCGGCCGGAACTAATCGCCCGGGGGCGCGTCATCGCGGGCGGTACGCTGGAGTGCGCGCGGATCGCGCGGCGGCGGGGGCTGGCCCTCAACGTGGCCGGGGGCACCCACCACTCGTTTGCCGACCGGGGCGAGGGGTTTTGCGTCTTTAATGATATTGCCATCGCGGCCAACGAACTGCTGTACCGCAAAGAAGCCGAGCGGATCCTGGTCATCGACCTGGACGTGCACCAGGGAAACGGGACGGCGGCCATCTTCCAAGACCGGCCGGAGGTCTTCACCTTTAGTATGCACGGAGCGAAGAACTATCCCCTGCGCAAAGAAAAATCCGATCTGGATGTCCCTCTGCCAGATGGCACGGGGGATGCCGAATACCTGGCCGCCCTGCGCACTAGCCTACCCCGCCTGTTTGCCGATTTCGGCCCCGACCTGGTGTTCTACCTTTCCGGCGTGGATGTGCTGGCTACGGACAAACTCGGCCGCCTGGCTCTCACCCGCGCGGGCTGCCGGAAGCGGGACCGCACCGTATTCGAGGCTTGCCGCGCACGCAACCTCCCCGTGGCCGTGGCCATGGGCGGCGGCTATTCCGAACGGCTGGCCGATATCATCGATGCCCACGCCGACACCTACCGGGAAGGACTGCGGGTATACGGAGATTGAGCTATCATAATCCCGCTTCGGGTTCCAGCGGCGGGGGCGTGGGGTTATCCTCTTCCATCACGCGCAGCAGCTCGGCCGCATCGCGGGCTTCGATCATGGTTTCGGCGGCCTCCTCGGCGGCAGTCAGGTTTTCCTGGCGGCGTTTTAGGGCATAGTAGGTTTCCAACTGCGACCGGATGGCCAGATCCCCCTTGGTGACGTAGGCATTCGTTTCTTGATCGGAAAGAAGGCGGGCCTTTACGTTATCGGCCAGTTGTGTGGCAAGGTATTCCTTGATCTCTTCCTTGATCGCGGGATCGTAGATCGGGAAGGTGGTCTCCACCCGGAAACTAAGATTACGGGTCATAAAGTCGGCCGAACTGAGGTAGATTTTCTCCTCGCCGCCGTGACGGAACATGAACACGCGGGCGTGCTCCAGGTAACGATCCACGATACTGACGGCGTAGATATTTTCGCTCACCCCCGGCAGACCGGGAATCAGGCAGCAAATGCCCCGGATGATCATATTGATCGGTACCCCCGCTCGGGATGCCTCGTAGAGCTTGTCGATCATCTGCCAGTCCTGGAGGCTATTCATCTTCAGCGTGATACCGGCGGGGCGGCCGGCACGGGCCTCGGCGATCTCGTAGTCGATCAGGTTTTCCAGCCCCTCGCGCAGGTTGAACTGCCCCACCATCAGGTGCTCGAAGGGTTGATCGGGTACCTTTACCGTTTCCAGGAAGGAAAACACCCGGGCTACTTCCCCCGTCAGGCGGTGGTCGCTGGTAAAGAGGCCGAAATCACTGTAGATTTTGGCCGTGTCTTCGTGAAAATTTCCGGTAGAGAGGTAGGCGTAAAGTTGCGCCCCGCCGGGTTCGTTGCGGCGCACCAAGGCCAGTTTGCTATGTACTTTCACGCCCGGAAAACTGTAGTGAACGGTGACGCCTGCCCGCTCCAGCTTTTCTCCCCAGCGCAGGTTGGCTTCCTCGTCAAACCGGGCCTTAACCTCGATGAATACCGACACCTGTTTGCCGGCCGCCACCGCCCGCATGATGGCTTTCATGATGCGCGACTTACGCGCCACGCGGTACTGCACGATCTTAAGGTGCGTTACCGCCGGATCGTCGGCGGCCTCCTCGAAAAAGCGTACGGTCGACTCGTATTTATGAAACGGGACCGTGATCATATGATCCCGTTCGCGCAGTTGTTCCCAAAAATCGGTCGTATCCTCCAACGGCCGGTAGGACAAGGGCGGCAGGCCGGGATCACGGAGGTGCTTCATACCGAAATCCGGGAAGCCGAAGAAATCGAAATTGTTATGGTAGCGGCCCTCGCGCAGGGTATCGTAACGTTCCAACTCGAACACGTCGCTGAGGAATTTCAGGAAATCGGCCGGCATCTCGCGGTCGTACACGAAGCGGCTGGCGGGGCCGACGTGGCGCTTGATGAGACTCGCCTTTATCTTTTGCACCAGGTCTCCCTTGAACTCATCGTCGATGTAGAGTTCGGCATCGCGGGTGAGTTTGATGCTAAAGGTATCCTGAATGTCGTAGCCGGGAAACATCCAACTGACCGAATTGCGGACGATGTCGTCCAGCATGATCACGTCGTGGCGGCCGGGGGCACTGGGCAGTTCGATAAAGCGCGGCAGGTGATCGCTGGGAATTTTCACCAGTGCGTATTCATCACCCTTATTGGGATTCTTTTTATCCAGCATCTGGATGCTCAGGTAGAGCTGGGCATTGTTGAGAAAGGGCCGGATCTTATCCTTCACGATCAGTACCGGCTGTACGAAGGGCAGCATATATTCCTGAAAATAGTTGCCCACGAACTTCTGCTGTTCGTCGTTCAGTTCCAATCGTCGCAGCAGATGGATGCCGTTTTTCCGCAATTGCGGAATGATCTGCTTTTCGAAAATACGCCCGAATTCCTCCTGCTGCTTATTCACGATCCGCTGAATGGTGCGTACCGTCTGCTTCGGGCTGATGTCCAGTTCTTTCTTGGTTTTCTTATTGACCCGCAGCAGGTTGCGGTGGTTGGCCATGCGCACCCGAAAAAACTCGTCCAGGTTAGAACTATAGATCGCCAAAAACTTGATCCGCTCGAATAGCGGCACGGCGGGGTCCTTGGCTTCCTGCAACACCCGGTGGTTGAAGGAAAGCCAGCTAATATCGCGGGGTATGATGTGTTCTTCCTGGATGGACATGGAAAGGATTGAAGGATGGAGGGATTAGCTGCACTGCTTCTCTTGACCGCAAAGCGATCTTTCGAGGTGAAGGAGTGAAGGCTCCATTAGATAGAACCCCCTTTGGGGGCAGGGGGAAAAGTAAGGATTGATCTTCGTTGTGGATCCCTCCCTATGGAGCAGGGGAAATATAAGAAATGAACGCTCTGAATCAATTACCAGATGTTCTGCCTGCTCGCTTATTACGTTATCTCCCCGCGTGAGGTGCCTGTAAGGGGGGAGCGGTAGCGAACAGCCCGTCAGGGCCAAGCCGTTAGGCGCGCCTGGAAGGGACCGGCCCCGGCCCCCTGGCCGGGGACACGCCCACCGCAACCCTTCTCCCCGTAATCCGCCTTAGCTGCCGACGCCGACGCCCGCCGCGTAATCGGTGAGGTACTGGAATTTCGGCCCCAATTCACCCGCACGCGTGGTGACGGAAGCGCGGCGCAAGATGGCACTGTCCTTCTTGTTGAACTCCGGCAAAATCTTGTCCATGAACATTTGGCCGAATGCCGTGGACGCATCGCGGGGCAGTTCGTTGGGCAGGTTATCGACGGCCATGATGGCGTAGGTGCCATCCGAACCGTTGCCGGAAAGCTCGACCTCGGAGGCGGAAACGGGATCGTAGCCGTAGACCGGATCGGCGATGGTGGACGGCCGCAGGGTGGAGGGCACGGAGGCCACGGGGGCGATGTCGCAGGTAACGTCGGCGATCACGCGGGCACGGAAATCAGGCGATCGCATATCTTCGACCGCAAAAAACGCCGGGGCGCGGTTATCCCAGTAGATACCGTTGATAAAAATATCGGAACGGTGCGCGTAAGGCAAAAAGGCCGTTTCGTAGCGTTCGGGATACGCGTAGAACTCTTCCTTGTCGAAGGGGCCGCCGTCGGATTTTTTAACGTAGTGGCGGCACATCAAAACGGTGTAAACCGCCTCCTCGTAGTTTTTTTTCAGGTAGTCGGCGGGTTCCACGCGGCGGATGCCCATGTCGTCCAGCACCTTGGCGGCACCCTGCCCCACGCGGCCCGTGCCGGTGAGGACAATGCGCAGTTTCGGGAAGTGGGTTTCGGCGTAGATTTCCCTGGCTTCGGCGTAATCCCGCAGGTCTTTGAGGCGGGGCAAAGTGAGATCGGCGTGACGCTGAGCGTAGGCCCACAAGCCATTGTGTGCCCCCACCATACCGGCAAAATAGCCGAAGGCGATGAGCCGCTTGCCGCGCTCGCCGGTAAATGCCTCGTAATCCATGAGGCGGATACGACGGTCCATGACGGCCCGCAACAGCGGCTGATTGTAAGGCTGTTCCTTGATGACGTGCGCAAAAAAGCAGTAGTCCTTGTCCGGGATCAGTTGCTCGATGGGCACCTCCTTGACGCCCAGCAGCAAGTCGCGGTCGGTGAGGTCTTCGCGCAGCGGCACGCCCGCCTGCCGGTATTCTTCGTCGGTAAACGTACGCACGTTGCTGGGCTGCACCACGATGTCGTGGCCCTGGGCGATGAGTTCGGCACACTGGGCGGGGATAAGCGGCACACGGCTGTCGGAAGGGGTCTTGCCCTCCCGGATAATTCCAATTTTCATAGTCTGATGGTGGTTCGTTCGGGTAAAAATGCGCGGACGGTCCTACTGCTTTACGCCGTCAATGGTCAACACAAAGGCCGTTTTCTCAACGTTGCGCTTGACCTTGGCCAGGGTTTCATCCAGCTCGGATGGTTGGGTGTAAACTACGCTTACCCCCACCCGGGTCAGGTTGCCCTCGGCCTGGGTGACGGGATCGAAACCTTTGGATTTCAGGCGCTTGGTCAGTTTGTTTACGTTCGCTTCGTTACCGAACATACCCACCGCGATAACGGCCGTGTGCCGGGCGGCAGCGGGCGCGGCTGGGGCAGTCTCCGGCGCGGCGGGCGCGGGCGATGCCGGACTGAAATCGTTGCGTTCCGGCTGCTCCTCAAGTACGGGATCGGTAGAGGGCGGCACGTTTAGCCGGTCCTGCGGCACCTCGGTACGCTCGCCGGGTTGCGTGGCCGCAATGGGGTCGCTATCGTCGTCCCCACCTGAATTGATACAGGCAATGCCGCCGATGAGCAGAAGAAGTAACAGGCCGCCGGTCAGGTACCAGATATTGCGCGTCAGCCATGCCCCGGCGGGGGAGATTTTGACGGCCGTCCCGATCGGCTGCCCGGCGGCGGGCGGCGGGGCGGGGCTGGTACGTACCGTCGCGGCGGTTTTGGCCGGCGGCGTATACCTGGGCGGGGCGGGAGTGGCAGCCTTGGGCGTCAGCGGCACTTCGGAAGGCCGCCGTTCGGAGCGGATAATGATGTCCGCGTCGACCTTGGGAAGGCCGAAAGATTTGCGGTCGAAGTTCGTATCGGCGGCCAGTAACTTCAGGTGATTGCGGCTGTCGCGGTGCAGGCGGCCCAATCCGTCCAGTTCCACCATGTCCCCGCGTTCGGTGGCCGCCCGGATGTCATTGACGTAGAGGGCGATTTCCGAGCGGGCCGCCTGCGCGGAAATGCTCGTCAGGTCGGCCAGGCGATCGGCCAGACGGCCGTCGTCCAGCACCAGGTTAGAATTAAAATGTACCCGCTTGGCGGGGGGGCTTACCTGGCCGGCCACGCGGTCGGTCTGGGCGGGCAGTAGTTGCAGGTAAAACTGGCCCAGGCCGGGCAATGTAGCCCGCGTATCGCGGGCCAGTAGATCGGCAAGGGCATTGTTGATTTGGTCTTTGGTTACGGCCATTTTTTCTCGCGGTGGTTCTGATAAATCGGTTCGGTCGGTCGCTTTCTCTCTCACAGACCTAAATATACGCCTGTATTTCGGGGTAGCGCAGGTAGCGGCGCAAATAAATGCGGCCCGGCCACCAGGTTCGTCTGGCTCCCGTCCGGACACAAACGCGGCCGCCGGGATAGACTTCCAGCAGTCCGATACCGTGAGAACGGCAGATTTGTTGCAGTATTTTGGCCTTATCTTGCTTGCGCAGGTGATCCAGGCTGTCGGCAGATACGGCCAGCCACCGCCGGTTGCCGGGGTAAAAACCCACCTGAGCCACTACCGTTAGCTGGTAATGACCGTAATGTTTGGCCGTCAAAAAGAAATAGAGTAAGGTGCCCAGCACGAAAAACAAGAGCGGCATCCCGTAGCGAAACAGCGGCTCGTCCATCCGGTACAGTGCCGATCCGCCGCCGGCCACTACGCTGATGAGCAGCCCCGCCCACAGGCTGTTGCGCCACCGCTGCAAACGGTCGGGATAAGGCCGGATGGCGGGCATCGTTTTGCGCGATTTGGCCTCCATGGAAACCACCGTCGTCCCGAAGATCCAGTGGTGATAGGCCACCAGTCCATCGGCGCGCTTGCCGCCGTACTCGGGCTTGGTACGCACTTCGGGTTCGGCAAATATCTTGCCGCCCCAGGCAACCCAGCGGTAGCGCCGCCGGAGGAACTCCAGCGCGTAGCGTTGTACGGTCGATTCTTGCATCACGGACATGGCCGCGAAGATACGAGGAATGAAGAAACGGAAAAGAGGGAAAGAAAGATGGATTTGCGCGGTGATCTAAATCGCAACATCCATCATTGATACGGCTACATTAACCGGACCGATCAGGCCGCCGGCAAAATATTCGTACGCAGCCAAAAATCCTGAATCTGCATGATGGTGGAGCGGTATTCAGTAGGCGAAATAGGCTTCAGCACGTAGGCATTGCAACCCAGGGCATAAGCACGTTCCACATCACCACGGTCACGGGAAGAACTAAATACCACGATGGGAAAATGACCCAGCAAATTGTCGTCCTTCATTGCTTGCAGTACATCGAAACCGCTAAAACGGGGCATTTTCAAATCCAGCATGACCAGGCTAGCGTTTTTCAATCGGGCGGGGTCTTCCTTCAGATAAGTTAAAAATTCCTGCCCGTCACTCAGGTGGACGATCTCCTCCTGCATTCCTCCCTTGCGGAGGTTACGGATTGCCAATGCGGCATCCAGAGGATCGTCTTCTATCAATATTACTTTGCTCATGGTAGTTTAAAAAATGGCGGTCTTTGGTTTAATCCCCTGACTATACAATTTGTTCACACTAACCGATCGTCAGCTAATCAATTAGGAAACAGCAGGTGGACCTCACATCCTCGGCCCGGGCTGGCTTCAATGGTGACTTGCCCGCCCAGGCTCGTCATTAGTTCCTTTACGATCACCAAACCGATTCCCGTTCCCTCCACGCCCGATGAGTCGAGTCGTTGGAAGAGCTGAAAGAGACGCCCGGCATGCTTCATGTCAAAGCCTACCCCGTCATCGGCCACCACCACTTCGATGCCCTCCGCACGGGCCTTGCTACTTACTCGGATGGTAGAGGGATCGGTGTTTCGGGTAAACTTGAGGGAATTCTCAGCAGTTGATTGAAAACCTGCCCCACCATCGCCTGATCGGAATGAATAATGGGCAGATCCACCATTTCCATGCCTATCAAACGACCGCGCTGCTCCAGTTTTTCCGTTACCGAAGTAGCGTGCTGCACCGTATGGGCCAAGTTTACCTCCTGCCGCACGGTGCGGTGCCCACGGTTGCGTGACAGTAATAAAATCCGTCGATCATGAGTCCCAGCCGGACCGAGGCGGCCTTGATGTGGCTGAACGTCTCTTCACCCTCCTCCGACATCGCCTCCCCCATGTCCTCTTCCAGTATTTCCGTAAAACTGGAAATATGCCGCACCGGGGCGCGCAGATCATGGGCAATGGCGTAAAGAAAACTCTCCGGTTTTTGTCCGAGCGTTCCAACTGCTGCCGCAACTCTCGATTTTCCCGGCGTAGTGCCGCTAATTGTTCTAGTGATGATTTTTCATTCATGGTCTTTGGGGGTCGTTAATCTAATACCCCCGTTTTGGGGTAGTTTGTTCATGGTAGAGGTTGCTTATCGCCTCAATGTTCTAATGCCCACCCCTTTCCCCGTACGCACTATGACGCACAATTTACCGGTCTTCCATTGGCAATAGCGTTCTTTGCCCTCCCAAACCTCAGCCATGCAGTTTACCGACCGAATCCCCCGTTCCACTTCCGCCCGGCTTTTTGCCGAGGCCAAACACTATTTTCCCGGCGGCGTCAATTCGCCGGTGCGGGCCTTCAAGAGCGTCAGCGGGCCGCCCCTATTCATCAAGCAGGGAACGGCAGCCGCATCACGGACGAGGACGATAACGAGTTCCTGGACTTCTGCTGCTCCTGGGGGCCGCTCATCCACGGCCACAACAATGCGCACATCCGCGAGGAGGTCACCCGGACCGTGGCCGAAGGCACCAGTTTCGGCACCCCCAACCGCCTGGGCAACGAACTGGGCAAACTTATCCTCGACAACCACCCCTACATCGAGCGGCTGCGCTTCGTGTCGTCGGGCACCGAGGCCGTCATGTCCGCCATCCGCCTGGCGCGGGGCGTTACCGGCCGCGACAAGATCCTCAAATTCGAGGGCTGCTACCACGGCCACGTCGATTCGCTGTTCGTCAAGGCCGGCTCCGGCCTGGCCACCCTCGGCACCAGTACCTCGGCCGGCATCCCCGAGAGTTTCGCGCCAAACCCTCGTCCTGCCCCTCAACGACCGCGACCTGCTGGAGCAAACCCTCACTGAACACGCCCACGAGATCGCGGCCATCATCGTCGAACCCATCCCCGCCAACAACGGTCTGCTCCTGCAAGACCGTAGCTGGCTCCAGTGCCTGCGCATCAAGGCATGGAAACACAACGTATTGCTCATTTTCGACGAGGTCATCAGCGGCTTTCGCGTCGGTTTCACCGGCGCGGCCGGCCACTACGACGTGGCGCCCGACATCATCACCTTCGGCAAGATTATCGGCGGCGGTTTCCCCGTCGGTGCCTACGCCGCCTCGGCCGAGATCATGGACTACATCGCCCCCGTCGGCCCCGTCTACCAGGCCGGCACGCTCTCCGCCAACCCCGTTGCCATGGCCGCCGGCAAGGCCGCCCTCGAACAGTGCCTCGCCCCCGGTTTCTACGAAGCGCTCGCCGAAAAAACCAACCGCCTCGCCGACACCATCGAGGCCCACACCCGCAGCCGTTCCTACCCGCTCACCGTCGTTCGCGTGGGGTCCATCTTCTGGCTCAGCTTCTCCCACGACCGCATCACCCGCGCCGACCAGATC